>NZ_RZUF01000015.1 GCF_004005375.1 Rheinheimera sediminis | reverse complement strand
ATAGGTGTTCAGATAAATCAGAATACGCACTGGGTATTAGCGCGACTGCGCCACCAGACCTTTTACTCGCTGGAGGCTCTGAATCAGGCTATTCGATTGTTGAATCACCAGCTAAACGAGCGGCCGATGAAAGCTTATAACGGTCTGAGTCGTAAAGACTTGTTCCAACAAATTGACCTGCCTGCACTCAAAGCGCTGCCTGCATTCCCGTATGAATACACAGAATACAAAGTGGCCAAAGTGGGACCGGATTACCACCTTATATTCGATAAACATTACTACTCGGTGCCGCATGCCTTGTGCGGTGAGCGGCTGGAAATACAGGCCACCGCCACCATGATCCGGGTGCATCACAAAGGCCAGTGTGTGGCGCAGCATGTGAGAAGCAGCAAAGCCTTCGGTCAAACCTCGGAATTATCACACTTGCCACCGGCGCATGCCGCGCATCAGGAATGGGGGCCAGAGCGATTAAGGCAATGGGCAGAACAAATAGGGCCGGATACGCTGGGTGTCGTGCTCGCGATAGAGCGGCGCAAAGCCCATCCGGTCTTAGCTCAGCGCACCTGCCTGGCATTGCTTGGCCTGCAAAAAAGTTATGGCAGCCAACGGCTGGAACGCGCTTGCGGCATGGCACTGCAACAACAGGCGACGTTCACCGGCTTTATCAAAAACCTGCTGAAAAACGGCTTCGATCAAACTCAACCTGACGCCGAAAGCAATGGCCCGGCGCTTCACCACACCAACTTACGTGGCCCTCACCACTACCAATAAGGACAGAATAATGGATTTGATCATGACGCAATTACGCCAGCTGAAAATGGCGGCGATGGCCAAAGCGCTGGAGCTGCAAAGGCAAAATCCGCATAACTACAATGGCTTGAGCTTCGAAGAACGGCTGGGATTGTTGGTGGAACAAGAGCAGTTCTCACGCGACAACACCCGCCTGATTCGGCTTCGCAAAGAAGCAGGACTGCGACTTCGGGCCAGTCCGGAGGAGCTAAAATACCCGGCACGACGTGGCATACGGCCAGAGCAACTGACGCCACTGCTGCAAGGGCATCACCTGAACTACGGCCAAAACGTGCTGATCACGGGAGCAACAGGCTGCGGCAAAACCTATCTGGCCTGTGCGCTGGGAGAACAAGCATGCAGGCAGAACAAAAAGGTGAGGTACTACCGGCTGGGTCGCCTGATGGAAGCGCTGAAACTGGGGCATGCCGATGGCAGTTATTTAAAACAATTAAGCCAGCTGCAAAAACTGGATCTGCTGATCCTGGACGACTGGGGATTAGAAGGGTTTAAAGGGAAACAAATCAGCGATCTGCTGGATGTGATTGAAGACAGATACGAGCAACGAAGCACAGTGATCGTCAGCCAATTACCGGTGCGCGAATGGTATGGATTAATGGAAAATCCGACGGTAGCAGATGCGCTGTTAGACCGATTGATCCACAACGCCCATCGGCTGGAATTAACAGGCGAATCGCAACGGAAAAAAAGTCTGGCTGAACCAGCGGAAGTAAGTTAAAAAGTGAGGAGTTACGAAGAAAAGATCAGATGGCCGGACGATACCGAAACAGCTGGCCGGACAAACCGAAATACGCATGTCATTTTATCTGCAAAAGAATTTTATCAAACTCATAATATTCCAGTGTTCAAGCTGGAATTACATACAAACCAAGAAGGAAAATGCATCTTTCACCCCAAAAAAATTTTTCAAAATCAATTCGCTGGCTTTCCAATAGATTTCATTTTCCCTAAATAGCCTACAACCAAAGAAACGAAAAGCTTGGGGTCAAGTCTTGCCCCGTGCCCCGATGTTTTAGGGGGTGGGCACATCATTAGTTGTGAATGAATTGGTGATGTTTTTCTATTGTTTTTTGATTTTATGAACATTTTTGGTTGGTTATGATTTGACGGGGCACAGGGCAAGACTTGACCCTCCGCGCACGCGCACTGACTTAGGATGAGGTGACCAAACCAAAAGAGGCGAATCATCATGTCTATCAAAACATTAGGCGTGGATCTTGGCAAGCTCAGCTGTCATATCATTAGCGCACGAAGTCAGGTCTTGCGGTGTGCATCATTTCCGCTTTTCCTTATTTTTAGTCAATCACCAACAGGTTTATAGCGCCTAAAAATCACCAGCTGTCACATCTCCAAGTTGCTGCTTTAGTAATCTACCCCAACAACCTCTGCTTCAAGGCTTTGGCATAGGTGCGGCTTACTTTCAGTACCTTTTGGTTCAGCAACACAGCGTTGTATTCCGAGTTGCAGAGCGGTTGTAGTTTTTCGATATAGGTCAGGTTCACCACTGTTGATTTATGAATGCGAACAAAGACATCGGGTAGCCGCTCGTCAATCAGGCTTTTTAGCCTGGCCCGCATCACATAAGTCTCGGCCTGGGTGTGCACACACATATAGTCTCCGGCGGCGTCAATCCAGATAATGTCCTGATAAGGGATCAACTGAATAGGGTTGCGCCCATCCTGGATCACCAGTTTCTGCCGTTCTATACAGTATTGCGGCTCGGCTGCTTCTGCATTGTCCTCAGCACTGCGCTCTTTACTGCTCCCGGCGTTGCCCGCCTGCTGTTCTTTAGTAATTTCTGCAACTGCAGACAACAGTTGTGCTTTGTCGGCACTGTTGCTCGTTAACTCACTCACCCTGGCTATAGCTTCAGCTAAACGTTCCAGTTTCACTGGTTTTAGTAAGTAATCAAGAGCTCGTACTTCAAAGGCTTTGACCGCGTGTTGATGAAAGGCGGTGACAAAGACTATGGCCGGGCAATGCTCGGGTTGAAGTTGCCGGATCAGCTCAAAGCCGCTTTGCTCAGGCATTTCAATATCCAGAAAAATCAGATCTGGCCTCTGAATATGAATCAAAGTGATAGCTTCAGCTACGCTGTTGGCTTCGCCTATCACCTGAATGTGTGGGAAGGCATCCAGTCGCAATCGCAGGCCTTCGATGGCTGCTGGTTCGTCGTCTACGATCAGAGTCTTTACTATCGTCATCTTGTTCACCACTAAGGCAGAGCTTGTCGTTCTTGAGGTATGTTAATTTGGATCCAGGCGCCCTCTTCCGCTCTGTTGCCAAAACTAAAAGAACTTTGGTCAGGATAAATCAGCGCTAAACGCTCCTCACAATTGTGCAGGCCTATACCAGTAGATGGGCCTGTAGACGCTGCCTCAGGTTGCTCAGCAAAACCACTGCCATTGTCCAGCATACGGATCTGCAACTGGCCGTTTTGCTGACTAAAGCTCACAGTAATGGCATAACTTTGTTGCGACATACGCATGCCATGTTTCAGTGCGTTTTCTGCCAGAGGTTGCAGTAGCAATGAGGGCATCAGCAGGCCTTTGACGTTCTCGTCGGCCACAATAGATACGTTCAGCTTATTTCTGAACCGGCACTGCTCCACATCGAAGTAAGTTTGTAAAATCAGTATTTCTTCTGCCACTGTCACTTTGGCTAAAGGGTCTGTGTACAGGCTGTAACGCAGCAAATCGCAGAGCTTTTCCAGCATAGACACCGCATGCTGATTTTCCTGCTTTAAAATTAAGGTGCAAATGGCGTTAATGCTGTTAAACATAAAATGCGGATTGAGCTGATAGCGCAGCATTTTTAACTGGGCCTCTTTGGCCAGATGAATAGCTTCCGCTGCCTTTTGTCGCTGCTCCATGGTTTCGAAGGTGGCTTTGGAGGCGTAATACAAAGCGGTCCAGGTGAGTAAAATAGTTAAAGAAGCAGAGTTCCAGGTGCCGAAGTCGAACCAGGTCATAGACTGCCAGATCTGGCCATAGAGCCACTGCAAGGTTTGCCACTTCCACTGAGTCCACACCAGACAGCCGAGCAAAATCACCAGTAAATGCCAGAGAATTTTTGAGCCGGTGTGTTGCGCGCTGACATGATGGTACCAGGCCCGCAATAACAGGGTAAGCATAAAGCCAAAGCTGGTATCCAACAGCAGATGCGGCAACCCTAGCTGCCAGGGTTCCTGACTGGGAATTTTAATCATCAGCGCTGTCAGTACAGCATACACAGCCCAGCCACCGCTTTGACAGAGCCAGAATAGTTGATTACGACTTAAAGATTGCAACACCATTCAATTCCAATTAAAAAAAACGAACAGCCTTGCTATGAAAAGCAGCACTGTTCGTTCTTTAGTAGTGATCAGCTTGGCTAATTTGCGCAGCCTATCAGCACAGTACCTTGAGCCGCTTCTGTACTTTTTTGTGCAGAAAGCACCATCTCTGCCACCGCTAAACTATGCTGTCCGCTTGAGCTAAACACCAACGCATCTGAAATGCGTTTTACGGCTGAGGCGTCAGCACAATCCAGTGCCACTTCCACAGTATGCCATACACCAGGCTTTAAGTGCGCAAGTGGTTCTGTCAGTGACAACTGACGCTGACAAAGTCCTTGCTGATCACAAAGCACAGCCAGGCTTAGTTCTGCTGGTAGGTGCTGGTCGAAGCGCAAGCTAAAACGCAATGCCTTGGCTGTTTTGTATTTGGATGCAGCAACAGGCTTGATATAACGCAAGCTGGCTGATGCCTTGGCCGCTGCATTCCAACGTAACTGTCGACCATCTTCCTGGTAGGACAAATTCACCGACTGCATAGCCAAACTTTTACCGTCAGCACTGACACCATAAGGCGTAGTGATTAAAGCCGCTGAGTTTTGCGCAGCGCTATTTTGAGAGCCCGCTGCGCTAGTGTCCGATAACACCCAGGCCATATCAGCTGATAAGTTGCGTAAAAACAACGGCTGAATGCCTTGATCCGAACTGCTTGCTGCTGTTGCCGATACCTGCTCAGACAAAGTGCCAAGTTCTGTCTGCTCTGCATAAGTTAAGCCATAGCCATAAGCAAACAAGGGGTCATAGTTGGCATCGCCTTTGTTCAGCACAAACTGATGGTCATACTTTGGCCAGGAAAAACTCAGTTTACCCTGGAAATCATAACGCGCTTTGCCCTGACTATCAGCCAGCAGCACATCAGCTACGCCCTGCCCTTCCGAACCCGGTAACCAGGCCACCACAAAGGCGTCGGAGGCGTTCAGTTCTTTATTGGTCCACAGCGGCCGGCCCGTTAAAAATACCGTGACCACTGGAATACCCTGCTGTTTTAGCTTTTTAATTAAGGCTAAATCGCTCTTATCGCCGTGCTGGTATTCCAGCTGCTGAATATCGCCAAACCATTCGGCATAAGGGTTTTCGCCTATCACCACTATTGCTACATCAGGTTTTTGGCTGTAGTTGCCATCCACCGCCAGTTCGACTTTTCCGCCTGCAGCTTCAACTTGTTGGCGTAAGCCCTGGTAGACAGAAGTGGCATTGGGGAAATCAGCGTTGGTGTTGTCTGTACCCTGCCAGGACACGCTCCAGCCCCCTGCTTGTTTGGCAATGTTATCTGCACCATCACCAGCCACCAACACCCGGCTTTTCGCTGATAACGGCAGTACTTTTTGGTTGTTTTTTAACAGCACTAAAGATTTACGCACCGCTTCCCGCGCTAGTTCTTTATGCTCCTGACTGTTAAATACCGCCATTTGAGCAGATTCAACCCGGCTGGACGGTTTGCCACGTTCCAGCAGGCCCCAGCGAATTTTCGCCCGTAAAAAGCGTCGTACTGCGTCGTCTATCCGCGCCATAGGGATAATACCCTGCTCTACCTGGCGAATCGTATTGTGGTAAAAAGCTTCAAAGTGCTCTGGGACCATCAGTACATCGACACCAGCATTAATAGCACCGGCGCACTGTTCCAAATCGCACCCTTCTACAAACTTATGGCCGTTCCAGTCAGTGACGACAAAACCATCAAAACCCATTTGGTTTTTCAGTACATCGGTCAGCAGATATTTATGGCCATGCAAGCGCACGCCATTCCAGCTGTTAAAAGACACCATCACCGACTGCACACCAGCCTGAATGGCTGTCATATAGCCTGCAGCGTGAATATCACGCAGGCCTTGCTCATCAACCAGGGTGTCACCGCGGTCTATGCCTTTTTCAGTGCCGCCATCGCCGACAAAGTGCTTGGCTGTGGCAATACGGCCAAAACCCTGCAGAAAATCTTTGCCCAAAGTGCCCTGTAAACCTGACACCATCTGGCCGGCATAAGCTTTGACTATGGCTGGGTCTTCAGAGTAACTTTCATAAGTGCGGCCCCAGCGGTCGTCACGTACTACAGCTACTGTAGGTGCAAAGCTCCATTCAATACCAGTGACCGCAACTTCTTTAGCGGTCGCCACACCAATACGGTGGATAAGCTCTGGATCATTGGCTGCACCCAAACCTATATTGTGTGGAAACAAAGTGGCGCCATAGACATTGCTGTGGCCGTGCATAGCGTCTGTGCCCCAAATGGTTGGAATACGGCTGCCATCTTCTTTGGCATCGACAGAAGCCTCATACATTTCGTCCGCGTATTTTAACCAAACCTCTGCAGAAGCTTGTTTTTGACCATAAGGCGCTGTATTACCGCCATTGAGGTAAGAACCAAAGCCGTACTTGCGCATTTGTGCTATGGACAAATAACCGATTTCCGGCTGGATCATCTGCGCAACTTTTTGCGCCAGTGTCATCCGTGCCAGTATCTGGTCCAGCGCTTTTTCCAGCTCTGGATCAGGTTTTAACACCGTATTGACATAAGGCCACTGTACGGCTGTGCTTTCAGGTTGTATCTCTGCCTTAGTGTTGCTTTGGGGATCAGCAGCCAGGGTTTGAGCCGCAACAGTCATAAGTAGCAAGCTCAGCGCCAGGCTTTGCTTTTTGTTGATGGTTTTAGTAAGGGTGGTGTTGAACCCGGTTCTGATCATAAAAATCTTCCTTCGCAGTCATCACAGCGGCCTGACAGGCCAGGTGTTAAGTACCTGATAAAAAGAAACCGCTCACAACAGCTGAGCGGTTTCTGTTAAAGGCAATCAAAATTAGAAATTAAAGCCTGCACGAACTCCGTAGTAACGCGGCATACCAAAGCTACCTTTCGGGAAGCCTTTGCCTGTGTTACTCCATTGCTGCACTATTTCGTTGGTGGCATTGCTGATAAACAGCTCCGCAAACCAAACTTGATCTTTAGGCTCATACTTAAGTGACGCATTGACTGATGTGTAGGAATCACGGCTATCGTCAACATAAGCTAAAGCTTCATCAGGAACTGCAAATTCCATATCGTCCAGATGCTTATCCAGGTTCCAAATGGTGTTGTAGGACTTATCCTTCCAATTGACATTAAACCAGCCATGAATGTAACCGTAGTCGGCTAAATCAAAGCTATGGGTGTAACTTAAGTTGGCGGTGTATTCAGGCACCATGGCCAGCTGATTCCCTTTCAGATTGGTCGTCAGTAAGGTGTTTTCCGGATCGATGGATTCTTCATAGGACAAGTCAAACAAGTACTCTGGGTCGTAGTCCCATTTGGTGATCCAGTCATCCGTAATGCGGGCATCGGTCCAGGTGACATAACCTGTGACTCGGCCACTTGGATAAGGTTTCCAGTCAAACTCCAGCTCAATACCTTTGATGGTCGAACCCGGCACGTTTTGGGTGTAGTAAGCAATCACCGGCATATTGCGGTAATCCAGCACAGGCTGACCATTTTGATCCAATACAGGGCTGCCATCCGGATTCTCTATCGCGGCCAGACGCTCCACATTGCCGATAGAACCAACTGAAGCATATTGCATATCCTGATAATCGGTATAAAAGAACACAGCTTGTAAATTCAGTGAGTTGTCTAACAAGCTGGTTTTTGTACCCAACTCGTATGTCAGCACTTGCTCAGGGTCAAACTGGGTTTCAAAACGCTGCACCTGACCAGTTCTGTCATTGACGACTTCAAACACATCACCTATGCCACCTGCTTTAAAGCCTGATGCCACATAGCCATAGACCATGGTGTTTTCGCTGAAGTCGTAGTCCAGACCCAGGCGGAAATCACTATTCTGCCAGCTGCCTTTGTTGTCGTTAGCAAAAGAAGACTGATAAATGGCCGGGTTTTCAAAAGCATTGGTCGGTAATTCAGCTAAAATAGTGCGGTTAAACCAGCCTGGAGCACAACCATCGGCATTGGAGCAACGCAAGGTTCGCCCGCCCACGTCTTCTTTGGTTTCATCACTGAAGCGATAGCCCAACGTCAGGTGCAAATCTGTACTCAGGTTATAAGTAGCCTGACCAAAAGCAGCAAAAGCGTCGGTAGAACGGTCGGGTTGATCCCAAAAGGCTTTGTCGTCCATTGGGTTGTCGTAATAACCTACAGTAGTGGTTTTTTCATGGAACAGGTTTACCCCTGCTATCCAGACTAAATCACCAAGCTCGTCAGACTGCAGCTGCAGTTCAGTCGAGTAAGAACGGGCACCAGTGCCATCGAGGAAGAACATAGCTCCGTCCCACACGTCCAGGCCGATTTCTGTATCCTGCGCCGACTGCCTTTTCATATCTTCGAAACCCGTTAACCAGACCAGATCAAGTTCATCTGTCAGTTCGTAGTTCAAGGTGTTACGCAGATAGGTAATATCCAGCTCCAATTTACCAGGTACGTTGACTACCGCCTGATAGGTATTGTCGCTTGGTAAAAATGTAGAACAGTCGCCACCAAATTCAGCGGGTCTGCCACGCAGTTTTTCGCAGTTCACCATTTCGACAGAACCTGCGCTGTCGTTTTTGTAGTACTGGAACACAGTGTGGTTAGAGAAACTACCAGCAGAAGGCTCCCACAAGGTGCTTACGCGGAACGAATGCTCGTTAGCGTTGTTGTAAAAATCAGCTTTATCAGCCGGTGTTAAAGCGCGCACTTTTTGCGCTTCAGGGTCGGTGCCAGCCGCATCTATCCACCAGTTTTCGCGCTGAGTCAGCGTCTGGCCAATGCCCTGATAAGAGTCGTCTGAAATCACTTCAGCATTCAATACGCCTTGTGGCAAATAACGGGTGTCGTACTGATTTGGATCCCAGTAGCCTTCAACATAGGAATCACGTTTTAAGGTTTTGCCAGAAAAACGGACGGCAAATTCATCTGAAATAGGCAGGTTAAATACACCGCCAGTGCTGATTGCGTTAAAGCGGCCTATCTCGGTATTGACGTTGCCATAAGTGCTGTCAAATTCTGGTTTTGCCGTCAGAACATTAATGCTACCCACAGTGGAGTTACGGCCAAACAAGGTGCCTTGTGGGCCACGCAAAGCTTCTACACGCTCTACGTCATACATTAAGGCCAGCGCGCCCTGCATACGAGGTGAATAAATACCATCTAAGTGCACACCAACTGCTGGGTCACCTAATTCAGTAATGTTGGTAGAACGAATACCACGCATGGTAATCACAGGAGCTGCCTGCTCTGAAGCCACGGCAATGTCGAGGCCTGGCACTAAATCAGCGATGTCTTTTACGCTGTTGACGCCATGTTGCTGCAGCTGGGTTTCACTCAGGGCTGAAATAGCCACTGGTGTTTCCATCAGTTTGGTTTTGCGTTTGGTGGCCGTCACTGAAATGACTTCCAGTTCGGTTTCATTGGTGGTGGTTTGTGCTGTGGTCGTTTCGGTGCCGTTGTTAACATCCGCTTGCTGCGCGACGGCAGAAAAAGCGCATGCCATCGCTATCGCAAGCGAAAGTGCGTTACGTTTATGCATTATTTAACCCCTGTCTGTAATGACTTTTTGTTTTGTGTTTTTATGGCGAACTAAATGCTTGGGTTTGCCACGGCATGAACCTTAATGGCAGGCGAAACGCAGAGATACAGAGATTCGACAAGGCGAGTTGGTCACACTACAACACGATTTACACAGAGTTGTGGTGTGCCAGTATTGAAAAATAGTCATGAAAAACGGCGCAGTGGTTCAGGATCTTTTGTAGGGGCGTCCCTTGCGGGCGCCCGTTTATTGAATGAAGAGAGAAAACCTTTTAAAAATTTCAACCTGCCAGTTCGCTTGTTTTAAGCATAAATATACATGCCTATATCAGACCAAACTTCGCCTTGGTTGCACGCAAAAAATCAAAGGTATTAATACAGCTAACCCCAAATTGCTTACAGATATTTGGCACTTTCACTTTTTTTGTGGTGTCACTCACCAGGCTTTCGTGGGTCACCACCACAGCACCTGTCACCATTGCTTTGGCGATTAACCAAGGATCAGCTTTTTCAAGAAACTTGTCACGATTGCCTGGATTAAAGCTCTGAGCCATCACATAGTAGATGATGGCAATATAAGCCGTTTGGGTAGCGTCATCATCGTTGGCAATAAATTGAACACCACGAGCTTTCACCCAGTCTGCCAACGCGTCGTTACCCTCTTTTAATTCACGGCCAATCATATCAATACTGCCAGCAATACCAGCTGCAAACTGTTTGTCCAACCACTGCCAATAGGCAGGACAAAACTCCATGTCGTAATAAGAGTTTTTGGCTTCAATATAGGTATTTGCATCCAGCAGATAAATCAAAGGCCAAGCTCCTGTGCAAATTTAGCAACATTGGCTGGCTTCATGCCGAGCATCCAACCCGCATCTCTGAGCAAGAGTTTGCCATTTAAAGCCTCACTCACCACAGCTTTAGAGAACAGCTGACTGATTTGAGCTTTTTTGGTTTTGAAGTAAGTCGGGCCGCCACCTTCAATTTGTCTTTCTTGATAGGCGTCAGTTTGGGCCTTTATATAAGCCACATATTCATCCTGACCAATCAAGCCAAGTGTCAGTGCTTTTCTGGCCAATGCCCAGGTACTGACATGAAACTGAGCTTCCAGCTCCGGCAGATTCTTTTGCCACAGCTCAAGGTCTTTTCGCCAGTGCCGTAAAAATTCATCCGTAGGCACTAACATCTCAGCCGCCACTGCATTACAAAACTGTTCTTCGGCACTATGACTGTTCGCGTTGCCATCAGACACACCGGTCTGCCCAATCCAGATATGACATAACTCGTGGATCAGCGTAAACAACCTTGCACCAGGCGCATCAGCATGATTAACAAAGATAATAGGAGCAAATTCATCGCACAACGCAAAACCACGAAACTCGTCGACACTAAATGGCCTGCTATGATGCCCCAAGCTGGATTGCCTCATGACTAAGATGCCCAAGCGTTCAATTCGCTGCACTAAGTCTCGATAATATTCAACCCAAGTGCCACGTTTCGGGTGTGGTGGAATTTGCAGTTTTGCGCGCATATCAGCAACAACAGCAGCCACGCCTTGTTCAACACGAAAGCTGCCAACCAGATCAACAGGTTCCAACAGCTGATTGCGTGCATAGTCACGATACCAATCCTGACATTCCAGCATGTTCTTAAGCAGGTCGAGAAGTTCAGCACTCGGACGTCTCAGTTCGGCAGAACCAACTGTGCGTAAATCAGGGATCGGCAGGCTTTCCACAGGAGGCTGATGCAGAAACAAATAACCAAATGGCACATGGGCTTTGTCAGCAAATGCCATAGCCTGAACAAAGGTTAGCTCACGTTCACCAGCTTCCCATTGCATCAACTTTTCGTCTGTCACTCCAAGCTTTCGCGCAAATTCAGGCAAAGTGAAGCCAGAACGCTCACGCGCCCAGCTCAGCATTGCTTTATTGATTTTTGCGTTGCTCATTTTGACTCCCATCACGACTAGTGAGAGGTTACCCAGAAAGTCCCAGTAATTCCATAGTTCAACAGTATTTTAGTCATGTACAGGTAGTAAACTTAGCTTGTTAACGACTAAATTTTCAGCGGTTTTGATTGGTAGAAATTGTATAACTCAAACATAGCCTGCCTGGATTTTGTCGATTATGACCTTAGTGGTTTCAGAGAAATGTGTTGAAATAGAGGTACATCGGCGTTAGTTTGGTGCCTAATGAAATGACAAAAGCCAAACACTAAAACACAGGGAAAAAGTTGAACCTGAAACTAGTGTTCTTGAGTGATATATGACCAAGCAAAAAGAAGATTTAGCAGATTTCAGAAGAGAAATTGACGACGATAAAAGCTTTCAGTCTATACGAACGAAGTTAGTCGTCGTCTGCCTAATATTCATCGCTTTGAACTTAAGTGGTGCAACTTTAGAAGAAGTTAATACATTTATATTTAAGATAAACGTTAATAATCACATAGGCCTAAGTTACTTTTTCATAGGCGTTATATCGTTTCTATTTATCAGATACTATTCATGCGCATACCCACATCAAATACAACTTGATAAGCTTTGGATAAATAGATTTATCCGTGACTACAACGTCTATTACGCTAGTTATTCGCAAAATTACACGTCAGGTCTTTTATCAAAGGCACTAAATTTTGATATTGAGGATGAACCGGGCATCGAACACCCCGAATATGAGAGAGATGGCTTATACAAACGTTCGCTGGTTTATCTAACACATTGTAAAGATGAGAATGGGAATGACGATAGCTACACTTCGAGAATATCTCTAACCGATTTCAAACGCACAGAAAATTGGAAACTTTGGGACTATCTAGCGATGCGCGGATATGAACTCAAATATTCAACAGAAGCTAAAATACGATATAGAGAATATTTAGACATATTCGCACCGTACCTGATCAGTCTAATTGCCTTAGTTTCATTTTTTTCTGTGATGAAATAATTGAACTCATGAATGCATTTTAAAATTCAGCACGATGTCAAAAAGAAATTGACGTCAGCTCCCCCCTTTAGAGGCCAGCTAAAGCTGTTCAATGCAAGCGTTGTTGCTGCGACTTAGGTTCGCCTTTAATAAAAAAATCTTGCCGAGGCTTCAATCTCAAAACGTAAACATCCGCTCAGTTTTCCACCAATCTCTTTAATCTAAGTCCAAGATCCACAACAGCATTTGCATTCATACAGCCTTTTTGCTTATGCTGCCAAAAGCACAGAAAAGGCCGCAGCAATGATAGAACTTCACCAGTATTGTCCAGAGCAACAACAATGGCAGATCAGCGATTTTCAAACGCTGCGTTACCCCTTGTTAACCGATACTAAAATCTGGATTAATTTAACTGCGGCCAATCGAACAGAGCAGCAACAGGTGCTGGAGTTCTTTCGCATTCACCCTGTAATTGCCGAGGATTTCCTGCGTGAACGCCATCCACCCAAAATGGAATTCAGCGATAGTTTCAGCTTGCTGATTTTGCGTGGTTTTTCTGCGCCGGATTTCAGCGACTATCCGGGCCATAGTCAGATTTCTGTGTTGTTTAACGATCAGGTGATTTTGGTGAAATACCAAAGCCCGCTTACCGACAACAAAATTGATCTGCCTTTTTCTGCATTTGCTGGTATCAACAGCTTTAAAGACTGGGTTAAAAAGTACATTCACGCTGTATCAGCGACTTATCTGGAAAAGCTGCTGCAGTTTGAGGACGAGTTGGGTGAGTTGGAAGACAGCATGCAAAGCAACGGTAATGATCAGAAAATGGCGCAAATTATGAAATACCGCTCGGTATTTCGAAAAGTTGACCGCAATCTGGCTTACCAAAAAGAAATGTTTTCCGACCTATTGTACGAAGAAGATGCCAGCCATCCATTTAAACGTCATTTTGAGCCGATAGAATTGCGCGATTTTTACGAGAAGTTCGAGCGCCTGCACAGTATGACGCAGATGTATTATGACCAATTGAGTGATTTGGTCGATGGTTATATGTCGACTTCATCGCACCAAATTAATGAAAAAATGAAAGTACTGACCATGCTCAGTGCTGTGTTTATTCCACTGACCTTTATTGTTGGTGTATACGGCATGAATTTTAAGTATATGCCAGAGCTGGAAAATCCTTTCGGCTACTATATTACCTGGGGCCTGATGCTTGGATTAGCTTTGGGCCTGTTAGCCTTATTTAAGATCCGCCGTTGGTGGTAAAGCTGTAGCAATTGAGTAGACAGCAGGAGCGGTTTAATGGTTGAAAATACCCCACTGGATATTGAAGAAATAGTCCGGGACAGTTTTGATGAAAATGAAACTGAGCAACTGGCAGAAAAACTGGACCAACTAGAGCCGGAAGAGATTGCTATTGCGCTTGAAGCCATGCCGTTGGAACAACGGGTTGGCACCTGGCTGACGCTGGAAAAAGAACAGCAAATTGCTTCTTTGACCTACATGAGGGTCGACGCCCGTAGCAACATTTTCAAACAACTGGAAACAGCGCAGCTGCATGAGCTGGTTGAAGAAATTGACGTTGATGACCTGATTGAGCTACTGGACGAATTACCAGATGCTATTTATCAATACGCCTGCTCGCGCATGGATCAAAGTGAAAAGCGCTGGCTGGATCAGGCCTTAACTTATGATGACGAGCAGTGTGGCCGTTATGCCGATCACGATGTATTAATTGTCAGTAAAAACGCCAAAGTGCGGGACGCTGTGCGGCTATTTAAAAAGCTGACCGAAGATGCCGAATATCAGGAAGCCTTGTTTGTCGTCGACCGCACGGGCCGTTATGTGGGGCTGTTACAAGGCATACGTTTATTAGGTCAGCCTAACCATTTGCCAGTAGTTGAGTTTATCGATGCAGAAGCCCCTGTAGTTCAGGGCGATATGGGGCTGGACACAGGCTCAGATTTAGTAGCCCGCTCCGGCTACAGTGCTTTGGCAGTAGTAGACAGCGAAGATAAACTCTTAGGCCGTTTGTCTATAGGTGAAGCGCTGGAAAACGTAAGGCGCAGCCTTGAAGGCCAGTTTATGCACACTGCGGGTTTAGACGAAGAGGAAGACTTATTCGCCCCTATCATCAACAGCGCCAAACGCCGGGCTTTATGGTTGGGTATTAACTTACTCACCGCCTTTTTAGCCGCCTGGACCATAGGCTTATTTGAAGCCACTTTGCAGCAAGTGGTGGCTTTGGCGGTATTGATGCCTATAGTGGCCTCTATGGGCGGCATTGCCGGCAGCCAAACCTTAACCCTGATTATCCGGGGCTTAGCGCTGGGTCAAATTACCCCACAAACCTATTGGACCTTAATGCGCAAGGAGCTCAGCATAGGAGCTATTAATGGTGTGCTCTGGGCTTTGGTCATAGCGGGTATTACCTACCTTTGGTTTGGTGACTGGATTATCGCAGGCGTGATTAGTTTTGCCATCGTCATCAATATATGTGTGGCAGCCTTTAGTGGTGTGGTGATCCCGGTCTGGCTGGAGAAAATGAAAATAGACCCTGCCCTGTCTGGTTCGGTTATTTTAACCACAGTGACAGATGTCATCGGCTTTTTCGCTTTCCTGGGGTTGGGATCGCTATTTTTACTTTGATATAAATTTTTTGATTTTTTACAGATACTTGGCACTCAAAGCACTCTAGAATAGTCTCAATAGTTAAATTCAGAGCCTGATGATGGTGTTGTTATGAAAATTGCGGTCTTATCGCGCAATAGTGAGTTGTATTCTACCCGCCGCTTAGTCGAAGCAGCGGAAGAACGGGGCCATCAAATAGAGGTGATAGACCCATTGATGTGTTATATGAATATCAACAAAACCAAGTCTGGTATTCATTACAAGGGTGAAGTGCTGGAGCATTTTGACGCCGTGATCCCCCGTGTTGGTGCTTCCATTACTTTTTATGGCACCGCTGTACTGCGTCAGTTTGAAATGATGGGCGTTTATGCGCTGAATGAGTCCAGCGCCATCAGCCGTGCCCGCGACAAACTCTGTTCCCTGCAATTATTAGCCCGCGAAGGTATAGGTTTGCCTATCACTGGCTTTGCCGATAAACCAGGTGATATCCCCGATTTAATAGAGATGGTCGGCGGTGCTCCGCTGGTTATTAAGCTTTTAGAAGGTACTCAGGGCATTGGCGTAGTCTTAGCTGAAACCCGTACCGCAGCCGAAAGTGTGATTGAAGCTTTTATGGGCCTGAACGCCAATATTCTGGTGCAGGAATACATTAAAGAAGCCAATGGCGCTGATATCCGCTGCTTTATTATCGGCACTAAAATTGTCGCCTCAATGAAACGTCAGGCCAAAGCTGGTGAATTCCGCTCTAACTTACACAGAGGCGGCACAGCCTCTATTGTAAAACTCAGCGCAGATGAAAAACGCACTGCTTTGGCTGCTGCAAAAACTATGGGCTTGCAGGTGGCTGGTGTCGATATTCTGCGCTCCAACCATGGTCCTGTGGTGATGGAAGTGAATAGTTCTCCGGGTTTAGAGGGCATAGAAGGTGCAACAGATATTGATGTAGCAGCGCTGATGATCCAGCATCTGGAAAAACAAGTGCCTTTGCATCAAGCCCGCATGCAACAAAAAGCGCAGCAGAAAAAACTGGCCAAAAGCTAAGTTTCGACAACAGAAGGCAACTCCATGCTTACGGAAAAAAGACAGGCTTTTACTTTAGGTGGCACTGTGATCGAGCCAGGCGAACGGGCTGTGGTCGATATTCCATTTGGCAAACTATATACCCATACCGAGCTGAATATAGGCGCTCATGTGGTGCATGGTAAAAGACCAGGGCCTGTACTTTTGATTACCTCTGCTTTGCATGGCGATGAAATTAACGGCGTCGAAATTTGCCGCCGCTTGCTGAAATTGCCTAAGCTCAGTCAACTTAAAGGCACTTTAGTGGTGGTACCTATAGTCAACACTTACGGTTTTGTACAGCAATCCCGCTATCTACCCGACAGACGCGACTTAAACCGCAGCTTTCCAGGCAGCGAAAAAGGCTCACTCGGCAGCCGTATGGCTTTTCAGTTTACCGAACGTATTTTAAAACAATGCACTCATGTGATTGATTTACATACAGGCGCTATTCATCGCAGCAACCTGCCTCAGGTACGGGCCAGTGCGAAAGACAAAGTGGCGTTACAAATGGCCGAAATTTTTAACGCCCCTATTATTATTAAGGCCGCCAGCCGTGAAGGCACAATGCGGGGTACAGCCAACAGTTTAGGCATTCCTATTATTTTGTACGAAGCAGGTGAAGCACTACGTTTTGATGAGCAATCGATCAAAGTGGGTGTGCGCGGCATTATGAACGTGATGCAGGATTTAGGCATGTTCAGCCCGAGCAAAAAAACCATCAAAACAGGTTCTTTGTTCAGCAAAAAAAGTAGCTGGATCAGAGCTGAACACGACGGCATTGCCCGCTATTACGTTGGTTTAGGCCAAACTGTACAACAAGGGGATGTGCTGGCCCATATCTACAGCCCCTATTCTGACTTTGAAGTGGCCGTAGAAGCCAGTTTTAACGGCATAGTGATAGGCCGTAATAACTTACCTCTGGTGAACGAAGGTGAAGCCTTGTTTCACATCGCCGAAGTCAGCTCTTTGGATGAAGCAGAAAAAACCCTGGATGCGATTAGCGACGAAGTAGACGCCGCCATGCCGCCAGTCTTGGGCGTGGTGTAAAACTGCAGGTCAGAACTATCACTCTGACCTGCCTTGCTATCTTTAGTTGGCGTGAGCAGCAGGCGCTATACCCACTGTGGTGATACGTTGCCCTACCATTTCGCGCACATAAAGGATGACAGCACCAAAGTGTTGGCTATCCCCCACAGCAGGAGCCTCTGCTAAAGCCTGACGTAAAGCCTCATCCAATGACAAATACCCATCGGCAGCAAGCTTGATGCCATAAGAATGTGATAAGTCTTCTACTTTGGTGTAGCCCTTTAGTTTCAGCTCTGCTGCTGGTAATTCCAGATGATCGCTTTTGGCTATGCCAGAACAGACCAGATCAACAAAATCACGGACATCTGGCTTCATCACAATAAATAAATGATCGCCTGCGTGCAGCAAAGTTGAGCCTCGTGGCGGGATCACCTCATTGCCTCTGGTGATCATGGCCACCACTGTCCCCTCTGGTAACGCCATTTGCGATAAACGACGACCTGAAGCGCGCGAACTCTCACCCAACTGATACTCCACTATATCGGCATCTACGTCACCTAAAGCGGTGATTTCCAGCGTCGCAGCTGGAGTCACAGGAGCTGGTTCTGTTAATTCTAAAGCCCGGGCCATCCAAGGCAAGGTAGATCCCTGCACTGTGGCCGAAATCAGCACCACGAAAAACACCACACTAAAAATCAGTTCGGCGCCGGGCAAACCATACATCAGCGGATAAATAGCCAGAATAATAGGCACTGAACCTCTTAAGCCAACCCAGGACACTAAGGTGATTTCTTTGATACTAAACCCAAATAACTTCAGCACCGGCAGCACGGACAAAGGCCGTGCCAGTAAGGTCAACACCAGCGCAATCAGCAAACCTTCAAACCAGACATCCAGCAAGGTAGAAGGGTTAATCAATAAGCCTAAGATCACAAACATAATAATTTGGCCCAACCAGGCCAGACCGTCGTGAAATAAGAAGGTGCTGCGCTGAAACACAAACCTGCTGTTGCCTATCACTACCCCTGCAATAAAAATAGCTAAAAAGCCACTGCCACCTAAATTGGCTGCTACGCCAAAGGCCAGTAAACCAAAAGCTGCTACCATCACAGGGTATAGACCTGAAGTCGTCAGATGAATACGGTTGATAACACGCACAGACAACCAGCCAGCCGCTAAACCTACCACAGAACCTATGCCCATTTGTTGCACAAATAACATCAGCAAGCCTGTGCCTGGTTCTAAGCTTTTAACCAGTACTTCCAACAAGCCTACAGTTAAAAATATCGCCATAGGATCGTTGGTCGCACTTTCAATTTCCAGCGTTGCTTTCAGGCGCGGATTAATGTGAATACCGGCATTACGCAGCAACGAAAATACAGCTGCAGCGTCAGTAGAACCTACAATGGCGCCAATCAGCAAACCATAAAATAGCGACAGATCAAGAATATAAGCGGCGGCAACGCCGGTGATAACAGCTGTGACTAACACACCAAAAGTGGCCAGCACAGAAGCGGGTTTCCAGACCTGCTTAACGGAGGTCATTGGCGTTTGCAAACCACCATCAAACAAAATAATGGCTAACGCTAAGGATCCCAGCGCATGCGCTATTTCGGCATTATCAAATACAATACCACCAGGGCCATCTTCCCCTGCCAGCATGCCGACCATAAGAAACAATACCAGCACAGGCAAACCCAGTCTGGCTGACAATTTGCTCGAAACAATGCCGAAAATAATTAAAATCGCGGCTAATAAAATAATTTGATCAATCAAAAACATAAATTGGCACTCTCACCACTAAAGCTGCGGGCTGTGCCCACAAAAAAGACCGTTTTGCAGATCCACCTTCATTTTCAAAAGGCGCAGTCTGTAGCACTGCAAGTATGAACTAAGCTACAGACAAAGGGGGTGCCCTGGCGGAAAAACGCCTGATGCTGGCAGCTGCATAGCTGGAAGTTAACTTCTGCTTTGCAGAACAGGTTGCGGCAATACACTCAAACTTGAGCCATAACACTATAGCCTTGTCAGAGTCAGCAGACAGATCAGCAGGTTTGACAGGTTGGGCAACAGAGGTCAGTTGCGACAATCCATGCGGCTGATTTGCTTGCACTGCTTCGAGCCCATTCCGGGCAGCAGAAGAGTCTGAGGCCACCAACAAGGACCCCAGATAAAAAACCAATGCAATTAAAGCTAAGTGCTTCATCTTGATACCCTGAACTTATCCAAATAAAAAAAGCCTGCGGGCATGACGTACTGATACAAGCCTGTCGATCATAACATCGGACAAGCCTGAACTAATGGCTATATTGTCCCCTCTCTATGGTTTTCCAATAGCAGAATTTCAGCCCATGATGGTGAAACAGGAAAAATAATTTAAAAACATTAACTTAGCCTACTAAATAGGCTGTGTTTGTTTAGCGCTGCACCACCTCAGGCTATGCCTGGTTGCAAGCGCCAGTTATCTTTCGCTGACTGGTTTTGAGCGCATAATGAAGCAAGGCCCTTGTTCTTTGCTGCTTTTTTATGCTGTGATGTTTTGGCTGGCCACAAACTCATAAAATAACAAAAAGGATTAAAGAATGCGCTTGCTCCCTCTCACCTGTTTAATCAGCTCAGCTTTTATCAGCACCAGCAGCCTGGCTGCGCCAAAAGACTTAGCTGGCACTATTCACACCGATTACCAACAGCACCTTGAGCCACTGTTTAAGCATTTCCATCAAAACCCGGAATTATCTTTTATGGAATTCAAAACGGCCGAACGCTTAGCCAAAGAGCTTACAGCTGCAGGTTTTGAGGTCACTACTGGTGTCGGTAAAACAGGGGTGGTCGCCATTTTGAAAAATGGTAAAGGCCCATTGGTGATGATGCGCGCCGATATGGACGCCTTGCCGGTCGAGGAAAAAAGTGGTTTACCTTATGCGTCCACAGTAAAAAGCAAAGACTGGAACGGCAACGAAGTGTCAGTGATGCACGCTTGTGGTCACGACATGCATATCACCAGCTTAGTGGGCACAGCACGGCAAATGGTGAAGATTAAAGATCAATGGCAAGGCACGCTAATGCTGGTAGGCCAACCCGCTGAAGAATATGTGGGAGGCGCTCAAAGCATGCGTGATGACAACATCTGGGAACGCTTTGGCACGCCAGATTATGCCATGGCTTTGCATGTATCCAGTGAAATTGAAGCAGGTAAAATTGTCGCCGTTGAAGGCTCGCCCTACTCTGGTGTAGATTCGGTTGATATTCATATTCACGGTTTAGGGGCTCATGGTGCCAGCCCTCACCGTGGTAAAGACCCTATAGTGTTAGGCTCACAAATTGTCTTAGCGCTGCAAACCATTGTCAGCCGTGAAATAGCGCCGAAAGAGCCCAGCGTCATTACCGTCGGATCTTTCCATGCGGGATCGAAACACAACATCATTCCAGACTCTGCGCATTTGCAGCTGACAGTGCGCAACGATACCCTGGAAACTCGCGAACAGCTGATTAGCGCCATTAAAAGAGTGGCGACCAATATGGGCAGGGTCGCGGGTTTGCCTGAAGATAAATTGCCTGAAGTGACAGTGGATCCACAAACAACGCCACCTACAGTGAACGATATACCGCTGACCCAACGTTTGAAGCAGCGCTGGGTTAGTCACTTTGGCGCAGATATTCTGGATCAGAACTATAAACGTTTAGGCATGGGTGCTGAAGACTACCCATTTTTAATTATGAATCCGACTATTCAGAGTGTGTATTTCCAGATAGGCGGCACACCTAAAGCAGACTTTGAACGGGAAAAACAAGGCGGCGCTGCGGTACCAAGCCATCACAGCCCGCTTTTTAAAATTGCACCTGAACCTGCGATCAAGGCTGGGGTAGAAGCTACGGTAGTGGCCTTACTGGATTTGATGCCTAAACAATAAAGCAAACTGCAGTTGGTGCTGACCAGGGCTTGTCGTTGACAGGCCTTTTTGAAAGATAAACTTACAATTGAGTTTCGACTCTTAATGTAAATCAGGTTAGTCTTGTGCCGGTATCATCAGCTTTGCTTTTACAACCTGATGAGGCTCCATAATTAATAACTAAAAGGGAAACGCATAATGCGCCATTCATTATTAGCTCTTAGCATTGCCGCATTACTGGCAGGCTGCAGTCCGGCCCAGGACACATCAACCACCACCTCGTCCACAGCTGAAACAACCACGGCGGCAGAAACCAAAGCGGCTTTATCCGAATCAGAGCGCTTAAATCAGTGGTTTGAAACTAAATACGAAGAGCAGCTGCAAATGAGCCCGCTGCAAATGACCTTTTTAGGTCGTAAAGATAAACAAGATCAAATTGACGACGTGACAGAAGAAGCCGAAGACAAACAACTGGCCTGGGCTGCTGCTTCTGTTGAAGAGTTAAAATCTCAGTTTGATTACAGCAAGTTAGATACTGAAGCCAAAACCTCGTACGACTTATGGATTTATCAGTATGAGCAAAGTCGTGACGCTGCAGCATTTCGTGTAAACACTTATGTGTTTAACCAGATGCAAGGTGTACATGCCCTGTTACCACAAGTACTGATGAACTTTCATAAAGTCGACGAAGTGGTTGATATGGAAGCCTACGTCAAACGTATTAGCGGCATTGCCAAAGCTATTGCTGACTTACAGCAACGTGCGGCTAAATACGCTGAAGCTGGTGTGCGCCCTCCACGTTTTGCCTACGAAGGTGTATTGGAGCAGGTGAATAATCTGCTAAACGGCGCGCCATTTAAAGAAAGCGATAAAGACGCGCCTTTATGGGCAGATGCCAAAGCCAAAGTGGAAGCACTGAAAAAAGCCGACAAGCTGGATGATAAAAAAGCTGAACAGTTGCTGGCCGATGCGAAATCTGCCTTAACCACTCAATTCCAGCCTTCTTACGAAGCTTTAACTGCCTTTTTAACCAGCGAGCTGGACAAAACTCAGGTCAATGTGACAGGTGTATCGACTCAGCCCAATGGCGTGGCGTATTACAACCATCGCTTAGCGCAATCGACGACAACAAACTTAACTGCTGACGAAATTCATCAGATTGGTTTAAATGAAGTAGACCGCCTGACCAAAGAAATGATTGCGATCAAAGATAAAGTGGGCTTTAAAGGCTCATTGAAAGAGTTCTTCGCCTTTATCAAAACTGACGCTCAGTTCTTTTATCCTGACACAGATGAAGGCCGTCAGGGCTATATCACTGACTCAGAAGCCTACTTAGCCTTTATCGAGAAAAAACTGCCTGAATACTTTGGCATTCTGCCAAAAGCGCCTTTAGTGGTAAAACGGGTTGAAGCCTTCCGTGAACAACCAGGTGCAGCTCAACATTATTATCCTGGTACACCGGATGGCAAACGCCCTGGTATTTACTACGCGCATTTGTCTGATATGAAACAAATGCCTAAAAATGAAATGGAAGCTATTGCCTACCATGAAGGCAGTCCTGGCCACCATATGCAAATTTCTATTGCGCAGGAACTGACTTCAGTTCCAACCTTCCGCACACAGGCTGGTTTTACCGCTTACATTGAAGGTTGGGGTTTGTACTCTGAATTGCTGGCCAAAGAAATGGGTGCCTACCAGAATGACTACTCCGACTTCGGCCGCTTAATCACAGAAATGTGGCGTGCGGTGCGTTTAGTGGTTGATACAGGTATGCACAGCAAAGGCTGGACTGAACAACAAGGTATTGAGTACTTCAAAGAAAAAACTCCTGTAGCTGAAGGTGCAGTCACCTCAGAAGTACGTCGGTATTTAGTATGGCCAGGCCAGGCCACAGCCTACAAAATTGGTATGTTAAAAATTCTGGAAATCCGAGCTAAAGCCAAAGAGCAGTTAGGTGACAAGTTTGATATCCGTGGCTTCCACGACACTGTATTAGGTGGTGGAGCCTTGCCATTGCAAGTGCTGGAAAAGCGCGTACAAAACTGGGTAGACAGCGTAAAAGCGGGTTAATCCAGGATCTCAATCGTTCAAAATGGCCCTGTGATGGGCCATTTTTTTGCTCCGTAATCATTTCAATACAACCATTTAGCCCGCACGAACGTATTGATGCATGATTTCCCAACAACAGGATGATTTTATGTTTAGTTATGCCACTTTAGGTTCAAATGATCTGGATAAATCTGTCGCTTTTTATCTGGAGCTGTTAAAAGAGCAAGGCGCTAAAACGCTGATCAAGATGGATCGCATTGTATTTGTCGGCAAGAATATGCAAAGTCCAATGCTGGCGCTTTGTATCCCCTACAACAAAGAGGCTGCGACGCCAGGCAATGGCACCATGCTTTCCATAGCGCCCGGCACTAAAGAAAAAGTAGATGAGTTGTACCACAAGGCCATAGCACTGGGTGCCAGCTGTGAGGGAGCTCCGGGACAACGAATTGAGAACATGTTTTATGGCGCCTATGTGCGTGATTTAGATGGCAATAAACTTTGCTTTAACCACTTTGGCTAATAGCTTATAAAACCACCAGCCTTAGAGTGAAGGCTGGTGGCTAGTCTGAACTAAGTCTTGTTTTTTCAATAGTGCAGATGTTAACCTTGTATTCACCAAATCATTGATTACAGGGACGATACAATGCGCAAATCACTAGTAGCAGCCAGCATGCTTTTCAGCTGTTGGGTACAGGCAGACTTACTGGATGCCTTAAAGTACTACGAAGAAAAAGACTACGCTAAAGCGACCGCTGAATTTACCGAGCTACTGCCACTTGGCAACGAACTTGCAGCCTTTAATCTTGCCGTAATGTTTCACAATGGAGAAGGTACAGCCGCAGATCCAGTCAAAGCACTGGCTTATTTTCAGCTGGCAGCCGAACTGGGTGATAGCAGAGCTACTCCAGTCATCAGTTCGCTTTCAAAGCAGTTGTCAGTAACAGAATTACAACAAGCTGATGAACAATCTCATCTTTTATTGGCTCAGGTGCAGGTCAAAGAAATCAAAGAAGAGCGAACAGACAAGTTCGACTTTCCTGAAGTCGTTAGCCGTAAAGCCCCCCTCTATCCCAAAAGTGCTGCAGTCAAAGGCATCTTTGGTTACAACGTATTGAGATTTGTTATAGATGAGCAAGGCAATGTGTCGGCAGTGGAAGTTCTGGGTTCTTTTCCGGAAAAAACTTTTAATAAAAGTTCAGTGAAAGCGGTAAAGTCCTGGAAATACGCTGCAACAGGTCAAAAGCATCAAGGCAAAGTGGTCTTGCACTACAGCTTAGGGCCACTGTCCAAACACAGAGTCAGCCAATTTATGCGAGAGCATAAACTGGTTGAATATGCTGTGGCTGGCTCGCCTCAACACCAATACATGCTGGGAACTATTATGGATT
The DNA here is from genome assembly GCF_004005375.1 of Rheinheimera sediminis. Taxonomy (GTDB): domain Bacteria; phylum Pseudomonadota; class Gammaproteobacteria; order Enterobacterales; family Alteromonadaceae; genus Pararheinheimera. The sequence continues at coordinate 113,317 of NZ_RZUF01000015.1, read as the reverse complement.
TACTGGCAACCAATGCCAACTACCATGTAAATATCGACAAAAATTTACCATTTGAGGTAAGCACTGAGTTACCAGAGCAATTTTTTAGCCGTAAATCGTCATTCAAAACCAAAATCGAAGGTTTCTATGGCAGTGCTGAAGTACATACAGATGAAAAAGGCATTGTCACAGCAGTAGTCTCTGCCGATAAAATGCAGTTGCCAAAAGCCTCAGCCTTGTTAGTGGGCAAAGAACTGGATGAAGATGCCCGGCATGGCCACTACAGACTATGGGGAGACCCAGGTAAGACTGTGTTTGTAGAACCTGTGATCACATTGTCACAGTTACACAGCGGCTACTACTGGTGGAGTATGGCAGCGAAAAACGGTAGTCTGGATGCTCAACGCCAACTGGCAGCATTTTCTCTTCAATGGGAAAACTATTTGTTGAGCAACAACGACCCGCAAGTGCAAACCTGGTCTGGCGTGCGTAAAATGTTGCAAGGCGACAAAGTACAGGGCCAATTGCTGCTAGATAAAGCCATAGCACAAAATTACCAGACTGCAGCCGAACTTAAAGCTGCGCTTTAAGTTGATAAAGCAAATACATAACTAAGCCCGGTGCCCTCCGGGCTTTTTTGTTAGCTGAATAGCTCAGAGCTTTGAATAATAAATCTGATCGTCTCTACAGTAGCACTACTGCTGACTTGTCTCTATGCCATTTCTGCCCCCTCTGCTGCGCAACACGCCTGGGCAGCCACCAAGTGCAGGACTTGAGCATCCGGGTAAGATTGACATTGTTAGTTGTAGAAACTCTTGATTTCGAAAAAATTTACAATATTTTTTTGCCAAACAAATTCAGCTACCATACAGCTTGGTTCTGCCAGTCTTGCCAGAGACTGTAGATAACTTTTCTGTACCAATTAAACACCATCTGAGGATTGTATGCGTAGTTTGTCTGTTGCTTTGCTTTGTTTATTCAGTGGTTTTGCTCTGGCTAAACCCGGTGAACTGGTATTTTCCAGCGACTTTGAACAAGACGCACACCAATGGAATATTCTGGCCGGTTGCCAGCGTAGTTCTGAAATGGCAAGAACTGGCGCCAGTAGCTTGTTTTGTCAGGATGGCAGCAGTTCTTTAGTTAGCCGCTACCCAGTATCAGAATTAGGTTTACTGGAGTTTTGGGTAAAACCTCAATCGGCTTTTACCAGTTACCGTATCAATATTTTAACTTCTTCTTCTGTCGCTTTAGATGCACAGTGGCAACAGGTTGGCCTGGTTGAAGCACCGCCTGGCACTGAAAACTACATGGCACATCGTATATCTATTGACGATCCGGGTCGCAAATATCTGCGATTGGATATTGAAACTTTACATGGTGGTGTTGCACTGGATGATGTCACACTGGACAGAATTTTACTCGATACAGCGCTACAAAAAAACGAGCAAAGAATTATCACCGGTATTTTAGATAAGCTACAAACCAATAAAAACTATGAGCTGCAAAGTGAGTCGTTCCGCACTATAGGTAAAAACTATGCGGCGCAATTAGAGAGTCAGCGCCAGTATCTGGAATACGCCAATGCCATTTATTCAACCATTACTTTTGCGCTGGCCAGTTCTGAGCGCAATAAAATGTCCAACCCTATGGCCTATTCCTCTTTCCGCACTATCTTAGCTGACACCAAAAGAGTGGCGTCCCCGCTGCAGCAAGCAAGGTTAAACTCCATGGTAAAACCTTTTGGTGATTTAACTACAGCCACTTTAACAGTGGTCAGCGGTGGCTTGTATTCAGCTTTTGCGGAGCCTTTCAAGTCATTTTTGGCTGTAGCTTTTGATAAATCTAACTATGAAAATGCCGATTTAAACCGCAAGGATCGGAAGTTTGCCGAAGAGAATGGTTTAAAAATTTACGAGCAGGCCGAAAAGTTTTTAAGCGAACTGGAAAAAGAGCTGGTACAGGTTTCCGCCTTGGAAAACGATTTGCAAAATATGTTAAAAATGGTCGAAGTCTTCCGCAAAGATTTGGACAAACATTTGCGGGATTATATTCTGCATGCGGGTCTGGCTCGTACTCAGGAAAATTACAGCCGCGTGATGAGCAAAGAGGAATCCATTCGCGCTCTGGTGATCAACGAAGTGGGCGAAAATGTCACCCATAAAGCCCAGGGTTATCTGGCAGCGAACAACAACACGCAGCTGATCCAGTACATGTTGAAAACGTCCGAACAGCTCGAAGGTATGCAGGAATTTAAAGAACGCTTTAACCAGATCACCTCGTCGGCTATTACTTTTTACGACAAGTTTGAGCGTTCAGTAGCGCCGGCTCAAAACCCCTTTACTGACGGTAAAGATAAAGCAGCCTGGGAGCAACACGCACAAAAGGCACGCGCTTATATCCGGCAGTCAAAAGAAGCTTTTGCTAAGGCTTATATGTAGGTGGCAAGAGCCAGTCAAAGCACAGCGGCTTTGACTGGTTTAACAACACAAGATTATTTAGCGGTACGAGCTTTAGCTTTAGGCTTGGCTTTTGGTTTCACCTTATTGGCACTATCCAGATCGATCTGAGTTGCACTGGCTTTGTTTGAACGGCCTGACAATACTTTGCGTGAAATACTTTTTAACAGCGATTGGCGGTTGCTGACTTCAAAGCCTGGGGTAATCACACGTTGGATAGTGCTGCCAATCAGCTTTTGAATACGTTCTAAAGTTTGTTCTTCTTCACGACTGACAAATGAAATTGCCTGACCTTCAGCACCAGCACGGCCGGTACGTCCTATACGGTGGACATAATCTTCCGGCAAATACGGCAGATTAAAGTTGACTACATAATCCAGACCTTGAATATCCAGACCACGGGCAGCCACTTCGGTCGCAATTAATACCTGTAACTTAGCGGATTTAAAATCAGCGATAGCACGGCGTCGAGCGCCCTGGCTTTTATCGCCATGGCAGACTGCAGCTTCAATTTTTCGCTGTTGCAATCCGGCTAACAAACGGTCTGCCTGTTCTTTAGTACTGGTAAAAACCAAGACCTGGAACCAGTTTTTTTCTGCCAGCAATTGCTCAAATAATTCGATTTTGCGACTTTCTTCGACCGGATAGACCACATGGTGGACTGTATCCGCTGTACTGTTGGTTTTCGCCACACGGATTTGCTGATGATTTTTCAGAATTTTATGCGACAGTTCATTCACCGCTTGTGAAGTGGTTGCCGAAAACAGCATGGTTTGGCGATTAGTCGCCGTCATTTGCATCAGCTTGGTTACGTCTGTAACAAAACCCATATCCAGCATACGGTCGGCTTCATCCAGCACCACAAATTCAACATCACTTAAGATCACATTGCCAAGAGCCATATGCTCTATCAAACGGCCTGGTGTACTGATCAGAATATCCACGCCCGCTTTTAATTTGTTGGCCTGCCCCCCCATTTTCACGCCACCGTACAATGCAGTCACGCTGATAGCGACGAACTTCGCATAAGCAGTAATAGCTTCAGCGATTTGTTCAGCTAATTCGCGGGTTGGTGTCAGGATCAAGGCGCGTGGACGTTGTGATGCTGTCTGTTTTGGCTTATCCAGCATGCGTTGCAATACCGGAATAGCAAAGGCAGCAGTTTTACCTGTGCCTGTTTGCGCCGTAACCTGCAAATCCTTACCACGACGCGCAGGCACTATGGCCTGTTCCTGGACCGGAGTCATATCACTGTAGCCACATTCTACAAGGGCGCGGAGTAAATCCGGGGCTAGATCTAAAGATGAAAATTGCATAAGAGTTCCTCTGTAGAATAGCTACAGTAAAAAATGAGGGCAGAATATACAGTATTTTAGCGGTAGAAGAGACAATTCTTTGTGATTGAATGAATTTTACGCAGTTTTTCTGTAATTTTAGGCGACACAGGTCGCTTTAGATTAAAAAGTCAAATGCTTATCTGCTGCGACAAGCATCTTTACTATTAACCTTCGTCAGCTTCGTCGATGTCAAAGCCAAGTTCACGTGGCTTATGTTTGCAGGCGCGAGCAAGAATTTCTACATAGAAGCTCTCCAGCTCTTGTGCTACAGCAGCATCGATGTGTTTATTGATTTCAGAGGTAAAAATCTTTTCAGCAACATCCACTGAGGCACCAAAACGACAATCGAAGGTCCAGTAGTCCATACCAGCAGGCAGGGTCTTGCGACGCTCTCTGTTCAGATACTTTTTAATATCGTACTTAATCGAATCCACTAAACGAGCTGGTTGCAGTTTAGGGTGGGTTAACGCTATTGTCTTTCTCATCAAAATTCCTACAGATATGTACTGGTCAAGCTTATAAGCGCGCATTCTACATGGATGAGCACAAGACTGCTATTTTCTGTCGAAATTTAACGGCAAAGGCCTGGGGCAGGATAAAAACCCGCCCCATTATCAATCTAAGCTAGCAGCTTTGTTCAGAAAACAGCATACAGATAAATCATAGCATCACAAGAATCTTGCTTAGCATTGCATAACCAAAGTGATCATGCCGCAGTTCTTTATCCAAAGATTGTGTTGTTTTAAGAGGTTTTGATTTAAGGTAATCCACTACCAACAAAATGACTTTGCATAAAAACTCAACTTCAGGACTATTCATAATTAACCTCTGACTAAGTGAGCGAGGCACGTTGCCAGGCTCTTCTATAGTGCGAGTTAATTAATATACATATAAATTTCAATGACTTAAAGAAGTCAAACACCCCTACTTCCAGTACTCAATTATTTTTGTCACTTTGTCTTGTCGACACTCAATAGTGGTGATCAGCACTATGCCAACACCAGAGCGCATAGGCTATATAGGATAACTTTTAAAGTGAGTGATGACAGGGAATAAAAGGCCACGGCAATACCTACTGCGGCTAGAGCTAAGCATGACCAGTGTTTCACAGAGAAGCCTTTGATTGAGATACTTTTAGACTATATAGATTAAAACAGCTTACTTCATAGTGACCACATCGTAAGCCAGCAGTTGCGGTACACGCTGTTGTAGCTGGGTTTCGATATGATCAAGTTCAGTCAGGCGCTGGCAAAATAACACTGATTTTTGCTCCAGCTCGTCCGCTTTTAAATCCAGGCCTGCATTAATTTTTGCCAGTAATTCATCGGCTGGTTGCCAATTTTGGCTTTCAGTGCGTTCAAAGTTATCTTCGCTTTGGCGCAGCGCATCACGAAGCGCATCCCACACAGCTCCTACTGTATATTTAGCAAGATCTCTTAATTGGTTTTTTAACTCACCATGTAAAAATGCATCCAACTCGTTCAGACTTTGCGGTGCCAGATAAAAATGGTCGCCGCTCCGGACAAATCGTGAGGTCAGCTGATAAGTTGTTTCGCGGATCAACGCCTGCCATTCTTGTTGCTGTGAACTGCTGCCAATACCAGCCAGCATGTTCTCAATGGCAGTTAAACCAAGCTCCACACTGTCTACAGCTATGCTAACCAGTTCAGGTACAAATTTGCGCAAACCCTGAGCATACTGGCGCACCAGTTCCTGCTCTGTAGGGTTTAATGTTATCCACTCGCCCCGGATAAATAAGTCCTGATTATGATTAATTTGAAATACAGTCCGGTTGATGGTTTGAATTCGAATTTGATCAGGTGAAATCAAAATACCGTGACGAAATGCCATATTGCATTCGTTCGAAAAGACCGGCCAACTGCAGACCATCACGAACAGGATCAGGATAAAACGCAAAATATCTACTCTCATTCAAAACAAGGTCTACAGCAATTGAGGTTAGCTTAGGCGAAAAAGATCAGCAGATCATCAGGACGTAACGCAATAGGCTGGTCTTTCATCGAAAAGACCAACAGCTATTCGTCGCTAAAACGCACTAATCTTACATATAAACGGGTTATTTTTTCTTTCGTATTGTTTTTTCCATTATACATAGCAATGGCCCATGCCCGCTCTGGCTGCGTAATCATAGTAGTGCTTGTCCACATATTCTCACTATTACTGGAAGGAAATGCAGTCAGGTTTATCGCAGGATCGACACAGCTGCGTTCAACCAGTGTCAGTACTTCTTTAGCATTGGGTAAACGCCAGGTACCGTAACCCGCAAGTACACTGCGCTCAGCTTCGAGCAAAGCCTCTGACCAGTCCATTTGTTGCGCAGTGCCAGTACATCGACTGCTGGCTCTATCCCAGCTTTGCCCCACCAAACAGCGTGACCACAACAGCTTAGTGGTGGTATCCAGTACTGTTCCATCGGCATTGAGTTGAAAACTAGTCAGGGCTTTAGTCGTCTCTATGTTACTAAAACAAACCTGAGCTGCCTGAACAGGTAAAGCAACCATCATAACTAACATTAGATTTTTAGACATAGAAATCCCTTATGGCGAGCGGACCAAACGTACAAATCCCAACTGAGTTTCCAGCTTGGGCACTGTATTGTCATTGCCATTGCGGATGTCAAACACCCAGGCGCTAATGCCACCACCGCCTTCAGCGCTGGTTTGTCTGGTCCAGTAGAACAAATTATCCTGAATCGCTACATCTGGCTCAAAGCGAAAGAATGCAGGGTCTAACAAGTGCGCTTCGCCAAGACGGCCAAAATCAGCGATCGACATCAACTCTTCTGTCGTTGGCAAACGCCAGTTGGCTCCACCGCAATAGACGGTTTCATTCACCTCTTCGATGTAGGCGCCTAAACCACAATCAGCTTCGCTCGGGCAGCTACTCAAAGCTGGCGCTGCCTCACCACTTTCACCGCCATTGCCCGGGTCTGCGTTAACAAAACTATATCTATTATTGGCCGCTCTTAACGTGCTCGCTGGCGGTGCTGAGATCACGGGTTCTTTTAGCTCCCAAATCAAGCCTGTTACATTATCCCTGATGCAGGCGAAATCGTTGGATGAGTCTGGCACTTCGTCGCCAAACTGATCTAACTTTGTAAAATCAAAAGCTTTCTCGCCTTTACCAATTTTTCGCAGGTATTGCACTACGCTATCACGACCGCCATCACCGTCCTGACGGGGGAATGCGGCACTACCACAAGGGATCTCCCCAGAGTTGTCATAGCACTGGTTCACTCCCGTATCGGGTAAATCGCCCAAAACGGCATTACTGACAGTGATTAGCACAGTATCTGTGGCGCTTTGATTATTACTGTCCGTCACTGTCAGTTGGAGTTCCAACTGACTGGTTCCAGAAATATCAGGGGCGATAAAAGACGCCTGACAGGACGCGGGGGTTTTCAGCACCAGCGTCTGGCCTTTGAGCTGACTCCAGCGACAACTAAAACTCCCAGAGACAGTTTTGGAACCTCTGCCGTCTAAAAAGACCTCCGCAAACTCCCGAACTTTTTGATCCTGTCCGGCGTCGGCTATAATTTGCTGGATACTTGCACGAACAGGAACTTTAATACTGCTTTGGCCTGTAGCTCCTTCGTCATCGGTAATAGTGAGTGTAAGTTCTACATCTTGTTGAGTAGCCACCAAAGGTGCCACAAAACTGGCAGTGGATGTTGTTGCACCTATCAGACTGACTGCAGGACCCGAGGTTTGAACCCAGGCATAACTGACAATACTGCCATCAGCATCCAAATCATAAGAGTCTGTGGCACTAATCACAGCGGTGAAGCCCTGCGCAACAGGGAGTATGCTTGGTTGAGTGATTTGCAGTACTGCAACAGGAGACTGATTTTTAGCAATCACCCGCACTTGGGTTTCATCGGTGAGGTTTTGCCCTGAGGGCGTGGTATAGGTTACCTGAAACACTAAATTGCTATCAGTTTTCACTGCTGGAGCAGTCAGAGTGACGGAAGCAGAAGTTGAAGGCATCCCCGCTATTTCTGCGCCGGATAACTGCCGCCAAGCGAAAGAGCCTCCTGCAGGGTCAGCCAATGCTCTCAAAGTAAAGGTATTGGTCTCGTCAACACTTTGATCAAGACCCGCGTTCACACTGGCGGCTGTCCCACCCGTATTGGAGTCACTACCACCACCGCCGCCACATCCGAGCAAAGCAGCGCTGAGCAAAAATAAAATAAAGCATCGTTGTATTTGGAGCATTGTCTTTCTTCCACCACATGCAGCGATAGCACCTCTACAAAGCACCCTTCGCTGCAAAAAATTGACGCCAGCAGTACGTAACAAAAATAAAGCAAAAGGCAGGCCAGTTTGGCAGAAAAACTAAAATCACTGGTATAAGGTGGTGCTAAGTGCCTATGGCACTTCGATCAACACACCTTGTTCAGATAAGCGAATACGGGAAGCACCGTACTCTTTTTTTGTTCTTAGTAACTCATTGCCAAAACTGCACTCTACCCCGGCAAAAAGTTGCTGAGTGACTTCAATAGAAACTGATAGTAATAACTGCCGCCTCTGCTCTTCGAGCTGTTTAATGTCAGCAATAAAAGCCGAAGCTATACTGCGATGTTCATCAAACTCAGCCACCATGGCAGCCATTTGCTCTTGAACCGCAGGTGATTTCTCCATTTGTTTGAGCTGCTCCACATGTTGTTTCACCAGCTCCATTTCAGCTTTTATACCTACTAAACTGGCACGCAACACATTCTGTTTCTCAACCAGTGGATCCATCTGCTTGTTCAGCACAATTTGCAATAAACTACCAGAGGGCGCCCCAAGATTACCGCAACGTAATCCATTACCCAGATAATAACGACCACCGACAATTTTCCCATTGGCTTTATCTTCAGTTCCAGCCAATACCGAATCAGCTTCTACCTGACAATGAAGTAATTGTTTGGTCACGGTCAAACGATTGCCACATTTTATATTGGCATACTGCGCCAAATTACATTGCACATTACCTTTAGCCCGAACTTGTGTACTGAGTACTGTATCTGCACCCACTTCGCCGATCTGATGGCCAATAATTGCACCTGTTATGATGATATCGCCACCGGATTCAATGAGCTCGCCTTCGAATAAGCCTTTGACGAAGACATTGCCACCAGCTATGACTTTCATCGACTGGCCCACATCTCCATTGATTACAACAGCACCTTTGAAAATAATATGACCTGAGCCTGCATCGACCTTATTAATCATAAAGACTTCGTCAACAGCAACAGCGGCCTCAAGCAAACGTGGCATACCATCGCGGCTGGCAATGAGCAGATCAGGATTATCCTCTGAAATGACGGCTCCTTCAGCAGTACCCCAAGGTAATTGTTCACCATCTTCAGCAGATAAACGGGTTCCTGTGACCGTCATCCCCTCTTTACCCTTGCTTGGCGGCAAGCGATGCATCAATACTTCACCCGCTTTCACAGAGGCAATAGCGCCAAAGTCACGTAAATCAACTCTGCCCTCAGAGCGGGCTATGGGCTGTTTATTGCGGTTGGACATGTCACGGATCAGTAGCTCAAATATTGAGTCACGACCAGGGCTAGATAGTTTACCTTCGGCTATTTCTGCACTAAGTTTACTACCTGGTTCTGCCCTGCTGGCCTGAGCCACTAAATGAAGAATTTGTTCTTTCTTAAAACCAAACACTATGCCGGCTTCTTGGCCTGCTTTAACCACTTCGTTCGCTGAAATAGGATTGCCGCCATAAGCAGCAGTAATTTCTGCAATAGCGAGCATTGCATCACTGCTGATTTCGACTTTTAACTTCGCATGGACACGCTCTGCAACTTTGTATTTTAGTACATGACCTTCGGCTTGCAGGTTCTGTTTTATCTTCTGCTGGACTTGCAGATATTCCAGCAAAAGATTTTTGACCTGTTCCTGTAATAATAAACAACGTCCATAGCCAGCTTGTTGTAATTGTTCTTTTAACAGGTCAGCAGTGAGATTCGTCTGGGAAACGGGTATGTGAATAAAGACTAGATCGTCTTTTAGGCTAAATTGACACGCTAAAACATTTACTGTCACAAGCAATTACCACTTTTTTATACCAAGCCGCTTCCACGACACATTCATCAGGCAAGAGGTTGTTTAATTGCCCAAAAGCAGGATTTGTACAAATAGATCTAAATATAATTCTCTTGGTGAATACGGATGAACAAGTCAGTACCCACTTTGCTGTAGTCCACCTTGTATTCTTTATTATTCAAGGCTTGAACAAACAACAATGTTTTGTTCTCACTAAATACGTCAGAACTGGCAATATCGACCAACTCCAGATAACGCGCTTTGGCTTCAGCTTTGCTGGATGGTACTTCTTCTTCAAATATTTTTACACCGTGGCGAGTTGAAACAATGACCGGATCACCAGAGTCATTAACAATAACTAAATCAACTTTTTTCTGTTTGTGGATCAGAGTGTTACGTCCACTGACTAAAAATGCTTTTTCATAATTATTCATAACTGTAATACCATTTTTAACTTATATTTCGTCGTATCATTATGATACAGACACGCATCAAGTGTCTAGGTCACTGTATTGTTTAAACATTGTAACCGGATTTGATTCACTTTGCGGCAAAAATCAGCAGGTTCTGCGCCTATAGAAGTGATTGGAATAAAAAGATCGAAACCCGTTAATTGGCGCAATAATTCCATGCGTCGGCCAAACATTGCAATAGCGCCTCTGTAGCTACAGTTGGCAGTCCTGAATTCTCCTACTTCAATCAGCAAATCAGAAGGGCAAGTGCCAGTGGGACAATTGCGACCTAAAGCAGCAATAAGAAGATGGCGCTGTTCCACCATCAAATTGACTGCTAAACGCGGCTGAAGCTGTTGTAAAAACGGGTCGTAATCCTGAAGTTTTACTCCTATATAAGCCAACTCCTCACCCGCAAGTTCGGCTACTGAGGTAAAAGCAAAACCCTGCCAGGGAATAAACCAGCGCCCTTTGTGATGCAGATAAGAAAAACCTTGTTGATCTAACTCAACCACGTACAAGGGTTCGGTCAGTTTGGCATAACCGGCAAACAGCCCCAGCAAACAACAAATCAGCAGTAGCGCCCAAGCCGTGTTATGCAGCATAGTGGGGATCAGCAACAATAATAGTAACCACAACAGCAAGGCCAGAGCACTGCCCAGCAAGGTTTTTACGCCGCCCTTAGCGGTCGCAGCTCTGTACTGTAATTTATCCATTAATCCATGTACCAAAAATAAAAGGCAATCATCAGCACTACCCAGACCATGTAAAAACGCATATTGTGACAAAACTCACATTTTTGTTCCGACATTCACTCCTCCGATACGACCAACACCTGAGTCATTGCGATAATCAGTGCACTGTGCTGACTATTATTCCCTACAATAAGGCCCACTACTTAAAGAGTACCAGACTGGAGTTACCGTGACGCAAAAAAATTCGCGCCTGATATGGGTTTTATTGATTGGAATGTCTGCCTTTGTTGCCTATCTTTTTTCTCAAAATCAATCTCCTGAAGAAGAACAAAAGGCGAAAAATTCAGCCACTTTAGTCAACACTCAGGTGGTCAGTCTGTCATCTTTAGTTCGTCAGGTCAGCAGTCTTGGAACAGCGCTTGCCAATCAGTCAGTGCACATTGTAACCAATACCAGTGACTATCTGACTGAGCTGCATATTCGTGAGGGCCAGCGAGTCGAGAAAGATCACTTAATAGCACAGTTAAACGATGTCGAAGAACGTGCCCGGGTTGCAGAGCTATCCGCAACTTTGCTTGACCAGAAACGTCAGTTAGACAGAGTAAAAAATCTGGCAAGAACTCAAGCCACAGCGCAATCCTTGTTGGACGAACAACAGACCAGGGTTAAAACGACTCAAGCTCAATTGGATGCAGTCAAGGCACGTTTAAATGAAATGACAATAAGAGCGCCTTTTGCTGGGGTTCTGGGGTTACGTCAGGTCAGTGAAGGCGCTTATTTAACAGCGGGCACTGTACTGACCACGCTGGACGATTTAAATCTGATCCGCCTTGAATTCAGCGTCGCCGAGTATTATCTGGCACAGCTAAAAGCCGGTATGGCGGTAAACGCCAGCAGTGTGGCTTATCCTGGTCAAGTATTTAAAGGAGAGATCAAAGCCATAGATACCAGGTTAGACCCCATTACACGTTCCGTGAAGGTCCATGCTTTAGTGCCTAATGGTCAACTGGAATTACGTCCTGGTATGCTGCTAAATGTCAGCGTGATTTTAGATGAAGTGCAGGCGCTGCAAATTTCTGAAAAGGCCATAGTGCCATTGCAAAACAAACATTATGTCTTTGTCGTCAACAAAGACAATAATGCGATACAAACCGAAGTTCAGCTTGGTCAACGTATGTCGGGCCTGGTGGAGATTATCTCCGGCCTGAACGCAGGTGATGAAGTGGTGATTGAAGGTACGACCAAAATTCGTTCTGGTTCATTGATCACCAAAGTGGGGCAATAAGCATGTGGCTTTCAGATGTTTCGGTTAAAAGACCGGTTTTTGCCACCGTAGTTAATCTGATCTTACTTATTTTCGGTATTGTATGCTTCACTATGCTGCCGCTGCGTGAGTTTCCTGATATTGATGCGCCTATAGTCACAGTAAGTACAGATTATCCTGGTGCGTCCGCCGAGATCGTAGAAACCAAAATCACTCAACCTATTGAAGATCGGATCTCCGGCATTGAGGGCATCAAAAACATCAGTTCTAACAGTCGTGATGGCCGCTCTAATGTCACTATAGAGTTTAATGTTAATCGTGACATAGACGCCGCAGCCAACGATGTGCGTGAGCGGGTTTCGCGTATTTTAGATAACTTGCCAGACCAGGCCTTTCCGCCTGAGGTTTTTAAAGCAGACGGAGATGATGACACCATTGCCTGGTTCGTGCTGAATAGCGAAACCATGACCAACCTTGAGTTGTCCGATTATGCCGACCGCTACATAGTGGAACGTTTTTCTGTGGTCGATGGCGTAGCTCGTATTCAGATTGGCGGCGAACGTCGCTATGCCATGAGGCTCTGGTTAGATAAAGATGCGATGGCCGCCCGCGGAGTCACAGTGCAGGATATTGAAACTGTGCTGCGGGCTGAGAACGTTGAATTGCCTGCGGGAAATATCAAATCTGAAGATCGTAACTTTACGGTTCGGGTGGTACGTACCTACAAAACTCAGGAAGATTTCAATCGCTTAGCCATAAAACGGGGTGAAGACAACTACTTGGTGCGTTTAGGCGAGGTGGCACAAGTTATCTTGAGCTCGGAAGACGAGGAAAATGAATTCCGTGGTGACGGTAAAAACTTGCTGGGTATTGGCATTATTAAACAGTCAAAAGCCAATACGCTGGATGTAGTGAAAAATGCCCGCGCCGAAATGGAAAAAGTAAAAGCGACTTTGCCTGCAGGCACGACGATAGAACCAGGCTACGACTCGTCCCTGTTTATCGCTGAGTCGATCAAAGAGGTGTACAACACTTTGGGCATCGCCATGGGAATGGTAGTGCTGGTTATTTTCCTGTTTCTTGGCAATTTACGCGCCACCTTTATTCCGGCAGTCACAGTACCTGTAGCTCTGGTTGCTGCTATTACCGTGCTTTATGCGCTCGACTTTTCGATTAACTTATTAACCCTGCTGGCTATGGTACTGGCTATAGGTTTAGTTGTAGATGATTCCATTGTGGTGCTGGAAAATATTTATCGACGCATTGAAGAAGGTGAACATCCGCTATTAGCCTCCTACCGTGGCGCCAGAGAGGTCGGTTTTGCTGTAGTGGCTACAACCTTGGTACTGATTTCTGTGTTTGTACCTCTGGTGTTTATGCAAGGTGAGCTTGGCAAACTCTTTACCGAGTTTGCTTTGGCTGTAGCGGCTGCAGTGGTCTTCTCTGGCATTACCGCTTTAACGCTATCCCCTATGCTGGCCAGTAAATTACTGACGCACAAAAAACGCGAATCCCGTTTCAGCGCGGCTATGCATAAAGGTTTTGCTAAGCTGGAAACCGGGTATAGACATCAGCTCAACGGCGTGATGAGTTATCGCTGGCCAACACTGGCGGTGTTAGGGCTTAGCTTTGTAGCTACGCTGATGCTATTGAAGCTCATTCCTTCGGAGCTGGCACCACAGGAAGACAGAGGTACTTTTTTTGTCAATATGAGTGGAGCTGAGGGAGCAAGCTATGCCAACAACAGCCGTAATATGAGGCTGATTGAAGATATTCTGCTGCCCTACTACGAAACGGGCGAATTTAACCGCTTATTGATCCGGGTGCCTGGCTGGGGCAATTCCGGAGGCGTGGCCATCATAGGCACAGAAAACTGGAGCAACGGCAAAAGAAGAACCCCTGAATTGATGCAGGAGGTCAGTGGTAAGCTGAATGAATTACCTGATGTAAAAGCTTTTACCTTTATGCGTAGCGGTTTAGGTGGCGGGCGTGGCGGTGGTCGACCGGTACAATTTGTCATTCAGGGCAATACCTATCAGGAACTGGTTGAGTGGCGCGACATCGTCATGGCCAAAGCTGCAGAGAACCCAAACCTGCTGATGCTGGATCATGACTATAAAGAAACGGTGCCGCAGGTTCTGGTAGAAATTAACAGCGAAAGAGCCGCCGATTTAGGCATTTCGGTTGGTGCTGTAGGTCAGGCACTGGAGGCTATGCTGGGTGGACGCAGAGTCACTACATTCCTCGACCGTGGTAAAGAATATGATGTAATACTGGAAGGTGAAGATAAAGACTTTGCTCAACCGGGTAGCATCAGCAATGTCTATGTGCGCTCAACTGAGTCTGGCAAACTGGTGCCATTGGACAATCTGGTTAGCTTAAAAGAAGCCGCAACCACCTCCAGCCTGAACAGATATAACAGAATGCGCAGTATCACTATCACTGCCAATCTGGCACCAGGTTACAGTCTGGGTGAAGCTTTGGAGTTTTTGGAAACAACAGTCAAAGACAATATCGAAGGCACAGTGGGTATAGATTACAAAGGCGAATCGCTGCTTTTCCAGGAAAGCGGCGAATCGACTGTGCTTGTTTTTGCACTGGCGCTGCTGATCACTTATCTGGTTCTGGCTGCTCAGTTTGAGAGTTTTGTTCATCCTTTGATCATCATGCTAACCGTGCCCTTGGGTTTAGTTGGAGCTTTGGCCGGGCTGTATTTTTCCGGTATGACGCTGAACATTTACAGCCAGATAGGCTTAGTTATGCTGATAGGTTTAGTGGCGAAAAACGGCATTCTTATCGTTGAGTTTGCCAATCAGCTGCGGGATGCTGGCGTGGAATTTGAAGAGGCGATTAAACGCGCTTCAGCTTTACGTTTACGTCCGATAGTGATGACCGCTTTTACGACTGTATTCAGTGCTATTCCACTGATTGTCACTTCAGGTCCTGGCTCAGAAAGCCGGATGGTGATAGGTATGGTGATCTTCGCGGGTGTCGGCATAGCAACTTTACTGACTATTTATGTGGTCCCTGTCGCTTATATGGCGTTGGCACGTAATACCGGCTCACCACAAACTATCAGTAAGCAGTTAGAGCAACTGGACTCAGAGAGACCGGCTAAGCCAGAACAACCGCATTAATCCTCCTCATCATAGCCTCTGCAGCACTGTACAAGCTGCAGAGGCTATGATTTCACTGCTGTGAACCGCTTCAATTGACTTTTCTTCTGCAATTTATTCATTTGTTTTTGTTCTGGATCTGGTTTAGGCAACTAAATATCAGCTAACTTAGCTACAGACAAAATTAGAAAGCAAGGACTCAGGCAAATGGATTACCGGCTGTTGTTTTCTGCACTTTTCCCAGTGCTTAGTGTGTTTGTGTTTCTGGTGATTTTACGCTGGCCCGCCCGTAAAGCCATGCCATTGTGTTTACTCGGTACAGCGCTGATCACTGCCACTGTCTGGTCAGTCCCCCCCCTAACCATAGCAGCCAGTGTAGCGGAGGGATTGGTGATTGCCGCAACTGTACTCTGGGTAGTGTTTGGTGCTTTATTGCTGTTGAACCTTCTTGAGAATAATGGCAGCTTTTTGATGATCCGTCGTGGCTTTATCAGCATCTCTGCGGACCAGCGTATTCAATTACTTTTTGTTGGCTGGTTGCTGGTGGCATTTTTAGAAGGCGCTGCAGGTTTTGGCACTCCGGCAGCGATAGCCGCACCTTTGTTGATAGCGCTGGGTTTCAAGCCACTTGCTGCCGTGGTGCTGACCTTAATAGCAGATTCAGTACCAGTGTCTTTTGGTGCCATCGGTACTCCGGTATTGGTTGGACTGACCAATGGTTTACCCGGCGTATCGCCGGATCTGATCCAACAAAGCGCTGTGATGGCGGCTGGTATAGATTTACTTTGCGCCAGTCTGATACCTGTAATAATGTGCCTGCTGCTCTGCCGTTTTTTCAGTGATACCCCAAGTTGGCGCTCGGGTTTAGCCATAGCCCCCCTGGCCTTTTTATCCGGACTTTGCTATAGCGTGCCTGCCTTTTTGGTGGCCCGCTACCTTGGTCCCGAGTTTCCATCGTTATTAGGCGCCTTATCAGGCTTAGTACTACTGACTTTACTGGTGCGCTTTGGTGTGGCAGTGCCAGCTCAGGTTTGGCGCTGCCAGCCAGAGAACACAGATTTAGCTCCAGATCAGAGCACAGAATTAAACAAACTCCATGTGTTCAAAGCCTGGGGGGCTTATCTGCTGCTGGCCACGTTATTGATCCTTAGCCGATTGGAGCTTTTGCCTTTTAAAGCAGCTCTGCAGTCAGTGGAGTTTAAGTGGTCAGGTATTTTTGGTTCTACCTTGTCTGCGACCATGCAACCTTTGTATCTGCCGGGAACTTTGTTTGTCTTAACCCTGCTAATACTGCTGCCCTGGCAACGTCAGCGTCGCCGTTTACTAGGTAAAGCTACGGCAGAGAGCTTAAGCAGAATATGGCCAGCAGCTATTACGCTGGCAAGCGCTGTGCCTATGGTACGACTATTTTTACATTCAGACCTAAACAGTGCTGACTTACCAGCTATGCCACTCTATCTGGCTGCCATCGCCAGCGAGCATCTTTCCCATCTTTGGTTTTGGTTTGCCCCTTGGGTCGGAGCTTTGGGTTCATTTATCGCGGGTTCTGCTACTTTTTCCAACCTGATGTTTGCCAGTATGCAACAACAGTTGGCTACTGAGTCTGGCCTGCCACTGCACTGGGTATTGGCGCTGCAAATGCTTGGGGCTAACGCTGGAAATATGCTGTGTGTGGTCAATGTGGTTGCTGCCGCATCTGTTGTCAAACTAACAGGGCAGGAAGGACAAATTATGCGCTTTACTCTATTTCCTATGGCGTTGTATTGTCTGCTGGCAAGCGCTGTGGCTGTGCTGCTGCTCAGGTTTACAACTTAGAAGATGGAGGCAGTAACTCAGCAGTTTTTACCTGATAACGCTGAGCTACTTTTGTGATGTCTCCTTGCTCAAATAACTTCAGCCAGGCGTTTTGCAGCTTGACTAACATAGGTCTGGACAGTGTAGTTTTGCTGAAGCCAAAATACACTGGACTTTGGTATACCAACACTAAAGGCTGGTATTTATTTGCATTTTTATATCCATTGCTTTGCCAATATTGCAGCACTGAATCGTCCTCCAATATGGCATTAACCCGACCTGCTTCCAGAAGCGCCAGCTTGTCCTGAATACTGCTGATACTCACCAGTTGCCGGGCAAAAAAAGCATTTTGCTTTAACCGCGAAAATTCCTCGCCGTAATAAGCACCAATCAATTCCGCAATACGCCCCAAATCGACCGTCTCAGTTAGATCTTTTAACTCTGTAACTTTGGGTAATGTGGCAGGATTACCAATCAACCACATGGATTCATTATGATGAGGACCAATAAAAGCAAAGTCTTTTTTTCTGGCCTCGCTATATGACAAGTGACTGACCAGATCCAAGCCACCCGATTTGATTTGAGCCAAAGCACGTAACCAGGGAATGTTGACTATATGTAATTCACAACCAACTTCAGTGGCCAGCATTTGTGCCAGTTCCACTGTCTGCCCCTGCCAGTTTTGATCTTTTAATACCTGATAAGGTGGAAAATTAGTTTCCGCGGCCATACGCAAAACACAAGCTTCAGTGAAGCAAGGGCAGAGCGCTATGCAAAACATTAACCTTTTGAACATCAAAGATCCCATTGGTTCGATCAGACGACTCTACTATTACACGGCCAAAACCGCTTTACCAGAAGCCAAAGGTCGGCCCTAGCGATTTTTTTCCTTATTGCTCTTGTGAAGCTGCTGCATTCATTTTATGGTCATTGATGTAAACATTGGGTTTCACTAGTAAACCTGCAGAAAAGGAATTGTCATCATGAATAAAAGAGCAGCGCTATGGTGCTTAGGGGTTTTGTTCTCTGCTTGGTCTGGTTCAGTTCTGGCGACTGAAAAAGGAAAAATTGGCCTGGCGCTGAATATTGCTGTCGAAGGAGGCTTTTTTAACCCTACCCTGGCCAGTGCTAAAGTGAAAAAGCTGGTTCCAGGCGGAGCAGCAGAAAAAGCTGGGGTATTGGTTGGCGACCAAATCCTGAAAATTGCCGACTGTGCTATTCCGGGTTGTCCTGCCGATGACGCTAAAAAATTGATGAATAAAAATAAAGGCCAAGCTGTTGTCTTTTTAATAAAACAAGCAGATGGCGCTGAGCTGACAAAAACTATTATTGCGGAATAATCCCTCATCTATCTGTAAAAGGCCAGGAGACCACCGGACATTTCTACTGACGTCCGGCCCTGCCCTCTGCTACACTGCGCTGGTTTTGTTGAAGGTGTTCTGCAAAAGTGACTGACTATTGCATAGAACCGAAGAGGGAAACAGGTGTAAATCCTGTACTGTACCCGCAACTGTAAGCGGCTCTGAGACGATCAGAAACCAGCAAGTCAGATGTCCTGCCTTTACAAACCTCAGGCGTTGCAAGATCTATGGTCTGTGCAACACACAGTGCGGGCTTACACTGTGCCGGAATTCTGCAGTTGTTTTACTGCCTTTCCTGGTTCCTGCCCGCTTATCAATGGAGCTTTGCAGTGGGCCAAACCCCGGTTGTCGAATTTTTGCAGGTGCAGTTACATATTGATCAGCAACAGATTTTAACTGGGCTGAATTTTGCAATTCAAACAGGTCAGTTTGTCGGTTTGCTTGGCCCCAATGGCGCAGGTAAAACCAGTCTGCTGCGACTGCTGCAAAAAGAATATCAGCCTTCTTCCGGCCAGATTAAATTGCAAAATCACCCCCTACAAAGCTTCGGTCAGTCAGAACTCGCCGCCAAAGTGGCACTGGTCAGTCAGATCTCCGGTCCTTTGTTTGATCTGACAGTAGCCGATGTGGTGCTGATGGGGCTGATCCCACATAAAGCCCTGTGGCACACCAATACAAAGCAGGACATGCAACAACTCAGGCAAAGTCTGGAACTGGTCGGCTTGGCACATAAAGAAGCTTACTCTTTTGCTCATTTATCCGGGGGAGAACAACAAAGGGTACTGTTGGCACGTGCTGTGATGCAAAGCCCCTTGTTGTTACTGCTGGACGAGCCTACTAACCATCTGGATCTGTATTATCAGCATCAGGTACTGCGTATCGCCAAAGCGCTGAAGATTACAGTGCTTGCCAGTATTCATGATTTAAATCTGGCTTCACGATACTGCGACCGGGTATTACTGCTGAACCAAGGTCAATTAGTGGCTGACGGCACACCGCAACAGGTAATGACAGAAGACCTGTTGACCAGGGTGTTCAGAATTCCCTGCTTAATCGACCTCAACCCTTTTGGCGCTTGTCCGCGTGTCAGTTTTGGTTACAAGGACGACTTATGAACCACGCTTTATTGGCTGTGTTGCCAGTGCCTGTGCGTCTTTTACTGGCAACAGTAGTGTTACTGCTGGTCTGTCTTTGTGCATTAACCTCTGGCTCAGTCTCCATTAGTATCAGCGCACTGCTCGGCATAGTACCTCTGGACGAGATGCAATCTACTGTACTTTGGCAACTGCGTTTTCCACGTCTACTATTGGCGTTGCTGGCGGGCGCAGGTTTAGCGCTTTGTGGCGCCTTGTTACAAAACGCCAGCCGCAATCCACTCGCAGATCCTTATTTATTTGGCATAGTTTCAGGGGCTGCATTGGGTGCAACTATAGCTACTATAGTGCTACCACAGTGGCAACTACTTACGCCGCTGTTCGCCTTCTGCGGCGCTTTGCTGGCTGTATTTCTGGTATTGATTCTGGGTGCCAGCAGTCGCTGGCAACGCCTGGAAAGCCTGCTGCTTTGTGGTGTTGCTGTAAGCTTTATGCTCAGCGCCATTACGACCACTTTATTGTATATATCAGAACCTTTTGCTGCCAACCGCGTCATGTTTTGGCTGATGGGCAGTTTAAGTCAGGCCAGTCTGACTCAGGTTACTTTGATTTTTCCCTTGGTCGTGCTCACTTTACTACTGGCTTTATTATACAGACGACAACTGGATGCTTTGGTGTTAACCGACGAAAGTGCACGTAGTTTAGGCGTTCATGTGCAACCTTTACGCCTGGTGATCTTGCTGCTCTGTGCTGCCGTCAGTGCCGCTATTGTGGCTTTTTGTGGCGGTATAGCCTTTGTTGGACTGATGATCCCTCATCTGGTGCGCTCCTTGTTCGGGTTATCCAGCGTGGCTTTACTTTTAGGTTCAGTCTGGTTAGGCGCAATATTTTTGGCGGGCGTAGATACCTTATCCCGTAGTTTGCTTCCTACTCAAGAGCTGCCTATCGGAGTAGTGACGTCAGCTATTGGCAGTCTGTTCTTTTTATCCATGTTATTTAAATACCGACGCGGCTAATTGCCTATTACACTGGAGTAGAGTCTGTGGTGAGTTTTGAGATCCCCGCTTTAGATAAAACAGCAACATCTGTTATACAACAGCGAATCAATTTAAAAACCAAACCTCTGGGCGCCCTTGGAGTGCTTGAGGATCTGGCATTGCAGTTGGCACTGCTCCAAAGCAAGACGCAAAATAGCGACAAGCTGGCTATAGACAAACCCGTGTTGCTGATATTTGCCGCAGATCACGGTATCAATAGCCATGGGATCAGCATAGCGCCAAGTGCAGTGACTCAGCAGATGGTATCGAACTTTTTAGCTGGTGGCGCAGCGGCAAATTGCTTCTGCCGCAGCAATCAGATTGAGCTTCGCGTGGTCGATGCAGGCTTACTGCAGCCTTTGTCCGATGCTGTTGGCTTAATTCAGCAATCTTTGGGTTGCGGTACAGCAGACTTCAGTCAGGGCCCAGCTATGACCCTAGCTCAGGTGGAGGCGGGTTTAGCCTTAGGTCGCCATGCAGCGCGCCAGGAGTTGCTCGCCGGCTGTGATTTATTGCTGCTCGGTGAGATGGGTATCGCCAATACCAGTAGCGCTGCAGCCTTGTTGGCGGCCTTAACGGATTTACCTCTTCACACCTGTGTTGGCCGTGGCACGGGGATCAGCGATCAGCAGTTTGAATTAAAGTGCGCTTTGATCCAACAGGCACTGCAACGGCCTTATTCGAAACAGCCGCTGTCGATACTGGCTGAATTTGGCGGCTTTGAAATAGTACAACTTTGCGGCGCTATTTTAGGTGCAGCAGCCATGCAAAAACCTGTGCTGATCGATGGTTTTATCGTCTCAGTAGCTGCCTTATTCGCCTGCGCGATAGCTCCAAACTGCCGGGATTATTTATTATTTGCCCATCAAGGCGCTGAAGCAGGCCACAAGGCTGTATTAACAGCGCTCAATGCGACAGCGTTACTTCATTTAGGTTTACGTTTAGGCGAAGGCACTGGCGCGGCTTTAGCCGTGCCCTTAGTCAAAGCAGCTATCAGTTTTTATAATGATATGGCTAGCTTTGCTGATGCCGGTGTTACTCAAGTCGTTGAGCCCCATAATGCCGCAGATGGAGCAGTCCAGTGATACAGGGTCTGCTGAATTGGTTGGTCAGGCAATGGCAGTTATTCTGTCTGGCTTTGTCATTTTTCAGCCGCATTCCCGTCCCCAAGTCGACACCATACAGTTCAGAGTTATTTAACCAAAGTAGTCGTTATTTAAGTCTGGTTGGATTACTACTGGGAATTTTGCAGGGGCTGGTATTGCTCGCCACAGCTCAATTATTGCCCTTTTCCATTGCGGTTCTAATGGCTTTACTAACTGGATTAGTGCTCACAGGTGCTTTTCATGAGGATGGCCTGGCCGATACAGCTGATGGTTTAGGCGGAGGATTAAATCTTGAGCGCAAGCTTGAGATTATGAAAGACAGCAGAATAGGCACTTATGGCTTAGTCACTTTGCTATCGGTATTTTTACTCAAATGGCAAAGTCTGGTCGCACTGGAAACGCAAGCCGCCTGGGCTTTAGTGCTGGTCGCAGGTTTATCACGTGCCACAGCAATCAGCCTGATTTTTGTTTTACCTTATCAGCAGTTAGATGCTGTCAGTAAAACCAAACCCATAGCGACTTCATTGCAAAAACGGACTTTGGTCTGGATCTGGCTATTTGTATTACCGCTTTTATCTGTTTTGCCCTGGCCTTTGGCTCTGTCTTTGCTGGCGACACTACTGCTGTGTTTTGCTCTGTTGTTTTTTTATTACCGCAGTCAGCTACAAGGCTACACCGGAGATTTATTGGGTGCAGCCCAACAGCTTACCGAACTGAGTTTATACCTGATCTGGCTGATGCTATGGAGGCAACAATGAGCAAAACTCTGATTTTAGGTGGAGCCCGCAGCGGTAAATCCAGTTTGGCAGAATCATTAGCTGCAGATTCAGACTCTGTAATTTATATAGCCACAGCTACAGCTTTTGATACTGAGATGGCACAGCGAATCAAACTCCACCAGCAGCAAAGGCGGAAAGACTGGTCTGTACTTGAATGCCCTTTGTTATTGGCAGAAGCTTTAGTCAAGCTCTCAGGCTCCGGCCAGACCTTAGTGGTGGATTGTTTGACCTTATGGCTGAATAACCAGTTGTATCACCACCCGGAGCAGGATTTTACATTTGCACGTCAACAAGTTGCAGATGCAGTGCGTCAGTTTCAGGGAAATTTATTCATGGTCAGCAATGAAGTGGGGATGGGGATAGTTCCAGTCGGCGAGCTGAATCGGCTTTTTGTCGATCAGCAGGGCTGGCTGAATCAACAACTGGCGAAACTTTGTGATCAGGTGATTTTTGTTGCCGCTGGTCTACCACTTTATTTAAAAAGAGGTCCAGATGCAGCAAATTGATTTGGTGCGCCATGGCCCTGTCGCTGGACCTGCAGCTCTCTATGGCTGGACCGACATACCACTACAACAGCAATCTCCCGCTTGTCTGGACTGGCTGTCAACACAGTCTTATCAGCATATCCTGAGCTCTCCTTTGAAGCGTTGCCGCCAGAGCGCAGAACAACAAGCCTTGCGTTTACAACTGGATCTAGCGCTTGAAGCTGATTTAAAAGAGATGAATTTTGGTCAGTGGGATGGCGTTCCTTTTGACGAACGCAACTGCTACTGGCCAGAACAACAGCAATTCTGGCTAACGCCCTATAGCGTAACTCCCCCTCAAGGTGAATCTCTGACGCAATTCCAGCAAAGAGTACTTCAAGCTTTTGAGCGGCATAGTGGCTATCAGCAGCAACAGGAGCTGTGGCTGGTCCACGCTGGTGTGATCCGCGTACTACTTGCCTTCTTATTAGATATTGACCTACAACAGAGCAAATGGCTGCAACGAGTATCAGTTTCCTATGGCAGTGTCAGCCGCATTAGCCGCTATAACGAGCATAGTCCCTGGCAAATCCAGTGTATTGGTAGCCTTGGCATTTAATTTTATTTAAAGAGAACCCAGATGACTGAGCAAAAAACAGATCTAAAGCAGCAAAACCATAAAAAACGTCAGCAAAAACTAAAAGAGCAGGTCGATAGTCGGATAGCTGCCGCTAACACAGACAAAGCCTTACTTTTAGTGATCACTGGCAATGGTAAAGGTAAGTCGACTGCAGGTTTTGGTACTGTAGCCAGAGCTGTAGGCCATGGTTTAAATGCAGCGGTGGCGCAGTTTATTAAAGGCAGTTGGGACTGTGGCGAACGTAATTTATTACAGCAACACGGTGTGGAGTTTGCCGTGATGAATACAGGTTTTACCTGGGATACTCAAGACAGAGCAGCAGACATAGCTGCCGCTGAGCTGGTGTGGGCCAAAGCCGAGCAGTTTTTACGGGACGAGACGATTCAATTGGTATTGCTGGATGAGCTGACCTACATGATCAGTTACCATTATATTGAGTTAGACAGAGTCGTAAATGCATTAAACAACAGGCCTGCCACTCAGCACGTGGTGATCACAGGTCGGGCAGCTCACCGTACTTTGATAGATATGGCGGATACCGTCAGCGAAGTGCAGTCCGTCAAACATGCGTTTGACTCAGGGATACAAGTACAAAAAGGGATAGACTGGTGAGTTATTTGTGGAACTCAGCGCTGTGCTGCCTCGCACTTCTGGCTTCGCAGCTTCAGGCAGAACCAGCACAGCGTATCATTGCGCTCTCGCCTCATTTGGTTGAGCAGCTTTACAGCCTTGGCGTGGGTGACAAGATAGTCGGCACTACTGACCATGCAGATTATCCGCTGCAGGCGAAAAGCATTCCTAGGGTTGGCAATTATGCTCAACTGCAGGTGGAAAAAATTCTGGCGTTAAAACCTGATCTCGTGCTGGCCTGGACAGACGGCAACCCTCCAGCTGATGTACAAAAACTAAGGCAGTTTGGGCTGCATGTAGTAGATTCAAACCCAAAGCAACTGACAGATATAGCCAAAGAGCTGCGTATCTTAGGTCAACTGACAGGCGCTACGGCGACGGCAGAGCAACAAGCCACTTTAGTCGAGCTAGGCCTTGCAGAGCTGCATCAGCGTTACAGCAAAAAGACCAAAGTGACTGTCTTTTATGAATTATGGCAACAGCCGCTCTCGACTGTGGCGCAAGATGCCTGGCCACAGCAGCAATTAGAACTATGTGGCGCAACAAATCCTTTTGCTAATGCGATGAGTGATTACCCGCAAGTCAGTTTAGAGCATGTAATCGCCAGTATGCCACAGCTGATTATTCAGCCAATGTCAGTGAATGAGCCGCGTACTTTACTCGACTGGAGTCCTTGGTCAGCTATTCCTGCGGTTAAACATCAGCAATTTAGCCAGCCAGATTCCGACTTAGTGCACAGAACTACCAGCAGGATGCTGCAAGGTGTGCGGCAACTTTGCGCCGACATAGACAAGACGCGGCAATTTTTTGCCAAAAAGTCCTAAAGTTATTAAAGCTCTCGCCGATAGCCTGATCAGTCAGAACTATACTGAACCTCATGAACGCCCAAAGGGAGTGTAATATGTCATCTGTGAACGGTGTCGGCTCGTCAAATGCTCAGGCTGCGACCAGCAAAATTGCAGAAAGCAGCGAAACCACTGAAGAGAAAAAACTATCAGGCTATGACGCTTCACGTATGAACAAACAAAAGCTGAATGCCACTATTATGGAAAATCAGCTAAAGCTCAGCACAGGCGATAACGATAACTCAATGAAGTTATTGTATAAAACAGCATTAGAAGGCATTAACAGTGAGCTGGAAGCAGAATTTGGCCCTAATGCAGCAGAAAAGATTAAAGCGAGTGGCGTTGATACGTCACCTCAAGCCACAGCAGACCGCATAGTGGGTTTTGCCACCGCCTTTTACCAAAAGTTTTCCGCACAAAACCCGGATATGTCAGAAGAAGAACGCCTTGATAAATTTATCGCTTTAGTAAGCGGAGGTGTAGACAAAGGTTTTGAAGATGCCCGTGGCATTCTGGATGGTTTGGGTGTACTGAATGGTAAAGTAGCAGACGACATCGACAGCACTTATTCGCTGATCCAGGAAGGCTTTACCAAATTCCGCGAAATGATATTAAACCCAGATAAAACCACAGAAGCACAAGATATGACTGACTCGACTGCCGCCAAGACCAGCAGCGAACTGCGCTTTTCTGTGAAAGTTTAACTTCGCCCAAAACCGGGTACTTCTCCTGATAAGTTGGTTTCTGTTAAGCCATGGAACCAGCCGTTTATACACTGGCCTTGTCGCATTCAGGCCAGTTTTTTTATTTTATCTGCTCTACGTCAGTAACCAGAGTCAATCGCTCTCTTCATGCCAGTGATGCATCAAAGATGACCTGAAGAGCACTACAATCTTCGTGACCACCATTTAAAGGCCTGCGCTACTTATACAAATTGGTTTATCTTCATGATT
Source organism: Rheinheimera sediminis (assembly GCF_004005375.1). Taxonomy (GTDB): domain Bacteria; phylum Pseudomonadota; class Gammaproteobacteria; order Enterobacterales; family Alteromonadaceae; genus Pararheinheimera. Next base: position 87,250 of record NZ_RZUF01000015.1, on the reverse strand, counting down.
TATAAAACAAAATGCTGTGCATTCGACACTCATTATTCCGAGCTCAGGTGAAGTAAGACAGCAAAGTAAGACATCATCAACTTTAAACAAAAAGCTGCTGCGCAAGCAAATCATAGGCAGCAGCCTTTATCAGCCAGTGGATAAACCAGTTTTTATCAACCTTGCCGGCTTTTGCTGGCTGGCTTCTTCGCTGATCCAAATCTGTCGCATCTCGTCGATACAGAGCCCTTCCACCTGACCTTGGGTCGGCAGTGGCTGCACTTGCTGCAACTGAAGTCTCGCGTCGTAACGGGCTATTTGCGCCTGAAAACCTGAACCAATCAAATAAGCCCAGATAGCTTTGAAAGGATGGGTATAGCCTACCAGCCACCATTGCTCTGTGAAACTGTCAAAAGTCGCGTCCGTTACTAAAAAGTCAGGCGATTGCAATGGCAAAGCTACGCCTAAAGCTTGCTGCTGCGAATGGGGGTCGAGCCTGTAAAGCACTGTTTTTTCGCTGGCCCAACTTTTACTGAATAAGTACAAAGCCCCCTGTTGATACACCAATGCTTCAAAATCAAAATCATGCTGGTGGGCCTTTAACCCACTTTGTTGGGGTAAGCTAATCTCCAAAGTGACAGGCTGATAGGGTTGCTTTAAAAAACGCCAATCCAAGGGGATTTTGTGGATGTATAGACTAGATCGCTGACCAGCATTATTGCCAATGTCTGCCAGATACAAAAATTGACCGTCTGTTGTAATGGCTTCCCAATCTATGTTTTTTGTCATCAGTTTAAGCCGCTGCAGTATTTTCCCTTCTGCATTGATCCTGTACAGTTCAGGCAAACCGCCAGAATCATTAAAGCTGATAAATTCATTACCAATACAAAGTAAGCCAGAACTTTCAGACAGTTCTGCAGGCAGTTCTACAGCTTTAAATACTGCTGTAGATACAGGAGCAGGCACTGAAGAGCAAGCAACCAAACTTAGTGCCGACAGCAGTACCAAAGCTTGCCGTACTAACATAAAAACGTTCATCCTATGCTTAACGACAACAGTACAAGGCCAATGCCTTTTGTACATCTAAAATTGAACTGTCTTTGTTAAAGGTTTTGGTGATAGCTGTATCAGCGCTGCTCAACCAAATATGCAGATCAGACTCCAGATCGAAATGACCTTTGGTTTCAGCACTGAAACGTACAATTGAGCGATAAGGTATAGACATAAACTGTTTTTTTGAACCCGTTAAACCTTGTTTATCGACTAGAATCAAACGTTTGTCGGTAAATACAATAAGGTCACGAATCACTTTGTAGGCCTGTTGCAGTTTTTCGTCAGCTAATAAAATCTGGCTAAATTCTTCTTCAACTTCAGCTAGATCTATGTGACCTGCGTTACCTAACAACCCACTGAAAAGTCCCATGCTTATTCTTGATGCCTCGTGCTTGATCATTGTTTACTGAGCTTATCCTTAGCACAGGTCAACAGCAAGAGTTAAAAGCTAACGACAGCACCATCCCAGTTCAGCAATAAACCACTTTGTTCTGGCTTGAGTTGTAGTGCGACCTCAGCAAGGTATAAGGCCGTCTGAGCCGGAGTTTTTAACTGCCCTGACGGCAAATTACGCTGAAAAGGTGCAGATAAAGCTGAGTCTGTCGTGCCGGGATGCAGCGAGACCAGAACTGCGGTTTTATTGTGACGTTTAAGTTCAATACTGGCTGTTTTGATCCATTGGTTTAACGCAGCTTTGGCAGAGCGATAGCTATACCAGCCCCCTATCTGGTTGTCACTAATACTGCCGACTTTGGCACTCAGCTGCAGATAGCGGACCCCTGGTGTTTTGCTGAGATAAGGCCAGAGTCCTTGTAAATAAAACACCGGTACTTCCAGATTTAACTGCAAGGTTTTGCGTATCAACACAACAGAACTTTGACTGATACTCTTTTCAGGTAACAATTTCGAGTCAGCGCCTTGATGCAACCAGCCAATGCAATTAAAAATCAGACTGACCTGATGCTGGAACAAGCTGTTGACCAGAGAGCTAAGAAAGTCTTGATGCAAAGCCCAGTCAGTCTGCCCCTCTAAATCTGGAGCTTGGATGCTGTATAACTGCGGATGATCAACGTCTGCAGCGAAACGGGATAACCACAGCACTGTGTCGCCTTGCTGCAAATAATGTTTTGCTAAAGCACCGCCAATTGCACTGCTGGCGCCAATAATCAGTACAGCACTCATGATAATTCCCCTGCCAAATGCTGAGTTTCGACCAGTGCCTGAGCCAGATTTAATCCTGCCAGATAAGCATTTTCTACGCGGCCACCAAAACTCCAATCCCCACCGATCCAGAGTTTTTGTTCAGGTAGTGCCATAATGCCGGGCGCTATTGCTTGATCTCTTTGACTGGCATAAAGCCAGCGATGTGCCACCAGAGGTTCAATGCTATGCTGTATATTCAATTCATCCCTCACTATAGTGATGGCTTGTTCAAACCAAAATTCAGGCCTTGCCTGCAGATGTTCTGCGCTGTAAGACGCATTGAAATGCAGAATGTAACAAGAGGTTCTGCCCTGTTTATGCTGCTGATGGCTGATAAACCTCAATTTGGGATGTTGGCAAAAAATAGCGTCCCCCATGGAACAAGCCTCAGCTTGTACCGCCACAGCCCAACAAGGTTCTAATAGTTGAGAATTGGTTGCGATCAAATCTGGTAATTGGCTTTGTGACAGCAGTTGTTGCGCCTGAACTGGTGGCAATGTAATCAGCACCGCATCGAAATTGCTGTAGCTTTGGTTATTTGCACAGTACAAAGTCCATTGTCGCTGATAACTGAGCCTGTCGATTCGACATTCTGTAACTATGGGGATAGCCTGCAATAAACTCTTTACCGGGCTTTGCATGGAGGGCACACCAATAAAACGTAGTTGGGCATCGGCAGAACTGACGAGTGATGTCACGCCTTCGTCATTACACAAAAGCGCAGTTCTGCAAGCCCAGATATCCGCACATCCAGCCTCAAGCCAAAGCTGCACCTGTTGCTTAAATAAATCGCTGCGAGCAGTGAAATACTGAGCGCCCATATCCAGATAGCCGTGCTCTGTTTTTTTGCTACTCATTCGGCCGCCTGCAACCCGACCTTTATCAAACACAGTAACCTGATAGCCCTGTTGAACAAGTTTTGCTGCTGCGGCTGCGCCAGTCAGCCCGGCACCTATCACTGCAATATTTTTCATCATGATTTTTCTTTTGAACTGGTGTTAACTTTACGCTGTATCATAAGCTTAAGATCAATAATGGAGCATTCGCATGAAGCAGACCGAAATCGCCACTTTTGCTGCAGGTTGTTTTTGGTGTATCGAATCCGCATTTAATCAATTAAAGGGCGTAGAAAAAGCTGTTAGTGGTTATATGGGAGGTCAAACCTTAAACCCGGACTATCGCCAAATCTGCACTGGGACCACAGGACATGCCGAAGTAGTACAGCTTGAATTTGATCCACGTTTAATCAGTTTTGAGCAGTTGCTGCAGGTGTTATGGTTTCTGCACGATCCTACTCAATTAAATAGACAAGGTAACGACGTAGGAACTCAGTACCGCTCTGCAATATTTTATCATTCTGATGAACAACATCAGCAAGCACTTACTTCGATTCAAGCGGCGGGAGCATTATTTGACCTGCCAATAGTGACGGAAGTAAGAGCTGCAGTTACTTTTTATCCGGCTGAGGAGTATCATCAGGGTTATTATTTGCAGAACACCAACCAGCCCTATTGCCAGTTTTTAATCACACCTAAGCTCGCCAAGTTTCGCCAGACTTTTGTCAGTTTGCTTAAGGTGTAACACAAGGCGGGTCAGAGTAAAATTAAACCTAAGGTGTAATGTGACTCTGACCCGCGCTAAGTTATTCATTCAAATTAAAAAATCAGAATTTAGGTGTCCAGTTTAAACGCAGCGACCATTCAGCACCTGCAGCGGCATAGCCCGGCACATATAAATAATCTTTATTGGTCAGGTTGTCAGCTTTAGCAGCAATCTGCAGCTGCGGACTCAAGTCGTAACTTAAACCAGCGCCCCACAAAGTGTAACCGCCAAGTTGTGGCGTCATAAAATCGCCTGTATGGAAATCGCTCTGATAATCAGAGGTGACAAATACACGCCAGTCCTGCCATTGATAAGCGCCCTGCCAATGCACTGTATGCTTAGAGCGTTTGATCAGAGGCGTATCTGTGGTCTGATCTTTCGCATCTGTATAGCTATAAGCCAGTTGCTGCTGCCATTGTTGCCAGCTCTGGCTGAGGCTGAATTCTGCACCTTTGATTTTCGCTTCACCCACGTTTTGTGGCACCCAGTTGCCATCAGCCATAGGCGCCCACTGGATCAGGTTACTGACACTTTGCTGGTAAATGGAACTTTCAATCTGTAGCTCACCAGCACTGTATTTTAATCCGAGCTCATCAGAAGTTGCAGTTTCAGGAGTTAACGCTGTGTTGCCACTGAAGGGATAATACAGGTCGTTAAAGCTTGGCGCTTTAAAAGCGCTACCGCGACTAACGCGAACCAGTAATTCCTTTGTCAACTGATAACCTAATCCCAGTTCGTAGGTGTTGTAATGTCCATACTGGCTTTGTGTGTCATGACGACCTGTCACATCAGCCAACCAGGAACCTGACAGATAGCTTACAGCTGCAAAAACAGCTCTGTTAACGCGGGAATCGACTTCATAACCTAAATCGCTGCCTGACACATCTTCCTGGTACCAGTTTACACCAGTTAAGGCAGTAAACTCGCTGGTTAACTGACGACTGTATTGGTAATCCAGCTCATGTCGCTTGGTTTCATACAAAGTTGCTGCACTTTCGTCGCCCCAATTTAAGTCTTCAGTTTTATTGGTTGACAGGTTCAGTTTCTGACTGGATTTTTCGCCATCTAAGGTCCAGCCTAAACGGCTTTGATTGGTTTTAGTTTCCACCTGATCAGCACCAGGACCCCAGGTTGGATCAAAATCATACTGACCTGTACTTTTAAGCACATTGTGATCCGCTGACCATAGACCAAAAGCTGAGCTGTATTCAGCGCCTAACTTGCCATAACGCTGATCAAAGCCGTCTTTATCAGCCTGAGTGCCAGGGCGAACATCAAAACCTTGAGTATCTGACCAGCCCAGATTACCCCGGACTTTTAAGGCACCAAACTGCTTGCTACTGGCGATATCAGCTTCATGACTTTGGTAACGACCTGTTTTCATCTGTACCGAGGTATAGTCTGCTTTACGGGTTGTGATCGCTATCACACCAGCTAAAGCGTCGGAGCCATATAAAGCAGCTTTAGGCCCCTTAATGACTTCAATTTGTTCAATCTGCTGTAAAGATAATTCAGCTAAAGAAGCGTAACCTAAAGTGGCAGAACCAGCGCGAACACCGTCAATCATCACTAAGGTGTGACCAGCAGCACCACCCCGTATAAATACAGTGTTGGTCTGGCCTTTACCGCCAGAGCGACTGATTTGTACACCAGCGACCTGACGCAATAACGCAGGCAGATCAGACACCTGAGCTTGCTCAATTTGCTCACGATCTATGACGGTCACTGAAGATAAAATCTGGTGCACAGGTTGAGCCTGGCGGGTGGCGTACACACTGATATGTTCCAGCGGATCATCCGAGCTATCGGCGAATACAAAAGCAGGCAGGCCAACGACTACTGTCGCCAGCATAGATTTCTTAAACATGATGTCTCCCAAAGACGCCCACCGCGTCCCGAATAGTGAATAAACTTTTCAGGCCGGTCTCCGGGCTGACAGCAGACTATTTTTAGTAGTAATTTTAATCCCTTCCCATCCAAAGACAGTGGTTTGATTAAAGCCAGAGCTAAGCTCTCTGTTGTGTTACCGTTGCGGGGGCAGCTCTGGATTTTCACCAGATTCCCGTTTCACCCTCAAATGTCGTTTACACTCTCTGGGCACCTGAAAAACGCGCGGTCAGTGTAGCGGCGGCCATCTTAAAGTCAATAGAAATCCAGACATCCGCAGTTATTGAAAAAGTAAAATTGCGGTTCAAGGCCGCAGACGCAAGCCTTGGGCCATAACCGCAGCGCAGAGTAAACAAGGATTTGACAAAGCTCCACAAACAAAATCCTTGTCAGTCCTGTCAGCGAAGCTGATATTCCCAAGGTCAGATGCTCATTAATCAACCTGCAATAGGACAAAGATGAGGTTCGCTCCTTGCTTTGTTTAGCTTATAATAGCCACATAATCTTCAATGGAAAAAAGAGAGAACTATGCCTTCATTTGATATTGTTTCTGAAATTGATCTGAATCAAGCAAAGAATGCGGTTGAAAACGCTAAACGCGAACTTGAAACCCGTTTTGATTTTCGTGGTGTTGATGCCAAAATTGAGCTGAACAAAGAGCACATTGAACTGACAGCTGAAGCCGATCAACAAGTCATGCAGCTGTTTGACATTTTTGCCACAAAAGCCAGCAAACTGCAGTTAGATGTCAGCAGCTTCAAAATTGAAAAAGAAGACCGTCATGGTAAATACATCACTCGCCATGTCACTATCAAGCAGGGTATTGATAAAGAGATGGCCAAAAAGGTAGTTAAACTGATCAAGGACAGCAGTATTAAAGTACAGGTTGCCATTCAGGGAGAAGAGCTGCGTGTTACAGGTAAAAAGCGTGATGACCTGCAAGAGGTAATGCAGTTGATCAGAACAAGTAACCTGGGTCAACCCTTCCAGTTTAAGAACTTCAGAGATTAATTCTGAGTTTCGGAGCGCTAAGCACCTGGGTGGAACTCGCCGCAACAGATATACGGCAGTTCCTCCAATGGTGCAGCGCTCAGCCATAGATACTACGAAGGTTTGGCTGTCACTATGCGCCGCTGTTTTGAAGAAATTTAATCTCTGTCATCTTCTCGACTTCTTTGTTTGTTAAACCATAGCTCTCCGTCATGCAAACGCTCGTCTCTGCTTGCGACTCTGAGTCCTATTCCTTGTTCTATGCGTCTTGTGAATCCGTTTGTCGCATTGCAGGATACGGATATGATGCAGAGCATTGTTTCAGGCTGGAGATTAGGTCCTTATAACTGATACAATCCTCATAGGTCTTTTAAAGAAGAGTATCTTGTGAAGCGTCATCTTTACCATGCAATCTGTTTACTGGTGTTTATTGCAGCCACCTTTGGCTTTTTGACCGAAATTAAAAGCAGCGGTTTGAAGTTAAACAGTTATGACAAACATTTGCACTTTTTAGTGTTTTTTTGCCTTACTGCGCTGCTGCAATGGAGCTACAAACCAAAATTATGGCAAGCCGTCATTATTATGGCTGGATACGGTGTAGCTATAGAATTATTACAAAACTACCTCACCAGTTTTCGTCAGGCTGAGCTGCTCGACTGGGTTGCCGATCTGGTTGGGGTTGCAGTGTTTTATCTTTGCTATTTTGCCGTGAAGAAATGGCGCAGCAGCAAACAATAAATCTCCCGCTCTGGACTGTTGTGGGAGAAGGTGCAATAGGCCTTCTTTCGGCGGCTTATCTTACCAACGCCGGTTATCCAGTCCAGTTGCATCGCCGTACAGAAGGTCCTTTTCAGTTCGATTTTCAGTCCGGTACTAATTCTCAACCTATTGTTTTATCTGCCCCCAGAAAGCTTCCCTATACTCATGTTCTGTTGCCCGTAAAGGCTTATGCAGTGCATGAAGCCGTTCAGCAGTTGGTATCTGTACTGAGTGATGATGCTCAGTTGGTCTTGTCTCACAATGGAATGGGTACTATAGAGCAGGTGCAGTCCTTACTAAAACCAAAACAGGGATTGTGGTTTTTAACCACCAGCCATGGCGCTTACAAACCTGAACCTACCACAGTGGTCCACAGCGGCAGAGGACAGTCAGTGCTGGGTCCGCTAAATCAGGCAGCGATGACACAACAGTCAGCTGTTGAGCGAGCTATGCACGCTGCTCTAGGGCCTGTTACTGTTGTCGCGGATATTTGGCCAGCGTTATGGCTAAAACTAGCGGTGAACTCAGTCATCAATCCTCTTACCAGCTTGCATCAGTGCAAAAATGGAGAGCTGAGCGGGCTAAAGCATGCTGCAGCTATCCGGGTATTAATTGAGGAATTTGTAATGCTGGCAAAGGCATCAGGTCAAAAGTTCAGCATAGAGGCCGTAGCACAAAGAGTAGCTCTGGTTATTGAGCAAACCTCAGACAACTATTCATCAATGCAACAAGATTTTGCCAAAAACAGGCAGACCGAGCTTAACTACATTACTGGATTTTTACTCAGGCAAGCAAAACAACATGGGCTAGACCTACCAGCCCATCAAGCGATTTATCAACTTTTGCTTCAAAAGTCGCCCCGATAAACACCAACATTCGACAGCCCTTGCTCTGCCAGCAATAAGGCTTGTAGCCGGCTCATCACGCCTCGTTCACAGTATAAGTAATACTGCATACTTTGATCCAACTGACTAAACTGGCTGGCAAGTTTGTAAAATGGCAGGTGCAGAACCTGATGACTCACTCCGCTTAAAGGCTTTAACTCAGCTTCATCCGGAGCCCGAATATCCACAATAATGGCGTTACTCTCCATAGCGTTCTCATGCAGTACTGTACTAATTTGCTGTTCTGCCTGGTACTCTACAGTACGGATATCCAGTACATGAGCAGTTAAAGCCAGCTGTTCAAGCGCGGCTAAATCGAGGTGTTGCTCAGCAAGCATAACTTTATTCAACTCTGCATGAATTGTAGGTTTGTTGGAAATAACGCCACAGTATTCAGGCATAGTTTTGGCCATATCTTCAGCACCAATTTTGCGTGCTAAATCAATTATCTCTTGCTTGTCCTGATAAATCAGCGGTCGCAGCACCAGCGTATCAGTGGCTTTATCTATCACACTCAAATTCGCTATGGTTTGGCTGGCAACCTGCCCTACACTTTCTCCCGTCACTATCGCCTGAACACCTATACGTTCGGCAACTATAGCTGCGGCGCGCATCATTTGGCGTTTAAGCACAACGCCCATCAGGCCGTTGTCCACTTTCTCCAGAATTTCCTCTACTACTGGCGCAAAATCCACACTGATAAACTTCACCTTGTGCGACAAACTGAACTTTTGCCATAAATAAAACGCCATTTGGCGTACACCGGTTTCATGGGCTGCGCCGCCCAAATTAAAAAACAAATAATGAGTACGTAGCCCCTTACGGATCATCAAATAGCTGGCGACTGCGGAATCAAATCCACCTGAGATAAGCGACAACACATCGGTCTGGCTTGGCAATGGAAAGCCGCCCATGCCTTCAAATACCTGACTGACAATAATCAGTTGGTCACGTTTAATCTCAACCCGAACTATTTCTTCAGGATTTTTTAGTTGCACTCTGGCAGAAGGGATATGCTGATTTAACCCACCGCCTATGTAGCGCTCGGCTTCAAGCGAACTAAATTCATGATCGCCCGTGCGTTTGACTCGCACACAAAAACTCTTGCCCACAAGCTTTGACGCAAACACGGCTTTGACTTGCTCAAAAATATCGTGCAGTGAACTGTAACTACCAGACTGCATTTGCATAAACTGAACTATGCCGGGAATACAAGCCAAGTGGTCTATGATTTGCTGACGTAATTTAAGGCTGTTGGACTCCACCTGCACCAGCAAATGGTCATAATTGTTTTTGATAGCCACAGCCGGGTCTAACCGCAACAAGATAGTTTTCAGATTCTGCTCCAAAAGCATGGTCTGACGTTTCCGGACCGATTTACTTTTAATCGATATTTCCGGGTGCAGTTTGACTAAAAATTCCATCACATGAGGCTCACTAAAAACTAAAGGCGCGAATTATACCCTTCTTACCTGAAGCTGCAACGTTGTTGCTCGTGCTGACCTCCGGCTTTTGCTGAACACAAGGCGCTGTTTATCCCGAGCTGTTCAAGTGAGTTAACCTTGGTCGTACCAACCAGGTTTACTGATTGGCTGTGCCCTGCGCTGCGGGCTCAAGACTGATAGGTTCAGACTCCTTTGGCTTACCCTGCATAATAGAAATCTCTACTCTGCGGTTTCGTCTTCTATTGCTTTCTGTATCATTAGGCACCAAAGGACGGGTTTCAGCATGCCCCATCACCACCAGGCGGTTTTTATCAAAACCCGGGGCTTTAATCATTTCAGACGCGACTGAAACAGCACGCTGCGCCGACAAGTCCCAGTTATTGCTGTGTAATTCATCTGAAACCTGCTCAGCATCAGTGTGACCCGACACTGTAATTTCACCTGGTACTTCTTTTAGCAAAGCGCCTATGTTCTGAATGATAGGTTTAAATCGGGGCTGTAAAAACGAAGACCCAGATGGAAAAGAACCGTTCTCACGGATACGGATAATAATTTGTTGGCCTAAAGACTCCAGTTCAATAGCACCGTCCATTATCTGCTTTTCCAGTTGTTCAGCAATTTTTTTCAACAGCTCATTGGTCTGTTCCTGTAGCTCAGCGGCGGCTGCGATCGTATCCATAGGTTGCTCTTCGGTACTGGTAGACTGTCCACCGGTTTTATCTTCCCGTTGCTCCTGTCTGCCGCCCGCCTCATCCTCTTTACCCGCCTGAAAATTAAGCATTTGCTGAGTCATTTCAACCGTTTGCTGTTGAATAGTATCAATGGGGGTTGGATCAGGACGACCTGGACGAAATTCCATTGCGATCACGCTGGTGCCTTTTGGGATGTCTTTGACTTCAATTTTATTTTGCACGCCAAATGCAAACTGCATTGAACCTGCTATTTGCTTAAATTTCAGTACGTCCATTTCAGAGAAGGACAACAAGAGGACAAAGAAGCACATCAAAAGCGCCATCAGATCAGCAAAGGTTCCCATATAAGCGGGTAAACCTGGTGGTGGACACTTAGGACACTTGGCCATACCAACCCCTACTCCGCCGCCGCAGCTGGCTCACGTTTTTTAGACGCCAGGTAATTCCGCAAAATACCTTCGATTACCTTGGGGTTTTGACCATCCTGAATACCCATAATGGCGTCGAGGATCAACTCATTATTAGTTTTCTCTTCTTCATTACGTACCGCCATTTTTTCTGCTAAGGGTAAGAAAATACAGTTAGCCTGAATAGCTCCGTACATGGTAGTTAACAATGCAACTGCCATAGCTGGGCCTATGGCCTTTGGATCTGACATGTTGGATAACATGGCTACTAAGCCAATCAGTGTTCCTATCATGCCCATAGCTGGGCCTAAATCGCCTAGTTGCTTAAATACACCAATAGCCGTGTTGTGCCGGTTGTAGGTTAACTCAATATCTTTTTCCAGTGTTCCCCGCACCACATCCGCGTCATGCCCGTCGACCAGCATATTGATGCCTTTTTGCATAAAGGCATTGGGGATCTCCGCTTCTTCTAACGCCAGAAAACCACCTTTACGAGCCGCATCAGCCAATTGTACTGCTTTTTCAATCAGCTCCTCTGCCGACTCAATTTTAAACATAAAGGCTTTACTGATAGCTTTCATCGCATCAGCCAACTGAGTAAAAGTGAATTTAATAACCACCGCAGTAAGACTGCCACCAAACACAATAACTATGGAGACAAAATCATAAAACATCCCCATGCTGCCACTCGAACTAAGCCACATTGCCCAGCCCATCATGCCCATGACGGCGACTAATCCTATGACGGTTGCTAAATCCACTGCGTATCTCCCGGAAAACTGAATGCAAACATTTGGTTTTGTACCAGCATTAAGCTGGTTTTATCTTAGCTTATAGTGAGTTATCGGCAAAAGTATGGGATAGTTAACTACAAATTCAGGCCTTAAACAAATTTATACTTTCCCAACGCGGTTCTGATTGCTCATAATAGCGCGCCGGGCTTGGTCAGACATCTATTATCAGGCGAGAATATGACAAAAAAGAAAACAGACTTCAGCCACTTTGAGCAAAGTATTGCCGAGCTGGAGCTGATAGTACAACAGCTGGAACAAGGTGATTTAAGTCTAGATCAGGCCTTGCAGCAATTTGAACGTGGTATCGAACTCTCCCGTACCAGTCAGCAGCAATTACAGACTGCGCATCAGAAAGTTCAGTTGTTAGTCCAGAATGCAGGTCAGGACCAGCTGGAACCTTTTGTGACAAGTGAAGGTGAATGATTTGACGTTAGCTTCTTTAACCTCGTACCAGCAACGGCTGGAACAGGTACTGCAACACCAATTAGATAAAAAAACTCTGACCGACCCACGGCTGCACCAAGCAATGGGCTACAGTTTGCTGCTCGGCGGCAAACGGATGCGACCTTATCTAGTTTACAGCTGCGGCCTGATGCTTGGCGCCTCTCTGGCTGATTTAGATGGCCCGGCAAGCGCTATTGAAGCCTTGCACAGCTATTCTCTGATCCATGATGATTTGCCCGCCATGGACAACGATGATTTACGCCGTGGTAAAGCGACCTGCCACAAAGCTTTTGATGAAGCTACGGCTATTCTGGCCGGGGATGCACTTCAGACCTTTGCGTTTGAACTGATAAGCAGCCATAACTATCAGCAGGTTCCACCACAGCGTATTTTGGCGATGGTGCAACAATTAGCTTTGCACTCAGGTTACAGTGGTATGTGCGGCGGTCAAGCAATAGATTTAGCTCATACCAACCAAAAAATGCAGCTCGACGCCTTAGAGCAGATGCATCAGCTGAAAACCGGCGCTTTAATCGAATGCTCAGTGCGTTTTGCTTATCTGGCCAGTCCAGTAGATAATGCAACACATTTAGATGCTTTAGTGCGCTATAGCAGGGCCATAGGTTTAGCTTTTCAGGTTCAGGACGACATTCTTGATGTGGAAGGCGATACCCAATTACTGGGTAAAACCGCTGGCTCGGATCAGAAAGCGAATAAGGTCACTTATCCTGCGCTGCTTGGTCTGGAACAAGCCAAACACAAAGCACAATTGTTGGTCGAAGAGGCTTTAGCCGCTTTGCGTGAACTTCCTTATGCAACGGACGAACTAGTGGCCTTGGCCCGGTACGTTATTGCCCGACAGTTTTAATACAGGCATTCTCATGACATTAGCTAGTCACGATTTCCCTCTACTTCAAAAAGCCAACTGGCCTGCAGAATTACGCCAGTTACCTCAGGATCAGTTGCCCGCTCTGAGCAATGAACTCAGAGCCTTTTTATTAAAAACAGTCAGCCAAAGTAGCGGCCATTTCGCCTCAGGCCTCGGCACTATTGAGCTGACTGTTGCTTTGCATTATGTCTACAACACGCCTTTTGATCGGCTGATTTGGGATGTGGGCCATCAAGCCTATCCGCATAAGATCCTGACGGGGCGGCGTGACCAAATGCACAGTATCCGCCAGAAAGACGGTTTGCACCCTTTTCCTTGGCGGGAAGAAAGTGAATATGACACCCTCAGTGTTGGGCATTCCAGTACCTCGATCAGCGCCGCATTAGGTATGGCGATCGCTGCACGTGCTGAACAGAAGAATCGCAAAGTAGTAGCTGTGATTGGCGATGGCGCTATCACCGCGGGCATGGCCTTTGAAGCCTTGAATCATGCAGGCGAAGTCAAACCTGACATGCTGGTGATTTTAAACGATAATGAAATGTCGATTTCTGAGAATGTCGGCGCCTTGAATCGTTATTTCGCCCGTATCTTATCCGGTAACTTTTACACCAGCCTGCGTGAAGGCGGTAAAAAGATTTTAAGTGGTGTTCCGCCCCTACACCAATTGGCCAGCCGCGCCGAAGAGCATTTTAAAGGCATGGTGACTCCTGGTACATTTTTTGAAGAACTGGGCTTTAACTACATAGGGCCTATTGATGGCCATGATGTGACAGGGTTGGCTGATACTATTCGAAATATGCGCAACCTCAAAGGTCCGCAGTTACTGCATGTAGTGACCAAAAAAGGCAAAGGCTATTTACCTGCAGAGCAAGACCCTATTGGTTATCATGCGGTCAGTAAATTTGACCCTGCAGCTCAATCTCAGCCTGCGAAAAAAGCCGGAAAAGCCACGTTCTCCAATATTTTTGGTCAATGGATTTGCGATATGGCAGCCGTTGATCCAAAGCTGCAAGGCATCACGCCTGCCATGCGCGAAGGCTCAGATTTAGTTCAATTTTCAAAAAGCTATCCTGACCGTTATTTTGACGTGGCTATTGCTGAACAGCATGCGGTCACTTTGGCCGCAGGTATGGCAATTGAAGGCTTAAAGCCTGTGGTAGCTATTTACTCCAGCTTCCTGCAACGTGGTTACGATCAGCTTATTCACGACATTGCCATCCAGAACCTGGATGTATTGTTTGCCATAGACCGCGCTGGTGTTGTAGGCGCTGATGGCCCAACTCACCAGGGATCATTCGATTTAAGCTTTATGCGCTGTATTCCAAATATGTTGATTATGGTGCCTTCAGATGAAAACGAATGCCGCCAGATGTTGTACACAGGCTATCAGCACAAAGGACCTGCAGCAGTGCGTTATCCCCGTGGCAGCGGCAATGGTCAAGCACCAGAGTCGTCGATGACTGAGTTAGCTTTGGGTAAAGCTTTAGTTCGTCGTCAGGGTGAAAAAGTGGCCTTATTGGCTTTTGGCCCTTTGTTACAAGCTTGCCATACAGTAGCAGAACAATTAAACGCCACTTTGGTGGATATGCGTTTTGTGAAACCTTTGGATCAAGAGCTGCTGACAAGGCTGAGCCAGACTCATAGCCATTTTGTGACTATCGAAGATAATGCATTGATGGGTGGTGCAGGTTCTGCGGTAAATGAATTCTGTATCGCAGAACAGTTGCCTGTAAAGCTGCTGAATATCGGTTTGCCTGATATTTTTATCAAGCACGGTACTCAGGAGCAGATCTACGCTGAACTGGGTTTAGACTGTGTTGGCATTGAGGCCAAAGTAGAAGCTTTTCTTAGCCGCTAATTCTTTTCTGCTGTAGGGGCGGGTCTTGTACCCGCCCGTCTCACATTCCAATTGACTCGAAAGTGCAGGCAACAAAGCTGCGGCTTCAAGGACGACGGCTATTAGCCTAACTCATTGATGTTGCAGCGAGGCGACAAGCGAATGAGACCCCAGGAGCATAGTATCCTATGTGACTGGGGCGAGGCGCGCAGACAACAAAGCTGCGGCTTCAAGATCGATGGCTTTTAGCCTAAGTCATTGATGTTGCAGCGAGGCGACAAGCGATTGAGACCCCAGGAGCATAGTATCCTATGTGACTGGGGCGAGGCGCGCAGACAACAAAGCTGCGACTTCAAGGACGACGGCTAAGGGCGGTAGCTTTTTAACTCAAACCAGGCCAGCCCATCAGCAAGCAGCTTTTCAATTTGCATATCAATATGTCCCGAATCTTCAAATTCAAAAGCATCTACTTGCGGATCAAAATCCAGAGTGGCACAGCCGTTGCGACCTGATTCTTTTACCTTGTTTAACGCAATTTCAGCTAATTGCAAAGAGATTTCCCAAGAAATAAGTTGTCCTCCCAACAGCTCAAGTGGGAAACAGCTATAACCAATAGAACAGGTCAAAGACACTGTTCTTCCATCCGGGATTTGAAAGTTCGCCTGTGCAACCAGTTGGTTCAACTGTAAGGCAAAATCACGTACTGAGGCATATTCAACATCTCTTAACACCAGAACAAACTGCTCACCAGCATAACGCACCACATAGTCGGCCCCCCGACTTTCACGCAATAACAAGCCACTGATTTGTTGTAGCACAGTATCTCCAGCACTGTTGCCATAGGCATCATTAATAGCTTTGAAATTATCCATGTCCAGTTGCAATAGCGCTATACATTTGCCTTGTTGCAGCATAGCGTCTCTGTTGTGCTGGTACTGTTCCACGTCCTTAGGTAACTGCTCGAACATAAAGCGGCGGTTTCGAAGGCCAGTTAACGTATCTTTGTGAGTCAGTTGAGACAGCTGCTCATTCAGCTCACTCAAACGAGAGTTACTATTTTCCAGTTCGGCGGTACGTAAACGGACCAACTTAGTCAATTCCTGTTGTTGCATGATGGCGTTACGGCGCCACAGCCACGCCAGGCCATACAAAGCAAGAATCACCAATAGTGCCCATAATCCTTTGTAGACTATAGTTTCAGTAAATAGTCGGGGGACAACCAACTCAACCGTTAATTGCTGTTGCTCTGTCCAATTTTGGCTGGCATAACGAGCCTGAACCACAAACTGGTAACTACCAGGGGGTAAGTTGGTATAAATAGCCTCACGCCGCTGTCCTACCTGCTGCCATTCCTGATCAAAACCAAGAAGTTGATAGCGGAACTCGACCGAATTCGCTTTAATAAATTCCAGTGCACTGTATCGAATACTGATATTACGGTCCGAGGTTTCGAGCACCACTTGATGTTGCTCAGGTAATAGCCTGTATGACTTTTGCCCACTAATCTCCTGCAATAAAGGCTGAAGCGATCTGTTAGACGCCAGAGTTAAAGATATAGGCACTGCAACCAGACCTTTTAAACTGGGATACCACAGCTGATCTTGCCATTTAGCCACTTTACTATGGCCAGCTCCATTGCAACAACGCCCCGGAGCTGTACCTAATTGTCTATCATAGGGTGATAAGATCAACTCAAAGTTCACTATTTTGCCACCATCATGCTCAGCAGGAGGTCTGAACCTGAATAGCCCCTTTAAGCTGCTGGCCCATAAATAATCTGAGTCTTTGTCGTACCATAAACTGACCACTGGATCTAAGGGTAAACCATTGCTGCTGTCGTATTGTTGCCATTGTCCTTCTGGACTTTTAATAAACAAGCCATCGTCCAGCGTGGCAACGAGAAGTTGTTGATCCGAAAGAGACAAAACACTGGTTATATAAGCCCCGAATAGAGGTGTTCCTAAACCAACCCTATTTAGTTTTTCATGCTGATAAGCATACAAACCGCTGGTGGTGCCCACCAACAGCTCCTGACCCTGATCTTCTATCACTGTAACAAAGGCGGATTCAAGGTCAGCGTTAAAAGGGGCGGCTTTAAGCACTTCGCCATTATAGTGATACAAGCCACTGGCACCACCAAACCACAAACCTGTTTCAGAGTGAGGTTGAACCACACGAATGGAGGTTCCTATTAACTCTTCGAAGGGCCGACTGATTTGACCATCGTCAAAATTGTATAGCAACAACCCGGTGTCAGTTCCCAGCCATAACAGGTTGCTGCTGTCATAAAAATCATAAACTGTACTTTGGCCGAGCGACTGATGATCGACCAACTCAAGAAAATGCTGATCAGCCTTTAACAACCCTACATTGGTCTGAGTTGCCACCAGAAGACTATCTAATCTGGCTGAGTAACGCACACTGCGCACCACCATATCTTGCTGACCCTTTCCTACCACACGGCGCATTTTACCTGGTGAGGCCCGATATAGACCCTCGCTGAAACTGGCTAGCCAAATATTATGATCTTTGTCCTCAAAGATATCGCTGAACCAAGGTGAACTTCCCAACTCTTCCGCACTAATATGTTGCCACTCTTGTCCGGCATGGCGGTGATACAATTTGTTATAACCAGAGATCCAGTCATTCCCCGAGCTATCTTTGAACATTTTATAAACAGCTGAATTATCCACACCATGAATATCACAGCGAGCCACCTGCTGATTTTCATCCAGATGGAAATAGCCAGACTCGCTGGCGAAATGCAAGGTATTATTGAACCAGCTCAAATCATACAATGGGTGTTGCTGCAATTCTTCAGGCAAAGCGATTTGTTCAATTTCACCCTGTAAACTAAGTTTAAACAAAGCTTTGCTGGTACTGATGAATACAGAATCCCCTGCCACCTCCATCTGCATCACAGCTTCTTTTATGCTATGAATACGGCTTACTTTACCTTGCTTAACCTTGAATAAGTTTTCTGCTGCCACCCATATTTCCTCTGGAGCCACCTGCACTATGGATGTGACTTCCGCCAATATAGGGTAACGATCAAACTGTAAGGTTTGCGGATTAAAACCTGATAAACCAGCCTTAGTTCCAACCCACATATAACCTTGCTGGTCTAGCAGCAGCTTATTAATCGAGTTACTCGCTAGCTGGCGACTGGTTTTGGTACTGAACTGGGTGAAATGATGGCCATCAAAACGATTTAAGCCATACAGGGTCCCCACCCATACATAGCCAAATGAGTCCTGGCTTATTGCACGTACCGAGTTCGATGATAAACCATCTGCACTATTCCAGTGCTTGATATCAAAATCGTAAACAGAAACTGGAGACACCCGACCAAAGCAGGCTATAGAAAAAAAGGCAAAAAAAACCAACAGCGAGAAACGCACAGAGATCACCGCTTTGCAGGGAAAAATTTATATTAACTAAAAGCTTGCCACTGCACCAGCGTGAAGAGAATGAGCCAGCTAAAGAATCCAGCTAAGATATCGTCAATCATTATACCAAAGCCACCATGAACTTTTTTATCCAGCAGACGTATCGGCCAGGGTTTGACTATATCAAAAAAGCGAAAGAGTAAGAAACCAACCAGCAGATAGTGCCATTGAAACGGAATGCACCACATAGCCAGACTGAAGCCTGCAACTTCATCCCAAACAATGGCGCCATGATCATGCTCGCCTATATCTCGTGCCGTCTGCCCACAAACATAGCAGCCCAGTACAAACGCAAACAACAGCCAAAGTAGCGCAAACTGAGGACTGAGCAGAGACTGCAGATAAATAAAAGGTAGCGCTGCTAAAGTACCAAAGGTACCAGGCGCTTTCGGTGCCAAGCCAGAGCCAAAACCTAAAGCGAGAAAGTGAGTCCACTTTCTTAGTTCAAATTTAGGCTTAGTGTTATGTGTTAAGGCCATTAGAAATGCTCAAAGCCATAATGCTGGTATAAAAAAGGAGCATCGCCCTGCTTAAAGTCAAGCTTACCCACAGCGCCGGTAATACGACCAATGCAAGTCACGGGGACACCATAAGGAGAGAGTAATACTTCAAGCGAGCCACGACGGTTTTCGGGTACTGTAAACAGCAACTCGTAGTCTTCACCACCCGACAAGGCGTACTGCACTGCCTGTTCTGGGCTACAGCTATCTTTTAGAGCTTGCGACATAGGCAGTTTACTTACATCAACTACGGCACCAACCTTCGAACGCCGCAAAATATGAGGTAAATCACCAGCCAGTCCATCTGATATGTCCATTGCTGCACTGGCTATGTTACGTAGCGCCTGACCTAAAGCCACACGAGCAGTTGGATAATGAAAACGTTGCAGTATATGAGCACGGTGCTTTTTACTGATCTCAACCTTATTTTGCACCAGCTGTAAACCCAAAGCCGCGTCCCCCAGAGTTCCGGTGACATACAAATAATCGCCGTTTTGGGCGCCGGCTCTGGTAATTGCTTTACCTTTAGGCACCAAACCTTTGGCAATCATGGTTAAGCTTAACGGACCACGGGTGGTATCTCCGCCTATTAACTGACAGTTATAGTAGTCTGCAGTCTCACTCAACCCCTCTGCAAACGCAGTCAGCCAGTCTTCATCCACTTTAGGTAAAGTTAAAGCTAAAGACAACCAGCATGGCTCTGCCCCCATAGCGGCTAAATCGCTGACATTCACCGCCACTAACTTGTGGCCGAGTGAACGCGGATCGACATCCGGGAAAAAATGGATACCTTCGACCATGCTGTCGGTGGTGATCACCAAATCACAACCTTCTCGCACCTGCAACACAGCACCGTCGTCACCAATACCTATGGCCACGTCCGTACGTTTACGGCCTGCCTCAGCAAAACAACGTTGAATTAACTCAAATTCACCCATAAAAAAGCCGACTTACGCCGGCTCTCCATTTTTTATTCGGTTCGCAGGCGTTTGACGGCTTTATCGAGGATGCCGTTAACAAACTTGTGGCTGTCATCAGCCGCAAAGGCTTTCGCCAGTTCGATGGCTTCGTTAATCACTACCTTGTAAGGCACATCCAGACGATATTTCAACTCATAAGCTGAAACTCTCAATATGGCTTTTTCAACCAGATCTATTTCTTCAAATGGCCGATCCAGAAACGGCTTTACCGCTTCATCCAGTACTGGATGGTTCACCGCCACACCACGCAAAATATCCTGGAAATAGCCCACGTCCAGATGTTTTGTATTTTGTTCCAGCAATAACTGCTGTTCGATATCACCAATAGGGTTCTTACTGACCTGCCAGCTGTAAACTCCCTGAACGGCCAAGGAGCGAGCCAAACGACGTGCATTAGGTTTCATCAAAAATCCTACAACTGAGAGAGAACGTTAACCATTTCCAGCGAGGACATCGCTGCTTCTGCGCCTTTATTGCCCATTTTTGTACCAGCACGCTCAACAGCCTGCTCTATACTGTCAACAGTCAATACGCCAAAAGCAACTGGAATACTGTGCTGCATCATCACCTGAGCCAAGCCTTTGGTACATTCGCCGGCTACATACTCAAAATGAGGTGTACCACCACGGATCACCGCACCTAAGGCAATGATCGCATCGTATTTACCGCTGGCCGCTATTTTTTGTACGGCTAATGGCATTTCAAAAGCACCTGGAATGCGAACCACGGTGATATCCTGATCAGCAATGTCACCAACACGCTTCAAAGTATCTACAGCACCGTCTAATAAACTTTCGACAATAAAGCTGTTGAATCTGGCCACAACAATGGCAAACTTCTTACCTTTAGCGGTTAAACCGGCTTCAATCACCTGCATTGGAGATCCTTATTGCAATTTCGCTGCAAAAAATGGTTTTAAAAAACCAGAATTCAAAAAAATGGGCGCCATGATAACACAAGATTGCCATTTCACGGCTAGTAAATATTGATCTGTGATGTCGTTACAATATAGTACCCAAAGTAAGTGATGTCGCAGCTGGGCGATGCTGTAGGGGCTGGGTTTAGCCTGCCCGTCTCGTGTTCACTGTAGTTCAGCAATAACAACACGAATTCAACAACACTGCTGCTTCAAGTACGAAGGACATAGCCTATTCAGAAACGTAATCGACGACTTCTAAGCCAAAACCTGAAAGTGCGTGATATTTTTTCGGTGCACTGAGCAAACGCATTTTTTTCACGCCTAAACTAGCCAGAATTTGTGATCCAACCCCAACGTTACGGGATGTACCTTTCCACAGCTCAGTTTTGGCTTTTTCGCCCTTGTCCTCAGCCTCAAAGTTCTGCACCATTTGCATCAACTCTTCGCTACTTTCGTTTTTACCTAAAAGTACCAACACGCCCCCTTCATCGGCAATACGCTTCATAGCACAGTGCAAAGAAAAACTGCGATTAGCGCCGCGGCCAGATAACAACAAATCACTGAAGGTGTTGTGTAAATGCACACGGACTAAAGTCGGTTGCTCTGCTTCAACCACACCTTTAACCAAGGCAAAATGAATTTGATTGTCGATGGTGTCACGGAAAGTGACCAGATTAAACTCACCAAATTCAGTAGGTAACTGGCAGCTCGCCACTTGCTCTATGGTGGTCTCATGCAAGTTACGGTATTCAATTAGATCGGCGATGGTGCCTATTTTAATGCCGTGTTTTTTAGCAAAAACCTCTAAATCCGGACGACGCGCCATGGTGCCATCTTCATTTAAAATTTCTACAATCACAGCTGCTGGCTCTAAACCTGCCATCCGAGCTAAGTCGCACCCTGCCTCTGTGTGACCCGCACGTACTAATACACCACCGTCCTGCGCCATTAACGGGAAAATATGGCCTGGATAAACAATATCCGTCGGCTTGGCATCACGAGCTACCGCCGCTTTGACTGTGCGGGCACGATCGGCTGCAGAGATACCCGTAGTCACACCTTCGGCTGCTTCAATAGATAAAGTAAAAGCGGTAGAGAATGGCGATAAGTTTTTGTCTACCATCAGGGGTAGCTTTAACTGCTCACAGCGTTTTTTCGTCAGCGTCAAACAAATTAAACCACGGCCATGGGTGGCCATAAAATTAACAGCATCAGGGGTGACGTATTCGGCCGCCATCACTAGATCGCCTTCGTTTTCACGGTCTTCGTCATCCATCAGAATAACCATTTTACCCTGACGAATATCTTCAATAATTTCTGCTGGTGTATTCAGTTGCATACTTCACCTCAGGCCCCGGGCCTTACTGCGTTATAAAAAACCACGTTGTTGCAATAAATCCATAGTCACGCCTTTACTGCCAGCGCCTTCGCGGCCTTGCAGCAAACGTTCTAAATAACGCGCTATTAAATCCACTTCCAGATGCACCTGACTGCCAGTTTTTAGGCTCATCAAAGTGGTTTCCCGTGCCGTATGAGGCACTATGGTTAAACGAAAAGCGCTAGAACTTAATTCATTGACCGTCAGGCTGATGCCATCTACCGTAATTGAGCCTTTTTCAGCAATGTAATGCGCTAAGTCTTTTGGCATTTTTATCCAGATTTGCCAGGCTTCGCCAAACTTCTCAATTTTTTCAACAGTGCTGATGCCGTCGACATGGCCGCTGACCAGATGACCGCCTAAGCGCCCTGTCGCTAACAAAGCTTTTTCCAGGTTCACTAATTGCCCTACTTTGTAGTGACTAAACAAAGTACGCTTTACAGTTTCGCCCGAAACATCAGCATTAAAACTGTTGCCATGCAGAGCTGTTACAGTCAGACAAACCCCATTACTGGCAATACTGTCGCCCAGTTTGACATCAGCAAAGTCCAGGCTGTCGGATTCAATAGTCAGTTTTAAATCCAAACCTGACGCTTTAATAGCGCTCACCCGACCCGTTGCTTCGATTATTCCGGTAAACATGGTTTTAACCTTGCTGTTAATTTTAAATCAGGCCCCAGTGTCTCAACTGAAGTCCATACAAAATGCTGAGCTTGTGACAGCTCACTATAGTCAGGTAACTGCAACATGGCTTTGGCTTTATCACCTAAAAGTACAGGCGCCTGATAAACGATGAGTTCATCCACTAAGCCCGCCTGCCACAAAGAACCGGCCAGCACAGCGCCAGCTTCAACCCACAGGTCGTTGATATTTTCCGCCACTAGCAAAGGCATTAATTCGTTTAAGTTCAGTCCTGACTCACCAGCATCAAGCGCTACAAAACGTACTTGCGGGTGCTCAAATACAGGCCTGAATTGCTTGTCATGCACCAGCACTATGGGGCCATTTTGTGAAAACAAAAGCTCCTGGCCTGTTAATTTAAGACTGCGGTCTAAAATAACCCTAATGGGTTGACGCACAGAGCCACAGTCCAAAGTCGTGATAGCAAGACCTTCAGCGCGCACAGTTAAACGGGCATTGTCCGCAAGTACAGTAGTAGCAGTCGACAAAATGGCATGAGCTTGTGCTCGCATTAGCTGCACATCAGAACGGGACTGCGCCGAGCTTATCCACTGGCTTTTGCCGTTGGCAAGCGCGATACGCCCATCCAGACTGGTGGCAAGTTTAAGCCGGATATAAGGTTTTTGCCGCTCCATCCTGCTTAAAAAACCAGGATTTAATGCTCGGGCTTGCTCCTCAAGCAAACCAACCTGTACTTCAATGCCAGCGTCTTTTAGTATCTGAATACCACGACCAGCCACTAAAGGATTAGGGTCTAGCATAGCCACTATCACTTTTTTTACACCGGCATTGACCAGCGCCAAAGCACAAGGACCTGTGCGGCCATAATGACTGCAAGGCTCTAAAGTGACATAACAGCTTGCACCTAAAGCAAGCTGCTTAGCCTGGCGCAAGGCAAATACCTCAGCATGCGGGCCACCAGCCTGACGATGATAACCCTCGCCCACAACTTCGCCGTCGCGCACTATCACGGAGCCGACATTTGGATTAGGTGCAGTGGTAAAGCGGCCTTCAAAAGCAAGTTCTATAGCGCGCGCCATATAATGATGATCGAGTTCAGTAAAGCTCACCTAATTGTCTCCAAGCCGGGCAATTTCTTCGCCAAACTCGCGGATATCTTTAAAGGAGCGGTAAACAGATGCAAAACGCACGTAAGCCACTTTATCCAGTTTCACCAGCTCATCCATAATCAAAGTACCCAGCATTTGGCTTGGCACTTCGCGCTCGCCTGTGGCACGTAACAAGCTTTCCACTTTGCTGATCAAAGATTCAATCTGCTCAGTCGGTACAGGACGTTTTTCCAATGAACGCATTACACCGCTGCGCAACTTGGCCTCGTTATAAGGCTCACGAGAACCATCGCGTTTTACAATACGGGGCATCACCAGTTCAGCAGCTTCAAAAGTGGTAAAACGTTCATGGCAGGCGCCACATTCACGTCGTCTTTTTACTTGAGACCCTTCCGCCACTAAGCGGGAGTCTATAACTTTGGTATCGTCGGCACGACAAAAAGGACAAAACACGGAATTTCTCCGAAAAAAATGGCCGCATTAAGCGGCCATCATAACACTCTATCTTTGTTCAGTCATAGCAAGCAATCAGGCATAAACTGGCAGACGGCCACAGACTTCAGACACCTGGGCACGTACTTTGTCGATCACAGCAGCGTCACCGCGGCTATCCAGCACATCACAGATCAGGCTTGCAACCAAACGGGCTTCAGCTTCTTTAAAACCACGACGAGTAATAGCAGGAGTACCTATGCGTAAACCACTGGTTACAAATGGAGAACGTGGATCGTTAGGAACAGAGTTTTTATTCACTGTGATATGAGCCAGACCTAACCAAGCATCTGCTTCTTTACCCGTGATGTTTTTGTCGATTAAATCCATCAGGAATAAATGGTTCTGCGTACCACCAGATACAATTTTGTAGCCGCGGTTGATCATTTCATCACACATAGCGACAGCGTTTTTCAGCACTTGTTGCTGGTAGACTTTAAATTCTGGTTGCAGCGCTTCTTTAAATGCAACAGCTTTTGCTGCAATGACATGCATCAAAGGACCACCCTGACCACCTGGGAAAACGGCAGAGTTGAATTTCTTTTCCAGCTCTTCGTTTTTGCGGGCCAGAATTAAACCACCACGAGGACCAGCTAAAGTTTTGTGAGTAGTGGTCGTTACCACATCAGCAATTGGCACTGGGTTTGGATACAAACCAGCAGCCACTAAACCAGCAACGTGAGCCATATCTACCATCAGGTAAGCACCCACTTTGTCAGCGATTTCACGGAATTTCTGCCAGTCGATAATGCCTGAATAGGCAGAGAAACCAGCAATGATCAGTTTAGGTTTGTGTTCCAATGCTAAAGCTTCAGCCTGGGCGTAATCAATCACACCTGTTTCAGGGTGCAGACCATATTGCACAGCTTTGTAAAGCTTGCCAGAAGAGCTGACTGTAGCACCGTGCGTTAAGTGCCCACCATGTGCCAGACTCATACCTAAAATGGTATCGCCAGCATTTAATAAAGCTAAAAATACCGCTGAGTTAGCCTGAGAGCCTGAGTGCGGTTGCACGTTTGCGTAATCGGCACCAAACAATTCTTTAGCACGGGCGATAGCTAAATCTTCAGCCACGTCCACGTACTCACAACCACCGTAATAACGTTTATGCGGGTAACCTTCAGCGTATTTGTTGGTTAACTGAGAACCCTGAGCCTGCAGTACACGTGGGCTGGCATAGTTTTCAGAAGCGATCAGCTCAATGTGATCTTCCTGACGTTGGGTTTCGTTGGTAATGGATTGCCATAATTCCGGATCAAAATCGGCAATGTTCATTTCGCGCTTTAACATGCTTGCTCCCAGGTGGCCAAAAGGGCCAGGCTATTTACAAAAAAACTGCGCGCATTCTACATGGAATCTGTCAAAGATGCAGCTATTAAGTAGCCATCTAAACATCTAAAGATGATTTTCTAACGAGTGGTCGGTGGAGTAACATGATTAACTGTAAAGATAAGCGGTATCAGGCTTTACAAAAAGTGAAAACTGGTCAATTATACAACTGTATAAACCAACAGTGCTTTGTAAATGAAAAAAATCATTCATATCGACATGGACTGTTTTTTCGCTGCCGTAGAAATGCGGGACAGGCCAGATTGGCGCAACATTCCTTTAGCTATAGGTGGCAGTCGCACCGAACGTGGGGTGATCAGCACCTGTAACTACCCAGCCCGTGTGTATGGCGTGCGCTCAGCCATGCCTACTGGCCAGGCTTTAAAACTCTGCCCTCATCTGTTGTTAATACCTGGCAATATGGAAAAATACCAAGCAGCCAGCTTACAAATCCAGGCTATTTTTCATCGATACACCGACAAAGTAGAGCCTTTATCCTTGGATGAAGCCTACTTAGATGTCAGCGACAGTACCTTATTTTCTGGCAGCGCAACACGTATTGCTGAAGATATTCGTCGGGTCATTTTGGCTGAAACAGGTTTAACAGCCTCTGCCGGTGTAGCTCCGAATAAATTTCTCGCCAAAATAGCCAGTGATGAAAATAAGCCTGATGGCTTATTTGTCTTACCACCAGACAAAGTCAGCGATTTCGTTAAATTCCTGCCCTTGCATAAAATCCCGGGGGTAGGCAAAAAAACTGCTGAGCGACTAGCAACCTTGGGTTTTTATAAGTGCATCGATGTTCAAAATGCACCTTTGCATACACTGGTGAAACACTTTGGCAGTTTTGCGGAAACCTTGATAGAACGCAGTTTTGGCCGCGACAACCGTGATGTACAAAACGACTACCCGCGAAAGTCTGTCGCTGTTGAGCATACTTATACGGAAGATTTACCCGATCTGGATGCAGGCCAACAAAGTCTGTCAGAGCTTTTACCTAAACTTCGGCGCCGCATTGAACGCTGTGAAGCGAGTGCTCATATTCAGAAAATTGGTATTAAACTAAAATTTGCTGATTTTCAGCAAACCACAGTAGAGAAACAACAACCCGAATTGGATATGGCCAGCTTAAAGCAGTTATTAGAGCAAGCCTGGCACAGAGGCCACGGTAAAAAAGTGAGGTTGGTGGGTATTCATGTTGGATTAAAAGCGCTGGAAGCTCAGGCTCAGCTGTCATTGGAACTCTAAATCAGGCCAAAACAAAGCATCGAATCAAAAAAATAATAAAAACAATAAAATATATTCAACGCTACTGAATTTCAGGCATAAAAAAAGCCAACTAAAAGTTGGCTCTTTTTCAGAAAACTATTAACCGGTAACAGTTACGTTCTCAGCCTGAGGACCTTTTTGGCCTTCAGTAACTTCGAAAGTTACGCGTTGACCTTCAACTAAAGTTCTGCGGCCTGTGCCATTGATAGCGCGGAAATGTACGAATACGTCTTTGCCGCCTTCACGCTCGATGAAACCAAAACCTTTATCTTCGTTGAACCACTTAACGGTACCGGAAATTAATTGTGACATAACATTCTCTTACTTTAACTAAATTTGCCAATTGTTTGGCGACTTAAATATTACCGGCCGTGTTCGAGCTAGTACATATTACGACCCCATTATCAGTGAACCTGACAAAGTGGTCAATAGCTATTACTGATCCGACAGAAAAATAGTTTTTCTGGTTTTGGCCGTTCCAGTTACTCTAAATAATTCTTCAGCCAAAACAATTGCTTGCAATAAAAACTGTCGAACAAATCTACAAAGTAACGATTCGAGTGTAGCACTATTTTTCGAATAAAAAACATACTGCCGCAAATTATTTGAGCTTTTTCTTCACTGGGGTCATGCCATCATCGCCTGCCTGATAAAAATTAGGTTTAGCGACAGGCTTAGCCTTGGTGCTGGTACCGGCTGATTTTGGTTTTGTTTTTCTGACCACAGGCTTGGTTTTCTTCTCAGCTTTTACCGGTGCATGCAGATCTACGCCTTTGAATTTAGCAGGTAAAGATTCTACTTTTTCCATAGGCAAAGGACGGCGTAAAAAGCTTTCAATGGCACAAAACGCGGCCCAGTCTTTTGGACCTACTAAAGATATCGCTGTCCCCTTAGCCCCCGCTCTGCCTGTTCTCCCTATACGATGCACATACTCTTCCGCATGTTTAGGTAAATCAAAGTTCACCACATGACTGACCTGCAATAAATCCAGACCTCGGGATGCGACATCTGTGGTGACAAGCACCTGATGTTTATTGGCAGAAAAGCCCTGCATGACCGTATTGCGCTGGCCCTGAGTTAACTTGCCACTTAAACCTACAGCCGGATAACCCAATGAGTCACATAGTTTTGCCAGACGATCGGTGTCTTCGCGGGTCGCAGTAAATATAATCAGCTGACTGATTTGTTCCTGTTTTAACAAATAAGCCAATAAGGCCTCTTTGTGCGACAAATGATCAGCAAAATAACAACGCTGTTCGATATCTTCATGCTGTTGATAGGAAGCACCCACTGAAACTCTGTGTGGCGACTTTAACAAAGACATCGCCAGTTCATTCACTTCAGCGTGGTCTAAAGTGGCTGAAAACATTAGAGTTTGACGTAAACGATGATCAGCAGCTCTATTAATTTCGTTCAGTTGTGGCATAAAGCCCAAATCCAGCATCCGGTCTGCTTCATCTAAAATCAGCATTTCCAAACCCTGGATAAAAAATGTTTTATGCTGCAGGTGATCAATAAAACGTCCAGGAGTCGCCACTATGATAGTGGGCTGGCGTTTCAGGATTTTTTCCTGCTCATTAAAGTTTTCGCCACCGACAATTAAAGCGCTGGTTAATGGTGTATTGGCCACAAATAAACGTAATTTGGCATAGACCTGATGTGCAAGCTCACGGGTGGGTACCAGAATTAAAGCCCGGGCATCTTGTTTGGATAAAGGTCTGCTGCGCAATAAGCGCTGCATCATTGGCAGTAAATACGCCAGAGTTTTTCCTGAACCGGTTTGCGAAGAAACCATTAAGTCTTTGCCCGTCATAGCGGCAGGCACAGCCTCCTGCTGAATTGGCGTTGGTTTCGCAAAGCCAAGATGCTGGATAGAACGGACTAAACGAGGGTCTAACGCAAGATCGTGAAATAACAAGATAAGGTCCCGGACAAATTCAATAAAAGTGCCTTATCATAGCGCATTTTTAGCCAAGGCAGTTAGTCTGACCTTCTGCTCTTTGCAGCGTGGCTTTAACATGAAACAATAGCGTTATCTGATCGACAGGACTTTTTTATGAGTAAATCACTGCAGGAACAATTGCTCAAAGCCGGTTTAGGCAACGAGAAAAAATTAAAAGCCATTAAGAAAGAAAAACATAAAGAACGTGTGCAAGCAGGAAAAAACGGCACAGTCGTCAATGAAGCGTCTGTGCTCGCCGAGCAAAGCCGGCAGCAACAACTGCAACGTGATCAGGAATTAAATCGTCAGCGTAAGGCTGAACAGGATAAGAAAGCACTAGCGGCGCAGGTTAAACAGCTGATAGAGCTCAATACAATCACACATAAAGGTGAAACCGCCTTTAACTTCACAGATGGCAGTATTGTAAAACGTTTATATGTCAGTAATCGTATTCATGCGGAATTAACAAAAGGCCAAGCGGCCATAGCGAAACTTGCGGAACAGTATTATGTAATCCCAGTGAAAGTGGCAGAAAAAATCCAGCAACGTTTAGCTGAAACTATCATAGTACTGCATAACACAGGACAAAGCGCCGAAGTACAGGCGGAAGATGATCCATACGCCGCTTATCAAATTCCGGATGATTTGATGTGGTAACTTTAGTTGAAATTAAGGCTGGCCTTGAACTTGATCTGGATGAACTGGAATTCAGTTTCATCCGGGCTCAGGGCAGTGGCGGTCAACATGTCAATAAAGTATCTACAGCGGTGCAGCTGCGTTTTGATATAGGACGCAGCAGTTTACCGGATGAGTTTAAACAAAAGCTGCTGCAGTATCCGGATGACAGGATCAGTAAAAGTGGCGTTATTGTGATAAAAGCCCAGGCTCACCGCAGTCAGGATATGAACAAAGAGGATGCAGTGGCTAAGTTAATACAACTGCTGCAATCTGCCAGTTTTGAAGCGAAAAAAAGACGCGCGACCAAGCCAACTTTTGGTGCACGAATGGACAGGCTGAAACAAAAAACTCAGCACAAAGAACGCAAGAAGTTGCGTGGCAAAGTAGGTTCTTTTGACTAATCAGATAATATCTACCAGAGGCTCTCAACAGTGACCCGTATTTTTATTTCTTTTCTGCTGCTGCTTAGCAGCACTGTATTGGCCGATGGCGTCTGGAAAGTCAGTAAAGACAAACAGCATTTTTATCTTGCCGGCTCAGTTCATATGCTAAGCGCCCAAGATTACCCTTTACCGCCTGAATACCTGCTGGCACTGCAACAGAGTGACTCCTTAGTGCTGGAAACCGATCTAGAGCAATTATCAAGTCCCTCCGGCATACAGCAAATGATCAGTTTAAACTCTTACCCTTCAGGCGAAAACTTGTTGCAACACCTCTCAGCGCCCTTGGCAAAACAACTGGCTGATTACTGCAGACAACATAAAATACCACTGGAGCAAATCACCCGCTTTAAACCTGCATTTGCCGCTATTATGCTGACCACCACTCAACTGCAAGCTCAAGGGGCCAACGCACCCGGAGTCGACGCATTTTTGCAGGATGAAGCTAAAAAATCTGGCAAAAAGATAGCTGGCCTTGAAACTATGCAACAGCATCTCGATGTAATTACTGAGTTGAATAACAGCGGCGCTGAAACGCTGATCAATAGCACCATGGATGATCTAAAAGACAGTAGCGAAGATTTTGACGCAATGCGAAAAGCCTGGCGTAGCGGCAATCTCGAGCAGTTAGACCACTTATACTTGCACGACTTAAAAAACTACCCAGCTATTTATCAGACTCTTATTGTCAAAAGAAACAATACATGGCTGAAACAGCTGGTCGCGGAACCTAAGACTAAGCCGTTTTTTGTTGTGGTCGGCGCTTTGCATCTGGCCGGAGATCAGGGCTTAATTGAACAACTGACTCAACAGGGATACCAGATCACGCCGCTGAAGGATAAGTTATGAAACATGCCCCTTATCAATTAAGTCCAGTGACACCAGAACAATCTGCTTATTTACACATCTGGTTTGATTCACAACAAGACTTGGATCAATGGGGTGGCGAAGGCTTTCAGTTTCCCATCAGAGCCTTGCAATTTTTACAGCAACTGTATTTGCCGGGCACACAAAGTTATTGGTTGTATCAGCACAGACAACGTGTTGCCTTTGGCCAGCTTTGCGATCGTTTTGACTGCAATCATCTGGCCCGTTTATTAGTGCATCCGGATAGCAGAGGACAGGGCCATAGCAAAACACTGATCAAGGGTTTGATTGCGCAAGGTTTACAACAGCAGCCACAACGGGATTTTTCGTTATTTGTTTATCAGAGCAACAAGATAGCAGTGCAGTGTTATCGGCAATTAGGTTTTGTTGAAGCCGAACAACCTGGTATTGCCGACCCATTGCTGTTTTTTATGAAATTAGGCCACAAGCAAGCAAGACAACTATTAAAGGATCATCAGGATGCCAATCTGGGTTGATGCAGACTCCTGCCCCAAAGTATTAAAAGAGATGTTGTTTAAAGCTGCTGAACGCCGACAAGTCCAGCTCTATCTGGTTGCGAATCATAGCTTTCAAATTCCACGCAGCCCTTATATCAGAGCAGTGCAGGTTGAGCATGGTTTTGATGTAGCAGACCGTTATATCGAAGAACGCATAGCAAAGGGCGATTTGCTGATCAGCAACGATATTCCTCTGGCAGCTGCTGCTGTGGCTAAAGGTGCGCTTTGTATCACCAGTAAAGGCAGATTACTGACTCCGGACAATATCAGCGACAGACTGACCATGCGCAATTTGCAGGAAGAACTGCGCAACAGTGGTGTGCAGCTATCTGGCCCGGCGCCTTTGGGCCAGCAAGATAAACAGCAGTTCGCCAATCAGTTGGATCAGTGGCTGCAAAAACAGCCCAAAACCTCCTAATCCTGATTGACCTCTTGCCGGGCACTGATGCCTTTTACCGCAGTTTGAAAAGCTGGCGCTCGTTGCCATTTCGGTCGTATTGGAGTTAAAGGCAGTACTCTTTTACGTGCAACCAGCACATAAGAAGCGCCAAAATACCCTAAATAAGTTTCACACCATTTCTGCCAGCGGCTGTCAGGTTTATACTGTCCAAGTAAACTGGACCAGAAAAAACGTTGTTCGTACATCACTTCAAAACCCAACAAATGCAACCAGTCTTTGACACGGGATGGTGTGAAAAAACGCCCCGCCCAAGGCAATTGCTGCTTGACACCGGGCCATAGTTTCAGTAATCCGGCACTGCTTAACGGATTGTAACCACTTAATAATAAGTAGCCATCCGGCATCAGCACTCTGTGAGCTTCACGCACTATATGGTGAGGATCCGGGTAAAATTCCAGACAATGCGCCAGTAAGACAGCGTCTATTGATTGTTCCAAAAAAGGCAAAGCATCAGGTTCAGCCACTACAGACGCCTGCTCAAGGTGCTCGTTTAAACAAATTTGGTGCTTGATGTTACAGTCGGAAGTATCTAAGCCACTACTTAAACTTCCCACTTTAAGCAGATGATAACCAAAAATCTTTGGCCACCACTGACTTAGCTGCTGCTCTAACGCTTTAGCCATCTGTTCTCCCTGCGGCAACTGCTGCCACTGTCGGGGTACTGTTGTACTGTGGTAACTTAACGCAGGTTTCATCGGATACACTTCACTTTCTAACAACATCAGCTACGGAAATTATTTATGCCAGACATCACTGCTCTAGCCGCTTTTAAGGATAACTACATTTGGTGCCTGCGCCAAGCAGAGTTGGCTTTGATTGTCGATCCAGGTGATGCCTCGGTAGTGCAGCACTACCTGCAACATCAGCAGCTACAATTAGCAGTGATCCTGATCACCCACCATCACCCTGATCATACCGGGGGCATCAATGCATTAAAGCAGCATTGGCCAGATGCTATAGTTTATGCACCCGCTTTAGAACAGCAAAAAATCCCCTATGCAGATATCTGGTTACAGGACAAGGATCAGATTGCACTACCCGATTTCGATTTAACTTTTCAGGTGATGCAACTTCCTGGCCATACCCTAGGTCATATAGCTTACTATTCAGCGCCCGTTCTGTTTTGCGGTGATACTTTGTTTAACGCAGGTTGTGGTCGTCTGTTTGAAGGATCAGCAGAGCAGATGTGGCAGAGTTTGTCGCGCATTCTGACATTACCCGATCAAACTTTAGTGTACGCCGCCCACGAATATACCTTAGCCAATCTGGAATTTGCTCGCTGGGCCGATCCGGACAATACAAAACTTGCGGACTATCAACACTGGTGTCTACAACAAAGGGAACAACAGCAAGCTACCTTGCCCACTCCCTTAGCTGTACAGCGGCAAATTAATCCTTTTTTAAGGGCTGAAGATGCGGTGTTACAACACCGCTGGCAACAACACAATGCAGTGGATCTGTTCACTGCGTTACGATCAGCCAAAGATCGATTTTGATCGACAACCTTGCTTTTGAAGGCTGAGCAGGTAACATAAGGCTGATTTTTGATTTTGGGAAAAGCGAATGCTGAAAAAATTATCTGTCGCTGTAGCGGCTGCACTGCTGGCCAGTTGTGCCGTTCCAACCTCTCAGGATAAAACAGCAGGCTCTGGTGAGGAGCAATACCAAACTTCAGTTCCTGATCAATCTATTCAGGACAAAGCAGCCACAGCAGAGCAAGTTGCCAATGCTCTTTTCAAGCATAGTGCGTCATTCGAAGCTGAGGTCGAACTGGCGAAGTACGAGAATCTATGGCAACGAGTTGCCGACCAAATGACACTGCCAATACCGAGTCACGAAGATATAGAAGTCCAAAAACGCTTTTTCCTTCGCAACCAAAAGTTGTTAAAAATCGCTTCACATAATGCAGAACCTTTTTTATATCACATAGTTACAGAGCTAGAACGGCGCAAAATGCCACTTGAACTTGCACTACTTCCCATAGTGGAAAGCACTTACAATCCAAAAGCTGGTTCATTTTCTACTGTGCTGGGCATTTGGCAGTTCAGCTCTGGCACAGGTCGCAGTTTTGGGTTAAAACAAAATGCCTGGTATGACGGTCGCCGTGATGTTATTGAATCCAGTCGCGCCGCTATGGACTATTTACAATACCTTTACAGTAACGTGAATCAGGACTGGCTGAGCGCAATTGCAGCGTTCAATGCAGGTGAAGGTCGCGTGTTTGCTGCCATCAACAAAAACAGAAAAAGCGGCAAAGCCACAGATTTCTGGTCGTTAAACTTACCCAAAGAGACTACAGCTTACATTCCGAAACTGTTGGCATTAGCAGAATTATTAAAGAATTCGGAAAAGTACGCTATTCCCATGCCTTTGCTGGCTAATAAACCGCAAACCAAAGTGATTCAAATCAATAGAGGTTTGGATTTAGTCAAAGCTGCGGATTTACTGAATCTGAGAGTGGCCGAACTCAGACGTCTGAATCCAGGTTTCAAAACAACCACTGTACCCAGTTCAAGTTATCAATTAGTGGTGCCTTTTGGTGCAGCCGATGATATTGACCAGCAAATAGCTGCTTTGCCCAAAGTAAAAGTAGCCCCTGTAGCTTCCACTGGCCGCTACAAGGTCAAATCCGGTGACAGCTTAAGTAAGATTGCTGCAGCTCACAAAACTTCTGTAAAAGCCTTACAGCGCGCCAATAATTTAAATTCCAGCCAGTTAAAAATTGGCCAGCTGTTGACTATCCCAGGTTTGACTCTGCCTGACGAAACTGCAGTTACCGCTCGCTCGACGCAAAAAACCACTGCAACAGCTTCAGCGGTGCAAACTTACACCGTCAAAAGTGGTGATAGCTTATGGGAAATAGGCAAAAAGCTGAATGTCAGCACTGAGCAACTGAGCAACTGGAACAAACTAGATACAAAAGCTCAATTGAAACCAGGTCAAACCCTGACCTACGTCCCAAGCGCACCGCAACAAAGAGCATCTGAAGCAAAAACTGTAACGTACAAAGTCAAGCAGGGAGATTCGCTAGCCAGCATAGCTGAACGTTTCAAAGTAAAAGTTGCTGATATCGTCAAGTGGAATAATATTAAAACAAATAAGTACTTACAGCCTGGACAGCAACTCACTTTGTATCTGGCAAGCTAAATGAAGTATCACAAGAAGTTTGAGGTATTGTATGGTTAAATCGAGCTTGATGTTGCTCCTTTTACTATGTGCTCCCACCGCATGGGCTTATTTTACTGTGCCAGGACAAGGCCAGCTAACCTTCCTGGACGGCTCAAAACAAAGTCTGCAGTTTGGTTTTGCATATAAACAGCAGAATGGAACCGAAGTATTTCAGGCTGGAATTCAAACGCTTGAAGTTGCTGAGTTACCCTCAAAATATACTTTGGCTTTGGTTTTGCACAAAGATGAACAAATTTGGGTCACGGATTGGAGCGACAAACCTTTGCAAGCTTTTGAATGGATCCTGGGGCAATACAGCTTTAAACTCAGTAAAAACAGCGATGCTAAGTATCGGGATAAAGCCCGCGCTGGTTATGTATTGATGTTCAACAATACACCATACTTTTTCCATAAAAACATGGCGCAAATAAAATTCCATTTCAACAAGGATGGGATAAGCGAAGTGCGTATTGAGGGTATGTTTACTCCGGGTCGTTAAAAGGGGTAATACGATGGGGCTACTGTTCTCTCTGCAATTGTAGTCTGGGGATCAAGCCCCAAAGCAAGCACAGTGTTGGGGCAAGCCAGTGAAACCACCAATGCCATTCCATGGTGCGTCCCTGCGTCAGTAAGTAAAAGCTAACAACTACCTGTGTCACCAGCCCTGCGGTTCCCACATAAAACAGTACTGCATTAACAGGTTTTTTCGGTAGTTTCATTTTGCTTCACCCTTTAGCTACTCCACTACAACACAGCTTAACAAATACAAGGATCTGAAGCGACTTAAACAGCATCAACCTGTCGTTCAGGAGCTGCATGTTGGAAGGCCTCTATTGTATTACAACGCTGATAAATAGCATGGATCAGTGGATAATCTGTCATATCCAGTTGAAAACGCAACGCATTGTAAACCTGCGGCACCAAACAAAGATCAGCCAAGGTCACTGCATCCCCAAAACAATACAAGCCTGACGTTGTCTGCAAACGCTTTTCCAAAGCACTAAAACCTACTGCCAGCCAATGCTGGATCCACTGCAATTTTTGAGTTTCTGACAAAGCCAGCGGCCCTGTCAGGTAGTGCAGTACCCGCAAGTTGTTTAAGGGATGAATGTCACAGGCTATATCCAAAGCAAAAGCTATTACTGCAGCCTTCTCTACAGGGTCTTTTGGCAAGAGAGGGGAAGCTGGATAGCAGTCTTCCAGGTACTGAATAATGGCTAGTGACTGATTCAAACTCAGCTCGCCATCCTCCAGCGTAGGCACTAGTTTTGCAGGATTTAACAGCTGATAACCGGAACTGTGCTGCTCTCCGCCGTTATTGATCAGATGCACAGGACAATGCTCTGCCTCCAGACCTTTGATATTCAGCGCTATACGTACCCTGTAGGCGGCGCTGGAGCGCCAGTAACCATGTAATTTCATGTTGTGATTTCCCCTTGTAAAGCAGACACAAAAAAGCCAGCCGCCTCTGACAGAGAAATCGACTGGCTTGATGTATTCACGTCAATTAAACACCGTATTTCACCACTTTTTGTTCTATGGCACCAAACACCGACTGACCTGCGTTATCCAGCATTTCAATACGGATGCTGTCACCAAACTTCATAAACGAAGTTTTAGGCGCGCCGTCTCGAATAGTTTCAATCATACGGATTTCAGCAATACAGCTGTAGCCTAAGCCACCTTCATCAATAGAAGTGCCATAATCTGTACCTTGTTTATTCGACACAGTACCAGAACCTATTACAGCACCAGCACCTAAATTACGGGTTTTGGCGGCATGAGCGACCAGTTGCCCAAAATCAAAAGTCATGTCAACGCCAGCGTTTGGTTGACCAAACAGCTTGCCGTTTAAATATGACACTAAAGGCAAGTGCAGCTTGGCATCTTGCCAATCAGTGCCTAATTCATCTGGAGTCACGGCCACAGGACTAAAGGCAGACGCAGGTTTTGATTGAAAAAAACCGAAACCCTTCGCCAGTTCGTTTGGAATTAACCCCCGCAGAGACACGTCGTTCACCAGCATCACCAGACGGATTTTATGCCGGGCTTCTTCGGCACTGATTGCCATAGGTACATCGTCAGTGATCACTGCGACTTCACCTTCAAAGTCGATGCCGTAGTCTTCGCTGACTACTTCGATAACATCGCGAGGACCAATAAAATCATCAGAGCCACCTTGATACATCAAAGGATCAGTCCAGAAACTGGGTGGCATTTCGGAATTACGGGCACGACGCACCAATTCAACGTGATTAACATAAGCACTGCCATCCGCCCACTGATAAGCCCGTGGTAATGGCGATTCACACTGAGCTTGGTCGAAAGCTTGTTCGCCTTGCACAGAACCACTATTCAGCGCCTGATACACTTCAGACAGTTGTGGCGCAGCCACAGACCAGTGATCCAATGCCTGTTGCATAGTGCCTGCAATATGCTGCACAGCCAAACAACGACTCAAATCACGGCTGACGACCACGAGCTGGCCATCGCGCTGGCCGTTTTTCAAACTTGCTAACTTCATTTTTAATCCTTACAGAGCGGCCGGTTTAATTTTCCAGCTATTTACATAGTCCGGGTTTTCAGTGGCTAAAGCAGCGTCGCCCACCAAGAGTGCATCACGGGTATCCAGCATAACGGCCACTTCGTCGGTAAATTTCTTTTTATATTCACGGCCCGCAGCAAAGGCTTTAGGATGAGGCCCGTGGGTGAAACCCGCCGGATGGAAGGTCACCATGCCACGTTCAATATTGTCACGGCTGAAGAAATCACCAGCATGGTAAAACAGCACTTCGTCATAGTCGTCGTTATTGTGATAGAAAGGAACTTTTAATGCGCCCGGATCACTTTCAATAGGACGAGGTACAAAGGTACAAACTACAAAACGCTGCGCGACAAAAGTAGTGTGCGCAGATGGCGGTAAGTGGTATCTGTGGCTCATTAAAGGCCGGATATCACGCCAGTTGATCCGCATCACGGCTAAATCGCCATGCCAGCCAATCGCATCCAGTGGATTGTATGGATAGGTAATGACTGACACCTGATCGTGACGTTTGACCTGAACCCGGCTTTGTTTTTCGCTGTACTGAGCTCTGAACGCCTCATCTATTTTTGGTGTGTCGATCATCGCCGCATCAAAAATAGCATGATTACCGACCAGGCCTTTTTCCGGCAACTGGAAAGAGTCATTGGTCGCTTCAATCATCAACAAAAACAGCGGCTCTGTGACTTCCAGACGCCACATTGTGGATCTTGGTATGACCACATAATCGCCATCACGTAAGCTCATATGCCCATAGTCACAATAGAGCTCTGCCGCACCTTCGTGCACAAACAGCAGCTCATCCCCATCAGCATTACGCACCAAATCATTCATCGACTCTGTTAATCGCCAGGTGCGCATTTTGCAATGCGCATTGTGCAATAAAGTCGGCACCTGCCATGGCGACACGTTTTGATTGCCGGCTATGTCGTTAAAGTTATACAGACGTGGTTTTAACGGCCCTTCCCAGTCACTCCAGCCCGTAGGAGCATGGGTGTGATGGAAATGGGTAGCCGGTCCAAAAAAGCCACTACGCCCTGTTTCCCGTTCATAAATGGCTCTATCCGGGAAATCAGCATGAGCCTGGCGGGAAATTTCACCTTCTTTAATCGGAAAAGACGCCCACTTACGCATGGTTACAGTACTCCGCGACGAATTTGATCTTCTTCGATGGATTCAAACAAAGCTTTGAAGTTACCTTCACCAAAACCTTCATTGCCT
The DNA here is from genome assembly GCF_004005375.1 of Rheinheimera sediminis. Lineage (GTDB taxonomy): Bacteria > Pseudomonadota > Gammaproteobacteria > Enterobacterales > Alteromonadaceae > Pararheinheimera. The sequence continues at coordinate 48,482 of NZ_RZUF01000015.1, read as the reverse complement.
TTACGCTGAATGATTTCAAAGAATACAGGGCCTATCACAGTTTGGGTGAAGATCTGCAATAAAATACCGTCTTTCATTGGTGCACCGTCGATCAGAATACGCAGCTCCTTTAACTGCTCCAGATCTTCAGTATGGCCTTCAACACGGGCATTGACGCGCTCGTAATAGGTATCTGGCGTTGGCATAAAGTCCATGCCACGTTGGCGCAAAGTACGCACAGTTTCGTAAATATTGTCGGTGGTCATGGCGATGTGCTGAATACCTTCGCCTTTGTATTCACGGATAAACTCTTCGATCTGAGATTTATCATCAGAAGATTCATTAATTGGAATACGGATTTTGCCACAAGGCGCTGTCATGGCTTTAGACACCAGGCCGGTCAGCTTACCTTCGATATCAAAATAACGGATTTCGCGGAAATTGCCTATACGCTCGTAAAAACCAGCCCACAGTGCCATATTGCCACGACGGACATTGTGAGTCAGGTGGTCAACCACCTCTAAACCCACCTGGTTTTTCGCCATTTCAGTTTGCCAGTTGTCATAGAATTTAAAATCAACGTCATAGACTGAATTCTGACCGTAACGGTCAACAAAATACAACAAGCTGCTGCCTATGCCGTACACTGCCGGGATATTGAGCTCCATAGGGCCCACCTGATTCTGATAGGCTTTAGCACCATTGGCCACGGCGTGCTTTAAAGCTTCTGCTGCATCTTTGACACGGAAGGCCATAGCACAGACGCTTGGACCATGTTCGGCGGCAAATTGTTCAGCCTGAGAATTTGGCTGACCGTTCACAATAAAATTCACATCGCCTTGTTTGTATAACCAGGCTTCCTTAGAACGGTGTTTGGCCACTTCCGTAAAACCTAAAGAGGCAAACAGTTGCTTCAGGTCTGCTATTCCCTGCTCTGTAGCTGCAGTGTATTCAACAAATTCAAAACCATCGGTACCCAAAGGGTTAATAGCGTCAAACATCAAGATCTCCAGAAAAAATCAGGCTAATTTGTGCTTATCTTGCGCTTGCAGAAAAAAAATGGAAGAGAGGCTTCATGGATGACTTAGAGACGAAAAAACGGCTTTTTTGTACAGAATAACTGACAAAAACGCAATGCCGCTCATTTAACAAGCAAAAAGACCCCAAAACGAGCTTTAGGGCCAGAAATTTGTAGAGCTAATCACACAAAGCGTATCTAAATTTTTACGCTCTTGCGATTAATACCATATTCGCGCAATTTATTAGCGACAGCTGTGTGACTTAAACCGAGTTTTTTCGCCAATTGACGTGAACTTGGATAAGCCGGATAGAGTTTACGTAATAAATCAGCTTCGAAATTTCGTACCGCCTCATCCAGTGTGCCGTCAAAGTCTTTTTCCAAATACCCAAAGTCACTGGTATAACTTGGTAATTGCATATGCTCTTTATCCAGCTCATAACCTTCCAGCAGAGTCACTGCGCGGTACAAAGCATTTTCTAACTGACGCACGTTGCCAGGCCAGGGATAGTGCTGCAGAAAATTAGCGCAGGAATCTGTTAGTTTTGGCGCTTTGCGGCCTAAGCGGGCAGCGAAACGGGCGATAAAAAACTCGGCTAAAGGCGCTACATCCTGCTTACGCTCGCGCAGAGGCGGCAAGCTGAGCGTCAGGACATTCAGACGATAAAATAAATCTTCACGGAATTTGCCTTCCTGCACCATGGCCGGTAAGTCTTTTTGTGTGGTACAAATCACCCGCACGTCCACTTTGACTTCGTTTTCATCACCTACTCGTCGGAAACTGCCATCCTGCAAAAAGCGAATAAGCTTGGTTTGCAGCTCACGCGACATCTCCCCTACTTCATCAAGAAACACTGTGCCTTTGTTGGCCTGTTCAAAAATACCTTTTTTCGCTTCACTTGCCCCAGGAAAAGCATTAGGGCCATGGCCAAAAAGCTCTGACTCAGCGACTAAGTCCGGCATAGCAGCTACATTGACCGCTAAAAAAGGTTTACCAGTTCTGCTACTGGCCGCATGACAAGCACGAGCCAACACTTCTTTGCCAGTACCGGTTTCACCCATAATAAGAATTGGCGCATCGAGCTGGGCCATTTTTTTCGCTTCACGCACTACTTTGCGCATTAAGTTGCTATGCGCATGTAAATTGTTAAAGCTGTCCTGATCACCTTTTTTAAACACCACCATCTGCTCGCCTAAACGGCTCTCAGATTTTAGGTTCAGCACAGCGCCCGCCAGAATATCTTTGCCTGAATCATCCGGCACCAGCACTGGCAATAAATCGGCTATAAAACGCTTATTCTGTATTTCTACCCGACGGGTTTGAGCCAGCACATCATCACTTTCCAGCCAACGGCTTAAATTAAAGCCTTTGACCATAGCAGTCAGAGACTGCCCCTCGATTTCACTGCGCTCCATTGACAAAGCTTCAAGCGCAGCCTCGTTAATAATGGTTACATTGGCGCGGGTATCTATTGCAACAATACCGTCAGGCAAAGTACGCAATAAGGTGCTGAGTTCGTTATGCTCCCGCTCGGATGGCATAAAAGCTGTGGTTTTGACATCATCGACGCCAGGAATGCGACGGATCTTTGCCATCAGCTCCTGAAATTTCTCGAACTTGACCGTTGGGAAAGACACAAAAATCCTTCCCTGGGCAGGATCTACCTCTATACCACGCAAATCCAGCTGATAACTGACCAGAATATTTAACACTTCCTGAGTGATCCCCAGTCGATCCTGGCAATGAATTTCTAACCTCATGATACAAAACCACCTTATGCTTTTGCCTAGTTTTCATGATACGGTAAAGAGACTCGGGCAGACCAGTATTATTTGTAAAGAAATATGCACATCCCCTTTGCACTAGCTGCAAAGCATGGATAGTCACGACAGGCAGGGTGCGAACCTGGAGGGCTCTGTGTTGGGGAAATGACGGGATGGGACAAGCCCATCCCTCAAATAGCAGGTATTAAAAAGCTAACAAAGCGTCTGTTTTAGCGGCGCAAATAAAGTCGTTTTTATGCAGACCTTTAATCGAATGCGACCACCAGGTCACAGTGAGCTTGCCCCATTCCAACAGCAAAGCCGGATGATGACCTTCATCTTCAGCCAGTTGCGCTACTTTCTGGTGAAAGGCCCAAGCCAGCTTAAAGTTTTTAAATTTAAACTCACGCTCCAATTGCAAAATGCCATCACGGGCCACTGGGGTCCAGTCCGGGATCTGGTGCATCAGTTGTGCTAGTTCTTCATCAGATACCTTGGGTGCATCGGCACGGCAGGCTTCACATTTAGCTTGTTTTAATTCAGACATCAGTGTGTTCTCAGTTATCGGCAAAGCTTAACTTGCCTTTTTTTCTTTAGGCGGAAATTTAGGTGCATGTAAACCCAGAGATCGAGCCTGTTGGACCATAGCCATCAAATCCAATTGGGATACATCAAATAAATCGTTAATTGAATTAATCATAAAATACACTGGCTGCATAATGTCGATACGGTAAGGAGTACGCAGTACATCCACAACATCAAAGACCTTACGCTCTGGCGCGTCCGATCCAATAGCGTATTGAGTTTCACCTGGTGAGGATAAAACGCCACCGCCATAAATACGCAAACCATCTTTGCTGTTTAACAAGCCAAATTCGATAGTGAACCAGTACAGACGCGCCAGGTACACACGATCTTCTTTGCTGGCCGCTAAGCCGAGTTTACCGTAGGTGTGGGTAAATTCAGCAAAAGCAGGATGAGTCAGCATGGCACAGTGACCAAATATTTCATGGAATACATCCGGCTCCTGCAGGTAATCAAACTCCTCCCTACTACGGATAAAAGTGGCAACTGGGAACTCTTTATTGGCTAACAGCTGAAAAAACCTGTCAAAACTAATCAAAGCTGGCACTTCAGTCACTTTCCAGCCTGTACTTGGCTGCAATACTGCATTAATTTCTGCCAGCTGTGGTATGCGATCCAGCGGCAAATTCAGCTTCTTCAGTCCGTCCAGGTATTCATCACAGGCCTTACCTTCGATGCAGGACAGCTGCCGCTGCATTAATTCAGACCAGATTTGATGCTCTTCAGTTGACCAGTGAATAAAGCCATTCTCATCCGACTGATGCGATACATATTTACTTGATTTGCTCATAGAACCCTGTTGTTTCGATCTTATAGCGGTTTTATCAACCTTTTAGTTGGGGCCGATACTAGAGGATTGGACAACGGCTGTTAACCCATGGCAGAGTTGACGTTCACGTCAACTCTGCTGATTTTGTAAAGCTATGGTTACAACAAAGTGTTTAGCTCTGCTGCCGCTTGCACATCAAGGCAAGAGCTTGCTCCAGATCAGCAATAATATCTTCGACATGCTCAAGACCGACAGAAATACGAATTAGGCCATCACTGATACCGGCCATTTGGCGCTCTTCTGACGTATAAGGACTATGAGTCATTGAAGCAGGATGCTGAATCAACGACTCGGCATCGCCAAGGCTGACCGCAAGGCTTAGTAACTGACACTGATTAATAAAGTAGCGGCCATCATCCAGGCTGCCATTCAGCTCAAAGGCCAACACACCACCAGCGGCTTTCATTTGTTTGCCGATAAATTTATAACCCGGATGCGATTTTAACCCCGGATAATACACCTGGCCTACTGCAGGATGTGCTTCCAGGAACTCCGCTACTTTTTGCGCATTCTGACAATGCCTTTCCATTCGTACCGACAAGGTTTTTAAACCACGGATAATCAGCCAGGCATCGTGCGGGCTGATGGTAGCGCCCATATCTTTTAAGGTAGTCAGTTTAATCTGAGTAATACGCTCAGTGCTGCCGACTATAATACCTGCCACCACATCACCATGGCCGTTCAGGTACTTGGTGGCACTGTGCAAAATCAGGTCTATGCCATAGTCCGCCGGCTTTTGCAGTAAAGGGGTCAGAAAGGTGTTATCGATCACCGAGATCAATTGGTGCTGCTGAGCAAACTGACCGATGAAATCTAAATCCAGCACGGTCAAAGTAGGGTTAATTGGCGTTTCCGCAAAAATCATTTTGGTGTTAGGTTTTAGCGCTTGTTTGACGGCGTTATGGTCTGTCATATCAACAAAACTGACGTCTATACCATAGCGGGCAAACTGATGATTAAACAGCGCAAAGCTACAGCCATAAATGGCTTTGCTGGCAATCAGGTGATCACCTTGTTGTAAAAAGGCCATAGTAGCAGCGGCTACAGCGCCCATACCCGTGGCTGTCGCTGCAGCATCTTCCATGCCTTCCAAGGCTGCAACTTTCAGTTCCAGCTCTCGTGTGGTTGGATTGCCTAATCTGGTATAAATATAACCAGGCTGCTCCCCAGCGAAACGGGCTGCGCCTTGTTCGGCACTATCAAATACAAAAGTTGAGGTCTGGTACAAAGGCGTAGCTAAAGCGCCATGTGGATTTAAACCGGTTTTTCCGGCATGGATACATACCGTATCTGGATGACTGTACTGCTTACTCATAGGACACCTGTTGCTGTATACCCTTCGTATTAGAAGCTGCAGCATTGTTGACCGCACTCCATATCATGGTGAGGATATGGTGCAACGGGCTGGGGTAAACTCAGCACCTGCAGGATCAACTGGCTACAGCACCAGTTACTTTGGGTATGTATTTACTTATTATGCGTTTTTTTATTTTATCTAAACAAAAGGTTATATCAGCGACAAGGCATATAGACATCTGACGGTCTGAAGCAGCACCGTCAGTTTTAGCAAAAACACGAGGGGATGTAGTGTTAAGTTGACAAAGGAGTAAGCTTACCGAGCAAACGCCCTACTAAAGCTTTGCTTAAATCCAGCAAACTTAGTTTCTGACTTTTCGCCAATGGCAAAGGGCGTAGCAATTGCTGTGCAGCTAAACCTAAACGAGCCACCAGCATACCGGCTATTAACCCCTGCCCCGCCCGCATTGACAGTTTACTGGTCAGTTCAGCGCCCACTACATCAGCCCCTAAATCCAGCGCTAGCTCTGAACTGCCAGCCCACAACAAAGCAGCAAATAAATGTTTAATCAGGATCAGACTACGTAGCTGTCCCAAAGAAGCGCCATAAGTTTCAGCCATTTGACGTAGTAATTTACTGGTGCGCCAAAGCACCAAAAGCATATCGGCCAAAGCAAAAGGACTCACGGCAACGGCCATGGCGGCGTCAGCGGAGGCTTGATGTATATGCTGACGCACTTGGGCGTCGGCTTTACTCAACACTTTGAGTTCAAACAAATCCAGCAGCTCCCGATCGCTATGCTCTGCTTTTTTTTGCGCTTTCCAGTCAGCCACATCCTGTTTTGTTGATTCAGGTAAAACGGCAGCGATATCCAGACAAAGCTGTTCTGCTTCACCGTATTGAACACTGGCATGAATACGCTGATGGGCTTGCTGCCAAATGCGGGTTTTGGCTAAACGTCGCCACAAGCGCCATTCCCTTGCTAGCAACAAGCTGGTTAAAGTTAATAAAGCAGCGCAAAATAAGGCTTCGAGCACAGTACTGATGCCTGGAGCTATAAAAGCCTGCTGGATGGTCGTCACAACGCTATACAAAGCTACAACCACTAACAGCATAAAACTACTGATCCCAGCCCACATCAGTGCAGAAAAGGGCTTGCGCTTTGGTTGTTCTGGTTCAACTTGTGGCTCAACCACAAAATCTGCCTGTTCAAACTGCACAGCCTTTGCCATAGGCAGTTCCGAAACTGTATCAGAGCCTATAAAGTCGGCGGCTTTGAAGCTTTTGGCTTGCTTTAAATCTGTCATGTCAGTTTATCTCCTAACAGGTACTCCAGCAGATGATCCAAACGGATATGCCCCAGCACTTGCTGCTTAGGCCATGGCAAAGGCGCCAATGACTGAAACTCAAAATGATGTTCGGTAAAAAGCTGATGATCTGGCCAGTAACGTGGCACGTCGCCCGGATAATAAATCAAGGCTTCGCCCGTTGCTGCACTAACCCCCCTTAAACAAGGCTGTTGCTGAGCATTGTGCTTCACAAAACCTGCTTCGCTGGCCTTAATTGCAGCTATCGCCATCACTTCGTAAGGACAAAGTTGAAACTTTACGCTCTGCAGATGCTGCAATAGCAGCTGCTGCAACAACAAAGTGAGCGCCTGATGCTGATCGGGCGTGACATGGTCAGCTTTACTGACGGCAAATAGTACTTTGCTGATACGGGGTTTGAAAATACGCCGCAGCCAGTGTTCAGGACCGTAATCAAAACTCTGTAAAATCAATAATAAACTTTGTTTCAGCTCTAAAAGTGCAGACTCACCGGCATTCAGTGCGCCCAAAACATCAACCAGCACCACCTGGCGGTCTAAACCTGAAAAGTACTGGCGGTAAAAAGGCTCAATCACCTGGCTTTGGTAACAGACAAAGTGCTTTTGCATCAAGTCCACCAGAGCGCCACCTTGTTCCAGCTGTTCTGGCAACAAAGGCAGGAGTTGCAGTAAAGGCGTGCCTTCAAATTCACCAGGTACCAATAATCGGCCTGGTTGATTCAAATAAGCACCAGCCACTTCACGGAACTGCTGCAGTAAGCTGCTGTATTCGCTGCACAGCTCCTGCACAAAAAGCACAGAAGTATCACTCAAATCAATGGCTTGTAATCGATGTTTAAAAGCAGCTGCTGTGGCTGCCCTATGAGGTTGAGCAAACAACAACCAGCTTTGTTCACACCACTGCTGGTAACTTTGTTGCAGCATAGGCAAATCCAGCAGCCACTCACCCGGATAATCCACCAGCACCAATTCAGTTTCCTGAAAATCCTGAAAACGGGCGCGTAAACTCGATTCGCTCTGATAACGCAAAGCTAAAGTCAACTGACTCCAGCCGACAGTCGAAGGTGGCCAGCAAGCAGGCTGTTGCTGCAGGCAATTTAAGTTTTTTTCAAAACCAAAACGAGGCAATTGTGGTAATTGATTGTCATCAATGCAAGCCCCTAACCAGCGTTTTTGCATCACGGAGAAAAATGGTAAATGAGCGCTATGACTTTGGGTCAACTGATGCACTATGGCTGTAAGCAGTGCAGTTTTTCCAGCACCACTTAAGCCGGTCACGCCCAGTCTGAGCTGACGGTGAAAGGCACGCTGTGTCAATTGTTCTGAATGCCAGCGCGCCTTTTTTAACCAATCCATGCAGTGTTCCTAGTTGGCGTCTTTTCGACAGACTCGCTCTCGAGTAAGACTATAACTTGCTGATTTCTCTGTTCAATTGAAACTTGGCAGAGGTAACATGAGTTTCCATGTCGCGTAAACGTAATTCCATACTATTAAACTGATTAACTAAGTGATGCAAGGCCGACTTAGGCACTTCACCGCGTTGCCAGACTCGGGTTTTCACCTCCACCGGCCGCTCATCGTAAGCAGGCTCAGTAATACCTTTTTTTGCTTCATGCACTGATTTTTTTTCAAGAATAAACCAGGCCGCGACGTACAAAACAGGCAACAAACCACCTAAACCTAATAACACTGAAGTAACCACAATCAACCGCACTAACCACACTTCCCAACCGAAGTAGTCTGCAATACCAGCACAGACCCCGGCCAGTTTGCCGTTGCGGTCATCCCGCAACAGCTCTTTGCGTATTTTAGTCATGTTTCTCCCTCCACTTCGGCGACTCCGCATCTAAAATCGCTTCCAGCGTTTTTATGCGGTCGGCCATTTTTTCGGCACGATGGGACAACTCATTCAGTTGAGCCAGTTCACTGTCCCCCAAGCCTTCACCAATTTTGTTTTTGCTTCTGTAGTGCATAAAGACCCACAGCGGCGCGACAAAAATCATGAACAGGATAAAAGGTACACCAATGACGTCCGTTATTTCCATCTTTAACTCCTATAACGCCTGATAATCAGGCGTTATCTTTTTTAGACATTTTAGCTTTTAATTCAGCCAGTTCGTTATCGATTTTGTCAGATGACGCCAGTTCTGCAAACTCATCTTTTAAGGTTTTTTTACCTAAATCGTAGGATTCAACCTGAGCTTCCAGTGAATCGATTTTTTGCTCATAACGTTCAAACTTGTACATAGCATCATTTAAACGTGTACTGTCTAAGGTACGTTTTACGTCCAAACGGGAAGATACCGTTTTTTGACGCATCAGCATGGCTTTCTGACGAGCTTTAGCATCTGCCAGTTTGTCCTGCAGCTGACCAACTTCATCCTGCAACTTGCTGACATGCTCGTCTAAATGACTGATGTCGGCGGCGACTGCCGCAGCCTGGTCAGCAGCTTTTTGACGTTCAACCAATGCAGCGCGAGCTAAGTCTTCACGTTCTTTGCTTAAAGCCAGTTCAGCTTTTGCCTGCCAGTCGGCCACTTCAGCTTCTAATTTTGACACTAGTCGTTGCAGTTCTTTTTTCTCTGCAATAGTTTTTGCAGAGGTAGAGCGTACTTCAACCAATGTGTCTTCCATTTCCTGAATAATCAGGCGAACCATTTTTTCCGGATCCTCTGCTTTATCTAATAAAGCATTGATGTTGGAATTTACGATATCTGAAAAGCGAGAGAAGATACCCATACTATTTACCTCTAAATGACTTATTGGATTCGCTATTACTTATTCAGGTTTCTTGCCAAGTTGCAAAAAAAAATAAACATATGTTTTATATAGATTTTATTTGAAAAACAAAAAAGCTATGCCAAGTTCAAATTATGAAATACACTACTTATTAGTTAATTTCACCACTTCGTGACTTCAGATGAGCAGAACTTTTCAGCAAGATAATTTAATAGGCCAATCTAACAGCTTTTTAAACGTGTTGGACCAGGTTTCTCAAATCGCGCCTTTACACAAGCCTGTATTGATCATAGGCGAAAGAGGCACAGGTAAGGAGCTGATAGCAGCGCGTCTACATTACCTTTCTCAGCGCTGGGATCAAAATTATCTAACCTTAAATTGTGCCGCATTAAACGAAAATTTGCTGGAGAGTGAACTCTTTGGCCACGAAGCCGGAGCCTTTACCGGTGCAGCCAAACGCCATGAAGGCCGTTTTGAACGTGCCAATGGCGGTACCTTGTTCCTGGACGAATTAGCCAATACACCTGCCATGGTGCAGGAAAAATTGCTACGTGTGATTGAATACGGCGAATTTGAGCGGGTTGGTGGCAGTCGTTCAGTGAAAGTGGATGTGCGTTTAATTTGTGCCACCAACGAAGATTTACCTTCAATGGCCGAACATGGCGAGTTTAGGGCTGACTTACTTGACCGGCTGGCTTTTGATGTGATCACTTTGCCGCCAATGAGAGAAAGACGAGAAGATATTCTGGTGCTGGCGGAGCATTTTGCCGTCAATATGGCGCGTGAGCTGGGCTTTGAACTCTTTAGCGGCTTTAGTGAAAAAGCCAAACGTATTTTGCTGGAGCATGAATGGCCAGGTAATGTGCGGGAATTGAAAAACGTGGTGGAGCGCAGCGTCTATCGCACCAACAATCCTTATGTTCCAGTGCATCATATTCAGTTAGACCCTTTTGAATCGCCGTTCCGACCCAGAACCAGAGTTCGTACTTTAGATCGAAAACCACAAATAGAACATGCGGTGGTAGCCATTCAAGAGCAAAGCAGCGATAATCAACGCTGCGCAGTGCAAGCCGTTTCAGCTTTTGATTTTAACCAACCTCAGGATTTCAAAGTATTGTCAGAGAACTTTGAAATGGATTTAATAAAACAAGCACTTGCAACTTGTCAGTTTAATCAGAAGAAAACCGCTGAAGCTCTCAATCTGACCTATCATCAGTTACGTGGTTATATGAAAAAGTACAAATTGCTGGACAGCCAACAATGATCAAAGCTTTACTAAGCCTGATGGTTCCCTGTGGCTCTGTGTTATTCCTCAGCGCCTGTCTGCCTGATATTCCTGAAACAATTCAACAAGGTATGGTTTATTGTGCAGAAGGATCGCCCGAGACATTTAACCCACAACGCGTGACTTCAGGTACCACTATTGATGCGATAAGCCAGCAACTCTACGATCGCCTTTTGGACATAGACCCGGCCAGCGGTGAATTAATTCCAGCTCTGGCAACTCAGTGGCGTTTAAGTGAAGATGGCAAAACCTATTGGTTTACTCTACGCCAGAACGTACAATTTCATCACACTGCTTTTTTTTCTCCCGGTAGAACTTTCAATGCCCAGGACGTTACTTTTACTTTTAATCGTATAACGCACACTGAGCATCCATACCATGCAGTGGGCGGTGCAGTTTACCCCTATTTTCAAAGTGTCGACTGGAGTTCGCTGGTTAAAGCCGTAGTCGCAGAAAATGACAGCACAGTGCGTTTTGAACTAAACCGTCCTGACAGCTCGTTTTTATCTAATCTCGCCACAGACTTTGCCGCCATTTTGTCGGCAGAATATGCAGAGCAGCTACTGCAACAAAGCAAAGCTGAATTATTGGATCAAAAGCCCGTAGGTACAGGTCCATTTTTCTTTAAAGAATATAAAAAAAATCAGTTTATTCGTTATTATCGCCATCCCGAATATTGGCGGGGTAAAGTAGAACTCAGCCAACTGGTGTTTGACTTGGTACCGGATAACGCCAAACGTATGGCGAAATTACTGACTCATGAATGTGATGTAGTTGCCTACCCCCGCAATGCAGAGCTGAAACTTATCGCAGAGCGGCCTGATGTCGAAGTGCAAAGCCAGGTCAGCATGAATGTTGGATTTTGGGCTTTTAATACCCAAAAACCACCTTTTGATAATGTATTAGTGCGCAAAGCTCTTGCTTATGCCATCAATAAAGACGCTATACTCGATGCTGTTTATTTTGGTTATGCTGACAAAGCTAAAACCTTACTCCCACCAACCTCATGGGCTTTTTACCAAGACTTACCCGAACAGCAGTACGACCCGTCCAAAGCAAAAGAGTTGCTGGCACAAGCTGGCTACCCCAGGGGGTTCAGTATGGATATTTGGGCTATGCCAGTGCAGCGTTTATACAACCCGAACGCATTAAAGATGGCCGAGTTAATGCAGGCCGACTTAGCTAAAATAGGAGTCAAAGCCTCAATAGTCTCCTTTGAATGGAATAGTTTCAGGCGTAAACTGTCAGAGTTTGAGCATGATTCAGTACTGATCGGCTGGGCCGCTGATAATGCCGATCCAGATAACTTTTTCCGACCTCTGTTAAGTTGCAGTGCTGCGGGCTCAGGCAGCAACAGAGCCAACTGGTGCGATCCGAATTTTGATAACCTGATCAACCAAGCGTTGTTGACCGCGGATATTAAACAAAGACGCAGTTTTTATCTGACTGCACAGCTTTATCTTGACGAGCAAATGCCCTTAGTCAGCATAGCGCACTCCAAACGTTTTCAGGCGAAAAGTGTCAAAATTACTGGGGTCACTATCAACCCTTACGGCGGTATTTCTATGGCTGCAGCGAGAAAAGCCTTATGATGCTGCACTATTTTTTACGCCGCGCTTTTTTAATCTCCTTTGTTTTTGTCGCTTTGACTGTATTGGCTTTTAGTTTAAGTTACTTGTTTCCAGGCGAAGTGCTGAACAATGTATCAGGCCTGACCACTATTGAGCCTGAGCAGCGCCAAGCGCTTATACAGTATTATGCTCTGGACCAGTCTGTACTGATGCAGTATCTGGCTTATCTAAACCGTATTCTGGATGGCGAGTGGGGCTTGTCTTTCTCCAGTCAGCAACCTGTGCTGGCTGAAATCTTTGCGGTGTTCCCAGCTACATTAGAGCTGGCAAGTTATGCACTTATCCTGTCTTTTGTTCTTGGGATCCCCTTGGGTTTGTTTGCAGCGGTCAAAGCGGACCACTTTTTCGGCAAGCTGATCTCTGGAATTACGCTGGTGGCTTATTCCATTCCTATTTTCTGGTGGGCACTTCTGCTTATCATGCTATTTTCGTTGACCCTGGGCCTGCTACCGACCGCAGGACGTATCAATGTGCTGTTTGATATTCCTACTTCTACAGGTTTTATGTTACCGGATATATTGCTGTCCGACATTAGCTATAAATCTGAAGCTATTATGGACGCGCTGCGACACTTGCTATTGCCTGCTGTGGTGCTTGCCACTTACCCAACAACTGTAATGATCCGGTTTACCCGCGATTCGATGCTCATGGTACTTGAGCAAAGCTACATAAAAACAGCGCGGGCTAAAGGCTTAAGCCGGACTCAGGTGCTCTATCACCATGGTTTGCGCAATGCGTTATTGCCTGTAATACGTCAGATTGGATTACAATTCAGCACACTGATTACACTAGCAATGATTACCGAGGTCATATTTTCCTGGCCTGGTTTAGGTCAATGGCTATTGGACAGTATTTATCAGCGGAACTATCCCGCTATACAGGGAGGCTTATTGGTGGTGTCTTGTTTAGTCATAGTAGTAAATATGCTAACTGAAATATTACACACTTTGTTTAATCCTCTGGCCAGGAAAGTCTGAGATGAAAAAATTCCGGCTGTATTTTGAGGAACATAACAGAGGTCCATTAACGCAGCTCTGGCTTCAGTTTCAACGTCAGCATGCAGCAGTATTTGGCCTGGTATTGTTTTCATTTTTTTTGTTACTGACCTTATTTGCGCTCATACTGACCCCTCATGACCCTTATCAGCAAAACTCGGACTTGTTGCTGTTGGCCCCCTCCTGGAGTCCGGAAGGCCTGGTGCAGTATCCTTTTGGAACTGATGATTTAGGCCGGGATCTGATGTCCAGACTGATGAAAGGAGCAACTTACACTTTTGGCATCGCACTGATAACTGTGATTGGATCTTTACTGATGGGACTGGCTTTGGGCGCAACAGCCGGAATGAGCAAAGGTGTCAAATCCAGTATTTTTAATCATGTATTGGATTTGGCCCTGACTATCCCCTCTCTGCTACTGGCCATTATCATAGTGGCAGTGTTAGGCCCTGGGCTGTGGAATACCACCTGGGCCATTATGCTCGCGCTATTGCCACAATTTGTGCATGGTATTCGCAACGCCATACAAGATACCTTAAGGCAAGACTACGTCGCAGCTTATCGACTTGATGGTGCATCAAACTGGCAAGTATTGCGTTACGCTGTTTTGCCCAATATCTGGGAACACATTACCGTTATGGCCACTATGGCTTTATCGACCGCTATTCTGGATATTGCCGCCTTGGGTTTCCTTGGTCTTGGCGCTCAAGCTCCGACGTCAGAATGGGGCGCCATGATCGCTGATGCGCTCGATCTCATTTATCTGGCGCCTTGGGCTATCGCTTTGCCAGGAATTTTAGTTTTTGCTTCAGTGTTGTCAGTGAATTTGGTCGGCGATGGCTTACGAACTGCGATGACAAAGCGGCGGGACAACTGATGATTTTGCTTGATATAAAAAACATGACGATTGAGCTGGAAACCCCAGAAGGTTTAATTCGTGCCGTAGACAAGGTAAACCTGACGATCCGGGAAGGTGAAATTCGTGGTTTAGTGGGCGAATCAGGTTCAGGTAAAAGTTTAATCGCCAAAGCCATAGTAGGTGTACTGAATAAAAGATGGCATATCACAGCCGACAGATTCAGCTGGGCTGGGCAGGATTTGTTGCGCCTGTCGTATGACCAGCAGCGCAAAATTATTGGCCGCGATATTGCCATGATTTATCAGGAACCTAGCAGGAGCATGGACCCTACAGCCCCAATTCTTGACCAGTTGCTGGAGGCTATACCGGATTCTGAGTTGGTTGGGAGCTGGTGGAGCCGCCCCTTTGAACGCCGCAAAAAAGCTATCGCCTTATTGCACAAGGTGGGGATCAGAGATCATAAAGCTATTCTAAACTCATACCCTTATCAGTTACCTGAGGGAGTCTGCCAGAAAATAATGATCGCCATGGCCATTGCGAAAAAGCCGAAGCTGCTGATAGCAGATGAACCCACTACAGCGCTGGAAAGTACTACACAGGCACAGTTATTTCGTTTGCTGGCCAGCTTTAACCAGCTCAAAGGTATGTCGATTTTACTAATCAGTCATGAGCTTGAAACTGTAGCCCGTAATACTCAAACCTTGAGTGTATTGTATTGTGGCCAATTGGTTGAAGCAGGTGAAACCGCGGCTATTTTAAAGTCTCCTTTTCATCCTTATACAGACGCACTGATCAAAAGCGTGCCTGAATTCCAGCCACAACTTGCCAGTAAACAACCTTTGTATGCTTTGCATGGCAGTATTCCAACCTTACAGCATTTACCTATAGGGTGCCGTCTTGGTCCACGTTGCCCCAATGCCCGCAAAGAATGTGTAAAAACACCAGTGCTGGAACGTCTCCAGAATCACTATTACAGTTGCCATTTTCCTTTGCAGGGTAAAAAGATATGACAATTCCTTTACTTGAAATCCGGCAACTGTATAAAAGCTACCAGAAAGCTCAGGGCATTTTTCGACGTCAAACCATTCAGGCACTGTCAAATGTTAGCTTTAGTTTACATACAGGTCAGACCTTGGCTATAGTCGGAGAAACAGGCTCAGGTAAAAGTACCCTGGCTAAATTGCTGGTCGGTATAGAAACACCTGACAGTGGTGAAATATTGCTGGAAGGCAAGGCAGTATCCATCAGCGACCATAAAAAGTATAACCACGTCATTCGCTACATTTTTCAGGACCCTGCCCGCTCTTTGAATCCGCATCAGCGGATAGGGCAAATGTTGGATGACGTACTGCGTTTCAGCACAGCACTAAACGAAAGTCAGCGCGAACAGAAGATCCACCAAACCCTAGCTCAGCTGGGATTAATGGAAGAACACGCCGCTTACTACCCCCATATGTTCTCTGGTGGCCAATTGCAACGTGTAGCCCTTGCCAGAGCTCTGATTATGGATCCTAAGCTGCTGATACTGGATGAAGCCTTAACAGCGCTTGATCCGTCTTTAAGAGCTCAGATTGTTAATCTCCTGCTTGAACTCCAGCAAAGCACAGGTTTGTCTTATTTATTGATCACCAATCATCTGCGTCTGGTACGACATATTAGCGACACTATCCTGGTGTTACATCAAGGGAAATCTTTGGATTACGGCTCTACCACTGAGGTGTTTGATAACCCTCAACACGACTACAGCAGGAAACTGATCAGCAGTGCTCAAAGCTAAAGATAACCATAACGAAATCAGCAAAAAAAACCAACCCGAAGGTTGGTTTTTTTTGCTGGTAAAGCTTCAACTTATTCGTCTGCTGCAGCTTCAGGTAATGAGCGGGTGATGTCTGCTTTCGCTTTTAATGCGGCAAGCAAAGCGCCAAAACTACTTTGCGCTTTTTGATCTGCAAACTGCTGCAACTGCTCAAGCTGAGGTTTATCAGTCACGTCAGATTCGGTCACCTTGGTCACCGCAACTAAGGCCGCATCACCGCTTGCTAGATTTAATACAGCCACAGTAGCAGGTTGAGCATCTGTAGGTTTAGCAAGTTCAAACGCCTTAGTGCGAATATCAGAGTCGATATCACCACCAAAACGAGGAACAGCAACCTTAGTTTCAAGATTTAACTGCGCAGTTGCAGCTACGTCAGAAAAGGACTTCCCTGCGGTCACTTCAGCGAATAGAGATTCAGCCTTAGCGCGAGCTAACTCAGAGCTCTTTGTTGCAACAACTGCGGCCTGCACCTGTAGCTTCACTTCGTCAAGCGTCTTAGTGGTCTCAGGCTGATGTGTATTGATACGGACTACGATGACGTCTTGTGGTGCTACTTCGATGACATCACTGTTTACGCCAGCACTAATAAAATCATCTGAAAACAGCGTCTCCAAAACTTTGGGGGCAGTTAGTTCAACAGGGGCAGTGGCCCGGCTAAAAGCTGGAACAGAAACCACTTTAGAACCAACAGCTTCAGCAGCTTCTTGCAAACTATCCGCAATTTCGAAGCTTTTTTCACCCAAAAGTTGTTGTAGGTCGATGAACTTCTCAGCTGCTTTATCACTCTTTACTGTAGCTAGTATTTGCTCCTTTACATCAGTAAAAGACTTCACAGTGCCAGGTTGAACTTCAGTCAGCTTGATAATATGGTAACCAAACTCAGTCTTTACGACGGGGCTGATATCGCCGGCTTTAGCCAAGGCATAGGCCGCTTTTTCAAATGCAGCATCCATCACACCTTGTTCGATAAAGTCTAAATCCCCACCTTTTTCAGCTGAAAAAGTATCAGCCGATTCTTTCATCGCCAGCTCAGCAAAATCTGCGCCTTGCTGTAATTGCTCTGCTAAAGCTTGAGCTTTTGCTTCTACCTCAGCATTATCTTCAACAGACTCTAACAGTATGTGTGAGACTCGACGACGCTCTTCTGTTTGGTAACGAACCAGATTTGCCTCGTAATAAGCTAATAAATCTGCATCCGTGACTTGGATATCTGTCGCTATGTCCGCTGCATTAAGACGCACGTAATCTACTGAGACAGTCTCTGGCGACACAAACTGGTTGGCATTAATCTGATAATAGTCCTGCAGCAATTGGTCATTTATTTCTACCGCTGACGCAAAGTCTTCTGCTTTTAATACTGCGAACTGAATATCGCGACTTTGCTGTTGCAGCTTAGACAACAATTGCATTTCTGACACAGTCGCAAATTCCGAACCTGCCAAACCTACCACCAACTGGTTGGCCGACATCTGCGCACGCAGATAATCACGGAACTGGTTTGGCTCGTATCCATTCTGGCGCAGTAAAGCTATATAACGGTCGTTGTTAAAAACACCTTCGACCTGAAACTCTGGCAGGCTACGGATAGTATCCCGTAACACGTCATCACTGACCATTAAGTCCAGCTCTGCAACCAATTGACGTTGTAACTGTTCGTCAATTAGTTTTTCCAACACTGAATTGCGGAAATTGCTCATATAGTTGCGGTCAGCAGACAGCATGCCGAACATTTCACCAAACTGCTGCTGCATTCTGGCTCTCTCATTCTGGTATGCGGTGTCAAACTGCACCTTGGTAATTTCATCACCGTTGACTGTGGCTACAGGCAGCTCACTGCTGTTGCCTAGATAACTGCCAACCCCGGCTAAAGCAAAAGTCAGGATCACAAAGCCAAGAATGACCTTGGCGATCATACCCTGCGAACCTTCTCTGATCTTTTCTAACATTGTATCTACGTCTCTTTTGGCAACTTTTGGTTGTCTTAAAAAAAAAGCGCATCTTAACAGATACGCCTTTTTCATAAAAGCTGTGGCAGCGTCAGGCTGAATGCGTTGTGCTTTTCTCTGCCAGTATCACTACTGAATTTGACAGAACCACCAGCTTCATAAGCCCGGCGACATGAGCCGAGCGTTCAGCTTAGTTTACGCTATCTTTCAGCGCTTTACCTGGCTTGAACGAAGGAATTTTCGCAGAAGCGATTTGGATAGTTTCACCCGTTTGCGGGTTGCGACCTGAACGTGCAGCGCGCTCGCGAACTGCGAATGTACCAAAACCAACTAAGGCTACTGAATCGCCTTCTTTAAGAGCCTCAGTAACAGCGTCGATGAACGCGTCCAGAGAACGACCAGCTGCCGCTTTAGAAATATCTGCGCCAGCAGCGATTTTGTCGATAAGTTGAGACTTGTTCACAATATCATCCCCTTCAATTGTTATTATTTTCAACAACTACAGTAAATTTGTTTTGTCGTAGTGGCGCGTTCCTTATATCAAGCCTGATATAGTCTTGCAAGCACAAAACGACGCCCTACAAAAATTTCTGTTAGGCCACAACCCTTGCTGCGCAAGGGCTGCGTCGAAACTGCCCATAACTTAACACAGCCAGAGTAATTGAAAAGCCCCTAGGCTGGATTTTTTTGGATTTTTTTGCTTTTTGCTGGAATTTTTTCCACTTCAAGCACCGACATACCGGTTGGCGGCTCTTGCAGAGCCAGTTCCAGCACTTCGTCAATCCATTTCACCGCACGAATTTCAATATCACCTTTGACATTATCCGGGATATCTTTTAAGTCCCGCACATTGTCATGTGGGATTAAAACCCTCTTAATACCACCTCGATGCGCTGCCAGCAGCTTCTCTTTGAGGCCGCCTATAGGCAACACTTCGCCACGTAGCGTGATTTCACCTGTCATGGCCACATCAGAACGAACCGGATTGCCTGTTAAGCTGGATACCAGAGCTGTTACCATAGCTATACCAGCACTTGGACCGTCTTTTGGAGTTGCACCTTCTGGCACGTGCACGTGAATATCACGTTTTTCATAGAAGTCTTCGTTAATACGCAGTTTCTCCGCACGGCTTCGCACTACTGTCATGGCGGCCTGAATCGACTCTTTCATCACATCGCCCAAAGAGCCTGTGTACGTCAGTTTGCCTTTCCCAACCACTGCAGCGGCTTCAATCGTTAGTAAATCACCACCGACAGAAGTCCAGGCTAAGCCTGTCACCTGACCAATACGGTTGCTGTCTTCCGCTTTGCCGTAGTCATGACGTTGTACACCTAAGAAATCTTCCAGATTGTCCTGATTGATCACTACTTTTTTCAGGTTTTTATCCAGCAGAATGTTTTTCACTGCTTTGCGGCATAACTTGGAGATTTCACGCTCTAAGTTACGCACACCGGCTTCGCGGGTGTAATAACGGATAATGCCTACAATAGCGCTGTCTTCAATCTCAATTTCATGAGGTTTTAAGCCATTACGTTCAATCTGCTTGTTGATCAGATGCTGCTTGGAAATATTCAGCTTCTCATCTTCGGTATAACCCGCTAAACGAATCACTTCCATCCGGTCCAATAAAGCAGCCGGAATATTTAAACTATTCGATGTAGCGAAAAACATCACGTCGGATAAGTCGTAATCTACTTCCAGATAGTGATCACTGAATGAAGTGTTTTGCTCAGGATCTAACACCTCAAGCAGAGCAGCTGCTGGATCACCACGGAAATCCGACGCCATTTTGTCAATTTCATCCAGCAAGAATAAAGGATTACGCACCCCTACTTTTGCCATTTTCTGGATGATTTTTCCTGGCATTGAGCCGATGTAAGTCCGTCTGTGACCGCGAATTTCCGCTTCGTCACGCACACCACCTAAGGCCATTCGCACATATTTACGCCCTGTTGCTTTGGCAACAGACTGACCTAGTGAAGTTTTACCTACACCCGGAGGTCCGACTAAACATAAAATCGGGCCTTTTAATTTGTTGACGCGCTGCTGCACTGCCAGATATTCCAGAATGCGTTCTTTGACTTTATCCAAACCATAATGATCCGAGTCCAGAATACGTTCTGCGCCAGCCAGGTCTTTTTTCACCTTGCTACGTTTTTTCCAGGGCACATTGGTCAGCCAGTCGATGTAGCTACGCACCACAGTGGCTTCAGCTGACATAGGTGACATCATTTTTAACTTTTGCAGTTCAGCCGTCGCTTTAGTGCGCGCTTCTTCCGGCATCTGAGCCAATTCGATTTTTTTCGATAAAGCCTCAAACTCATCTGGTGTATCTTCCAGCTCGCCCAGTTCACGCTGAATGGCTTTCATTTGCTCATTCAGGTAGTACTCGCGCTGGCTTTTTTCCATTTGCTTTTTAACACGGCTGCGGATACGACGTTCGACCTGCAGAATGTCGATTTCGCTTTCCATCATCGCCATCAGAAACTCTAAGCGTTCCGTCACATCGATGATCTCTAACACCTTTTGCTTGTCGTCCACTTTAAGCGGCATATGAGCTGCCATAGTATCTGCTAAGCGGGCCGCGTCTTCTATACCTGAAAGCGCTGTCAGTACTTCCGGAGGGATCTTTTTATTCAGTTTGATATAGCCTTCAAACTGGTTGATGGCGGAACGTAAAATCACTTCCTGCTCACGGCTGTCCATTTCTGGTGTTGGGATCAAATCCACATAAGCCGCAAAAGTATCATGAGTGTCGGTAAACTCCACTAATTGAGCACGTTTCCCCCCTTCGACCAGCACTTTTACAGTGCCATCCGGAAGTTTGAGTAATTGCAAAATAGTGGCGACAGTACCCACCTGATACAAATCAGAATCTTTAGGGTCATCCAGCGTGGCGTCTTTTTGCGCAACTAAAAAGATTTGTTTCTCTTTTTCCATCGCTGCATCCAGGCATTTGATGGATTTAGCCCGGCCAACGAACAGCGGGATCACCATATGCGGATAAACGACCACGTCTCTTAATGCCAATACAGGCATATGCAAACGATCAGTCTTTGCTACTGTCATGAAATCTCTCTCGAATTATTTACTGCAGGTGACATGATTCAACAGTATATGGGGGCTGTTTATGTCACTTCAATGAATTAGCGCAGTAAAAATGGGGTCAGCGTAAAATTAAATCGCAGACTTAATTTTGCTCTGACCCCAATTTACTTACTGTGAAGCCGCAGCTTCTACAGTCTCATAGATTAGTATGGGTTGAGACTCTCCGCGGATCACCGTCTCGTCAATAACAACCTTGCTGACATGTTCCATAGAGGGTAAATCGTACATAGTATCCAACAATACGTTCTCAACGATAGAACGCAAGCCACGAGCACCGGTTTTACGTTCCATGGCTTTTTGCGCTATAGCTTTGAGCGCATCTTCACGGAACTCCAGCTCCACATTTTCCATCTGGAATAATGCACCAAACTGTTTGACCAGAGCATTTTTAGGTTCACTTAATATTTGCATTAATGCAGCTAAATCCAGCTCAGTTAAAGTCGCAACCACAGGCAGGCGACCAATAAACTCTGGGATTAAACCATATTTAACTAAATCTTCTGGTTCCACATCTTTAAAGCTTTCGGTCAGAGTACGGCTTTGTGACGTAGCTCGCACTTGTGCGCCAAAACCTATACCTGAACCTTTAGCGCAACGCTGTTCTATCACTTTATCTAAACCTGCAAAAGCACCGCCACAGATAAACAGGATCTTCGAGGTGTCGACCTGCAAAAATTCTTGCTGTGGATGCTTACGGCCGCCCTGAGGCGGAACTGAAGCTACTGTGCCTTCAATCAGTTTCAGCAGTGCTTGTTGTACACCTTCACCCGATACGTCACGGGTAATAGATGGATTGTCAGACTTGCGTGAAATTTTGTCGATTTCATCAATATAGACAATGCCACGCTGGGCTTTTTCTACATCGTAATCACATTTCTGCAGTAACTTTTGGATGATGTTTTCAACGTCTTCACCGACATAACCTGCTTCGGTTAAGGTGGTGGCATCGGCCATGGTAAATGGCACATCCAATAAACGGGCTAAGGTTTCAGCCAATAATGTTTTACCACTACCTGTAGGGCCAATCAGCAGAATGTTACTTTTGCTTAATTCAACGTCCTGCTTATGCTGCACGCTGCGTAAACGTTTGTAGTGGTTGTAGACCGCTACCGCCAGAACTTTTTTCGCATGCTCCTGACCTATGACATAGTCATCAAGGTGAGCACGGATCTCTTTTGGCACCGGCAATTTGTTGCTGTCGCGTTTTGGCGAAATATCTTTGATTTCTTCGCGAATGATATCGTTGCACAAATCGACACATTCATCACAGATATAAACCTGTGGGCCTGCAATCAGTTTACGCACTTCGTGTTGTGATTTGCCGCAAAAAGAGCAATACAACAGTTTGCTGCTTTTCTCGCCATCAGAGCGATGATCAGACATGTAACTTCCTCTTCCACTACATAGGGGTGGCTGGCTTAGCGCCTTTCACCACCCCTGAATTAAACTTACTTCGCATCCCTTTGAGTTAATATGGCATCGATTAGGCCATATTCCAAGGCTTGCTGTGCACTTAAGAAGTTATCACGCTCTGTGTCTTTACAAACCTGTTCATAAGTTTTGCCACAGTGCTCTGCCATCAAGCGGTTTAATTTTTCTTTAATATAAAGAATTTCACGGGCATGAATTTCAAAATCAGTCGCCTGGCCCTGGAAACCACCTAAAGGTTGGTGAATCATTACACGAGCGTTAGGTAAGCAATAACGCTTGCCTTTAGTACCACCAGATAATAAAAATGCACCCATGCTGCAGGCCTGACCTATACAGACTGTAGCAATATTTGGCTTGATATATTGCATAGTGTCGTAGATAGATAAACCCGCAGTGACAGAGCCACCTGGTGAATTGATATAGATATAAATATCTTTTTCCGGATTCTCAGATTCTAAAAACAACAGCTGAGCAACGATCAAATTGGCCATATGGTCTTCGACCTGACCTGTTAAAAAAATCACCCGTTCTTTTAATAAACGTGAATAAATATCAAAAGAGCGCTCACCCTTAGCAGTTTGTTCAATAACGATAGGAACTAAGGCATTCACTAACTCATTCATTCTCGGCTCAAATGCCATAATGCGATTTCCTTCATTGAAAAGAGGGGCTGTAATTAGAGCCTGAGTAATTAAGGTTACAGCGCAGCGAAAAGATCTGGGTTCCCTTGAGCAAAGAAATTCTGTGCACCGGGGAAGAATAGTCGATCAACAATGCTGAAGCATTAAGTACGGCGGCTACAAATAAAAATGGCCCGAACTATGATGTTCGAGCCATTAAAACTGCCTGACAAACAGATGTCAAATCTTAGTTTGCAGCTTGTGGATTCATGATCTCATCAAACTTGGCTTTTTCTTCTGTGACTTTGGCTTTTGCCAGAACTAAGTCAATGGCTTGTTCTTCTAAAGCAACGTTACGCATGCCTTGCAACAGCTCTTTGTTGCTGTTGTAGTACTGGACCACTTCTTGTGGATCTTCGTACGCAGAAGCTACAGTTTCAATCAGAGACTGAACTCGTGCATCTTCAACCTGCAAGTTGTTTGTTTTGATCACTTCACCTAATAACAGACCGACTTTGACGCGATCTTTGGCTTGTTCAGTGAACAGCGCAGCTGGTAATTCTGGTAACTGTTTTGGATCCAGATTATTGCCGAAGCGCTGTAAGGCCTGACGACGTAACACGTCAATTTCGCTTTCGATCAGAGCTTGTGGCACTTCAACTTCGTGAGTCGCTAACAAACCTTTGATCACTTGTTCTTTCACACGGCCTTTGATGCTGTTGTTCAGCTCACGCTCCATGTTCTTTTTCACTTCAACTTTTAATGCATCAACAGTGGCTTCAGCCAGACCGAACAGCTTAGCGAACTCGTCGTTTACTTCTGGTAACTGTTGAGCTTCAACTGCTTTTACAGTCACAGCAAAGCTAGCTGCTTTGCCTTTTAAGTTTTCTGCGTGGTATTCAGCTGGGAAGGTCACATCAACTGTCACTTCTTCACCCGCTTTCTTGCCGATGATACCGTCTTCAAAACCAGGGATCATACGACCCTGACCCAGTTCTAAAGTAAAGTCAGAGGCTTTACCGCCTTCAAACTCTTCACCCTCGATAGAACCAACGAAATCGATGATCACGCGGTCACCTGAAGCTGCAGCAGCCTCAGTTTTTGCCCATGTTGCATGTTGCTTGCGCAAGGTGCCTAACATAGTTTCTAAATCATCTGCTGTGATTTCAACAACAGGCTTAGTGACTTCGATTTTGTCCAGAGCGTTCAGTTGAACTTCTGGGTAAACTTCGAAAGTTGCTGCGAATTCTAAATCTTTGCCTTCAGCCAGTTGACCAGGAGCAAAGGTAGGAGCGCCAGCAGGAGTTAATTTGTTTGCGATGATGGCCTGATAAAAATGGTTTTGCATCTGACGTGAAGCCACGTCTTGTAATACAGACAAACCAAACATTTTTTTGATCATTGCAACAGGCGCTTTACCTGGACGGAAACCGTCAACACGGCGATTTTTCGCGATGTTTCTTAATTCTTTGTCAACTTCAGTGCTGATTGCAGCAGCTGGAACAGTAATGGTCAAACGGCGTTCTAAACCCTGTGTGGTTTCAACAGAAACTTGCATCTTGTTACCTCAAAATCAAATCGGGCGTCTGACTACGCCATCTCTTCGCTTGTCCGGCTTCTGCATTTGGACGCATTACCCAGACCTGTTATATAGGACGCGGCATTATAGCGAGGGTTTTTCGCCGAGTCGAGCTTTTGATGAAACATCAGGTTTGGCGCGGCTTGGCGGCCGAATTTAACTTTATTTTTTTGTATAGGCTCTGGTTATTCAGTCAAAAAAACAGTGGTGGGTAAAAATTATTTTTCAGCACATTTTTGGTCTTTTACTCTCGCATTTCAACCCGCTTCTGTGTACCAATAGGCAATGAAAACAAAAATATCAGGATTTTTTATGTCCGATTTCAGCCTTTGGCCTTTGCTTGGTATCGCAGTGGTGATGCTAGGATTTTTACTGAAATTTAACCCTGTGCTGGTGGTGACAGTGGCGGCTTTTGCTACTGGCATGGCAGTGAAAATGCCAATTTTGACCTGGCTGGAATCACTGGGCACAGCTTTTATCAAAACCCGTAACTTACCGCTTATTTTATTATTGCCCTTAGCCGTTATTGGTCTTTTGGAGCGCCATGGCCTGCGCGAAAAAGCCCAAGCCTGGATCCTGAACATCAAAGCTGCGACTACAGGGCGTTTGTTGCTGGTCTACCTGGCATTGAGGGAGAGCACAGCAGCTGCGGGCCTGACCAGTTTAGGTGGCCACCCACAAGTGGTGCGGCCTTTACTTGCGCCTATGGCTGAAGCGGCTTTTGAGAAAAAACACTTAACCTTGCCGGATAAAATCAAATTCAAAATCCGCGCTATGTCGGCCGCGACTGACAATATAGGGCTGTTTTTTGGTGAAGATATTTTTGTCGCTTTTGGTGCCATTATTTTAATGCATACCTTTTTGCGTGAATCCGGTATTGAGACCGACCCTCTGCATATAGCGCTTTGGGGTATTCCAACAGCCATTGCTGCTTTTCTGATTCATGGTAGCCGTTTACTCAGGTTTGACGCTTATCTGGCACGCCAGCTTAAAGATGAACTGAAGCAAGCCCCTCGACAGGAGCAGCGCCATGATTAGTATGAGCTTGCTGTATTATGTCGCTGCTTTGCTATTTTTTGCTGTGGCCTTTTTTAGCGCCAAAGATAAAAGATACAGCAGCGCTTTGTTCTGGTTCAGTTATGGCCTGATTTTCCTACTGGGTGATTTTATGCCGTCCGCTCTGGTCGGCGCTTTGGTCGTGCTGATGGCTTTAGTGGCTGGTTTTGGTGGTGTCAAAGGTGGCACCTATCAAACCTTGGCACTACAACAGCGACTGGATTCGGTGAAACGCCTTAGCAATAAGTTGTTTATCCCGGCTTTGATGATCCCACTGCTCACGGTGTTTTCTGTATTGATTCTGGTGCATGTTAAAGGCGATGGCTGGTCTTTACTGGACCAAAATAATGCCACTTTATCGGCTTTAGGTTTAGCGGCCTTTTTAGCCATACTGGCGGCTTTGTATCTGACTAGGGAAAAACCTCAACAAGCATTTAAAGAATCCTCACGTTTAATTGAAGCCATAGGCTGGGCCTTTTTATTACCCCAGTTGCTGGCCACTTTAGGTTTGCTGTTTAATCAGGCTGGTGTGGGTGAAACAGTGTCAGAACTGACCAGCTTGTATTTGAATTTAAACCATCCTTTGCTGGCTGTGGCTTGTTATGCCATAGGCATGGCCTTATTTACTATTATTATGGGCAACGCTTTTGCTGCATTTCCTGTGATTACCGCTGGTATAGGCATTCCGTTATTGGTGCTGCAGCATGGCGGCGATCCGGCCATTATGGCAGCTATAGGTATGTTTTGTGGCTACTGTGGCACCTTGCTTACCCCTATGGCGGCGAACTTTAATATAGTGCCGGCTGCACTTCTGGAGCTGCCAGATAAAAACGCTGTCATTAAAGCTCAGGCTCCAACAGCCCTGGTGCTGCTTGGTGTCAATATAGTGCTGATGTATCTGTTAATGTTTTAAAAGCTGGAGCACAAATGCAAACTATTTTGCTAACAGGTTTTGAGCCTTTTGGTGGCGAACAAAACAATCCGTCCTGGCTGGCCGTACAGCAGCTGGATGGTTACCAACTGGACGATGAAGTGCAGGTTGTCAGCAGACAACTTTCTTGTGTATTCGAAAAAAGCCAACAGGAACTTAAAGCCGCTATTGCTGAATTAAAACCTGTGTTGGTGTTGGCTCTGGGTCAGGCCGGTGGTCGTACTGAACTTTGTTTTGAAAAAGTTGCTATCAACTTTATCGATGCCCGTATCGCTGATAATGCAGGACTGCAACCTGTAGACAAAGCTGTAGTAACTGAGGGCCCTGCTGCCTATTTTACGACCTTGCCAGTCAAAGCTATGGTCAACAGCCTGAAGCAACAAGGCATACCAGCAACAGTGTCTTACACTGCTGGTACTTATGTTTGTAATACTGTGTTTTACGCGTTGATGCACCAGTTGAAAGACAAAGCCAAAGTAAAGGCTGGTTTTTTACATATTCCTTATGCACCGGAACAAGCTATCGGCAAAGCTGTGGCTTCAATGTCTGTAGACATGGTGGTGCAGGCCTTAAAAATCTGTTTGCCAGTGGCGCTTTTAACCACTGAAGATTTACAAATAGCGGCGGGCACACTCGACTAGATTTCAGCCTAAAGCTTGTCATAAAGCGCTCGCATGATTAAAATTACGGCGCTTTTTCTTCTTTGGCCAGTTGGGACGACCTGACTGAGCATCTATATTCTGGGGACGACCCCAACTGCAAAAAGATGGAAACAGTTTATGAACTGGTTGCTGCTTATTGGGGCTGGCTTATTGGAAGTAGGTTGGGCCGTGGGTTTGAAATACACTGAAGGTTTTACCAAGTTCTGGCCGTCGGTCTGGACTATTGGCGCTATGCTGTTAAGTATTACTATGCTCGGACTTGCGATGCGGGATTTACCCGTGGGCACAGCTTATGCGGTCTGGACAGGTATAGGAGCAGTCGGCACTGTGATAGTCGGAATTTATTTGTTAGGCGACCCGGCTACTGCCGAACGTTTAATCAGTATTGGCTTGATTTTGTTGGGGATTATAGGCTTAAAACTCAGTAGCTAACCATGGGCAGCTATGGGGGTCAGGCCTTGCATGTTGCTTCGTCGATGCAACATGCAAGGCCTGACCCCACGGATTAAAGCGTAATATGCTGACGTACCCTTTCACCTAAACCTACACCAGCTTCGGACATCGTCAGGTAAGTGTGATCAGCGCCAGCGTCTAAAATCGCTGCAGCCTCATCTTTATGCATACTGTGCGATACGATTAAGCCGCTAAAGCCCGCTTGTCGCAACTTTTTGGTGGCTATCACTTTGGCTTCCACATCATTTAAGCAAAGTACTACAGCTTTAACAGCCTGCAGTTTTAAGCCTTGCCAAAATACCTGATCCTCAGCATCAGCAAAGAGTACGTTATTGCCTTTTTCCTGATGTTCCGCCACTTTCGATGGATCCGAATCCAAAGCAACTAAATGGCATTTGTGCTCCAAGTATTCATAAGCAGCCGAGCCTGTGCGGCCCATGCCCATAATTAGCACTTCGGCATCGCCTAGAGACACTGGCTGTTCATCTGGATGGTGAATGTCGCGCTCGTACGGAATAAGCCGGTTTGCTAGTCGTTCATATAAGGGGTGAGCAAAACGATTTAACGGCGCCGAAACCACAAAAGACAAGGCAACAGTTAACGCCAGCGGAATAAGAAATTGCGGCATTACACTAGCGGCAACAATTAACGCAAACTCACTGTAGTTACTCAGAGCTAAACCGGATAAAAAGGCACTACGGGCTCTTAATCTGAACAACACCAATAAGGCGAAAAACAGCACAGCTTTGAAAGGTAATAACACTGTCATCAAGGCCGCAAATAACCAGGCTTGTTGATCCGGCAAACCGCCTAAACCAATTTTCAGGAAAAAGCCCACCAGGAAAAACTCTTTTAAGCCCCATAGCGTTTTTGAAAGCTCTCCAGCTCTGTTATGTCCAGCGAGCAAAGCGCCAAATACCAAAGCGCCTAATTCGGAACTTAAGCCTACCGCAAGAAAACCCGAACCACCTATAACGACAGCTAGCAATACACCGAATAAAATCTGTAAATCATCATGGCCTGTTAAATCCATCAACTTGTATAACAGGGGCCGCAGCAAAGGCACCAGTAACACGAGTAATGCAAAAGGCGATGGCGTAATTCCTTGCGTGAAACTCAAAAGTCCCATAGCGATTAAATCCTGCATAACCAGGATACCGATAGCAACTCTGCCGTGAAAAGCCCGAATTTCTCGCTTGCCTTCCAGAACTTTAGCAGCAAGTACTGTGCTTGAAAATGCCAAAGCAGCAGCCAGCATCAAGGCATAATACCAGTCAGGCTCAAAGGTTAAATAAATGATGGGGGCATACAGCAGCACTGAGCTGGCAAAATGCGCCAGACTGCCACCCAATACCTCGGGCTTACCTAAACTTCGGATATTGAGTTTTAAACCCACAGTAAAGAGTAATAACAACACACCTAAATGTGCCACATGGGCGATGATGGCATTCCCCTCTTTAGGCAAGTCTAAATCTGTGGCTGTGGCTGTGATCATAAAGCCCGCGGCCAAATACCCAATCAATGGCGGCAGACCAATTAAGCGCACTAACAAACCCAAACTGAAGGCAAAACCTATCCACACTGCTTCTAACATAGCCGTCCTGTCTTCTTTGTTTATCTTTTACCGTCTTCTAGTTCAGAATCCGGGCTTTCGTTTACATCCTTTGCAGTTTTACGGGAGATCCAGTCTTTTGTCGTTCTGTGTACTCCTCGACGCAATGCGCTACTGGCGTTCTCCAGCATATCTACACCTGTTAATACCCCAACTACCACCACAGATAACCAAATTGCAACCTGGTAGTGACCTAAACCTGTTGCAACACCTATGGCGGCAAGCACCCAAATAGTCGCAGCTGAGGTGACCCCCACTACTATGCCTTCACGTGTCAACATTACGCCAGCACCAAGAAACCCTATCCCTGTCACTACCTGACCAATAATACGACTTGGGTCTGTCACCACTTTCCCAATCAGAGGGCTTGTCATGACTCCTGACTGACCTAAAGACAAAGCGACAAATAGGTAAGTCCCCATGGTGATCAATATGGAGGTTCGGATCCCTGCAGGTTTACCTCTTAACTGCCGCTCAAGACCAACAATACTGCCTGCCAACAAAGTCACAGCTAAGGCTTGCCAGGACAAAGGACTGATATCAAACCAGTCAGAAGACAATATCATTGGGAGCCCCCTGATATTAATTTGAGAGCATTACGTGCACGGGCAGCTTTCCATTCAGCTTCAGTCATAGGCACTGTCTCCCCCTGATTGCGGGCTGCGGCTTTACGCTGCTCAATACGTATGGCAATTTGCTGATAATCTTCCGGCGTTTTTTTCCGCCAGTCGACTATTTCGTCCATATGGCGATAACAACCAACACATATTTTTTCTTCATTCAACCTGCAACAGGCTACACATGGAGATTCCACTTCAACTCCGGCTTTTACTCTAACTCAGTTCAGTGTAACCAGTTTTTGATTCAGACCAAAGTTTTCCTCCGCCTGGCGGAGAAGTTATGCTTTTAACCGCAGTTTTTATACCCACGCTTTACGACGCTTTGGCTTTATGGCAGCGTAGGGTCAAACAACACGAGGTCCATTGATGAAAAACTATAACTACAGTCTGATTGCTCTGGCTTTATGCTCTTCTCTGGTCGTAGCTGAAGATAAAAAACCTGACTGGCATGTGGATAAGCCACAAGGCAAATTCACTGATGTCACAATTAATGTAAACCAGGGTACCTGGATGAATGTCAGTGTCAGCCCTGACGGCAAAACTATTGCTTTTGACTTATTAGGAGATATCTATACGATGCCCATCACCGGGGGCGAAGCCAAAGCCTTGACGTCAGATATAGGGTGGCAGATGCAGCCAGTATTCAGCCCTGATGGCAAATACATTGCATTTACCAGCGATCAGGGCGGTGGCGATAATATTTGGCTGATGAAAGCCGACGGTACGGGGCAAAAAGCAGTGACAGAAGAGAGCTTCAGGTTGCTCAATAGCCCAGCCTGGAGTCCGGACGGTGAATTTATTGTTGCCCGCAAGCATTTTACTGCAAGCCGCTCTTTAGGGGCTGGTGAAGTATGGCAATACCATAAATCAGGCGGCGCTGGTGTGATGTTAACCGCCAAAGCCAATGACCAAAAAGATCTGGGTGAACCCGCCTTTTCGCCTGATGGAAAATACATCTATTTTTCGCAAGACGATACGCCAGGCAAAACCTTCCATTACAGTAAAGACTCAGAACAAGGCATTTATGTTATTAAACGTTTTGAGCGTGAGACCGGCAACATTGATCTTCTGCTGCAAGGCGCAGGGGGAGCTATACGCCCTACCCCATCCCCTGATGGCAAATACTTAGCTTATATACGCCGTGTCGATTTTCAAACCAGCTTATTTTTATACAATCTAGAAAGTGGCGAACATACGCAGCTGGATAACCAGCTTGACCGTGATATGCAGGAAACCTGGGCTATTCATGGCGTTTATCCAACCTTAAGCTGGACTCCGGACAACAAAAAGCTGGTGTACTGGGCGGGCGGTAAAATTAATAGTCTGGATGTTAGCAATAAGCTAAAAACCACTATTCCTTTTTCTGTTGAACGCAGCAAAACCATACAAACTGCGGTGAAGTTCCGGCAGGATTTAGACAAAGCTCAGCTAGACGTGAAAGTGCTGGGCAACTTGCAGATGTCTCCTGATGCTAAGAAGGCGGTGTATTCGGCTTTGGGTCATTTGTATATTAAAGACTTAAAATCAGGTTCAGCTAAAAGGCTGACCAGTCAGAACCAGCATTTTGAATTTTATCCTCAATTCTCCCGCGATGGCAGCAAGCTGGTGTATGTCAGTTGGCATGACACAGAACAAGGTCGGGTTAAACTTTTAGATTTAGCTTCAGGGCAAAGTCGTGACCTGACGTCAGAGCCTGGCAAATATGTTGAGCCAACCTTCAGCCCTGATGGACGCACTGTGGTGTACCGTAAAACCGGCGCTGGCTCTTTATTAGACAAAAAGTGGTCTCTTCATACTGGCCTGTACGCGGTAGCCGTCACTGGTGCTGAGCAGCCCAAATTGATCAGCCGCACTGGTTTTGCACCTATGTTCGGCAAAGGCAATACCAGAGTATTTGCACAGGGTTATGGCGAATCACCCACCCTACTGAGTATTGACCTGGCGACAGAGCAGCAACGCACTTTGTATACAGCCAAGTACGGCACAGAATTTAAGCTGTCTCCTGATGGTAAATATTTAGCTTTTGTTGATCGCTTCAAGGTTTATGTAACGCCTTTTACCGAACGTGGCGCAGTCATTGATATCAGCGGCTCAGACAAGCAATTTCCTGTAAAACAACTCTCTGTCAAAGCTGGTACTGATATCAGTTGGACCTCTGACAGCAGTAGCTTGTACTGGCACTTAGGGCCAGAGCTATACCATCACAGCATTACTGGGTTGTTTGATGTGAACAGCAACATCAAAGTGGACGCTAAAAATGGCAGCACTATTGGCTTCAGTGTGCCTATGGATAAACCCAAAGGCCAGATTGCTTTTGTCGGCGGTCAGGTCATCACTATGGAAGGCGATTCAGTGCTACAGGATGCGGTAGTGCTAGTAGAAGGCAACAAAATAAAAGCCGTTGGCAGCAAAACTGAAGTGGAAATCCCAACTGGTGCCGAAGTTATAGATATTAGCGGAAAAACATTATTGCCCGGTTTATTTGATGCTCACGCTCATGGTCCTCAAGGGGTTAACCAACTGATCCCACAGCAAAACTATGCCAACTACGCAAGCTTAGCTTTGGGTGTCACTTCTATTCACGACCCGTCGAATAATACTCAGGAAATATTCACCGCCAGTGAAATGCAAAAAGCCGGTATTACTGTAGGACCACGTATTTTCTCCACCGGAACTATTTTGTATGGCGCTTATGGTGCAGGTTATACCTCGCACATTGATAGCCTGGACGATGCGAAATTCCATCTGGAACGGCTGAAAAAAGTCGGAGCTTTTTCAGTAAAGAGCTACAACCAGCCGCGCCGCGACCAGCGCCAACAGGTGATTGAAGCTGCTCGTGAACTCGAAATGATGGTGGTACCTGAAGGTGGCTCTCTGATGCAGCATAACCTGAGTATGGTGGTAGACGGCCATACCACACTGGAGCACTCTCTGGCTGCGGCAGTACTTTATGATGACGTGAAGCAACTGTGGCAACAAAGCAACACAGCCTATACCCCCACCCTAGTGGTGGCTTACGGCGGTATCTTTGGTGAAAACTACTGGTACGATAAAACTGACGTGTGGAAACATCCTCGTTTAAGCCAGTATGTACCAGCTGATGAACTGCGTCCACGCAGCATGCGCCGGCCTAAAGCACCGGACCATCATTACAACCATATCGCTATTGCCAAAATGGCTAAAGAATTGTCCGATTTGGGAGTAGTCACTAACATTGGCGCCCATGGCCAGCGTGAAAGTTTGGGTGCACACTGGGAGATCTGGATGTTTGCCCAAGGTGGCATGAGCCCGCTTGAAGCCTTAAAAACTGCGACCATTAATCCAGCGAAAACCTTTGGAATGGACCATCAGCTCGGTTCAATAAAAGCAGGAAAGCTGGCGGACCTAATTATTCTGGATGCAGATCCGCTGAAAAATATAATGGACAGCGACAAAGTGAAATATAGCATGGTGAATGGCCGTTTGTATGACGCAGCGTCGATGAACCAAATATACCCAGAAAAAAAACAAAGAGCCCAGTGGTTTTTTAGCTCTCAACCTTGAGCGTTGGCCTCAGTCTCTGACCTTAGCAACAAAACCGGCGTAAGCCGGTTTTTTCTGTTCGGAACAGCGTTTTCCGACTTTGCTTCCTGTCTATTGAGTGCTAGCATTTGCAGAAGGTACGGGTACCCGAGCCCATTTATTTGTTTTTTCGAGGCTTTTTGAACTTATGAATAAAGCTTTGATCTGCTGTCTGCTTCTTGCTTCGCTGATGCTGTTCCCTGCCCCAATAGCAGCTTCGATGCAGTTTTCTTCCTTAGTTCAACAGCATACTGACGCACCTCTCATCAGTTACGATATCAAACAAGACAGCAAAGGCTATATCTGGTTTGCCAGCGAGTTAGACGGCTTACAACGTTTTGACGGGTACGAATTTAGCCGCTGGAACATACTGAGCCCGACAGAGCAAGACACAACCATGGCCAATGTGAATCAATTGCTGATAGATAATCAGCAACGACTATGGATCAGTACTTGGGGTCAAGGCGTCACATTACTTGATGAAAAACTAAACGTCAGGATGCGTTATCACAGCAAAGCAGAGGCTGCACAACAGCTGCCGTCAGACAGGGCGCAAAGCTTTTTTCAAGACCAACAACAAAGGATCTGGATAAGTACAGTAGGCGGTCTGCGCTATGTCCAGGCTGCTGAGCCAAACAAACTTGAAAAAGTGCAGCTATTGTCAGATTTGCGAGTCTGGCAAATCACACAATCAGACGATGGCTATCTTTGGCTTGCCAGCTCAAAAGGGTTGTATCGATTGTCTGAAGATTTACAGCAGTTAGACCACAAACCCTTACCCTCATTGCCAGAGGGAGAGCAAGTCTTGAATCCAACCGAGATCAGGACTTTGTTGGCAGTGGAACAAGGGATATGGCTTGGTACTCAGCTCGGTTTGTTTTTCTTTAGCTTTGAAGCAGACAAGGTCACCAATCTATATCCCGCTGAATTTGGTGTTATCAACACCTTGTTTCAACCTCAACCCGATCAGCTATGGGTAGGCAGCAGCGCTGGCCTGTTCAGAATAAACAGCAGTGAGCAGCAGCGAAGTCCGCAACACTTTTTGCCTACAGCTGATATCCGTAAATTTTTTAAAGATCAAACTGGAGTTATCTGGGTTGCCAGTCGTAACAGAGGCGTTTTTAAAATGAATCCTCTGCCTCAGAACTTTGAAGCTTTGCCTTTTCCCTTGGCTGCTGGCCCGGAAAAATCCTTAAGACGTATTTACAGTCAGACCATCATAGACGACAAGATTTGGCTTGGAGTGGATCATGACTTACTAAGCTACGATTTGAATCAACAGATCTGGCGCTCCTACCCTTTGCCTAGCCGTCGTCCGCATAATCAGGTCCAAGCTGTGGCTGTAGATCATCAGGGCAAGTATTGGGTGGGCTCTGATCTTGGTTTATTTGTTACCCCCCGCTTAGCTGACCCATTCAGCCAGCAAGATTTGCCCGATAGCATCAAAAAGCTGGTTGGGGTTACTACTCTGGCAGCTGATGCCGATGGCACACTATGGCTTGGGATCTGGGAGAAAGGCCTGATCAAGTGGCCACAACAAAACAGCGAAGGAAGGCTCGAATATTTCAATATCACGTCTCAACCTGGTGACGCTATTATCAGTATGATAAGCGACACATCAGACAGCATCTGGCTGGTCAGTCGTTTCAGCGGTTTGTATCAACTCAAACGCAGCACGGGATTGATTACTCGCTATCACAGCGGTAAAGACAGCATGATTCAGTTGCCAAGCGATGTCCTACTCTGTGCCGAGAAAGTCAAGGACCACCAGTTGTGGCTCTGTACCAATCAGGGCTTGTTTTTTATGGACTTAAAACACAACCGCACAGAGCTTTATCAGATAGAACAAGGTCTACCAGACAACAGAGTCGTTGCTATCAATGCTCAGGATCCAGCGTCAGTCTGGGTCAGTACCAAAAGAGGGCTGACTGAACTGGATTTAGCCAGTAAAACCTTCAAGATTTTTGCAGAAAAAATCAACACAAATTCACTATTACTCGAAACCAGAGCGCTCAACCGCTCCTCTTCAGGCACATTCTGGTTAGGGACTGCAGCGGGTTTATACCAATTTAACCCAAGACTGATGCAGAGTTATAAATTTAACGCTCCTATGCTGATCAGTAAGCTCAAAGCCGATCAGAAACAGTGGCTGGATCCTGAAAGCTCAGTACAAAACCCACTGGAACTTCCGGCTACAGCAAAAGAGATCACCATTCATTTCAGTTTTCTGGAGTATTTTTTTACTGACAGTCATCAATATCAATACAAATTATCAGGCCTGGACGACGAGTGGCATTATTTGGGACATGAACATCAGATCAGTTTCAATAGATTGCCTCCTGGTCATTACCACTTTCAAGTACGAAATAGCCTGGAGCACTCAGAACAACGAATCGCCAGCTTGTATTTTGTGATCTCTACTCCCTTGGCACAAGACAAAAGGCTGTGGTTATTTATCTCTCTGGTGAGCTTATTATCGCTTTGGTTGATGTGGCAGGCTCGTACCCGCAACTTGCATCAACAAAACTCGAGGCTGAACGAGCTTGTTCGACAACGTACTATGGATTTGGAACAAGCGAACTTAGCCTTAAATCAACAAGCCCGCACCGACTTTTTAACAGACCTCCCCAACAGACTGGCTTTCTCAGAACAGTTTGAACTACTGCAACGCCAAGCCATACGACAAAAGTTAGCCTTTACATTAGTGTTGCTGGATATCGACCACTTTAAAGTAATTAATGATACTTATGGTCATGATGCCGGTGACTTGGTGCTGACTAAAATAGCGCAAAATTTAAATCAGCGCCTGCGTCAACAAGACGTCCTTGCTCGATGGGGCGGTGAAGAATTTATTCTGTTATTACCTGAAACTACGGCACAAGGGGCTTTTGTGGTCTGTGAAGAATTACGCCAGAGCCTGATGCGACTGCTTATAGCCTATGGCGAACATCAAATAAGTGTCACCGCCACTTTTGGTCTTGCTCAGTTACACGATGTGGAGCTAGAGCTTAACCACTGGCATTCAGCCGCCGACATAGCTCTGTATCAGGGTAAAAAAACCGGTCGTAACAAGGTTGTGGTTTATCAAGCAGACCCAACTGAAACCTTTGAATAAGCCTGGAGGTTTTCAAGCTGAACCCCTATTCAAGGTATCGTTTCTTCTGCTGTTGCAGATCGCTGATCGCCTGAGATAAATCAGTACCGGTCAAACGATGTTGTTGCATCAGTTGCTGCATAGCGACTGACAGCTCTGCGCTGCTGCCTGTAGTGGCTGGAATTTTTGCCTGGCGATAATAGGTAGTACCCAAATCAATTAGAGCGCAAATTAAATAAATCAGTAGGAATACTGCTGGATACTTTATTTTGTGTACCATGTTTTTAGCTCCTGTTCCCATTGCTTACGTTCTTCCGGCCACAGCTTTTTAGTGGTTGCTTCGTCAAACTTATAGCTTTTATTGGCTTTCAGTTTTAACCAAACAGCACCTTGCAAAGTTTCCAGATCAGCATATTCCAGCTCTCCTGCTTTTAATACTTTGGCGTATTGCAGAATTTTTGCGGTGAATTCTTTTGTCAAAGGCGTTGGGGCCATCAACTTAACCTGACACAAGGTATTACGGCACTCACTCGCAATAATACGCAACTCGTTATTAGTGGTAGTCACAGCCAAATGGGCCAGCAGATACTCAGTGGCTTCAGCCCAGCCCTCGTCTCTTTCTTGTTCGTCCCATTCTGCATGTTGCGCCAGCAAAGCTTTTTCTTCAGCAATCAAAGACCGGATCCCCAGATAGGCATGAAGCACCTGCGCCGCTTCAGGGTTTCTCGTTTCAAAATCAATAGCCTGATTTAGTTGAGTTTGAGTCATAGGTTCAGGTAACAGCCAAAATGCTAACCAGGGTTTCGTCTGATAAGCAAAAACGGCGGCTCCCGCCAATAGCAAACAAAGCAGCCACTGAGTAATTGCAGACTGTAAATGAAGCAGAAACTTAAACGCCATAGGTACTCCAATCAAAAGGCGGCAAAGTTTACCATCTAAAAATGGGGGCAGATCACATTTTTAAAGACTTTGCTTAAATGCAGCGGGAAAACAGCAATGGCTCCAGCTCATCCAATAAAGACAAACGGCTTTTGCCTTCCAGACGAAAGCCAAGTTTAGTGACCACCTGCTTCGAGCCAGAATTATCCGGATGGATCACTGCGACCAATCGACTAAGGCCTAAAGCCTGAGCAAACTGAATCACGGCAGACCCTGCTTCAGTCGCTAAACCCTGGCCCCAGAATTCTGGTAAAAAACGATAACCAAGCTCAGTTTCCTGAATTTCCTCAAGATACTTAATGCCACTAAAACCTATCACCTGCCCCGTTGCTTTCCAGACACAGGCAAAACGGCCGTAGCCATAGACCTGATAATCCCGCAACGGATGTTGTTGCAGATAATCCAGCACATCCTGTTTCGATTGCGCTGGTTTATTGCCAACATAACGTATCACTTGCGGCACAGTCATCAGCTGATACATGGCATCCACATCATCCAGCGTAAAAGAGCGCAAGATTAAACGGGGAGTTTCAAGTATGACGTTCATTCGATGTCCCTCGCACGGGGTCAGGCCTTGATTATTGATTCAATAATCAAGGCCTGACCCTTTTTTACTTAGCTTTTTTGCTAAAAGATGGCTTACCGGATGAGCGTTTAATTTTTTCCACAGCTTTGGCCGCTGGATTAACCCCTGTGTGCCGGGTTAATGCCACCTGACCTGGTTTTTTACCTGGTACCTTGATGTTACGAAGGAACATGTCCTCTTTACCCTCTTCCGGCACCAGACAACCTTTGCTTCTGCCAATCAGGTGTTTTAAGCCCATTTTGACTAAAGCTTCGCGGATCATCGGCCAGCCTTTAGGGTCATGGTAACGCAGCAGTGCTTTATGCAAGCGGCGCTGACGTTCCCCTTTTGGCACTGGCACCACTTCGGTATTGCCTTTGATATTTTTCAGCGAGTTCATCTCTGTGTGATAGATAGTGGTCGCGTTTGCCATTGGGCTTGGGTAGAAGTTCTGCACCTGATCCAGTTTAAAATCACGTTCTTTCAGCCAAAGCGCTAAATTCACCATGTCCTTATCTGTAGTACCAGGATGCGCGGAGATGAAGTACGGGATCAGGTATTGCTCTTTGCCCGCTTCACGGCTAAAACGGTCGAACATTTCTTTAAACTTGTCATAGGCGCCCATGCCGGGTTTCATCATCTTCGACAAAGGCCCGTTTTCAGTATGCTCAGGAGCAATTTTTAAATAACCACCGACATGGTGCTGCACTAGCTCTTTGACATAGTTTGGATCTTCAACAGCTAAGTCGTAACGCACACCGGACGCCACCAGAATCTTTTTAATGCCATCCACTTTACGGGCGGCACGGTATAAATCCACAGTTGGGCTTTGATCTGTATCCATATGCTCACAAATAGTCGGATAGACACAAGAAGGCCGGCGACAGGTTTGCTCCGCTTTTGGATTTTTACAACGTAAGCGATACATATTCGCGGTTGGGCCGCCTAAATCCGAGATCACTCCGGTAAAACCCGGAACTTTGTCACGAATTTCTTTAATTTCTTTTAAAATTGATTCCTGAGAACGGCTTTGGATCACGCGGCCTTCGTGTTCGGTAATAGAACAAAAGGAACAGCCACCAAAACAACCCCGCATAATATTGACCGAAGTTTTGATCATCTCATAGGCAGGAATTTTCGCTTTGCCATACACAGGATGTGGCACACGTTGATAAGGCAGACCAAAAACGCCATCCATCTCTTCAGTGGTCAGCGGAAACGCAGGCGGATTAACCCATAAATGACGGTCGCCGTGGCGCTGGTAAATAGCGCGGGCACAACCTGGGTTAGTTTCCTGGTGCAAAATACGCGAAGCGTGGGCATACAACGACTTATTGACACTGACCTGCTCAAAAGCAGGCAGTTTGACATAGGTTTTCTCCCACGGCTTTTGGCGTGGCGGCTGCACTAGTATTGGCTTAGCTTCCACTTCAGGCGCTTTGCTTAAATCGATGCCCTGCTGCGCAAATTCAGAAAAGGTGCCGCAACCTACATCGTCTGCACCATAAGGATTGGGCACAGGGTCAATTTTGCCGACTTTATCAATAGCGGTGGAATCGACACCACGCCAGCCCGGTAACGGCTCTTTGCGAATAACTGCAGTGCCGCGAATATCGTGAAGTGTATTAACGTCCTCGCCATTGGCAATGCGATGCGCCACTTCGACCAGTGGTCGTTCAGCATTGCCGTAAATCAGCAGTTCGGCTTTGGCGTCAAAAATAATGGAGCGACGAACTTTTTCCTGCCAATAATCATAATGGGCAATACGGCGCAAGCTGGCTTCAATACCACCTATGATCACTGGCACATCTTTGTAAGCTTCTTTACAGCGCTGTGAATAGACAATCACAGCGCGATCAGGACGCTTTCCACCTTCATTACCAGGAGTGTAGGCATCGTCGTGCCGTAATTTTTTATCCGCTGTGTAGCGGTTAATCATCGAGTCCATATTGCCGGCAGAGACGCCAAAAAACAGGTTAGGTTTGCCAAGTGCCATAAAAGCGTCTTTGGACGACCAATCTGGCTGGGCAATAATGCCGACGCGAAAGCCCTGACTTTCCAGCATACGGCCGACCACGGCCATACCAAAGCTGGGGTGATCGACATAAGCATCGCCGACCACCAAAATAATATCGCAGCTGTCCCAACCCAGCTGTTTCATCTCGGCTCTGCTCATTGGCAAAAATGGTGCAGTACCAAAGGACTCAGCCCAGTATTTAGGATA
Organism: Rheinheimera sediminis; assembly: GCF_004005375.1. GTDB lineage: Bacteria > Pseudomonadota > Gammaproteobacteria > Enterobacterales > Alteromonadaceae > Pararheinheimera. Next base: position 7,957 of record NZ_RZUF01000015.1, on the reverse strand, counting down.
AGAAAATAGTCCCCGCTCGGCCGCCATGCGGTCCACTGCTGCGGATTTTCTTAAAGGGACCTGATTCGTTTGCATCTGTTGTTTCACTCGGTTTTGCCTGCCAAAAATGGCCGCGCATTATACTTGACTCAGCTTAAGAATACTAACATTAAGGCAGAACTATGATGTTCACAAATTAAACAAAAAAACAGCATAGATTGAAGTTACAGAAAGGTTGTATCACCAGACTTTCGTTTAAAACTCAGTCTGGTGGTACAAATACCGGCTCTGGTGCGACCTAATACATCAGAATAGTCACGACACCCAGTAGCATAAAGATGGCACAAGCCACACGGCGCGCCCAATCTAAGGAAATACGTTCCAGCAACCAGCTGCCGGCATAGACCACTGGCACATTGGCAGCCAGCATACCGACAGTGGTGCCTAAAATAACCTGCCAGGTTTCTGGGTAAGTGGCGGCCAATAGCACTGTCGCTACCTGAGTTTTATCACCAATCTCTGCCAGGAAAAACAAAATACAGCTGGCAAAAAAAGCGCCATATTTTAAAACGCTGACTTCTTCACTGTCGTCTTTATCCGGAATAAGCAACCACAAAGCTACGGCAATAAAAGAGCCACCTAATAGCCACTCATGCCAACCTTGTGGAATAAACTGCGCCACCCAGGCACCAAACCAGGCCGATGCGGCGTGATTCAATAAAGTAGCCACCAGAATACCTGCAATAATAGCGCCACGGGAGCGAAAGCGGGCAGCGAGGAATAAAGACAAAAGCTGAGTTTTATCGCCAATCTCTGCAACAGCAACAGAAGCGAAGGAGGCTACAAAGGCATCAAAATACATAAACTGCACCTGGCGGGAAAACTAAACATAAGACAACAGACCAACTCCCGCCTGGGGTTAGTAGGTTGTCTTAGGTCTCATTAATACCTGATCAAGCTTGATCTGTGGGACGTTGTTGCCATGTACAGTGAGGTACAAGTATGTTGACAACAACACAAAACCTGGCGGCTTTGTAAATTACTCCCCTAAGCGCGTCGGCATTTTAGCCGCTATCCGGGCGCTTCGGCAAGCAAAAACTCCGCCGAAGCACTATCCAGCTTAGTCTTTCAGGTGCCTTGCATGAAAACGCAGGTGCTCTTCGATAAAGCTGCTGATAAAAAAGTAGCTGTGATCATACCCCGGTTGCAGACGAATTTGCGCGCCACTTTGGCTGCGTTGATTGGCTTCGATCAAAGCTTCAGTGCGAAGCTGTGACGGGTAAAACTGATCGCCCTCGCCCTGATCAATCAGCATAGGCACACTGCTCTGTTGTTGCGCCAGCAAAAAACTTGCATCGTACTGCAGCCACTGGCTTTGCTCATCGCCCAAATAGGCAGTAAAAGCCTTTTTGCCCCAGTCACACTTTGTTGGCTGACAAATAGGTGAAAAAGCCGACACTGAGCGGTAAGCGCCAACTTCACGTAAAGCAATTACTAAAGCACCATGGCCCCCCATCGAATGACCGCTAATCGCCTTGGCTGTGGTGACAGGTAAATGCGCTTCCACTAAAGATGGCAGTTCGCGGCTGATATAGTCATACATCTGATAATGGGCTGCCCAGGGCTCTTGGGTCGCATTGACATAAAAACCAGCGCCCTGACCCAAATCATAAGCGGCATCGTCTGCTACCTGCTCGCCTCGTGGGCTGGTGTCAGGGATCACTAAAGCTATGCCCAGCTCTGCGGCTACACGCTGCGCCCCGGCTTTAACCGAAAAGTTTTCATCAGTGCAGGTTAAACCTGATAACCAGTACAGCACTGGCACTTTTTGTGTTTCAGCTGCAGGTGGTAAATACACCGAAAATTGCATCAGGCCTTTGACGGATTCTGAATGATGCTGATATTTAATCTGGCGGCCAGCAAACAGCTTATGTTCGGATAACTGAATTAAGGTCATTGCTTTATCCTTGTGTAGATAAAGCCCGGCGAACCGGGCTTTTAATGAAAATGAATTCCCACTTTAGTTGGGATTGCGGCGAGGCAAAATTGTAGGGGCGGGTCTTGTACCCGCCCGTCTGTAATGCCAATCAGATGTCAGAAAGAGTCTGCCCTGCCCGCATTTCATCTAATAGCATATTTTAACCAACCACAGTACAGCTGCCAAAAAAGCTGCTGCTTCAACTACAAAGAGTTAGAAATGTATCACGGTACGGATCGACTTACCTTCATGCATCAAATCAAAGGCTTCGTTGATTTGCTCCAACGGCATGGTATGGGTGATAAAGGTATCGAGTTCAAACTCACCTTTTAAATAACGCTCCACATAATCCGGCAATTCAGTACGGCCTTTGACACCACCAAAAGCAGTACCACGCCATACCCGACCTGTGACTAACTGAAATGGCCGGGTAGATATTTCAGCACCAGCAGGCGCCACACCAATAATTACCGACTCGCCCCAGCCTTTATGACAGCACTCTAAAGCCGAACGCATCACGTTGACGTTACCAATACATTCAAAAGAAAAATCCACACCGCCGTCTGTCATTTCAACAATCACATCCTGAATAGGCTTGTCGAAATTCTTTGGATTAATCACATCAGTAGCACCCAACTGACGGGCAATATCAAACTTAGACTCATTGATGTCGATGGCAATAATGCGGCTGGCTTTGGCCATCACAGCGCCAATAATGGCAGATAAACCTATACCACCTAAACCAAACACAGCAACTGTATCGCCTGCTTTCACTTTGGCGGTATTCATTACAGCGCCCATGCCTGTGGTGACACCACAACCTAATAAACAGACCTTTTCCAAAGGTGCTGCTTTATTGATTTTGGCTAACGAAATCTCTGGCAGCACAGTGTATTCAGAAAAGGTAGAAGTACCCATATAGTGGTAAATAGGCTGACCATCTTTAGAAAAACGTGTAGTGCCGTCCGGCATTAGACCCTGACCTTGTGTGGCACGAATAGCCTGACACAAGTTAGTTTTACCGGATAAACAGAATTTACATTTACCACATTCAGGCGTGTATAACGGGATCACATGATCGCCCACAGCCACGCTGGTGACGCCCTCGCCAATAGCTTCAACTACTCCACCGCCCTCATGACCCAGAATACAAGGGAATTTGCCTTCAGAATCCTGACCCGACAAGGTGTAAGCGTCGGTATGGCACACTCCGGTCGCCACTATACGCACCAGCACTTCGCCTTTTTGTGGTGGCATTAAATCTACTTCTTCAATTTTTAACGGTTGACCCGGGCCCCAGGCCACAGCAGCACGTGTTTTGATCATATTCATTCTTGTTCTCCAAACCAGACTAGTAGTTACTATAGCTTATTGTAATTTTTTCTTAATCGAAGATAATCCCTGCAAATAACAAATGAGTTTTGCATAAATGAAAGAATGGCAAGGCATCAGCGAATTTGTGGCTGTAGCAGAACTGGGAAGTTTTTCTAAAGCAGCCAAAGTCTTAGCTATTTCTGTAGCTCAGGTGAGTCGCACCGTACTGCAATTAGAGCAGCGGCTGAACTGCAAACTGGTGCTTCGCACCACACGCCAGGTACGACTGACTGAACAAGGCACTTTGTATTACCAACATTGCCGCGCTTTAGTGAACGGCTTGCAACAAGCCAATCAACTGCTGACCAGCTTGCAGCATGAACCTTCTGGCGCGATAAAAATTACCGCTCCTGTGTATTATGGCGAGCAATTTATCGCGCCTTTGCTGCATGAGTTTTTATTGCGTTACCCTAAAGTGCAAGTGGATTTACAGCTGACTAATGACCAACTGGATTTAGTCCAAGGCGGTTTTGACTGCGCCATCCGGTTAGGAAATCTTACCGATTCCAGCTTGCAAGCCAAAGCCTTAGGCAAGCGCACCTTGTATTTATGCGCCAGCCCCGACTATCTGCAAAAATTCGGCACTCCAGCTACAGTAGCGGAATTACATCAGCACCGCTGTTTAGTGGGCTCTGTCGATTTCTGGCGTTTTGAACAACAAGGCCAAAAGCTGCAATTTAAACCCCAGCCTTATTTGCGCTGCAATAGCGGTGTGGCGTTAACAGATGCAGTGCTGAAAGGTTTAGGCATCACTCAGCTGCCTGATTATTACTTAAAGCCCTTTTTAGAAGACGGCCGTTTAGTGGCCTTATTGCCAGAGCAACAACCGTCCGACGAAGGCATCTGGGCTTTGTATCCACTAAACCGGCATTTACCAGTCAAAGTGCGCTTACTGCTGGATTGGTTGCAGCAAGGATTGGAAAGCTTTCCAAAGCGGACAGGCTAGATCTTTATTTGTCGTGCTTTTATTTGTCGTGCTTGGGCTTAAAAGTTACTATGATTGGCAGAACAGAAGCAGCAAACAAGTGATTATGTTGAACTTTCCCCTTATTGTTAATCTATTGCAGCAACGCTTGCCTGGTCTTATGGCTGTCTATGCGTTTGGCAGTCAGGTCGAAGGCACTGCTAATAAGAACAGCGATCTGGATTTAGCCGTATTGGTGCCAGGTTATGCCGATGTGATTGATTTATGGGATATCAGTAGCGATCTGGCAGAGCTGCTGCACTCTGAAGTGGATTTACTGGATTTTCGTGCCGCCTCTACTGTGATGCAATACCAAATTTTGACCAAAGGACAGCGGCTTTATGCCTTTGATCAACAGGTTGGCAGTTATGAAGCTACGCTGCTGTCAGCAATGACCACACTAAACGAAGCCCGCGCCGGACTCTTAGCTGATATTAAAAAGGATGGGTCTGTTTATGGCCGTTGATAATGACTCCCCGCCTTCAGGTGAGCTGCTTTCTGGTGAGCAGCCTTCAGGTAAGCAGCTTTCTGATACGCCACCTGATGATGTGCTGCTGAATAAAGCTGCAACTATTGAGCGTAGCATCCTTCGTGCCCTGGAAGAATACAATAAAAACCCTGCCACTTTTGCCACAGACTTTACTCGTCAGGATGCAGCCATTCTGAATATTCAACGCGCTTGTGAAGCGGCACTTGATATGGGCCAGCATCTGATCCGCCTGCATAAGCTTGGGGTGCCGCAAAGCTCCCGCGACGTATTTAGCCTGTTAGCCACAGCTGAATTTATTCCGGCTGAACTTGCCGACAATCTGAAAAAAAATTGGTTTCAGAAACATCGCTGTGCACGAATATCAACGCTTGCAACTGGCAGTGACCGAACATGTCATTCTGCATCGTTTACAGGATTTTCAGCAGTTATGCCGGATTTTACTTGGGGGTAAGCAGGGCTAAGGATCGAACGCTTTTACTTGTGACTTTGCCAGAAATAATGCTGCTGATAGTACCCTAATGTAAATCAAAATAGCGACTAAGCTCAGCTTGTGTATACCCAAGTAACTTGAAGTTGCGGCGAGGCGGCAAGCCAGTGAGCGCCCTGGAGCATTTCGCTGACAAAACTGTCTGACCCCGGATAAACTTCAATGAATTGATTTATCTGCTTGATTTGTAATGTTAAATTTAGAGTATTCGACACTCATTATCCCGTTCAGGTTAACTAAACATCTAGCTAATCAGCGATTTATTCGCGGTTCGAACCTTTTCCAACTGTAGCGAGATAAGCTTAATGGTCTGTGCAGACACACCGTTCTCTTTTGCCGCCACAGCAAATTGCTGTATCACATCGATCACTTCTTTGATCACTCGCTGTGCGTGTTGCCAGTTAGAAAAGTTGGCTTGCGCTGCTAACTTTTGCATGGCCTTGAGTGAAGGTGTTTTACCAAAACCGCTAAACGCAGTGGCATGTTCGCCATAGGCTGATGGACTGAAGGTGACATCATAAAATGGAGCTAGTTGCCACTGGCCGTTGTCAGCCTGCAAAAAAGCAGAGTTTTTGCTGTGATCATCCTGATTCAGTGCAAACAGATTAAACACAGCCCGTTTGAATTGTTCTTGACCCGCTGCAGGACTTTTACAGAGTGTACTGCTCACTTTTATCAGATCTTCGTAATCTAAACTTGGTAACCGGTAATTTGCGTCAAGCAGACCGCAAGCACTGTGGAGATGGACGCGGCCATCGACATTGGTATCAGAAGTGACGACATCAAATCGTTTCAGTGCCAACCATCGTCTTTTTGCAGGGCCATCCGCAAACTCCAGCAATTTCCAATCAGGCACTGCAATGCCAACTGTTTTGGCCAACTGCAAATAAGTGGCTTCACACACACCTTCCTCATGGCCAAGGGCTAAACGCTCAGAAGTAAACTTGACTAACCAAGCCTCGGATTTCGGAAATTTTGCAGTACTACAATACAGATAATCATCAGTTGCAAAATACAGCTGTGCTTTAGGACGCGCACCACCTGAGCTACCAGCCTGGACTAAGACTGACAAAACATCTTCTGTATGGCCATCAAAAAATAACTGTGCCTCAGTACCTAACGCATGGAGATCAAAAAACTCATTTTGCTGCTGCATACACAATGCTGATACTGGCTTAAATGAAAGAGCCCCCATACCACGATTGCCAACAAAGGCCAGCCGGTCCATCGCGGTAATTTGTGAAGCCAGTATTTGATGCTGCCGAAACAATCTGTCCATCAGCAACATACCCCATCCATCAGGTAAAGAATCGGCAAACACACCATGCAGACCTGAATGTGGTTCTGTTGGTGCACGTTGCAGTGACGTATCGGATTTAAGTTTAAATGGCGACAAGTTGCCAAACTTTTGCAGATAGTCAGCTTGATACTGAAAAAAGCTACCTTGACGGTTTTGCGCCATCACACCAACTAACACTGTTTCACCATTCGACAAGGTACGATAGACATCTAAGCGATTGGTGCGGTTAAAGTTCATTGGCTAATACCTCGTCAATGCTGGTGGGCAGTGGCTTAAGATCGGTCAGTGTCGTCAACTGATGCAGCCTTGCCAGATCATCGACAGACTGCCACAGCATCAGGAATTGTCGCAGTGAGATCTGACCTGTAGTTTCAAACTTTTTAATCGTGGCGGCTGGCACTAAGCTCTTTTCGGCTAAGTCGTCCCTGGACCACTTGTGCTTTTTACGCTGGTCACGCAGCCATTGGCTGAGATCGGTTTGAACGTCGTGGACTGATAAAAGGCTTAAGTGTTCCATAGCAACCCTAACAGACACAACCATGTCCATTATTATAATAAATAGTCATTAATGGATATAATTATAGCCATTTAAAAAGAGTTTGAGTGAACTGATTTTGTTGAAAACTTGCCTGACAGTGACCGAACATGTGATTTTGCATCGTTTACAGGATTTTTAGCAGTTATGCCGGATTTTACATTGGGGTAAGCAGGGCTAAGGATCGAACGCTTTTACTTGTGGCTTTTGCCAGAAATAATCCTGCTGATAGTGCCGTAATGTAAATCAAAATAGCGACTAAGTTCAGCTTGTCTATACCCAAGTGACTTGAAGTTGCGGCGAGGCGGCAAGCCGGTGAGCCCCCAGGAGCATAGTCAACCTATGTGACTGGGGCGAGATGGCGCAGTCAACAAAGCCGCAGCTTCAAGGACGACGGGTATATAGCCTCCACTGGCAAATGCCATGCTAATAGCGTCGTTTCTGCTATTTGGGTAGTTCTGCACGTACCAATCCAATGGCTTCGCAGGTAAACGTTTTTGCTTCGCGGGAACTTCAGATAACAGTTCAGGGTAAGAAATTTTGCTTTGCATTTCGCTGACAAAGCTATCAGACCCCAGGTAAATCAGCTGCTTGACTTCAGGCCACAAACTTCTGCCCACACCACGCGCTACAAAATCCTGATAGTGACCAATAGCCTGAGAGCACTCATTACCAAACAGCGACAACAACTGGTCCACCGCCAGCCATGATGGTGGCTCCTGATCATGACAGGTAAAGCGATAACTGCTCCAGAGCCACTCGTCGCAGCTTTCCACCATGGCTGCACGCACCGGATTTAATACAATGTAACGACTCACTTCAAGCAGATAACTGTCCTTTTGCACCAGTA
>NZ_RZUF01000014.1 GCF_004005375.1 Rheinheimera sediminis | reverse complement strand
CTATTGACACCGAGAGGCTAATGGGTGACCCGTCCGATTCTCAAAACCGATACTTAGCGCCAACTTGCCAAGTGAAAGGTTTATAATTGAGGCTACCAAAGCGCTCTTTGCTAAGCTCGTTTTCTAAGGTGCCTGACTTCGCGCCGGCATGACGCAGTTCGGTGTGAAACGACCACGCTGCAGACCAGTTGTATTCCACGCCGACAAACCCTTGGTAAGTCAGATTGCCGCTATTCGACAGTGATTGTTCAATGCCATTTTGTTTCAGGTCTAAGTCGATTTCCTGGATCCAACCCAGACCTAGGCCCAGATAAGGTTGCCATTTGCCAACGGCGTCAAAGGAATAAATGGAATTAACATAAAAAATATTGGACGCGTAATTGCCTTCAGGAAAGAAGGTATTGCCAACTCTGGTTTCACTGTCGTTGCTGCGGTACTCCCACACCAGTTCCAACGCCACGTTCGGGTTGAACTGGTAACCGACGGCGGCACCAAAGGCCATCCCTTTTTCTAATTCAATCTCGGTGTTGATTGCATTATCCGTTCGTTTCACATCATTCATATAGCTGATCCCGGCATAGGGTTTCAGATAGATGCGTGAAGGCTCACTGGCGATACCCGGCATTGCAACGAACAGCAGTGCAAGCAAGCCTGCTGTGACATGGTTAATGTTCATCAAAGTCGATCCTTTGTTGTGCTAAATTGACAATTGATAGTTTGGAAGACCAAAACAACGGACTAAAGTTGTTTTGCACCAATGGGCAGGATTTTGCACCAATGGGCAGCTGCACAAAGGACAAGTAAGAGAATAATCTATGCAAAAACAGTCGTTTGAATTTGGAGATATCGCGCCTACCCGTTATTTTTTCACCATTTCGGTCCTCCTTGCGTTGTTGTTTGCGCTGATTGACCAAAATAATGAGCTGTCGCTGCTGGCCAGTTTACTGCTGTGGACTTATCAAAGTACCGTCCCGATGATGTTGATGGTTACAAGTCATATGCTGTTTGGACAAAGCGCGGTTTTTAACCTGCTCAATGCCTGGCTGAAACTGTCGCTTTCAGGTGTTTCTGGTGCGCTGCTGTTTGTGCCCCTGGCGCTGTTTGCCGATGTGCAGTTGGGGAATGAGCCGTTACCTATGGATCTCAACAATCTCATCTGGAGCTTAGTGGACGAGGCTGGTGGCGTACTCCCACCTGTGGTGCTTTGTTGGATATCGATTAATGCGCCTTGGGTGCTGGGTTATAAAGTGATGCGAGCGCCTGAAATGGCGGCCATCGAGACAGGGCATCAAGCAGAGGGTCAAGCCTTGCCTGCGCAGCCCACCGCAGCGGATGTTGCGTTGCAGCAATTGTTACCCGCAGACAAAAGAGGCCAACTGCTCTATCTAAAGTCTGAACTGCATTATCTTTCGGTGGTCACCACCCAGGGGAAATCACTGATTTTATTGAATCTCAGGGATGCAATTGCCGCCTGCCAACAGCTCGAAGGCCTGCAGCCTCATCGTTCCTATTGGGTCAGCAAAGCGGCGATCCGAGCCTTAAAAAAAGATGGTCGCGAAGGTGTATTGGTGTTGTTGAACAATGCCGAAATCCCGGTCAGTCGAAATAAAATGGCCACAGTCACGCGCTTGCTGGCTGAGTCATAAGGTCATGAGACATGAGACATGAGACAAAGAACATAGACGAATAATGAGACTTCGCATCACTCGCCGCTGTTTGCTAAAGAACAGCCAGCCTTTTAATCATCCAACCTATATGGGCAGGTAAACATATTCTCCTGCTTTGACTTTTTCTTCGTAAAATCGAAGAAATTAGTCCCTGAAACACTGTATGAGAGTTTGAGAGTAAAGGCGTAGCCATAACGCTGCGTTTTTTTGGTCTGACGAGGCTATTTTTGATGAGCTGCGATGAGCGAATTACGAAAATGACGCACACCGCAAGACCTGACCCTGAGGGCATTGCTGCAGTGGCAAATGGTGCAATTCGTTTCCAACTGAACAGAGATACACCAATAACTGCAGATTTATTGAAACAATTTGATGAAAATATGCTTGAAAACGCATCCAAATTTCAGATTGATGTCAGGCGCTTTGAAAACACGAATGTTCAAATGTTGCGGTTAAAAGTTCAGGAAAAGCGGGAATAAATATCGTGTTTATCATCTTGCAAGTCAAGTGAACAAAATCAGGTGATTTAGTCTCGACTTGATCTGACCATTGCATTGAGAAAGTGAGAGTTACCAGTTTTGATTGTAGGTGTCTAATCTAGTCCTTGAGGTAACTCTCAATGTATGCAATGTAACGCTTTCAGTGAAAAGCGCCGATTCAATCGAATCTCAGTGAATTTCCGCTTCTGGCACAAAGCACTCCTATAACACCCGCCAGCTGTGACCACAACTTTCACAGCCAACTAAGTACTTGTCGGCCTCTTTCCGTACTTTGGTGTGTTGGCTGTGGCATTGAGTACAGGGTTGTTTTAGTGCTGTGTTCTTACTGCAAATATGGCATTTCAAATAGTAACCATAACGCCCTGCGTGGACTGAAAGCTGATCCCAGCTTTGGCAATGTTTACATAAACCGTTGACCAAGGGTTCTGTGTGGCTGGCGGCAGTTTTAATGGGTTCTGCCGGATTAGACTTCGTTTTCTCTTTTACCTGCCATAGATCCACAGTCTGAACTTCAACCTCTTTAGCAGCGCTTTTGGGCTGTGGCTGAGCTGCGCGCACCAGATCTTGTTCTTCCGGCCTTAACTTCAGGTGTTCAGTGAGCAGGAAACTACAAATGGAATCCAGTTCCTCAGAGTTAAAATCTGGTCTGGTATCGTAGACACGTAACATGTTTGGTAGGTACTTAGGCAGGCGCATCAGGTCTTTCACGGCGTCTGCAATAAACTCGGTTTTCACCAGTTTAGCAGCGACGTCTTTTGGCGTTTTGCTGCGGTCAATAATGGCGTCACTGGAAATGGCACATAAAACGTCATAGCAACGGCCACCTAAACCCAGTTGAATTAAACCAAACAAACGACCCAGCATTTTTTCATGATTATTGGTAAGCACGTCTCTGAGTACTTTAAGCTGCAATTGTGCTTGCTTCACAGGAGATGGCATACCCTGCCATTGCTGGCGATAGCTGCGCGACCATTCTGCCTGAGCATTCACTCGTACTTCGCCTTTAATGCTTTTGGATTCAATCACAATAAAACCGAAGGTATAGACAATAAGGTGATCAATCTGAGCGTATTCGCCGTCGTAACACAGCTGCAAGTCGTGAAACACCCTCACCCTGTCGTCATCTTTAAAAGCCCGGCGCAGGTAAAAGGCGACATCCTGTTCTTGCTGGTTTCCGGCCTGTTGACGCACACCCACAGCGGCTTTTTGCTTTTTGTCTTTTACAATCATCCTGATTTACCACTACTGCAATGACCTACCGATGAACCTATAGCAGAAACAGATAAATTTCAATCCTGAAAATCAATCCACAAGCTTTAGCTAAACTGCCACTCCCCCACCTGCAACCGCTGTTTTACGCCAAACACCAAAAACTGCAGGGCTTCGAATACTTGTTCAAAGTCGTGGTTTTGATTGCTTAAACCCGGCAAGGACAAATTAGCTTCGGTGAAAAAGCGCCGTTGTTCGACTGTCGTGCTGTTGGCTTGTTGCCACCAGTTATTGATGCGGCCACGGCTGTGTTGCAATAAATCGCGGCCCGGCAGGCGGTCGCTTTTGCTGCGGTTTTCCTTGGCTGTGCAGGGCAATAAATTCCACTGATCGTTATTGGGCCAGTAGGAAAATGGCAGGCAGTGGTCTATGTCAAATTGTTTTAGCGAACTGCCGCTCCATACCGACAGCACCTGCTCGCCTTGTTGTTGTAGCTTTATTACTTTGTCGCGCACTGCGGCAGTTTCGCGTTTTTGCTCCAGCCATTGCAGGCTTAAATAATAGGTTTCCAGTGGCAGCGCCCGTGCTTTATTCAGCTGATATTTGGCCATTTCATCCACCCATTGCCGGGTTAACAAAGGCTCAATCCAGCAACCATAGTGGCGCAAGCACTGCCAGAGTTTGTCCTGATGAATTATAAAATGGCCAAAGCTGGCGAGAAATTCACGGTCGATTAACACAGATTCCGTTAACACCCGGCTGTTATTTTTCTCAATACCAAACAACGGATTATCTTTAGTTTTCTTATAAATATGCTTTACAGGGCCCTGCTGAATAGTATCGATACAATGGCTAAATAACTTTTGCAGCGCCTTAGCATCAGGGCCAGTAAACAAAGCGCCTACGGCAAAATCGTCTGCAGCTAAGTGCGTCAGTAAATCCCAGCCATCGGCTTTTTGAAAACCTAAACGCTTTGAAGGATCAGAGTTTTGTTGCAGGTTATAACTATCCAGCAAGCGCTTAAATTGCCGGATCCAATACAGCACCACTAAGCCGACAGGTAAGATAATTTGCTGACTGCTGCTATCCAGCACTGCGCCCGGATGTGCATCGGCAATCCGTACCAAAGTACGCAGCAAGGCCAGTTTGTAGGTGGACGATTTGGCCGAATTTAAAATGATATGCCGCACCTGGCTTAAACTGCCGCTGCCATCGTCCGGCAAGGTGCAGACCACAGTTTGCCATTGTACGTCGCTGCGGCCCATAGCGTCCGTGCCTTGCTGCTGGAATGTCAGCTCCAGCCCGTGTTGTACGCATAGTTGCTCTATGCTGTGAATACTAACTGGATAGGCGGTGCGGCCGTCGTTAAAGCCGCCGTGGCGCAGGCTAATCACCAAGCGGCCACCGGCTTTTAATAAGTTAGATAATTTGCGAAAACTACGTTCTTGTTCAGCAGGAATCAGGTGCATCCAGACAGCGCTGACTAAAATCAGATCGAACTTCAGACCCAGTTGCAGCACAGTTTTTAGCTCTGGCAAGCGGTCGTCCAGCCAGTGTACTGGTTTGTGTTGGGCGCCTTGTCGGGGGATGTGCAAAGTAGCAGTTTGTTGTTGCCCTAATTCACGTAAAGCTTTGGCAGGTTCCACCGCAAATACTTCGCAGCCTTGTTGCGCCAACCAAAGCGCATCGCGGCCGCTGCCAGCGCCTATATCCAATACTAAAGCATCAGCTGTTGGCCAGAAACTGCGCCAGCTTTGATGCACCTCTTCAGGTTTTAACGCATTGTATTGGCTGGCAAAACCTTCTGCCACTTGGTGGTAAATATCAATATTACTGCTCATGCCTAAGCTGCAATCCTTGAGTATGGCTGACGCCAGAATAGGTCCACTATTGCAAAGCTGTAGCGGAAAGCCAAGCCCCTAAACCAGACGATTCCAGCAGCGCCAGCTTAGTTCTCATCAATATCCCGCCACACCAGCCTGTTGCGGCCCTGGTGTTTGGCATCGTACAGCAGTATATCTGCACCTTTGTACAGCTGCTCGAAACAGGCTTTGGCTGAAACAGCCAGGCCTATACTTACAGTGACATCAATACCTTGTACTTTTTCGGCTTCAATAATTGCCAGCAGCTTTTCAGCAAATTTAACAGGCGAGTCGCTTTGGCTATTGAGGGTAATAATGGCAAATTCTTCGCCGCCAATACGGGCTAGTATATCGTTTTCTCTGCTGTTATTGGCCAGCAGCTGCGCCACTTTATGCAGCACCTCATCGCCTACGTTATGGCCGTGCTGGTCGTTTATATATTTAAAGTGGTCTATGTCGATCATAAAAAACGAATAGGCCATATTGTGGCGCAGCCCTTGTTTGATTAGGGTGGTAGCTCTGGCAATAAAAGCTCTGCGGTTCAACAGGCCTGTTAGTTCGTCGGTTTGCGACAACACTTCCAGCCGCTCAGCCCTGAGCTCTAAATCGTTACGCAGGTTCACCAATTCCTGATACAAGCTATCGCGTTGTTGTGCCGTGCTGATGGCCCAATAAATAGTTGGACATTCGCCCTGCACTATACGGGCATTTACCAGCACTGGCACAGCGCTTTTGGCTTGGGTTTGCAGGCTGAGTTGAATTTCGGTGCAATGGTCCTGATGCAGTAGCATCGGCATAACAAAACTTTCCAGTACTATTCTGGATGCAGGGGTGAAAAGTGCCGCAAACCTGCTGTCGTGCTGCGGCTGTTGCTGGCTTAGCTGATAAAAATATTGGCTAGCATATAGTATTTCGCCACTGTTCAGGCTGGTGACTACCAGCCCTACAGGAAAGTCGTGCCTGCTGAAATCAGGCGTCATACCACAGTTTCTTCCGGTAACAGCTGCTGCATAAACTGCTGAATATGCTCTGCCACCTGCTTTGGATGTGTCATGTGCAGGCAATGTCCTTTGGCTTCAACCACTTGCAATATACTTTTGGGGGTGTGTTTGTGCATATAGTCTCCAACAAACAAAGCGGCCAAAGCATCAGTTTGGCTTTGCAACAGCAAGACAGGGTGAGTGTTTTGTGGCAATAAGGTTCGGTAATCGGAAAAAAAGGTGGCTTTGGCAAAGTTCTTTGCGCTTATGGGGTTAGTACTGCAAAAGCTTTCGGCCAGCTCAGCACTGACAAAGTCTTGATCGGCGTCGCCCGCCACTAAAGGTGCCAGATACTGCGCCCAGCCAATGTAGTTTTTATCCATCAGGTCAATAAGCTCGGTTAAATCGGCTTTATTAAAACCGCCGAAGTAATCTGATGGGTCATTTAAAAAACAAGGCGAAGGGCACACCATCACTATGCTGTGAATGCGCTGCGGTATTTGCCGTGCTGCCAGTAAGCTGATAATGCTGCTGACTGAATGACCCACCAGCACTACATTATGTAAATCGAGGCTGGTACAAATATCCACTATGTCCTGTGCATAGCCTGCCAAATCGGCATACTTATGCCTGGAATACGCCGCAAGATTTGAAGCGCCAGAGCCGACGTAATCAAACAGCACCAGTTTGTATTGCTCACTCAGGTGTGGCATTAAAAAACGCCACATCAGTTGGTTACAACCAAAACCGTGAGCCATCAGCATCACCTGCTGGCCTGAACCCGTGATCTGTACATTGTTTCTGCGGATGATATCGTCGTAGGCGAGCATAAAAACTCCAACTAATGCTGACCAGATTACTCTGTAGGCCAGCGCGGTGCAAAGACGGCTTCAGTATAGCCTAACAAAGTTAGCTTGCTGGCGCGATAAATAGGATATAAAACAGTAGCTTGTACCTAAAGTTGTAGTTCTTTATTTGTATAAGCGCAGTTAGTTCAGCTTATTTTGCGAATCATCTCATGAATGGCCAGATGTTCAATTTGCCGCAGCATACGCAGCTCACCCGCTTTGCCCGGGTAAAGGGGCAAAGCCTCTACCTGTAGAATTAAGGCTGCAGCTCCCTTGGAGATCAGGCCAGTCATGGTTTTAATTTCACGCTCAGCCAAACTGGCTTTAATCCCCAGTCCCCCAGCAAACGCCAGCAGGTCCTGTAACCTCAATCCGGCAAAAGTTCTGGCTGTGCCCATAGGCTGAGACAGTTCAGCATTTAAATGATGGCCGCGTTCTTCGTAAATAATGGTTGAGAGCAAATCATAGTGCGGCATGATAGCCACCAGCCCCCGCTCAAAACGAAAGGACAGGTTTTTCATATGCGCATCGCCGTTACCAACCAAAGCATTAAACAAAGCCCAACGAAATAAAATAAGTTGGGTCAGTGCTTTAGTGCGGCACCTTTCAACCATTTTAGCCAACGACTCAACATGACTTGCTTTGTATTTATCTGCTGGAGGAATATTCAGCAACTGACAGCCATCCAGTATATGCAGCCTTTGCAGATCCGGATAAGTACCTGCTCTGTCAAAGCGTTCAACAACATAGGCGGCCTGAGGCACATACAAAACATCAACTTCAGGAACATTCATTTTGCATAATTTTGCCAGCTTCATCACAAACCATTCGTTGCGACAGGTGAAAGGATAAGTGGCAGGCTGTGAATGCTCTGGTTTAAGGATATGAGTGGATGGCCATTGGCCCGAAGGCTCGGCCAAAGCATGATCACGATAAATAACCAACATTTTGTGCTGAGCGCCAGCCAGCGACATACGTTTTCTGTTTTTATCGTTCAGTGGAGTTTTAGGCAAAGCTTCAATACGTTGATTAAGCTCTTCTGCTGTTAATGGATGAGCTGCACCTATGGGTAACATCTCGCCCGGACTTAACAGAGTCAGAGCTCCTGCCGATTCTGCACCTATTGCCAGCAGTAACGAAAAGATATCTCCGGCATCTACCTTTTCGTCTTTGGCCAGTAAAACTCTGGCATTTTCTTCAGGTAAAAGATTGTCAAAAAACCACTGTACCGGACGAGTGGTAGCACCATCCCATTTGATGCCGGTCTCAAGTGGTAAGGCTAAAGATAAGGCAAAGGCGTCAGAATGGCTGAGCCATGCTTCTGTGTAGGCAAAGCCCCAGATCGCATTTTCTTCGTAAATAGTTCCAATCTGCTCATTGTTAATAAACACATGGAGGGAACGACTCATTAAGCGCCCCCGTAGATAGCATCATGTAGCAGCTTTTGCTGAGCAGGCTTTAGCTCAGCTTGATCTAAAGGTAATTTTAATACCAGCTCAATACCCAGTTGATCTAAAAGCTCCAGCACCCTGCCAATTTCAACGCTGGTTTTACCATTCTCAAACTGGCTGATAAAGGTGACGCTATTGCCAGATAAGGAAGCGGCTGCAAACTGATCTATCCCCTGAGCTTTACGGGTCAATCGAGCTGCGCCTGCAATTTGCGCGACACTTTTAACAATGACGTCCATAACAAGCCCTTAAATTATGTGCGAACGTGTAAATAATGATCAACGCACTATATAAAGTCAAATAATTTGTGCGTTCGTGTAATTTTATCTCTGCACCAACAAAAAAATAACGGAATAACCACGAACGCATTTATTTTGAATAATTTAGACGACAATCCTTTAACCGCATTCAGGAGTAAAGATACGTGCTTGAAGCAAGCCATTGGTAATACTGCATCAACAGATGGAACCTCTTCATCATTTCTTTTAGTTCTGCCTACTATCCGCAGGTTTATGGCAGCAGGCTCTGGTAGGCGAAACAGCGCCCGATGACTCAAACACTGCTGCAGCCCTCAATGGTTCCGGTTACAAATTTTATCGTCTTTCTGGAAAGAGAAGCTGTAATACAGCCGCTCGCCTTTGCCAAAACACTATAAATAAGACATTGCCGGACCAGCTAAAAATTAGCCGCAACACAAAATAATAAGCAATTGATTATTAATAATAATCCATATAAACACTTGCTTGAAGGGGCCGGTCATGATGAAAAAAAATTCATCAGACAGTTGTGTTAAATTTTCGCATGCACTACATTCTAGCAACCTTGGGGAAGGTTTAAATCAATATGTAACCGGTTACCACCAGTTAAAGTATAAAGCCTGACTGTGAAGTTGCACTGTTACATAAACTAGAAATACAACGGGTGTTTTGTATTGCATGCTGTGCCACTTTGTCTTAGGGGAGAAGGTGCCTGCTGTCTTGCCTTGCAACAGAGCCCGACCAGTCAACAGGACAAAGAAAGATGAACAATTCCCACAACCAGTTTAAGCGCTGCGCTCTGGCCTTAAGCATCAGCTCCGTATTGGCCATGAGTGCAGGTTATGCTCAGGCTCAGCAAGCAGAAAAAACCTCAGCCGAAGAAGCACAAATTGAAAAAATTCTGGTGCGAGGCGTCAAAGGCTCGCAAGTTGCGTCTATCAATACCAAACGTAATTCAGATCAGGTGGTTGATTCTATAGTGGCAGAAGACATAGGTAAGCTGCCGGACACTACTATTGCCGACTCCTTGCAGCGTATTAACGGCGTGCAAATCCGCCGCTCTGCAGGTGAAGGTTCTACCGTCAACGTGCGCGGTATGCCGCAGGTTGCCACATTGCTCAATGGCGAACAATTTTTAAGTGCTGGTTCTATTACTACTGTACAACCTGACTTTACTGATATTCCGTCTTCACTGATTTCAGGTGTCGATGTATTAAAGTCGCCTACGGCCAGTACCTTAGCTGGTGGTATTTCCGGCACTATTAACCTGAAAAGCCACAGACCTTTTGATTTAGAAGAGGGCTGGACTTTAGTAGCTGCCACTGAAGGCACTTATGGTTCCTACACTGAAGAAGTAGACGACAAAACCAGCATGTTCGCCGGTTACAATGGCGACAAATGGGGTGCTGCTTTTTCTGCCACTTACTCTAACTCTAACTTAGCCAATTACCGCAACGGCGCACAAAATGACGGCTGGTGGGGTTTAGCGGGTGAAGGCTGGGCATGGCCTCAGGGTGCTGCTGATGTCAATGCTGACGGTGATACCACGGACACCTTTTTCAGCTTCCAAAGCCACAGCGCTATGAACCGTTTTGTTGAACGTGAGCGCTTAGGTTTAACCACTTCATTTCAATACGAATTGTCTTCCACTTTAACTTTAACTGCCAACGTGTTTTACACCGACATGGACCAGTTTGACCGTGCTTCCGGCATAGTGGCGCATAACGCCTGGCAAAACTGGGGCTGGTTTAAACCAGATGCGGCCACTGAAGTAGCGCCAGGTTTTTATGCGTTAGAATCGGTGGATTTAGAAGCCCGTGGATTAAATGCCTATTCACGCAGCGAAGTGGATTACCGCGAATCACTGAACACCAATCTGCAACTGGATTATGACAACGGCGACAGATTTAAAGGCTCAGTGCGTTATTTACATGGCAAAGCCACAGCAGAGCGCACCAAAAACTTTGCTGATTCCTACTTAAATGACGGTTTATCTCAGGTAGGCGCAGACGCCAACTTTGGCAATGGCCCTGTGGCAGTGAACCCAGGTGGTATCAAAGGTTTACCTATTACTCAGGCCAATGGCCAGCCGCTGCTTGGCAGCAATGGTTTACCCCTGTATTACTATATTCCGGTCTCTATCGATTACCGTGGTGAACATCCGGATTGGAATATTGGGGTCGACACCGGCAATATGGCCAATTACGGCCTGGTCTCTACCTATTCAGAACACAACTCAGATGATGAAGCCAACTTAGATATTTTAAGGGCAGACGGCAGCTATGCTTTTGAGCTGGAAAACATTACCTCTGTCGATTTTGGTGTGCGTTATGCCAAACGTGATGTGACCCGTTTTACTTATGATTTAGTCTCACCTTTTACCTCCAGCGCTGGCAAAACTGTCTACGCCAAGTGGAAAGATCCAGCCTCAAGTTTGCCTGACACTGGCTTGTCTATTGCTGCTTTACAGCCATTTTCTGGTTTACCCGCAGGTTGGGTGAAACAAATCAGTGATTTTGGTCCTGTCACTGGCTTACCTTCAGCCGGTTTGTATTTTATTGATCCTAAAGTGATGGACGATGCCTTGGGTTTCCAGAATGCCTTATACGGTGGCAATGTCCGGCAGAAAAACCCGGCCGATTCTTATGATATCGAAGAGAAAACCAGCACTGTCTACACCCAGGCTAATTTTGAAGGCGATATCAGCGCTTTCGATCTGCCGTTCCGCGGTAACCTGGGGGTGCAGGTGATTAAAACACAACTGAATGTGCTACAAAATATTCTTGGCGCAACCTCAGTAGTGACAGTAGATGGTGTAGATTACGAAGGGATTTCAGGTACACCTTTATCTGATGCCGGTGATGTCATCACCGACAGAGATTACACAGACGTGCTGCCGTCTTTTAATATCTCCTTTGATTTAACAGAAGAGTTGAAGTTACGTGCTGCTTATGCCAAAACCATGACGGCGCTTAATACCGACGATTTAGGTTTGGGCCTATCTGTCACCCGTACTATAGATCCAAACAACTCCAGTTTGTTTTTAGCTCAGCAAGCTCAGTCCAATGGTAACCCTATGATGGACCCATGGCGCTCTGACAACTTTGATCTCAGTCTGGAATGGTATTTCAGTTCCAGTGGTTTATTAAGTCTGGGCGCTTTCCGTATGGATATCGAGTCTTTTATTGAAACAGGTACTGTGCTGCGCTCTGATATACCGGACTCGGATGGCGTAGTGCGTAATACGGCAGTGCCCACTCAAACCAAGCAAAATGGCCAAGGCGGCACTATTGAGGGTATCGAGTTTGGTTATCAGCAAGCCTTTGATTTCCTGCCAGATCTCTGGAGCGGTTTTGGCGTAACCTTTAATTACACTTACGCGCCAAGCGAAAGTGCCAGCAAAGATTATTATGGCGAAACTCTGCCTATTTCAGACAACTCAGAGCATTCTGCCAACTCTATCATTTGGTATGAAAAAGACGGCTTCCAGGCTCGTTTAGCGCATAACTACCGCAGCAAGCGTTTACAGTACCCTGTTAATGTCTGGGGTCAGGCCGACTTTGGTTTCTGGCAACAGCCCACTGCTTATGTGGATGCTTCTGTCAGTTATGACATTACAGACAACTTTACTGTCTTCGCTCAGGGCACCAACCTGACCGAAGAATACGAGGAAAGTTATCTGCAATGGGAAAACCTGAAGATCAATCAGAACATTTATGAGCGTCGTTATACCTTGGGTGTAAGAGCTCGTTTCTAAGCATTTAACCTGAGCCGGACTTCAGTGAAGACTTTAGTCCGGCTTGTTTTCTAGTTTGAAGAGCCGCTTAATGCATTGAACTGCTTGAGCAATTAACCAAAAAAAGAGCACACTGATGTCTAAATTACTGCAGAGTTGTTTGATTTTTATGAGCTTGATAAGCATCAACCTGATGGCAAGTGAACTCACCTTACCGGCACTTTTTGCCGATCATATGGTGCTGCAACGTGACCAGCAACTGAAAATCTGGGGCCAGGCCAAAGCAGGTGACACTGTAGAAGTGGAACTGGCACAAGGCAAAACCTCAGTGCAGGCGGACGCCAATGGCCAATGGCTGGCAACATTAAAACCTCAGCCTGCCGGCGGGCCTTATAGCCTGCTCGTAAAAACCCAAAGCCAGAGCCTTAGGTTTAACGATGTTTGGTTGGGTGAAGTCTGGGTGGCCTCGGGCCAGTCCAATATGGAATGGAAACTGGGTGCTCAAACGGAAAACTGGCAACAGGAAGTGCAAGACAGTAATTTGCCACAAATCCGGTTTTATACTTTGCCTAAAACCTTGTCTGCTTTACCCAATCAGCCTGTTCCGGCTGCCAGTTGGATTGTAGCTTCGCCTGAAACAGTGGCTGATTTCTCTGCTATTGGCTGGTTTTTTGCCAAACAAAATCATCTGCAAAAAGGCGTTGCTGTAGGTGTAATTGATGCCACCTGGGGCGGCACAGCGGCCGAAGCCTGGACTCCGGCTCAGGCGCTGCTCAATGTGCCTGGCTATGAAAAAGATGCAGCGGACATGCAAGCTCAGCCTGAAGTATGGCAACAACGCATCGAAGAGAACAAACAAAAAGACCAGCAAAAATGGCAATTGATTGCCAGCAATGCAGGTATTGAACAGCTCAAACTGGCTGAACCTGCCACAGATGACAGTCAGTGGCAAAAGGTGAGCTTACCTAATGCCAAACCCTTGAGTGATATTGTCTGGTTACGCAAAACCGTAAAACTGGAAAAAGCGCCGGCTCAAGCCTCGCTGTTTTTTGGTGATATCAATCAAATTGGCCGTATTTTTGTCAACGGTCAACAAGTGGCCGAAGAAAGCTGGGCCGACTCTACCACTGAAATTAAGTTGCCAGCAGGGCTGTTAAAAGCCGGTGACAACCTGATAGCGCTGCGGGTGATCAACAGCTGGGACAATAAAGTCTCAGTAGGCCGTGCTGGTCAGTTGTGGTTAAAAGCCGATGCAAGCCAACTCAATCTGGAAGGTGACTGGCGTTATAAAAACGACGCTGAACCTCAATTACCGGACGTAAAATTCCTGAACTGGAAACCTGGTGTACTCTTTAATGCCATGATCAAACCACTGATGCCTTACGCCGTAAAAGGGGTGATTTGGTATCAGGGCGAAAGTAACGGTGATAAACCGCAGTATTACCACAAGTTATTCAGTACCTTAATTCAAAGCTGGCGTCAGCACTGGCAACAACCTTTGCCGTTTTTATATGTGCAGCTTGCCAGTTATATGAAACCTCAGCCTTACCCTATGGAGAGTAACTGGGCAGAGTTACGTGAAGCCCAAACTAAAACTCTGGCCCTGCCACAAACCGCTATGGCGGTGATCACTGACTTAGGCGACATTGAAGACGTGCATCCACGCCGGAAAAAACCTGTAGCAGAGCGTTTGTATCTGGCGGCCCGCGCTGTGGTTTATGCTGAAGATGTGCTGTATTCAGGCCCAGTGTTAAAAAGCATCAGAGTCAGAGATTCAGGCTTCCGTTTAAGCTTTGATCAGGTTGGCACTGGCCTTTCAGTCCAAGGCGACCAGTTACTTGGCTTTGCTATTGCTGGGCATGACGGCAAATATCATAACGCTCAGGCCAAACTGCTGGGCACGGATCAGCTGCTGGTCTGGAGCGAACAAGTAAAAACACCTGTCTCCATCCGTTTTGGCTGGGCCGACTACACCTACGCCAACTTATACAACAGTGCAGGCTTACCAGCTGTGCCGTTCAGGGCTGGCGAAAAATTAAAGTCTGATACTTCAACCGGAGCCACACCATGAAATCAGTAAAAACTCTATTTGGGCTCTTGTTACTGGCGGCCTTAACCAGTTGTGGTAAAGCGCCTATGTCACAAGAAACTCTGGTCGCGACAGAAACTGCAGCGCCTTCAGCTTTTGTGCAAGTAAAAGGTAAGCAATTCCAACTGGCAGGTAAGCCCTATTATTTTGTCGGCACAAACTTTTGGTATGGCGCTTACTTGGGCGCCGCTGGCGCTAAAGGTGACAGAGCGCGTTTAATCCAAGAGCTGGATCAGTTAAAAGCTGCTGGTGTGACTAACTTAAGGGTGCTGGCGGCCTCTGAAGCCAGCGCTCTGGTGATGTCATTAAAACCTGCTATTCAGACGGCACCAGGCCAAATCGATGAAGACTTATGGCAAGGGCTGGATTTTCTGCTGGCAGAAATGGCCAAGCGCGAGATGAAAGCTGTGCTGTTTTTGAATAACTTCTGGCAGTGGTCTGGTGGCATGTCACAGTATGTGGCCTGGCAGACAGGCGAGCCTGTGCTGGACCCCGACTTAACCAAAGACTGGAATGCCTTTATGCAAAACTCGGCACGGTTTTATCGCCTGGCCGAATCGCAGGCTTTATACCGTAGCCTGATCAAGCAACTGATAGAGCGCACCAATACAGTGACTGGAGTGGCCTACAAAGCCGACCCCACTATTATGAGCTGGCAGTTAGCGAATGAACCGCGGCCAGGTAGCGGTGAGGCTGGCGCTGAAAACGCCGAAGTTTATGTGCAGTGGGTTCATGAAACAGCCCAGTTCATTAAACAACTAGCACCACAACAGCTGGTTTCGACCGGCAGTGAAGGCAGCCGTGGCGCGCTGGATGATATGAATTTGTTTATTGAAGCCCACCAGTCGCCTTTTGTGGACTACCTGACCTTTCACCTTTGGCCAAAAAACTGGCAGTGGTTTGATATCACTCAGGCGGAACAGACCTATGAGTCGGGTCTTGCAACAGCTAAAACTTATATAGAGCAACATATAGCCGTGGCCGATCAGATGAACAAGCCGCTGGTGATGGAAGAGTTTGGCATAGAAAGAGACGGCGCTGACTACAGACCCCAAGCCACTACAGTCTGGCGTGATAAGTTTTATAGCGAGTTCTTTCAGTTGATTGAAAAGGAAGCCAAAGCCGGCCGTTCTATTGCTGGCTCTAACTTTTGGACCTGGGGTGGTGCAGGACGAACTCAAAGGGCTGATTTTATTTGGCAAGCAGGCGATGACTATCTGGGCGATCCGCCACAGGAGCCGCAGGGCTTGAATTCAGTCTTTGATCAGGACCAAAGTACCATTGGTATACTGAAAGCTCATGCTGCAGCGATGAATGCGTTGTAAACAAGAGTTAACACTTTATCCAAATAGAAAAGGGCGCTTTAAGCGCCCTTTTCTATCTTCAAGCCTTTAGGCTAACTAAGCCAAAAAGGGCTGTAATGCGGAGGTGATTTCAGCAATTTTTCTGGCCAGTAAGTTAGTGTTCGCTCTGGTTTCGACATTTAGTCGCAGCAAAGGCTCAGTGTTCGACATCCGCAGATTAAAGCGCCAGTCGGCAAAACTCAGGCCTAAACCATCCAGCAGATCTACCTCTGAGGCCTGCGGCTGATACAAAGCGGCAATAGCAGCTATGGCAGCTTTTGCATCTGTGACTTTAAAATTCAGCTCGTCGCTACAAGGGAATTGCTGCTGCAACTGCTCTACTAAAGCAGATAGAGGTTGAGCTGTGGCAGACAATAAAGCCAGCATCAGCAACCAGGGAATAGTGCCGTTGTCGCAATAGGCAAAGTCACGAAAATAATGATGAGCACTGATTTCGCCACCATAAAGTGCATCTTCAGCGCGCATTTTCTCTTTGATATAAGCATGGCCGGTTTTACTGATCACAGGCACACCACCTGCAGCTTTTACTGTATGCTGAGTCGCCCAATACAGCCTCGGATCATGAATGATTTTTTCACCCGGATGTTTTAGCAATAAAGCTTTGGCCAATAAACTCACCAGATAATAACCATCGACAAACTGGCCTTGTTCATCAAAGAAGAAGCAGCGGTCAAAGTCACCATCCCAGGCGACGCCTAAATCGGCGTGACAAGCTGTAATAGCTGCACTGGTACTTAAGCGGTTTTCCACCAGCAAAGGATTAGGCACCCCATGTGGGAAAGTCCCGTCCGGATCAAACTGCAGCGGCACTATCTCTATGGGTAGCAAAGGCGCCAGCGCATTCACCACTAGCCCTGCCCCACCATTGCCTGGGTTCATCACTACTTTCAGTGGTTTTAGTGCTTTGACATCCAGGTAGGTCAACAGATGTTCCACATAAGCTGGCAAGGTATTTTGCTGTTGATACCCTGCTTTGGTGGCTGGAGCAAGAAATTCCGCGCTGGCGACCAAATCCCGAATAGCATTCAGCCCTGTGTCTGCGCTGATAGGCGCTGAGCCTTTACCAACAAACTTCATACCGTTGTAGTTGGCAGGATTGTGGCTGGCTGTAACGCAAATACCGGCATCAGCGTCCAGATGAAATACTGAAAAATACACTTGCTCAGTACCACATAAGCCTATATCAATCACATCAGCGCCGCCATCCTGTAGTCCTCGTGCCAAAGCAGCACTTAAAGACGGGCTGGATAAACGGATGTCATGACCTATAACTACAGTTTTTGGCGACAACTGTTGGCATAAAGCACGACCTATACGATAGGCCAGCCCCTCATTCAGTTGGGTCGGTACTATGCCGCGAATATCGTAAGTTTTAAAACAGTCAGTTGACCACATCAGAGTTTTCCGTTTTGCTGTGTTTGACAATAGGCCTGGGCTTCTAAGCCTGCGACCATCAGATGATAGAGTGTACTGGCTGGCGCCTCCGCCACACAAATCTGATTCTCAGCATCAAGCTGATCGATATATAAACCGGTTACATTTGAGTTCAGATAAAAACGAAACAGTAAATCTATAGCCACAGCAGCCTGCTGCTCCGCAGCCTGTTGAGCAGGCAGATCCAAGCTGGCTTTGGCCTGAGCCAGACTGGCTTTAATAAGCTCAGTCAGAGGCCAGAGTCTTTTGGTGTTTTTAACCACTTCACCACTGAGCAGTACTTCGTCGTAAATCAGCCCTGAGCTCGCTTCAAGACCCAGCTTCAGGCCATTTTGGTACAAGGTTTCGCAATAATGATCCACAGGAGTAGCCGTCAGTTGCTGATACCAGCGCAATAACCAGACCCATTCAAACATGTGCCCTGGCTCAACGATTTGGCCTTGAACTCCAGGCATTGGCTGCCATTGCTCAGTAAAGTATTCCAGTAAAATACCTTGTTGTGGGCGGAAAAACACAGTCTCAAACAAGGTGTAAATTTGTCCGGCTTTAGCCAGCCATTTGCCATCTTTGGTCGCTTGGTACAAAGCCAAAAAAGCTTCAAACAAATGCATATGAGGGTTTTGCCGACGGTAAGGGCTGCTGTAGTCCCCCTCCATCCACCCCCCTGGCGCGGCGCGGAATTGCTGCTCTATGTATTCGAGTAATTTATTAGCCTGATCCAGCGCCTGCAGATCAGAAAAACTCTGATATCTGTACGCGCAAGACAGCAGGAAAAAGGCAAAATCATAGGCATCCAGTTTTTGATCCAACTGCTGGCCGGCAGAGTTCAGGCTGTGCACATAACCTGCGGCAGTACTGTGTTTTTTTGCGTGCTGATTTAAAAACTGCTGTATAGCTGCCACTTTTTCCAGTGCATCAGGTAACCAGCCTTGCTGATAAGCGGCTGCAAACACAAAGATTTGCCTGGCCTGCACCCTACTTCTGAACACAGCGCTGAGATCTGGCTGATGCTCAGCATTAAATTTTTCGTACACAGCGCCCGTTTTTGGATTAATACCTCGCTGGCTCCAGAATGGCAGCGCCGAGTTTTTCAGCCAGGCAGTGAATTTCTGGCTTTGCATCAGTAACGACAACATGTAGGAACACCTGAAACAAGATGCCAGCACAGTATTTTTAGGTCTGCTTGGGGAAGTCCGGCCAATACAGTGCTGACAAAACTAAAGTTGCCTAAAATGTAACTGGTTACATTGCGCTTTGCAAATTGATTTTCAGCAGAGTACAAGCTGATTTCAGAGTTTAATTCTGCTGTTGTGGTGCTGGCCCAGTACTTTGGCGAATGACAAATTCGTAAGGTAAAACAAACTCTGTGCTGCCCTCATGAGTACCGTCCAGTAGCTGGAACAACAACTCTGCGGCCTTTTCACCTATTTTACCTGCAGGTTGAGCTATGGTGGTTAATGCAGGATCACTGTATTTGGCAAACTCCAGATCGTCAAAACCTGTGACAGAAATATCTTCTGGTACTCTGAATCCTTTACTTTTCAATCCCTTAATCGCACCAATGGCCATTTCATCATTCATGCAAAACAGCGCAGTTGGTGGGGTTGGCATCCGGCTGAAATGACCAGATGCATTCAAACCTGACCACAAGGTAAAGTCGCCTTCCGTCACTAAAGCCGGGTCAAATTCGATACCGGCTTCAGCCAAAGCTGCTTTGTAACCCCGCATTCGATCTATAGCGTGCGGGTTGTCTTTTAAGCCTGAAATCATACCAATACGTTTGTGTCCGAGCGAAATCAGATACCGCATCACTTCTTGTGCAGCAGCAACATTGTCGATACGCACTGTAGGGTAAGGTGTATTTTCACAACCGCTGGCATTCACTGCTGTGACATGGGCTTTAGGCAATAAACTGTTGTTGGCTTTGTAAGGCCGTAACTGGATTAAACCATCAGCCTGGCGGGTCTCTACTAAATGGACAAATTCTTGCTCACGCTGCATAGAATCGCGGGTATCGCCGAGCAAGACGTTAAAACCGCGTTTTTGTGCCACGTTTTCAATACCACTGATCACTGTGGAGAAAAACAAATTAGCTATATTAGGCACCAGCACTACTATGCTGTTGGCGCTGTTGTAGCGGAATTTCTGCGACAACATATTGGGCCTGTATTGCAGCTTTTCTATCGCAGCCTGCACTCGCTTCAGGCTTTCTGGGGACACTTTCTCCGGTGTACTCAAAGCCCGGGATACTGTAGCTATAGATAGACCTGCCTGTTTGGATACATCGCGGATAGTAGACATGGAAACGAACCTTAGTGACTGATTTATTTGCATTTTTCAGCATTGTTATTTTTTTATACCCAATACAATTGGAGTTGCAGTATGGCGACAAAAGCGCAAAACCCTATCAAGATAGTCTGGCAATGCGATCAAGGCTAGAGCATGTTGACGTTTCAGGGGTATTTTTGCAGCAGTCTGGTCGTTTTTTACGCAATGCCGTTCGAGTACAGTGTAGTGACTCTACATAAACCAGTGCTAACCCAGTAAAAGGGACGACAAGAACCAACAAAATTTAATCTCGAAACGTCTACAGGCTCTACAACAAAACGACAGCTTCAAGAGCGGTGGGACATTTTACACAAAGCGTTATAGGCCAGCACAGAAATAAACGCAAATAACAGCTTGCCAACTGAGCATAAAAAGGTAAACTCAGACGACAACAGTAACCGGTTACACTCATTTTCAGGTGCCAGTTGCTGTTAAAATAAAGGATATAACAGGCCTGCTGGCTGCTCAGTCAGCAGCAAAGGCCGGACAAGTCAACAGAGACGAATAACAGATGAATTTAGCTCCTATAGATATTGCCATAGTGCTGGCTTATATTGCCCTGTCGCTATGGATCGGCTTTTGGATTGCCAATAAAGCCAACAAGGATATGCAAAGTTACTTCCTCGGTGGTAATAAAATGCCCTGGTATTATCTGGGCTTGTCGAATGCTTCAGGTATGTTTGATATCAGCGGCACCATGTGGATGGTGTATCTGCTATTTATTTATGGTTTGAAAAGCGTGTTTATCCCCTGGCTCTGGCCTGCTTTTAATCAAATTTTCCTGATGGTGTTTTTGTCGATCTGGCTGCGCCGCTCTGGCGTGATGACAGGCGCTGAATGGATCACCTTCCGCTTTGGTAACAGCAGAGGCGCCCAGTGGAGCCATTTAATCGTAGTGCTGTTTGCACTATTAAGCGTGATTGGCTTTCTGGCTTATGGTTTTATCGGCATAGGTAAATTTGCCGCCGCCTTTTTGCCATGGCAACTGTCGGCTGATGCTCATAGCAACGAAGTGTTGTACGGTTTAATCATCACCTTAATCACCACAGCTTATGTGGTCAAAGGGGGCATGTTCAGTGTAGTGATCACTGAGGTGGTGCAGTTTATTATTATGACTTTCGCCTGTATCGCTATAGGTATCATTGCCATGATGCAGGTATCGCCGGAGATGCTTGCTGCCGCTGTGCCTGAAGGCTGGCATAGCCTGGCTTTTGGCTGGAACCTGGAGCTGGATTGGTCAGAGCTACTGGCATCGGCCAATCAGAAAATAGTAGAAGATGGCTGGTCATTGTTTTCAGTGTTTTTTATGCTGGTACTGTTTAAAGGCTTTTTACAAAGCATGGCAGGCCCTGCACCTAACTATGATATGCAGCGGGTGTTATCGGCTAAAACTCCGGTGGAAGCAGCTAAAATGAGCTGGGTTGTGAATGTGGTACTGCTGTTTCCACGTTATATGATGATCACAGGTTTAGCTGTATTGGCTCTGGTATTTTTCCGCGATGAACTCAATGCGATGGGCCCGAATGTCGACTTTGAACAAATTCTGCCTTTTGCCTTGGTCAACTATATTCCGGCTGGTTTGTTAGGTTTGGTCATAGCGGGTTTACTGGCGACTTTTATGTCGACCTTTGCCGCTACTGTCAACGCAGCCCCTGCTTATCTGGTGAACGACATCTATAAAAAGTACGTCAATGCCAATGCCGCGCCTAAAACTTATGTCAAACTCAGTTACTTAGTTTCGGTATTATTCGTGCTGATTGGTACTGCCATAGGCCTGTTTATTCCATCGCTGAATGAACTGATTTTATGGCTGGTTTCAGCTTTGTACGGTGGTTACACCGCAGCCAACTTACTGAAATGGTACTGGTGGCGCTTTAACGGCTATGGTTATTTCTTTGGTATGCTGGCTGGTATTGTCACTGCTATTCCTATGATGTTTACCTCAGTGTCACCTCTGTATGCCTTCCCTGCGCTCTTTGCATTTTGTTTGCTGACCTGCGTAGTGGCAAGCTTATTGACACCAGCAGATGAAATGGCGGTGTTAAAAGAATTCTATCGTAAAACCAGACCCTGGGGTTTCTGGGCTCCGGTTCTGGCTGAACTGCAAAAAGACAATGCCGCTATTGTGCCTAACCGTGATTTTGGTCGTGATATGGCCAATGTCTGTGTTGGCATTGTCTGGCATACCAGTTTAACAGCAGCACCTATTTTTATGGTGATCCAGCAATGGCAAGCTTTTGCTGGTGCCATGCTGGTAGCGGCTCTGACCAGTATTTTCCTGAAGTACCACTGGTGGGATCATTTACGCGACCATCCTGACGATCGGCCTGTAGTTTCGGACCTATCAGGCGAAATCGTTACTCATAAATAAAAAATCATCATCTTAAGTTGAGTATTCTATGCTCAACTTAAGATAAACATGTAACCGGTTCCCAATGACAGAGATATTGGGAGCTCAGAAACAACAAAACATCAGCTATACATTTGGAAAGGGTGAACAGTTCCCATGACTTTTAAGCAAAACGTAGCACAATTATTTGCAGAGCATCAAAAATTAGTCTCTTTACCTAACCAGCCTGTCGCCACAGGTAACGGTATTTATCGCCGCTGGCACAATCCTATTTTAACTGCAGCTCATGCACCTTTAACCTGGCGTTATGACTTTAACGAACAACGTAATCCTTTGTTGCTGGAGCGCAATGGCATCAATGCCACTTTTAACGCTGGTGCCATCCATTGGCAGGGTAAATACCTGCTGATGGTGCGGGTGGAAGCCAACGACCGTAAATCTTTTTTTGCTGTGGCTGAAAGCGCCAATGGCGTGGATAACTTTGTGTTCTGGCCTAAGCCCGTCACTATGCCGGAAACTGACAGGCCAGACACCAACGTCTACGATATGCGTTTGACGGCTCATGCCGATGGTTATATCTATGGTTTGTTTTGTACTGAGCGTAAAGATTTAAGCCGGCCTAATGATACCTCCGCAGCTGAAGCTCAGTGTGGCATTGCCCGTACCAAAGATTTAGTCAATTGGGAACGTTTACCGGATTTAGTCACTTATTCAGGCCAGCAGCGCAATGTGGTATTGCACCCGGAATTTGTCGATGGCAAATATGCCTTATACACCAGACCCCAAGATGGTTTTATCAGTGTTGGCAGTGGCGGCGGTGTCGGCTGGGGTTTAACAGACTCTATGGTCAATGCCGAAGTGAAGCAAGAACAGATCGTAGACCCTAAGGTGTATCACGCTATTCATGAAGTGAAAAACGGCCAGGGCCCTGCCCCCATCAAAACCGACCAAGGTTGGCTGCATTTAGCTCATGCGGTACGTAACACGGCGGCAGGTTTACGTTATGTGCTTTATGTCTTTATGACCGACTTAGACAAACCCTGGCTGGTGACCCACAGACCAGCAGGTCATTTTATTGCCCCTGAAGGCGCAGAGCGGGTGGGCGACGTATCAAACGTGACCTTCAGTAACGGCTGGATAGTAAACGAAAACAACGAAGTTTTTATTTATTACGCCTCATCCGATACCCGTATGCATGTTGCCACCAGCACAGTGGCGCAACTGGTCGATTACGCTATCAATACACCGGAAGACGGTTATCGCTCCGCCTTAACAGTGCAGCGCATCAATGCGTTGGTCGACGGCAATGAGCAGGCTTTAAAGGATTTAGGCTTATGATCCAGACCTTGCCTCTGACGGCGCCGCATTGCCGGGCGCACTGCGCAACTATTGCGCGTTGGTGGGCCGATCATGCAGTAGACCCGGCCGGAGGCTTTTATGGTCAAATCAATGATGATGGCAGCGTCGAAGTCAATGCCAATAAAGGCATTATCCTGAATACCCGTATTTTGTGGTTTTTCAGCGAAGCCGCCGTTTTTCTCGATTCGGCAGAATGTAAAGCGCTGGCAAGCCGGGCTTATCATTACCTGCTGGAGCATTTTGACGACAAAACTGCAGGTGGCGTGTTTTGGGAGTTGGATGCCCAGGGCCAGCTGGTCAATGGTAAAAAACAAACCTACGCCCAGTCTTTTGCCATTTATGCCTTGTGTGCTTACTACAAGGCCACAGGCGAGCAGGCTGCTTTGGATAAAGCACTAAGCTATTTTCAGCTGCTGGAGCAATACAGCTGGGATCAGCAACAACTGGGTTACCTGGAGGCCTTTTCACAACACTGGCAGGCACTGCAGGATTTGCGCTTAAGCGACAAAGATTTAAATTATCCTAAAACCATGAATACCCATTTGCATGTGCTGGAAGCTTATACCGCTTTGTATTTGCAGCATAAAACCTCTGCAGTGCAGCAAGCGTTAGAGCGGCTGACGCTGCTGTTTGCCGAGCGTATCGTCAATGCCAGCAATGGCCATTTACGGCTTTTTATGGATCTGGACTGGGCCGATCATTCGCCTTTTTATTCTTATGGCCATGATATTGAAGCCAGCTGGTTACTCTGGGAAGCGCTGCGCGCTTTGGACGATCACCGCTTACTGCAGATATACCGGCCTTTGGTGCTGCAGATGGCCGATGTAGCCTTGCAGCAAGGCTTATGCGCAGACGGCCATCTGGCCGATGAGTGGCATCTGGCCACGCAACAGCAGCACCAGCAAAGCTGCTGGTGGGTGCAGGCTGAAGCCTTAGTGGGCTTTTTAACCGCCTGGCGTTTAACGGGTGATATCGGCTATTTCAGTGTGGCTGAAGGGCTTTGGGCTTATATTCAGCGCGAACATATAGACGCTGTAGGCGGCGAATGGCACTGGCTGGCGGCATCGGATCCGGACCGGGCTACCCACTACAAAGTAGGTTTCTGGAAAGGACCTTACCACAGTGGTCGCGCCATGATGGAAGCGGCATTGCTGCTGGAGCAATCTCACTAAACAATCTTATGGTAAAAAGGAGTAAGCATGCATCGTTGGTTGATCAGTCTGCTGTTGTGTATCAGTACCAGTCCTGTCGTAGCTTTTGACCACTTTATCAGCCGTCAGGGTCACCAATTACTGGATGGTACAGAAGAATTCCGATTTGCCGGCTTGCATGCGCCTGAGCTGCATCGATTAGAAGACGATGCCCGTGGTGTTTGCGCTGCCGACCCACGGGGCTGGGGCCAATACTTTAACTGGCCTACGGCTGAAGAGCAGGAAAACTGGTTTCAAGCCTTAAGTTTTACTGGCCATAAAGCCATGCGGATTTATGTGCTGTCTGTGGCGCATCCGGCCGATGCCGCCTGTGGCCGTGAAACTCATATTTTGCCACCGGCCACTGCAGGCGGCATGCCTGTGCTGAACGAAAAAGCCATGCTGGTGTATGACCGCATGATAGCGCTGGCTGAACAGTATCAAATCCGGCTTATTTTACCTTTTATCGACCACTGGGACTGGTGGGGTGGCCGGGCTCAGTTAGCGGCTTTTTATGGCGAAACGGCCGATGATTTTTACCGTACAGACAGCCGTACTTATCAGGCCTATCTGGATATTATCCGTCAGGTGATCCAGCGCAAAAACAGCATCACGGGCCGTTTGTATGCGGAAGAAAAAGCCATTATGGCCTGGGAAACCGGCAATGAACTGAAAGACAGCACAGCTGAATTTGTGCAAAAAACTGTGGCTCAAATCAAAAAATATGCGCCTCATCAGCTAACGGTCGACGGCACTTATTTAAAGATTATTCCAGAGTCTCTGACCAACCCGCAAGTCGATATTATCTCCAACCATTTTTACACCACCAACAACAATAACAACCCAGAGCAAGTGAGCAAAGATCTGGCGGCTATTGGCGGGAAAAAGGTGTATCTGATTGGTGAATTTGGCTTAACCGACAGCAAAAATATCGCTGCTATTCTGCAGGCGGCGGTGCAGAGTGAAGTGAAAGGCGCGAAAACAGCAGGCGTTTTTGTCTGGGGCTGGCGTGGTCAGCGCCACAATGGTGGTTTTTATTACCACAAAGAATACACAGGTCATTACAGCTACCGTTTGCCTGGTTTTGCGGAGGCTGCTTTTAATGATGAGCAACAGGTCGTAAATTTAGTCCGCCAGGCGCAAGCCAGGTTGGCGGGCAAGGCTAAACCTGATGCTTTACCTCTGCCTTTGGCGCCTAAGCTCAGAGCCATTACAGATCCTATGAATATCCAATGGCTGGGCGCCGCTGTAGCCCGCTATTACCGCATCGAAAGAGCCAGTTCAGCACAAGGACCATGGCAGCTATTAGCTGACAAAGTCTCAAATGCCAAACTGCCGTTTGACCCGGCCAAAGATAGGATTTTTTCCGATCCGACTGCATTAAAACAACAAGGCCCAGTGTATTACCGTGTGATAGCGGTGAACGAAACAGGCCAGTCAGCACAGTCCAACATCCAAAGCTGGACCAGCGCTGCAGCACTCTAATAAAAGTAACAAGGATATATAAGATGAACAGAACTTCGCTGTTGCTGAGCTTAGTGGCTTTGGCCGCCACAGCATCGCAGGCGGCAGACAGCTGGCCAAAAGCCCAGTCGCCACTGAAAGCGGATCCGGCGCTGGAACAAAAAATTAATCAGCTGCTGGGTAAAATGACGGCTGAAGAAAAAGTCGGCCAGCTGATCCAGCCGGAAATTAAACATCTGACGCCGGCTGATGTTCGCAAATTTCATATTGGCTCAGTACTGAATGGCGGCGGCTCAGTACCACAAGGCATCAAACAGCATAAAGCCAGCGACTGGGTGAAGATGGCCGATTCCTATTATCAGGCTTCCATGGATGCTTCCGATGGTTTTGCTGCCATTCCTATTGCCTGGGGCACGGATGCTGTGCACGGTGTTGGTAACTTGTATGGCGCCACTTTATACCCGCACAATATTGCCTTAGGTGCGACACGCAACCCTGAACTGATCCGGAAAATTGGTGCAGCCACAGCGGCAGAACTTGCAGCTACGGGGCTGGACTGGAACTTTGCTCCTACAGTGGCCGTGGCGCAGGATGACAGATGGGGCCGCACTTACGAGTCTTATGCGGAGCAGCCAGAGCTGGTGGCCTCTTATGCCGCCGCTTTAGTGGAAGGTTTGCAAGGCAAAGCCAACAGCATTGGCTGGTTTGGCGCTGGCCAGGTGATTTCGACCGCTAAACATTTTATTGGTGATGGCGCTACCTTGGATGGCATAGACCGCGGTGATGCGGTGATCGGCGAGCAGCAATTGCGCGAGCGCCATGCCGCTGGTTACTACAGCGCTATAGCAGCTGGTGTGCAGTCCATTATGGCGTCTTTTAACAGCTGGCAAGGGGAGCGTTTGCATGGTCACCGCTATCTGTTAACCGAAGTGCTGAAAAACCAGATGGCTTTCGACGGTCTGGTGATAGGTGACTGGGACGGCCATAGTTTTGTCAGCGGCTGTAGCCCAGTCAGCTGCCCGGCTTCTATCAATGCCGGTGTCGATATTCTGATGGCACCTAATGCCAACTGGAAAGAGCTGTATGCCAATACCCTGGCTCAGGTGAAATCAGGTGAAATTCCAGCGGCACGACTGGATGATGCTGTGCGGCGTATTTTGCGAGTCAAGTTCCGCTCAGGTTTATTTAACAAAGGCTTACCGTCCAGCCGAGCCCTGGCAGGCCAGCAGCAACTGATAGGATCGGCTGAGCACAGAGCTGTTGCTCGTCAGGCGGTGCGTGAGTCTTTGGTGTTACTGAAAAACCAAGGGCAGTTATTGCCTTTAGCACCACAAGCTAAAATCCTGCTGACAGGAGATGGCGCAGACAATATAGGCAAACAAACCGCAGGCTGGAGTTTAAGCTGGCAAGGCACAGGCAACAGCAACAGCGATTTCCCGGGCGCTACTTCTATTTATCAGGGCATGGCCGCTGCTGTGACTGCAGCTGGGGGTCAAATCGAGTTAAGTAAAGACGCCAGCTTTAAACAAAAACCTGACGTCGCAGTCGTGGTCTTTGGTGAAGAACCTTATGCCGAAATGCAGGGTGACACCCAGAATCTGCTGTATAAAAACGGCGACGACACAGACCTCAAATTACTGAAGCAACTTAAAGCTCAGGGTATTCCTGTGGTTGCTTTGTTTATTACAGGCAGGCCTTTATGGCTGAACCGTGAACTGAACGCAGCAGACGCCTTTATGGTGGCCTGGCAACCTGGTACCGAAGGTGCTGGTGTGGCCGATGTGATCTTCAAAGCCAAAGATGGTTCAGTGCCTTACCCTGTCAAAGGCAAGTTGTCGTTCTCCTGGCCAGCTACAGTGGAGCAACTGGTGCTGAATAAAGCTGACGCCAACTACCAGCCGCTATTCGCCTATGGCTATGGCTTGAGTTACGGCGAACAGGACAAGCTCAGCACAGCTTTGCCTGAAGTGATGCCAAAAGCCAAAGTGTCACAAGATCAACTGGCGTTATTTAAGCGCCGGCCTTTAGCGCCATGGCAAGTGCAAGTGATAGGCTCGGAAAATAACAGAGCTTTAATGACAGGCCAAAGCATCAGTGTCGATTCCATTAGTGTCAAAGCTGTGGATTATCAGGTGCAGGAAGATGCCCGCGAAGTCAGTTGGAATGGCAAAGGGTTAGGCGCAGTGATGCTGGCCAGTCAAAACCGTCAGGATTTATCTGCCTACTGGCGTGACGGCGCTGTGCTGAAATTTAAACTGAATGTCAGCGCAGCCCCAACTGCTGCAGCTTTTGTCGCTATAGGCTGTGGCCCTTCCTGCTTATCAAAAGTGGATATCACGGCTGAGCTTAAGCAACGCGCCGGTAAAGGCTGGCAAGATTTTGCGGTAGCGCTGAACTGTTTCCCGGACGCAGGCTCGGATTTTGGTTTAGCCCAGCCGCCTGCAGCGCTGTTTAAACTGGTGCTGGAACCTTTTGGTTTGCAAAGCAGCGGTAGTTTAAAGCTAAGTTTTGCTGATGTTGAGCTGAGCAAAACCCATAAAGCAGATAAAAACTGCGCAGCGCTTTAAGTTGTGGGGTTAAGGGGTCTGGCTAGGGGTCTGGCACCACGCTGCCTGACCCCACTGTGAGGATTACTGGATTTAAGGATAATCAGATGTTTAGACTTGCTTTCAACTATGCAAAATATGTGGTGCTGCTGCTGACGTTCTGTTCGCTCCATGCCTGCAGTGGCAACCCCAACAGCCCTTCGGTGCAGGACGCTGCTTCCACTGGTTCAGTTCAGCAGCAGTTTTCGGATTACAATACCAATCCAGCAGCGCCGGATAAGACTGGAATGAGCAGTACTGCCAGAGAACTGGCCAGCCGTATCCGGATAGGACTGAATAAAGGCAATACGCTGGAGGCTGTTGGCAACCAGGGGGAAAAATCCTGGGGCAACCCAGCCATTACAGCCGACTTTATCGCCCTGGCAAAAAAATCTGGTTTTAATGCGATACGTTTACCTGTGTCCTGGGACCAATATGCAGATCAGAGCACTGCCGCTATCGATCCAGCCTGGCAAAATCGCATTAAACAGGTGGTGCAGTACTGCATCGATAACGACTTGTATGTGCTGGTGAATATTCACTGGGATGGTGGTTGGCTGGAGCGCAATGTAACGCCTGAAAAACAGCAGCAGGTGAATGCCCGCCAAAAAGCCTACTGGCAACAAATCGCTACTTTATTGCGTGATTTTGACGAGCGTCTGATCTTTGCCAGCGCCAACGAGCCACATGCCGAAAACGCTGAGCAGATGGCGGTGCTGTTGTCTTATCACCAGACCTTTATTGATACAGTCCGGGCCACAGGCGGCAAAAACAGCTACCGGACTTTGGTGGTGCAAGGACCGTCCACTGATATCGAAAAAACCCGCAACTGGATGCATCAGCTTCCTGAAGATCCAACTAAAGATCGCATGATGCTGGAGCTACACTATTACAGCCCCTATAACTTCACCCTGATGGCTGACGATGCATCCTGGGGCAAAGCGGCCTACTACTGGGGTAAAGACTTTATGTCTGACAACGATTCTGAACGCAACGCCAGCACAGATGAAGACTACGTCGATCAGATGTTTAGCTCTGTGAAAAAACAATTTGTAGACGCAGGCATACCCGTTATTTTGGGCGAGTTTGGTGCTGACATCCGCGGTAAGCTGACAGGTGACGAGCGAACACGCCACCTCAATAGCAGGGCTCACTATTTTAACTACGTGACCAAAAGCGCCATAGCACATGGCCTAGTGCCCTTTTACTGGGACACTGGTTCTTTGCTGGACAGGCGCCAAAACAAAGTACTGGATCAACAAGCCCTGAATGCGCTGATGTCAGGCAGCAGCGCATTCAAATAAGCAGCAAGCGGGAGTCAAGGCAGCAGCCGAATGGCTCCCAGTTTCATCTGGCCCGATAAGGTCTGGTTTGCCAAAGCCGGGTCCGCTGCATGGATAAACACCGCCAGCTGACTAAGCTCTCCACCGCTAAAACACTGCTGCTGATTACAAAACTTCTGTAGTTCAAGCTTCACGTCCTGGCCTTGCCTGAACTCAGTTCCGGGCTGTACAGGCCACTGGCTGAGATCCACGCTCTGGTAGTAACTTTTTCCAGCACTGAACAGTTCCAGCGCCAGACGCTGCATCTTTTGATCAGGTTGCAGATAGAAGCTCAGGTGCCGGCCCGCCGCCAGCATAACAGGCTGTTGTGGCATATAACGTAAGCCGGTATGGCCAGCTGGATGCAACTTGTACCTGGCTTGCAATACACAGTCGTTTGACGCAGTACAAAGTGCCTCAACCTGCACGCCATCGCCAGTGCCAGCGATCAGTTGCTGTAAGCGCTGCGAAAAGCCTCTGGACCAGTTGGGATCAAACAGCGTTGTGGCATCAGGCTGTGGCTGAGCCGGTAACAAGGGCAGTTTTTCAGTCAGAAGCTGACCGTTTTTCAGGTCAGCATGGAACTCCAACTGCAAGGGCAGTTGCTGAAACGACAACTGATCCAGCGGCAGCTCTGCAATCCAGTACCACTTTTGTTGCTGCAAAGGCCAGCTCTTGCCCTGAGCCCGCACTGTGACTTGTTTGACGGGCTGAGCAGATTGTACCTTCAGTTGCACCAGTACCTTGCGCTGTACTGGCTGCCAGGCCAAAGGCGACATCAACACCAGTTGTTCAGCCGCTGGGGCTACCACGACATCCTGCTGATACAAAGTGGCTGGTAGTTTATTTGCCAGTAGCAGATAAGGCTGGGCGGCAAAAGCTTTAAAATCATCAACCCGCACTGCAGGCTCAGTCGACAGAGGAACATAACTGTGCTCAGCAGTAAAATTAGCCCAGGTCATCATGTAAACCAGCTGCGAAGCCAGAGGGTCAGCCTTTAAAGCCTGCAACAAAGGCAGGTAAAAACCAGCTTTGGCTTCATTAGGCTTACCCTGACCAAATTCGGTTAAGGCCGCGACTTTGCCTCTTTCTTTGGCAAATTCCACTAAAGTCCGGCTGGTGGCAACCACAGACTGGATCCAAGCCTCTGTATCGCCGTGCTGGTAATCGTCAAACCCCAGCACATCGACATAAGCATCGCCCGGATAACGCTCGGCAAAAGCTGCTTTATCGCCGGCAAAACCTGAAGCAGGTGAATAGGCATACAAAAAATTGTGTACGCCTTTTTCCAGCCGCAGGTAATCAACAATAAAGCGAAACAAAGCTTTGTATTGTTCAGGGCTGCTTTGTGCTGCCCCCCACCAAAACCAGCTGCCGGTGTTTTCGTGCAGCACACGGAAGATCACCGGAATGAAGCTGCCATCATCCGCTTTGAGCTGATGAGCCCAGTCAGCCACCTGATCCAATTCAGCTGTAAATTTCTGATGAAAACTGCCACCTGGCAGTATTTGCGCCACCGCAGGTTGGGTGTCCCAAAAGTCCCCTCCTGTCACAGGGTTATAAAAGTGAGTACTGATGGTAATAATACCGCCAGCTCTGTATGCGGCCTTAACAGCAGCGCTGATATCCCCTTCGGGTTTTGGCTGAATAATAGATAAAGTATCCCAGCCATAAATGGCAGGCATCTGCCCTGTTAGGCTGGCGATATCAGAATGGGCTTTGGCGTCGAATTTTTTACTCAGCACTTTGGTGCTGGCGTGCTGCTGGCCAAATAAAATGCCCTTGCCCTGCTGTTGATGCAAATACTGCAGCAAGGAGCGGCCTTGTGCTGTCAGTTCAGGGTCAGCTGCGGTTAAAGGTTGGGCGCTTAAAGGTTGAGCAGTGAAAACAGACAGGCTCAGACTGAGCACTAACGCTGTTACTCTATGTGTTAGATTCATGGAGAGTCCTCAAAACAGATGCGCTGCAGCGAGGGAAAGGGAGACTGCAGCGCATCTTAAAAAGGCGATGGGCACAGTGCCCATCGGTTTTTTGGCTTTGTAGTTACAGACGGGCACGTACACCTAAAGTGATACGACGCTCCTGCACTGACATGGAGTGGAACTGGCTTTCAAACTGAGCATAACTGCGCTGATTGGTTTCAGTTAAGTTGGTGCCCTGCAGATAGACAGTCAGATGTTGGTTTGGATCGT
Source organism: Rheinheimera sediminis (assembly GCF_004005375.1). GTDB lineage: Bacteria > Pseudomonadota > Gammaproteobacteria > Enterobacterales > Alteromonadaceae > Pararheinheimera. The sequence goes on along the minus strand of NZ_RZUF01000014.1, from coordinate 108,447 downwards.
AGTTAATCGAAGCATCCAGATAGCCTGCGTCTCTGGCCCAGTTACCCAGGCTGATAGGCGCTTCGTTGGTATTTAAGCCAACCCGGCCGTTAAACTGTTTACTACGCCAGTTGTAAGCCACACGGGTACTGAAAGGACCGGCCTGATACCACAACACCGCATTGTACTGGTGCTTGGAGTTGGACTGCAGCGGGAAGGGATTACCTTCCAGATCTTTGTCCGTCGATTCACTGTCCGAGTAAGTGTAGTTCAACTCTGAACCTAAACCGTTAAAAGGCTCAGGCAAGAAGTTGTACGACTGTTTATAACCCAGCTCAAAACCTTTCAGGTCCGAAGCACCGACATTTTTTGTCGTCCAGACGTTGACGCTGCGACGGATCACACCATCAGAATCGGCGTACTGGCGCTGTTCCTGTAAGGTCTCAGTCGCGCTTTTGACGTCGATCAGGAAAATGCCAGCGCCTAAAATGCCGCCTTCGGCAAAGTACCATTCAGCTGAACTGTTGTAGTTCACAGCACGCCATGGTTTCACATTCGGATTCCCCTGATCGTTACCACCACCAGCACTGGTGACTGTGCGCTCTGTGCCATCCGCATCTGTCACAGTGTACTGCTGATACCACAAGGTTAAACCTTCGCCTACGTTGACTAAATCGTTACGGCTCATGGTTTTAGCATAAGAGAAACGTACTACTACATCGTCATGTGGGAAGAAGTTGATGTTGGCTGAAGGTAAGTAATCAGTGAAATCAACTTCAGTCACTTTAGTGCCAGTGGCTTTGAATACTGAGTTCCAGGATTGGCTACCATCAGCACCACCACCAAAATGGTTACCTTCTTCATAATACAAAGGCACTTCACTTTGCACTACGGTACGGTCAGTGCGAACCACCTGTAAGCCCACATTACCAGAATAAGGGATACCCCAAATACCTATGGCATCGTCAAAATTGCCCTGGAAATAAGCCGAAGTTGAACGTTCTTCCACATTATAGGCTTTGGCCGGGTCGTTAAACTTCTGCGCGCCGGGATAAACAAAGTCCATAAACTGAGCCAAGTTATCCAGCGACTTAGGATCTAAACCTGCCACTCCGGATTCAAAGCCTTTAAAAGGACCAAAGTCGGTGTAAGAAATCAGCTGACTTTGTAAGTCAGTGGCAGCAGGTAAACCCAGATTGCCATCGCCTTTAAAATCACGCCAGTCCGGATAACGTTGCCATACCTTGTCGCCCGGTAACATTTGGAACCACAGGTCTGGGTCTACGCTTGGATCTTGCCAGGTGGAATAGCGACCTGTAGGAGTCAGATAGTCATAACGGGTGGTATCGACATCACGGGTGCCCACACGGGCGCCAAATTCGAAGGAACTGAAATTTCCAAGTTCATACTCGTACTTACCATCGGCGCGGAAAGCGTCCATGCTGGCTTCGTCTTTAATCCCATAAGCATAAGCCTGATACAGGTTCAGCCTGTCTACGCCAGACAAGTTATCGGTATAGCTAAAAGTTGGATATTCAGTTCTGAAATCCACAGTTACGTTAAACGGATCTCTTGGGTCATTCTGACCATTATTGTCTGCATCTATCCAGTACCAAGCCGGAGTGCCTTGCTGGAAGGTGGCGTCTTCGTAAACTTTTTCTGCTGTCGCATAGACATAACGCACTGAGCCGGTAAAAGGACCTCCATCGTCAAAGTTTAGCTGCAGATTGGTATTCACTGCATCTGTATGGTTTTGACGACTACGGGTTGTGGCCTGAAAATCCGGCGCTTCAATCACAGCAACCTGCAGTGAATGCAGTACCCGGTCTGGCGCACCACCAATGCCCGGCACTGTGGCTTCTTCAGTCAAGACTGAGCCAGGTCTTAAAACGTCGTAATTGGAGTTGTTACTACCGTTAAACTGAGTTTCGATACCCCGGTCAAACTGATCCATTTTGGTGTAAAACACCTCGGCACTGGCGGTCCAACTTGAATTAAGCACTTTTTGCAATGAACCGGCAAAACCTTCTCTTTCACGCTCCATCACATAAGCTTTGACGCCATAACCTGCTGGCACCAGAAATCTGTCATTGACTGTATTACCATTGCCATTTAAATCTGTTGGATCGCCACCAGCGTTCGGCCAGGCCATACGTGAATCTTCATACATCTGGTAGTTGGCTGAGTTGCTGTTTGAATTAAAAGCAGCCAGCGTAAAGCCAATATCACCATTGTTAAAACCAACAAAAGCATTGGCATCATGGTTGTCTTTTTCTGTAATTGAACCTCGTGAGCCTTCAACACCCGCTGATGCGGTCCAGCCCTGCGACATCTGCAAAGGTTTACGGGTTTTTAAATCCACCACACCAGAGATACCACCGGCAATCATCGAAGCGGGCATCGACTTGTGCACATCCACAGATGAAATCATCGCAGATGGAATATCAGAATAGTTGGCCTGTACATTGGTAATAGACCATGGACTCAGGAACTGCTCGCCGTTCAGTGTCGTCAGAACCTGCGGCATACCACGCACGTTTAAACTGGAGCCCTCACCTGCAGTTCTGTCAATCTGTACACCGGTGATACGCTGTAACGAATCGGCAATAGTGGCATCAGGTAACTTACCTATATCTTCAGCCACAATAGAATCTACGATGTTACTGGCTGCCCTTTTGACATCAATGGCCGCTTCCTGGGCGCGACGTATGCCTTTGACGCTAATAATTTCGATATCTTTGTCGGATTTTTTATTGTCGCTTGCTGGAGTCGCATCATCCTGCGTCTGGCTGTTTTGTTGCGCCTGAGCTACAGATAACGCCAGCGCACAGCTTACCGCCAATAGCGAGAGCTTCAGCGGCAATCGAGCTGATGTGTTCATTTGTTCCACCCCTATCTTACTGTTTTTATGATTATTTTAAGTGTCAGATAATGTCGGCGAGCCCCAAGACGCCCTGTCATCCTTCACCCTGTTGTTGGCTTTGTTATGGTCTTTCGCTTTTATAGCAGCGCTGTTTTACCATTCTGGTGCAGTACAGCTGAGAACTGCACCAGAACAAAAATATAACCGGTTACATTAGCATGCAAGAGCAAATTAGAAATAAATCTGTAATTACAATCAGACAAAAACGACTTAAACGCCAAATAACATAGGCTTAGGACCAAAAACGCTCACTACTTATACGACTAAAGTCTAGCCGGCTTTCCGCTAGAAACACCAATGAAACTGGTTACAGTGAAATACTGAGCAACCAGCACCAATTCAGTCCAATAAATTGAGGTACAGTAACAACCTGGATAACAGCCTGCATATTCAGCCGGACTGATTCAGTTCACTCACAGTTTCTGTTAAACTCTGCCGCGCCTTTTTTCAGCCACAGAAGAAGTGATGATGACTCTTGCAACTCAGGTCCTGGCAGTCAATGACGACTTGCCTATTCGTACAGATTTACCTGTTCATTCAGGCAAAGTTCGCAGTGTGTACTGGCTGACTGCCGCTGACAGCGAGCGGTTGATCCGGGAAAAAAATTACCCTGTAGCACCAGACACGCCACTGGCCATCATGGTGATCAGCGACCGCATCTCGGCTTTTGACTGCATCTGGCATGGCGAAAATGGCTTAAACGGTGTGCCTGGCAAAGGTGCAGCATTAAACGCTATCTCGAATCACTGGTTCGCCTTATTTAAACAACATGGTTTAGCCGACAGCCATATTCTGGATATTCCGCATCCGCTAGTGTGGATAGTACAAAAAGCCCGTCCGCTTAAAATTGAAGCCATAGCCCGCCAGTACATTACCGGTTCTATGTGGCGCGCTTACAGCAAAGGCGAACGTGAATTCTGTGGTATTACCCTGCCGGAAGGCCTGCAAAAAGATCAAAAACTGCCGGAAATATTAATAACTCCATCCACTAAGGGCATTCTGACTGGCCTGGCAGGTGTGCCGGAAGCAGACGATGTCAACATTTCCCGTGCCGATATTGAACGTCATAGCGCTGCTTTTGGGTTTGAACAGTTGTCTGACATCAGCTTATACGAAACCCTGTTAAAACAAGGTTTTGGCGTAATAAGCGACGCTTTAGCTGCACTGGATCAGATGTTTGTCGACACCAAATTTGAATTTGGTTATGTCAACGACGCCAATGGCCAAAGCAAACTGATTTATATGGACGAAGTGGGCACACCAGACAGCTCACGTATTTGGGATGGCGCCAGCTGGCGCAGTGGCAGCATTGTCGAGCAATCGAAAGAAGGCTTCCGTCAGTGGCTTTTGAGTAACTTCCCGGACCCGGATATTTTACTGAATAAAGACCGTATGCCAGAGCGTGCAGCACTGGCGCGCGACAACGCCCTGCCCACTGAAGTGATGATGGATATTTCCCGCACTTACCTTGGCATAGCGGAAAAAGTCACAGGCCGGAAAATTGAATTAGCAGCCAACCCTAAAGCCGAAATTATTGAGGTGTTGGGCCGTGATTATGGCTTGATAGTCGGTTAATTCTGCGGGGTCAGGCCTGACACCGTTAGTTTAAAGAGACAACAGATGATCCGTCAGGCAACAACCGCAGATGCAGCAGCTATTGCAGCCATTTATAACCACTATGTGCTAAACACTACTGTTACTTTTGAAGAACAGACAGTGACCACTGAACAAATGGCCGAGCGTATAGAGCAAGTACAAAACGATGCTTTACCCTGGTTGGTGCTGGAACGAAGTGGCGACCTGTTGGGTTATGCTTATGCTACGAAATGGCGGGTACGATCGGCTTATCGATTTTCGGTGGAAAGCACGGTTTATGTCAAAGATGCAGTGACAACCAAAGGCATTGGCAGTCAGTTGTACCAGCAACTACTGGCTGAATTAAAGGCTTTGGGTTTGCATCTGGTGATTGGTGGCATCACTTTGCCTAACGACAAAAGCGTAGCGCTGCATGAAAAGTTTGGCTTTGAGAAATGTGGCCACTTTCATCAAGTAGGTTTTAAGTTTGAACAGTGGCGCGATGTGGGCTACTGGCAAAAGTTGCTATAGCAGCCCGCAGTTTTTTCAGGTTATACCCATAGTCCTTAAAGTTGCTGCTTTGTTGACTGCACCATTTCGTCCCGGTCACATAGGTTTATCAGGCTACCGGGGGTCTCACTGGCTTGTCACCTCGTCGAAACTTCAAGTCACTTGGGTATAAAGGTCAATAGGCGCTATTTTTTTATATCGGATAGCACTTTTTGCAACAGCGCTTGGGTCGACCAATCCAGCTCGTTATGGGTTAAAGCCGGAGTGTAATACTGACCATTGGCTCTGGGTCTGTTGACATAAACTTTGTTCGGGATAATCACCTTGCCAAGGCCTGATGGTAGTGGCTCGAATCTGACATCCATATAAGTGGAATCGGCACTGCTGGGTGCACCAGCCAGTTTGGTATTTTCAAACAAGCTAAATACATCCACTGCATCCAGACAAGCACTGGCACATTGGCCCGGCATAATGACATATACAGGTGCATGCAGAGGTGGCAGCTCTGCAGTTGGATCTGGCAGGACCGAGGCTACATCAGCTTCAGTGTCATTGCCTTCAACGTAAAAAGCATTGCCCGTTTCCAGCGACTTTTGCATACCCTGCCCTACAGCCTGGATCCAGGGCAACATCGTGGTTTGGCCCTGAGCTTTAAGAACATCATATAAAGATTTTACATAGGCTGTATTACCGCGGGATGCAAACCACCAAACTTCGGTATTTCTAAACAAGGCGTTACCCAGAGATTCCACCCGCTTTTTGCCCCATAAAGCACTGGCAACCTGAACACTCCAGTACGAGGATCCACCCTGGTTGTGGCGTAAATCCAGCACTATAGCCTTTGCCTGCAACAGCAGTGATCGCTGCTGCTCAAGGCTACTGAATAAGCTTTCATACAGCTTGATCTCATCAGCATCAGGACTAAAAGTAGGCATAGCAATCCAGGCTATATCCTGCAGCCAAGTTAAGCCAATAGCTAACTTGTCACCATTATAAGCGGCCTCAACATGCTGCATAGCAGTGGCAGGACGCTCCACCCAATTTAAAGTGATATCAACAGCTTCAGCACCGGATTTTACCAGTTGGCATTGCTTTAAAGGCGGATTAAATGGATTACCATCATCCAGCAGCAGCCTGCCGCCATAAGACCACCAATGTCCTGGCTGGCCTGCTTGCCCTGCAAAAGCAAACACTCTGTCTTTGATCAGGCTTTCTACTGGCTTACCTTCACAAGACAGCACCTGCATTCCTGCTGTTACACCAGTCTGCTCACTGTAATACACCCATAAGGCATCGCCGCGCCAGACGGTATTAAAACCAGGCCAGCGTCTGATGGCGGGTACTGAATCAGGTAAAGTAGCATAAGCTCCGGCATGACCGTCCTGCAAACTGGTGCTGAAACGGTCAATAGCTGCTTCATAGCCGTAGGCATCCGTCACTTGGGTGCTCAATAAAAGTGCATTGGTTTTGGCTTGCAATAACTGCTGTCGAAAATCAGGGTTTTGCCTGTCAGCCATACCAGGATGGTTTTCAGCCGTTATTTGATAAGCAGCTTCAATATCCTGACGGGTGAGTTCTGCCCATTCCTGAGCGCTAGCAGGCACTGTAGCGTAAACACGAACAGGAAAGACTGCAGCAGACCATACAAATGCCAGAATGAAGACTACAACTTTTATAGCAGAATCCATGAGTTACCATACTACAAAAAAGAAAAACAATAACTTAGCACTGCTTGGGCTTCAAGCTGATTTCCCGATAAGCGTAATTTTTTGTATTCCACAGCATATGAGGTCGTCATGCTATTCAGCACACCTGACTCAAGCAGATAAGGCGTCTTTGCCAAAAAGTAGGATTAGATGCTGTTGAATAATTCACAACGCTCAGATCGCATTCTGCCGGACTGTAAGAGGATCCACATCAGCTAATCACGCAGCTCAGTTCGCTGTTGGTTTTTCTTGCTTTAACAAACGCCTTAAACTGCGCGCGTCTTCAAAACCAATTTCGTAAGCGATCTGTTCACGACTAACACTGCCTTCGGCTTGAAGTTGCAGTGCCAAAGCCAGCCTGACCTGTTGAAGTACCTGGCGATAGCTAGTGCCCAATTCTGCCAGCTTGCGCCTCAGACTGCGTTCGCTTAACCCTAAAGCTCTGGCCGTGGCTTCAATGTTTTCTATCTGAGGCATAGTGCGAATGATCCGGCTCTCCACCCACTGTAGCAGGTCACGATCAGCCACCTCGGTTTTTAATACCTGATCCAGCACAGTTATTACTTCTGCATACACAAAAGGATCAGACTGGATATTCGGCTGATCCAGTACTTTGCCACTGAAAGTAATACTCAGCTCAGGCTGCTCAAACAGCACTGGACAGTTACAGAGCAACTGTAGCCTTTTTGCATCTTTAGGTTTGTAAGGTGTAGTGACCTGAAGTACAGGATGTAGATTGGTTTTGATGAAGTTAAGTGAGGTCATGATCACAGCCAGAGCTTCCTGCATCACAAAACGCCGCACCGGTGAATCAATAAAACGTGGCCGGATCATAATACGCAGGTCAGAACCTGCGAGAGCAACAGCCTCAAACTCAATCATTGAGCCGGTAATACGATGGTATTTACCCGCAGTTGAAATAGCCTGTCGCAGATTTGCACTAGCCAACATAGCACTGGCAACTAGTCCCATAGAAGCAAAAGGTTGGCGCATCCCCACAGCCAGACCTAAATCTGGATCGGCGGCTAATTCTGTCGCCCTTAGCAACAATTGTTGACTCTGTAAAAAAGTGAGGCGATCGCGCCCTGGCAAGAAACCATCTGCGTTGAAAATTTTCCACAAAGGGTCCTGCCTGATTGGAAGGCCCCTGTGCTGCAGTTCGTGGAAGGTATGGAATAAAATCTGCGGCGTTATCGAAATCCGTTCCTGACGCGCCAATAACTCTGTACTCACTCCAGGCTCCATTTTTATTTTGTGGAGGTCTGCCCTTTTACGAGCCAACCCCCAACAGAATTTACACCGAAAATCGTTTTACCCGTCCTGCCAATTCATCACTGCTACCTAAGGTGTCACGCACTGTCAGTTGGATGCGCTGGGCAATCTGATTCAATTGCTTCGACATGTCCGACAAATGGCTCAGGTTTTTAGTGATTTCGTGAGCAACCATGCTTTGCTGCTCTGTTGCGCTGGCTGTTTGCAAGGCGTGATCTTCAATCAATCCCGCCGATTGTTGCACAGAATGAAAAGCCATCCCTACCTGAGTATTCAGCTGCTCGGTGTTATCGGCTAAAGTGACACCTTGCTGAATACTACTGACTACGTCAGCTACCCCAGATTGTAATTGCTGGATCATCTGGCGAATATGTTCAGTTGATTGCTGAGTTTTACTGGCCAGAGCCCGGACTTCGTCAGCAACCACTGCAAAGCCACGCCCCTGATCGCCAGCTCTGGCCGCTTCTATCGCGGCATTAAGCGCAAGCAAATTGGTTTGTTCTGCAATGGTCTGGATCACTCCGGTGACAGAAGCAATTTGCTCCGACTGATTAGCCAAATCCCCAACCACCACCGCAGCATGCTGCACCTGTTGCGACAACTGATGCAAACGTTCTGTTGATTTTGCCAACGCATGCTGCCCTTGGTTAGATGTTTCAGATAACTGATGCACCTGATGCGCCGTTTCTGCGGCATTATGCGCCACGTCTTTGGTAGCACCACTCATTTCCTCTATAGCTGTCACTATCATATCCAGCGCCTGATCCTGCTGCAAACTAAGCTGACTGGCCTGCTCTGCGGTCACCCCCATCTGCTGCATCTGAGTTTGCACAGACAAGCAGCCACGCTTTACTTCGCCAATCAGGCTGCCAAGTTTAGCGATAAATTCGTCCAGAGCCCGGCTTAAATCTCCAGTCTCGTCCAGCCTTTTGCTATTGATACGTCTAGACAAGTCACCGTCGCCACTGCTGATTTGCTCCACATCCACTGTCACAGTGCGGATTGCATCTGAAATCCGCCGCGGCGCTATCCAGGCCATCAGTAAACTGCCCAACACCACCAGAGTCGCAATCACAGTAACCACCAGCTTAAAGCGAGCCGCCAGTTGATCAATTTGTTTCCGCTCTGCGGCTGCATATTTGCTGATTAATGCCTCGGATCCATCGTACAGCTCCCGTAACTGGCTAAACACCTGCTCAGATTGAGCGAGCGACTGCTGAATATCCTCGGCCGATGAAGTGTCACGACTCAGCAGCAACTGAGTGTCTTTCTGCCACTGCTGATATAACCCGGAAAAAGGTTCCAGGTAAGTGACAATTTCATCCAATTCTACAGTTAACTTCTGAAATGTCTGCATCCGCTGCAAAGCCTGACTGGCGTTACTTTCTGTATCAGCACGCCAGCTGGCTCGCTGCACGGCATCTGCCGTTGTATTAGTCAGCAAATTGGTCAACGCCAGCCTGGATTGATAAAGATCCCGATCTGCATTCTGAATTAAAGAGGCACCGTCGGCATAACGGCCAACACTGGATTGAATAAAACTGATCAGCAAAAACGACGCTGCGACTACAGCCAAAAACACCAGGCTCAAGCAACTAAACACTAGGGTATAGCGGGAACGAATGGTGCGAAACCAAGACATAAGACACTCCTTTTAAGCAACGGGTCTTCTGTGATCTGCAGTAAGAACCGCAGGTCAAAGCGGCATATGGCAGAAATGAATGGGTATATACAAGGGCTGCAGTGGGAAGCAGCAGTGTTCAAGGTTCTAAATCAAACACATATTCCTTATTTGGAAAATCCTAACAGAGGTTGCCGACTTAGCAAGGAGATAAATCAGGAACTATGCATATATTTTAGCTGCCAGCCGGATAGCGAATCAAAGCTGAGAATAGGCGGTAAAATTATTTTAATAATGGCCGATTTTGTCCACTTTTCGGCCGAAGCCGCCCTTACTGCCGTTACTTACTCGTCATATGCTCATTTAAACACCAAGGCATTTTGCTTGCCCGGCACCACACACAAGGAGTACCTCTATGAAGAAGCGATTGCCGAAACATTGGCTCGGCGCTGCTGCATCTATGCTGGCAAGCAACATGGCTTTTGCCGGAGCTTTAGAGCAAAGTAATCAAGGCATTCAATTGCTGTTTGAAGACAGCAACTATGCCGAACTGGGCTGGGCTAAAGTCTGGGTTGATGTGGAGGGAACGGACCTGCTCGGAGTCAATACTGGCGACGTTGCACCGTCCTATGGCATGGGCACTCTGGGCGTGAAACTGCAGCTGACACCGGACTGGTCCGCTGCCTTGCTGGTCGATCAGCCGTTTGGCATTACGGTCAATTATAGCCAGGCGTCGCCCCTGTATGCCGGTACTGCCGCCCGAGTAGACAGCACCGCGACCACCGCACTGCTGCGCTATAAATTCAATCCCCACTGGAGCTTGTATGCAGGTCCCAAAGTGCAGTGGCTCAACGCCGACGTTACCTTGGGCGGTCTGGCAGCTGACGTATTTTCCGGTTACCAGTTGAAGATAGATCGTGAAACAGGCTTGGGCTACGCAGCAGGTGCATCCTATGAACTGCCCGAAATTGCACTGCGAATTGCACTGACCTATCACGCTGAAATCAGCTATGCCAGTGCGACCACAGAACGTTTACCCGAAGCATTGGGCGGGCCAGTGACCATTCAGAATGACGCCCACTTCAAAACACCACAGTCCGTCAATCTGGATTTCCAGACCGGTATTGCAGAAAACACATTGCTGTTTGGTCTGGTGCGCTGGGTGGACTGGTCGGCTTTTGAGCTATCCCCCAGTACTTTTAGTGAACTAACAGGCGAACCTTTAGCCGGTTATCCGAACGATATCAGCACCTATATGCTCGGCGTTGCCTATCAGCTAACGACTGAACTGACCCTTGCCAGCACGCTGGCGTTTGAAGATGAACGCAACAGATACGGATCAGCACTGGGCCCGGTAAACGGTTTTACCAGCTTTGGCTTGGGCTCAGTGTACAACAGCGGACCAGTCCGCCTGAGTCTGAGCGCTGGCTATTACCAACTGCGGGATACCGATCCTGTCAGTGCAGACACAGTAACAGGACAATTCAGAGACAACAGCCTGACGGCTGTTGAACTGAAAATGGGCTACAAATTTTAACCAGGAGCACAGCTATGAATTCAGCATTACCTAAAGTTTGCATTATTGGAGCTGGCCCGGCTGGCCTTGCTATGGCCAGAGCCTGTGTGGTGATGGGCTTAAGCTACGATCAGTACGACGCCCACAGCGATGTGGGTGGCCTGTGGGACATAAAGCAACAAGGCTCGCCTATGTACGACAGTGCCCACTTTATCTCATCAAAAACCATGTCAGGCTTTGATGGTTTGCCAATGCCGGAACAGTACCCTGACTATCCGTCACACCAGCAAATTCTGCAGTATATTCATGCCTTTGCCGACCAGTGGCAGTTGCGGGATAAGATCAGCTTTCAAACCAAAGTGGTGGATATTGAAAAACTGCAGGATGACAGCTGGCAAGTGAAGCTAAGCACAGGCGAAAGTAAAAATTACCTGGCCGTGGTTTGCGCGACAGGCTCGAACTGGTTTCCGCGCCTGCCAAAGTTTGCTGGAGAATTCAGCGGCGAAATCCGCCACTCCAGCACCTATCGCAGCCCTGATGAATTTAAAGGTAAACGAGTGATGGTGATAGGCGCAGGGAATTCAGGGGTAGATATTGCCTGTGACGCGGCCACTCATGCCGACAAAGCTTTTTTATCGGTTCGCCGTGGTTACCATTTTGTTCCTAAACATATTTGTGGCGTTCCTACCGATGTGTTTGCTGCCTCGGGTCCACAGCTCCCCCTCTGGATGCAGCGTATGGTGCTGGGCGGGCTGCTGCGGTTTTACGTCGGCGATATCACTCGCTTAGGATTACCAAAAGCAGATCACAAGCTGCTGGAATCGCACCCTATTCTGAACACACAAGTGCTGTATTACATGCAACACGGTGATTTGATTGCCAAACCAGATGTAGAGCGGCTGGAAGGACGCTCTGTGCTGTTTAAAGACGGCAGCAGAGAAGAGCTGGATATGATACTGCTGGCCACTGGCTACAATCAGGTGCAGCCCTACGCCAGAGATTACTTCAGATATGAAGGCGGCCGGCCCAATATGTATCTGCAACTGTTTTCACGCGAGCATAAAAACCTGCTGGCTCCCAGTTTTATTGAAACCAACTCTGGCGCTTTTAAACTCTTTGATCTGATGGCCTTCGCTATTGCCAACCACCTGAATGACCAACTGCAGGGCAAACCGCAGGCAAAATGGCTGGCAGAGATGATCCAACGCGATGAACCGGACCTGACCGGAGGCATCGACTTCGTCAAATCCGACCGTCATGCCGCCTATTTTGACAGTAAAACCTGGCAAAACTACTTGAAAAAAATATACCGGACCATGGGCTGGACTCTGCCTACCGAACATCCGGCCGTGCTACAGCAAGCAGCCACAACAGCGCGCAGCGCATCTCTGGCTCATTCCGGCTAACCAGTCGATGAACTTGGCACAACGCTGGCACCTGAGCCACAGAGGAAAAGTATGAGAAAAACCGCATTAATCACCGGTGCCGCCGGCGGTATAGGTCAGGAACTGGCCAAATGCCTGACTGAACAAGGCTACCAGTTGTTGCTGGTAGACCGAGATGCACGCCAGCTGGCGTTGATGGAAAAACTATATCCAGCGAGCCAAATTTATCCGCTGGACCAAACGAACAAAGAACAAGTAGCTGCGTTTTGTGATCAGATCCTGGCAAGCTATGATTTTGATCTGGCTATTATCAACGCTGGTATGCTGGTGATTGGTGAACTGACACAGATCAACAGGCAAGCATTGACCAGTCAGTTGGAAGTGAATCTGGTTTCAGCTGCCGTGATGATCCAAAGTCTGGCGCAGCGCATGAGTCTGGCAGGCAAAGGCCATATACTGGCTACAGTGTCGATGGGCGGCATAGTGTCACTGAAGGGCTCAGCCGCCTATTCCGCCTCTAAATTTGGCTTAAGGGGTTTACTCTGGGCACTGCGGGACGAGCTGAGCAGTAAAGGCGTTCATGTGACCGGTATTTATCCGGCAGGCGTTGATACCCCTATGCTGCGACACGAAGCTTTGCATGGCGGTTCGGCGTTAAATTTTGTGGGTGAGCCCGTCAGCACTGCCGATGTGGTACAGGCGTTTTTGGCTGCCATCGCCAAACCACGACTGGAAGTCTATGTACCCTGGTCGGAAGGACTGACAGGCCGCATAGCGGGCGCCTGGCCTGGCCTGCTGGCTAAGCTCTACCCTGTGCTGGAACGTCTAGGTGAAGCGGGCCGGAAGAAGTTTATTCAAAGGATCAAGAGCGATTCTCCCCCAAGTCCTTGACACTGCAGCTTTGTTAACTCCACCATCCCCCCCGGCCACATAGCTTGACTATGCTGCTGGGGTCTCAACCTAAATGACTTGGCTACAGAGCAAGAGCCTGATTTAAACCCGGCAGAATTGAAAAAATCCGATTGAATTGTAGAGATTAGCTGTACTAGGATGTGATTCCAGCGCAAAGACGCCTATTGTCTGTATATATGGCTGTAGTTGAGGCATATCACAATGAAAACACCACGTCTGATTTTAGCGCTGCCTCAGATCAAAACGTTTCCAAAATACCGGTTGTGGTATTTCAGCTTTATTCTGAGTTGCTGTGCAGCATCGATTGCTGCCAGTTTTTGGCTGATTCCCTTCAATGAGGAGTTTTTTAATGGCTCTGGTTTCGCTTTTGACCTGATTACGCTATTGATTGTGCTGTTTATGCTGTGGACTGTGCAATGTGCGCATATGCAGATGCACACCTATTGGATCCTCAGTACCGGCTTTGGCTTATGGCTGCTTGCCGCCGTACTTGATGTGCTGGATGAAGTACTGTGGCAACCCATCTGGCTGGGGATTTACTTTGAGGATTCGTTCCGGACGCTTGGCATGATTCTGTTCGCAACAGGTACATTGCAGACCATGTACTATCTATGCGATCTCTACAACCTGGTAAAACAGCAATCAGCCTCAGATGAGCTAACCTCCTTACCCAATCGCCGTCAGTTCAGGCAAACACTGGATCAGATTGGCACAGCTCAGTTTAGTATTGCTTTAATCGATCTGGACCATTTTAAAAAAATTAATGATGAGTTTGGCCATGACGCCGGTGACCAGGTGTTGATCCAATTTGCCGCTTTGCTGCAAAGTCTGACACCAGAAGGCGCCTTGGCAGCGCGACTGGGTGGCGAGGAGTTTGGCTGGCTATTTTATGACGAGCAGCTGCAGGTGGATGTATTATTGCAACAACTGCTGCAGCAAAGCCGCACCATCCGACCGGACAACCAGCGCCCACTCACTATCAGTATTGGCGCAGGCAAACGAACACCAGGTGAAGCACCTGAACATCTGATGCACAGAGCTGACCAATCCTTGTATAAAGCCAAAAACGCGGGGCGGGATCAAATTCAGTGGTCAGAGTAGCAAGGCCCAGATAGTGAGTTGCAATACTGCTGCTATACTGAGGCCAAACAGTATCAGACCCTTGATTATGTGCAGAAAAATAGTATCAGCTCTGTTATTGCTATTGTGTCTGAGCCCTGTGCATGCCAGCAGCGAGCTAGAACTCAATACCAAACGGGTGTTAATTTTGTACTCCTATGACCCATCTTTTCCTACCTCAGGAAAAATTCTGGCTGGGGTATTGTCGGCTTTTGGCTCCAATTTGCCGGTGATCGACCAGGAGTTTCTTGATAGTAAAAGGTTATGGGACCAACAAAGCCAGAACCTGAGTTTCCAGCTGCTGCGGCATAAATACCAAGACCGCCCGCCTTATGATCTGGTGATCACAGCAGATGACGATGCGCTTCATTTTGCGCTGCGGCATAAAGCAGAACTTTTTGCTGTCGCTCCTTTGGTTTTTCTTGGTGTCAATGATATTGCCACAGCAGAACAAGCCAGTCGGCGGCCCGACGTCACAGGCGTAGTAGAAGCAGCGTCTTTTGGCGAAACACTCGAACTGGCCAACAAATTATTTCCCGAACGCACCAGAGTACATTTGATTGTCGACCCAAGCATTAGCGGCCAGGCCGATTTGCATTCAATGCTGTTGCTAAAGCCGCAATTCCCTCAGCTGAGTTTTATCACGCAGAATTTGTCAGATCTAAGCTGGGATGAATTCAGCAGCAAGCTGGCACAACTGGGGAAAAAGGATATGATCCTGCTGCTGTCGGCCTACCATGATAAAAACACCAAAGAAAAATCCTTTGCTGAAAGTCTGGCGCTGATCACAGAGCTGACCCAGGTGCCAGTCTTCCATTTCTGGGAGCATGGTATCGGCAGTGGTGTGCTGGGCGGTTATGTAATCAGCCATTATGAACAGGCCAGACAGGCTGGTTTAATGGCAAAACAACTACTGAGCGGTGCCACAGATACAGATGTTGCGTTGGTGCTGGAAAGCCCAAACCTTGCCATTTTTGACTACCCGCAACTCAGGCGCTTTGGGATCGGCAGCGGAGCGCTGCCAGAGGGCTATCAAATCCGCAATAGCCCGGTGTCGCTGTTCAGCCAATATAAACTGGAATTTAGCTTTATTATCTCACTGATTGTTATCTTAGCCTTATCAACCCTGTATCTGGCGAAACAAAACCTGCTGATGAAACGCTTAAGCGATAACCTCAGCGAAAAATCCAGCTTTCTGGAATTATTGATGAACACACTGCCAGATCTGGTCTGGATAAAAAATGCCCATGGCAGGTATTTAAGCTGCAATAAAAGATTTGAAGATTTATATGCCGCAAAAGAGCATCAGATCCGGGGCAAAACCGATGAAGATTTTGTCAGCAAAGAACTGGCTTTCATCTTCCGAACCCATGACCGTCAGGCCATACTACAAGGCGGTCCTCTAGTGATTGAAGAACAGGTCTGTTTTGCCAGCGATGGACATACAGAACTGCTGGAAACCATTAAAACGCCGATATACGACCACAGTAGTGGCGAACTACTGGGCGTGTTGGGTGTGGCGCGTGATATTACAGAACGCACGAAGAACGAACTAAAAATCCGCCAAAGTGAACAAAAATACCGGCTGCTGTTTGAAGAAATCACCCAAGGTGTACTGGTGTACAACACAGAGCAGGAGCTGGTGGATGTCAACGCTGCAGCTCTGAGTATTCTGGGTAAAAACAGTGCAGAAGTGATGCACCAAAAGTTCGCGCTGGATCTATGGTTTAGCCATTGCGAATGTTCAGCTGCAGTCAGCTATTCAGACTTAATCAGGCAGGCTTTTACCGACAGCCAACCGCAGAAAAATATCTTACTGCGCGGAATAACGCGGCACAACCAGCAGCTTGTTTGGCTGGCTGTGGATATAGTGCCACTACCAGACCCCTCAGACAGCAGTAACACCAAGCTTTTTGTCAGCTTTAACGATGTTTCAGCACAAAAAATCTCTGAAGCCTCATTAAAATTGGCAGCCAGTGTATTTGAAAGCTGCGCGGAAGGAGTGATGATCACAGACGCCCAGAGTCGTATTATCGATGTCAATCAATCGTTCTGCCAAAGCACCGGCTACAGTAAAGAAGAAGTGGCAGGCCAGACTCCAGCTGTTCTGGCGTCAGAAGAATTGCAACCTTTGGTGTATCACGACATCAGACTGAAGCTGAGTAACAGCGGAGTCTGGCAAGGCGAACTGCGCCACCGCAAGAAAAACGGCAAGGAGCTTTCTGTCTGGCAAACCATTACAGCGGTGAGAGATAACAACGGAATTTTAAGTCATTATGTCTCTGTATTTTCTGATATCAGCCAGTTGAAGCAGTCGCAGCAGGAAATTTACCATCTGGCCTATCACGACGCTCTGACAGGTTTACCCAACAGACGCTTTCTGATGGAGCAATTGGCGCAAAAAATTGATCAAGCTCAGCAAGCCAGCCATAGTTTTGCTGTGATGTATCTGGATTTGGATAACTTCAAAATTATCAATGATACCCTTGGTCATATAGAAGGCGATAAAGTACTGGAAATTATTGGCCGGCACCTGACTGCACTGGCTACAGGCGCCAGTACTATAGCCCGGGTCGGCGGTGATGAATTTGTGTTATTGCTCAGTGCTGATTTGAATACAACCGAGGCAGAAGACATTGGCCGCACTATTTTAAAGCAAATTGAACAACCTATAGTGCTGAGTGGTCAGCGCATTAATTTGTCGGCCAGTATTGGCATCTGCTTTTACCCGCAAGATGGCAGGCAAGTCCAGGATTTACTGCGCAATGCCGACATTGCTATGTATAAAGCCAAGCAACATGGCCGCAATTCCTGCCGTTTTTATAACAAAGCAATGGCCGATGCAGTACTGGAACGTGCCCAGTTAGAAAATCAGCTGCGGTTGGCTATTACCAGAAATGAACTCAGACTGGTGTATCAGCCGCAGTATGATCTGCAGTCAAAACAGATAGTTGGAGTAGAAGCCTTACTGCGCTGGCACAACGACATACTAGGTACTGTGCCACCAGATAAAATGATCCCTGTGGCTGAAGAATCCGGCTTGATCCTACCAATAGGACTCTGGGTATTGAATGAAGCCACACGCCAGGCCAGAGTCTGGCTGGATAAAGGCCTGAATGTCGGACGGGTTGCAATTAATATTGCAGGCCCTCAGCTTTATAGCGGCCATCTGGTGCAGCAAGTGACTTGTGCACTGGCAGAATACAAGCTGCAGACCAAGCATATAGCACTGGAAGTAACAGAAACTTTCATTATGCAGCAAAGTGAAAGCTCTATTGAACAACTGCGGGTACTGTACGCTATGGGCATTGAAATCGCCATTGACGATTTTGGTACAGGCTACTCATCGCTCAGCCACTTAAAACGCTTGCCGGTAAATAAACTGAAAATCGATAAGTCGTTTATCAGTGATATACCAGGCGACAAAGATGACGTAGCTATTGCCAAAACCATAGTAGCGCTGAGTAAAAGCCTCGGCTTAACCGTAATTGCCGAAGGTGTTGAAACTCCGGCCCAGGCCGATTTTTTGGCCGACGAGGGCTGCCATGAAGCTCAAGGTTATTTGTTCAGCAAAGCTGTCCCGAGCAGCGGCATCGAACAATTGTTGGCAGAGCAGCAAAGCGCAGCCTTGTTACAGAGTTAAGTTTTGGACTCTGATGCAAAATCACCAAAGATGAAATAACGTTCTCTCCTATGCTGCTGAACAGGGAATGCTGTTGGTAATTTTTCCTGACTGGAGTTATGGTGTTCTCATCCACACCAACCGGAAACTGCTGATGAAATTGATATTCTCTGTATTATTGCTGTCCTTAATGCCGCAGTCACATGCTGCAGAAGAAATAAGGGTTAAACCGTCACTGACCCCAAAGTGGCAAACAGCCAAGCTGCGTGTGCCAGAGTCTGTGCTCTGGTATCAGAACGCAGCTAACAAGGATACCCTGTTGTTTGTCTCCGAAATTGACGGTAAAGGTAGTGAGGCAGATGGCTTGGGCGGCGTGGCGATTTTAAATACTGATGGCAGTATCAAGCACCAGGACTGGTTACGCGGCTTGAATGCACCCAAAGGAATGGCAATGTATCAGGGCAAACTGTATATAGCCGATATAACCGAAGTAGTTGTAGTGGATATAGCTTCAGCGAAAATACTGAATAAAATTCAAGTACCGGATTCAGTATTTTTGAATGACGTTGCCGTAGACAGTCAGGGTACAGTTTATATTTCTGATACCAGAAAAAACCGTATCTACCAGTTGGAACAGCAGACTATCAGCGTTTTTCTGGACAATATAGAAGCAGCAAATGGCTTAACAGTACTTGACCATCAGTTGTATATAGCTGCAGGCGATAAGCTGCTGAAAATTTCTTTATCAGAAACACAGAGCACTTTATCTCAAGTGGCCATTGGCTTTGCTGAACGCGCAGATGGCGTAGAAGCAGTTGGTAATGGCGATTTCATTGTCAGTTGCTGGGCTGGTTTGCTGTATTACGTCCATGCCGACGGCCACATCGAACTGTTGATGGACAGCAGAGAGTCAAAGCTGAATACCGCAGATATTGGTTGGGATCCAACTACAAACACTTTATATATCCCAACCTTCTTTGGCAATTCAGTACAGGCGCATAGGCTACAACGCTAAATATCTATAGTCACTCTTGATCCGCATAGTGCGAAATTAAGCGACTGAGTTGCGAAGCATCTTCTTGCTCTAAATAGCGGGTATGAGCCAGTATAAATCGATCGTCCCGATAAAGTGTTACAAGCACCCGATCTACAGCCTGAATAAAAGCCTTGGTACTGGCAGTGTTAGCACACATCAGATGACCAGTAATCAATTCGGGAACATCGGCGATAGCATAACTTCGGACGCTCACCCCTCTTTTTCGGCTCAAAAACAAACTCATTTCGGTGGGGTAAGCGATGGCAAACTCAGCTCGTTTTGAAGCAAACATACCGATAAAATGGCTATCATATAAAGGCGCTGATAAAGGTGATACCTGTTTGGAAGGTAATTGACGGATCTGCTGGTCCAACACATCACCAAACGAAATATACTTCGGTACCAGCAATTGAGCACCAGGTGTTGCTTGCATCACCTCAGCAATACTCTTTACTTGGCCATGACTATTAAGCAATGCCTCAGCCAAAGCAGGAGATTCACTTAACTGATATAGCCGGTAGCCCAGATAAAAATTCACTGGCTTGGAAAACAGGTATTTTTCAACTCTACTGCTGTTTTTTACTTTGTCCAAAGTGCAAATCGGTTTTTTACCGCTCATCATCAGCTCGCTGCGGGCAACCGGAACCTCAATCAGTCGGATTGGCTTCACCAATTGCTCAAACAGCAACACATTGGTTTCGGTGTTGATAGAGTTATACTGGCCAGCATTGAGCATATTCACTGTAGGCAGATCGTAGTGATGAAACTCGAGCCGGACAGGTACATGAACGGCAGCACCATGGGCTGTGCAAGCCATACTTATCAGCAACATACTGAAGCACGGGAAGCTTTTCGGCATAGCAAACCTGTAATGGCACAAAAATACAAGTGTGCTGAAAGTTTTACAAATAGTAAAGTCTGAGCCTGTTTGACTTCGTTTTTAGATTAACCCGAACTAGGGATACCGAGCGTCAGACTTTGATGATTTAATCAATAAAATCAAATAAATAAGAGCATTTTTTAAAAAACCGATCTCTTTACTGACTGAATTCACAGATTTTTGTGCATATCAAGGCGCTTTGTCGTACGCCATAGCGAGCTATGGTCAGACAGAGCGACACAGAGAGGCGTAAAAAGAGACCTATTCAATGGCGCGGCTTATCCAGAGCTCATCAGGTTAGATTAGATTTTGTTCACTGTGCCGGGGCAATTTGAATGCGAAAGGCGAAGTACAGCTGAGTGCCTTACCACAAGCAAAGGGTAGCACTTGCACTCAGTACATCCCGCTTTCCCTATGGCGCGATCAAGGCCAAGCCAGCAGCAGCCTCCCAAGGACTGCAACGAACAGTTAAAAATCGACAAGAATTTTACCGGCAAAAATCTTTTGGCTGGTCCCGTCATCTTTCATGGTTTGAATACTCTGCTTGATGGCGACTTCCAATTCAGGGCAGTTGCAGCGGCTTGATAAGCCGATGTACACAGCTTCAGGTTTTACCAATTCAGTGGAGAAGCTCGTTTCTTTAAGTTGTTTCGCTAATTCAGGATGATCTTTCAGGACAGCCTGTACCTGAGTAGGTGTTAATAAGGCGGCATCAATGCGTTGTTTCGCTACCATTTGCAAAGCTGTTAACACTGAGTCAACTTGCACCAACTGCCTTTTTTTCATAGTATCCAACACCATTTGGAGCTCAGGCGCTGCCTTGTACGTTCGTATTGTGACCAAAGTCATAGTGGCTAATTGCCCTGGATGATCTAAACGTAGATTTTTACTGTTGGCGTAATACACTTTTTCCGGCAAGCGGGCTCCAAATTGAATGTAGTTGATAGCCGGATTACCTTGTTGCGGTTTGAGAATATTGATCATCAGATCGGCTTCGCCAGTTTTCATCTGTGCCACACAGCGAAAGGCTGGAGTTTCTTGACTGGCAATTAAGGTAAAATTGGCTCTTCGGGCTATTTCCTGCAGATAAGACACCGAAAGTCCTTCAGGTTGTTTGGTTTGTGCGTTAAAGCCATAAAAGCCAGGAAAAGTTCCCAGACACCAACGAAGTTGAGGCTTTGCTTCTGCAGGACTAAAGAGCGAAACCATAAAAACAAGCCATAACAATCTATTCCTCATGCTGCACTCTCCCTGAAAACAATTTAAAGATGTGTACTGATATCCATACTTAAGCTGAACTTCGTAAAAAAGGTTCACAGCAGCTGATTTTACAGAGTGAAGTAAGCAGGATAACCATTGAGTCCTCCAAACAACAACCATAAGCTCGCTGATACAACATAGTAAGGTATAGTAAGGTGATGCTTATCCCAAAATTCTGGTTAGTTTATACTGGCAAGCAAAGCAGCAATAATCTTTAACTGAATTATCCCTGCTGCACTCTGTTCCTGCCCATAGCCTTGGCCTGATACAAGGCCTGATCTGCTCTGTTAAGAATAGATGCTGCGTCATCCTGCTGACAATACTCAGTAACGCCGAAACTTATGGTAAAAGCCGGCAAATCCGTTTCCTCCAGACTGGCTATATGCTGCCTCAGCACTTCAGCCAACTGGCAAGCTGCTTCAACTTTTTGTTGTGGCAATAAAATGGCAAATTCTTCCCCACCTAAACGGAACAAGGTATCGGTTTTGCGCAGGCGTCTGCCCAGGTGTTCAGTTAAAGTCTGCAGTACTTTATCACCTGTTTGGTGGCCAAACTGGTCGTTGACCTTTTTAAAGAAGTCCACGTCCAAAAGGGCAATACTGAAGGCACTGCCACGTTCTGCCAGGCTGATCTCCATACGCAGTTGCTCCTCCCATTTATGTCGGTTAAAGGCGCCTGTTAATTTATCTCGTGTTGCCAGCACCAGCAGCTGTTGCTCTATTTCCTGCCTGTTGCTGATTTCTTGTGATAAGCGCTGTACCATCATTTTCAGGTCCTGTTCAAGCTCAGTGAGTTCATCCTGATGTTGTAGCTGGGGAAATACCGGGCTTGCGATGGGTAGTCCCTGCTCTATTGAATGATGCACATTTTTGATTTCGGTCTGAATACGGCCAATACGCTGACGAAAAATCTGCAAAATATAAAAGGTCAGGTACAGTCCTATCACAAAAGCACAGACACCAAGGCCGGTATTAACCAGCATAAACTCGTTTTCATGTTTATCTGTGTAGCGGCTGGCTTCCAGCGTCAGCTTCTCCATATGCCGTAAAATGGCCACAATGTTTTGATCTAAACGGGCCGCTTCGTCTTCAAACCTCTGCCATTGCTGATCTGTGGTATGGCCTTCTTGTAATGCCAGTTGCAACTGATGTTCAAAACTGTCACTTTGCTGATGAAACGCCTTCATACTGACCAAAATTTGCTGATGTTCAGCTGGGGCAAAACGAATCTGATGCTGCTGTAAACTTTTAGTTAATATCCGCTCAGCTTTGGTCAGAATCAACTTCAGGCCGTCACGCTGCTCAGCAAAAGCCTGCTCAGGTGCCAGTACAACTTTGTCCTCTGTACCTTTTAACCGAAACTGTTCAATCAGCAGGTGTTGTTTCAACTGCATGATTTCCAGCTCACTGACCATTTCTGTCAGCGGCACGTCAATTTCTGCAACTTCATGCATTTCAGCATCTATTAGTTTGAGTTTGTAAATAGAGTAGAGAATAACGACAAACATAAAGGACAGCAGCACCACCAGTAAACCACTGATTTTTCGCTGTAAGGATGCATTAAACCATTGCTGCATGGGAAGATTCCGACCAGATGAAGCACTGAGAAACAGGCATTTTGGACTGTAACACCAGTATAATTTAGTATCTGTCAGATATCTTAGTGCTAAATGGCTGATTTAGATAACCTTGCTTCAACTCCTGCCCTTAAGCCGCAGTTGATAACGCCTGATCCCCAGCCAGGCCAATAGCAGTGGGAAAAATCCACACAGCAGCCATAAGCAGCGTAGGGCTAAACCACCCACACTGCCATCATGCAAAGGATGCAGCCAGTTTAATATTCGTTCTTTACTACCCTGCTCACGGATATCCAGCAGCTGAGCCACAGCGCCGCTGTAGGCATCAATGAGAATGTAACTGTGCGGGAAACGACGGGACGGATCGCCCGGCAGCTGAACCCTGAATTTGTAGTAAGGCCCCTGTAGGGCTGGCGTTTCAATCCAGGCCAGTTGCCCTTCTGGTGCTGCACCTTGGGCTGCACTCAGAGCCTGTTTTAAACTGATGTGCTGCTGATCGGGCTCCACCTCTGGCGTACTAAGTGGTGCAGCCTTGGCCTTTTGGCCTGGCAGCTGTTGCAACACTGCAGCCGTAGGTTCTGGCAACGCCAGCATAACTCCAGTCAGGGTGAGCAGTAGTAAGGGGAGAACACTAAGCAAGCCCAGACTTTTGTGCCAGTCGTACAGCGCACCTATGGCTGAACTGCGGCCTTTAAAACTGAGACTTTTCCGCCATTGCCCGGCTTTTGGCCACCAGGCCAGAAGTCCCAACAGAAGCAGCAACAGGCTTGCCAGGCCGAGATAACCCACAATCACAGTGCCAGTGCTGCCAAGCAGCAACTGATAATGCAGCTTGTATAACCAGGTCATCAGATGCTGGCCCCAGAATTCTTGCCGCAAGACAGTACGACCATCTGCTGATAACCACAGCAACAAAGGCGCAAAGCCCTGGCCCACAGTTTCTACCGGATTGTAGTAGCGGGCTGGGATTATTCCGGCAGAGTCTGTGACCTCAAAGCGCCAGGGACCGGTACGATCCGGATACAGCGCCCGCACTGTGGCAAGTGCCTGTTGATAATCAGCTTTAGCCTGAGCCTGCTGCAACTGGGGATGCAGCGCCTGATCCAGCTCCACATAAAACACCACTGCCGCGCCTGATAAGCTGATCAGCACCAGCAAGAGCCCAACCGACAGGCCAAGCCACAGGTGCAATCGCCGTGCTATTTTTCGCCAGGACCAGAGCTGCATCAGTAACGCAAGTGCACTGATACATTCAGAGCTCTGGATTCACCAGGGCTATGCAAAGTTTGACTGCCGTCCCACCAGACATACTCATAATACTGATCGGTCAGGTTTTGAATTTGTGCAGTGATTTCAGTTTGCTCATTCAACTGATAGCTGGCCTGTAGGTCCAGCAGCAGGAAATCACCAAAACGGCCTTTATCATTGCTGGTCGTCAGTTCATAGGACGACTGCGCCCGCACTGCCGCAGAGAAACTCAGTTGCTGGTTCAGGCTATAGTCCACTCCAGCGTTGTATAACCATTGAGGTATATGATCAATGTCTTTGCCCGCCAGCGCAGGTGTGGCAGGGTCTGGCGTTTCAATCTCGGCCTGTTGCCAGGCCACAGCGCCCCACAGACTTAACTGCTGCAGCGGTGTCCAGCCTAATTGCAGGTCGACGCCTTTGCGTTCAGTCGCGCCCAGGTTATCAAAATCGCCCAGCGGGTCATTCAGCTTACGCTTAAACTCGCCGCTGGCGCTTTGTTGCCATAAAGTAGTACGCAGTTGTAGATCATTCTCGCCCTGATACTTCAGACCCAATTCCCAGCCCTTGTTGATCGATGGCGCCAAATCAACCTGGCGTGGCGGAATTAAATAAGCTCCTGAACCTGCACCAATCTGAAAGCTGCGGCCCCAGTTGCTGAACAAAGTCAGCTCGTCCGATGCCAGCACAGCGACGGCCAGTTTTGGCTGACTGATGCTGCCATAGTCATTGATCGGCGCATCGGTGCCAGAGCGAACATCAGTGAAGTCACCTTCGACCTGATCAATACGCCAGGATGGCGTAATACGCAGCCAGTCATTCGGCTCCATAGTGGCCTGGGCGTAAATACCCTGTACCTGCAGATCGAATTGCTGATCCCTGGTCTGGCTGGTGACCAAACGTTCTTTCGTCAGATAACGTCTGGATTCATTGTCCTGTACTTCAAGGCTGGCACCGAATTCCAGATAAAAGCGCTGTAACAGAGCAACTTGCGGGCTAAATCCCAGCGTACTGGAAGCGCCATAATGCTGCTCTTTCGTCACTCGGTTTTGTTGAGACGCGGCAGCTGAAAACTTCACAAAACGGTCATCGTCTAGCTGATTCATCCAGACCAGAGTTTTTACATCGGCCTGCTCGTTCAGTTTGGCGTCCAATCCCAGAATAAATTGGTCCATAGCCCGCTCGTCCAGATCGCTCTGATTATAGGCATTAGTCGCTCTGGGGTTACTGTAGGCCAGATCGGCCGTCAGATAACCAGGCTCCTCTAAATCAGCCTGATAAGTACGGGCGCTGGCGTTGAGCGTCAGAGCCTCCGACATATCCCAGCCCCATTTACCGGAAAAGCCGTAGCGGGTCGATTCAGAGTGGTCACGGTAGCCATTCGCTTTACGATAACTCAAGGCATAATTCTGGCGCAGGTCGCCCTGCTCTATACCTGCTGCAAACTGAGCCTGAGTCTTACCAAAGGAGCCGGCAGATAAACGGCTGTCGAGATAATTCCCACCACTGCGGGTGACGAAGCTGACATTACCGGCAATATTGTACAAACCAAAGCGGGGGTCTGTAGTACCACGCACCACTTCAGCCACTTCAATTTCGAGCGGGAAAATCATGTCCAGATAAGGCATATTGCCGTCATTAGAGTTAGAGGGTATACCGTCGATCAACAACTTCACCGCATTAACTTCGCCTTCACCATTAAAACCACGGAAAGATAATTTACCGCTGGACGAGCCCTGATTAAATTCAGTCAGCATCACACCAGGCAAACGGCCGAGCAGTTTCCAGGCGTAATCGGCCTCTGAGCTTTGCGCCACGTCAGCACTCATTCGATCGACTGAGGTCAGCACCCGACTGGCATCCGTCAAACCTTTACCCACCACTTCAATATGTTCACCGATCTGAAAACTGGTATCGCCTTTTTTCATCTGATCAGTTCGGCGCTCTGAGGCTGTATCCGCCTGCACTGGCAGAGTCAGCATAGCTAAACCGAGGGCAAGAATAATGGGCTTTTTATTAAATCCAGCGGAATAGAGTGAGGTGTTCAAATTAAATCCCTAGCAGTTTCATTGAGTTATAGTACTGAGATGATACTGGCCAATTATAGAGGAAGTACCAAAACCCGACACTGCGACAAATTGTCACAGCAGGCGTAATCAAGCGGCAATGTCACCGAATAGCCAGGCCGATCCAAGTCAGGATCTCTCTGTTACACCAAACCTCAATCCGGGCAAAAGACAAAACCCGTTGATCTGACAAAGTGCAGTAAGGATCCATCGGCTGTATGATTAAACTGTCCAGTTCAGTTGGTCACGCCAGCTTGATTAGCGCATACCGCAGATATTGGCGGGGATCCAACCAGGGCTACCCTCTATATCCTGAGCTTAGTTGGCAATTCAGTGCTGGCTTACCACTGCAGCTTCAAATCGCGGATAGCAGCATTTTTCTGTTCATATTTTAGTCAGAATACTTTGCTACGCTGATCCCAAAATTAAAGGAGCAAGTGCAATGAAAAAGAACCTGATCACGCTGTTTGCCCTCTTTGTTCTGAGCGCCTGTGCTGCAGATCCTACAGCATTGCTTGGTGAACAATTCATTGTGAAAGGGAAAGGCAGTCCAACCATTATCTTTGAAACAGGAGCAGGAGATAACACCAGCTCCTGGCGTGAACTCAGTGAAGCTCTGTCACGCCATGCCACTGTCGTCAGATATGACAGGCAACAAAGTCTGTCACTCAAAGCCCGCACAGGTAAAGAAATTGCACATCAGTTGCAGCAAAAGTTACAAGCTCAGGGCCTGCAGCCACCTTATATCCTGGTCGGGCATTCTATTGGTGGACCTTTTGCGTTGAGTTTTGCTACAGAATTCCCGACTCAAACAGCGGCTGTGGTTTTAGTAGATGGCAGACCTGCCGGCTTTACTCAGGCTTGTGAACAAGCCAAAGGCAGACTTTGCGATATACCGGCCTTGCTCAAACTGACCTTGGCTCCCTGGGTTGCAGCTGAAATTGAGGGCTTGGAACAAACCTATCAACAACATCAGAACTATCAGCATTTCCCTGATATCCCGGTAGTGCTGTTTTCAGCCACAAATCCTCCTCCTTTATCTGACGCGACCTTTATGCGGGTCTGGATTGAACAGCAAGAGCTGCAAGCAAAAAAATTCAGGCAAGGTAAGCTCATCCTGGTGCCTGACAGTGGACATTACGTACACCATGATTATCCTGAATTGGTTGCAGCGGAAATTTTGCAGCTGATTCAAAAATAAGCAAAAAAACGACAAACACACACTGCTGTGGCTAAGGTTCAAAACCTGCCTGGCACCGTCTGGATCGCGCAAGCTACCGCAAGCGCGATCTGAAGCAAACTGAGCAAGCTATACCTCGGACTGAGACCACAAAGTTCCACTATTGGAAAATAACCTTTATAAGTTACCAAAAGGTATATAAAAGGTTAACGTAGAAGTATCCTTATCAGGAACACAACAATCGGAGCTTCTATGAACTTACTACGCAATTCGATCAGAGTATTATCTTGTGCCCTGTTATTGCCTTTGTCGCTGTCTGTTGCTGCACAAAGCGAGCTGAATACCACTCTGATGCTAACCAAAAAGACCGACAAAACCTACCTGAGCTGGTCAACGGAAGTTCCTGCCATAGCACGACAGGAAATTTACCGCGGTACCAACAGCCTGTTTGAACAGGCTGAGCGCATAACTGTATTAGATCCTTATCAACAAGTGGCTGAAGACAATAGCTTTGAACCACATCAGGACTATTGGTACTGGTTAAAAGTCATTGATGCGGATGGTCAGGAATATCTGTCCAACTTATCTGCCACAGTGCCGGCGTTAAGCTTTCAGCCTTTTGCCACTATCGCCAATGCCAGCCGCTGCAAAGCTGGTGCTACCTTTACCAACGAAACAGTGGACTGTGGGGGTGTGACTGTGGGCAGTAGCTGTGGCAGCGATGATGAAGGCCAAAAACCGGTGATCACACTGAAAAACGCCAGTGTGAAAAACCTGCGTATTTCGGCCAGTGGTGGTGCCGATGGTATTCATTGCAGCAGTGGCAACTGCACTATTGAAAACGTTGTCTGGGAAGATATTTGTGAAGATGCTGCCACTAACAATGGTAAGACGATGACGGTGAAAGGTGGTTTAGCTTTTAACAGTGCCAATGGCCCGGGTGGCAAACCCGACAAAGTATTTCAGCATAACTCAAAAAACAGCACCACTGTATTAACAGGTAACTTCACCCTGACCGGCGAACACGGCAAATTATGGCGATCTTGTGGCGACTGCACCGATAACGGCGGCCCACGTTACCTGACCATTTCAGGTATTACTGTGAATGGAAAAATTGACAGTATTGCTGGTGTCAATAGTAACTATAAAGATGTGGCTACTATTCGTAATCTGAAAATTAAAGATTACAAAGCAGGCAAGCCACCAGTTTGTGAACACTACACAGGGGTGAAAAAAGGTCAGGGTAAATCGGTAAAAGACAAAGAATACTGGAATAGCGCCAGCTGTAACGTCAGCAAAACCGACGTAACTAAGCTGTAAATTACTCAGATACAAGGCAGGAGCTCCCGACAAAAACTCCTGCTTTGCGCCAGCTCATTCCGAACAGTGGTATAGGGTATTCAGCAGTACCTCTTGCACCGGCCCACCACATGAGTGGTCGCAAATAGGCCCTAGTCTCAATACAAAGTTTAAAAACTCAGATCACTTTTTTGGTGAAGTAGCGACTTTTCATTTAGTTAGACTAAAGTGTATCAATAGAGCTATTGTTTACAGGAAGAGAGCTTATGAACCTGAATGAATTTACTATCCGTACCAAATTCTCCGCACCTCTTATTGCTATTACCTTATTCACCATACTGATCAGTGTTCTCAGCATGAACAACGGCAAACGTCTGTCTGCAGATGCTCACTTGATCTCTACAACCTTTATGACAGCGATCAATGTGGGCCTGAATGCAGACCGGGACTTATATCAAGCGCTGACCGCCAGCCAAAACTATGTCACCAAGAAAATAGTAGGTTTGACTGATACGGCAAAAGAACGTCAATCTTTCGATGAAAATGCCAAGCAAGCACTGGATAGAATGAATCAAGTACTCGAGCTATTAAAAGAGTACCCTGAGGCACAACAAGGCAAAGTTGAATTTCAACGTGATTACAATAGTTGGTTAGCTGAAGCCAAAATAGTCTTTGCCATGGCTGACGAGGGAAAAGCGACAGAAGCAGCTAATTATTCCAACACTACCGTCATGCCACTGTTCGAGAAACTCAGAACGCACTACGATGTCTCAGGTGAAACTGTTAAAAATAAAGCCGACCAGGTCTCTGCTGAAGCCAAAGAAGCAGGAGATCAGCAGCGTTTAATACTGATTATAGTCATTATTCTGGTCATTATCGCCAGCACAGTCAGTATCATGTTTGGTCCAAAAATGGTCACAAAGCGCGTGATGGAATTAGACACTATGATTGCCACCATCAGTGCAGGTGAAGGTGATTTAACGGGACAATTAGACAGCTCTGGCCGCGATGAGTTATCGAAATTAGCCGGCACTTTTAACGGTTTGATGCGTAAACTACAGCAGTTGATCAAGATGGTGCAAAGCGATGCTTCATCGCTGAATCAAGCTGTGATCCAACTGAATCAATCCGCAGAAAAAGGCCAAAAAGTATCCAAAGAGCAAAACTATAACCTTGATCAGATAGCGACAGCAGTCAATCAGCTGAGCCATGCTGTGCATGAAGTTGCGGGCAATTCGCAATCTGCTTTGTCAGAAACAAGAGAAGCCAAAGATAAAACCTCCCAATCCGGCAAAGTGATAGAGGAGTCAGTGCACAGCATCACCAAGCTGTCCACTGCTGTCACTCATGCCAGTACTGTGATTAGTAAACTTGCAGAAGAATCGAAAAATATTACTCAGGTGCTGGATGTGATTCGAAGCATTGCAGAACAAACCAACTTGTTGGCACTTAACGCCGCTATAGAGGCAGCCAGAGCCGGTGAACAGGGCCGGGGTTTTGCTGTTGTGGCAGATGAAGTGCGAACTCTGGCAAGCCGCACGCAAAAATCGACTGAAGATATTCAACGTATGATCGCAGGCCTGGAACATGGGGTGAATGAGGCAGTCACCGCAATACAAACAGGAACCAATAATGTAGATACTGTTGTTGCCATGTCGCAACGGATTCAGGACTCACTGCAGATCGTAGAAAGCTCGGTGAATCAGGCCAATGATATGATTTACCAAATTGCAACGGCGACAGAGGAACAAAGCAAAGTTGTGGATGAGATCAATCGTAATGTCACTATGCTAAACAGCTTGTCACAGGAAAGCGTACAAATCGTCAGCATCACCACGCAGGTATCTCAAGATATCGCCCGCATGGCTGTCGGACTCAACAATAATGTAGGCCGCTTTAAAGTCTGACACTTAAAAGCCTTTGAATAAAGGCACTGTGATGCCAGCTATCTGGCATCACAGTGCCTGCTGCACTATCGGCTATAGTCTTCTGAAATTCACCAGTCTGTACAAAGCCGGCAGCACCAGCAAGGTTAGCAAAGTGGAGGTGATAATGCCGCCTATCACTACAGTGGCCAAAGGCCGCTGAATTTCGGCACCAGTACCCGTATTAAAGGCCATAGGCACAAAACCCAGACTAGCCACAAGCGCTGTCATCATGACTGGCCTTAACCTCGATAAAGCGCCCTGCTCCAGCGCCGCCACAAGCTCCATGCCCTGATCACGCAACTGGCGGATAAAACTGACCAGCACTATGCCATTCAGCACAGCTATACCTGATAAAGCAATAAAACCTACAGCAGCAGAGATAGACAGCGGCATATCACGCAGCAATAAAGCAAAAACTCCGCCTGTCAGTGCCAGCGGCACACCACTGAACACCACTAAAGTATCCCGTACTGAATTTAAAGCGCCATACAGCAAACCGATGATCAGCAGCAAAGTTAAAGGCACCACTATGCTTAAACGCTCCGTCGCCGATTGCAGTTGCTTAAAAGTACCGCCGTAATCCAGCCAATAGCCATCTGGCAAAGGCAAAGCATTGATTTGCTGCTGCACTTCGGCAATAAAACTGCCTAAGTCTCTGCCTGTGACATTGGCTGTCACCACTACATTACGTTTACCACTTTCCCTGTTAATTTGATTCGGGCCTGTGATTTCTTTAATAGTAGCAATTTCACCCAGCGGCACATAACGCAGCTCAGGCGAATCATAGACAGGCAAAGTGACGGGAATACGGGCTAAGGCTGCAGGGTCTTGCCGCAACTCTTCCGGTAAACGCAGCACTAACTTAAAGCGCTTGTCACCTTCATACATCAGCCCAACCTGACGGCCACCAATAGCGGTTTGGATCAGTTGCTGCATTTGCGCCACATCCATACCAACCAAAGCTAAATGGTCACGCTGAGGTTCTATTGACAGCAAAGGCAAACCCGCCGCCTGTTCCATCCGTGCATCTTCAGCGCCCGGCACAGCAGAAAGCACAGCAGCAACCTGCTCACCCACTTCGGCCAAAATATCCAGATCATCGCCATACACCCTTACCGCCACATCAGTACGAACCCCGGCGATCAGTTCATTAAAACGCATTTCTATTGGCTGGGTAAACTCGTATTTATTGCCCG
The DNA here is from genome assembly GCF_004005375.1 of Rheinheimera sediminis. GTDB lineage: Bacteria > Pseudomonadota > Gammaproteobacteria > Enterobacterales > Alteromonadaceae > Pararheinheimera. Next base: position 76,641 of record NZ_RZUF01000014.1, on the reverse strand, counting down.
GAATTTGCTCGACTAATTGCCTAAGCTCTTCTTCAAACTGAGCTTTACTTTTATCCGGGTTAGGCCAATCCTGCTGGTTTTTCAGAATAATAAAAGTATCGGCAACATTGGGTGGCATAGGATCTGTAGCCACTTCCGGCGTGCCAATTTTAGAGAATACTTTATCTACTTCAGGCAGAGTGGCGACTTCCGCTTCCAGCTGCATTTGCATCACCACCGACTGGGTTAAACTGGTGCCCGGAATACGCAAAGCATGCATAGCAATATCGCCTTCATCCAGTTGAGGCAAAAACTCCGAGCCCATTTTAGTGGCTTGCCAAAGCGCCGCCGACATTAGAAGCACAGCAGCAACAGACACCAACAGCGGCGTTTTAATAGACAGCACCAGCAAAGGTTGATACGCCTTTCGTAACGCCAGCATTAAAGCATTTTCTTTTTCCGAAATTTTGCCACTGACAAACAAGGCAATAGCAGCCGGAATAAAGGTAATGGCCAGAATTAAAGCGCCCAATAACGCCGCTATGACGGTAAAGGCCATAGGCTGGAACATTTTGCCTTCAACACCACTTAAGGCAAAAATCGGCAGGTAAACCAACATAATGATAAAAACCCCAAACATAGCGGGTGTCATCACTTCTTTGGTGGCGGCTAAAACCACTGCAGAACGTTCTTTTAAGCTCAGTAAACGGCCATGCCGATGCTGAGCTACACCCAGTTGACGCAGGCAGTTTTCTACCACTATCACAGAGCCGTCGACTATCAGACCAAAATCAATAGCCCCTAAGCTCATCAGGTTGCCACTCATTTTATTGGCCGCCATACCGCTGATGGCAAACAGCATACTCAGTGGGATCACAAGCGCTGTTAACAACGCGGCCCTGACATTGCCTAAAAACAAAAACAGGATCACCACCACCAGCACAGCACCTTCCAGCAGATTGGTTTCGACTGTTTTGATGGTTTTATCCACTAAGGTAGTGCGGTTGTAATTGGCTTCAGCTAACACACCTTGGGGCAAACGTAAGTTGATCTCCTCAAGCCGGCTCGCCACTTGCTGCGAGACAGTGCGGCTGTTTTGCCCCAGCAGCATCATCACTGTGCCAAGCACTACTTCGTTGCCGTCCTGAGTGGCAGCGCCGGTGCGAAGTTGTTTGCCAATAGCTACATCAGCCACATCTTTTACCCGCACCGGACCGTCGTCTCTTTTGGCGATCACCAGTTGGCTGATATCCTCTAACGACTGCAACTGACCTGGTGAGCGGATCAACCATTGCTCACCATTACGTTCTATATAACCTGCCCCGACATTGCTGTTGTTTTGCTCCAAAGCTTGCGCCAAATCATCCAGCGTCAGTTTAAAGGCCAGCAGTTTGATCAGATCAGGCGCCACCTGATATTCACGGACATAACCACCAATGGTATTTATTTCGGTGACACCCGGCACTTTGAGTAGCTGAGGCCGGATCACCCAGTCCTGAATAGTGCGTAAATCTTCTGGGTTATAAGCAGAACCATCAGCTTTTTTCGCATCAGGTACTACTTTGACAGTGTAAGAGAAGATTTCGCCAAGGCCTGAAACTATAGGCCCCATTTCCGGATCTATATCGGCTGGCAGTTCGTTTCTGACATTTTGCAGCCGCTCCGACACTTGTTGTCTGGCCCAATAAATATCAGTGCTTTCGGTAAATACCACTGTGACTTGCGACAAACCATAACGCGACAATGAGCGGGTGTATTCCAGTTGTGGCAAACCTGCCATCGCTGTTTCAATGGGGTAAGTAATACGCTGCTCGGTTTCTAGTGGTGAAAAACCTTCTGCAGCTGTATTAATTTGCACCTGCACATTGGTGATATCTGGCACAGCGTCTACCGGCAAACGCGATGCTTGCCAAAGCCCTGCTGCAGCCAATAGCAGCGTCAGCAATATGATCAGCACTGGCCTTGCCAATGCTGTTTTGAGGATATTATTTATCATGACAACCCCTTAATGATCATGGCTGGCGCCAGACTTCATCAGGTCGGCTTTGAGGATAAAACTATTGGCTGTGGCGTATTGCACACCCAGTGGCACACCGGATAACACTTCCACTTGTGTATCGTCGGCACGGCCTAATTGCGGCATACGAATTTCAAAGTTATCGCCATGGCGGATAAAAATTACGGTTTTGCCATTCCACTGCTGCAAAGCGGCTTTGTTGATCACTAAAGGCGCATCTATAGTGGCGACAGTGACGTCTGTTTTGACATGCATACCTGGCCGCCAATGGCCGTCAGGATTGGCTATTACACCGCGGGCGCGGGCAATATGGCCGCCTGTCATTTGTGGCGCTATATAACTGATTTGGCTTAGGGCAGATTGATGACCATGTAAGTCTTTTACCAGAAAATCATCCCCGACTTTGAGCTGTTCTGTATCAGAGGGAAAAGCCGACATTTCAATATACACAGAAGAAAAATCACTGATTTCCAACAGCGGCTGTTCAGATACCTTGCTGCCAACGCTGACGTATTTGGCTGTCACTTCACCTGAAATAGGCGCATAAACAGAGTAACTTTTTAAGCTGGCCGGGTTTTGCACTGTCGCCACTAACTGACCTTTCGTCACTTTATCGCCGACTTTCACCGCCAGTTGTTGCACCAAGCCAGCATAAGCGGCACCAAGCTGCACCTGCTGCTCTGGCAGAGCTGCCACTACACCAAATAAATGCAGTTGGGTACGGATTTGGCCTGCTTTTGTTTGCTCCAGCTCTATACCGGCTTTTTGAATAGAGCGCTCCGACATCTGAATACGGCCTTCAAAGGAGTCATAATGCCATTGATAGTTTTTGCCCTGATAACTGGCCTTTATCTCCACTTCAAAGGAATGAGGCTCACGAATCACTGTATCGCCCAGCCAATAATCCAGCTCAGGGCTAAAGTTGATGGGTTCGGCAGCTTCACCCAACCGCTGTAAAGTGACCTCTGGTCTTAGCTCTGTTGCCTTTATGGCTTTGCCATTTTGATAAAGATATAAACGCAGCTCGGGCTCTACCCCGGTTTCGTAAATAGTAACTTCCACAGCAACATCATCCTGGGTCAGTAAACGCCCGCCCTGTGGACCTTTGGCGGCTTCGGTTTCAGAATATCCGTCTTCGTGGTCTGTGCCAGGGTCATCACCGTGAGCAGCAACCAAAGCAGTAAAGCCCATAGAAGCACTTAGCAATAAAATGGTTAAAAAGCGAAAAAAATTCATTGAAAAAGCTCCTGCTGTATAGGGAGATTGATGCTGTTGCGCTCTTGGGTTAAGACTTGTGGACCTTTCACCACCATAGGTAAACCGGTCAGACGTTCCAGCTCTAAAAGTTGCAGATGCAAAGCGTATTGCAGGTCAATGACGTTACGCTTGGCCGATAAAATTTCCTGCTGCGCTGAGAGTAAGTCGGTCATGTCAAAGATGCCTTGCTGATAACCGGCCGACATCTGCTGTAGAAGTTGTTGCGCCAGCGGGATCACAGCTTTTTGATAATCAAGAACTTGCTCGCTGAGCTGAGTCAGTTGCAGATAAGTGCGCTCTGTTTGTAATTGCAGTTGCTGCATAGTCTGTTGCTGCTGCAGCTTTGTTTGTTCAGCCAAAGCTTCACCTGCCAGCACAGCGCCCCTATTGGGGTTCTCCAGAGTAAGCGGCATACTGAGCTGCAGCACAAAGGCATTGTCGTTGCTTTGTTCATTGCGGCGAATGCCAGCACCAAGGGTTAAATCAGCCTGACCTAAAGCTTTGGCTAACTGCAACTGACTATCCAGCACCCGGCTTTGCGTCAGCCACCATTGCAACTCTGGCGCTTGTTGTAACTGCGTCAGTACATCTGCTAAAACAGGCAAAGTCGGAAGCAGGCTTAAATCACCTGATACCGCATTAAAATCAGGCTGACTTGCCCAATGACTGGCTAACAAACGCAGGTTAACCCGCTTTTCAGCCAACAGACTTTTATGCTCCATCCGGCTTTGCAGCACTTTCAGTTCCAGTCGGGTGACATCCGCATCTGTGACATTGCCCGCTTTAGCGCGTTGTTTCGCCAGGTCAAGCATATGCTGTTCAGTCGCCATTTTTTGCTCTGTCCACTGCAACAATGCCTGCTGATGCAACAGCTGCAGAAAAGAGCGCATAGTGGCCGCCAGCGCATCCACTTTATCCAGTTGGTATTGCTGCTCAGTTAATTTGCTTTGCCATTGGATCAGCTCAAGCCGCTTCTGGCGTTTATCACCCAGTTCAATCAATTGACTCAGGCTTAAGGTCAGTTCGGCATTTTTAAAGCCAGTGCTGTCGCCCGTGCCAAGCACATCGGCCAGTTCCAGCTGAAGTTCAGGGTTAAGCCTTTGTCCGGCACTGATAGCTGCGGCATCATGGATACGCTGCTGATAGGGGTAAAATTGCAAGCCAGGGCTTTGCACTAAAGTGCGTTTTAACGCTTCTTCAATAGTAAGTGTTGTCGCTTGGGCAGGCATTGCCCACAGCAACACTAAGGCCAGCAGCACAGAAGCCGCATGGCCGGAATTCATAGTCATCACTATGCTCCACCAGATTATTTAAACAAAAAGTAAAAAACGGTTGTTTAACCAGAAGATTTAAAGATTGGGTGGCGGCACTAAAGGGGTATAGCTGGTGGTGATCATCGCATATTGAGCTAAGCCCGATGCTTTGTGTACCACAGGGTCTGCAGATACTGAAAAGAGTTCGGCTATATAGCAGGCAACATGAGCATGAGTGGGATGATGGTTATCCTTATGTTCTGCTTCATGTCCTGCGGCATCTTGTGCGCTTTGTTGAGTACCGTCTTGCGTAGCACAATGCTGGTGTTCACTGTGACTGGAGTTGTCGAGTAAAGAAAAGGGGTGATCCTCCTGTGGCAAATGCATCACAATGCTTTCACAGGCCGAAACGGCGTGATTCAGCATAATCAGCATCAATACAAGCAGGCGGAGCATAGGTTTTGGCATAAAGCCCTCGATAAGAACTGTTCGAATCATAGCCTATAGTTCTGCACCAACTCAAGCTTATAGATAAGGTTCAAACGCCTTTGAGTAGAGTTCTACAAACTCACCTTGTTGGTTTTTCACAATAAACAAAGCGGCAATGTGGTGTTGGTTCGCAAGCTCCATGGCTTTTTCAGGTCCCATCACCATAAAAGCTGTGGATAAGCCGTCCGCTGTCATACAGGACGGATGGATCACTGTAGAGGACAACATCATGTGCGTCACAGGCTTGCCGGTTTTAGGATCTATCAAGTGCGAATAACGCTGGTTGTTTTCTTCAAAGAAATTACGGTAGTCGCCTGAGGTAGCAACTGCATTGTTTTTAGGCCGGATCAGGCGCTGCAACACACGACCTTCAGCCACAGGTTTTTCCAGGCCTACGGTCCAGTCTTTGTTTTCCAGAGAAGTGCCTTTGACACGAATTTCACCACCAATTTCAGCCAGAAAATTGTTGATGCCTTGCTGCTCCAACACTTCTGCCACCAAATCAACACCATAACCTTTGGCAATGGTGGATAAATCGACATAAAGCTCTGGCTTAGTTTTATAGACACTAGTGCCTTCCAGCTGCAGATGTTGTGCACCAATTTGTGTTCTGGCCAAAGCTATAGCCGCATCATCCGGTACTTTTTCTGGTCTGTGTGTGGGGCCAAAACCCCATAAATTCACCAAAGGACCTACAGTAATATCCAGATAACCGTCGGTCAGTTGTGCCAGCCGGATCCCCTCTGCAAACAACAGCCGCAGCATTTCTGAAGCTTCGCGCGGCTCTGTCGAATCACTGCTGTTAAATAAGGACAACTCAGAATCTTTGATATACGTAGAGGCCACCTGATTCACCTCTTTTAATGCCAGATCAATCTGAGCCTGAACTTGCTGTTGATCCGGCATACCAGGCTGGTTGATATAGGTGATATGGTAGGTGGTGCCCATGGTTTTGCCTTCCAGCAACACTTTTTCGCTATCAGGTTTTGCACAGGCGGCTAAGGTCACTACAACAACACAAGCGAAAACATGTTGTTTCAGACCCAACAAAGATGCGGTATTCAAATCGGTTTTCCTTCAGAACAGCTCTGTGGTTATTATCCCACAGAGCCTTTGGTCAAAGCTTTGCACTTATCTGATCTAATGGCTTAACCATCGCCCCAGTGCAGATTTATCTGTGCAACTGTCCTGCCCTTTCTGGCTGGTAAACCAATTGCAGTACTTGTATCGGTTGAATATCGCCATCAGGCATAGGCCAGTGAATTTCATCGCCCTCACGTAAGCCAAGCAAAGCTGAACCTACAGGAGCCAGCACTGAGACTTTATCGCCCGTCGCATCCAGATCTTTTGGATACACCAGTGTCAGGCAAGGTTCTTCACCTGTTTTTAGTAAACGCAGCCGAACTGTAGAGTTCATAGTAACCACGTCCTTTGGAATTTCTTCGGGTTCAACCACAGCACCTCGTTCCAGTTCTTGCTCCAATAGTAAACGGGCCGGATCTGTCGCTGGTAATCGGCTTAACAGCTGATCTAAACGGTCCAGATCCAGACTGGATAACAGCAATTCAGGTAAGACTGGGTCAGGTAAAGTTGGATTCATCAGTTTCTCCTGTACAGAAGGGGTAAAAGTAAAAGCAGGGGGTTGCTTGACCGACATCAGATCACACAACATAAAACGCAAAGTGCGACGAAACAGCTGAACTTCAGCCACCTGCCCGACATTTTTCCCCAATAAAGCCGCGCCTAATGGGGATAACACCGAAATAAAACCTTGTTCTGGTTTTGCTTGTTGTGGGTAAACCAAAGTGATCCAAGATTCGGTCTGATCAGACAAATCCAGCAACAGAGCCGAACAGCCTGGCACTATGCCAGTTTCGCTCAGAGCTTTGCGTTTGTGGTTCGCAACAGAGCCTAGTTGCTGCAACAGCTGCTGTAGTCGCCAGGGCGGTAAGGGGTGAATAGCCGAACTTGCCATAAAAAATAGCGCTGAAACATCGGTTTTAGCCGATGTTTTTTTAATAAAGATAGTCATTCCAGACTCCGGAATTTAAATAATCAAAATCAGAGAGGGTAACGAACAGCCGACCCCGTCACACGGAGCCGGCTTAAGAATGGAAGACGGTAAAAAAAGCAGCGTGATAAGACGGCGACTTTATTGCTGTTTTCAAAAAAATAACCTCCGTCTTGTTGCAATGGGAAAGAGAATTCGATTGCGAACACCATAATGTATTTGGCTGCAAAATTCAAAGCCCAGCTTGCTTTGCCGCTGTGTGCCTTAGCCCACAGATCTGTGGTTAAAATCAGTCCATGCTCACCAGTCAGCCCAATACAAGGAGTACGACATGAGCTATTTCACCACCAAAGACAATACCCGGCTTTATTACAAAGACTGGGGTAGTGGCAGCACTGTGATTTTGATCCATGGCTGGCCTTTATCTTCCGACAGCTGGGAGGATCAGGCCATAGCCTTGGTCAATGCCGGCCACAGAGTCATTGCTTACGACAGACGCGGTTTTGGCCGTTCTTCCCAGCCCTGGCATGGTTACGATTACAATACGCTGGCTGACGATTTAGCTGAACTGATCAACCACACCGCTGTGACCGATGTAGCTCTGGTTGGCTTTTCGATGGGCGGCGGCGAAGTAGCCCGTTATATGTCACGTTTTGAAGGCAAAAAAGTCAGTAAAATTGCGCTGATTTCCTCCGTCTTACCTTTTCGTTTACTGACGCCGGATAACCCAAGCGGCACGGATGCAGCCACTTTCGAACAAACAGCTTTGGCATTAAAAACCGACAGACCGCACTTTTACACCGCGTTTTTCCAGAAATTTTTTGGTATCAGTTTATTATCCAATCCGGTTAGCTCCGCTTATTTAGCCTGGATGCAAGGCATAGCTATGCAAGGCAGTTTACGCGCTACGTTACAGTGTCTGAACTCTTTTCCGTCCACTGATTTCAGGGCAGATTTAGCAGCCATACAGGTACCTGTGTTAGTGATCCATGGCACCGAAGATGCCACGGTACCCATTCAAAGTTCGTCCCGCTTAATCCATAACTTTATTCCGGACGCTGAACTGATTGAATACGATGGCGCACCTCATGGCTTATTTGCCACAGAAAAAGACCGCTTAAGCCAGGATCTCATCCAATTTTTAAAAGCTGTCTGATGTAAGCAAACTGCATCAAAGCGCATAGAAAGCACTTTGGCGGTGGGTTCAACATACCGTCTGAGTGCTTATTTTTATGTTTCCATCAGAGTATAAATATCGGACTAAGAAACAAAACACTCTCTTGACTGCCGCTTATCCCACTAATCAGGCCATTTACTGCAAAACCTGTTCTTTCAGCCCTGCTTTTGGCATACTCAAGCCGTTATAAATTGATGGTTTCCAGTGTAAATCCATAACTAAAAAGCAACCAAAATACCCAGAGGGAAAGATCCATGCGTAAGACCTTGATCGCCAGCGCTATTGGTGCAGCAATCGCTTTAAGCGCCTGCTCCAAGCCAGCCGAAGAAGCTAAAACCACTGCTGCAGTTGAGCAAGCACAAACTGCGGCACCAGCAGCGGAGCAAGTAGCTGTGAGCAATCCATTATTCGTAAAAAGTACTCTGCAATACGAAGCCCCAGAATTCGATAAAATCAAAGTTGAACATTACCAACCAGCCATGGAAGAAGGTATCAAACAGCATATGGCTGAGATCCTGGCTATCGCTGGTAATACCGAAGCAGCCACTTTTGACAATACTATAGTCGCTATGGAAAAAAGCGGAGAGCTGTTAGGCCGCGCTTCTACGACTTTCTATAACATGACGGGCACTATCAGCAACCCAACTATTCAGAAAATTCAGGCTGAGATGGCGCCTAAATTTGCTGCGCATTCAGATAATATCAACCTGAACCCAGAGTTGTTTGCCCGGATCAAATCTTTGTATGACACTCGCGCCACCTTAGGTTTAGACGGTGAAGCCACTCGTTTAGTGGAAGATTACTACGAGCGCTTTGTTCGCGCCGGCGCTAACTTAACTGAAGAACAGAAAACTAAAATTCGTGCATTAAACGAAGAGCAGTCTACGCTGACCAACAAATATCAACAAAACCTGATGGCGATGAAAGATCAAATCGCTGTTTATGTCGACACCAAAGAAGAATTGGCTGGTTTGTCTGAAGCAGAAATTACTGCGGCAGCCGAAGGTGCAAAAGCTAAAGGCAAAGAAGGTAAATTCATTATTGAAATTACCAACACCACTCGTCAGCCAGCTTTAGCCTCACTGGAAAACCGCGATGTACGTAAAAAAGTATGGGAAGCCTCAGCAAACCGTGGTACTTCAGGCGAAACAGACAACCAACCTATAGTTGCCCGTTTAGCTCAGTTACGTGCTGAACGCGCTAAGTTATTGGGCTATGACAACTGGGCAACTTACCAGTTAGAACCTACTATGGCAAAAACACCTAAAGCTGTATTGGATATGTTCGCTTCTATGGTACCGGCAGTGGTCGAAAACACCAAAAAAGAAGCTGAAGCTATTCAGGCGATGATCAAAGAAACTGGCGGTGATTTCGAATTACAGCCTTGGGACTGGGAGTTCTACGCTGAGAAAGTACGTAAAGCCAAATACGATTTAGACGAAGCCCAAGTGCGTGAGTACTTTGAATTTGAGCGCGTATTAACAGACGGTATGTTTTACACCATGAACAAGCTGTTTGGCATTACCATGAAAGAGCGCCCGGATTTACCTGTGTACCACCCTGATGTAAAAGCTTATGAAGTCTTTGACGCTGACGGTACAAGCATTGCGTTGTTTTATGCCGACTACTTCGCACGTGACGGTAAACGTGGCGGCGCCTGGATGAGTTCTTTTGTAGAACAAAGCAAGCTGTTGAATCAGAAGCCTGTGGTCGTGAACGTGATGAACATTCCGAAAGGCCCGGCTGGCGAACCTACGCTGGTGAGCTATGACAACGTCACTACTATGTTCCATGAATTTGGTCATGCAGTGCATGGTTTATTCTCCGATGTAACTTACCCGACTTTAGCTGGTACTTCAGTATCACGCGACTTCGTTGAATTCCCGTCCACTTTCCAGGAGGACTGGGCAGCTCACCCTGATGTAATTGGCAACTACGCCAAGCACTACAAAACAGGCGAAGCCATTCCGGCTGAACTATTAGCAAAAATCATGAAGTCACGCAGCTTCAACCAGGGTTTTGATACGCTGGAATACATGTCTGCGGCGCTGTTGGATATGGAATGGCATGCTCTGCCAGCTGATGCACCACTACAGGATGTACAGAAGTTTGAAGCAGAAGCACTGAAGAAACACGGTGTGGATCTGGCTGCTGTACCACCACGTTATAAGTCGACTTTCTTCGCTCACGTCTTCTCTGGTGGTTACTCAGCCAGTTATTACGCTTATATGTGGAGTGAAATTCTGGCAGCTGACGCCTATGCCCATGTGCAAAACCAGGGTGGCTTAAAGCTGGAAAACGGCATTAACTTCCGTAAAAACATTCTGTCTATTGGTAACAGCAAAGACCCAATGGAAGCCTATAAAGCTTTCCGTGGTCAGGAACCTACTACAGATGCACTGTTAATCCGTCGTGGTTTAAAAACCGGTATTAACTAACAACTGAAAAAAGGGTGGCTCAGATTGTTAATAATCTGAGCCACCCTTTTTGTTTTTAATGACCTGCGATTTGCATCTGGCCTATCAGTACTGAACCTGTCAGCACACCACCCCGAGGGTCCACGTCTTTGCCTATGGCCTGAATATCCATAAACATTTGCTGCAAAGTACCAGCTATGGTGATTTCAGATACAGGGAACTGAATTTGACCATTCTCAACCCAGAAACCAGCTGCACCACGTGAGTAGTCACCTGTGACTGTATTGACGCCCTGCCCCATCAGTTCGGTTACCAACAAGCCGGTGCCCATATCACGGCACAGCTGAGCTAAATCAGCATCGCCGTGCTGCACTAACCAGTTATGGATACCACCGGCATGACCCGTACTGGGTAAACCTAACTTGCGGCCTGAATAACTGGTGGTCAGGTAGGTATTTAATACGCCTTTATCCAGCACTGTTAAATCACGGGTTTTCACACCTTCGCCATCAAAAGGGCTGGACGCTAAGGCTTGTTTTAAATGCGGACGTTCAATAATAGTTACTTTGTCTGACATCACGCTCTGGCCGACTTTATCCAGCAGGAAGCTGGATTTGCGGTAGATACTGCCACCACTGATCGCGGATACCAGATGACCAAAAATACTGCTGGCGATATCAGCACGGAAAATCACCGGCACTTTTTGTGTGCCTAGCTTGCGGCCATTTAAGCGTTGTACTGTCTCCAAAGCAGCTTCGCGGCCAATTTGGGCTGGGTCCAGTAAGGCGCTCAGTTCGCGGGCCACAGTGTAGCTGTAATCGCGCTGCATATCGTCGCCGTCTTCACCAATGACGACACAGCTTAGGCTGTGACGGCTGCTTGGGTAACCGACCAGTTGACCATGGCTGTTGCCATACACCTTCAAGCCCTGATGCGACGAAAATGAAGCGCCTTCAGAGTTAGTGATACGGGCATCATAAGCAAAAGCTGCTTCTTCAGAAGCTTTACACCATTCAATAGCTTGTTCGGTAGTGACAGATGCAGGGTGGAATAAATCCAGATCCGGTGGTGATAATTCCAGCCAGGCCGCGTCAGCTAAACCCGCATGTGGGTCCTCTGAGGTATAACGGGCGATATCAATAGCAGCTTCGACTGTGCGTTTTAAAGCAGCTGGGCTTAAATCAGCAGTAGAGGCAGAACCCTTGCGCTGACCGACATAAATACTAATACCTAAACCGCCATCCTGATTAAACTCGACGGTTTCCACTTCGCCATGTCGGGTTTCCACACTTAAACCTCGGGTGCGGTTCATTGAGGCTTCAGCGCTGCTGGCACCCAATTGTTTTGCATGCGCCAGCACTTGGCTGACCGCATCTTTTACTTCGGCGATTTCTTGCCAGATTGTAACTTCGGTTTGACTCATTGCTTTACCTGTCAGAGTTGTTCTGTTTTAACTGCCAGAATTTGGACCCAGCTTATCATAGTTCCTCAGCAATTGGACGTAGGGGCCCAACGCAGCTGCCGCTATGTTGGACAACTCGGCCCAAAGTAATTGGAGTTGCAGCAAGGCGACAAGCGAGAGAGACCCCAGGAGCATAGTTGTCTATGTGACTGGGGCTATGAGCGCAGTCAACGCCGCTGAGGCTTCAAGTACGAAGGGCGCCGCTGCTATTGCTCAGTAGATCGGGTATACTATGTATATTAATTAAGATGGTAAGAGAATTCTATGGCCGATATGACCGACTTTACCCATGGCGACGACTGGGATGTTGAGCATGGTAAAAGTAAAACCCAAGTCAAAAAAGAGATGACTGCATTGCAGAAACTAGGGGAAGATCTGGTTTCTTTGAGCCCTGCTGCACGTGCTAAGTTAGATTTAGATGATGAATTAAAAGACGCTTTGGCGCTGGCTGATAAGCTGTCGAAAAAACACGAAGCGCTGCGCCGTCATATCCAGTTTATTGGTCGTTTAATGCGTACCCGTGATCTGGAGCCTATTGAACGTGCTTTAGCTGTGCTTAGAAACACCAATCAGGCGGCGACCCGTAAGTTTCACTTAGTGGAAACCTGGCGCGATAAACTGATTGCTAATCCAGATGCCTTAACTGAATTTGTTGCAGCTTTCCCTGAAGTGGACGTACAGCAGTTACGTGCACTGATACGTAATGCGAAAAGAGAACAGGAAAAGGATCTGCCACCTAAGGCATTCCGCGAACTGTTCCAGCTGATTAAACCCGCTATTTTGGAAGACTAGTCTCTGGGGCAGCGTTGGACCCAGTGGGGTCAGGCTAAAAAGCCAGACCCCACCGGATCCCAAGCTTAGATCAACCGTTTCACCACTAAATCCGCACCTATGCGGCGCAGCTGGCTGAGTAGCTTTTGTACCACTTCAGGATAATCCCGCACCGTCTCTATTTCGGAATAATGCAATATTTCACTGCTATGTGCTGTGATCACTTGCTTTTCCTGCTCCAGTAAAGCCTTCAACTGTTGCAGATCATCTTCAACATAAATACCGTTTTCAAAATCCAATGCAAAAGCGCGTGGATTCAAGTTGTGGCCGGTAAACAGATGTTTTACCCCGTCCACACTTAAGCCTTTGAGGTGGTAGCTGTTGTCTTCATGTTTCCACAGTTTGACATGCAGCAAACCTGCATCAATAAATTTTTGATTCGCCCGAACAAACTTACGCAAGATAGTTTCGTAAAAATACGGCAAACCACCAATTTTGCTAAAACGCTGACCGGGCGGAATATAAAAATCATTCGCAGTTTTGTCGCCTACCACTATAGTCACAGACACGCCACGTTTTAAACACTTCCGCAGCGCACGGGCTAACGCTATGGGTGGATTAAAGTAAGGGGTATAAATCAGTACATCCTGCTGAGCTACAGCAAGCAAAGCCAACACTGTACTGTTCAGCTCATTATGACGACGACCTAAGCCGATCAATAGTGAGGCGCGTAAAGCAGAGTCGTTTTTATCTGCATACTGATACCGAGTGGCTTTTGCCTGTTTTAACCATAAACGTGACTGACGTTTGACCGCCTGACTGACATAGCCTTCGTCGTCAAGCAGCTCTGGGGTTTGTTCCTTATCGCCAAATAATTGCTGATGCGCCTGCACTATGGCGTCAGTCATCACCTGATTTTGCAGCACTAAATAACGGTCAGCACGGTAACGGTTTTGTTCAGCCAGATAGACATTGTTCAGTGAAGCACCACTGTAGAGCAGAGTTTGATCAAAGACAAAACCTTTTAAATGCAAGACACCAAACAGCTCCCGCTTTTTAACAGGAACACCGATGATTTGAATAGGATGATCGTAGTCTTTAGCAATTTCACGGTAAAAATCGTTGTTGGTTCGTGCGCCGTCCTGACCTATCAGGCCGCGACGGGCCCGATGAAAATCAACATAGACTGTCACCTGCAAATCAGGTTTTTGCTGTTTAGCTGCAAATAAAGCCCGTAGAATTTGCTCACCTGCTTCATCCGCCTGCAGATACAAAGCTGTGATCACAATACGATGCTGTGCACGCTGGATCAGATCCAGCACTGTGCTTTTGTATTCAGCGGCAGACCACAACACTGAAACGGTTTCAGCCACCAGATCTGTTTTTGGCAATTTAGCCAGACGACGTCTGTTTAACAAAGTTTGTAACATAACAGGCGAAATTCTCAGTCAGCGCTTAATTCTAATGAGTTGGATCTTGCCGCAAAACGGCACAAAGTCCTAGTGTTTTTCGTCTGAAAGATTAGAGCGTGTTGACGTTTCAGGATTATTTTTGCAGCAGTCTGGCCGGTTTTTATGCAAGGCAGCGCGAGTGCAGTGTAGTTATTCTACATAAACGAGTGCTAACGCAGCAGAAAGGCCGGCCAGGCGCTGCCCTTCGGGTTCGTCTGGCGGCGCCCTGAGCTTTGTTGCCTACATGGATGTAGGTAAGGGGCGTGAGCAGGAGCGGAAGCTTCACTCGTCGCTCATTTAGAATAACTAAACTTCGCTCCTCCTTTCGCGCTCAAAGCGCCTCCAGAACGAACAAAATTAAATCTCGAAACGTCAACACTCTCTAGTTACGCAGTGCCACCTACCGTCATGGCATCCAGTTTTAATGTCGGCTGTCCCACCCCTACTGGCAGGCTTTGACCTTGTTTACCACAAACACCAACACCAGCATCCAGTGCTAAGTCGTTACCGACCATAGACACCTGCTGCATAGCCTCCGGGCCATTGCCAATCAGAGTTGCTCCTTTAATTGGCGTGGTAATTTTACCATCTTCAATCAGATAAGCTTCCGAGGCTGAAAACACAAATTTGCCTGACGTAATGTCAACCTGACCACCACCAAAATTCGGCGCATAAATGCCTTTTTTCACGCTGCCGATAATTTCCTGCGGGTCATAGTCACCAGCCAGCATATAGGTGTTGGTCATACGCGGCATAGGCAAATGGGCAAAAGACTCACGACGGCCGTTGCCTGTAGGTGCCACATTCATCAACATAGCGTTGTGTTTATCCTGAATATAGCCCTTTAAAATACCGTTTTCGATCAGCACATTGTATTGGCTAGGCGTGCCTTCATCGTCAATATTCAGCGACCCCCTGCGATGGGCCAAAGTACCGTCATCCACAATAGTGCAGTGTTTGGATGCCACTTGCTCACCAATACGGCCAGCAAAAGTAGAAGAACCTTTACGGTTAAAGTCGCCTTCCAGACCATGACCCACAGCTTCGTGTAACAATACACCAGGCCAGCCAGAACCTAACACCACAGGCATAGTGCCAGCAGGTGCGTCGACCGCAGTTAAGTTGACCTGAGCCATCCGCACAGCTTCACGGGCATAACCCTGCCAGCGCGGCGAACCATTGACGTCTTCAAGGAAATATTGATAGTTGGTGCGGGCACCACCACCACTGCCACCGCGTTCACGGCGACCATTGTGCTGCAGCAGTACAGAACAGTTTAACCGCACTAAAGGGCGAATATCTGTAGCAAAAGTACCATCAGAGGCCGCCACCAGCACTTCTTCGTAGACACCAGACAAGCTGACAGCTACTTGTTCAGCACGGCTGTCGAGGCTACGAATATAGACTTCCATTTGCTTAAGCAGCTCAACTTTCGCTGTGTTATCCAGACTCTGTAGTGGCTCACAAGGCAAATAAATTTCTGGTTGGCTTTGTTGCTTAAAAACCTGTACTGAACCTTGTTTTCCTACAGCTGCTATACCACGAGCCGCTTCAGCCGCTTGTTTCAGAGCCGCAGCAGAAATAGAATCGGCATAAGCAAAACCGGTTTTTTCACCGCTAATAGCGCGAACACCAACACCACGTTCGATATTAAAAGAGCCGTCTTTGACCAGGCCATCCTCCAGAGCCCAGGATTCATGCACGCTGGACTGAAAATACAGATCGGCATAATCTAATTGATGAGCAAATAAAAATCCCAGGCTTTGCTGTAGATCATTCGCAGTCAGATCACTGGCGCTTAACAGGTTATGTTCGACATTACTCATGCTTTAACTCACTTTGAAATCTGTTGTGGTGCCTTACCGGCATTTTCTCTGCCAGCTGCTGGCAAAGATCTAAATCTGTTTCGACACTCAGCACCATTTCGTTGCTGCCATCGGCTTCGGCCAGAATGCGGCCCCATGGGTCAATAATTAAACTATGACCGTAGGTCTGGCGACCATTGATATGAGTGCCTACCTGAGCTGGTGCTATAACAAAGCTCTGGGTTTCTATAGCCCTGGCTTTTAATAAAGTGTGCCAATGGGCCTCTCCTGTGACAGTAGTAAAAGCCGAAGGAACAACCAGTACGTTCATGCCTCGCGCGACCAGAGCCTGAGCCAATCCGGGAAAGCGCATATCATAACAAATCATCATACCCAGTTTTAGGTCATCAAACTCTGCCACACTCAGTTTATCACCAGCCATAGTAGTGGCTGATTCCATATACTGCTGGCTACTGTCATTGACCAGAGCGTCAAACAAATGGATTTTCTGATAGTCGCCAATCAAATCACCAGCAGGACTATACAACAGACTACTGGCAGCAAATCGGCTTGGATCAGTAGTTTGAGTCGGCAAAGTTCCCACCACTAAGTACAACTGGTGCTTTTTCGCTAAAGCAGCATACCCCTGCTGCATCGGTCCGGCACCTACAGGCTCAGCCAACTTCAGGTTTAACCCCTCAGGGCCGGCAAATACAGCCACGCCTTCTGGCAATACAGCAAGATGTCGCTCAGCTTTTGGTAGCTGCGCCAATAATAGGTCTACTTTAGCCAGATTTGCTAAAGTGTCTGGGCCACTGGTCAACTGAACTGCGGATAAACGCCACAATTTAGCCACTGACCTTTTCCTTATTTTGTTTACTGACAGAGGGTTTGGCCGGTTTTTTAGTCGCGTCTTGCTCCTGCTGTAAACGTAAACGTTTTTCCTGCTCAGCTTTTAATAGCTCTGAACGTGGCACTTCAACCTCTGTGGTATGACGCGCTACTTCCACTACTTCCGGCTGATCAAAATTACCTGTGACTACAAAATTCACTTTGGAGACCACTTCTGCAGACTCGACAATTTCATCTAAGGCCAAAGCCGCTAAACCAGTGGCAGGATTAAACTGCAATAACGCCACCAGCACTGGCAAACTGGAGGTGATTTTTGGCAAAAACGCCATCTGATAATCCAGCTGCCGGGTGACTAAGTCGGCATAGCCCTGAATTTCAATTTTGCCTGCGGCCCCATCAACCAGGGTATTATTGGTATGAACTACACCTTTATCCAGCTGCACATCGCCTTTTATTTCAGTGTAGAAAAACCCTTTTGAGAAAATATCCCTGAAATCCAGCTTCAATTTACGCACCAGAGAACCGAGACTAAACACAGATAACAAGCGTGCACCTTTATCACTCACTTCTGATAAAGAGCCTTCACCTAAGGTCCAATTCAACTTGCCACCTAAGGTGGCGTAATTAAACTGAGTTGGGCCACCAGCCCAGCTCAGCCGTTCGACTTTTACCTCAGCAGGACTACCCGCTATGGCAGAACTTAAATGATAGTCTTTCATCAACTGGCCGAAGTCAGGGCTGGTTAAAGTTGCAGATAAGTTAGTTACGCCTGCTTCAGCATCTTTTTGCCACTGACCTTGTATACTGAGCTGGTGTTGTTTATAGCGGGACTCAAAACGCTGAATGAATAAACGCTCACCATCAGATTCGGTCTCGACGTTCAGCTGACCTAAATCAAAAGGCCCGAATACGCAATGTTTGCAGTCCAGTTTTAACCGGGGTAAGTCGGCCAACCAAGGCATAGGTTCGGGTTTCACCACTTCAGCCAGAGCTTTGGCAATTTGTTGCTCTTTCGTTAATTTGGCCATGGCTTGTTCTGCCACTAAAGCTTCAGCCTCAACTTGTTGAGGGTCGTAAGGGAATAACTTTAAAAACTCAAGATTGGCTTCAATACCTTGACTACTCAGGTCTTTTGGCAACTTTAACTGGCCTTGGGTTTGAGTTGCGGTAACCTCAGCCAGCCAAAAGTCTGCTTCTGGTTTGATCTGAAACTGAACCTGATCAAACTGCATACCTTCAGTCACTGTCAGTGTATTGATCTTCGCTTTAACCGATGTTAAAGCTGGGAGCAAACCGGCTTGAGCGGGTTGTTGACTGACTTGATGACGCACCAGCTCGAACCAGGGCATAAAATCAGTTTTGTCGAGATTTGCGCTGATGGTGAAACCATCTGCAAAACCGGCATTGTCTTTGGCCCCTAAACTTAAATGAGCACGGCCAATTTGGCCTTGTGCATGGGTGTAACTGGCATCAAAAAACACCAGGTCCTGATAACTCAGAGCTATTAAGGAGTTGTCCTGGCTACCACTGGAAGACCAGAATACGGTACCAGCCTGGCCTGATTTTTTCGCCAGAGGCGCAGGTAATAATAATTCGGTATCAGTTACATCCAGCGCTAAATCAGCCTGATAAGTATAACCCTCGCCAGCCAGCAGCAAGTCGAGTTTAAACTGCCAGCTTAGAGGGCCGCTGGCAAACTGCTCCAGTTGAGGCGCTAAATTCAATAATAGATCCTGGCTGTTCTGTAAGCCCTGGCTCAACAAAGATACCTTGTAGTTATCTTGTTGCTGCTCACCACGAAAGCCAAACTGCAGCGGAATAGCACTTATAAACAGCTGCAAATCGTCAGCAGTCACTATGTCGTTATGAAACTTCAGCTGGCCTGTCAGACCCTCTCCAATTAAAGCAGGGACAGATAAAGACAGACCATTTCGCTCAAAGTCGATAGTACCTTTCACATCCACTGTAGGATCTTTCAGGCCAATAGTCAGACGTACATCGCCTTTAACCGGACCGGTGACACCTAAATAAGCCAGAGTTTCGCCAACAGAATCATGCAGAGGCGAAGCCTGCATTAAGGTGGTGACCTGCTCAGCCAGCAGCTGTTGTTTAATATCAATAATTAAACTTTCAGCATGGAACAGATCAGGGATCCCGACCTGAACACCTTGTTCAACTGGAGCATCTACCAAATAACCTGATTTACTGCTGATCAGCATGGCTGCATTTTCAAAAAGCAGTTCGGCGGACAAGTCCGTTAAACTTGGCCAGCTTTCATCAAATAGAAACTCGGCATTACTGACTTCAGCCAGTGCCTGAAATACACCGTCTTTTTCAGCATAAGGATAAGCTGAAAAGTCACCTGACCACAGCACCTTGCCTGAACTGATATCACCGGAGACCAACGCAGGTTTAAGGTAACGGATAACAGACTCAGGCATGTAAAACTTAGGGAAAAATTGCTCCGCATTTTGAACTGGCACACCATGCAGCTGCGCAACTAAATCCATATTGGGTTTATCGTCCAGATTGACCACCAATTCGGCTTCCAGGCTAAAAGCGTCATGCCATAAACTCAAATAGGGCACAACAACTTGCCAATTACCGGCGCGCTTGCGCCAGGCCAGCTCTAATTCAGCACCTTTATAAGTCCAATCCTGACTAAAAGCCTGACCCCACTGCAGTGCGCCGTCACGGGCTTTTAGCCCAATCCAGCCAAAATGCGGTGACGCAACAAAACTGCCATTAAAACCTTTGACACCTGGCACATCAGCCACTGGAGCTGAAGACAACTCATTAAACTGACCAGATAAATACCACTGCTGGTCTTCCGTTAAAAAATCTAACCTGTCTATTTTGCCATCTAACTGATAGGCCAAAAGTGACTGTAATTGTTCAGAGCCATCAGAAAACAACTCCAGCAGAGGCCTCGCTGTCCCTAATTGCAGGTTTTGTAGTGACGCCTGGAAACCCAGTTCATTCTGGCTTAGCTGTAACTGCAAGCCAGGCCAGCTTTGACTGCTGTTACTCAATGTCATAGGGCTTGAACTTAAGCTCCAGCCTTTCGCTCTGGGCAACCAACGCAAATAGCCATCCGACAAGGCCACTTTGTTCCAGACTCCGTCTTTTAGCCAGCCGACATTGTTATCCGCCAGAGCCACATCAATTTTTTGTAACTTCCCGGCTTTAATATCGCCCCAGGCGGCAAAATTTAGTTTAGCGCTATTTAATTTGCGGGTTTGAGGCAGTAACTGCTGAAACCAGGGCAATAAGTCAAGCTGTTGACTGGCCAGATAGAGCTGGCCATCGGCTTTAGAGGGCTCGCCTGTTAGATCGATAATAAAAGATAAGGTATTGGCGGTCACGTCAGCCACGGACAATTCACCCCAGCCCTGATGCCGCTCACCTTCGTTTTGCCAGTTCAGTGCTTTGATTTCCAGTCGGATATCTTCATCCTGAGCGTTGTTAAATACCAGTTGGCTGTCGAGCACGGAAAAATGCTGAAGCTGCTTAAAAAACAGATCCTGTAAGGCATCAAATAAGGGTTGATTGTCCGAAGGCGCAGCCACACCAGTGCCTAACCAACGCTGCGCATCCACTCTGTAGGTTAGACCCGTTAGTTCAAAATGAGCTGCACTGAGCTTCATGCTACGTAATGAACGCCAGAAATCCAGCCGGATGCCGGTTTCCTCGATGGTTAATTGAGGCTGAAAATTACTATCTAAAACTTGCAGTTGCTGCAATACCAAAGCAGGCCCAGTGCCCTGCCAACCCGCAGATAAAGCGCCAATCCGAACTTCAGTGCCGTATTGTGCTTTAATCCACTGTTCGATGTCTGTTTTATAGCCAGGAGCATAAGGCAGACCAAAACGTAGAGCTGAGACTAGGGTGGCCATCAACACTACGAAGATAGCAAAGAAAATCCACACCTTGTGTAAGCAATAAAGCCAGGCCTGTTTCACAGTCCGCACTACATCATCACCACGTCGAATTGCTCCTGACCGTACTGAGGCTCGATCACGACACTAATTTGTTTACCAATAAAGACTTCAAGTTCAGCCATGCTGTGAAATTCATCGTTGATTAACGCATCTTTTACTGCGGGTGAGGCATAAACCACAAATTTATCGGCCACATAAGCCCGGTTCACCCTTACTATTTCACGTAAAATTTCAAAACAGACGGTTTCCACTGTTTTTAAGCTACCACGGCCAGCACAAACAGGACATTCGCCACAAAGCACATGTTCCAGACTTTCTCTCGTGCGTTTGCGAGTCATCTCAACTAAACCCAGAGCAGAGAAGCCATGAATATTAGTTTTAGTTTTATCCCGGCCTAACGCCAGTTCCAGGCTATGCAATACGCGTTTTTGATGGTCTTCGCTTTGCATATCAATAAAGTCGATAATAATAATGCCGCCCAAATTGCGTAACCGCAACTGACGGGCTATTGCCTGAGTGGCTTCAGTGTTGGTATTAAAGATGGTTTCTTCTAAATTACGATGTCCAACAAAAGCACCAGTATTGACGTCTATAGTGGTCATGGCTTCTGTTTGATCGATCATCAGATACCCGCCACTTTTCAGCATGACACGGCGCTCCAGCGCACGCTGAATTTCATTTTCAACATCAAATAAATCAAACACAGGCCGCTCGCCAGGATAATACTCCAGCCGCGCTGTCATCTCTGGCACAAACTCCTCGGTAAAGGCATGCAGTTGCTGATAGGTCAGCTTACTATCGATGCGTACCCTCTCTAAATCAGAACCAACAAAGTCACGTAATATACGATAGGCCAGCGTAAGTTCTTCGTACAACATGGTTTCTTTGCGGGCATTTTTTTTACGTTTTTGGATCTTCGCCCACAGCTTTTGTAAGAACTTACCGTCGTGCAATAATTCGTCTTCACCAGCGCCTTCAGCTGCAGTGCGCACTATGTAACCACCGCTTTCATCAAGGCAAGTACTGACAATATCTTTTAAGCGCTGACGTTCAGATTCACTTTCAATACGTTGTGATACCCCCACATGGGCAGAACCCGGCATAAATACCAGATGACGGCTCGCTAAGGTGATATCTGTAGTTAAACGAGCGCCTTTGGTTCCTAAGGGATCTTTGACCACCTGCACCAGCAAAAACTGGCCCTCATGCACTAACAAGCGAATATCTTTCACAGGTCCGGCTTTAAGTTCAGCATCGGCGATGTTCAGACCCGCAGTGACTATATCAGAGGCATGTAAAAAGGCAGCTTTATCTAAACCTATATCAACAAAAGCGGCTTGCATACCGGGTAAAACCCGGCTGATTTTTCCCATATAAATATTGCCAACCAGCCCATGTTTAGCCTGACGCTCAATATGGACTTCCTGCAATACACCATTTTCAATCAAAGCCACCCGGGTTTCACTGGGTGTCACGTTGATCAGTAATTCTGCGCTCATTGCCTGTCCTTCAGAGTCTGTAACAGCTGTGCGGTTTCGTACAAGGGTAAACCGACCACAGCAAAATAACTGCCATCTATACGCTGTACAAACTGACCAGCCAGTCCCTGAATACCATAGCCGCCGGCTTTATCTACAGGCTCACCTGTAGTCCAGTACCAGAGTATCTCCTGCTCAGACAAAGCTTTAAACCAGACTTTAGTGGCAACAGTAGTGCTGACTAAACCCTGTGCTGTTGCAATAGCTACAGCTGTTTTCACCCAATGACTCCGGCCGGATAATAACATCATCATGCGCTTAAAATCGGCTAAATCAACTGGCTTACCTAACACCAGTTCATCCACCTGCACTATGGTATCGGCCCCCAGAGTCGGCAGCGGTAGCAGTTGACTCTGATAACCTGCCTGAGCTTTTTGCTCTGCTAAACGCAGTACGTACTGATCGGCAGTTTCGCCTGCAAGCTGGGTTTCATCAATTTCGCCTTTGACCAGCACAAAATCCTGCTGTAGCTGAGCTAACAATTCGCGACGACGGGGAGAAGCAGAAGCAAGCGCTATCATAGGGACACTCAATGAATTTTAAACTGGCGACGGATACGGCGTAGTAACCAAAAAATCCACGGCCACACTGCAGCCCCTGTGACTACTGGCCACAAATACGCCATGGTAAAGACAACACCTGTTAAGAAGTGACTCAACCAAAAAATAAAGTAGTGATAAAAAGCCAGAAACAGGGCTATCACTAAGCTTTGCTGCAAAATGGAGAAATTACGGATTTTTAAATGATGTGCTGAACAAAAGTAAATAATCACAGAATAGGCCAGCGCATTAACACCAAGCACAGTGCCTACCAACACATCCAGCAAAAAACCTGTGACAAAAGCTGTACCTATACTGACGCGAAACGGCAAAGCCAAAGACCAATAAAACAACACCAGCAAAGGCCAGTCAGGTCGAAACAGCTTTACAACCGCAGGCAAAGGAACCACAGCCAATACCAGGGCAAACATAAGAGACAAATACACCAGATACAAACGATGCGACTTTTCCATCAGAAATCTCCTGCCACGGCAGCAGCTTCGGCATCAGGCGGTGCTATCTGTTCATCAATTTCTGGTTTCGCTTTCGGCCAAACCAACAATACATAACGAATACGGTCTAACTGAGCATAAGGTCTGGCATACACCTGTAAAAACGGCTGCTGTGCATTACGAGTAATTCGCACTACTTCGGCCACAGGATAGCCTTCAGGGAAAACACCATCCAGACCAGACGTAATCAGCTTATCTCCTTGCTGAATATCAGCACTGTGTGGAATATGCATCAACCGCACTTCATCGGACTGCCCCAAACCTTCAGCCACGACATGATCGCCATTACGCTCTACCCGCAACGAAATGGCATGAGTGGTATCGGAAATCAATAAAGCACGGCTACTGGTAGGGCCCACACTAACAATCTGACCCAATACGCCTAAATCATCAATCAAAGGCTGCTGAGCCACAACACCATCGTTGCTGCCTTTGTTTAGTACTATCTGATTACTGAAGGGATGACTATAAACAGCGAGCACCTCCGCTACCAGACGTTTACTCTCTGCAACAGGCACTGAACCTAACAGGGAGCGCAGCTTATCGTTTTCCTGCTGCAAAAACTGCAGACGCTGCATCTGAGTGTTTTGTCGCAGCAAAGTTTCACGCAGCTTCTCGTTCTGCTCCAGCAAACGTTGATGTGACATAAATTGTTCGGAGGCATCAGACATCATGGCCGCAGGTAAATTAGCCAAATAATATAAGGGACTCACAGTTGCAGTCAGGTAACTGCGCAACTGAGTGGAGCTGTCGGTAAATCTGTCCAGCGTCATCAGCCCAACGCTGCATAAGACTGCAAAAAACAGTCGTAATGGCAGTGCTGGGCCACGCTCAAAGATAGGTTTCATTCAGGACTGACTTGTTAGTCGTAACTAAACACATCACCGCCATGCATGTCGATCATTTCTAAAGCTTTACCACCACCACGAGCGACACAGGTCAGCGGGTCGTCAGCTACAACCACAGGAATACCGGTTTCTTCCATCAGCAGACGGTCTAAATCACGCAATAAAGCGCCACCACCTGTTAATACCATGCCACGTTCTGAAATATCAGACGCCAACTCTGGCGGAGATTGTTCAAGTGCAACCATTACAGCAGAAACTATACCAGCCAGAGGCTCTTGTAAGGCTTCTAAAATTTCGTTGCTGGTCATAGTGAAACTGCGTGGTACACCTTCGGCCAGGTTGCGACCACGAACTTCGATTTCAAGAATTTCGTCGCTTGGGTAGGCAGAACCAATTTCTGTTTTGATACGTTCAGCCGTGGCTTCACCAATCAGGATGCCGTAGTTACGACGGATGTAGTTGATGATCGCGTCGTCAAACTTGTCACCACCAATACGAACTGATGAGGAATACACCACACCGTTCAAAGAAATAATAGCTACTTCAGTGGTACCACCACCAATATCTACCACCATAGAACCTGTAGCTTCAGACACAGGCAAACCTGCACCAATAGCAGCGGCCATTGGCTCGTCGATTAAATAGACTTCACGAGCACCAGCACCCTGAGCTGATTCACGGATAGCGCGACGCTCAACCTGGGTCGAACCACAAGGCACACAGACCAGTACGCGAGGGCTTGGACGCAGGAAGCTGTTGCTGTGCGCTTGTTTGATAAAATGCTGCAGCATTTTTTCTGTCACATAGAAGTCGGCGATGACACCGTCTTTCATTGGACGAATGGCTTTAATATTGCCAGGAGTACGGCCAAGCATCCGCTTAGCTGCGTGGCCGACGGCCGCAACACTCTTAGGTCCGCCAGTTCTTTCCTGACGAATAGCAACTACTGAAGGCTCGTTCAGGACTATGCCCTGATCTTTTACATAGATGAGTGTATTGGCTGTCCCCAGGTCGATCGACAGATCATTTGAAAACAGACCACGCAGTTTATTGAACATGGAACAGACTAATCCTTTTAACTAAGAGGTGGTGACACAAGGTGCCCAAAATAATGTCGCTTATTTTAAGTAACAAAACGCCAAGAAAATAGCTTTATCTTTAGTTTTTACCAAATTAAACCAAAGCTATTGAAAAGCCAAATGTTTCGCAGTCAGACAAGGTAAAAGCAGTTAAGTTTTGTGGCAGGAAGAATATAAATACTCTCTGGCTGGAACTTGCAGCCGCCGCGGCAAAACCGACCTAAAATCGGAGACAGATTTGCTCCTTGACTGGCAGAGTTTTCAAGCGAAATTTGCCTGGCTTGCCCCACCGAACTCGATCACCTCACGCAAATACCCTCTGTCTCTTGCTCAAGCTACTTCATGCCTCGCAGGAATTTATCTTGGTGTACATGTATAAAACCTATTAAGATAATGTTTTTTATTTTATACAGGGATGTCTGTACTTATGCTGAAAAATGTTTTTGCTTTAACTATGTTGTTGACCCTGTCTGCTTGCGGCGGCGGTTCTGGTGATTCAACACCTACTGCGCCTCCGGTATCCAAGCAGCCGGATTTGTTATTGACAGCAGAAAACTACCAGGACGTGACACCTATAGCTTTTGCTTTTCAAGAAGCACTGTTACAACTCAGCCATTATAGCTATGGCAGGATCCGTAATCTAAGTGAAACAGACCGCAAGCAGGATATTGTGTGCAGCAATGGAGGTATACGCTCTATCGACTGGACTGGCGCCATCTCTGCTTCAGGTCAGGCCACACCGGGTGCAGTGATCACCGAAACCTTCAAAGATTGTCTGGTTACAGAGTTTGACGAAGTGCTCAATGGTGCTGCTGTGATTAGTGTAAAAGCAGAGTCCACTGCGACCAATGTGAAACTCCAACTGAATTTTCATGGCCTTGAAATCAGTTCTTCGCCAGCCATAGTTGTGGTCGACCCTTTTGAGCTAACTATCACCGAAAGCGCCGATCTGTATTCAATCAAACCTGTTTTGATCAACAACAAACTAAGATTCAACTTTAAAGGTGAGGGTGTTTACAGCCTGAGCAATACAGTTCTCAATCATCAACTCAATATCAAAACAGCTTTGTATACCTCATCCTTTCAAACAGACTTAACGGTAGATGGCTTTCAGAGCGGCTTAAAAATTGCCAGCAGTACAGCCTTTTCCGGCTATGTCGGCGAGTATCCCCATGAAGGGGCTATTAGCATTACAGACATAAAGAATAACAAGTTAGAAGTGAAGGCCAATTACGTTGAAAATTCCTACCTCGCTAATATCATCTTTAGTGGCGTTTCAAATCCGGCAAGCACACACTGGACTAGCCTGATTGAAGGAGTGTTATGGTCATGGCCAGGACTGAATTCTCACTATTTTTCAGAGTTCAGAGCCGATAATTTTGCGTTTAGTGGTTTTTATCAACCGGAAAAATTGTCACGCCTCAATGCAAATGATTCAGTGATACTACAATTCTCCCGCGAATTAGCGCCATCCCAGGATCTGAATCTTTTTTTGGAGGGAAATTGGACGACTCCCAATATTCCTCTTGAGTATCAAATCAAAGGTTCTCAACTGATACTGTTTATACCCGAAGGCATGGAATACGACGAAGAATATCGTCTTAGCTATTTTGAGATTACATCCGCCAAGGGCTATAGCATTGCAGTCGCAAACTGGGACAAATTTAAAGGCAATAACGCTGTAAAAGCAGAGATTACGGCCAGCACTACTGTCTTTGCTAAAGACCAGTATCCGCAACTTTCAGCGGAAAAATCAGAATCAAGAACCGGTCTTGCACTGATATATCACTGGTCAGAAGTCACAACTACAGGTCTGGTATTTAGCTCGCCCAATAACAAAGAAACCAGTTTTTATTACACAGGGTCCACCCCAAAAGAAAAGCCTTTAGTAAAACTGACTGTGACTGATAGTAAAGGTAACTCGGCCTCTGATATTTTGCAGTTGTCACCCTATACTCAAGGACTGAATACTTTGTATTTTACAAGTGACGACGGTGACTATATTGGCGCGGGTCAGACAGTTTTACATCAAACAGAGGGTAGTTTTGTTAGTTATTTCAGCATGTTTAATCAATGGAATGCGGTAAGAGCAAGTGTTGAATACAGCGAAAATAACCAAAACTATAACTGGAGCTTGAGTTTCTCTGCAGCCAACGGTATTCCTTTAGCCGCCGGCCACTACACAGGAGCCAGCCGTTACCCCTTTCAACCTTTTAATACAGCAGGCCTTGATTTTAGTGGCAATGGCAGAGGTTGTAATACCTCAAGAGGCGAGTTTACCATTCATGAAATTGCCTATAGCGGTGATGAAAATTCACCTCAATTAGACGTATTAGCCATGGACCTGGTGCAGCATTGTGAAGGAGGCTCAACCAAAATTAAGGCTTCTATCCGGATTAACTCCAGTGTAGCGCTGGTGCTCTGACTAGACCTCACTTAGGCAATACCGTCAAGGTGGAAAAGTCCATTGCTCGTGCAAGGCAGATTTTATCAATCTGCCTTTTTTATCAGGTTAATTGAGTTTTTCCTGCCAAAAAATCTGACGCTTGTTGCCGCGAAAACGGCCTACGCTGACTTCCGCAGCAGGATTTTCCAACAGTAGAGGCTGACCCACAGGCTCTTTTAGCCAGTCAAACTGCAGCCATGGCGGAGCACTATAAAACACTGGCCAGCTGCCTTGGGTATTTGCAGGCACCTCAACAAATAAACTACTAGCGGCACTCTGCCCGCCACTAAGATATCCAATAGCACCAGTCTTGCCAAGACCAGACTCCACCGTCAAATTCGCAAAGTTCACTCCACTGCAATTATCTGCAGTATTAACAACAAAGCCGGAACCATTCCAATACTCTGCAGATAAGCTCACAGGTATTGATACAGAATTTGTCGGATGAGATTCTGCTGCAGAACCACCCGTCAGGCGCAAACGTCCGTACCTTAACTCTGGCACAGTGATAGTGCTAAAAGTAACAGGCAGACAAGCAGTATTATCTGCAGCTTTGACACAAATGCCATCACTGTCTTTTACAAAGCTATCCGCTAAGTTCAGCGTCAAACCTAAAGCAGAACTTACAATTGGCGGGCTGTAAGGCAGAGTTCGGGCAAAACTAAGCTGTTCAGCGCTGGCTGGCAGTGTGGTTACATCACTCATCGCCAGGTCAAACAAGCCATCATAATTATCATAATTTACTGGCTCCAGCTGGCCTCTGCTCACCGCAGAAGGCGTTGCTACAGTACTTAAAGTGGTGTAGCTGGTCGCACCAAGCATTGCAACGTCTGAAGCTGCAGTCATGGACTGAGCTTTGAAAAAGCTAAGACCATAGTTCAGGGTTGTTTGGTTCTGCACATTTTTTGCGGTTAAGGTAGCACGAGGGAAAATCTGATAGCTCAAAGGTTGTGCCAAATAAGCAAACTTAGCTATAGTCGGATCCGCATTTGCTGAGTTACAGGCGCCCAGCACAGGTGTGTTTACTGTTGCAGTAAAATAAGCAGGAGTAAAACGCCCTACAGGAGCGCTGGTTGCAGGAGCAATGGTGTAACCAAAGTAGCTGTTCACAACAGGGGTTGCAGTAAAAGAGTAGACTCCCACTTCAGAGGCCGTTTGGGTTATTGTAACTAAGCCACCAGCAGACTGTTCATGGTTATAAGATGCGACTCCAAGCATACCCGAGCTGGCACCATCAGCTACTAGGGGGGAGAGCAAAGCATGGGATAACGCAATAGCATCGAGCTTAAAGTTTGGTGTGCTGATTGGATTCGCACAGATATTGGTATCGCCATTATTCGCAGAAGCTTTGGCAATAAGGGACAGATTAAAACTTTCACCTGCTTTTTTGTATACCGCACAATTGCTATAAGGTGAGCCACAGCTCACAGGCGCAGCACTGCCATTGCCTTCCTGAATGCAAATACCTGCAGGACGGGCTATAAACTGATCCGAACCTGTCATCAGCAGCCCATTGTCACCTCTGGATGCCGAACCATCATAACGAGCATTCAGTTGCATTTGGCCAGCATCTGTATAATTCAGCGCTATAGTGGCCTGGCCGCTGGAATTAAACGCCAGATTTTGAGCGACAGCTGAACCCAAGCTCTGAGCTATAGCTGTTGCATTCACTAAAACCGGGCGACTTTCAGGTCTGTCTGATGCATTTGGGTCCATATAATCCGACCAAAGTCTGACGGGTCTGGTGACATCTTTAAAACCAGGCACACATTCTTGGCTGGAATTATCCTTGCGCACAGCGCGGATCAGTACATTTTGTGGCTGATTGGCAATCATATCCTGCACATCAAATACAAAACCGCTATCGGAAAAACTCAGAGAACAATTACTTGTTACTCCGTTTTGCTTACATTGCAGAGCATTTGTTGTAGACACAGAAGCCGAACCAGCCTGAATACCTATGATAGTTGAACCAGCCAGGGTTTTCGTCAAGTTGATGCTTTGACTACCGGTAAAAGTGATATTGCCTGCCGACTCAAACACAGCGCCATTACTTGCAGTCAGTTGTAGCGAAACCTGATTTGCATAAAGTTGCGTGCAGGCAGCATTTGCGCACGCCTTAACCGTTACTTCAGTTGGATTACAGGTCAATGAAGAGTTGCCATAACTAAGCTCAAAATGATGAATACTTTCTTCACCTATAGCCACAGGAACAGGGGCTTTAAAACTACAGACTTGTACATTATCCAAAGCATGAAAATTGGTATTAGTCCCTGTCGAACCGGTAAAAGAGAGCAAAAAATTAGCTGGCATTGCTGGCTGGCTGGCCAAATTCACATTGGATGAATTTAATATGTCAGTAAAGACGCTCCCCGTAGCCTCACGTCTTTGCAAGCGAAAACCCACCTGATTGGCTGTTGTAGCAGTATCAATAGTGATTCTGAACCTATCCCCCCGACCCGGGGTGCTGCCACTGATACTCAGGCTACGGGCAAGTTTGCCGCTCCAGCCCAGCCAAGAATAACCAGAGGTTCCGACACCTGCACCGCGAACTCCTATAGCTTGAGCGCTGTCGGTGTTATTTGCGACACCACCGGTTCGGCCTTCAGTTGCTTTGGCATAGTTACCAAACTCATCAAAGCCAACGCCTAGCCAGCCTCCGGCAAAACCCGGTTGAACAGGACTGATATTACTGCGCGGAGCATACCCCAAACTGCCACCAAAGCTACCAGGAACTGGCGTCATAGTTGCGTCAGACAAGACTAAACCTATACCATCAGCACCGTTGCCACCATAGGCAAAATGATCGAATTCTATAATCAGCTTATTGCCAGTAGTAGGAAAACCTTGCCGAAAGGTGATAGAGGTCGATTGATTTGGCTCGTTGTTGGTTAATTGCAATCGACCATTCACTAGCTCAGGCACACTGCCACTACGAACTGTTCTGTACCATTGGTTGTAGTTGTTAAACTCCTCTGTTATCAAACAGTTGGCAATCACACTACAACTACTGCGCTCCTGCATTATTTCGATAATTTTACTTTGACTCTGAGCTTTGGCATAAATGCGCACTTCGTCTAAATCGCCATTAAAATAACGATTAGCAACATTATCCCGGCCTAGTTCCAGAGCAAGATTGTTAGTAGCAAGTTTCTTTGTATAACTAGCGGTATTTATATCTGCATTGCCATTAATAAAAATGCGCTGGACGCCATTTTTATAGGTAATAGCGACATGGGTCCATTGATTCAACGGCACACTGGCATCACTGGTCAAAGTCCTTGCGATTCCGTCTTGATCATGCCACCACCAATATATTTTTCCTGCAGGAGTTAAATGGAACTCGTAGTTAGTATCTTTCGACAAAATAGTCATTAAATCTGAGCCAGGATAAGCTCTTGGTCTCACCCAAATAGCTACTGTTAATTCGTCAGTAATATCCAGCTTGTCGTTATCTGCCACCGCAATATACTGATTTGAACCATTGAACTGAGAAAACGCGCAGGTACCAGGATCATCAGCAAGAGCAGGCACACTAATTGAAGATAACAAACCATTGTATGTGCGGCCGTTTAAACTGTTGCCAGAGGTATCAAGTACTTCATCACTTGCACCAGTCCAGGCTGCAGTGTTTAAACTCCAGGACAAGACAGGTTCAGCACTAATACAACTGGACGTCTCAGTTCGCAAAGCATTTATTTCTGAAGTGTTTAGTACGCGATTAAAAAAGCGGACTTCATCCATTTGTCCCGTCATGCCATAAGTCGAATCAGGATAAGCGCCTATACCAAAGGCTGCAGCAGAATCTGCACTGATATCTATTGGAGTTCGTGCATCGTTATTTGCGTGGTTAAAATCTAATGATTGCCTATTGCCATTTAAGTACAAAGATAATTCAGAATTGGAGTAACTATATACCGCAACGACATGGTGCCATGCACCGTTGGATACAGTAGAGTCGGTACGAGTGACAGTCCTGAGTGTCCCGTCTCTCATGATCACGCTAAAAGCCAGTCTGTTACTATTGTTCCGATATACGACAAATCTGTTGCTACTGGCGGTATTGTTTTTACCGTACGCCATATAGATCTGGCCTGATGTACCTGAAGATTTAACCCAAAACGCCACCGAAAAACTATTTGCGTTATTTATATAGGAGCTTTTAGGGGCTGTAACCAAGCTAGACCCTACTGAAACCCCAGTTCCGGTAAAGTTACCATATCCACAAGTACCCAAACCATTAGTTGTGGCAAGTGCAGGCACGAGGTCTGCAGTAAAAGCTCCGTTGCTCGCTCGGCCATGCAAATTATACACAGATGAATCTAGCACCTCGCCAACAGCACCGGTCCATTCACTCTCATTAAAGTTCCAGGACAATTGGTTATTGGCCCCAGTGCAGCTTGCGGGCCTCTGGCCATTGGAGGTATCACAAAAGGTAGAACCTGTAATAGAGCCGTTATTTTCTATATGAGGCGAAGTTATATTACCAACAACCTGTCCACCGAAGCCAATGCTGATAATCTCATTCGCTACAACATTCCCCTCTATCTGCCCATTACCATTTGGCAAACTAATTTGATTGGCAAAGACTGTACCTATAATTCTACTACCACTTACAACCAGCGTCTGATCAACAGTAACATCACCATTAATTTGGCCATTGGAAAACTCCATAGTCAGATTTCTAGCTGAGACATTACCTGTGACCCTACCACTGCTCTTCAAGTTGAAATTATTGACAACACTTACAGGCCCATTAATAGTGACAGAGCTAGCGGTTAATAAGTCTCGTCCTGCAGTCACAGAACCATTGATGACCGTATTGCTGCCAATCAATACATCTTCAATCGATTGCACATTACCGTTGATAGTTGTAGAAGTGCCAGTATCTATAACTCGGGCATTTATATCACCAGTATGCACATTAGAACTGCTTAAATTAACCTCATCATTTACGCTAATATTAGCTTTCGCCTGAAAACCATTACCTGTAGTAAGGTCACCTCCAACATTAATAGTTAGATTTGCTGAGTTTCCTGACAAATTAATTTTAGCATTCTGCCAGTTTGCAGTACCTGCAATATTCCACACCACAGTCCCGGTTACATTAACGACATCATCCCATTGCAGAGTTAAATTGCCAGGACAATTAACGGTTTGTCCATTCCCAGGACGGCTACAACCACTAGGCCTGTTTGATGGCAAATTATAGGTAGCAGCAAAGAGTTCAAATGAGAACAACATCAGCAGCACTAACAGTACATTATTTTTCATCTAGTAACCCACTACTGCCACACTTCCATCTCCAGGGTTCGTGAACTGGTATAGCTGCCTTCACCGCAACTACCTATACTGGTCAGATAATAGTGCCTGATCCCTGTGTTTGTATCATCACTTTCCACACAGCTAACCTGAGCTTTGCACTGCGCTAAACCTGCTACTGAAAAAACATAGTCTTTCACTTCACACACCATGGGTTCGCCTATCGCAGTGCTATCCGAAGCCGAAGTTTTTCTCTGTAGCGGATAAAGCTCAGCCAAACCTAACTCTAAACCACTTTGAGCTGCAAAAAATGCTCTTGCTCCTAACACTTCGGTTGAAACCATACTTGAACTACTAATCACTAACCGGCTTAACGCAGCCACAAGTAACCCCATCACCACAATAATAAACAGTGCCACCATCAGCATGGAGCCTTGTTGTCTTTTGAAAGAGCCAGTGGGGTTATTAGGGCACATTGGGGATATGGATCTCCTGATTAAAAAACAGATCATCCGCAAAATTACTGCTAAAACTCAAAACAACATGCACCACAGAAGAGCGTTTTAATACTCCATCTGAATAGGTAAAAGGTTCAAGAGGCTGACCAGGAATAAAGACAAGATCTATAGCCATTA
Organism: Rheinheimera sediminis; assembly: GCF_004005375.1. GTDB lineage: Bacteria > Pseudomonadota > Gammaproteobacteria > Enterobacterales > Alteromonadaceae > Pararheinheimera. The sequence goes on along the minus strand of NZ_RZUF01000014.1, from coordinate 42,900 downwards.
AAGAGCCCGACTCTCTTTCCAAATCAGTCGTCTGAGGCTCCTGAGCAAGAACGCCATAATGACTGAATCTATATATATGATAAGAGTTTGGGGTCTGGGAATTTGATTCAGTCAGCAGACAGTAACGGACTGGAGAGCTCCAGACAAAAAATCGCTGGTTTGGTGAAGCCTGAGGAAAACCTGCGGCCGTGACAGAGTTAAACTCTAGTGTCACTCTTTGCCCTGAGCTTTCGTCAGCCGCTATCGCCCCTTTCAGCTCTAAGGTACGATCTTTACTGTAGTAATGTTCAGGCTGTGTGGGGTAAACGGTGATGAAATCTCCTTCGGCAATCAAGCTGGAAAACGCGCTCTGGCTGCTGCTTTGCCCGCTAAAAAACGTCATATCTAAAGCAGTTGCGGCGTTAACACCAGGCAGTTCTGTATAGCGCCCGGCAAACTTCAGCGGAATAAATTCAACACAAAGTCCGTCTGTAGAAATCCTTACACTGTTGGGTAGCGCATTACGCAGCTCACGGGTTAAGCGCTCTATCACAAACCTGCTCTGACTTAATAAACGCTCGCGGTCGGCAGATTGGGCGTACATTTCGGCGCCGCCACTTAGATAGCTCAGGCTGAGCGTAGAGACTATACCCAGCAGAACAATCACTAAAATCAGTTCTACTAAACTAAAACCCCGCGCAGCCCTTAGCATCACCAATTTCCTCTGTAAGCGGAAAAATCTATGGTTTCGCCAGAGGGCGTTGTAATACTTACCACTATCAGTTTTAACTGTCGCTCCAGGCAAAACTGATAGGGATCAGGCGCCAAAGTACAGTTTTGGTTATTCATAATACCGTCTCTATCACCGTCATAGCCAACCCGGACTGCAACCCCGTAGTTAAGGTAACTACTGGCTAATGACTCAGAGATAATATTTGCAATGGCCACGCCGTTTGAGCTAAAGCCGTTAAAATCATCGACGTCATCAAAACTCAGCCGCTCTTCACAGCTGCTTCCACTACAGTCTGGCGGAAAAACCAATGAGTCAGCAGAAAGCACCGGGGTTGTACAAGGCACAGAGCCCAGCTCTGCACCCGCATCGCAGCGGTAATAGCCACCAGCCCGGTCTGAATATTCATCAAAAGAGCGAGCCAGAATTTCATTTAAAAAGCTATGGCCAAGCTCAGCCGCCCTCACCCTGTGCCAGGGATCAGCGCTTTGCTTATACAAAGGCCCAAGACTCGCAGTGATCACCAGCAAAGCGATAGCAAGCACCACTATACCCAGTATAATTTCGACCAGGGTAAAACCTTTAGGCACAGGAAAAGGCTTTAACTGCATGCGTGAATATAGCCTTCAGATTCAATACAAACAGCAGCATTGACAGCACCGCTAATGCTAATTCTGAGGCCGCTGTGAAAACGCGTTGCGGGCTCAGTGTCAGTCACGGCTTGACCCAATGAATTAAAGCGAAAACGCAAGGGTGAGCTAAGTTCGCTGCCATCACTACTGGCGTTCAATAAACTTAACCTAATGTCGCTATCAGAAAGAAGCAGTTGATCAGCGTCATTTTGCTGCTGAGGGCTAAAAGCCGAAGTATCGCTACAAGGATTGATCGCAGCTGAACCTAGTTGGGTAGAGGTAAAAAGCACCTGATGACAGGCGTCAGGCGCTGTATTTTGCATGGCGCGATTTTGCATCAAACGCAACACAGCAATTAATTGATCCTGAACTGTAATTTCCTCAGTGCCAGCTTTGCCCAAAAACTTAGGCAAAGCAGTCACTGAAAGAATGGCAATCAGTATCATCACAACTATCAGCTCAACAAGCGTAAAGCCATGTTGTTTTGGATACTTCATCGCTTGAAGTCTTAGTTACAAGTCCCAGCGTCCACTGTGACTGTTGCTGGAGTAGTTGTAGCAGTTGCCGGAGTATAGACAACACGACAACCTGTAGCTGCTGCATCTGTCGCATTGTTGGCAATCACTATAGAAGCAGGCACTGCAGCTACAGGTGGAGTCACAGTGTTGTCCTCTGGCGTAGCAGGGACAAGAACAACGGCAATATCACCAGTGAATTCAGCGATAGCTCTTACACTGTCAACACTCATGGCAGGAGAACCAAAGTTAAGAGCAACCTGAGTAGAGCCAGTGGCCGTATCACATGCAGGCGTGGTGCCTGTTGCTGCAATAACGGAATTGGTCGCAGTGTCAAAACAACTTAATGCTGCCGTATTTAAACCAGCAATAATAGCTTTGCCTTCCACTATCTTTAAGCCTGATTTCAAACTACCAGCTACACCTTCCAGCACTGATGCTTTAGCATCACCCTGGAAATTTAAAAAACGTGGTGCCGCTGTTACAGCCAAAATACCCAAAATTACGATCACGATAATCAGTTCAACTAAGGTGAAACCTTGCTGATTTTTATTGATAACTTTCATACCTATTCCCTTTTAAAAGATTAAATCTGTTTACTAACTCTTATTCTTAAATACAACGACGCTGCCTGTAGCTGGATTATATTTAAAACCGTTCAGGCCAGCTTCGTCACCCGGAGCTGGCCTCGCAGCAATGCCTGCAACCTGATAATAAAAACAAACATTAGCAGTACTTGTAGCACCTTCCTGCACAAATAAAGTTGCGCCAGAATCACGAATGGCCTGCAGTGTTGGGTTTGTAGCGCTAATAGCCACTATTGACAGAGGTCCATTTTGCAAAATCGTATTTAAAATTTCCTGGCAACGAAGGGTAGTGATATCACCTACTTCACTGCCAGCATCGTCGTCAGCAGCCCCAGTAGGGTAGCCCTGACTGATACCCACTGCTGTACTGGTTCCATCAACCAGAATACGTATATTGTCAATCACAACACTAGTAGTATCCAGCGGGTTTGTAGCATCGACAATACCGTTAAAACCATTTCCTGAAGGTCTGCCTTCCACTTCCCACTGGCCACGGACTAAACCAACGGCTGAGGCAAAACCACCTGCTATACCGTCGATAGAGGCATCTTCAGCTCGCTCTGTTACATTCAGAAACCGCGGCAAGGCCGTTGCCGCCAATAAACCTAAAATTATCACTACAATGATAATTTCAATAATAGTGAAACCACTTTGTCTTCTCATTAAGTCAACTCCCTCGCTTTATTTATTAGTTTAACGCGCATTGCGTTTATTTTACCCACTATTATCAACTTGTCTTGCATTTCTTTCATTTCAATGACTATTTACTAACCACCTTTGTAGGCGTTGAGCATGTCCCACATCGGAGTAAAAATACCTAAAGCTAAAATAAGTACCATAGCTGACACAACAGAAATCAAAATAGGTTCTATCTTTGCTGTAAGTCCCTTCAAATCATAGGCCACTTCTCTTTCGTAAAAAGAGGCAACTTCTGTCAACATCTCGTCAACCTGGCCAGTTTCTTCGCCCACGGCTAACATTTGCAGCACCAAAGGAGTAAATAGTTCACTTTGTACTGCAACGCGCAGTAAACTTTCACCCCTTTCAATGTTTTTGCGCATTTCACGGATTTTTTCCGCCATATAATCGTTGTCAACAGCTTCAGCCACCAGGGTTAAAGCTGAGGTTAAAGGTACTCCAGCTCTGAGCATCATCGAAAATGAGCGACTAAAACGGCCCAAACCTGCTCGTACTAAAATAGTCCCCATCAGAGGCATTCTCAGTTTCCAGTAGCTCCATTGGTAGCGGCCCTTGTCTGTTTTTAAGTACAGCCTTAAGGCCCAGAGCCCAGCTAACAAAAGCGCCAACATGTGCTGCCAATAGTTAATAAAAAGACTGGAACTGGCAAGCAATACTTTGGTGGCCCATGGTAATTCGGTATTAAATTTGGCAAACATAGTGGCAAACTGCGGTATAACCAGAATATTCATAATTACCATCGCCACTGTGATCGCAATAAGTACAAAGGTCGGGTAACGGGTTGCTTGTTTTACCTGCTTTTTAGTTTCCATTTCCTGCTCAAAATAGCCAGAAAGTTGCAAGAAGGACTCGTCCAAACGACCTGTGTTTTCCCCTACATGAACAATAGACACCACCAAACGACTAAATACTTTGGGATGCTGTGCCATAGCAGCAGATAAAGTGCGACCTTTTTCCAATTGCTCAGCTAAATCACGCAATACAGTATTCAGAGCAGCAGAACTGGTACTGTCGGCCAAACCCACTATGGCTCTGATCATAGGAATACCAGCTTTCATCAGAGAGTACATCTGGCGCGAAAAAATAATCAGCTCCGTCATACTGACCAACTGCCAGGGCCAGACAATAGCCACGCTCTGTTGCTTTTCTTGCACAAGCTGAATTTTAACCGGGATCTGGCTGCGCTTGAGCAGCATGTCTGCTACCGCAGCTTCGCTGCCAGCCTCGACGTTACCGCTTACAGCCTGGCCTTGCCTGTCTCTTGCTGTATAGCTGAACGTGGCCATTAGTCAGCACCCTGTTGCGTCGCGTTTTCTGCGTCAGCAGTGCTTAGTTGGCTACTTAACGGCTCTTCCAGTTCCAGGTACTCAGATACTTTAATGACTTCTTCTATACTGGTCAGGCCCAGCATCGCATAATCCAGCGCCATATCGCCCAAAGGCCGGAAGCCTTCGTTCTGACGCGTAGCTGCAGCAAAACCCTCTGCATCGCCACGGCGCAGCGCATCAGCCAGTTCACGATTCATCACCAGTAATTCAAAAACACCAATACGGCCGGAATAGCCGGTGTAATTACAGTTTTGACAGCCCTCACCACGCCAGAACTGCTGGCTTGCTGCTATATGTTTATGCTGCAACCAACTCATCTCGGAGGAGTCCGGCGAGTAGGGCTTTTTACAATGTGCACACAAACGCCGAACCAGGCGCTGTGCCAGAATAGCGCGCAGTGCACTGGCGACTAAATACTCAGCTGCCCCCATATCAATTAAACGTAAGGTACTGCTGATAGCATCGTTAGTGTGTAAGGTGGATAACACTAAGTGGCCTGTTAAAGCACCACGCAAACCAATTTCTGCGGTTTCCTGATCCCGCATCTCACCCACCATGATGATATCCGGATCCTGACGTAAGCTGGTTCTTAATACATTGCTGAAGGTCAGGCCTATTTTGTGGTTCACCTGTACCTGATTAATCCGGGGCAAACGGTATTCCACCGGATCTTCAACGGTAATAATTTTATTACCTTCTTTGTTCAGTTCACTCAGCATGCCATACAAGCTGGTGGTTTTACCCGAGCCTGTAGGGCCTGTCACCAGGATCATGCCATGGGGTGTTTTTAAAATGCGGCGCAAACGTTTCAGCAACGCATCCGGCATGCCTGTTTGTTCCATCGTCAGCAAACCTGCCGACTGGTCCAGCAAACGCATCACCACCGACTCGCCATACTGCACTGGCATAGTCGACATACGCACGTCGATGGTGCGGCCTTTAATTTTGATTTGAAAACGACCATCCTGCGGTAAGCGTTTTTCCGAAATATCCAGCTGCGCCATCAGTTTTAGCCGCAACACCAAAGCGGGCACTATACTGACTTCTTTTAATACGTTTTCCTGCAACACACCGTCTACCCGCTGGCGAATACGCAGCAGTTTTTCGTCAGGTTCAATATGAATATCCGAAGCCCGCACCTGCACAGCATCTTCAAAAATAGACTGCAGTAATTTGACTATGGTGTTGTCGTTATCTGTCGGGTCGTTTAGCGCACCAAAGTCCAGAATATCGGTTTCGGCGTACTCTTCTTTTAATTGAGTGGCAAAGTTTTCAATTTGTTTGGTACGGCGATACAAGCGATCAAAGGCACTGATTAATTGGCTTTCCCGCACTATCGCAATAGAAATATCTTTTGGAGCCAGCATAGGCGCTATCTGGTCCAGCACGGACAAATCAGCTGGATCGCTCATCCCCAGCAAAACAGAGGCTCCCCTGTCTTCCAGTACTAAGGCACGAAAGCGTCTGGCATGAACTTCTGGCAACAAAGCAACAGCTTTGGGATCAATTTGCTGCGAGCTGATATCCAGCAAATCCACTTTGAGCTGCTGTGACAAAAACTGCAGTAACTGATCTTCAGTTAAAAACTGCATATCGATCAGACTGCTGCCTAACTTGCGGCCGGTCTTTTGCTGCTGAGCTAAGGCTTGCTGCAGTTGGTGTTCGCTGATGATGTTTTCGTGCACCAACAGGTCACCAAGCCGCATTTTTAGTCTGGGTTTTAACATAGAATCACTCTAGCGCCGCTATACGTTTGTTTACATAGTCAAGGCTGGCTGATGATAAACCAGCACCTGTTGCCCTTGCCTGACGGTAAGCTAACAAAGCCTGTGGCTGTTGTTGCATCGCATCAAAACTCAGCGCCATGCCTAACCACCAACGCGCCTGGTCTGGTTGCTGCCTGGCCAGTTGCTGAAATACCTGCACTGATTGCGCATGCTGATGTGTTTTTTGTAAAGCCGCGGCTTTTAGCGCATAAAAATCTATGAATTCAGAGAGTTCAGGCTCGCCCTCTAAATAACTCAATGCTTTGCTCCACTGCTGTTGCTTGACCGCCAAAGCCGCTAACGCCATAGATACTTTAGTATCTTGCACGCCTGCTACTCTGGCTTGCTCCAGGATCTGTACTGCTCCTGCTGCATTGCGCTGGACTTGCGCAAGACGGGATAACTCTAAATAAGCCTGACTGGATCCTGGTTCCAATTGACGGATTTGCTGCCAGCCACTGACCGCCTGCTGCAGATTGCCAACAGACTCGGCTTTTTTAGCTTGTTGCACCAGCCTGTCTTTTTGCTGTTCTGGGCTCAGCTGCACTTTTTCAATAGCCAGAGAGCGGGGTTTGTTTTCTACTACTACTTGCTGGTCCCGCTGGGTTTCCAGCAAAGTGTCCTGCTCTGGTACAAATTCCGCTGCCTGATCAAATTCACTGATTTGGACTTCCGCATGAAGCAGCAGCTCAGCTGAAGAGTCAGAAGAACTGTCCTCTACTGCTGGTTCGAGGATTTGCACCGGCACAACCCGTGGTTCTGCAACAGCACGACTGGCAAAAGCTTGCAATTGATCTGCAACTGCAGCCTGTGGCGCTGGAGTGCCGGGCGACTCAGCCGCCGTTTCTGACAAAACGCGATTAGCGACTATATCCTGCAAGCTGACCGCTTGCTCTGTCGCAGCTGCAGGCGCTGTTGATGCGGCTAAGTTTTGCACTGCAGGCATCAGCTCAGTCAATACAGCCAGCGTATTTGGCTGATCCTTCGGCACTTCAGCAGCAAGCACCTCCTGCGGTGTTGTGATGGCAATACGCTTCAAATACCAGGCCTGGCCCCACCAGCCAGCCAACAACGCCAAAGGCACTGCAGCCCAGACCAGCCACTGTGATTTACGTTGAGGCTTAAAACTGACAAAACCTCTGGTCTGGGGTTGCTGTTGCTGCTTGTCTAAATCACGCAGCATTTTATTGATCACACTCATCACCAAAGCTCCCTGAAATACCAGGCAGCGGCAACAACCATCAGTAATGAGACCAAAAGGCCCACCCCCAACAAACTCAAACCAGAACCATAAGTCAGGACATCCTCAGTATCTTTAGCTGCATAACTCAGATGTCTGGTATCAACCTGCAGCTTATTTTCGCCAAAAGCCAGCATCAGGCCCTTGTGACTTAATACATTTACCAACCTGGGTATACCTCTGCTGTATTTCCAGATGGCCTTTAATGCACCCGGTGAAAATAAGGGTTGGCGCACTCCAGCTATATCGACGCGGGCCTGGACATAAGCCTGCACTTCGTAAAAAGACATACCACGCAAAAAATAGGAAAAACTGACGCGCTGACGCAGCTGACGAAATTTATAACTGCCTAAACGTTTATCCAACTCAGGCTGACCAAACAGCACCACCTGCAATAACTTTCGTTGCTCAGTTTCGAAATTGGTCAGCAAACGCAAAGCTTCCAAAGTGTCATCAGGCAAAGCCTGCGCTTCATCAATAATCAGCACAACCCTTTTGCCTTCTGCAGCAAGCGCAACCAATCTATGCTGTAACAACTGCACTAACTGCTGATTGTCTATAGTGCCCGCTTGTTGTAAGCCTAATTCGGTGGCGAAAGCCCAGCGTAACTCCACAGGAGATAAAGAAGGGTCTGGAATATAAGCTATCACCCAGTCAGCTGCAGCTTCGTTTATCAGCTTACGGCACAACATCGTTTTCCCTGTGCCCACCTCTCCCGTTACTTTGATGAAACCTTCACCAACATTCAAGGCAGTATTGAGCACCTCCAGGGCTTCATGATGTTGAGGCAAATCGACATAAAACGCCGTGTTTGGTGTCAAACCAAAAGGAGCTTGCTGTAAACCGAAGTGATGTAAATACAACATAGTCAGTTCTTTGGATACCATTGATCGATCAAATCCGCAGACTGTTTAATCTGTTGCTGCATAGCACTGCTGGACGATACCGTAGGTTTAATCAGAATAATCAGTTCCTTTTTACGTTCTACTTTACTGATGTTGGTAAAGAGTTTTCCGAATAAAGGCACTGATCCCAGCACTGGCACTTTGGATTCATTGTCACTGATGCTGGATTGCATCAAACCACCAATCACCACAATTTCGCCATTACGGGCTTTAATAATAGTATCGGATTCACGGATATTGGTTTGAGCAGAAGGTAAAGTAAAGGAACTACCCGCCCCCAGATTAATGGACTTACTCAACTCAGTGGTCTCTGAAACCGAAGGGTGTACATGTAAAATCACATCACCATCGACATTAATCTGCGGCGTTACGTCCAGCGCTATACCAGAGAAAAAAGGTTCCAGCTCAGGGATAGGAACATCCCTGGTAATACCTGTGCCTGTTCCTGTGGTGTCGCTCAGATTTGAACTACTACTGACACCAGTCACATAATACTCGTCTGAACCCACTTTGATCACAGCCTTTTGATTATTAATAGCTGTGACACGAGGGCTGGACAAGACTTGCGCATTGCCCTGAGTTTCAAGCAAATTAATGACACCGCTAAAATCGTCGCCTGCAAAACCTATACTGCCCAAACCACCTATCTGAGCGGTAATGTTATTACCCAAGCTAAATGTATTATTACTAAAGTTGATATCAGTAGAGCCAATAGTAGTGGCGATCTGACTCCAGTTAATACCTTGCTGGTAATCGTCATTTAACGTGACTTCAATGATTTTAACTTCCAATATCACCTGGCGTTGTAAACTTTCTTCCGTTTGCCCAAGGTATGCCTTTACCGCTTCAATTTCAGCAGGTAAACCACGTACTGTGACCAAACCTGCTTGCGGACTAATCACCACAGCGCGATCTGGTCCTGCCCCCATCACACCAGTAATAGCTTCTTTTAAATCTTTCCAAAAATCGGTCTGACTGGAGCTTTGCACTGAGCTGCCATTGCCCTGCCCACCCTGATTGTTCTGGTTACCATTCTGATTAGTTTGGTTGTTATTCTGGTTATTATTCTGGGTAGTGTTGCCTGAACTACCTCTGCTGTTATTACCACCTTGTGACGAAGAGATACCCCCAGCAGTCACAGAAATGGAAGAGCTGCCGGAACGCTGCATCAATAAATAATTCACAGCTATGGTTTCAGTGCGAAGACCACCTGGTAGTACTTTGTAAATAGAGCCTACCTGCTTAATATGGTAGCCATAGAGCTGTTCAATAACAGTAAAAGTTTCATTCAGTGTTACCTGCTTTAAATCCAGCGTGATCTGGCCCGAAACAGCAGGATGAATAGCAACACTGTAGTCTGTATCAGCCACTAATGATGTAAAAAAGTCTGCAATATCGACATTAGAGGCTGCGACATTAAAACGTTGCTGCATAGGCCGGGCTTGCTGCATAGGGCTGGTCAGCGCCAATAAATCCTCAGTCACGCTGTCAGGTACAACCAGGGCTGCCGCTTGGGTCAGCTTTTGTTGTTCAGCCAGTACTTTCTGTGCATCCTTGGGCACCTTAGTTTCCTGTACCCCCTGACAACCCGCTAAAGCCAGACTGATAAAAGCTAATGTGAAACAGTTTTTCCTAAAATAATTCATTGAGTTTTCATCGCTTTAAACAAACTTAAGGTGAGGCGTTCATTTGCCTGCTGTAACACAACCTGTTGTCGGTTAATACTAAGCACCCTGTAACCTTCAATGTCGTCGCCTTGTTTAACGGACTGGCCATTAATCAAAGCCATATGCTGCCCTTGTACATTTTTGATCAGACCCAGTTTAAATTTTGCAGCTTTGGCAGCCATGTCAGAATCAGCTCCAGCAGAACTCACAGCCATAACCACAGCCATATCAGGTTTGGTTGGATCTGAAGCTGCAACCACAGCACAGCTCAGAACGAAAAAAAGGCTACAACTTAATATAACTTTCATTGTCACTCACAGTCAGCAATTGCAACGTCAGCTCAGCATCAGGGTATTGAGTCACCTTATAATCAATACTCTGCCACCCCAAAGACCACGACAACTTGTCCAGTCGCTCTAAAACAGCTGTTAGCGCAAAATAATTACCTGATAAAACAACAACTGTCGCGTGTTGATAAATAACCGCTTTACTGTCTGACCCCTGATCAGCAAAAGTTAAGGGGACAGGCGGCTTGATACTGAGAGATTTTAATTTTACGTTGTTGCTACTTTTTAAAACATCTTGCAACACCAGCGCCATACGTTCAGAACCAATAAAATAACTGGTGAGCTGAGCAATTTGTTGCTGTAACCCTTGTTCTTCAAGCTGTAGACGCTCAATTTCCTGCTTGTAGTTTGCATCTGCATCTATCCCTTGCTGTTGTTGCAACGACATCAACATAGTGTTTTGCTGCTGTACTGTCGCAGTAGCACTCTGTAGTTGTTGTTGTGTTTTTTTCAGCGCTTCAAATGCTGGCATTAACAGCTGTAGCATAAAAAGCCACAAAGATATCAACAAAGCGCTGCTCAGTGCAGCGATTTTCTCTCGTTCTTTTAATGCTTTGAAGCGTTCAGACAATTGCTGCCATGCACTCATGGTGGCGTCTCCCCGATAGCAGCGGAAGATGTCACTTTAAAAGTCAGCGCCTCAGTATTTTCTTGCTGTTTCATTTCAAAATGAGAAAAAGTCTGGCCTTTGAAAAATTCAGAGTTGCTTAACCGGGTGAGCCATTGTGGTAACAACGACGCTTCTGTGACATAACCACTAAACTGACTGGAGCTTGCATCCAGACTAAAACTGTCCAGCCAAAATCCCTGAGGGTCTATCTGGGCAAGGTAATGAAATACCGGCGAGTACTTCACTGAAGTTTTCACCTGTTCGCCTTGAACAAAACGCAGTAGCTTTTGCTTTTGCGCTATGGTCTGACTCAGCTCTGTGTGCTGCTTCACTATAGAGGGCGTAGGTTCGCGCGCCGCTAACTTTTGCTGCAACTGGCTGATCTGTTGTTCCTGGGTTTTCAATTGCTGCTGCACTAATGCGAGCTCAGCTTTTTTTTCATCATTTTGCATACCTATGATAAAGCCCGCAGCTGACAAAACAGCACAAAGTCCAAGCGTGCTGCCGACCAGCAACTTTAAACTGATTTTCTCTTTGACTGGCTGTAAAGCCGGTACATAAAGGTTAACCCGCAGCTTCAAGGTTGACCTCCCGTCGAGCGCACAAAGGCTCAATAGCAGCAGCAAGAGCCACCCAATAAAGACTAAACTGCTCGGCAGTCATCTCCACTCCAGCCTGTTTGGCTGACAATCTAAATACCTGCGAGAACCCATTTTGCACGAACAACTGCACCACGTCGTCCTGATCTGAACGCGCGAACAACAAGGCAATTTCCTTGACCGGTGCTTGTTTCAGTTGGCCCTCGAAGTAATCAATAGAACGCTGTAGTTCGAGCAGCAAGTTATCAAACGGGCCCAGTTGTAATTCTTCCAGACTAAATTGGTCGAGCCGATTAAATCCACGAAGACGACGGGAAAAGCATAAATTTCCCTGCTGCAGAATTTGCACAGTCAAATCCTGACCCGGTTGATGAGACACCAGCATTTGTGCCTGCTCTTTAGCCGGCAACAAGTTTCTGGCTAACCATTCTTCAGGTTGAATACTCACCAATTGTAATTTATTTGCCACAAACAAAGCGACCAGATCGGCCAGCCAGCTTTTTGAGCTGACAACTACATTGACTTTGATGCCCTGCAACTGGTTTTGCAGCGGTAAGTCCAGATAGTCCAGTACCATGTCATCATCAGGCAAAGTGACCAAATCTTTGATTGTCCAGGGTAAAGCCAATGAAATCTCTTCATCAGGCACCGCGGGTTTATCAATTTGTACCACCATGTATCGCTCAGGAGGTATCACTAAAGTACATTGACAATCTGTCGGTAATTTCGCGGCTACAGCTTTAAAAGCGTTAGACAATTGAGCTGCGGAGCCAAACTGTTCCAGCAGTACTTGTTCTACACTGTGCTCAGTTGCGGATTGCTGACTCACCACAACAACCTTTAGACTATTGGCAGACAGATGGATGCCAGCAAAGGTATTGCTTGATTTCCCAGTGAGTTTTAATAGCGCCAATAGCTTTGTTAACATAACTGTAAATACGACCTACTGTGCTTTCTTTATTATAGTGACGGTAAACTATCACAAGAACGATAAAAGTGATAAAAATTCATGCTGCAGTGACAACGAATTATGACACCAACTTCTTATGTACAGTGGCAAAAACTTGACCACCCACTCCTGAGTGAGCATCAGATCGAGCTCTGGTTGCGTTATGCTCAGGAAACCAATCCGGATATCTCCGGAAACAAAATATTGAAACTAAAATACCAGTTGGAACTAGCGCTGCAACAAAAATATCAAGGCCTATTCACCTTTGGTGGCGCATTTTCCAATCATTTGGTCGCAACAGCAGCGGCAGCGGCAGAAAATAAGCTGCAGAGTCTAGGTATAGTCCGGGGTGAAGAGGTTGATTTAAATAACCCTACTTTAGCGCTTTGCCAATCTTATGGCATGCAGTTGGTGCGGGTAAGCAGAGAGATGTACCGCAAACGCCACACTGAAGAGGTTGTACAGCAATTAAAGGAGCAATACCCTGGGTACCTGCATATCCCGGAGGGAGGCACTTGTGAGGCGGCTGTGAGGGGAGTCAGCGAGCTGCAAATCTGCACCACACCTGCAGGCCCCGCATCTTTGCTTATTTGCGCTGTCGGCAGCGGTGGTACTATAGCGGGTTTAATTCGTGGTTCCGACAACACAGCGGTTTTAGGTATAGCTGTAGTTCAGGATCAGACTTTGCCGGAAAAAATTAAGGCTTTTTTGCCTGCCGAGACTCAGTGGCCCTTGTGGCAGCTGATTCAGGCCCTGCACCAACCTCGTTATGGTCATTTTGATCAGAAGTTGTGGCAATTTTGCCTGTCTTTTACCGAGCAGAATGTGCAGCTTGACCCCATTTATACCGGCAAAGCTTTGTATTCTGTGTTTGAGTTGATTAAAAGTGGGCAGATCGCAAAGGGGAGCCGCCTGAGCTTTTTTCACACAGGCGGATTACAAGGTCTGAAGGGGTTGGCTTACAGAGGCCTGATAGCTCCGCTTGATTCAGTGCAGTAGAACATCATAGTGACCGGCTTATTTTGACAATTGGTTCTGGGCAATCAGCCGTGCCAGCGGCTGACTGAAGTAATACCCCTGTGCACCTACTACACCCAGCTTTTTCAGGCATTGCCATTCCTGCTCCTGTTCCACCCCTGTCGCTATCACTTTTATATCTTTGCCGACACAAGATGCCAATAAGCCACGGATAAATAGTTGCTGCTCCAATTGATGGTCAATACCCCTCACTACAGCTGGATGAATTTTCAACATTCGTATTGGCAATTCATCGGTATAAGGGGTAGCGTCAAGACTTAGCCCTACATGATCCACTATTAATTCAAAGCCCCACTGCTGCAATTGCAGCAGTTTAGGTTTCAAGCTTTTGTAGTGTTTCATCAAGTGATGCTCATGAAATTCCAGCGCCAGATCTGCCGCTACTATACTGCCATTGTTCACTTGCTGCTGCAGCCAATGCCACCATGCCTCATCCAATACAGACTGAGTACTTAAATTCACACTACAACGACAATGCTCGAGCGCTTCTGTTTCACCCAGTTTAGCGACCTTCAATAGCACATACTGGTCTATGGCGCTGACCAGACCACAGTTGGCTGCCATAGGCAAAAACAGTGCAGCAGCAAGTTTGTCGCCATCACTACTGGCCAGTCGTACCAGCACCTCATGCTGCAACACATCATCGTCCTGCCAGGAGAATACGGGCTGAAAACCCAACAAGAACCTGTTTTGTTTTAACGCATTGTGCAACTCAGTTCGCCACCAGACTGAGCCTTTAATCTTTGGCTTTTGAGGATCATTGAAACCAAAAGCAGCATTAGGCCCTTGTAGCTGAGCAGTTTTTAATGCCATATCTGCTTCAGCCATTAATTGGTAAGAACTTTGACCCTGTTGATACAACACGAAACCTATGTGGATCAGATCAAAATCCTGACATTCCGCAAAGAAATTGGCTTGACTCAGCACCTGTGCCATCCGATCACCAAATTGTTCTGCTTCTTTTCCGGTTAACCCCGGCAGCAGCAGCGCCAGATCGTTATCAGCCAACCTGGCCATTACTGCCTCTGGCCAAACCGCGGCCAGCTCGGTAATCAATTCAACACAACCTTTTAAGCGCTGCAATTTGACCAGATTGGACAAGTTGGTTTCAGGGTGCGACAGCTGAATTAAAAACACAGCGCCACGCTCAGCCTCGCCACTTTCAGTTAAATAATGATTTAACCGGCTTTCAAAAAACACTCTGTTACCTATAGCCAACTCGTGATCCACTAAGCCCTGAACACGCACCAATTGGCGAATCTCGCTATCACGTTTTTGCCAGTTTTGCAGTTTCAGTACAACGCGTTGTAATTGAGTGGCAGGGTTGGTGTCCTGATGAAAAGGTAAATCCAAATGAGTCATGAGTTGCAGAGTTTGCTGCTCCAATTGCTGTAACTCTTGGCTGAATTGCTGTTGATAAGGCCTGATCCACCACAACCAGCACAACCAAATCAGAAAGGGCAGATTCAGCAACAGGTAATCCAGAACACTCCAAGTGTTCACTAAGTCAGATGAAAGGTGCAGAGCAGGATTTGAACCATCCAGAGTTACAAACTCCGCCGCAGTTTCAGGTGGACTGGATAAAAGCTGCA
Organism: Rheinheimera sediminis; assembly: GCF_004005375.1. Lineage (GTDB taxonomy): Bacteria > Pseudomonadota > Gammaproteobacteria > Enterobacterales > Alteromonadaceae > Pararheinheimera. The sequence continues at coordinate 27,717 of NZ_RZUF01000014.1, read as the reverse complement.
ATTGGTTTTGTTCGCTCACCAGCCAGGACTGCTCAGCCAGAGGCTGCAGCGAAAGCCATTGTTGCAACTGCTGCTGGCGCTGCTGCAATTGCAACTGACCAATAGTAAAAAAGCTGATATTAACCAGCAGCAGTACCAAAACACTGAGCAACTGCTGCCAATGCCGCTTCTTTTGCACTATTTGGCTTAACCTCATTACAACTCCTTTTGCTTGATCAGATGAATCTGATAAGTGTGAGTCAAGTTTGACCTCTATGCAGATTTTTTTGCTGTGCTTGTATTTGTCCACCAGGTACAGGATCGGACAAAAAACAGTGACTTTGATATAGTAAAGTCAGAATCACGATAAAAAAACAACAGGACGGACAGATGGAATGGCAAGTTGCAAGCTTTAGTCAGTTGGATTCGTATACGGTATACGCCATGCTGCAATTAAGGGTAGATGTGTTTGTCGTAGAACAAAACTGCCCTTATCCAGAACTGGATAACAAAGATTTACACCCACAAACCCGACATATTCTGCTGAAAAAAGGCGACAAGATTCTGGCTTATGCCCGGGTGCTTGCCCCAGGCGTCAGCTATGAACATAGTCCGGCTTTAGGTCGGATTTGCGTATCCCAAACCGCCCGTCGTCTGGCTCTGGGCCGGGGGTTAATGGATAAGGCACTGGATGTCACCAGCAGCTGCTGGCCTGATTTGGAGATCCGTATATCCGCTCAGTGTTATCTGCAACGTTTTTACGAGTCTTTTGGCTTTATCGCTTGCAGCGAACCTTATCTGGAAGATGATATTCCGCATCTGGAAATGGCCAGACCTGCCACTCCCCCTCAGTTCAGCAGCCATCCAGTGACCTGATGGCGAATACAAGATCTATTTAACCTGAACTCGGGATAATGAGTGTCGACTTTTTTGATTTAATGAATTAAATCAACGAAATAACATTGTTACGTTAAGCAACCAAAGTCTTTGCTGACTGAATGCACAGATTTTTGTGGATCTCAAGGCGCTTTGTCGTACGCCATAGCAAGCTATGGCTAGACGGAGCAACGCAGAGAGGCGCGAAAAGATGTCTATTCAGTGGCACCGCTTATCCCGAGCTCAGGTTATTTAACCTGTTCAGCTTTCCGGTGCCTGACCGTAGAGCTGCTCAGCCCTATTAAATAACACCCAACTAGTCAAAATGTACTTATCGTCAGACACTGGCACACAACCTCTATGAGTGTGAGTAAAATAAGCCGGTGCTATCACCATACTCCCGGCTTTGGGCTGAATGGCTTTATTTTGATAATAAAACTCCGTCTGGCCGCCCTCCGCTACATCGTTTAAGTAAAACATAAATAACAAAGTGCGATGCAGTGGCTCATTGTGCGGTAACTGCGGATAGACCTCTGAGTGCCAGTAGCCGTAGTTTCCTTTACCCTGCTGGTACTTTTGCATTTGAATAGGACCCAGCCGATACAAAGTACGCATAAAATTATCGGCCTGAGGGGCGCCCAGCTCCGGGTAGTTTTCCGCAGTGATGGTCACCATACGGTGCTCAGCTGGATGGGGAACCGTCATACTAACAGGACCAATTAAAGCAAAATGGTATTTGCGAAAATAATCGGCTACGTAATCAGTGGTGTAGCGGATAATCTCAGCCAAGGCTGGGTGATAGTCCGGATACTGATTTAAATACAAGTCTGTGCTTAATTTTTTGCTTGGATCGACACCACCGCCTGTGCGACCCGCTGTGGTATAAGGACTTTGTTCAAAAAGCTGGATCAGTTGCTGACAAAAAGCACGCGGCAATACATCATCATATACTTCGATAAAATCATTCATAGTTTCTAGGTTATTGTTATGTTTAAAGAAATTATTCAGCCACGTTTCAATGAAACGGACGCCTCAGGTCATATCAACAATACAGTGCTAACGGCGTGGTTTGAAGGGGCTCATGATCTTTTTCAAATTATTTACACCTGACCTCGAGACCAAAGTCGGCGATTGAGTAGCAAAGTAGGGGGTCAATCGACGCGAAGCGGCATTGCGCCATAAACTATGAATGGCTGGCTATTTTCCGATAACCTTTGGCAGACTGCCTTTGGCGAGTCCACCTTAGACTATGAACAAAAAGCCGCCTTGACCAAACATTTGGTTTCAGCCAGCTAATCTGGCTTTTGGTCGCGTGCTGCTGGTAATTTCATCATAGTATCACTAGCTTGTGTGCTCCTGTATTTCAGAGGCACAACCACAATGAAAAAACTCCTGCTCTGCAGCCTGATTGCGTTATCACCTCAACTGATGGCTTATGACCGTATTACCGGCGCTGACTTTGCCAGCCGTTCTGAAGTGATAGCGCCTCATGCGATGGCGGCTACCAGTCAGCCATTAGCCACCCAAATCGCTTTGGATATCATGAAACAAGGCGGCACTGCAGTAGATGCAGCCATCGCAGCAAACGCGGCTTTAGGTTTAATGGAACCTACTGGCAACGGTATAGGCGGCGACTTGTACGCTATTATCTGGGACGGTAAAACCAATAAAATTTATGGCTTAAATGCCTCTGGCCGTTCCCCTAAAGGCTTAAGCCATGCACAACTGTCTGAAGAGCTGAAAAAACTCGGACGTGAAGACTTGCCTCCTTACGGTATGCTGCCCATCAGCGTACCTGGTGCTATAGACGGCTGGTTTGAAATGCACCAGAAGTTTGGCAAATTGCCTATGACTCAAATTCTGCAACCTGCTATCACTTATGCCGAACAAGGTTTCCCGGTTAGTGAGCTGATTGCTTACTACTGGGACAGATCCGTACCCCGCTTAAAAGATCAGCCAGGTGATTTTGTCGGTACTTTTACTATCAATGGCAAAGCACCAGCCAAAGGCGAGATGTTCAAAAACCCTGACTTAGCAGCCACTTATAAAGCCATAGCCGCAGGCGGCCGTGATGCCTTTTATAAAGGCGATATCGCCAAAAGTATCGACGGCTTTATGAAAGCCAACGGCGGCTACCTGCGTTACGAAGATTTCGCCAACCACAGCTCAGACTGGGTAGAACCTGTATCAGTCAATTACCGTGGTTATGATGTCTGGGAGCTCCCGCCTAACAGTCAGGGCATAGCTGCATTACAGATGCTACAGATCCTGAAGAACTTTGATTTAAAAGCTATGGGTTACAATAGTGTCGAAAGTATTCACACCTTAGTGGAAGCAAAAAAGCTGGCCTTTGAAGACAGAGCCAAGTTTTACGCGGACACCGACTTTAACAAACTGCCCATCAAAGGCTTGATATCTGAAGCCTATGGTAAAGAGCGCGCCAAACTGATCGGTGCTACTGCCGCAAAACGGGTGGACGCTGGTAATCCAGCCGCTTACGAAGGTGACACCATTTATATGACCACGGCCGATAAAGACGGCACTATGGTGTCGCTCATTCAAAGTAACTACAGGGGTATGGGTTCAGGTGTGGTTGCGCCTGGCACAGGTTTTGTGTTCCAGGACAGAGGCCAGATGTTTTCTATGGATAAAAAACACGCCAATGCCTATGAGCCGGGTAAAAGACCTTTCCAGACTATTATTCCGGCCTTTATCAGTAAAGACGGTAAACCCTTGACCAGCTTTGGTGTCATGGGTGGCGCTATGCAGCCTCAGGGTCATGTGCAGATTGTGGTAAATATGATTGATTACGGCATGAATCTGCAAGAAGCTGGGGATGCAGCGCGCTGGCAACATCTGGGCAGCACTGAACCTACCGATTCACAGGCAACTTACTTAACCAATGGTGGTTATGTGCAACTGGAAAAAGGTGTGCCTTATGAAACAGCCCGTGAACTGATGAAAAAAGGCCATGACGTGCGTTACGCTTTAGGTGAATTTGGCGGTTATCAGGCCATTATGAAAGACCCCAAAACCGGCGTTTATTATGGCGCTTCAGAGTCCCGTAAAGACGGTCAGGCCGCAGGGTATTAATCTTTACTTGGGGTCAGGCCTTGAATGTTGCAGCGTACTGCAACATGCAAGGCCTGACCCCAAGTAACTGCAATTTTACTTCAACAGCTGCTTTAGTGTTTCTTCCCGCTGTTCAGGGCTTAACTGCTTGACCACTGTACCTTCAGCTCGTATTTGTTTTAGCTGATCGCCCAGCAGAATATCGCGGCCTTGTTCGTGGTGCTTAATCACCAGTAACTTCTGCACAAAAATCGTATCCGGATGGGTGCTATTCAGATAGTTAGCCGGCATAAAGTCCACCCATTCACTGGCATAAGGTTCAAAGCCAAACTGACTTAACCACTGGCCGTCCACCAGCGCCTGTACCACATAAGCACCACTTGGCTCTGTGGTTAAACGGAACTGATCAAAGTCTTGTTGCTGGATTTGTTCCAAAGAAGATAAGGCGATGGGAGCACGAATACCGTAGCTGCCAAAACCTAAATCACAGATCCACTGGTCACCATCAGCTTCCACCAGCAATACCATATGAGTTTTAGGTCGACGCACCGGGTAAAACATAGGGCGACAGGCGACAAACTTATAGCTAAAACCTAAAGCCTGCAACGCCATTGCAAAGAGGCCATTCACCTCATAACAATAACCACCACGGCCCTGCCCCACTATTTTATCGACAATCTGTTCTGGCACTAAGGAGACAATTTTACCGGCCTGTACATCGAGGTTTTCAAAAGCAACATGAAAGAGCTGGGCACGCATCAGTTGTTTTAATATCTCGGCGTTTTTCCCCAAAGGCCCTTTATAATCAATGCGTTTCAGATAGGAGTCTAACTGGAAATTTTCTGCATACATAAAGCTTTGACCTGCCTGATTAATGAGTAGATGAAGCAGCTTTATCCTGCACCAAAATCCAGGGAGAAATCACCACAGCCCAAAGTTCGGCCTGTTGTTCTACCCAAAGCACTGCTTGCGTGTCTGACACTCTGTCGACTAAACCAGAGTGCAGCCAGCGCTGCACAGCGGCTTTGTCATCCTGACTAAAAGCAAAAGCCACATCGACCAAATCCAGCTCTGCTGAAACCTGAATTACAGAACCTGCCGCATAAAATTTCTGCAAATCCAGCCAGTTAATACGGGCAGTTTCGCTAATGATTTTAGCTTTGAGTACATCGGGTTCGACTTCAAAATTCTCGTGCATCAATCAATCTCTTCGTTATTCCAATTCATCGCTTTGCTATTCAAGTTCGTCGCTTTGCTCGGATACCTGAGCTGCGCTGAGTTCGTGTTTTTTCATCAGTTTATGAAAGTCTGTCCTGTTACGGCCTGCAAGTTCTGCAGCCCGAGTCACATTACCTTCGGCCATTTTTAATACCCGGATCAAATACTGTCGTTCAAATTGGTCACGTGCTTCACTTAAGGTCGGCCAAAAGCTACGATTTTGTGAAAGAGCCTGCTCCACTAAAGCTACACTGAGCACTGGGCTGTGGGTTAAAGCTACACATTGTTCAACCACATTCACCAGTTGACGCACATTACCCGGCCACTGAGCTGTGACCAGTGCTTGCATCGCATCCTCAGAAAAACGATTGACCTGCATACCATGGCGTTCGGCATTTTGTTGCAACACATGCCGGGCCAATAAGGGAATATCTTCAGCCCGCTCTCGTAAGGTTGGTAACTGTAAATTCACCACATTTAAGCGGTAATACAAGTCTTCGCGGAAACTTTGTTCCTGCATCGCTAGCTTTAAATCCCGGTGCGTTGCAGACAACACTCTTACATCGATAGGAATAGTTTTGGTACTGCCGACAGGACGGATTTGTCGCTCCTGCAAAGCCCGCAACAGCTTTACCTGCAATGGCATGGGCATGTCACCTATTTCATCGAGGAACAAAGTACCGCCGTCTGCTTCGCGGAATAAACCTAAATGCTCAGTCACAGCGCCAGTAAAAGCGCCTTTGCTGTGACCAAAGAGTTCAGACTCCAACAAATGCTCAGGTAAAGCCCCACAGTTAATAGCGACAAAATGGCCTTTAGCCCTTGGGCTGGCCTTATGAATAGCTTTGGCCAGCATTTCTTTACCTGTGCCACTGGCCCCAGTGATTAATACACTGACATCGCGCTGCGCAACGCGATACGCCTGATCCAGCACTTGTTCCATCACTTTACTGCGAGTAATAATATCGGTACGCCATTCGTCTTTACTTGGCACATGAGATTGATGCACGGCCTTTGCCAAAATATCGCGTAAGTCATTATTATTTAAAGGCTTAGTTAAAAAACCAAAGACACCGCGCTGTGTCGCTGCTACAGCTTCAGGAATGGAGCCATGAGCAGTCATCAATACCACAGGTAAACCTGAATGGCGTTTGGCAATTTCATCAAACAAAGCCATGCCATCTAAACCCGGCATACGCAAGTCACTCAGCACCACATCCACTTTATTTTTACCCAGTAGTACCAAGGCTGTTTCAGCACAGTCTGCGCTGATCACCTGATAACCTTCGCCTTCCAGACGCAAGGTTAGCAAACGTAATAAGCTGGGATCATCATCCACCAGCAATAACCGGGCGCCATTGCTCATGCTTAATTTCCTGTCTGGTTTAGTTTGGCTTCAATTTGAGTCAGTGCATCAATTTTCTTCTGCAAATCTTTACTTTGCTTACGCAGTTTATCCAATTGCTCCTGCTGCTGTGCGTTAAGACGGGATAACGCTGTAACAGCGGACTCACTTTCAAGTAATTTCTGGTTGTAAGCTAAATCCCAACGCAACAAATCTGCCAAGCCTTTAGGTAAAGCCGTCAGCTTGTCATTTAATTGAGTTTGAGCAGCAAAACGCACAGCATAAGGACTGTCTGGATGCAATTTAATCAGCAACATTTGTAAGGTCGTGACAGGGCTGGTTTTAAAGCTTTTCAGTAATAAATCACGCTCAGCAACCGGCATTAAAAGTAACTGAGCGCGAAAATCACGCCAGGCCTGTAAAGTGAGGGCATCATCTGCAATAGCAAGCTCAGCTTTCACAGCCTTGGGAGCCTCAACCAACTGGGTTTGAACAGGTTCAACTGTGGGTATAGTTTTATTAACTACCGGGACCACAGGTTTTACAGTTTCGCAGGCTGTTAACGCCAGACAGAGGCCTAGACTAAACCAAAGTTTCATACCGCATCCTCAACTAAAGGCAAACGCACCTGAATACATACATCGGCGTAACCGACGTCGATAATTTCTGCCAGACCACCTAGTAAACGGGCACAGTCGGCGACTATAGATAAACCTAGTCCTGATCCCTGAACAGCATCAAAACGAGGGGCTTTGCCACGCTGGAAAGGTTCAAACAATTTAGCCCTCAATTCTGCAGGAATACCAGTGCCATTATTGGCTACGTCCAGTAGCATAAACTTATCATGCTGACGTAAATTGACCCAAACCTGACTGCCCTCAGCACCATAAGCCTGAGCGTTGTTGATCAAGTTATCCAGAATGCGTCTGAACAACATGGAGTCGGTGTAAATACGCGGCAACTGACAATCCAGTACAATTTTTTGTTCGCGTTGCTGCAAAGACAAGGCATGGTCATTAAAGCAATTTTGCAACAGAGTTTTGCTGTCGTGCCAATCAAACTCTGGCTTAGCTTGCTGCAATAACTTGTTGTAGTCCAAAAGTTGCTCTGTCAGCACACTTAAACGATCGGCACTGCCGTTAAGCAAGCTGACCACTTCCATTTGCTGCGGATTTAAAGGGCCAACTAACTGTTCACTTAATAGTGCACAGCCTTCACGGATACTGGATAAAGGCGTTTTAAGTTCATGCGAAGCATGGCGCAGTAAAATAAGTCGTAAAGCTTCTAACTGTTGTAAACGGGACGCCAACCAACGTAATTGTTCACCCAACTCAGTTAATTCACGTGGGCCATCCACTTTATCGTGTGGGAAATGATGGCTGGCCTGCCCTATAGAACGGATCATTGTATCGAGCATTTTTACCGGAGCAGTAATGCGTGCACAAGCCCAAAGCACCATTAACAAGGTCAGCACCACTAAAGCCACTGTTTGCCAGGCGAGATGGCTTTGTGCCTCTTCAGCATACACCTGCTGTTGCTGTAATCGTTGTTCCAGCAAAGCCCAGATCACTTGCGTCAGTTGCACTTGCTGCTGACGAATTTTTTGCAAAATAGGACTTAGCTCTTCGTTGCTTTCATGCAAGTAACTATTAAACAACAACTCCAGCTGCTGCTGTTGCTGTGCGCAAAGTACAGGCTGGCTCAAATTCAAACACACAGAACCTAAATTCTGCTGATAATTATTTAAGTGAGTCGCCGCCAGTTGCGACAAAGCGTCAGTTTTCAAAATACTAAATTGCAGCACAGAACGTTCAATATCATTCACCAGCTTCTGCATATTTTCAGCACGGCGTACATTAGCCACCGAGCTTTCAGCTTCAGCTATGGCATAACGGCTGACATCAGATAAAGCACTATGGCTTTGCCATAACAAAACCCCTAGTGGGATCAAGGCCATAAAAAAGCTGAGTAATACAAACTGCCGCAGGGAAGCAGGCTGAACAGGCATTCGCATCAGAACAGGGTTCCACGAAAAATCAGGCGCTTATCATAACGGATTTACACAGGGACGTAAAAAAATCGTCAGGAACGATTTTTAACAACGCAACGCGTTGGCCCCATCGGGGTGAGCGCCATGGACAGCGGCGAATAAAAAATCGTCAGGAACGATTTTTAACCTGTAGGGGCGCGGGCTTGTCTCCGCCCGTCTCAAATTCCAGTCCATTGTTGGGTGAGCGCCATGGACAGCAGCGAATAAAAAATCGTCAGGAACGATTTTTAACCTGTAGGGGCGCGGGCTTGTCCCCGCCCGTCTCAAATTCCAATCCATCGTTGGGTAAGCGCCATGGATGGAGACGAATAAAAAATCGTCAGGAATGATTTTTACCCTGTAGGGGCGCGGGCTTGTCCCCGCCCGTCTCAAATTCCAATCCATCGTTGGGTAAGCGCCATGGATGGAGACGAATAAAAAATCGTCAGGAATGATTTTTACCCTGTAGGGGCGCGGGCTTGTCCCCGCCCGTCTCAAATTCCAATCCATCGTTGGGTAAGCGCCATGGATGGAGACGAATAAAAAATCGTCAGGAATGATTTTTACCCTGTAGGGGCGCGGGCTTGTCCCCGCCCGTCTCAAATTCCAATCCATCGTTGGGTAAGCGCCATGGATGGAGACGAATAAAAAATCGTCAGGAATGATTTTTACCCTGTAGGGGCGCGGGCTTGTCCCCGCCCGTCTCAAATTCCAATCCATCGTTGGGTAAGCGCCATGGATGGAGACGAATAAAAAATCGTCAGGAATGATTTTTACCCTGTAGGGGCGCGGGCTTGTCCCCGCCCGTCTCAAATTCCAATCCATCGTTGGGTAAGCGCCATGGATGGAGACGAATAAAAAATCGTCAGGAATGATTTTTACCCTGTAGGGGCGCGGGCTTGTCCCCGCCCGTCTCAAATTCCAATCCATTATTGGGCGAGCATCATGGATGGTAGAACACCAAAAACAAAAAACCGGTCAGAGACCGGTTTTTTCGCGTATCGACAGCAACTAATTAGTTAGTAGCTTGTTCCAGTGCAACAGCAGTGCGTGCCTTACGTACTTTAGCAGCAGTGCGGGCATAAGCATCAGCAGATTGAACACGTTCTAGCTCTAAAACTGCATTGCCATTTAAATCAATTTTGCGCATGTAGGTTACAAATACAAAAGCGTTAACCATAAAGAATGCTATAGCTGCGATTAAAAATAAGTCCATAATTCACCCCGTCTTTACTACTGTTTATTTCAGCGTTTTGCTGAGCCTGCCGGTAAATTAGGTAAGAGTAACAACTGCGTACCTCTTACCTAATTTACCGTTACAAACTACTTAATGCAGATACTGTGCCACATTTTTAAATAAAATTTAAACCGTTAAATATCAACAACTTAAACATAATCATTTTAATTTTTAGCTATATATGAATATAAACTTGAAAAAACCTGTCGCTAATTAGCAACAGCAAAACAGAGGTTAAAATATTATTGTTAAAATTCAATAACTTAGCGTGTATGTTTTTTGCGACAGTTTTGACTGAATTTATCAAATATAAATAATTAACTTTATTTTCAATAAGTTATACCAATGTCGGCATGCAGCATTCTGAGGGGCATTTTGCAGTCTGGGGACAGGTCTTACAGGTTACACCTTGGAGTCTGGCCTGCCGTAAAAGGCCTGACCCCTATTGGATAGTGTTAAACAGCAAGGCTTTTCTCAGCCGAACTGTTAGGGTCAGGCTGAAAGCCAGACTCCCTAGTTAATAAAGCCGTATTTTTGCGCGACTTTATCGAAGTACTCTAAACATTGCTTAGCGTACTGGCGTTTTTCTACATAGCTGCCGGGAAAAAAGCTTTTCTTAAAGCCGTAGGCCACCATGTCTTTTAAACGTTTAAGCGGAATATCAAAGTTATCCAGCGCCAGTTTGTATTCACGGCTGACTGTAGTATTCGACACCAACCTGTTGTCGGTGCAGATCACAGTGACAATACGATGGTCCAGCATATCGCCGAGTTTATGCGCTTTGATGTCGCTGATACTTGGGTTGGTTTGCAGGTTGCTGGTTAAACAGACTTCAATAGCAATACGTTTGTCGGCGATGTAGGAGGCCAGCTCACGAATATACTTTTGTTTATCTTTGATGGCAGGGTCCTGGATCATTTCAGGCACAAACAAGGAATAACCATGGCCTATGCGGTCGGCATAACATTCGGTAATGGCTTCAAACACACTTTCAGCACCATAAGCTTCACCGGCATGTAAGGTTTTCAGCAAAAAATGCTGATGAGCGAACTCATAAACTTCTTTAAATTTGCTGGCCGGATAACCCGACTCCTGCCCAGCTAAATCCAAAGCCACTATAGGAATACCAGCTTCATCCCGTAATCGCACACTGGCGCGCACTAATTCCATAGCAGCCAGCTTAATGACTTCAATAGGACTGAAATCGCGCATCAACTGGAATAAGTTGGTGTAGTAAGGTGAAAAACCTTTGTCGCCAAACATCCGCATGGCGCAGTTGATAATGCCGTAGGCAAAAGGCGGTTTGTCGCCGTTCAGAATAGCAGCCTGGCTATTGTATTCCTGCTGAGCTCGTTTCAGACCATTATTGACCGCATGCATCACCCGGTCAAAATCTATGCCTGTTGGCAGGTCGATTAATAGCTGAGGCGCAAAACGCACTTCAATGTAGTTGACGCCTTCCAGTTGGTTGTCGATGGCAAGCTCGTAAGCAGCACGCTCCAGATTATCCATATCACGCAGCACGGCGCAGGTGTATTGGAAGCAATGTAGGTATTCGCCCAGATTCTGATAACTGTCCTTAAATACCAGCTCTTTTAAGCCTTCCACTGTTTGACTCGGCAGCTGCACACCGGCTTTTGCCGCCATCTCAATCAGGCTGTCTAAACGTAAGCTGCCATCTAAATGCAAATGCAGATCGGACTTTGGCATTTCTTTAATAAAATCAAGAGAGTAAAAATGCATAACAGAATAAACCTGCAAATTAACAAAGTGTTTTAGTTATAGCAGTTTAGTGGTAGAACTGGAATTTAAAATGGAATGTATTGCTTAATGGAGAGAGGAAATGGTGCCCGGGGCCGGACTTGAACCGGCACGCCCTTTCGAGCGAGGGATTTTAAATCCCTTGTGTCTACCGATTTCACCACCCGGGCATGAGCAGAGCGTGTTTAACAACACTGGCAGAACGGGGCGCATTTTATGCTGAATAACTGGCGTTCGTCATGTGTTTTTCATAAAAAAATTGAAAAAACGCATCAACCGCCTATTTTTTCAGCAAAAACCGCTCTGCTTAACGGCCTTTGCTGCAAAAAACACCAGGTTGATGATTCTGTCGCTGACATTAACCTCTGACATAAAGGCCTTATTGCGAACAGTATCTTCAGCTTTTCAAGAAACCATACCATGACATACAAAATAACCATACGATGACAAATTTGGTGTTTCCCAGTAAATCATGTGCATCCATAATGTAATAAAGTTACCAATATAAAATATTCTTTCCCCTAAGAAGAATAACGAGAAAAACTCTAACTGCCTATTCGGCAGACCATGCTATGGGCCAAAGTGCCGTAATATTTCTAGTATTTCCAGCTGCCTATACGGCAGAACACCATTCAGATTGTACCTCCGCCAGCTATCTTGTTTTTTCAGCTGCCTATACGGCAGAACACTATAGATTAAGTATAAATTACCTATGTAAATCAACGAGAAACATAAGGTTTTTTCAACCTACCTTAAAACACACTAACGAATATAAACGTATTAAAAACATCAACTTATTTGAACAGAAAAAATGAAGGTATTATTTCATCGCAGATAACCTGAAAAATCAGGTACAGAGCCATTCATCTGCTGATTAGTGGCAAGCCCATAGCTATTAAAATGGGATTCACAGGGTTTAGATACTGAATCTTTTTGGATGTTCAGACAAAAATCCTGGCCACTACTGCGGCTGGCTATAGTTACAGCATGAAATGACTCAAACTCTCGGAGTTGCATGGTATGTGGGGGTTCAAACACCTCTCCTCTTGCGGTCGCTCTCTTTTCAGCTCGCTTCAGCTTTCTTCTTATCCCACCCACAAACATCTTTGAAATTGTTTGGTTGCGCCTGAATCTGACTTCAGGACAATCTGCAGGAACAACTTGTACGTTGCTAATCTCAAACACACCGTATTCTTGCATCTCCTGAAAATACGCTTGCTGCTTTAGCTTATCCAGGATGGATATATCCGAATGCACAAAGGCAATCACATGACCGATGCTTGAGTTAGTCCAAGCAGGAAAGCTAACGCCCAATCCTTGTAAATCATGCTTAGATACGTAGCCATGCATCACTGAAATGCAACGCCCGCAAAGTAATGAAAAATTGGCCTCTTTTGGCAGAAAACGGATCATAAAATAATAGCGAGTCATACTTTACTCCTGTGTTCTGGATTCAGTCTTTTTCTGAAACAAACCACCTTTAATCAGGACAGAAAAAACATAATAGATCTGACTACTGATTTTGATCTGCGTACTATTTTTCTGCTGTTTTAGTTCATCCAAAAAACTGTCAGCTTTGATAAACAACGAATAAAAATTAAGCTCTGAGTTTGGCTGGCGCAGAGCAATACCTAACTCTTTGTCCGCTCCATACTCGTGTACCCTCAGACGTTTAGATTCAGCCAGATACCAGTCATCAATAGATTGCAACGCAGCACCAATTTTGACAGAGTTAAAACTTACGGCATGGCGTCCATCAACACATTTCGTTTTTACGAATACCTTAGATGCTTCTCCTTGAGCAGCCTTTTCACTAAAAACCTGGCTAGGGTAGATCTCCTGGCAAAACGCAGTAGCTATTTGGGCTGTAATGTCAGCACACCAGAATACTGCAGGATTTGTTAATGCCTGATGTATCTCTTCACTCAGCTGTTCCAACACAAGCAAAGCATCTTCTGGCCAAACACTATCCCATGACAGCTGGCGCGTATTATCAATTTGATAAACTTTGCCCGAGCTACTTTTAATCTCGATATTGGTATCGCCAGTGTTTTGGTTCCGCCATAACCAGGTGCCCAACAGGATATTTTTGCAGTAGCGAGTTGCCAGCTCTTTGTAACCGCCACATGCTTTAAATACATCAGCAAGCTCCTGCAGCGTATTAAAAACGCTGGTATCGCTGCAACCAGATGGCTTTAAGGAGTTCGCTTGAACTCTCAATGAAAAACGACAGTAAATATGCTCAACATTAGGCGGGACGTAGCACTCCTCTATTACCACTGGATTGCAGTGCGCAAGGTCTTGAGGCGCTAAATTTTTGGGAGTGAACTTTGGCGTAAATGCTTCAGTAAAACCTGCTTTCTGGCCACGAATTCGATTTATGTCTGCTTCAAGTGGCACAAAATCGTCATCTGCTGTTTTATAAAAAAACACTGCCTTCCCTGGGTAAAGGGATCTGTCATATTTCAGAATATTACATAACTCCATCTGCACCCTCTCATATCCGCTTCATTAACATGAACTGTTCTTGAGCATCTAACATCCAAAATGCTCTTTTGAAAAAGTTCTTCAACCCTTGCAACCTGATTTCACTGGTATTTGTGCATTGAACTACACCTACGCCCGCCTCAGCGTAGCAATGTAAAGCTTCCTGAGAATTGGATCTGCTTTGAGGTGCTCCAAGCAACAAGTAACCGAGCATTGTTGGGCATAAAGACGGATCACTACTGAGTAACCCTATAAGCTCACTCAGTTCCGAGAATTTATATTTCGTTGGCATAATCCAGGTTCCTGAGTGTGGCAAACCACATAGCTTGGAATAGAGTTCAAGCTCCCCCTGATACAAAGAGCACCATTCCGCGGTAGTGCTCAGCTCAGGCGGATGCATCACTCCACCGGCAAAAGTTGTGGGAAAACTTGCCTTTAGCGCTTCAGGTTGTGTATCCAGTGCATTCAGGTCGTCGTCAAAACCATCAAGATGCACTACTAAATCAAATGAGAAATCACAATATCTGTGGTCGATGATGCCAGGCCGTCTGAATTCTGATTGCTTGTGCCCATGCATCCCAAACTCTGGGAGTCTCTTACCTTCCAGGTAGCTAAAACTTCTCACATACCATGCGAACGACGTTAGACGAATACGAGTGCCAAGAATGCCATTGAGCTGTCGTTGGTAGCGATGCAACATGCCCCATACTGCTGTTAAAGATGGAACACCTGCACAATAAGGGGTCGATAGTGCTTGTGCTTCATGCACCCGAATACCTTTTAAATGCAGGTAACACTGAGGCCTTTCGTTATCTGATTGGCTGATGCGCTCATCAGCACAAAGATTCGATAGTAACCACTTCAGCTGGCTTTTTAGCGGCAACATTAACTGTTGATGAAAGGCGTACTGAGCAGTCTCTGGATGATTTGAAAGGCATGAATTTAATAGTTTGAGCAGCGGTTTAAGCAATTCGGATAATTCAACAGCAGGCAAAGTCACAAGCTGTCGCTCTAATGTGAATTCGCCACTATCCAATTTGTACAAAAGCTGTGGGTTTTCTTCAATGGCCGCTCGAAGTTCGGCTATTGGTGCGATCCACTCAGCCAAAGAGGCTCTTATTTGACGAAGGCTTGTAACCCTCTGATGACGACGCTGTTTTAAAGCTACAGCAAAACGACTAGTCCGCAAAAGTTCTAAGGCTTTTCTAAACCTCTGCTGAGATAACGTCCTAAGACTTAAGATTGTCTCCCCCCTATATACTCTCTCCAGCAGGGTATCCACTGAACTGCTGGCCGTTTGATTCACTCGCGGTGGGTAATTCAGCACTTTAATACTGCCACCAAGCGAAGCAGCTAAATCACCAACGGAAGCGGGTCGGGTAAAGATGATATTTGTTGAACGAACTTGCTTACTGAGAGCAGCTTTTTGAATTTCAAGCTGAAGCGAATGAGACACCACAGGAGTAATTGCCAGATACCCGTCACGGTAAGGCATTCTGACCTGAACTGAATGCCTATCTACAGCATCAGGAAAAGCGCTTCCTGGTAAAAAGTGGCTAACCCGATAACACAATTCCAGTATTTGTTTGGACTGCATTCCGTGGTCCTTGAAGGCCTTTTCCCAAGGTTTAGGCAAATCTTGCGTCAGTTCAGCCAGGCAACAAACACGCCCTTGCCAAAAGAAGTAAGTACCAAATAGTTTGATCAGATTTACCTTTCCCGAGTCATGAGACCACCCAAGTACTGGCAAGCAATTAGCCCCACTTATAACGCCATATTTCGCGATAGGTGGCTTTGTTTTCAGTCGTTGTTTGCTGACTCTGATATCTGGATACTTTAAGTTATGAGAATGCAGCCACTGCACCTCATTTACACAGCTGTCTATGTGTTCTTTATCCTCTAACGTTGCTCTGGCCAAGCTCTGATCAAGCAAATCTTTAACATCTGACTTGGGGTACGTCAGATTAAGCAAGACAGAGAGCGCTGAAGTCTCATTACCCGACACGTCCATCGGTTCGCTATAAGCAGCAAAGGCCGACCTCAATGCTGTAGTGCGTTCTGAGACTTCTTCAACGTCTAATAATTGTCTAAAAGTCAGGTTAGTTACCATGCTGACAAATACATCCCTATACTGTTTGCGCCAAAACTGCTCTTGTACTCCGTCACTTGCCGCAAATGAAATATTGGAGCATTGGGATCAATCCGTTGACGTAATGGCTGCCTAAACGCATGCTTTAAAATACCCTCCTGATAAAGTCGGTAGACTTGCTCATTTGTAGTTGCAAGCAGTACAGCAGTCTCTGCAACGCTTACCAACATGTCTGCGATATTTGGCTTTGTCGTTTTAGGATTAGACTGAACCAACAACTCTAAATAATCCATCAACGCTAGGTAGATAAAATGCGGTTCTTTGTCATAGGGATATAAGCATTGTGACCTCAAAATGAGGTCGCCATAAATATGGTGAAAAGGTGTTTTGTTAAACTGGTCAATAAGCTTTTGTTCTGCCCTTAAAGTGACTTGATCCAATTCCTGATAAAAGTTCTTTGGCCAATTATTGAAATACAGCACAGCATCCCTAAACACATTTTCGGTGCCCTCGGAATACCTATCCTGATACCAGACCAGGGCGGCAAAACGCTGCGAAGCGGACCGCACATTTAGCAAAGGATTACTGGATACAGGGTCAGCATTAATAAGGCTTTTGGATAATAAAAAAGTCAGTTCTTCAGCTTTGGCTGTGGTCGCCAAGGCAAATTCGTAGCCGCAAAGACAGTTTGTAACAGAGCCGTTTTCCAAGTAATTGATTGAGGCACTGCATTGAGGGCAACTATGAAGCAACTCACACTGATGCTCGGCACAAACCTGATAAGGCTTATAGTGCCAATGCTGTCGAATGTAAGGTTCACTCGACAAGCAATAAGGACAAACCGGAACGCTCGTTAATTCGTTTTGAGCAGAGTAACGGATAAAGCTCAGCGGAATATCAACACCACCTCGGTGAACTGCGGAAAAAGAGCCGCTAAAAATGCGGTTTGACTTTAAGAGCGCAAGTTTTTTTAATTCATAATCCGGAAGGCCAAGCAAGCGCTCAAGCAAACCCAGCGCTCTCATTCGAAAGTGGCTGTTCAGCTTGGCGTGGTAGACGTTTAAGAGTTTTAAATCGACGGGAAAAGCGCCATGCGCTTCAAAATCTAACTCATGTAGCTCTTCTCTTATCGCTAAACTAAGCTGCGAGTAAGAGGCAAAAAAATTCTCTGCAACAACACGTAATAAGTAGCTTTCCAGCGACTCATCAGCAAAAGCACGCGCCTTGGGTGAAAAGAGAAACGCCATAGCAACTCGCCAGAATTAACACGTCATTAGAATCAAGTTAACGGCCATGGGCAGTATTGACAAGAGGATTTGTCCTCGGAGATGGAGAGAGGAAGCGTGAGCTGTTATCTCCTGCTTTTACTACTAGTTGGAATGCTCTACCCAGAGTCAGGTAGCTGATAATTAGAGTTGTTTAGTGTCAGAGGCGGATATTTAGGTTTTTAAATAGAACAGACGATATAGAGTCACCGAGACGAAGTAAGCGTTTTCTGATTATCGGCTATCCCCCAGTACACAACAAAATAGACAGACTTGGCGGTTGTCAGTTAGCGCATGTCTACGCTAGCTTTTAAAAACATACCATTCGAGTTAAGTTTAATCATTTAGTAAATGCTGTTACACAGAGGGATCCCATGAGCTACTCCGTTGAAATTATTAATAATAACCTTCTGCCTTTGCCTGATGAGCTGTGTACTGAGCTAGGTTTTGCCGTAGGAGATATTTTGGTTTGTGAGATGAATAAAGACCGCTCAGAAATGAGGATGGTAAAGCATAAAGACCAGACATTAACTGATGAACAGATCTTAGCAGCAGGGAATTTAACACGCGTGATAAACACCATGCCTGACGAATGATGGCAGCACTAAAGGCTGTCTGAACGTCAATAAACTCCATAAGGTAATAAGATGACACCAAGACCATCTATAAAAAACGAACAGGAATATAAATCCGCATTAGAAGCCATTGAGCAGCTTCTTGAATCTGAGCCAGGGACGCCTCAAGGCGCAGAGCTTGAGGTCCTTGCAAGGTTGATAGAAGAGTATGAGGATATTCATTATCCGCTCAAAGAGTAATACGGACAAAAGCAATGGATTAGCTAGTATTCAGCGGTTTCAGATGGCTAGGACATCATGTTTGGAGGCTTTCAGATCTGAATTAGGTAGTATTGGCCTGCGTTATCAGACTATGAAGACCGAATTAGGTATGCATTCAGTCCTAATTAGGCTCTAAAAGCCTAATTAAATGGCACTTAGAGCTGAATTAGGTAATATCAGGCTTGTTTGTCAGACTCTAAATACAGAGTTAGGTAGTATTCAGCCCCTAATTAGGCTCTAAAAGTCGAGCTTAATGGCTCTGAGATCTGAATTAGGTAGTATTAGGCTGCGTTATCAGACTATAAAGACCGAATTAGGCACTATTGCTCCCCTGACGAAGGAGAAAAGTACTGAATTAGGCCAACTGTCGGATTATCACTGAAAGCGGACGTTTACCAGTACTTATAAAATATGAATTTCGAAGCTCTCAAAATGACCATTTGTGGATTTCTGACTGAAAAAGACATGTACGAATTTGAGGCAGCTCTAATTTTTTCGATGTTAATTGGTGCAACAAGATATCTAAATATATAACGCTTCATTAAAACTCATTAACCTTAAAACTATGTCGATAGTAAAAACCAGTCTGAAAATGAAACAAGTCAGTGCTTTAGCACACTTATCTCAATTAAATTCCCTAAAAAGTGTGATAGTGTCATTGAATAACAAAGAAGCTTCGCTCTGAAGCTGACAATCAAGCGACGAAGCATCAAGGAGCAAGGGTATGTCGTCAGAATCCGATACAAGAGCCAATTACATCGATCTAGCTCTTAAGGCGGCATCGTGGCACCCCAGTAATATTATTCGCGAACACTACTTCACCGATGGGCGCAAGCTAGCAGGCGGAGCTCGTGGTCGTCGCTGTTTCGTTGATTATCTCTTGCATAAAGACAACCGCTACCTCGCTGTCGTCGAAGCTAAAAAAGAATCTGAGCATCCAACTAAAGGCCTGCAGCAGGCGATTGATTACGCCAAAAAGTTGTTAGTTCGGTTTGTATATTCAAGTAATGGCAAACAAACCTATGAGTTCGACTTAGAGACGGGCAAAGGCGCATACATTGAGTTTTATCCAACGCCTCAAGAATTAGAACAACGCTATGCGGGGATTACTTCAAGCCTAGGCCAACAGCTTCGGAATGTGCCGTTCCATCTCGAAGGCTCCATGCAACCCCGCTACTATCAAGAGTTAGCGGTTCATGCAGCCACAGATGCTATCGGTCAAGGTAAACCAAGAGTGTTACTCACCTTAGCTACGGGAACAGGTAAAACCTTTATCGCCTTTCAAATAGTCCACAAGCTTTATCAAGCCCGTTGGAATAAGGAAAACCCAGGCACACGTCGCCCAAGAATTCTGTTTTTGGCTGACCGCAACATTTTGGCTGATCAAGCAATTAATACTTTTAACCCCTATGAGAAAGATATCATCAAGATTAATGGCGAAGAGGTTAAAAAGCGTGGGGATATAGTACCAACTAACGCTCATATTTTCTTTGCCATTTATCAAGCTATTGCAGAACGTGAAAATATCGAAGGCTACTACAAGGCATACCCAAGTGATTTTTTCGATTTGGTAATGATTGATGAATGCCATCGGGGTAGTGCTAATGAAGAGGGATCTTGGCGAGAAATTCTGAACCACTTCGGTAGTGCTGTGCATATCGGTTTGACAGCCACGCCAAAACGAGATGCAAACGTCGATACCTATGAGTATTTTGGAAAACCGGCTTTTGAATACGCTCTGAAAGACGGTATTAACGACGGTTTTTTAACTCCTTACAGGGTCAAGCGTGTTCGTACGAACCTTGACGAGCTTATACTGACAAAAGACGATAAAATTATCGAAGGCGAGTCGGAACAAAGCGTGTATCAGGTTGCAGACTACGACAAAAAGATCATCGTCGACGAGCGCACTGAGCTGGTCGCAAAGACCATTCTTGAGAACATCAATCCACTGGATAAGACCATTATCTTTTGTGAAAACCAAAATCATGCACTGACTATGCGGGACATGATTAACAAGCATAAAAAGATTTCGGACCCACTTTATTGCGTGCGAGTTACCAGTGATGAAGGAAAGATCGGTCGAGAGTTGTTAGAGAGGTATCAAGACAACGACAAGGACATACCGGCCATCCTGACGTCATCGCAAATGCTGACAACAGGGGTGGATGCCCGCAATGTGAGAAATGTCGTGCTCGATAGAACAATCAACTCAATGGTTGAGTTTAAACAAATTGTTGGGCGTGGTACTCGGGTGTTTGACGGCAAAAATTACTTCACAATTATCGATTTTCGAGGTGCGAGTAATAAATTTTATGACAAAGACTGGGATGGGGAGCCTGAACCACTAGAACCAAAAGGAACAACTGAACCTACACCACAACCGTATTCGCCTGAACCAGGCACTAATAATGGTGGCGACGGCGAACCAGCAACTGGCGCGACAAAACCCAAACTCAAAGTGAAGTTGGGCAAGCACAGGGAACTAAAAGTCATTGATGTCGAAATCAGGGATATCGATGAAAATGGGATCCCGCTTACCATACAGGCTTTTGTCGATAAGCTAATGGGGCAATTGCCTGGTTTATTTAAGTCGGTGGAAGAGCTTCGACATATTTGGTCTGATCCTGACGAACGAGAAGTTTTGTTAGGTAAGTTAGTTCAAGCAGGATTCGATAAAGAACAACTAGCTACACTTCGTCGAATGTTTGAGGCAGAAGACAGTGATGTTTTCGATTTGCTTGCGTACTTAGCATTCGAACAACCTATGGCCACTCGGAAGGCGCGAGCCAATCACGTTCGCAGCAATAACGCTTTCTTTGGTCAATTCCAGCAAGACAAAGCCCAACAGTTCCTACATTTTGTACTTAACCGGTTTGAGCAAACCGGCAGCACGGAGTTATCACGCGAGCGCCTACCAGCACTTATCGAGCTATCCGGGTTGGGGACAGTCAAAGATGCTTCAATAGCATTTGGTGGAAAACCAGCATATTTGCTGGCGGCATTTAAACAATTACAACAACAGCTATACCACGTGAGCTAAAATGCAATTAACACTCGCACCTAACCAGCTGTACGATCAGCCTCAGACCCTACATATCAACAAAGTAGCGACCTTGATTGGTGAAAATGGCAGCGGTAAATCCAGTATCTTACATTCAATCTTTAGAAAGCAGATTGAAGAACCTAGCGACACGCTTCAGCTGATCTGTGCTACTTCAGGACAAAATGAAAACTTCTCTTTCTTTTTCGAACGAAGACTAACCTCTTTACGATCAAGGAAAGATATAAGTGATATTGATTTTTCTAGCCTTTTCTTTACTCAGAAAGATGTGCGATTCCTTACGTTTCTCGCCTACACATTCAAGAGGAACGGCTTAGTTTTTAATTTTGTTAACAACCACAAGGCATTCAAGGATCAAGCTTCAGTTAAATTGAGACTGAATATATCTGTTCCTGATACTTATATAAAAAATGTACAACAAGACCAGATAGCTGAAGCTAAAGACTATGAACACCCGTCGATAAGAAAAAGACCTTTTAATCAGCGACTTGACGCCTTTCTTGAAAAAATAGAAACACTTCCTGACCTTGATGCTCTGCTAGAAACAGGTAAAGGCTTAAAGTCAACCGAAGTAGAAGTAACTAGTGAACAATTTTTTAATGTTTTTGATGGTTCTAGAGTTGATGCCACAAAATTTCTAATCGAAGGCTCATACAACGAATATTTCTTTTCAGCTTCTGAAATTTTGCTTTACCTCACTGATAATATTGAATTTTCATTGCTCAGCGATGGTGAGTATCAGTTTCTATTCGTAGCTTCACTAATTGATCTATTTGATGGGACTTCTTCTCTTTTCATGTTTGATGAAGTTGACTCACACCTGCACCATAAAAACGTTGAGCTCCTTTGGGGTATCCTAAGCAAAACTAAGGGTAAGGTCATAACAACAACTCATTTAGTCGACTCAATCGCTGAGAATGACTTCGATTCATTGTTTTTGGTTGAAAATGGACAGATAAAAAATGAGCAGAAGTCTCAAAAATTATTGGAACGATTGAAGATTTTATCCAAAAGTAAAGTCGTCGAGTTAGAAATCGCCTCCAAATTGAACAACATTTGCTTGATTGATTACTACAACGATTGGAAGATTTTTGAGTTATTAGCAAGGCAGAAAGGGCTTGACTGGACACCTCTTTCTTCCATCAATCCGATAGCAAAGTCATCTAGTTACAGTGCGGCAGGTGACAGCTTCGGCGCGTCTAAGATCAAGTGGCTTAATGAATTGAGGGATATGAAGGAATATATCAGGGCATGTAATGCTGATAAGTATGGCAAAGCGAACGCAATCTATGACCACAAAGTAACCAACGTCTTTTTGGTGTGCGATCGTGATGAGTTACCAGACGCAAACATTCACGCTCAAAGCGGGGTCAAGGTAGTTGGAGTTGATTACCCTGATAAATTCAACTTAGGTTTACCTTGTCCAGAAAGAATCAACAGTCATTTGCTGACTTGGAAACGCCGCGAAATCAAAAATTACTTGCTTTCACATACAGCTCTATCGCATCACAACGTACTTGCTGCAATCAACAATCCTGACATTGCTCAGCGAAATCTTTTACAAACAAACACCCCAGGTGATAACGACGATATCCGCCGCTTGAACGCAAAAACTGTCATCGACCCTCTGATCAATACCGAGGGTATAGGGCTCGACATGGACAAGCTCAAAGCCTATATCGACCTGATTCCGCCCGCAGAAATCAGCGAAGACATCACCAATATGTACAATTTTATTATCGGAAAACTATAAGCCATGTCATTACAACAAAAGATTGACCGAATTACCGACATACTTCGCCGCGACGATGGCATTAGCGGTGCTATGCACTACACCGAGCAAACTTCATGGGTGTTGTTTTTAAAGTTTCTGGATGATTATGAATCTGAAAAACGAGACGAAGCCGAGTTATCAGGTAAAGCATATCAACCCGTATTAGATGAAGCGCACCGATGGTCGACCTGGGCCTGCCCGAAAAACGCGGATGGAACCAAAAACCTGAAAGCTGATTCTGGCGATGACTTAATCAAATACGTTAACGAAGAACTTTTTCCTTATCTGAAAAGCTTTGCGAATAGCATCGTCACCGGCGGCGCTGACCCTAAGTCATTTGCTTACAAGGTTGGTGCTACATTCCAATATCTAGACAACAAAGTAGCGTCCGGCCATACCCTGCGGGAAGTGCTGGATATTGTGGATACCCTCAATTTCCAATCCAGTGATGAAATGTTTGAATTGTCATTGGTATACGAAGGTTTATTACAAAATATGGGCGATGCCGGTGGTTACGCTGGCGAGTTCTATACACCACGCCCTGTTGTACGTGCCATGATTAAAGCCATTGATCCACAACCAGGCCAAACCATTTATGACGCTGCTGCGGGTTCCTGTGGTTTCTTAGTTGAAGCCTTTGACCATCTGAAGTCTAAAAAGAGCGAGCTTTCAACCGAGCAGTGGAATTTCATTCAACGAGATACCTTCTTTGGTTTTGAAAAAACCTCACTAGCTTACGTCATGGGCATGATGAACATGATCTTACATGGCATCGAGTCACCTAACCTTTACCGCGGAAATACGCTGACGCAAAATATCCGCGATATCCAAGAGAAAGACCGGTACGATATTATCCTTGCTAATCCGCCATTTGGTGGCAAAGAAAAAGACCAGATTCAACAGAACTTCCCAATTAAAGCAAATGCCACAGAATTGCTGTTCATGCAGCACTTTATGAAAACGCTGAAAAGCGGTGGTAAAGCGGCAATTGTGGTGCCAGAAGGCGTTTTATTCCAAACCAACAGCGCCTTTAAGCAAGTGAAACAGGAACTGTTAGAAAATTTTAACTTGCACACCATATTAAGTCTGCCTGCTGGCGTATTTTTGCCGTATTCCGGCGTTAAAACCAACGTGCTGTTTTTTGAGCGTAGCGGAGGCACTAGTGATATTTGGTATTACGAATGCGAGCCAGAGCAAAAGCTCACCAAAAACAAACCAATCACCGATGAACACTTAAAAGAGTTTGTCGAACTGTGCAATAGCCGCGAAACTACAGACCGTTCCTGGACTGTCTCGGCCAGAAATCTGGCTGAAGATTACGATATATCGGCAAAGAATCCTTCTAAACAGAGAGATACTGAGCATTTAACGCCAAACGATATCCTCAAGCAGGTCCGCAATAAAGAAAAGTTCGTGTCTGGTCTTTTGGATGAAATTGAAGACCTTTTGGCGGGGAAATAGGCATGGAGCAGGCATTGTATAATTTACCAGAGGGGTGGGAGTGGTATTCTGTTAAAGAGCTCAGTAATAACATCCAGTATGGGCACACAGCTAAAGCGGAAAGCAACGGTAATGCAAAATTTTTGCGTATTACAGATATTCAAAATGGGAAGATTGATTGGCAAGGTGTTCCAACTGTATCTCTAGAAGAAAAAGAAGTTAGCAAGTATGCCCTGAATGATGACGATTTAATTTTTGCCCGTAGTGGTGCAACAGCAGGGAAATCTATTCTAATCAAAAGTGCGCCAAAAGACGCAGTATTCGCATCATATTTAATCAGGATTGTACCAAAAAAAGAAAAGATTCTACCTGAATTCCTCAGCTATTTCTTTTTGACACCAACCTATTGGGAGGTTGTCAGCCAGAACGCGGCTGGCGCAGCGCAGCCAAATATCAATGGTACGAAGCTTTCCGAGTTCATAGTTCCTGTGGCGCCTCAAGAACAACAAAAACGCATCGTTGAAAAACTCGATGCACTGCTCACACGCATCGACACAGCCATCGAGCATTTGCAGGAAAGCGTCACACTGAAAAGTGCCTTTCTTCAATCGGCGCTTGATGGCCAGTTTTCTGCTATCAGTGAGAGAATGACTATTGAGTCGCTGGCTGAGGTAAAAGGCGGCAAGCGCTTGCCAAAAGGCGAAAAGCTAAGTGATGAAGTGACTGATCACCCATATATCCGAGTAACAGATTTTACTGATAAAGGAACAATAGATTTATCTGACATCAAGTACATATCGAAACATATCCATAATCAAATCAAACGCTATGTGATTTCTAAGGACGACCTTTATATCAGTATTGCAGGAACTATCGGTAAGACAGGTTTTGTCCCCCCAGAATTAGACGGTGCAAACCTGACAGAAAACGCAGCTAAGTTGGTTATCAAAGATAAGCAACAACTAGATTTAAGCTACCTGTATCTATTTACATTGACCTCTGATTTCTCTGCTCAGGCAGGACTCGCGACCAAAACAGTTGCGCAACCCAAATTGGCGTTAACACGCTTAAGCAAGATCGAAATCCCGATATGCTCTCTGGAAAAGCAGAAAGATTTAGTTGCAACGATTGAGGCATTGAAAAGCAAAATTCACGATGCGGAAGCCGTCCTTCTAGGAAAAATGGAAGACTTAAAATGTTTAAAAGCATCAATTCTCGATTCTGCTTTTAGAGGCGAGCTCTAAGGAGGGAGTATGAGCTTACAAACCAATCTCAAAGGTCGCTTACGTAATACGTCTTTACCCAAAAGTCACGGTCTGATGCCAGTTTTTGAGGCGGTAGTAAACTCTATTCACTCGATTGAAGAAAAAGGGCATAGCGAAAATGGTAAGGTTGTTCTTTGTATCAATCGCGATACTCAAAGCAGTCTGGCTCTAGATTCAAAGTCTCTATCACCTATTATCGGTTTCACTATAATGGATAATGGCTGTGGTTTTAATGAAACCAACTTTAAGTCATTTGAAACATTAGATTCCGACCACAAAATTGATAAGGGCTGTCGCGGTGTTGGTCGTCTGATGTGGTTGAAGGTGTTTGACCTGGTCGAAGTCGAAAGCCACTTTGTCGACGTTGATGGTCTGCTTAAAAAGCGTGTATTCCGCTTTGACGATAAATTGGGCGTCCATGGTGAAAAGATCCTGTTAGCAACCGCTCAGCAAGCAGGAACACAAATTAAGCTGATTGGTTTTGATGAAAGCTTCCGTAAGCATGCGCCGACAAGGAGCGAATCAATAGCTAATCAGCTATTGGAGCATGTACTTTGGTATTTTGTACGAACTCAGGATGCTCCAAAAATGATTGTTGAAGATTCCGGTGAGAGCATCGATCTGGATGCTCTCTATGATAAGCACATGCATGCAAGTGCTTATCACGAGAATATTACAATTCGAGACTATTCCTTCGACCTAACCCACATTAAATTTCGTGCATCGGTAAATAAAAAGCATCAGCTGGCTCTCTGTGCAGCGAACCGACTGGTTAAAGAAGAATCCATTCAAGGAAAAATTCCCGGCTTATACGGCAAAATATCTGACGCATCAGGGGAATTTACTTATACCTGTTACGTGTCTTCAGGCTATCTAAATGAGCGTGTACGCAGCGAACGCACCTCTTTTGATATTGCAGAAAATGAAGAGGATATGCTTAACGAGGTCAGCTTTAAAGATATTCGCGATACAGTGCTGGCACGCACTAAGGAATATCTGCAAGATGTTTTGGCAGAAAATGTCTCAGCGGGTCGTAAGCGAGTAGATGATTTTATCGATCATCATGCACCGCGATACCGGCCTATTGCTCACTATGTGGCAGAAGAACTGCTGATTGTTGACCCCGAAAAATCCGACAAAGATTTAGAGTTACATCTACATGCACAGTGGTACGAGGTCGAGAGACAGTTAGTGAGCGAGGGCCATGACATCATGCAACCTCAAAATGAGGAGCATGTGGAGGAATACAAGGAACGGCTGAGCGGGTATCTACGAAAAGCTGAAGACCTGAAAAAATCAGACCTTGCCAATTACGTTTCACATCGAAAGGTCGTTATTGATCTGCTGCAAAAATCCATCGAGCGCCTAAAAGATGGTCAGTATGCCCGCGAGGATATGATTCATGAACTAATCATGCCTATGCGCAAAGATTCCAGCGAGGTTTTACTAGATTCTTGTAACCTGTGGTTGATTGACGAACGTTTGGCATTCCACAATTACCTTGCGTCTGACAAAACATTCAAAGCGATGCCAATTACTGGTAATGATTCAACAAAGGAACCAGATTTAATCAGCCTGAGAGTATTTGATAACCCTTTGCTTGTTAACGATCAAACTAGCTTTCCTCTGGCCTCTATCACCGTGGTCGAAATCAAACGCCCAATGCGCAACGACATGCGTGAAGGTGAAGATAAGGATCCGATTGATCAAGCACTTAGTTATTTAGAGCGCATACGAGCAGGTAAAGTAACGACAAAATTTGGGCGACCGATACCCGGCAACAATGATATCCCTGGGTATTGCTATGTGCTTTGTGACCTGACTGAATCCATGCATCGCCGCTGTCGCCGAGCCAATCTGCGGATAACATCTGATGGGATGGGTTATTTTGGGTATAACGAGCCATCCCATGCCTACATCGAAGTGATTAGTTTCGATCAGTTAGTAAAAGTGCGTATTCTGATTTATCTGAACACCTAT
>NZ_RZUF01000013.1 GCF_004005375.1 Rheinheimera sediminis | reverse complement strand
ATTTATCGATAAACTGCTGTTGCTCCGCCCCCGTCACACTGCTGGTGACCACTTTGATATAAGCGTCCGGGAATAAAGTTTCGCAGCCGGAGCAGAAGCTTTTTGTCACTGTGCCTGTCACTGCTATATCGCCGGATAAAGCCCCTTTCACTGAGCTGCTGGTACTTTGGCCAAAGGCGTCAAAGTTCGTCGTGCTGCTTTGGTTGTTCGGGCTCACCGCTGTGATGGATGTAATCAGTGTTGGGGTAAAACTGGTGGCTGCTACACCGTTGTATCTGTAACTGCTGGTTTTGCCCATAGCATCTGTACTGCTGGCAACATAACGAAAATTAGCTGTGTAGTTACTGCTGCTGGTTCTGTCTGTTGCTGCTGCACCATTAGCCCCGGTGCCTGCGTTCACCTTCACCGAGGTTTTGTTGCCCGCTGCATCATAGCCATAAGTGGTAGTGCTTTTTGCAGCAGCCAGATTTGGGGCAAATACTTCTGTCTCCAGTAAATAATCTGCGTTATAGCTAAAGCTGCTTTGACGGCTGATATCGCTGGTCACTGCATTATTTACATACAAACGTTTACGCACCGTACTGGCGGTTAAACGACCATAACGCTGATAGGTTGTAGTTGAGTTAAAGGTATTGCTGGTCTCTGTCAGCAGTTTATTGGCTGCATTGGCCGGGTCAGAAATAGTGACAGTGCTACTGGTTAAATTGCCGTAACCATCATAGGAAAAGCTGCTGTTTGTTGTTGCCAGATGGCTGCTGGCGGTTAAAGCAGTATTCAGGCTATAACTATGCTCAGTGGAAGACGCAATATAAGGATACACCCCATCATAGCTTGTGATGCGCTGAGCCACTGTATTAGTGGAAAATGAAAGGGTATGACCAGCTCTGGTCTGCAACGTGCTTTTAGGAATGCCAGTGTAGGGCCATAGCTGATGGTATAAAGTTTCTGTCACCACAGCGCTTTGATTATCAGTCGTACGCAACATTTCAAAACCTAAAAAGCCACGGCCTTTTTTATCTATCAGTAAGCCACCATACTGGTAACTTACACTGACAAACTGATTTGGCTTCACTTCAGTGCTCACCTTCGACACAACAGACATTCCAGCTCGAGGGGAAAAATAATCGCTGCTGTTGTTGTTGGCTGAATCCTGACGCACATACACATTTTGATCAGCAATAGCCTGATACTCAATAATGGTACTGACACCCCAGCCATTGGTAATTTTACGAATGCTGTGGTCTTTAAAATAAGCCCTGTTATTGCGGAATATCTTCCAGCCAGCATCATTGGTTGCCGTTAGCAAATCCAGTTTGCCGTCTGCGTCAATATCTGCAAACTGGATGGCCGCTGTATTGTCAAAACTGCGGGTCCCGCGCTGCTCAAACAAAACTTGTTCGTGAACTTTGCTGGGACGAGACAACATCACTTTCCAACTGTTAGTGGCTGTGGGGAGTAATACGTCGGTCCGGCCATCCGCATTTAAATCAAGGAAATACACATAATTAAGCAGGTTGGCTGCAGAGGTCAGCCCGCTACTTCTGGCAGGCAATAAGGTGTTGCCGTTCGATAGTTGGTAATACCAGGTTGTGCCTGATTGATACATCAAATCAGTATACCCGTCGCCATTTAAATCTACGGCCCGTAAATTGGGGTTGTTTTCTATAACTTGATGATGCGCATAACCTGTGCCAGTGGATAGATATAAACGCCAGGTTGTGGCCACGCTCCACTGATGGCCTTCATAGTAACATTCCTGCTCAAGGAAACCTTCAACTGAACATTGCCCCTCTGTCACTTTAATTAATAAGTCTGTGCGACCATCACCGTTTACATCTATCGCTGCAGTAGACTTGGCATCTGCAGTAAAAGAGGCCATATTCCAGCCCATCTGGCCGGCACCAGCAGCTACAGAGCCTAAATTTGCTTTATGTTCAAAACCTAAATGAACATTGTTTGTACCAGAGCCCCTGTTGCGGTACGCCTGAAAAACATTGCCGCTGACAAACACTATGTCCTCTAAACCGTCACCATCATAGTCAGCAACTAAAGCACCACCTTCCAGGCCTGTGGCTTTAAATCCAACAGGAACAATAGAATAATTGCTGTTTACCTGATAGGTGCCACAAATTTCCTCGTCGGGATAGGGTTCACATGTCCGCTCAGTACGCACTGAAGGAATAAAGCTGATAATAAACCAATTGCTGTTTGCGCTATCGGCTACTAATAAATCACGTTGACCATCCCCGTTAAAGTCTATGGTTTGGGCATATTCTTTTTTAGCTATGCCTGTAGAGGTCAGCGTTTGTTCAGTCGCAAAATTACTGATCAAAGGCGCTGGTGTGCATTGAGTAGGCTCCCCTGCTGGAGTTCTGCAACCATCACTTGAACCTGAAGCCCCCCCTAAACGAACCTGCCATGCCCCACCTCTTGGATACACTAAATCAGCAAAACCATCACCGTTAATATCTATAATTTTTTGATTATAACGATCAACAGAACTGCCTTTGGTTTGAGACAAGCTGATAAAAGGCGAATAACTCTTTGTTACAGGTTCCTGCCAGCAATATTGGGGGGTACCAGGCTCGTTGGCGCAACGAGTCGTGTATGTGGTGCTTACAGCTGCAGGTCTGTTCCAATCAAAAGTGGTAGGTGCATAACATTGGTTTGCACTACTGCCAGCACACTCCTGAATAGAGAGCAGATAATTTTTTTCTTCCAGTACGTTGGTATTGAAATAATTCAGCAGGTATTTCCGATACAGCGCGCTGTCCTGAAATACCTCTACGGTATCAAGCAGCTTCGTCATCCCCACCCGCTGTTGAGCCTGCCAGCCAATGGCTATTTTAGTATTGTCCACATAGTTCAACACTACTTTGGCAAATGGCGCATTACCGCCGGAACGGCCGGTATAGTGCACTTCCGTTAAATAGTGCTCCCCCAATGCCTGATCTTCATGGTACTTAAAGACAATGTAGTTGCCTTTGACATCCCGAATAGCTTTCAGTGCCCACATCCTTGCGAGGTTACTGTTTAATGAAGTGTCAAAAAAGGCATCAGCTCCGGTTTCAGCCCCACCAGAGGCGTTTTTCAAACTGATAGTCAAGGCTTTATTCATGCTATCAGTACCGGAAACCGCTGTAACATCACCGTAATAATGTATTTCACCTGATTTGGTTTCTACGGTAAAAGCACGCGGCCCCTGACTGGCTATACCATGCTGGCGGATTTTCGCAAAGCCATCCAACTCAGTGTGAAACTCGGTGGCTGTAGCCCAGTAGCTGGCATCAGTCACAGCTTTGTCATTGCTGGCGCCATTTTTTACCAGTCGCTGGCCATCAAGACAGAGCCTGTCTGAGGCCGCAAAAGCTACATTGCCCTGCACTGTATCTACAGCTAAGTTTTTTGGACAACGAGTAATAGCTGATGCGCCAGCTAAGCTCCAGCCAGCGCCCATATATCCGTCACCGGCAGCGCTGCTGTAGCTAAATGCTAACTGAGGTTTTACACCGGCAATGCCATCAGGCAAAGCCAGAGGCATGGAGTAGTTTGCATTGCCAGACTCATCAACCCTGAACTCTCCGCTGCTTAAACCAACAGTTGTCGTAGGGTTGAGCAAAGCAAAAGTCGAAAATACCGGTCTGTCCTGACCTATGCCACCCGTTAATTCCATTCGTTCAAAATAAGAGGATTCTATGCTGGGATTTCCCTCCAAATCCCTGAGCAATAGCTGGTTGGCCGTCAGATGATTTAATGCGATAAACAACTCGCTTTTACCATCTCCGTCGAAATCTGCTTTTTGCACACTTTCAATCTGATCATGCCCTTGAGTCAGGTTAAGCAGCTCCCACTCTGCTTTGGACAAAAGTTGCACCTGCCATTGACCATTGACTTCATACAACCGCAGCAAGCCATTAGGTGAGGGAACAAAGATAGGGGTGGCTTTTCGTTCTGGTAGTACCACCAGCTTATCTGGCGCTTTTAAATAAATATCTCCGTATTCGTCGGTATAAACCTCATAGCCTTTGGCCATGACGACAGATGACATGAATAAAAACACTAAAACCAATAAGCGAAATAATCCAGAACGCATCAATACGCACTCCTTTGCAACTACAGGCAAAAATGGGGGCTAGAATCAGTTGGCGGGCATAAGTTCGATACTATCCAGCACGCACTTTGTTTTTGTTGGATCAAACTCGATGATCACGTCGGCATTGGAAGAAAATGCGGTTAACAGCAAAGCATGCATACTGTCAAAATGTGCAGCTTTATCCGGGATGCGGATAAAGTCTCCTTTCACCAGTTCACAGGCCAAAGCTTTTCTGTCGACATCTTTTAGTACAGTGATGAAGACTCCTTCTGATGTCACTTTTAGTGACTGTGCAAAACCATTAATTTTTCCGAAACAGCTTAAGTTTTCACAACTTGCAAAGACTGGATTTGCAGTTAATGCTACTAAAGTGGTCAGTATCACCGCTGGTAAATGTTTCATTGCCTCTCCTTCGACTTATGTTCTCTAAAACGACACTGGAAAATACAATTACCTAAAGTCGGCATTTTGTAAATACAGGAATTATGACGAAACTATGATATTTATTATCTTATTGAAAAATAGAAGATTATTATCTAGTTTACACAAATACTACGGCCAGAAATACAAACAACTCTGCACTAAAATACAAGACGGGATACTGGCGACCGTGAAAACTTACCAGCCAACCTATTGTTTTTTAATAGCTAAACAAAAAACTTTACAAATTGAACTGCGAAATCTATCAAACAAAACACAGAAATATTCGTAGCACGAAGAACTATCGCCCGATAAAGAAAAAAACCGGCTCTAAGGCCGGTTTTCATCAACAAAAACAAATCACTACTGCAATGATTTATCCCGTATTGCTTTAAATTCTTTACCAGGTAACCAGTTGGGCCAGCTTTGGCTGTTCGCCACTTCTAAGCCAACCTGATAAAACAGAAATAAATCCTGCTGCGAGCCGCGTAAATCCCATGTGGGGTCGAACTCATCATTGACTTTATGGTAGTAATCTGTGACGTAGTTTTTACGTTGCTGTAAGCCCCAGTCTTTGCCATGAGCCACACTGTCGATACCACCACGGGCATAGAGCATAGGCACACCTTTTTTCGCCAGATTAAAGTGATCAGAGCGGTAATAGAAACCATCCTGCGGTGTAGGTTCAGGCGCTATATAGCGGTTTTGCGCTTTGGCGTATTTATCCAGTATAGGCTCCAGCTCTGAGCTGCCGTAACCAAACACCATCACATCCCGCATAGGGCCATACACATTCATAATGTCCATATTGATACCGGCCACGGTTTTATTCACTGGAAACAGCGGATGTTCAGCGTACCAGGCAGAGCCCAATAAGCCCCGCTCTTCCACTGTAACAGCAAGAAAGGCGACAGAACGTTCTGGTGCCGGGCCTTGCTTAAACTTTTCCGCCAGCGCTAATAAAGCAGCTACACCGCCTGCGTTGTCTTGTGCGCCGTTAAAAATCTTGTCGTCGCTGCGGCTGAAATCCAGACCAAAATGGTCCCAGTGCGCCATATAAATCACAGCTTCATCCGGCTTTTTACTGCCCGGAATAAAACCTATGACGTTATTGGAATCAATTTCACGCAGGTTGTTTTTGATACTGATGCTGGCTTTGGCATGCAGCGGTATAGCTTTAAAATCTGGCTTTAAGGCACGCTCTTTCATCTGTTTTAAGCTACTGCCATTGGCGGCAAATAAGCGTTCGGCGGCGTCCAGCGATAACCAGCCTTCCACTTCGGCTTTGTGCATGTTTTTGTTGGCATTGGCCAGTTCAAAACGGATAGGACTGGTGCCTGCCACAACATTCCAGCCGTAGCTGGCGGCTTCAGTTTCGTGCACTATCAGCACCATAGCAGCACCCTGACGGGCCGCTTCTTCGTATTTGTAAGTCCAGCGGCCATAATAGGTCATGGCATTACCGGTAAAAAGCTTGGCATCCTGAGTGGCAAAGCCAGGGTCATTCACCAGCACCACCACTGTTTTGCCTTTTACATCTAAATCTTTGTAATCGTTCCAGTTGTATTCAGGCGCCACTATGCCGTAACCGGCAAATACCATCTCGCTGTTCTCAAGCTTAATCTCCGGCAGCATTCGGGTCGACCAGGCCATCATATCGGTTTTATAAGCCAGAGTAGCTGCGGTTTTATCTCCTGTTAACGTCATAGCAGATACAGCCACGGGGTCAATTTGCACCACAGGCACAGCCTGACGGTAACTGCCGTTTTTATAAGGGGTTAAACCTAAGCGTTTAAATTCAGTTTCAAGGTAAGCCACAGTGCGCTTTTCACCTTCAGTGGCAGGAGCCCGGCCTTGCATTTCATCCGATGCTATTTTTTCAAAATAGCCGGAAAAGTTAGGGTTAAACTCGGTTTGTACTAATGCTGGCTCTGCGGCACTGGCGGTAAAAACCAGCCCTAAAGCCAGAGCACTTATTAACTTATTCATAGCTTTCCTTTTAAAAAAATAAGGCAGAGTCGATGCTCTGCCTTAAATCTTTGACTAACGTCTACTGAGATGCCAATGATGCGTCGCGAATAGCACGGAACTCACGGCCTTCGAACCAGTTTGGCCATTGTTCTGAATTCGCCAGTTCAGCACCTAGCTGATAAAACACATTCATGTCCTGCTGCACACCACGTAAATCCCAGCTGTCGTTAAATTCGTCAGCGGCTTTGTGGTAACAACAAACGTTGTATTCTTGTTTCTGAGCAGCGCCCCACTCTTTACCATGCTCAAAACTGTCGATACCGCCTTTCGCATACAACATAGGCACCCCTACTTTGGCCAGGTTGAAGTGGTCTGAGCGGTAGAAAGAACCATGTTCAGGGCTTGGCTCTGGTGCCACATAACGGCCCTGCTGTTCAGTGTATTTGGTCAGTATACTTTCCAGCTCTGAGTTGTTATGCCCTACCACCACCATATCTTTCATCGGACCATAGACGTTCATCACGTCCATATTGATGCCAGCTATGGTTTTATTCAGCGGGAATACCGGATTTTGTGCATACCAGGCAGAACCTAATAAACCCCGCTCTTCAGCCGTAACTGCCAGGAAAGCCACTGAGCGTTTTGGTTGTGGCTGTTTCACAAAATGTTCAGCTAAGGCCATGATGGCCGCTGTGCCGCTGGCGTTATCCTGTGCACCATTAAAGACTTTGTCTTTTGGATTGGAGAAATCCACCCCTAAGTGATCCCAGTGCGCCATATAAAGCACTACTTCGTCTGGTTTTTCAGAGCCTTCGATATAGCCCATCACGTTATTGGACGTTAGCTCACTGATATTGTTTTTCACTGAAACCGAAGCTTTCACGCCCATGGCTACAGGTGCAAAGTCTTTGCTCAGTGCTTTTTGACGCATAGTGTCAATGTCAGTGCCCATAGCGGCAAAAAGTTGCTGAGCAGATTCAGTGGTCAGCCAGCCTTCGACTTTGGATCTGTCCATGTTTTTATTGGCATTGATCAGGTCAAACTTAGTAGGAGATCCGCCTGCTATCACTTGCCAGCCATAAGAGGCAGGTTCTGTCTCATGGATAATCAGCGCCATAGCTGCACCCTGACGCGCCGCTTCTTCAAACTTGTAAGTCCAGCGACCGTAATAGGTCATGGCATTGCCAGTGAACAGGTTTGGATCTTTAGTGGCAAAACCCGGATCGTTGACAAACATCACCACGGTTTTACCTTTGACATCCAGGCCTTGGTAGTCGTTCCAGTTGTATTCCGGTGCTACTATGCCGTAACCGACAAACACCAGCTCGCTGTCTTTAACTTCCACCTGTTCAGTCACTTGCGTGGTCCAGGCCATCATTTGTTCTTTGTATTTCAGCTCTGTGGTTAGCTTGTCGCCCGACAATTGCATGCCAGACACTTCTTTAGGGTCAATACGTACTAAAGAAACAGGCTGCAGGTAGCTATCACCATTAATGCCTTTTAAGCCAATGCGCTTAAAATGTTCTGAGATATAGTTAATGGTTTTTTCTTCGCCCGGCGTGGCAGGCATACGGCCCTGAAATTCATCAGAAGCCAGAGTTTTTAAGTAGTCTTTGTATGCTGAGTTAAACTCAGTACCAACCAAAGCAGCGGCTCTGGCAGGTTCAACTGCTGCTGTGATAGCGCTTTGTTCCGGTTCAGCTGGCTTAGAACAAGCTGTTAAGGTTAAAGCGGCCATCATGGTCAGCGTTGTGGCTGAAAACCAAAATTGTGGTTTCATAACACTCCCGATTTCTAATTTTTTAAATTTTTGAGTAAATACTCTTAGATACTAACCAAGACCACTGCGACGCACCAGATCAGTGGTCGCAGCTTTTGCCCCGTTAAAGGAGAATGGCGTTAAAACAGCTTATTTAGCCGCGCCCCAGTTCGCTTTTGGTAAGGCGACTGCTTTAGTTAAATCAAAGTCGACCCGAAATTCACGGCCTTCGCGGGTTAATCTGTAGCTAAAACTCTCATTTGGGTATAAATACATATGCCAGGTGTTGCCAATAGACTGTGGCGTTTTAGTTTTGATAAACAAGTTTTTAGAATAATTATCAGCCGGGAAACTCTGTGCTTCAGCCCAACCCGGCGTCGCAGTGTGACCACCGTACATAGTCGAGATGTCATCTGTACCATCTTCATGTTTATGCTGATGCTGTAACTGCAGACCATTCGCTGTTTTAGTAATGATCCAGGTGCGTGAACGGTTTTCACCCACCACAAAAGGCACCTGAATTTGTGTATCGCTGCAGTCGCGCACATGCATTACCATATCACCGCTAAAAGCCGCACTTGGCTGATTATCCAGCGTGGTTTTACCGGCAAAAGCCTTACCACAAAGCGCTTTTAATTGCTCAAAAAACTGCTGCTGGGCTGGGCTGGGTGCTGCAGCAACAGAGACAGACGCCAGGCTGGCAGCTAAGGTAAAGGTGTTGATAAGTAATGTTTTTTTAGTTATTTGCATCTGCGGACTCCTTTTTATCGTACCAGCACTATACCTTTATCAATGGCAAAAACGCAAAACCCAAACAACAGGACAACTTCATGCAAAATTTAATAGACGCAAAGTTGCTGATGAAAGTATTCAGCAAAGTGGAACAACAGGGCAAGCCAGTGGATACGCCTTTTGGCAAGGGTTTTGAGCTGGACGGTATGACTATTGCCAGCGGCTTTGATGGCTACGATTTATATTTTGTGGCTGACAAAGTGACTGTCACTTTAGGTTTTCATCAAAAATATCATATAGATGCAAAAGACGAAGAGCATATAGAACAGTTTATCCAACGCTTAAAACGTATAGAGGCAAAGTAGCCAGCTCAAAGCGAATAGCTGCCTAATGAAAACGTATGCAGGAAAAAGGTCTGACAGATCGGCTGTGTTAGCATAAGGAAAAACGATATGGATACAGACGAAGATGCATCTTTCTATTTATTCTAAAAGCAGCCGCCAAAAGGCCTGGCTGCTCAGCGCTTTTGCTTTGGCTTTAGTAGCGTCCTGCGGTAAGGCTCAGGTGCAAAATCAAACACCAGCCACCGAAGTTAAAAAAATGGCAGAAAAACCTGCACCAGTCACAGCACCAGCCGAAGTTCAAGCAGGCAAGGTGGTGGTGTATCAGATGTTCACCCGCTTATTTGGCAATAGCAACAATACCAATCAGCCTTGGGGCACCATAGCACAAAACGGTGTGGGTAAGTTTAATGATATTAACGAAGCAGCACTGAAAGGTATTAAAGAGTTGGGTGCAAGCTATGTCTGGTACACCGGCATTTTGCATCATGCCGTGATCCGCGATTACAGCGCCTATGGCATAAGCCACGACGACCCTGATGTAGTCAAAGGCCGGGCTGGTTCTCCTTATGCGGTCAAAGACTATTACAGCGTCAACCCGGATTTAGCAGTAGACCCGGCCAAACGACTGGAAGAGTTTGATGCACTGATCGACCGTACTCATGCACAAGGGTTAAAAGTGATTATTGATATAGTGCCAAACCATGTAGCACGGCATTATCAATCGCTGCATAAACCCGAAGGTATCGAGGATTTTGGTGCCAGCGACGACACCAGCGTGGAATACAAACGCGACAATAACTTCTATTACGTGGTGGGTCAGCCTTTTCAGGTACCTGCACCACAAAACGGTTATCAGCCTTTGGGCGGCGAAGCTCATCCATTGTCTGATGGTAAGTTTGCAGAAAACCCGGCGAAATGGACAGGCAATGGCTCTCGTTTAGCTCAGCCGGATTTTAACGACTGGTATGAAACCGTCAAAGTAAACTACGGTGTAAAACCAGACGGCAGCTACGATTTTGACCGCCTGCCTGCCGACTACGCCACTAAATCAGTACAAGAACATGCCGCTTTCTGGCAGGGCAAAGACGTACCCAACTCCTGGCTGAAGTTCCGTGATATCACCTTCTACTGGCTGGATAAAGGTGTCGATGGTTTCCGTTTTGATATGGCCGAAATGGTACCGGTCGAATTCTGGAGCTTTTTAAACTCCAGCATTAAAAGCAAAAACCCAAACGCCTTTTTATTGGCGGAAGTGTATAACCCAGCCTTGTACCGCGACTATATTCGTTTAGGAAAAATGGATTATCTGTACGACAAAGTGGAAATGTACGATAGCCTGAAATTAGTAATGCAAGGCACAGGCAGCACAGATGCTATCGCAAGCGTGCAACAGGGTATGGCGGATATTGAACACCATATGCTGCACTTTTTAGAAAACCACGACGAGCAGCGTATTGCCGCCCCTGAGTTTGCCGGCGATGCCAACAAAGCCAAGCCTGCTATGGTGGTATCAGCCTTGATCAGCAGCTCTCCTACTATGCTGTATTTTGGTCAGGAAGTGGGTGAAGCCGGCGCTTTAGATTCAGGTTTTGGCGACCCAAGCCGCACTAGTATTTTTGATTACGCTGGTGTGCCCGCTCATCAAAACTGGTTAAACGATGGTAAATACGATGGTGGAAGATTAACGCCAGACCAAAAACAGCTGCGCGAGTTTTACGCCAAATTAATGACCTTATCAGCCACAGAAGCGGTCTTTAACGGCGCTTATCACGAGCTGCATAGCAGCAACAAAGATACAGCAGGCTATAGCGATAAAACCTACGCTTTCGCTCGATTTAACGACAAAACCAAAGTGATAGTGGCCAGCAATTTCGCCACGACGGTCACAAGCTTTGCGCTGAAATTACCTGCCGATTTGCTGCAGCAATGGCAGTTGGGCAAAGGTGATTATGAGTTAAAAGACCTGTTGTCTGAACGTAAAGCTTCTTTGAAAGTGACAGGTGATCAAGCTTCAGTACAAATTGAACTGGCAGCGCTGGAGTCTGTGGTGTTGAAGTTTTGATGGGTTGATTTTATCGCTTACCTATCAGTTAAAAGGTGCCTATGGCGCCTTTTAACTATCCATTTATCAAAATAGCATTCTTCAAATTTTATCGCCTTCTAAATTCAACTCATCAACTAACTTCATCGAAGTTACTAAAATTTTACCCACCTTAGACAATGAAATATCTGTTACAAATCCGCTCTCTTGCTCTATCAATCCAATATTCCTTAAATGACTAATTTGAAGTAAAACAACAGTGTCGCTGTTATATATAGTCTCTATCGAAACATCATTCTGCGTGTTGATCTGATGTTCAGCGAGCGCCGCCAAAATTAGTAAGGATTGATAATTAAGACTATGGATCATATTCAAATACCAACATGCATCATCAGCTGAAATTGTCTCGTCGAATGAAATAGCAGCAAGTAAATTGCCTATAAGCTGAATTTTTCTCTCTTCATACTGCTGTTTAGATTTAACCAGGACACCTTCAAGAACAGTCTCTGCATTAACATTACAACCTGTTCGTAACCGAAAAAAGTCGTCATCTCTGATTTGTTGCCCAGCATTAAGTCTCAGCTCTATTTCTCTAAACGCGTAAATTAATGCTGCGGGGTAATAGTTCTGGGTCAAAAAGCGGCTGTATCAATTCTGACATTGCACAAAAAAACTTTTACAATACTGGTAAAGCTTCAGAATTTTCTCGCTATGCTGCCCCACTACTTACAAAACAGCTTTTTAAACAACTCTTCCGATTTCTGCAGCCCTTCATCTGTCAGCACCACAGATTTCGTTTTACTCACCGGATCGAGAATAAAACCTTTCTGATAAAGCCTGTTCATTAGATCCCAATCCAGTTGTTTCCA
This sequence comes from Rheinheimera sediminis, assembly GCF_004005375.1. GTDB lineage: Bacteria > Pseudomonadota > Gammaproteobacteria > Enterobacterales > Alteromonadaceae > Pararheinheimera. The sequence goes on along the minus strand of NZ_RZUF01000013.1, from coordinate 136,632 downwards.
TGCCCGGCGCTGTTCGTGTAAGGTCAAATAAAGTAAAGCCAGAGCCGCGTCGTCTATTTTATCTTCATCAATATCCATGGACTTCTCCACTTTGGGGGGCTGAAACTAGTTTAGCAACTCTATGAGTTTAAAAACCAATGGGTAAAAGACACACAGGCCTGGAACACAGGTTTAAATCAAGGGGAAAAACTATCAGTATTCGCGGCTCATTGATGTCATAAACCTAAACACGCACTTTATTGAGATTAAACCGTCAGGTGCCTGACGAGCGCGGTACGAATTTGTTGGTTTTTTTAGCCCAAAACACCAGCCCGATCATGATGCCTGTCACAGCTATCACTGTGACAATAGAGTCTTCCGGGCCAACAGCTCCGCCACTCAACCAGTTCGGGCCCTGATAACTGCTTTCGATAGGAGCAAAGGCTGTCCATTCATCCAAACCTGAAAGTGGCAAGCCGGTCAGCACTATGGCAAAGTTCCATGCAGCATGATTGGCGGTGACCACCCAAATATTACGGCTCTGAATAAAGATTAAAGTCCAGAATGCCCCCAGCAAAGTCCCTGAAATAACTGTCATCACCAACTCTGCTGCCCCTATCTGCGGATCAACATTGGCTATGTGCAATACCGAAAAAAGAAGCGACTGTAGCCAGAGTGCGGGTACTGTGCCCCAGGCATTTTCCAGCGCCAAAAACAAAACACCACGGAATACAATTTCTTCAATAGTTGCCGCCACTAAAATTACCCCGGCAACTTCCAGCAAAGCATGATCCAGCCCATGATAGCTTTTGACTTCATAGATACCAAACGCAAACAACAACAAGGAAATCAGCGCAATAATAGCCGCACCAGAACAAGCTCCAGCAACAATACCCGATGGGGCTATTCGAAGTTCCTCGGCCTGCCGTCTTTCATAAAACCTGACATAAGCCCAATACGCCAACACGACACAAACAAAGATGCCTGCTCTTCTGACGATAGCTACAGTATTATCCTCAAGCTGAAACAGCCACTGTGCTGCCGGTAATAAAGCCCAGCGAAACAAGGCGATTGCAATCACTATGGCCGTGGTTGCCACCAAGAGTTTAACAACCAATTGTTTTATATTCTGAACCAAGATCATGCATATCCCTGAGATGAAGAGTGGGCGCAGTTCATGTCGACCCACAGATTTGAAAGAGTGTTTGCAAGGCACCAGAACTTAAATAAGAAGCTCTGATGCCTGGGGTTTCATCAGGCTAAGCGAAAGTAATTCACATGGCCTGACAAACGGCTGGCGATTTGTTTTAGCTCCAAACTCGAACGGGCAACCTGATCGGCAGCGCTGGCTGTCAGTTCTGTGGCGCCCTTGATCTGCATTACATTACGGTTAATGTCTTCGGCCACTATGCTTTGTTGCTCAGCCGCACTGGCAATTTGTTCATTCATTTGGTTCAGGATACCCACAAAGCCTTTGATTTTACTGAATGACTCCAAAGCACCAGCAGCAAAATGAACTGTATGTTCTGCTTGCTTATGGCTGCCCGCCATAGCACTGACTGTAGCTTGCACCCCGTCGTGCAACCGGCTAATCATAGCTTGAATCATTTGAGTTGAATTTTGAGTACGGCTAGCCAAGGTTCGAACTTCATCTGCTACCACCGCAAAACCCCGGCCTTGCTCACCTGCCCTGGCTGCTTCTATCGCGGCATTGAGTGCTAGTAAATTAGTTTGTTCAGCCACTCCTCGTATCACTTCCACCACCTGACCTATTTCAGCACTTTGGGCTGAAAGCTGCTCTATAACGTCTGTAGTTTGACGAACGTCTGAAGACAAAGCTTCAATAGAGGCTATAGTTTTTGCCATCACTTCGTCGCTCAATCGCAGATTAGTTTCAGTTTCATTGGTTTTTTGTGCGGCATTGCCTGCATTTTGCGCCACATCGGCCACTGAAGTGCTCATTTCATTCATAGCGGTAGACACCATTTCTATTTCCTGGTGCTGCAAAATAAGCTGTTCTGTGGTTTTTTCGCTACTGACCGCCAGCTCATCCGCGGCCTTGTCCAAAGCACCGGACGCTAGTTTTAACTCCCCCACTATGCCGGATAACTGCACTACCATAGCGCGTAAATGATGCAATAAACTGGAATTATCCTGCTGCTTGAGTTCAATTTGAATATCCAGCTCTCCGGCAGCCACTTTGCGCACTATCATAGCGGCGTACTCCGGCTCCCCCCCTAAATGCCCGAGAGTATGACGCACTATCCAACTCGCTGCAGCTATGGCTGCCAGAACAGCCACCAAAGTTAAACTGCTGATAAACCAGACTTGTTTACTGTACAGGTTTTCAGAGGCACTGAACTCGCTTTCAGCCACCTGTAATTGCAAATTTACCAGTTCAGTGATTTTTTCGCTGATAGGGTCGATACTGCGATACAAAGGGCCATTAAAGTCCTGCAAAGTACCGCTGATATCACCGCTGCGCTGCTGCAAAAACAGCACGAGTTGCTTTATGTCAGCGTCAGCATCTTTGAATAAAGCGGATGCCTGTCTCGCGAGCTGTTGCTCATCTGCTGTCAATGAAGTGGCCATATAATCAGTCCACTCAACAGTGATTTGCTGTTGTGCTTTTTGCACTTCACGCAATGCCTGTTCGGAACTTAATAAACCAGTCTGAGCTTTATTGACCGCATCAATCACCGAAACGGCATACAAGTCTGCTATATTTTTCAGCCCTTTTAAAGGCACAACCCTGTCCAGATAGACGGTTTTCAACCCTTGGTTCATGCTGTTCATAGCAAACAATCCAGTAGCGGCTAATAGCAGCATGAGAATTAATGGGATGGCAAAAGACAACGACAAGCGAGCGGCTAAACCAAATGTTGTATTCATAACAGACTCCGATTCCGTTCAGTCGAAGATGAGGTAATGGCAAAACCGACACTCAGGCAAGCCCCGGTACAAATGCCATAGTTGACCAAAGTGTAGAGCTTGTTTGCTGTAGTGCAAGCGCCGGCTAACTTTTACCGTCAGGTCAGGAAAGTTAATCAGGTTCAAGCTGAATAGCAGTAGATTCAAGCCTAACCTTTTGTAAATATTGATTAAATTCTGCTATCAACTGCTCGTATTCCACTTCACGCCTGAGTGCGAGATGTAAAGTTTTCAGTTCAGTTAAACTACTATTAAATTGTACTTTACCTGACGCCAAGCGTTTTACTTCTGAGTCGTGCTCCAGCAGATAGTGTAAAACTTTACGGTCAATGACCGCCAGGTCCAGTCGGCCCAGTGCCACTTTCAGAATATTTTGCCTGTCAGACAAAGCGAGTTCGGGTTTGAGTTGGCCTCTGCCAATCATCTGATCAACGAGGGTTAAATTAATGTAATCTTGTACTACACCGAGCTGAACCCTGGCTAAGCGAACAGCATTGAGCTGACCCAGTGGCTTCTCCACTGATTCGACAAAACCTAACTCACTGATACCAAGACTGTCGGAGAGAATAAAGTCAGGATTAAAACTGTGATACTCAGGGAAATAACCTGCATACAAGCTCCCTGATTTCCCACTGTCACGTAGCGCCCGGGACCAGGGCAAAAAGTCCGTCTGTACCTCAAGTCCCATGGCAGTAAAAACTTGTTTTACCAGTACTGTGGTTTCACCTTGCTGTTCAAGTTGATATCCAGTGTAAGGTGGCCAGTCTAAACTGGCCAAACGAACAGACTCAGTGGCCAGGCAGAATGCAGGCCACAGGCATAACAAGCCCAGATAGTGTTTCACTTTTTTTCCTCAGCAGCGCAGTTGCGCCAGCTGAGCATCCATTGCTCCGGTTATGTTGTCAATTTGTTTACTGATCAACAGGTTTTGTTGTGCAAGTTGATGTAATGCCTTAGTGGCATCATCTATAGCTGTAATATTACGGTTAATTTCCTCACTGACCTGATTTTGCTCTTCCGCCGCAGAGGCAACCTGAAATGCATTATCGGCTATGCTGGAAATACCAGCCGTAGCCAAAGACAGTTTTTCATAAGAACTCTCAGCTTCCTGTAAGGTACTGGTAACTTTGGCTGTGTTGGTTCGAATTTGCTGCACAGACGCTGTGACTTGCTGCTGCAAGGCATGGATCAGGTTCTTAATTTCATCCGTAGAACTATGGGTTCGCGCAGCCAAAGATCGAACTTCATCTGCGACTACGGCAAAACCACGACCCTGCTCACCAGCCCGCGCAGCCTCTATAGCAGCATTGAGCGCCAGCAGATTAGTTTGCTCCGCGATAGCCTGAATCACGTCAATAATGCCATTAATTTTTTGACTACTTTGCGCCACGTCATTGACGCCCTGGCTGGTATGATTAAATTCGACAGATACAGCCTTAAACGCATCAACCGTATTTTGAAATAAATGATTCGCAGCTGTGAGTGCTTCTAAAGACTCTTGCGCCCCTTGCGCTGTGCTTCCCGCCAGATTAGCAACTTCATGAGCCGTAGCTGACATCTGATGCATTGCAGAGGCTACATTCTGAATTTCACTAGCTTGAATACTGACCGAGCTATTGGTTTGGTCTGTGGTTTTCACCATTTGCTCAGATTGCTGTTGCATCAGGCCAGATGATTCTTTTAAGTTATTGATCATGGAGCGCAACTTAGCGGTAAACATATTAAAACCGTCCGCCATGTCGTTCAATTCCTGGTATTGGCTTTGCTTTAACTGCCGGGTTAAATCACCTTCAGAGCCAGCCAGCTCCTTCATCAGCACACTCATATGTAAAATGGGCGCTGTGGCGCTTTTTAAACCCAGGGCCATTAAGAGAACAAAAGCGAGTAAGAGCACTAAACCCAAAGCTATCATGCTCTGGATGGTTTGAGCTGAGTCTTCATTCAGCTGATCGGCCAGCTGAATAGCCATCCCCAAAGCTATGGTTTCAGGTACTGCCACCACAACTTTCCAACCGGATTCGGTGCTGTCAAGCTTAATGGGCTGAGTCACCAGCATTGACTCTTTGTACAAGCTGACACCCACTTGCTGTTGCTGTAGTTGCGCTGCTAAATCGGCATCTAAGCTTTGAATCGACTGTCCCAGTTGATCAGGATATTTATTACTGGCCACTACCGAGCCATATTTGCTAATCAAGTACAGCTGTGCTTTGCCGCCATAAAGTAAAGCGGCCTGAGCCTGCAATAAGGTTTGCAATACAGGCAGGTTTAAATCTACTCCGGATACGCCTCTGAATTGGTTTTCAGTTACCACAGGATAAACCAGCGAAGTCAACAATACCTGATTGCCAGGAGTGATTTCCCATAGATAAGGTTCCATTAAACACGCTTTTTTGCTGTCTTTGCTGCACAAATACCATTCAGCTTCACGCACGCCGTATTCATTTTTTGTATCTTTGTACTTCACTTCAGGGTCGGGCGTTTGCACAAACTTCAATTGATTTTGTTCTCGAACCCAATAAATTTCCATTGAGCCCGTTTTCGAGCTGTGATCATCAGCGATGGAATACTGACTATCAGCCCCATCATAGCCATTAGGTTCAAACTGGCCGTACAAAGATGATATGCCAGGGTTGCTGCTCAAGATATGCCCAGCCATAGCTTTCACCTGATCTCGGCTATAAGGGGTTTGGCCACTACCTAAAGCCGAACCGGATAACACTGCGGCAAAGTTTTTTGCAGTATCAAAATTGCGATCCAATACAGCACTGGTTTCTAATGCAGTACGCTGAGCCGCCTCTGTCAGAATTTGCTCGGCTAAAGTACGCACCGACTGAGTTAATCGGTTTACTGCGGAGTCATTGCTGCTGGTCATGGAATACCAGCCAATAAAGGCCATGCTACCAATACTGATAAGTAACAAAAGTGCAACACCAAAAGTGAGTTTAAAACGTAAGGAATTCAACTGCATCATCTTCACCTAGAACCAATGAAAGGTTTTTGCTACTGACAGCGAAAAAGTGGCTTCGCCTAAATCGTCCAACGCCAAATCAGTATCATCAAAAGCTGCTGTCCATCTTGCCCCTAACCAGTCACCAGCGAGAGCAACCCGCCAATGGTGGTATGTGCCATCTGTATCCCGCAAAAATTTATCTGTATCTGTTGAAGTCGAACGATCACCTGACAAAATCAAGCTCACATTCTCTGTAAGCTGAACAGTCTGTGTCAGCATAATAATGTAATGGCCACCACCAGCACCGAAATAGTCACTGGCGTACCAGTAGCTTAGTTTGGTGTTTTCATAAGACACTTTGATGTACGCTTCCGGATAATCAAAAGCGCTGCTTTCGCTACTACCATAATAAGTGTAGTGCGCCACACCAAGATCTAAACCCCAGTTTCCCCCTAAATCAGTGTAATAACCTGTATAAAAATCGACTTCGATATCAGTGTCATCCACAAAGCTGACATTAGACCCCCAGGTTCCGAGGTACCAACCTGACTCTGAAACCCAATCCAGGCTAGGCTGTACAGCAGGATCATCTTGAGTCAGAGTAATACCATTAAATAAATAGTTGGAACCAAGAGTAACAGTGGAGCTTAGATCGGCAAAAACCGCAGGACTGAATCCCAGCATCAGCATGCCAGGAAAGATAAAGTGTGTAGAGAACCGCATAAAAACTCCGATGCTGATTAAGAACTAATTTCAATAACTTAGAGAAAATTTATTGAGCGTGCTTTTAAGGTATAGCAAGAGTTTGAGAAAAAGCCCGTGTCATTTGCAACTTCCCTTCTTTCGCATTTAGACTTCTAAACACCCAGAAATCTCTTTATTTCAAAATAGAAATAGGGTTAACTGAAATCAGTATTTCAAAGGAGTAAAACCAGATGTTTAAAGTAAATAGTTATTTTGACGGCAACGTAACCTCAATCGCTTTTCAGGGCGAACAATTACCTGCCACAGTGGGGGTAATGGCGCCAGGTGAGTACGAATTTGGTACCAGCCAACATGAAGTTTTAACTGTGATTAGCGGCGCTTTAACCGTATTATTGCCAGGCCAGGCAGAATGGCAAACCTTTGCGCGCGGAGCTGCGTTTGAAGTGCCTGCACAGGCAAAATTTCAGCTAAAAGTTGAAACTGACACGGCTTATCTTTGCACTTACAGTTAAAGCCCGGATCGACCAAAGGCCGGGCCCATTCAGGATGATCTGATTTATGCGTGGTATGGGAACAGCGGCCAAAAGAGCTGATGCAGCAAAACAGGCTGAGGCTCTTAATCTTAAACAAACAGTAGAGTATATGTGGCCCTACATCTGGGCCTTTAAAGGCCGGGTATTACTCGCTTTGGCTGCACTTTTGGCAGCCAAAGCAGCTACTTTATATCTGCCTTACGCACTGAAACTTATCATTGATGATTTAGATCCCAGCTTAAACTCTGTGTTGAGTTTGCCCTTGGCCTTTTTATTGTTTTATGGCCTGTTACGTTTTGGCTCGGTCTTTTTTGGTGAAATACGGGACGCACTTTTTAGCAGAGTGACTGAGCATGCCATGCGTAAAGTGGGCCTGCGGGTATTTAATCATTTACACCAACTGGAACTGAGTTTTCATTTAGACCGCCAAACCGGTGGCATCAGCCGCGATATAGAAAGAGGCACTAACGGCATTAGTTTTCTGATGCGGTTTTTAATGTTCAATATAGTACCTACCCTGCTGGAAATTCTGCTGGTCGCAGTGATTTTTGCCCTGCTGTTTTCGTACTGGTATGCAGTGCTGACTTTTGTCGCTGTGGCTTTGTATGTGGCTTTCACTTTTTATGTTACAGAGTGGCGCAACAAATACATACGTGAAGCCAATCAGGCCGACTCAGCCACCAACAGCAGAGCGGTCGATAGCCTGCTGAACTATGAAACAGTCAAATACTTCAATAACGAAGCTTATGAAGAGCGCACTTACGATCAGTTTTTAGCCAATTGGGAGCAAGCCAAACTAAAAAACCGTATGTCGCTTCTGGCATTAAACTCTGGCCAGGCTCTGATTATTGCTTTAGCTATTACCTTAATGATGTGGATGGCGGCCAAAGGAGTGCTTAACAAAGAGCTAACCTTAGGTGACTTAGCCATGGTCAACGCCTATATGCTGCAGCTATTTATCCCTTTGAACTTTTTAGGTTTTGTTTATCGTGAAATCCGCCGATCCTTAACCGATCTGGAAAACATGCTGGGTCTGTTGAAAAAAGAAGCTCAGATTAAAGATAAAACCAATGCGCCGGAGCTGCAGTTACAACAAGGCCGCATTGAGTTTAATCAGGTACATTTTAGTTATCAGCCAGGCCGTCCTATCCTGAATGGCTTAAGTTTTATGGTAGAACCAGGCCAAAAACTGGCGATAGTGGGCGCTTCAGGTGCAGGAAAAAGCACCATAGCCAGGCTTTTATACCGCTTTTACGATATACAAAACGGCAGTATTTGCATTGACGGACAAGACGTACGTGATGTCACCCAAAGCTCGTTACGCCAAAGTATTGCCATAGTGCCGCAGGATACTGTGCTGTTTAACACCAGTATCAGGGAAAACATTCGCTACGGTAAACCTGATGCCAGTGAGGCCGAAGTGGATCAGGTGATCAAGCTGGCTCATCTGGATAGCTTTATTCAAAGTTTGCCACAAGGTGATCAAACCTTAGTGGGTGAAAGGGGCTTAAAAGTATCTGGCGGTGAAAAACAGCGTATAGCCATAGCTCGCGTGCTGCTAAAAGGCTCCCCTATTCTGATTTTTGATGAAGCCACCTCAGCCTTGGATTCTCACTCAGAAGCCGCCATTTTGCAGGCTCTGCGCGAGCTGGCAAAACACCATACCTCAGTGGTGATAGCTCACAGACTGTCCACTATCATAGATGCAGACAAGATACTGGTGCTACAACAAGGAGAAGTAGCAGAAGCTGGCACACATCAGGAACTGCTGGCTCAGCAGGGCCTTTATGCACAGTTATGGGCCAAACAACAAGAGGCTAAAACTAAAGCAGAGTAAAGCCTGAATTAAGATAGGTTAAGCTGAGTAAATGCCGGGTAAAGACCTGAACCCGGCGTTATTTTTTTGTTCTGATGACGGTATTTATTCTCACAGGACAAGAAAACTACTATGTTGTTACGTCAGCTTATTCTTCCTATCACCAGCCTTGTATTATTGTCTGCCTGCGGCGGCAGTAGCTCGTCAGAGGGCAATGACACTTACCCCAGCAGTTACCTGCAGTTTTACAATGGCTCTGCCAATAGTGCCACCACCACCCTGACCTTAACCGATAGCGATGAGGTTGAAAGCACTCTGGGTACAGCTACTTTTGGCGATGCCACCTCTCTGCTTACCGTCAATACTGAAACTTATGCTCTGGCTTTTAGTTACACAGACAACAGCGGTGATATTCAGACAGTGCTGGAAGGTCAGGTCAGTATGAAAACCAGCCAGAAAACTGTACTTTTTATGGTCGATAACTACGAAGCCCCCAAAATCCTGAACCTGAGCTTTTTGCGGGATGATGAGCTGGATGATCAGTTTAAAATCTATTTTGCCAACTTACTGGCAGAAAACAAAAGCATGGATCTGTACATCAGTAGCTCAACAGAAGACTTTGATGACGCAGACTTTGTCGCCACTGCAGGTCAGCATGGCTTTAGCGAGGCTTATACTTTTGATAGTGGCAGCTACATTTTGTATTTAACTGACGCTGGCAGCAAAACTGTTGTGCTGCAAAGCCCTGTTTACACCTTCAGCTACGAAACAGAGTATGTCTTGGCTTTACGTGACAATGCAGGCCCTTTAAAACGTAAAATTGCACTGGATGTGATAGGCAATACCACCTCAGTCTATCCGCTTGAAGACATTAATAGTAATGCTCAGTTCAGAGTTTATAACAGCATAAACGATTTAGATCCAGCTCAAATTTACACAGGCAGTACCAGCGGTACTCCGGTTTTTACTGATTTAGCAGCTGATACTTTGACCTCTTATGTTGAAATTCCACATGGAGATTACCGGGTAACGCTGACAGCGAATGAAGGCTCCAGCCAGATCCCGAATGGCTTACTAACCTTGAATCAGGGCCAGAGCAAAAGTCTGGTGTTTTATCGGGATGAAAATAATCAACCTACTGTATTAGCAGTCACAGACAGCGCCACTCCGCAGGTATACGACTTTGTCTTTAACGTGGTCAACGTGGTACCCGACTTTGACAACGTCAGTATTTATTTTGTACCACCAGGCAAAACTATGGAAACTACCTCTTACTACATCAGTAGTATTAATGACGCCACCAGCGCCAGTATCACTTTGCCGCTCGATAGCTACAGCATATTGTTGGTACGCAAAGATTTAAACAATAACAAAACCTTGCTGGCCCAAACTGACGAAATTGAATTTATACAAGGTAGTACTTACCTGCTGGTTGCTGAAAAAGACCCAGACACAGAAACTGGTTATAAACTAAGCTTGCAGTATTAAACAGACTTTGACGCTTTAACAAAGACCCGCCTGAGCAACGGGTCTTGTTATTTCTGCCGGAAAAGAGCAGGCAGCAGCCATGACAAGTGGCCCCTTTTTTTAATCCGGCTGCACCCTTCCTTGTTAGTTGATTTTCCTTTAAATTAGCGGCCAATTGAAATCATATGACGGAGTGAAAAATGACCTGGTTTTTGTTGGTGGTCGGCCTGGTATTGTTGGTCGTTGGTGCGGATTTGTTGGTCAAAGGCGCAGCGCGTTTGGCTGGCTCTTTTGGCATTCCGGCTTTGGTCATTGGTTTAACAGTGGTAGCTTTTGGCACCAGTGCACCTGAATTGGCTGTCAGTGTCAAAGCTGCTTATTCTGGTCAGGCTGAACTGGCTATCGCCAACGCAGTGGGCAGTAACATCTTTAATGTGCTGTTTATTTTGGGTGCAGCAGCGATGATTTCGCCTTTAGTTATCTCGCGCCAACTGATCCGTCAAGACGTGCCTATTATGGTATTAGTATCAATCCTTGCCATGTGGATGACTTTTGACGGAGCTATTACTCGTATCGAAGCTGCTATTCTGGCCTTTGGTCTGGTTAGCTATACCTGGTTTTTATTCCGTCAGGGCAAAGCTCAGGGAGTGGACACAGTAGATGAAGAAGTAGAGGAAATGCTCAAAGCCAAAGTTCCAACCTGGCAAAATCTGCTGTTATTGTTAGGCGGTTTAGTGCTGTTAGTTTTAGGCTCTCGTTTTTTGGTCGACAGTGCAGTGGAAATTGCCCGCGCCCTGGGAGTAAATGAGGCAGTGATTGGTCTGACTATTATTGCAGCGGGCACCTCTTTACCTGAAGTGGTGACCTCAGTGGTGGCCACCTTAAGAGGCGAACGTGATATAGCAGTAGGCAATGTGGTGGGTAGTAATATTTTTAATATTCTTTGTGTGCTGGGTATATCAGGCGTTGTATCTCCGATTCCTTTGCTGGCAGGCGAACATATGGCAACAGTCGACATTCCAGTGATGGTGGCTGTAGCTGTGCTTTGTGTACCACTGTTTTTCATCGGCTCAGTACTGAACCGCATAGAAGGTTTGTTATTTATGCTGCTGTATATCGCCTACACCTGGTATCTGGTCGCTGTGGCATTAAAAGAGGCGTATTTAACAGAGTTGCAGCAAGGTATCTTATTTGGCCTGCTGCCGTTGGTGGTGTTTTATGTTGCCGCTTCGTTTATCCACGACAGGATAAAAAATAGAAAAGCCGTTTGATCATAAAGGCTTATATTCTCAATAGCAGGCCCGAATGGGCCTGTTTTTTTACTACAACAGTGCCTTTGCTAAACAGAGTAAAACGCCACCTTTTAGGTAGCGTTTTCATTTGAAGTCAGTCTTTGTGGCTTGTACTGCGTAAAGCCAAAGGATCGGCGTCCAGAGCAAAACCCAACAGGGGCAGCAGTTCCGGTATTTCATCTTCCGGTATGCCCACTTTGTGAAAATGCTTTACCACATACTGCAAATCATGGCCTTGTTCTTTGAATTGTTGTGCAGTTTTCAAATGCACTGCAAGCATAAAGCTCGATGTCATGGCAGTCACTCCTTGAAGAAAAAGCGACTGTCATAGTGGTGAAACATCAGCCAACAGGCAAGCTATTTTCGACGAAAATTTGCACAATTTTTCGAACAAAGCCTAAGTCTTTGATCAGGCTCAAAGATTATAGGGAGAGTTTAACTATGTGACACCGGAGTTTATCCAGCTATTTTTGTCGTATCAAGTGCGCCAACTCAAACAAAGTAACAGCACTCTGGCCTATAGCATCTGCCAACCGGGAGTCTGGTTTTAACAGCTGCTCTGCTCAGGGCGCAGGCCTGTGGCACTGAGTCCGGTTTTGTCATTTCAAGTCTAACAATCGCGATTGCAAGTTGTTACAAAGCCAGTAGTTCTGCTGCCCTTCGCGCACTGGCAAGACTCTGTCATTTTTATATGTTGTAAAAAAGCCGAGGCTTTAGCTACACCTATGGAGTCTGCAGCAGTCAATATGCTCCTCGTTATACTGCAGTAGCCAAAACCAGATGCTGCTCTTCAGGCCTTAATGTCAGTACGGAAAAACCTGTGTCAGTGACCGCTATGGTGTGCTCCCACTGCGCAGAGAGTTTTTTATCTTTGGTGACCACTGTCCAACCGTCGGATTTTTGTTTAATGCGCCTGTCGCCCTGATTGATCATAGGCTCTATGGTAAACACCATGCCGGGTTTTAACGTCAGGCCTGTGCCAGCCTTACCATAATGCAGAATTTGTGGCTCTTCGTGCATTTCACGGCCTATACCATGACCACAGTATTCCCTCACCACCGAATAACCATGCTGTTCAGCGCACTGTTGCACAGCTGCGGCTATATCTCCTAAACGAGCACCGGGTTTCACCTGATAAATGCCCTGCCACAGTGCCTTATAGGTCACATCCACCAGTTTCTGCGCAAATGAACTGACCTTGCCAATACAATACATTTTGCTGGAATCGGCTATAAAACCATCTTTTTCCAGCGTTATGTCCAGATTCACAATATCGCCCTCTTTGAGAATGTCCGTCTGTTTAGGTATACCATGACAGACCACCTCGTTGATCGAGCTGTTCAACACATACAAATAATCATACTGACCTTTACTCGCTGGCCTCGCGCCCAGCGGTCCACGGATAAAAGCTTCGACTGCATCATTAATTTGCATAGTGCTGACACCAGGCTTAACCAGCTCATCGAGCATCAGAAAAACCTGCACCAGTAACTGCCCGGCTTTGCGTTGGATCTCGAGTTCAACCGGGGTTTTCAGATGGATCGAGTTCATTTAGCAAGTCCTGCAAAGTGGATGATTTATTCTTCAGCAATTTTCGACACAATTCCTGGTAACTGTGTTGCGGATTTAATTCAGCAAGCATACCCACTCTGATCCAGAATTCAGCCTGCGCATTGATCGAACGCGCCATCACTTTGCTGGCTTCGCGCAGGTCCTGATGCAGGTCGTCCGATATTTTGACTATACCCATAGATACAACCTATATACGATTCATATACGCATTGTATAAAAACAATCTGCGCTATGCACTTAAAAAATCTGGAAAAACTGGTTATGGTATGACTCAGAACAATAAAATCTTTTCCATAATGGTTTATAGTTCAACGTCAGCAATTGGGTTTGTAACTTAGACTGAGAGTCAGGACATGAGCATATTTAACGATATTTACAGTGCGGTTGAGCGGCAGTTTTTTTATAGCCTGACATTAAAAATTGTCGGCAATATTGGCTTCTTAACACTGATTTTCTGGCTGGCCATGTTCGCGGCTTATCCGAATGAAGGCAGCGCAGGCCAAAGCTGGTGGTGGATCCTGATCCTCGGCACCGGGGCTTTTATCTTTACCATAGGCTATCTGATGCACTTAATAGTGCGGCCGGTGAAAGCTCTGGTGCATGCACTACAACAAGCGAATCAGGCTGGCAGCGATTTAAAAACCCGCTTGCCTGCGTTTACCTTTGACGAATTCCGCACTTTATCTGAGCAATACAATTTATTTGTTGATCAGTTATCCACTATGCTGCGGGATATTCATCAGCAAGCGTCCAGTAACTTTCATGTCAACCAGCAAGTAGCTGAAGCAGTGCACAGTACCAGGCACCAATTACAGGGTGCCGAGCAAAGCAGTCAACAGATCCGCGCTCAAAGCGATCAGTCCTTGCAGCGTTTGTCAGAAATAGTGCAAAGCAACGACCAAGTGATAGAAGTGGCCACTAGCACTGTCCATAACGCCAAAACAGCCAGTACTCAACTAAACCAGTTAACCACTCAACTGCATAAAATTGAGCAGCTGTTGGCCAATTTTGGTGGCACAGTCACAGGTTTACAGAAAAACGCCGAAAACGTGCGGCAGATTTTATTGATGGTGGAAAACTTCTCTGATCAAACCAACCTCTTGGCGCTGAATGCCGCTATTGAAGCAGCACGGGCTGGTGAAGCTGGCCGTGGTTTTGCGGTAGTAGCAGACGAAGTCCGTACTCTGGCCGCTAAAGTGAATAGCGCGACAGGCCAGATCTCAGGATTTCTGAATGAAATGGATGTGCTGGTAAGGGACACTAAAAATGAGTCAGAACAGCTGCAACAACAGGCTGGAGAAGCTCAGCAACAAATTCAGCAAACCAGTGGCGATTTCAGTCAGTTGGAGCTGCAGCTAAAAAATGCCCAGCAGCAGTTGAACCATATCCAGCAGCATGTGCAGCAACTGGCGCATAGCTCAGAGCAAAACCATCATCATCTGACCGAAATTGAACAAGGCACCAATCTGGCCTATCAACAAATGGCGGCTATAGATCAGGCCACAGAGCAGTTGTTATCGGGGACTAAACGCACTCAACAGCAACTGCAACCCTTTTCTGCAGCTTAACCAGCTAACTGTCACTACTGATCCGGCCGTCCTGTTGCAGCGCCTTTACCAGTTGCAATACGGCCGGATGGGTCAGTTTACGTTCAGGCGATATCGCATAAAAACGCTCTGTGACTCTGTGGATCACCCCAACTTTTAACAAGCGGTAGTTGGTCAATAGCTGACTTTCCAGTAACAAAGGAGCGGCAAAAGCGCCAAGTCCTTGCTGAGCAAAAGCCTGCATCAGAGCACTGTCATCAAATTCAGCCACTACATCAGGCTGTACTTCCACTTCGTTAAACCATCCTATTAACTGCTGGCGGATAATAGATTTTTTTCCTTGTAATAAAAAAGGCTGATCATGTAAGGAGCGTGGAAAATCAGCACTGAGTTGCTCAGCCAAAGACTCACTCGCATACACAGCCATAGGAGATTCAGTGACTAAATGGCTGTATGCTTTGACATGACTGCCAGGCTGAATAGGTTGATCAGACAAAACCATATCCAGTTTATTGATGGCTAACTCGGACAATAGCCCAGCCTGCTCCCCTTCGCGGCAAATCAGTTTAATTGGAAGCTGTAAAATAGGTTTAAGCATTTCATAGACAAAAGCTTTTGGCAGTACATCGGTAATACCCACGCTAAAACTCTGCCAACTACTGTGCTGGCGGGTCAATACAGCTTTCAACTCATCTCCGAGCTGAAAGATATCAGCAGCATAACGTTGCACCACAATTCCAAGTTCAGTAGGAATTAGTCTTTTGCCCTGACGGGAGAACAAAGCAGTGCCTATACCATGCTCAAAGGCGCTGATTTGGCCGCTGATCGTTTGTGGAGTGATATGCAACAGTTCACTGACTCTGGCAATACTGCCATGTTCAGCCACCAGGTAAAAATAATAGAGTTGATTGTAATTCACCGGAGTCATTTAATTCTCAATAATTTACGAACATATCAGAAGTTATATTCGAATTTTACTGACAAAGTAAAGAGAGTATAACTTTATTCGTTGTGATAGTTCCCGCTGAATATCACAGAACAGTGTAACCCATAGGCCCATCCGCGCCTTTTGCCCCTTGTCTATTCATAGCAAGGGGCTTTTTTTCTGCAGAAATTGCTGACAGGTGGCAACTTCAAGGATTTTGCAGATACACTAGCGCTAAGATTTTACTGAGTACTTATGATGATTAGCTACCCGGCAATTTTTAAATTCACAGGTCAGGATGAGCTGATTTATCTAGCGGGTCCAAGCTGTTTCAGGCAGTTCCATGCATTGCAGCAACTTTACTTAACACCAGAAGACCTGCTGATTGATGCAAAAGGTCAGGCTTATTTGCTGCATCAGATGAATCAAGACAGTTCTGCTTTACCTTTAGTATTTAAGCAGTTTGAGTTGTCAGAGTTAACAGCCATGGTGCAGTCTCATTTTTTTGCCTTGGCTCAAAGTTGTATTGTAAAAATTCAGGCAGAGTCAATCGAGGCTTTATTCAGCCTGTTGGCTGAGACGGGCAACAACTAAAATGCACCTTTGCTTTGAGCCGGCCTTGCCTCAGACTGGAAAGGGAAAATCGCAATAAAACACTGAGCCCTGGCCTGGTATTGAACTGAAATCAAGAGTACCACCCATAGACTCGATAAGAGCTCGGCTGATGGCAAGGCCAAGCCCTGTGCCTGAACGTGCTTTGTTATCACAGCGTTCTGCCTGGGCGAAACGCTGAAATATTTTTGGCTGAAAATGCAGCGGTATACCTTCACCTTTATCTTCAACCTGAATACGAATTTTATCCCCTCTGCGGTAATAACTCAGATAAACCTCAGCCCCGCTGGTTGAGTATTTAATAGCATTAGAGAGTAAATTACTCAGCACTTGCTGCAATCTGTGACTGTCCAGCACCAGAACCAAAGGTTCATTAGGTAATAGAGACAACTGCACTGCGAAGCTGTCAGCATAGGGCTGATTCTGGTTGACTGCTTGCTGACATTCCTGAGCAAGGTCACAAGGCTGCAAATTAAAATCCATTTTTCCAGCACTCAGCTTTTCCATATCCAACAAATCGTTCACCAGCCATTGCAATCTTTTACTGTTTTGACTGGCCACCTTCAACATAGCAAGTGCTTTTTCAGGTACTTCTCCCAACACCTGATGAGTCACTAAATCCAGAGCACCACTTATGGCTGTGATAGGAGTACGCAGCTCGTGGCTAACGGTGGAAATAAAATCTGTTTTCATCTGCTCCAGCTGTTTTTGTTCGCTGATATCATGCATCAACACCAAAGCCCCCAGCAGTTGGCCTGAACGGCTTTTCAGTTGCTCTCCCCTACAACGCACCCAACGCGGAGCTTTCTCCTTTGCTTTAATACATATCTCTTGCCCTAACACAGTTTCGCCTTGAAAAGCCCTGTATAAAGGGATTCGTTCAATCGGCAACAGGGTATGGCCATCTTCTTCATACAAGTTGTAATAGTGGCTCCACGACTCTGAATCGCATTGCCGAAGATCTACACCATGCCAGTCAGACGCACTCTTATTAAATTGCTCTAATTTTCCTTCGCTGTCACAGGCGACCAACGCATCGGGGATAGAATCTAATAACAAGGCCAATAACTGTAGCTTATGTTCGGTTTGTAGCTTTTGCTTGTGCTCATTCAGCCTTACCATGACCATAGCGCCAAGTTGACGCAGTATGGCTTTGTCCTGTTCCGTTATCTGCCTTGGAGCAACGTCGATAATACATAAGGTGCCCAAAGCATAGCCCTGCTCGTTTATCAGTGGACAACCTGCATAAAAGCGAATATTTGGAACTGCAGAAACTAAAGGATTGTCGGCAAAACGTTTATCTTGCGATGCGTCCTCGACGATAAAAATATCAGGTTGTAAAATGGCGTGAGCGCAAAAAGCCAACTTACGATCGGTCTGACAGACTTCCAGCCCTTGCTTACTTTTAAACCACTGCCTCTGCTCGTCAATCAATGAGACAAGCGCTATAGGCACCTGAAACAAAGTTGCTGCCAGGGATGTAATAGCATCAAATGTAGCCTCAGCTTCAGTATCGAGGATCTGCAATGCAAGGAGCGCCTTTAATCTTTCCTGTTCGTTAGATGGAATTTCGGCAACCTGCATGCATACACTCCTTTGATAAAAAAAGCTCTTTGGCAAAACATACCACAAAATAGTCGATCATAGTTTATCACTAAGACTGTTTTGTACCCGATAAAATGGAGTTCAGATCTTCAGGCACAGGCTGAGCCTGCATGACAGGGTATCGGCTACTACCTGGATTTCCAACAGGTAAACGCCCGCTTAAATGCCCCAAAGGCGTAAGTAGCAAGCGCAGTACTTGCCCACGGATTTCAAACCAATCTGCTTGCTCGGTCGCCAGTTTTAACATTAGCCAATGGCTTTGCAGGTGCAATAAAAACCGCTGCTGGCCCAAAATATGTGCCCGCTCCGCATGATACCAGGCTTGTTGCCAGAGCTGCTGGCGTCGAGCCTGTTGTGCTTGTTCTATCTCAAGATTGTAGGCTTGCTCTGTTGCTGAAAACATCAATACAAACTCCGATATAACGAAAAATAGCTAACCCGAGCCCGGGAGAGTGGTTATCAACCTACGTTAGGCTGACGGGTTAAATTAACGGGGTCCAATACTCTTTTGCAAACACTAAACGCATCACTGAAAAAATGCAGAGATTCTGTGTGGTTTTCAAGGTCTTTATCGTTCCATTTCACACTATGTCTGGACAGATCAATGCCAAGGTACATGCAGATACTGCTTCATGCGGCCTTACTTAGCTCCAGTTCAGAGCAGTTACAATGACCTGACTTTAACTGCAGCTCAAAGCTGGGAACAGGCTTGGCTCCATCGCTTTCACTTGAGTTCTGAGGTTATTTATATTACTTTACCGATATTATTTTTTGACAACTCCGGCCAGTAAACAGCGTGAATAAAAATCGGGGCCGCTTGCCCCAGATCAGCGTAGTTTTACTTATCCTCTTGCTGCTATTTAAAGGAGCGGCAGCTGCGGCTATGTTATGTTGCGGTCCGGATCATAGCGAACACTCTGCCAGTCATTCGCAATTGTCCGCTGCAGAGCACAGCATGACAGAACTTCATGGTCAGCATTCTGTTCAGCACGGGCACTCTGGTATGCCAGACGCGCCAGAGCTGCACTATCAGGAAGAATCTCAAAAGCTCAAAGAACATTTGATGACGGACCAACAGCAATTCTCCTGCACAGGGTGCGCCGTCAGTTGTGCTGCAGCAGTATTGATGTGCAATCCTGATGAGTTTATCTCTGAAATGACGCAAAATGAGCGATTTCTCTGTTTCACTCCCTTTATCTTTCCTCTGATAGCATCAGGCCTGGAGCGCCCTCCCCGTTTACATAGCTGATCCCCACTACTTGTACCGTTAAAAGCTCGCTCTGGTGCTTTTATCTGGTGTAGTTTTTTGGCTTAAACAAACAGGATTATTTATGTATCAGCCTATTTATCCGGCGCTTTTAGGCGTCTTAGCTTTGCTATATCCAGAGCCAACTCTGGCCTTCAAAAAAGAGCAAAACCAACTACAGCCGCTGCATTCAGTGGTTATACAAAACAGCACTACTGACTGGAAAAAAGCCAATCAAAAAGTTGCCGAACTGGGTGGCTGGCAATTTTATGTTAAAGAGGCGGCTGCTGATCAGGGCAGGGACCATACCCAGAATGGTTCGGACACAATGATGGATCATTCCGGGCATAAAATGCCGGTCGATCACTCAAAACACCATCATATGGACCATTCAAAGCACTCAGTTCCGCCACAGCTCAAAACAGGAGATGAGCATGAACATCATCACTAAACTGAGCCCACTTGCGGCTGCTGTGCTGCTGAGTGCTTGTGCCGGAACTTCAGGATTCAATACAGTGGATCTGGTGCAACAACAGGCTGCAGAGCAGCAAGTACAACTTCCTCAAACAGATCCGGCACTCAGATCAGAGGCTGAGCAGGAAATTGACAGGCTGCTGGCAGAACCTTTAACTCAGCAAAGTATCAGCCGTATTGCGGTATTAAATAACCCGGATTTCCTGGCTGCTCTATCCTCGCTGGCCATTGGCAAAGCACAACTCACTCAAGCCGGGTTATTACCAAATCCTGGTTTTCGGTTAACGCGAAGCCGCTCAGAAGAGGGTTACAACACAGAGCTCGATTTTTCACTGAATTTGTTTAACTTGATTTTTTTGAATAAAAACAAAGCGATTGCTCAGCAACAAGCACAGCAGCAACAGCAGCAAGTCTCGTTACAACTGATGGATCTGCTGATAAAGAGCCGCATTGCTTTTATTGAAGCTGTTGTAGCACAGCAACGTTTTAGTTATCTGCAGACAGTACAGGAAGCGATAGATGCGTCAGCAGAACTGGCTAACCGTATGTATCAGGTAGGTAATTACAGTGAACTGCAACAAGCCAGGCAGCTAAAATTTGCAGCAGAAATTCGCCTGCAACTGGCTAAAACGCAGCAACAACAGCAACAAAGTCGCGAGCAACTTTACCTTCTGCTCGGGTTATCAGCCTCAGAAACAGCACTGCAGTTACCCGCTTTTTTACCTGCAATTCCAGCCACTTTGCCTCTTCAGCATAATCTGGAACAACAAGCGCTGGCACAACGACTGGATCTGCAACAAGCCAAAGCAAAGTTAGCTCAATTGGAACTGCAGCTGGAAGTAGAGAAAAATAGCCGTTTTGTCCGAGGTTTGTCCGCTGAAATTGCTGGATCAGTGCAGCACAGCGCAGAACGGGAACTGGCATTAGGTGTTGAACTGCCTTTGTTTGATTCAGGAGCAGCCCGTACCAGTAAGGCTGAAGCAGAGTATCTACAAGCGCGGTGGCAAACTAAAGCGCTGGAGCAAAAAGCCAGCTTTGAAGTACGACAGGCTTATGCTTTACAGCAAAGCTCGTATCAGATAGCCCGGCACTATCAGGAGCAGTTAGTACCTTTAGCGCAAAAAATTAATCAACAAAATATGCTGCGTTACAACGGTATGTTAATTGGCGTATTTGAGCTGATTGCCGATACCCAGGCTCAGGTAGAAACAGTCACAGGACAAATGACGGCCCAGCGGGACTTTTATTTGTCAGAACTGCGTCTGCAACAAGCCTTATGGGGCAGCCCTTCCCTGCCTCTAACGACAGAAACTGACACCAAAAACAGCGCTGCTAATGCAGCTGGCCATTAACAGGAGCAAGTTATGTTAACCCGTCGTGATTTATTAAAAAAAGTCGGTGCTATTACAGCTGCTGTAGGTGTGGCTACCGTTAGTCGAAGCTCTATGGCAGCTTTGCCTGAACCTGTTATTCAACAATCCGCCGATACTATGGATCCGCTAATTCCAAACACGGGTCGGCCTTACAACCCTGTGGTGACGTTAAACGGCTGGACTTTGCCATGGCGCATGAACCATGGTGTGAAGGAGTTTCACCTAGTGGCAGAGCCGGTAGTACGCGAACTGGCACCCGGCATGAAAGCACATTTATGGGGCTACAACGGCCAGTCACCCGGCCCTACCATTGAAGTGGTAGAAGGCGACAGAGTGCGGATTTTTGTCACCAACAAGTTGCCGGAACATACCTCTGTGCATTGGCACGGTCAGCGTTTACCCAATGGTATGGATGGAGTTGCTGGTTTAAATCAGCGCGCTATTAAGCCTGGTAAAACCTTTATGTATGAATTTGTCGCCCGCCGTCCCGGCACTTTTATGTATCACCCTCACGCCGATGAAATGGTGCAGATGGCCATGGGTATGATGGGTATGTGGATCACCCATCCAAAAGAGGCGCATCCGCATATTGATGAAGTAGATAGAGATTTCTGTTTTTTATTAAACGCTTACGATATTGAACCCGGCGGTGCTACCCCAAAAATTATGACGATGACCGACTTTAACCTCTGGACCTGGAACAGTAGGGTATTCCCTGGCATCGATCCTTTAGTGGTGCGCAAAAACGACAAGGTGCGGATCCGGGTTGGTAATCTGACCATGACTAACCATCCTATTCATATTCATGGCCATGAGTTTACTGTGACTGGCACAGACGGTGGCCCAGTGCCGGCTTCAGCTCGCTGGCCTGAAGTCACCACAGATGTGGCTGTGGGCCAAATGCGGCAAATTGAACTCTTGGCAGATGAAGAAGGTGACTGGGCTTTTCACTGCCATAAATCGCATCACACCATGAATGCTATGGGTCATGATGTGCCGACGCTGATTGGTGTCGATCACAGTGGCTTGATGCAAAAAATCAATAAACTGGTGCCGGACTATATGGTGATGGGTGAACGGGGTATGGCCGATATGACCGAAATGAACATGCCGCTGCCAGCTAACACCCTGCCCATGATGTCTGGCGATGGCCCTTTTGGCTCGGTAGAAATGGGCGGCATGTTCAGCATATTTAAAGTGCGTAAAGATCAGGCTGCTGGTGATTATAAAGATCCGGGCTGGTATCAACACCCAGCCGGCACAGTGGCTCAGGAATGGACAGGTGAAGTGCCGCAGGCTGGATCCGCTCAGACAGATACCAAGGATGCAGATACCAAAGATGCGGCAGTAGAGCTGAAAGTGAAAAAACCAGGATCACACCACCACCATTGATCCGGTTGAATCTTTTACTATGCGTTAACCTCAGCTCACATTTGCTGGGCTGAGGTCTCTTACAGACATGTTTTGCTGCATAACTACTGCAAAAAAACAGCTTTAAAACGATTATTTAAGCCTCCTATATATTATTTAGGAATAAATAATAACCAAAATCACAAAATACACACTTGTTACCAAATGTAATCAAACCCACAAATTTAGCCGCTCTCAGAGCGCAATTCATCGCAAAACCACTCTATAAATACGAAAAAAATGATAACAAAATATCCTAATTGATAAATACAAACCTATTTACATTAACAAATTATTGACCAATCATCATACCGCCGCCCACAAAATAAACTAATTAAGGGACAGTGGCTGCATGGAAGAGGCAATTCACATAACAATAATTTGAGAGCACAACATGCAACATAAAACATTCAACCTATCCAGAGTTTCTTTCGTGACCTTGTCGGCACTTTCCTTGTTGGCCACTGCAGTGCAGGCCGCTTCGCAACCCGCAGGTGTTAATCCGGAAATACAAACAACAAAAGCTACTGAGCCACCAACCCGCTTTATTGTTAAGTATAAAAATGCGCTTACCTTGCAAGCACAGGGTCTGGCCGGCACTTCGGTCAGCTCAGTTAATCAGTTAAAAACTCATGCAACTTCTGAATTATCCAGCCGTGCTGGAGAACCTATGAGCTTTGTGCGTTCTTTAGCTGTTGCAGATCGTCACGTCATCAAAGTCGAACGTCGTTTATCTAAATCAGAAACGCAACGTACCATTGAACTGCTGGCTCAGGACCCATTGGTAGAATCGGTAGAAGAAGACCTTATGTTACAAATTGCTGCTGTACCCAACGACACTCAGTACACCAGCCAATGGCATTATTATGAATCTGCGGGTGGTTTACGTGCCAACACAGCCTGGGACAATGCTACAGGTACAGGTGTAGTTGTTGCCGTATTAGATACTGGTTACCGCCCTCATACTGATCTAAACGCTAACCTTCTGCCTGGTTACGATATGATTTCTGACAGTTTTGTCGGCAATGACGGTAACGGGCGTGACAACAATGCACAGGATCCGGGCGATTGGGTTCTGGCCAATGAATGCGGAGGCTCAAACCCTGCACAAGATTCTTCATGGCATGGTACTCATGTTGCCGGTACGGTAGCAGCAGTCACCAATAACGGTTCAGGTGTCGCTGGTGTAGCATATGGTGCAAAAGTAGTACCTGTGCGTGTGTTGGGTAAATGTGGTGGTTACACCTCAGATATAGCTGACGGTATCATCTGGGCATCAGGCGGTACAGTAGCTGGTGTTCCTGCCAATGCCAACCCGGCTAAAGTGATTAATATGAGTTTAGGCGGTTCAGGTGCCTGTAACTCAACGACTCAGGCTGCTATTAACTCAGCCCGTTCACGTGGTTCAGTGATAGTTGTTGCCTCAGGAAACGACAACAGTAATGCCAATAACTTCAACCCAGGCAACTGTGCTGGTGTAGTGAACGTTGCTGCAACCAATCGCAGTGGCGGTCGGGCTTATTACTCGAACTATGGCACCTCCATTGATGTGGCAGCACCAGGCGGCGCCATGAACTCAGCCAACGATCCAAATGGCGTGTTATCGACCTACAACACTGGTACTACAACGCCGGGTTCAGACAGTTATGGTTATAGTCAGGGTACCTCAATGGCAGCACCTCATGTCGCTGGTGTTGCAGCATTAATTGCTCAGAAAAAACCTGGTGCTACACCAGATGAGATTGAAACTATTCTGAAAACCACAACCCGTTCATTCCCTGCCACTTGTAACAACTGTGGTACTGGTATTGTTGATGCAGCAGCTGCTGTAGCTGCTGCTTCTGGCACGGGCGGCGGCGGCGGAACTGGCGCTACCTCAACAGTAAACAATATCAGCGTGGCGCGTAACGCCTGGAGATATTACACAGTGGTGGTTCCGGCTGGTATGAGCGTGCTGACAGTCAATACTTCTGGTGGAACTGGAGATGCAGACTTGTATGTACGTCGTGGTTCACGACCCACCACTTCTGCTTACGACTGCCGCCCTTACCTCAATGGTAATAATGAAAGCTGTACCTTCAATAACCCTGTTGCAGCGACCTACCATATTGGTATCCGCGGTTATACAGCAGTCTCAGGCGTCACGTTAGCGACCTCTTATCAGCCTTAAATCAACAGAAAGCCCCGGCATTAGGCTGGGGCTTTTTATTTCTGCAGAGTCAAGCCATCCAAAATTGCGCACTGAGGCTGATCATCACCGCAACAATTGTTCGCTAAGTGCTGTAACACCTTTTGCATCTGCTGCAATTCAGCTACTTTTTGTTTTATTTCATCAAGATGTATTTCAGCCAGCTGTTTTACTTCTCTGCTGCTGCGGTTTGGATCGCGCCATAAGTCCAACAAAGAGCCGATTTGCGCTATAGAAAATCCTAAAGTTCTGGCCTGTTGAATAAAGCCTAACTGCTGCAATTGCTGGCTGTTATATAACCTGTAGCCTGCATCTGTTCTATTGGCTTTAAGCAACAAGCCCGCTTCTTCATAATACCGGATCATTTTGGCTGAAAGCCCAGTCTGTTTTGCCGCTTGCCCTATTGTCACCAAGGTTTTGACTATATTCGTCATTCATTTTACTCCTTAGCCTTCCAGCGCTGTAGCAGCAAAGCATTACTAATCACCAATAAACTACTGCTGGCCATAGCTGCACCGGCAATCACAGGATTTAGGTAACCCAAGGCTGCAAGTGGTATACCCACTATATTAAAGATAAAGGCCCAAAACAGGTTTTGCTGAATTTTGCGGTAGCTAAGCCGCGCTATCTGCAAAGCTGCGCTGACCAGAACTGGCTTACTGCGCATCAGGGTCATAGCCGAAGCGCTGACAGCAACTTCGGTACCACTGGCCATAGCAACGCCTAAATCTGCCAGCGCCAAAGCAGGTGCATCATTAATGCCGTCACCGACCATAGCTACTTTATAACCTTGTTGCTGCCAGAGCCCAATGGCAGCAGCTTTCTCTGCTGGCAGCACTTCGGCTTTCCAGTCGCTGAGCTCCAGTTGCTGCGCTATTAAAGCTGCACTGGCCTTACTGTCGCCTGTTAACATGGCCACAGTGATACCTTGTTGCTTTAATAAGCTGACGGCCTGTAACGCATCTGCTTTTAACTGATCCGTAAAACAAAACAGCGCCAATAAGCGATAACTTTTACCTTGCTGTTGTGCTAACCAGGACACTGAAGCGCCGCTGGTGTGGACCTGATCAAGAGGTAATTCAAGTCCGAGTTGCTGCATCCAGTGACTGCTGCCAAGCACTAAATGATGCCCCTCCACCTTACCCTGTACACCTTTGCCTGCCACCACCTGAAACTGTTCTGTTTCAACAACTGTTACCTGATGTTTAATGGCATAACGTAGCAAAGCTTTGGCTAAAGGGTGTTCGCTGTGTTGCTGCAACGAGGCCGCCCAAAGTAAAAGTTTGGGCTCATCGACAAAGCTGCTGAATTGCTGCAGTTCGGGTTTGCCTTGAGTTAATGTGCCGGTTTTATCAAACACCACTAAGGTCACTGCTTTGGCCTGTTCTAAAGCACTGGCATCTTTGATCAAAATACCTGAGCGTGCAGCCGAGCCTGTGCCTGCCATAATAGCTGCAGGTGTTGCCAAACCCAAAGCGCAGGGACAGGCAATCACCAGCACAGCCACCGCATTTAAAATACCTGCCACCCAGTCTGCGCTGATCAACCCCCAGCCCAGTAAAGTCACTACAGCAATGACTAACACCACAGGCACAAAAATAGCGCTGATTTTATCCACTAAGGCCTGCACCGGTGCTTTGGCGCCTTGGGCCTGCTCCACCAGTTGAATAATACGCGACAAAGTCGATTCAGCTCCAACAGCAGTCGCTCTAAGCTGTAATACTCCATCGAGATTGACTGAACCACCTGTGACTTTGTCGCCCGGTTTTTTACTGACAGGCACAGACTCACCGCTGATCAGCGCTTCATCGACATGACTCAGGCCTTGTTCAACCAGGGCGTCTACCGCAATACGCTCACCTGGTTTGACCAACACCAAATCATTTTGCTGCACAGTCTCTGCTTTGACTTCAAGCCAAATCCCGTTTTGAAACAAAGTGGCCACAGCAGGCTTCAAATTCTCCAGCGCCCGCAGCGCATCTGTAGTTCGGCGTTTTGCTTTGTGCTCCAGATATTTACCCAGTAAAACCAGACTTAGTACCGCACTGCTGCTTTCAAAGTACAAATGGGGCGCGCCGTGCTGAGCCTGATGAGCATCAAAACTCCACCATAAATACAACGACAAACCATAAGCGGCGCTGGTACCAATAGCCACCAACAGGTCCATAGTGCCGCTGCCCACTTTTAATGCGGCCCAGCCTGCTTTGTAAAAACGCGCACCAAAATAAAACTGCACTGGTGTTGCCAGCAGCCATTGCCAGAAAGATGGCAAGATCCAATCTAGTCCAAACAGTAAAGCAAACATCGGCAACATCAAAGGCAAGGTCAGTGCCATGCTTGCGATAGCTGGCCAGTACTCTTGTTGGTAAAAAGCAGTTGTAATGGCTTCTGTTGTTGCGGTTTCTGCAGGTAAACTGGCGTGATATCCGGCCTGCTCTACTGCATCTATCAGCAGCTGTGGTGCAAGCTTTTCCCCCTGGACTATTGCGGTTTCAGTAGCAAGATTCACGCTGGCTTGTTGTACGCCGCTGACTTGAGCTAACGCTTTTTCAATACGGCCAACACAGGATGCACAGCTCATTCCGCTGATGTTCAGTTGGATTTGCTCAGACATAACATGACTCCGGACAAAAGGGGCTAAGGCTTTACAGAAATAAGGCTGAAGCTTACCCAGTGGTAAGGTCAACTGAATAAATTTTATAGTAAGACTTGACCTTACCACAGCAGAAGCTTTCATCATGTTCGCCAACTCACAAAGAGCGCAAAGAGGAAATAGTGAATGAAGACAGAATTGAAAGTAACAGGCATGAGCTGCAATCACTGTATTAGTCTGGTCAATAAAGCCATTACAAAACTGCAAGCCGATGCCAAAGTGACAGTGGATTTGGCTTTACAGCAGGTACAGGTAGAAAGCTCTCTATCCGCAGAAGATCTGATTGCAGCGCTGGATCAAGCCGGTTTCCCGGCTACTCTGAGCGACTAAAACTGCTGCATTCGCTGCTCAGCTGCAAAAAGGCAAAGCAGCTAACGCGGATTCAAACTGATAGGAAAAACCGGCAATTTTTTGCGATTTTGTACTCAGTACTCTTCTGCTTTGCAAGGCTGAAGTACTTTTTGCTTCAAACTGTGGTGCCGGCAAGGAGGCCAGTTCACAGGCTGTAAGGTAAAACTCAGCCTTGGAACAAAACAGTGGGCTGGATAAGTTAAACAGCTCTGGCCACAACCGCTGCTGCACTATGGCAGAGATGGCGGCACAAATATCACTGCTGTGCACCATATTCACAGCCACATCCGCTGGACCTGCCTGTTTACCGGATAAAAACCGCGCCGGATGACGGCCAGGACCAATTAAACCTGCCAGACGTAAAGTGCAACAAGGGACAGCCTTGTTCAGCACTTGTTCCGCTGCAGCCAATACTTCTATACGTGCATCAGTCAGTTGTAACTGACTTTGCTCGTCTACTTCACCAAATAAACCTTCGTAGATCCCAGTGCTACTCAAATGAATACAAGCCAAAGCACCGCAGTTCTTCATCAAAGTAGCAAGTTGACTGACAGCTCTGATATAGCCTTCACCATCAGTGCGGCTGGCTGGCACAGTGCAAATAATAAGGGCGTCTTTAAATAAGCTTTCCAGCTCTGCTGTGGGCCGGACGGATTGGGCTAAATCTAAAACAAAATGACCAAACTGTTCGGCCACTACTGAAGATTTGGTGATACTACGGCTACTAAGCCATAACTCATGTCCATCCGCTTTAAGCTGAGTGGCCAATTGAGTTCCTAACCAACCTGCTCCTATCACAAGAATTTTCATCTCTGCCACCTTTGCCAATTTACTGATGCATTTGATGGTAACAGAATATGTGCTGCAACTTTTATCAAATTTTTATCAATTTCTACTAACAGGCAGATTTTTATTGATCAGCATCAACACGTTCGGAAGATAAAAGGCGTAGTTTGCTCTTCACTAATGCTGGTGTATTAGTTTTAGCTACTCAATGGTACTGCATGTTAGTACCAGCCCAGGCCCACAGTTCCAGATCGAGGAGCAATCCGAATGGATGTTGTAGAACTATCAAGGTTACAGTTTGCTGCGACGGCAATGTATCACTTCTTATTTGTGCCCTTAACTTTAGGAATGGCCTTTTTACTGGCTATTATGGAGTCAGTGTATGTCATGACAGGTAAAGAAATTTACCGTGATATGACTAAATTCTGGGGTAAATTGTTTGGTATCAACTTCGCTTTAGGGGTGACTACAGGTATAGCGATGGAGTTCCAGTTTGGTACTAACTGGTCTTATTATTCGCATTATGTTGGTGACATCTTTGGCGCACCTTTGGCCATTGAAGGCCTGATGGCATTTTTCCTCGAATCTACCTTAGTAGGCTTGTTCTTTTTTGGCTGGGACAGGTTGTCGAAACTTCAGCATTTGACTGTGACCTGGTTGGTCGCTTTGGGCTCTAACTTATCTGCTTTATGGATTTTAGTTGCCAATGGCTGGATGCAACACCCGGTTGGTGCTGAATTTAATTTTGAAACCATGAGAATGGAAATGGTCAGCTTTAGCGAAGTGGTGTTTAACCCGGTCGCACAGGTGAAATTTGTCCATACGGTTTCAGCTGGCTATGTCACAGGCGCCATGTTTGTGTTAGCTATTTCCGCCTGGTACATGCTCAAAGGCCGGGATTTGGCTTTTGCCCGCCGTAGCTTTGCCATTGCCTCAGCCTTTGGTTTAGCCAGTGTGCTGTCTGTGATTGTGTTAGGTGATGAATCTGGTTATGAACTGGGTGATGTGCAAAAAGTAAAACTAGCCGCTGTAGAAGCAGAGTGGAAAACACATCCAGCACCAGCAGACTTTACCTTGTTTGGTCTGCCCAATGAAGAAACACAAACCACAGACTACGCGGTAAAAATTCCGGGCGCTATGGGCCTGATTGCCACTCGCTCTTTGGATAAAGAAGTGATGGGATTGGCAGAGCTGAAAGAAATCCACCGTGAGCGTATTCTCAATGGTCAGGTTGCTTATGGCTTGCTGAAAAAACTGCGGGCCGGTGAAAAAACACCGGAAAACATCGCTGCTTTTGATTTGGTAAAAAATGATTTGGGTTATGGCTTGCTGTTGATGGCTTACACAGAGGATCCTGTTAATGCCACACCTGAACAGATTGAACAAGCAGTACAAAACAGTATCCCCAAAGTAGCACCGCTGTTCTGGTCGTTCCGTATTATGGTGGCGGCAGGTTTCATTATGCTGCTAGTGTTTGCCCTGTCTTTTTATCACAGCGCCAGACGCACACCGGAAAAACCACGCTGGTTACTTAAAGCCGCCCTGTTCTCTTTACCTCTGCCCTGGATTGCCTGTGAGGCTGGCTGGTTTGTTGCTGAATATGGCCGTCAGCCATGGGCCGTTGGTGAAATTTTACCTACTCATCTGGCAGCATCTCAACTGACAGCAGGTGAAATTTGGTTCAGCTTACTGGCAATCACCGCGCTTTATACAGTGTTTTTGATTATAGAAGTCTGGTTGATGCAGCATTTTGCCCGCAAAGGCCCTGCTTCTATTCATACCGGCAAGTATCACGGCGAACAGGCCCGGGAGGTTTAATATGGATTATGAATTTTTACGTTTTATCTGGTGGTTGCTGGTTGGCGTGTTGCTGATTGGTTTTGCGGTGACTGATGGTTTTGATATGGGCGTGGGTGCGCTTCTCAAAGTCATAGGCCGCGACGACACAGAGCGCCGTATTCTAATCAATGCGGTAGCGCCGCACTGGGATGGCAATCAGGTATGGCTTATTACTGCAGGTGGAGCCTTGTTTGCTGCCTGGCCTCCGGTCTATGCGACAGCGTTCAGTGGTTTTTATCTGGCCATGATGTTGACGCTGGCAGCTTTATTCCTGCGCCCTATCGGCTTTGATTACCGCTCCAAGCTGGATAATGCCAAATGGCGCAGTAACTGGGACTGGGCTTTAACCGCAGGTTCTGCGATACCTCCAATTATTTTTGGTGTAGCTTTTGGCAACTTGTTACAAGGTGTACCTTTCCATTTTGACGACTTGCTAAGGATTTACTACACAGGCTCGTTCTGGGCTTTATTAAATCCTTTTGCCTTGCTGGTGGGTGTGCTGAGCTTGCTGATGTTTATCAATCAGGGCGCTTGTTATCTGCAAATGAAAACCGAAGCGCCACTGCGCCAGCGCGCTCAGGCTGTGTCGATGATCTGCGCAACGCTTGGCGCAGTGCTATTTGTTATAGCGGGTGTTTGGCTGGCCGCTGCAGGTATGGGTTATAAAGTGACCAGTGTGATGGACAGCAATGCGATTAACAGTGCTGTGACTAAAACTGTAGAACTGAGTTCAGGCGCATGGTTCAGTAACTATGAAAGTTATCCGCTGCTATGGATTTTCCCTGTACTGGGTGTGGCTGCTTTTCTGCTCTGCGCCTTGTTCAGCAAACTGGCCAAAGGCTGGCAGTCTTTTGTTGCGTCATCTCTGGCAATCACAGGGGTTATTATGACCTGTGGGGTATCTATGTTCCCCTTTATTA
Source organism: Rheinheimera sediminis (assembly GCF_004005375.1). GTDB lineage: Bacteria > Pseudomonadota > Gammaproteobacteria > Enterobacterales > Alteromonadaceae > Pararheinheimera. The sequence goes on along the minus strand of NZ_RZUF01000013.1, from coordinate 105,458 downwards.
TGCCGTCCAGCAGTATGCCGAATCATAGCCTGACCATGTGGGATGCGACATCCAGCGAGCTGACGTTAAAAATCATGTTTGTTGTAGCCTGTATTTTCGTACCCATAGTGCTGGGGTACACTTTGTGGTGTTACTGGAAAATGTGGGGGCGGTTAGACCGCAATACCATCAGCAACAATAACCATTCACTTTATTAAGGAGCAAATTTATGTGGTATTTCACCTGGATTTTAGGCGTATTACTGGCCTGCTCCTTTGGCATCATTAATGCGATGTGGTTGGAATTTAATGGCTACCCTGGCGAAGAGGATGAGTCATCAGAATAGAACCGGATACAACAGCCATGCAGTCTTTAAGGCAACTGGTCCTCTCAGAAAAACATCGTTTGCACCTTGCAATAATGCTGGGTGCTGCGGCTTCGTTACTGATGATTTGGCAGTGCTGGTTGCTGGCCACTTTATGTAATCTGGCGTTACATCAGCAGCAGATCCCACCTGATCTGCTGCTGCATATTTTACTACTTTGGTTGCTGCGTCCTTTGCTGTTAGCAGCAAAAGATCTACTTGGTCTTGCAGCCAGTCAAAAGCTGCGAACCTCACTGCGACATCAGTTACTTGGTGTTATCAGCAAGGCGGGACCACTGCGGCAACGTATTGCTGCAGATGGTGATTTATCGACCCGTTTACTTGAACAAGTGGACGCGTTGGATCCTTATATCAGTCGTTATTACCCACAGCTTTATCTGGTGGTCCTTTGTCCTTTGTTTATATCTATCGCTGTAGCAAGTCAAAGCCTGCTGGCAGCTTTACTTTTATTGGCAACAGCTCCGCTTATCCCGCTATTTATGATTTTACTGGGTAAGAAGGCTGCCGAAGCAAGTCAGCAACAAGTCCAGGCTTTAGGTTTATTAGGCGGGCGTTTTTTGGAATTCCTTCGCGGTGCTGCTTTAATCCGGCAACTGAAGGCCGAACCACTGGTGTTAAACAGATTAAACAATGCCAGCGAAGACTACAGAAGCCGCACCATGTCAGTGCTGAGCAAAGCCTTTTTATCGGGCGCTGTACTGGAGCTTTTTGCCTCTTTAGCTATAGCGCTGGTCGCTTTGTATTTAGGTTTGGGTTTATTAGGTGAGTTACCCTGGGCTAAAGCGCAGATCCCGGTTTCGTATCAACCGGCACTGTTTATCCTATTGCTGGCACCAGAATTTTATGCCCCACTTCGTCAACTGGGAGCGGATTATCATGCCAAAGCACAGGCCGAAGCCGCTTTTGCCAGTCTGGCTCCAGTCTGGGATCTGCCTCTGTGCACTGGCGGCGAGATTCAGGCCCCGACTGAGCCAGTGAGCATTGAGTTTCAGCAGCTAAGTCTATTGGGGTCGGAACACAGAGCTGCACTGCTTAAGGATATTCAGCTACAGATCCCCCCCCAACAACGTATTGGCATTATTGGCCCAAGCGGTGCAGGAAAAACCAGTCTGCTGGAATCTTTATTGGCTTTTCAGCAGCCCAATCAAGGCCAGATCTGTATTGCAGATCACAAGCTGACTGAATTGGATTTGACTCAGTGGCGACAACAACTGGTGTATTTGTCGCAACAGAGCCAGTGGTTAAGTGGCACAGTGCGAAGCAATTTACTGCTGGCCAAACCACAAGCGACAGAACAGGAACTGCAACAGGTGTTGCAGCAGGCGCTTTGTGCCGACTTTGTTTTTGCTTTACCTCAAGCTTTAGACACAGAGCTGACGGAAGGCGGAGTTGGCCTCTCAGGTGGGCAATTGCAGCGACTGGCGCTGGCCAGAGCCTTATTAAAGCAAAGCTGGCTGTGGCTGCTGGATGAACCCGCGTCTATGCTGCCCGTTGAGCAACAAAGGCAGTACTTTGAGCAATTGGAACTGTTAAGTCGTGGCAAAACTCTGCTACTGGCGACTCATCAATTGCAACACCTGCAGTGGCTGGACCAAGTATGGCTGATTAACGAGGGCCAGATTATTGCCACAGGTTCTGTGGCAGACATTCAGGCTCACCCTCTGTATCAGGCCAGCTACAGCCAGGAGTTCTTATGAAGGATCAACTGAAGCTTTCAGCTTTAATGCGCCTGCACTGGCGCTGGTGGTTACTTAGTCTGACACTGGGGGCTGTTACCCTTGGCAGTGTCATGGGTTTACTGACAGTGTCCGGCTGGTTTATCACAGCTGCTGCTGTGGCAGGTTTACAGCTTGCCGGTGCTGGCACTTTCAACTATTTTAGCCCTGGCGCTTTGATCCGCTTTTTTGCCATTAGCCGCACAGCCAGCCGTTATTTTGAACGTTTAAGCTCGCATCAGGCTGTTTTGTTATTGCTGCAACAATTAAGGCTTTGGTTTATGCGACGCTTTTTAGCCAGCAGCTTCAGGCCTGATACTCGATCAGCAGATCTGCTGCAACGCTTAATCACTGACATAGACAGACTGGATCAATGGCCTTTGCGAGTGGTGGCGCCGCTATTCTGGGCTTGCCTTATCAGCGCTGGCTGGCTGGCCGCGCTTTGGTTTTGGCAAGCAGAACTTGCACAGATCGCCCTGGTGTATCTGCTGGTATTGATTTGTGTGCCGATTATTGGAGCTGCACTTGGCTATCAGCGTGCCTGTAGCTTAGTTAAACTGGCATCACAGCGCCGACACAAGTTGCTTGAACCATTATCCGTTTTAACCATGCTGCAACTGCATCAGGGCTGGTCAGGCGCAGAGCAACAATGGCAACAGACAGAACAACAGTACCAAGCGTTATTGTGGCGTCAGCAATTGCTGGACTTGTTCTGCCAGTTTTTGCTGATCAGCACTATTGCCCTGATGAGTTTTCATTTGTTAGTGAGCGCTTTGCCATTGCTACAAAACCAGCAGATCAGCATAGCGGCTTTAGTGGCCATGCTGATGTCAACTTTGGCTTTACCAGAGATCTGGTTAACGCTGGCCACTTTGTATCGCCATCTGGCTGACAGCAAGATGGCAAAACAACGTTTAAATCAAATTCAGCCAGCAACCGAAAACGGCAGATACAGCACTGCAGAAGGGCCTTTGCGATTAGAGCTACAGCAACTCTCTGTTGCTTATCCTGGGGCTGTGCAACAAACTCAACCACTGACTATTGCGTTAAAAGCAGGGGAAATGTTGTGGTTGCAAGGAGCTTCGGGGGTAGGTAAATCAACCTTACTCAGTACTCTGGCCGGATGGCTGCCGCCTGCTTCAGGCAAAGTGCTGCTTAATGGTTCTGAATTACAACAATATACCGCCTCAGCACAGAGACACTCTATCAGCATGTTGTCTCAACACGTCACGCTGTTTAATATGTCACTGGCTGCAAATTTACGTCTGGCAAAACCTCAGGCTAATGACGAGGAGCTGCTGCATGCACTGGCTGATGCTCAATTGAGTGAATGGATCAATACCTTACCCAATGGATTGGACACAGAACTTGGTGAGTATGGTGTTGCCGTATCAGGCGGCCAAGCAAGACGTATAGCACTGGCCCGTTTACTCTTACAAAATCCCGCTATCCTGTTGCTGGACGAACCTTTAGTCGGGTTAAATCCAACCACAGCACAACAACTCATCGATACTCTGCGTCATCGTTGTCATCAGCAGATTGTGATCATCACCAGCCACCAGAAATTTGCCACCGGAACAAACTGTTACCGCTTCGAATTAAACTTGTTATAAATCAAACAAAAATACCAACTTCTGCTTGGCCTTAGGCTATGGTTAAACAAGGAAAAGCTACGCCTTCACCAAGTGCGGCCATTGGTAAATATGATAAATATGAAAAAACTGGTAATACCTTTCGGCAGGTTGTATAATTTGTGCGATAAAACGGGGTTTCACTGCGATAAGTCACAAATCCCCACATTCAGAGGGTTGGCATAAGAGTCTTATCAACAAAAGGGCTGATCACCCAATGAAAAACTGACACTGAGTCAAGGTTGACTAAAGATATATTGAATGGCTTAAGCCGTTTTGCTGCATAAAACGTACAACTTTATAAAATCGATGAGGATATTCTATGTTAAAACGTAAATTGCTGGCAGCAACCATAGCTGCAGTCTTTTGTGGCGCCAGTCAGGCTGCAATAGATATCAATGGTTTTGCTTCAATTAAAGGCGGTATGGCGCTTAGTAGCGATGACGAACTTTACGGTTACGATAATGATTTCAATTTTAAAAACGAAAGCTTAGCTGCTCTGCAAGTCAAGTCTGATTTGGGCGATAAACTCTCTGTCACTGCTCAGCTGTTAGGCCGTGGCGCTTCAGACTGGGATGTTAAATTTGAATGGGCTTTTTTCAGTTACGACCTGACCGAAAACTTACGCCTGAACGCTGGTCGTTTAAGAACACCTTTCTACAAGTATTCTGATTTCCGTGATGTGGGTTATGCCTATGACTGGTCGCGTGTGCCACAGAGTGTTTACGGCTTAGGTTTTGATAACATTGAAGGTGCATCCTTGTATCACACCACTACTCTGGGCGCCTTTGATTCGTCATTGCAATTTATTGTAGGTAGCTATGATGGTGATGCTGCTATTGGCAGCTCGATAGCAGATGCACAAATAGAGAGTATCAGCGGCATAGCCTGGGAACTGGGGCAGGATGGTTATTCATTCAGAATGGCGTACCTGGTGGGTAAAACCACTTTTTATGTGGATCCACTGGATAACAGCACAACGGGTTTGTTTACACAATTAAGAGCCTTTGGTTTGAACGCGTTGGCAGGCGAGTTAGATGTAGTCGATGAATCCAGCTCTTTTGCTGGCATTGGTTTTAATATCGATAAAAATGACTGGCTGATTGTTTCAGAAGTAACCAAAGCTGTAGTAGACAACTCCTTTATCTCTGACCAGGAATCCTACTACATATCTATTGGACATCGTTTTGACACAATAACGCCTTATGTATCGTTTGAAAAAGAAGATAACAAAGCAAAAACTGAGATTTATGCTGGTGTGCCAGCTGCATCACCTGTTTTTGCTCCTGTGGCAGGTTTAGTGAACCAAATGGAGACTGAACGTAACAGCATCAACGTCGGTGTGCGTTATGACTTCCATCCTTCAGCTGCATTTAAAGCTCAATATACCAACGCAGACAATAAAACCACTGATCGTAAAGACAGTGTTTTGGTTGTTGGCGTAGATCTGGTGTTTTAAGGAGTCAAATCATGTTAAAAAAGTTATTCTTAATTCCTGCCCTGACTCTGAGCTTTATGGCTTTTGCCAATGTTGCAGTGATAGTTCATCCATCCAATGCGGCGACTTTGTCGCAGGATGATGTAAATAAAATTTTTACTGGCCGTGCTAAATCCTTTGCTGATGGCAAAGCTGTTGAGCCTTTAAATCTGGCCGACTCTGTTGCAGTTAAAGCCGATTTTGATCAAAAAGCTTTAGGCCGTTCTTCCAGCCAAATGAAAGCTTATTGGTCTAAACTGGTATTTACAGGGAAAGGAACACCACCGAAAGAACTGGCGTCGGAACAGGAAGTGCTGGATACAGTAGCTAAAAATCCGGCAGCTATAGGTTACGTCAGCTCTGGCGCTGTCACTGGCAGTGTTAAAGTGGCGTTAACTCTGAACTAAAGCGTATCAAGGCAGGTGAGTACATCGCCTGCCTTGGTTTTAAGCCACACTCTGGATACTACTTATGCTGAAATACCTGAGTTTGTTAAAAAAAATATGGCTTATCATTGCTATCGCAATCTTAGCTTTTTTAATAGTGCTAACCTCATCCATTTATTTTACTGCCCGTAACGCCGACAGCATTGCGCTGATCAAAGACAAAATGTACGACAGCTCTAAACTCGCCTCACAAATGGTGGTGGAGTTTAATGCTGTTGAAGAATTTTTTACCCAGTCTGTTTCCTTATCAGACCCGGATATCTTAAACACAGCTAAAACCACACAAGAAAGGGTGCTTGCGAATCTGACGAAACTAAAACAACTGGATACAGCCCATTCAGCGCAGTTAGAAAGCCTGGAACAGAATTTTAGTCTCTATGCCAAAGCAGCAGCTGAAATAGCACAATCTATGATCGACGGCACTTTAGATATGGGAGCAGCGCAAAGCATTATTCAAAATAAAACAGCTTTGTATGAAACAGCGAAAACAGGTTTTGTAGGCTATGAAAAGCAAACCGATGATAGCTTTCAGAGAATTCTGGTAGATATGTCAGACTCATCAGAACGATCTGTTTTGATCATCGTATTATGCGGCACTATCTTATTGATTATTATGGCTGTTGTTGGTCACATTATCGGCAGCAATATAAGCAAAACGGCCAATAACCTGGCAAGCTCACTGCAAGTCCTGGCGTCTGGCAAAGGTTCATTATCAAGCCGCCTCAGTATTGATGCAGAGGATGAATTCGGTGCTGTAGCTCGTAACTTCAATGCGTTTATCTCTCTACTGCAAAGCTCTTTTGTTGCCATAGCCCAGTTAGTGGACCCGGTCAGCCGCACCGCTGATGCTTTGGCCAAAGGCATGAAAGAGCTGGACGGTATGACCAGCCAACAAAAAAATGACGCCGACACAGTGTCACACTCGATGGAAGAAATGCAAAGCAGCGTGAAAGACATTAGCCAATCCGCTAATGCAGCTTCTGGCAGTGCAAACGATGCAAGCCGTTTGGCCAAACTGGGTTATGAAAAAACAACCTCTTCAGTACAGGCTTCGAAAGACCTTGCAGGCGAAATTGCCCATACAAGTACCGTTATTACCGAGCTGGCTAAACAAACTCAGGAAGTGGGTGGTATTTTAAAGAGCATTAACGATATTGCCGATCAAACCAACTTACTGGCACTAAATGCAGCAATAGAAGCTGCGCGTGCCGGCGAACAAGGTCGTGGTTTTGCTGTGGTTGCAGACGAAGTACGTTTGTTGTCTTCTCGCACAGCCTCATCTGTGACTACCATTCGTGACTTGCTTGGTAAGTTAACGCAAAATGTCGATAGTGCAGTGCATCTGATGAATCAAGCCGTAAATAAAGCCAATAATAGCGCTGTGCTGACGGCAGAAGCTGGTAGCTCTATTGAGTTGATTAATCATGAAATTGACAAAATAAATATGGTGAATGCCCAAATAGCTACAGCCACCGAAGAACAAACTATGGTGGCTAGTCTGGTGCTTGATAATACCCATCAGATGGCAGACTCTTTTAGCAGAACCATTCAGGTGCAGCATACAGTAGCTGATATATCCGACCAGTTACGCGGCTTGGCGCAGGAACTGAATACTGTGTCTTCCAAATTTAAAGAATAAAGACAATTTGAATCACAACACCCTATAGTTGTGCCAAAGTTGTGGCTTCATCACATCACCCAGGGACGGGTGTTGGAATCTAAGTATTTCAGTTGTTTTATGCTGTTGACTTGACCCATTTTATATAAATCACCCCACTGTGCAGATCCGGAGTTTAGCCTGAACCAGCTTGGTATAAGACAAGCCTCTGAATCAAATACGTTTAGTAACAAGCTGATACCTGCTATCTTATAAGTAATTCGGCTTTAAGCTTGGATGGTCCTCATGCGTATTTTGTGTTTTTTTGCCGTCACTCTATTCAGTGCCTCAGTGCTGGCCACAGATTTTCAGATCACTGATTTTGTGTTGGGGAGTAAAAAAGCCGACCTGAATGCAGAGGTGCTGAGCAAAACCAGCCTGACCTTATTTGAAGCACAAGCCACTGTAGAAACGCAGTGGACTGGCGACAGATTACAAGCTGTGTTACTGACTTATTACCAAGGCCAAGACTACGTTGAACTCAGAAGAAAGTTTTCTGCGCTGCAACAACAATTCATCACTGTGTTTGGCAGTCTGACTTGGGTTTCATCCGAAGTAAGGGCTGATGCCACCCAGACCCCAGAACAACAATTGGCTTTGTTGGATCAAGTGATGCAAACTGCGCCTGAAATAACAGAAGGATACCGACAAAGTCATCTGGCAAACTCAACTCTGACCCTGGATTTTCAACCTGAACTTCAACCAGCTAACAGTAGATTACATTTACAAGTTAGCTTTTCATCCACAGCAGGTGAATACAGCTTAATCGTATTTGTAGACGAAAAAACCACGGCTGAGCGAACAGCTGCAGCCGTGGTGAATCTGGAGGCATTTTAATACTACATTGCTTTAATTCGCTGTCCTCAGCTGAAATTGCTGACAGATAACATCAGACAAGGCCGGGGCCTGTTTTAACTTTTCCTGATCCTGCAAGCTGCAACTGGGTAAGTCAGCCACTTGTTTGGTGTGCTGGGATAATAAAGACAAAGCACCATTAGCTAAGAGTTGCAAAGCCCACTGGCTGGACTTGGCAGCACAATTCCCCAGTACCAGATCGGCTCCTGAAGCTAAAGCGTCCTCTTTCACCTGAACACAAAGTTGCGGGTTTTGGCTGTTTTGTAACTGAACAAAACCTTGTTGCCCGACTTGCCAGTTCCACTGCTGACAGCTTTGATTAGCCCAGTTTTGTTGAGTTACTGCTGTACCGCTCTCTGCACTGCAACCTTGGGTACTCCAGACTTTGCCACTTTGCCTGCTACTCAGCACAGTGTTGCCTGTCGGCAGCATGAACCAGTCGTTACATAACTCTGCTTCATCCCCTGCTTTACAGGCCGTTGAGCTTAATGCCTTTTGATCTGCGGCATTTAATAGCTGATAGTAGCCATCAGTGCCCGCTTTCAGCTGCCATTGCTGACTTGGCTGATTCATCCAGGCAGACAATTCAGACGTTGCACCGATAAATAAACCAGCAGCGTTGGCTAGTCGATAACGGCCTTTTGTGGTTGGATCAATAACCCATTGACCTTGCTCAGTGCAATCTTGCTCTGTAAGACCTTGCTCCGATGGCATCAGACACAGCTGGCTAGACCTGTTAATTAACTGCCATTTCACGCCCTGTGGCACCAGGGTCAGAGCACCATTTTCGCCTGAGGGAGCAGCCACTGTCTGGCCTTCAGGCACCGGAGTACCAAAATCCGGTGTGCCATCCGCTTTGAACCTGAAGGGCTGAGCTCTTACTGAACGGCTCGCGCCACAACCATCAGTTACTTTGTTATTGCCGTGATACACCAGCCAGTTTTCTGTGCCATCTGGTGAGGTGAAAAAGCCATTATGGCCAGGACCAAAAACGCCATTACCCCGCTCAAACACAGGTTGTTCTGCTTTTACCCAAGAACTGGCATCCATAGGATTGTCACCCACCAGTTCCAGCAAGCCCAGTTTATAATCCGGTGTGTCACAATAGCTGGCTGAATAAATCACAAAAGTCCGGCCATCGTGTTTCAGTACTTCAGCACCTTCATTCACTTTACGGCCCGATTGCTCCCAAGGCAAAGAAGGACGGGATAACACCATGCGCTCGCCAGTTAAAGTCCATGGATTGGACATTTCGCTGATCCAATTCAGCTGCTCATCTCCGACCCATTCCGACCACAGCAGATACAACTTTCCGTTGTGTTCCATATAGTTGCCGTCAATATTCCAGCTATCCGGCATCGGAGAACCTTTGTATTGATAAGGCCCCATAGGGTCGTCACCCGCACTTTCCAGCACAGACAAATGCTGACCATCTAAATTTTCCTGCTTACCCGAGGTATACATCATGTACCAGCGTGGACCATCAGGGCCTTGTAAGCGATGAAATTCAAAAGCCCAGAAATTGCAGCAGCTTTTTGGGTTCGTTTCAGACCAGACATTCACTGGGGTGGCTGCAGCTAAACCGGCCAGAGTTGGCGATTTACGCATCACCAGCTGAGAGGTCCAGGTGGTGGTGGTCAGGTAATAATTGCCCTGCCAGTATTCAAGCCATGGGTCGGCCCCATTAGCAAACAAAGGGTTAGTGAAACTCTGGTCTTCAATTACTGCTGTGGCAGCTTCAACTGGCGCGGCAGCGACTGAAACTAGATCGCTGCCTTTTTGTTCTGGCGAGCAAGCAGCCAACACACTAAGTAAGCCGATCGCCAATGGCAAACCGTACCCTTTTAAGCCGGGTAGAGGCTTGGTTTTAAAAGTCATAGCTAACCCTGTCTGGTCTGTTGATTTTATATTTGTATTACAATAAGACTTTATGAGTCTAAAACGAAAAGCAGCGGAAAACAACAGGGGCGGCATACAGCCGCCAAAACAAGGATTCAGCGAATAAGGGAACTCTGATAACCCAACCAGTCTTTATCATCAACTTGTGGCCAGCCGTTTTTATCCCAGTTTAAGGCGGTAATTTTTAACTTTTGCAGACCGTTGTCAGCCATCTCGTAGGCATGAAACACCAGATAGTCTTTGCCGTTGAAGTCGTACACTGAGTTGTGGCCTAAACCAGGCCAATCGCTGTTGCCTTTGAGCAGTAGAGAACCGCCGCCCATAGCTAAATCCTTGCCGTTTTTATCCAGATAAGGCCCGGCTAAGGTTTTAGAACGACCTACCACCATATGATAAGTACTGTCTTTACCACGGCAACATTTGCCATAAGAAACAAATAGATAATAGTAATCGCCTTTTTTGTAGATAAAAGGCGCCTCCAGCTCTGCAGGACCAGGTTCTGCGTCATCTAAAAATGCAGGTCGCTCTGCTTTGGCAAGCGTGTGCCACTGTTCAGGCTGCGCTATACGGGTCAGATTTTGATCCAGTTTCACCAGTTTCAACCCACTCCAAAAAGAGCCGAAGCTCATCCAGGCTTCACCTTGTTCATCCAGAATGATGGCAGGGTCTATCGCATTCCATAAGTCACGTTGTGGCACAGATTGCAGTACTATGCCCTGATCCACCCATTGATAATTTGGATCTTTAGGATCCAAAGTCGTATTCACTGTGACACCAATAGCCGAGGTATTTTTGCCAAAAGCAGAGATGGAGTAATACAGATAAAACTTGCCTTGATGCTGAAAAATATCCGGTGCCCAGATATGGCCATCAAAGCTTGGGGATACTGTTTTTGCCCAGTCAGGCTCAGTCGCAAAAACACGGCCGCCTAAGCGCCAGTTTGTTAAATCGCTGGATTGGTAAAAGGTAATGCCCGGGCCAGTACTGTATAAAAAATACTGACCTTTGTCTTTTGCCATCACCGGGTCATGAATACTGACTTGTTCAGACTGAGCCAGACCAGAAAAAAGAGCAGCGCTCAACAACAGAGCGCCGCCCAAAAGTGACTTTCCAGCTACAGTGATCAAAGAATTAGGCTTACTCATAGAGTTCATCCTGTTTTAGTTGAATTTGTATTACAAATAGCATAAGTTCAACGCAGCAAGCAATAAAATGCAGAAACACCTCTGCCATAAATTGCGCTGAAGACAATAACCAAACTCAAACAATAGCCATATAAAACAAATAGATAAGTATTAAATATCAGAAAAAGTTCAAACCTTTTTTCTGGCTTGTCAGCTGAACTCAATAGTAATACTATAAGATTATTAATCGAATAAAACAGGTTTTAGCATCAGATTCTAACCAGGTTTTAACGACGAGTGAGAAAAACTGAGCATAAAACTGATATAAACCACAGGGGAGTCGAATGGCAGGTTATAAACTTTCTGTCATGGAGAAAATTGGCTTTGGCGCCGGAGATATGGCCGTCAATGTCGTGATTTCATCCATGATGCTGATCATCACTTTTTTTTACACTGATATCTTTGGTTTAAAAGCCTCAGACGTTGCGATTTTATTTCTGGTGGTGCGACTGATTGATGCAGTTACAGATCCATTAATGGGTATGCTGACCGATAAATTCACCACCCGCTGGGGCCGCTACCGACATTATTTCCTGTTTATGGCTATCCCTTTTGGTATCTCGGTGTTTTTAACCTTCTCGACACCAGATCTGGATTACAACGGCAAACTGGTGTGGGCTTACGCCACGTACATTTTTGTCACCCTGATGTTCACGGCCGTCACTATCCCCTATATTTCCATCATTGGCGTTTTAACCGACTGCCCGAAAGAGCGATTATCTGCCAACGGCTACCGTTTATTCTTCGCCAAAATTGCCGCCTTTTTAGTGACTATTATAGTGCCAGTTTTAGCTGCGCAGTGGGGCGAAGGCCAACTGGCTGCCGGTTATCAGGCCGCTATGGGGTTGATGGCGGCTATGGCAAGTTTATTGTTTTTATTCTGCTTTTTTAATACTACGGAACGTTTGCAGCATCAGGTGGAAACCAAACCCTTTTTCAGTCAGTTAAAACTTTTACTCAAAAATGATCAGTGGCTAATTTTATGCGCTGTATGTGTCACTGGCACTATTGGTTATGTCATTCGTGGCTCAGTGGCAGCTTATTACGCCAAATATTATCTGGGTGGTGATGCCACTATGCTGTCGGCCTTTTTATCTACCGGTGTGGTGGCCGCCATTCTGGCTATGGTGGCATCGACCTGGATCACTAAACATTACTGCAAAGTAAAACTGTTCCGTACAAGCCAGATTGTGGTAGCTGTGTTAAGTGTGCTGCTGTTTGTACTGGTGAAACCCGGTGATTTGTGGCTGGCTTTTGTATTGTATTTTTTACTCTCTTTTGTGGTGGATTTGCATGCCCCAGTGTTCTGGTCGGCCATTGCTGAGGCCGTGGACTATGGTGAACACAAAACCGGCCAGCGCGTTTCAGGTTTAGCTTTTGGTGGTATTTCGTTTTGCCAGAAAGCAGGCATGGGCATAGCGGGTTTTGTGGTGGGTAGCTTATTAACCTTCTTTGATTATCAACCGGATCAAATGCAAAGCGAAACCAGCTTAGTGGGTATAGCGCTGATGCTGTCGGTGATCCCTGGCTTTTTCCATTTGCTGATGGGCCTTCTGATGTACAAATACAAAATTACCGACAACTTTTATCAGGACATGGTGGCAGGCCAAATTCAGCCCCCAAAGCCTGAACAGGCAGCACCAGCAGTCCAGCTGCTGAATGCTAAATAACGTTTTTTTAAGTTAGAGATTTTTATTAATAACGCAGTGGAGTTTTTATGCGATTGTTAACGCCTTTAATTGAACAGCGGGCCGACCCCTGCATTTATCGTCATAGCGATGGCTATTATTATTTTACCGCCTCGGTGCCGGCCTACGACAGAATCGAGTTGCGCCGTGCCCGCACTATCGAAGAACTGCCGCAGGCAACACCGATCGCCGCTTGGTTAAAACCCGAGTCAGGGCCTTATTCTGAGCTTATTTGGGCACCGGAAATTCATTTTCGCCAAGGTGCCTGGTATATCTACTTTGCTGCAGCTCCTAGTCGCGAGATTAAAGACAAACTGTTCCAGCACCGCATGTATGTGATTTGCTGCAAAGACGCTAACCCTATTGAAGGGCTGTGGCAGTTCTTAGGCCAGGTTGATACCGGCATCGATACTTTTTGTCTGGACGCCACCACCTTTGAGCACCAAGGCCAGTTGTATTATTTATGGGCGCAAAAAGACAATCAGATTGAAGGCAACAGCAATTTATACATCGCCACTATGGATACACCGGACAAAATCAGCAGCGCGCCTGTACTTCTGAGCAAACCTGAATTCGACTGGGAAATCCGTGGTTTTTGGGTGAACGAAGGCCCAAGCGTACTTATTCGTCACGGCAAAGTTTTTATCAGCTACTCAGCCAGTGCCACAGATGAAAACTATGCCATGGGGCTATTGTGGGCCGATGAAAATGCCAACCTGATGAACCCACAAAGCTGGCATAAGCTGAAAGAGCCTGTGCTGCAAAGCTGCTTTGAACATAAGGTGTACGGCCCGGGCCATAACAGCTTCACAGTATCCGCCGACGGAAAAACTGACTTACTGGTGTATCACGCCCGCACTTACACCGAAATAGTTGGCGATCCACTCTGGGATCCAAACCGCCATACCTACGTCAAAGCGCTGCGCTGGGACGACAACGGCATGCCTGTTTTTGGCCGCCCTTCAGTACAAGAATAAAAAAGGAGTCAGATCACTTTGTTAACGGTTAACACTGTGATCTGCCCCCAATTTGAGGGGATTGATGATGGTTAGGTTATTTACTGCCCTACTCTGCTTTACCACTTTATCGCTAGCTGCGGTCGAATTCGTACCTTTGTCTGCAGTAAAGCTGACTGACGGCCCCTTTTTGCATTCAGAGCAAACCAATCTGCAGTACTTACTGGCACTGGATGCAGACAAATTACTAGCACCACTGCGCCGTGAAGCTGACATTAAAAGCAATGTAGAGTCCTATGGCAACTGGGAAAATACCGGTTTAGACGGTCATATGCTGGGGCATTATTTAACGGCTCTGGCCTATATGTTGAGCGCCACCTCAAATGAACAAATCAAAGCCCGGCTGGATTATTTACTCACCGAACTTCAGAAAATCCAGCAGGTTCAGCATGGTTATTTAGGCGGCGTGCCTGGCAGTAAAGCCTTATGGCAGCAAATTCAGCAAGGCCAGATTGAAGCCGATTTATTTAGCCTGAATAAACACTGGGTGCCTTTTTACAATATTCATAAAACCTTCGCTGGCCTGCGGGATATCTACCTGCAAACCGGCGATAAGCGAGCCAAAACCCTGCTGCTGAATTATGGCAACTGGCTGAAAAATCTGGTCAAACATTTATCACCGCAGCAAATCCAGCAAATGCTGCTGACCGAACATGGTGGCATGAACGAAGTGCTGGCTGATATGGCTGTCATTTTTGATGACAATAGCTACATGCAGTTGGCTAAAGATTTTACCGAATTACGTATTCTGGAGCCGTTACTGAAAGGCGAAGACAAGCTCACCGGCCTGCATGCCAATACCCAAATTCCTAAAGTAGTGGGTATGGCTCGTATTGCCGAATTGTCCGGCGATAAAAACTGGTTAAAAGCGGCCGAATATTTCTGGTCTTTAGTGGTAGAGCAGCGCACTGTCGCCATCGGTGGTAACAGCGTGCGGGAGCATTTTCATCCAAAAGACGACTTCAACCCCATGCTGAATGAAGTAGAGGGGCCTGAAACCTGCAATACCTACAATATGCTGAAACTCTCCATGCTGCTGTACCGTCAGACTGGCCAAAGCAAATACCTTGATTATTATGAGCGAGGCTTGTGGAACCATATTCTGGCCAGCCAACATCCGGAGCATGGCGGTTTTGTTTATTTCACCTCTATGCGACCTCAACATTACCGGGTTTATTCCAAAGTGGATCAAGGCATGTGGTGTTGTGTTGGCTCAGGCATAGAAAGCCATAGCAAACATGGCGAATTTATTTACAGCCTGGATAAAAACGCTTTGCAGGTGAATTTGTGGATAGCCTCCAGCATGAGCACTCCGGAGATAAAACTGCACCAGCAGACCCTATTCCCGGATGAAAACAGCACTGAATTGGTCTTTGATGCAGCAAGTACATTGAACCTAGAGCTGCGGTATCCATCCTGGGCCGGAGCAGTGAAAGTCTGGCGTAATGGCAAAGCAGTTGAAGTAACAACCAAAACCGGTAAACATATTCTGCTGGCTGGCCCCTGGCAACAAGGCGATAAAGTGAAACTTGAGCTGCCGATGCAGCTCAGTTTGAGCCCTATGCCAGCCAAGCCTGACTATCATGCGGTATTGTTCGGTCCTCTGGTGCTGGCTAGTCGCAGTGCACCTTTTAAAAACGAAAGCTTAAGATTTGTTGCTGACGACAGCAGAATGGGCCATATAGCGTCGGGCCCAACCTGTCCAGTTTCTGCCGCACCACTTTATATTGGTGATACCAACAACTTCCTCGCCAACTTAAAGCGTCTACCCAATCAACCTTTAAGCTTCAGCACTGGCCAAGGCTTTTTACAGGGTAAGCCTGAGCTGATCCCCTTTTTCCGGCTGCACGACAGCAGATACCAAATCTACTTTCAGCACACTAGCCTTGATGGCTGGCAACAACAGAAACAGCAGCAAGAACAGCAAGATAAAGCCGAAGCTTTGCTTGAACAGCAGACCTTGGATAAAGTCTATCCGGGTGAACAACAACCTGAGTCGGATCATTTTTATCAGGGTGAACAAAGCGAAGCAGGTATCAATTTAGGCCGACATTGGCGGCACAGTAAAAGCTGGTTTAGTTATCAGTTAAGCCACAAGGGCCAGCAAAATCTGACCTTGCGGCTGGAGTATTTTGGTCTGGATGGCGGGAGGCAATTTGAGGTCTGGCTGGATGATAAAAAGCTGACCGACGTTGAGCTGAAAAGCGGCCTGGGACCGGACTGGTACAGCGTCGATTACCCAATCCCTAATGAGCTGCTGCCGAAAAATGCCGGGCACTTCCGCGTCAAATTTGTCGCCAAGCCCGGCAGCATCGCAGGTGGACTGTATCAGGTGCGTTTACTGAAGGGGTCAGGCCTTGAATATTGAATCTAAATTCAATATTCAAGGCCTGACCCCGATATCAGTTGATACCCACCGCGTAACGGCTGACCCAGTGTTTGAGAGGGCCAGCCTTTTCTGCTACTGCTAAACCCAACTGACGTAGAAAACGCACAGGCGGCAAGCTACTGCTAAAGTTCTGATAAAACAGATCCATAGCCGACATCATCAGCGCATTTTCGCGCTGTCGTGTACTTTGGTACTGCTTTAATAAAGCGGCGCCAGCCAAATCCTGACCTTGTGCAAAAGCCTGCTCCAGCAATTCAGACAACAGCATCGCATCAGCAAACCCTAAATTCACGCCTTGACCAGCCAACGGATTAATACTGTGAGCTGCATCTCCTACCAGCACCAGCCGCCCTTTCACATAATCTTTCGCATGCACACGAGCTAAAGGAAAACTGGCCACTTGCTCCACCGTAATTTTGCCAAGCTTAGCCGGAAAAGCATGTTGTATTTGTTCAGCCAAAGCAGCTTTAGATAATGCCGCCAGCTGTTTAATTTTATGATGATGGTCGTACCAAACTAAAGAGCCTTGCTTGCCCGGCAAAGGTAAAAAAGCCCGTGGGCCTGACTCGTTAAACTGCTGCCAGGTGATGTCCTGCTGCTCATACTCTGTATTGACTGTAACCACCAAACAGCTTTGCTGATATTGCCAACCCGACACGCCAATTTGTGCTAACTGGCGCAGCTGCGACTGACCACCATCTGCAGCTATCACTAGTTTGGCTTTTAGTTCACCAAACTCTACTGTGCTGACACTGGCATAGTCAGAGTGCTGCACAAAACCTGTCACACTGGCTGGGCAAAACAGTTGTAAATTGGCAGGAAAGTTGGCCCAAAGCGCCTGCTGGATAAGATTGTTTTCCACTATATGGCCAAGATGGGTTAAAGCCACTTCATCGGCATGAAAAGTGAGTCCGGCCTGTTCATCCTCAAACGCCTGTAACCTTTTATAAGGGCATAAACGCCATTGCTGCAATAAAGACCAGGCGCCCAAGTCAGTCAGCCACTGCTCACTTCGTCTGTTAATAGCGGATACACGCAAGTCTATGGCGCTATGAGGATCAAAAGCTGACACAGGCTGTTTTTCAATTAAGCCCACTTCTAAACCAGCACGGCTTAACTTCAGCGCCACTGAAGCGCCCACCATACCACCACCTACAATTACTATATCCAGCACAACAACCTCCTGCTCACTTCAGACCATTCTACCCTGCTTTGAAATCTTTTTTTTGCGCTATATCAGCAATTATTCTCCGCACCCTGAAAGATTATCCAGACAACTCCGGTATATAAGCTCAACTCACTTAAGGAAAAATTAAAATGAAAATTCAGCATATTCTATTACTTAGCCTCAGCATCTTTAGTCTTAGTCTGTTGGCAGAACCCCGTATTGCCCAAAACCCTGAAGATATTAAGCCGTTATTAAACGGTATGTCTGCACCAATGGTCAGTCTGCAGGATGCGACAGGCAAAGCCGTAGAGCTCAGCTCAGTACTAAAACAGCAAGACACTGTACTGGTATTTTATCGCGGCGGCTGGTGTCCTTACTGCAACCTGCAACTGGCGGCTTTGCGCGAGATTGAGCCAGACCTCAAGGCTTTAGGTTACCAGCTGATTGCAGTGACACCAGACAGTCCTGCTGCCGTTCAGGCCAGTTTAAAAGACACCAAAGATGCAGCTATTACTTATACCCTGTTATCCGACAGTCAGTTCAATTTAAGCTCTGCTTTTGGAGTGGCTTATTATTTGGATGAAAAAACCAGCGCGACCTATTTAAATACCTACAAACTGAATCTGAATAAGGAAGCAAGCAGCGGCAAAGTAGTGCTACCTGTGCCTGCGGTGTATATTCTGAACAAAGAGGGCTTAGTGCAGTACAGCTATCAGCATATTAATTACAAAGTCCGTTTGCAGCCGGAGCTTCTGCTGTTAGCCGCACGTTTAGCAAAAGAGCCAAAGGAATAACATTCACTAAAAACCCAGTATTTATGCATATCCACCCATAGTTAATTCAGGGCAGCACGAACTGCCTTGAAACTCAGCCGCAACACCTTAAAACTCATTGACGAGCGCGCAAAAATACGGCATTTTGCGCGCCCTTGCAGCCCAGGCTTTTGATTGCCCTTGTTTGGTTGCCACTGTTGGTTGCTCTGGGGGGCAAAACTGACTAGAGTAGCTGCATCTTTTGATTTGAATTCTGTTTGACTAATAGCTCTGGCTTGAGGAGACTTTGCATGCGTAAGGTAACTGTGGCCGCCACCCAAATGATTGGTGGCTGGAATGTAGAAGAAAATATTGCCCGTGGTGAGCGCTTAGTCCGTGATGCGGCTGCTCAGGGTGCACAAATTATCCTGCTGCAGGAACTGTTTGAACGTAACTACTTCTGCCAGAAACAAAAATATGAATATTTAGAGTTCGCAACGTCTGTCGAAGACAACGCGGCTATCAAACATTTCAGCAAAATTGCCAAAGAGCTGAATGTGGTACTGCCTATCAGTTTTTATGAAAAAGCAGGCAACTGCTTTTACAACACTGTGGCCGTGATTGATGCCGACGGTAGCAACTTAGGTTTATACCGCAAGAGTCATATTCCTGATGGCCCGGGCTACAGCGAAAAATTCTATTTCACTCCGGGTGACACTGGCTTTAAAGTTTGGGATACAGCTTATGCCAAAATTGGTATTGGTATTTGCTGGGATCAATGGTTCCCTGAATGTGCCCGCAGCATGGCATTAATGGGCGCAGAACTGCTGTTCTACCCTACAGCTATTGGCACTGAACCTCATGACGAAACCGTCAATTCACGTGAACACTGGCAACGTACTCAACAAGGCCACGCAGCTGCCAACCTGGTTCCACTCATTGCATCGAACCGCATTGGTCGTGAAACCGAAGACGACTTTGCTATTACCTTCTACGGCAGCTCTTTTATTGCCAACGAGTTTGGTGCCAAGGTAGAAGAAGCAGACGAAGTCAGCGAAGCTGTGTTAGTTCATACCTTCGATTTAGACGAGACCGCAAAAAACCGTCGTAACTGGGGCGTCTACCGTGACCGTCGTATCGACTTATACGGTGCTATCTTAACCAAAGATGGCAAAACTACCCCAACTGAAGGTAACAACTAAGATGGCTGTTACCTTAAACAGTACGCCTCGTGCCGATGGTTTTTTTATGCCAGCCGAATGGGCTACGCATAAACAAACCTGGATGGTATGGCCAGAACGTACCGATAACTGGCGTTTAGGCGCCAAGCCAGCACAGCAAGCCTTTTGTGCTGTGATCCGTGCTATTGCCCGTTTTGAGCCGGTGACTGTGTTGGCCTCTGCCGCTCAGTTTGCCAATGCTCAGGCACAGTTGAGCTTAGAGCCAACCACTCACCCCATTCGTGTGGTTGAAACCTCAACAGATGACGCCTGGTGCCGTGACACTGGCCCTACTTTTGTCACCAATGGCAAAGAAGTGCGTGCTGTTGACTGGACCTTTAATGCCTGGGGTGGTTTAAACGGTGGTTTATATTTCCCTTGGCACAGAGACGACCAAGTCGCACAAAAGATTGCCAATATTGAAGGCACAGCTCGTTACCGTACAGAAGGCTTTGTGCTGGAAGGTGGCGCTATTCATGTCGATGGCGAAGGCACCTTGCTGACCACTGAAGAATGTTTGCTGAATAAAAACCGTAACCCGGATTTAACGCGCGAACAAATCGAGCAGATGCTGTCCGATTACTTAAGTATTGATAAAGTGATTTGGCTGAAAGAAGGCATTTTTAACGACGAAACCGATGGTCACGTCGATAATATGTGTTGTTTTGTCGGCCCAGCAGAAGTCTTGCTGGCATGGACTGACGACAAAAACGATCCACAGTACGAACGCTCACGCGCTGCTTTAGAAGTGCTGGAAAACAGCACTGATGCCAAAGGTCGTAAATTCACTGTACACAAGCTGCCTGTGCCTGCTCCTATGCTAGCCAAAGCAGACGAATATGCCACTGTGGATTTAACGGGCGCAGCAGTACCTCGTGAATCTGAAGCCCGTTTAGCCGGTTCTTACATCAACTTTTATTTATGCAATGGCGGTTTGGTGTTGCCGGTATTTGACGATGCCAACGATCAGGTTGCGATCGACATCTTATCTAAAGTCTTTCCAAAGCATCAGGTGGTCACAGTGCCTGGCCGTGAGATTTTATTAGGTGGCGGCAACGTGCACTGCATTACCCAGCAACAACCTGCTTAATTTTAAATTCAGGCGTTGAGAAAAACGGGACTTCATGTCCCGTTTTTTTATTGCTTCGAAATAATTCAACTCATAATCGAAAATATGTTTCGGCCGTCGCCACAAGCGAAAGCGTGATATCGGCGAAATGCCAAACAGTTGGCATTTCGAAAGCCCGACATCCCCCGGCATTGTCGACATACAGTCCCTCCCCGGACATCCCAGCCCCCCTGTTCCTTAAAGTTGCGCGCAATGCGCCGTGCCCGGCGCAGCCATAAAAAAACCGCCGATAAACGGCGGTTTTTGACTTGAACTATAAAGTTCGGTTATTTACGACGACGGCGTAATAAAGCCAGAGGTAATAACATCAGTGACAACCAACCGAAGCTACCGCTGGACTTTTTAGGTGCCGGAGCAACAGTCACATTAAAAGTAGCAGTGTTAGAGGTTAAACCAGCACTGTCAGTTGCAACTACAGTCACAGCTACAGTACCAGCTTCATCCTTAGTCGGTACTCGGGCAAGATTGACTTTGCCATCAGCGTAAGTAAACAGCGCCGGAGTCACTGTGACTTTATCTAAGGTCGCATTTGCTTCGTTGATAGTTACAGAGACATTACCAACCTGAGTGCCAGCAGTTGCTACTGTTGCCACAATAGTGGCCGCAGTTGCTGAAGCTGTAAGCACTGGTGCTTCGTCAGGCACGTTATTTACTGCGATATTTACAGTAGCTGGAGCAGAGATATTGCCATCAGTGTTTACTGCAACAACAGCCAGTTGAGCGCTGGTGAAACCTGCCTCATAGTCCAGTAAAGAAGCATCAGCCACGGTGACAGTGCCATTTTTAGCTACTGCAAACGCCAGACTTGAACTACCAGCTACCAGGAATTCAGCTACGTCGGCATCTAACAAGCCTGTTTCAGCTGTCAGTTGACCTAAAACAGTGCCAGCAGTCTTGTTCTCATCAATGCTAAATGCCACAGTTTCAGCCATCACAGGCGCAGTAGTTGAAGATGGAGTTTCTGCAGCAAAAGCGACGTCACCTACATCGGACAACAGCACCACACCGGCACCACTGGCACCATCGATCACGATACGCGCTTCTTCACCCGGAGCCAGAGTTTCTAACTCGTCACCCACAGCAGCAGGTGATGCATCAGCTGAAGCCGGAGTTGCAGCAGTCAGGGAGGTTAAGGTCACAGTCGGAGCTGAAACTAATCTGGCGTTTGCCACAATAGAGTCATCTAATGCTGGGCCCCAGTCCGCGCCAATAGCACTACCGTCGTTAATAGTACGGTAACGAGTTCCTATAGTACGACCAACATCAGTCGCTGTTAAACCAATGTCTTCAAAACACGCAGACAAGGTAACGCTGCGCTGACCTACTGAATGGAATAAGTCACTGATAGAGCCACTGTAAGCGCCATATGGAGTGACGAAAGTCCCCATGACAGCAGGGAAACCTGCATAGCTGGTTCCTAAGCGAGTCAGTAATAAGCTATTTAACTGAATATCGTATTCACCGTCGTTATCTATATCCAAGTCAACGCCAACATTCACCTGCTGAACATGGCTCAGACCCTCTTCTAGAGTTAAAGTAGGAGCCAGCAGTAAACCTGAAGTACAGTAGGTGTTAGGTACAGAAATCACATCCAGCGAAGCTGCACGTAAATCGTACATGTTGCTTTCGTCTTTTTCTGAAGTTCCAACCAGTTGAGTTGCAAAAATATCTGCTTCAACTGCACCAACGTTTTTCACGACTTTAACTGAAGTATCGTCAACGAATCTGCTGCTCAATTCTAAAGCTGCATTGGCTCTTGGCAGAATATGATAAACCAGATGCAGGTCATTTGTGGCTTCTGTGCTTGGGTCGTTGAAGACTAAGGCACCATCGTATTCAACTGTAGTCAGCTGAGCATTTTTCTCAGTTAATTCAGAAGTATTTGCCAACTCCCACTCAGGTAACTTAGTAGGATCAATAGTGACTGTCACATCGAATTTAGTGGATTGACCCGGTGCTACAGTAACAGACTCAGGGAAAACCCAGCTTAAAGCTGCAGTGTCTGTATCCTCAGCGAAACGATCTTGCATACTCAAGCTGTAAGTTTTTGGCGTAGTACCAAAGTTTTTCAGCGTCACCGTCTTAGTTAAGGTGGTGGTTTCAGACAGAGTATTAAGACCAAAAGACAAGGCAGCCTGAGCTGTATTGAACTTAGCATCTTCAACCCAGGCTGCAACCGGCAGATTGACCGCTTTCTCTACGTCAACTAAACCTGCGCCCATAGCAGAAATAGGTGCTAATTCAGCATCAGGGTGTGCTTTTGGTAAAGTATAAACGTCCATATTCGCAGTATTCATCAGGGTAGCTTTCACTTCCTGAGCAGTACGATTTGGCAGGGCTTCACGCAATAAAGCCGCAGCGCCTGCAGTCAGAGGACCAGAAAATGAAGTACCAGAGTTTAACGCAGTTTGATCACCAGTACCCACAGCTGCCATTACGATATTCGTACCTGGAGCGGTAATTTCTGGCTTTAATAAACCTTCGATAGAAGGACCACGTGACGTGAAGGTCGCTAAACCACCAGCTGAACTGATGGACTTAGCCACTATGCTGTAAGCCACGTCGCCGTTTGCCAATGCAGTTTTGATTGCATCGCCATCTTCTTTTGAAATACCAACAGTTGGAATAGCCACTGCCGGGTTTGAACCTCCAGCACTTACAGGACCTAAGCCCGCAGCGTTATTGGCGATAATAACAAAAGCAGCGCCGGCATTCTGGGCATTGATCACTTTTGCAGTGAAGTTACAGGTACCACGGTCTATTAACACAGTTCTTCCGGTTAACGAACCAGCGGCAAACGCTGTACAGCCCTGTGCGTTACCTGAAACAAAAACCAATGGGTTAGCTGTGCTGTTGAAACTGAACTCGCTAACAGTGTTGAAACCTGCCGGAATCATGTCAATGGCTTTGCCAGCTATTTCGTTGGCTTCAAAAATAACTGAAGACCCCGTTGGGTGCGTCATAGCGCCTACTGACAATGCATTTGGCGTTGTACTTGGACCACCAACAATAAATGGGTTCGGGCCATCATTACCAGCTGATATCACCATATTGATACCAAGGGTTGCCGCTTTTTGGATCAAAAATTGAGTACCGCTTGTCGCGTTAGTAGTACCTACGTCACTTCCCAAAGACATATTGATCACGTCAACGCGGTCAGACATATCGCCATCGCCATTTGGGTCTAAAGCTGCGTCTAAAGCGCCGATTTGTGCAGCACCTGGACAGTTTGCAGCACAGACTGTGTAGGCGTAGAACTCAACATCAGGCGCTGCTGCGCTAACAGAACTGGCTACATAAGTACCATGACCAGCACTGCGCGGGTCAATTGGGTTTGGATCATTGTTGATAAAGTCATAACCGCCAAGGACCTTACCCTGAGGCCAGGTTGGCTGTGTTCTTTGATTCACAGCATCATAAGCTTCGACTGTACCAGCGCCACCCATGGATTTATGCGTGTAATCTATACCAGTATCCAGTACTGCGACCTTGATACCTTTACCAGAAGCAACACCTGCTTTGACTACAGCATCAGCTTTCATGTACACAGCGCTGTCTGCTGCCATAGGCTTGCTGTCGTAAACTGGATAAATAGAAGCAACGGCAGGGTTGGCCTGCAGCTTCTGCAGGGCACTCGCAGATGCACGAACAACTAAACCTGACGCCAGGTTTTTCGTGGTCGCCAACACCTGAGCATCACGGTCTAAAGTTAACAAAGCAGAGCTAACAGCTTGCACAGAATCTGCGATACTTGCTGAAGCAGCTTTCACAGATGCAGGATTTGCTCCTTTTAAGTCCTGTAAACCAGCTTGTTTCAACACAACGTAGTAGGAAGAAGGTATACCTTGGGCTTGATCTTTAGAGATTGAACCTGTTGCTTCTTTGCCAGCTAACAAATCTTTAACTGACTGAGTGCCCATTTTGTATTGTTCTAAGGTTGCAGCCGTGGCGCCGCAAGACAAAGCTAAGCCTATAGCTGAAGCCAGCGCTGTTTTTCCAATGTGTTTCATGAATTCTCCGTTTAGGATGTTATGTATTTCTCTGGACCATCTTATTGTTTTCGATGCATGCCAGTTCTGTGACTGATTCGCACATACACCTCAATTACAATAATTAACACATCAATACAGCCTTGTCACATGCTTTTGCATTCGTGTTATCAGGTTTTTATCGCTAGAAAAACCACGGGCCTTGAATTTCGCCCTCTGGAAGAAAAGTATGAAGAAAAGGCTGTATCATCTGGGCAACGCAGCTCAGGCTGTTTACACTAGCAAGCCCACCTTAGTTAAGACCGGATAAAGACATGCCCAAAGCCTGCGCCTGCCATATATTGGTAAAAACTGCTGCTGAAGCAGAAAAATTAAAGCAACTACTGGCCAAAGGCGCCAGTTTTCATGAACTTGCGAAAAAACACTCACTGTGTCCTTCGGGCAAAAAAGGTGGTGATTTAGGTGAGTTTAAACCTGGCCAGATGGTCAGGGCTTTTGATGAAGTGGTATTTAAAAAATCCGTGCTGGAAGTGCATGGCCCCATCAAAACCCAGTTTGGTTATCATCTGATTAAAACCCTGTACAGAAGTTGAGACAGACCAAGTGAACGGAGAACCAATGCGTTTTGTGTTTTGTAACTTTGATGAGCATGCCGAAGCGATTTTGGCTATTTTTAACCACGCCATTTTGAATACCACGGCTTTGTATGAATACAAACCCCGCACTATGGCGACTATGCAACAATGGTTTGCGAATAAAACGGCAGGGAATTTTCCGGTGTTGGGTCTTTTGAATGAGCAGGAGCAACTGGTGGCTTTTGGCAGTTATGGCACATTCAGGGCGTTTCCGGCCTTTAAGTATTCAGTTGAGCATTCGGTGTATGTGGCACCGGATCAGCAGGGTAAAGGTTATGGTGCTTTGGTTTTGCAGAGAATAATAGAGCAGGCCCAACTGGAGAATTATCACCTGCTGATTGGTGGTATAGATGCAGCCAACGCAGCAAGTATTGCCTTGCATACCAAACATGGGTTTAGCCACAGCGGTACTATCACTCAGGCTGGCTTTAAATTTGGCCGTTATCTGGATTTAGCTTTTTATCAGCTGACGCTGGCGACTCCGCTAGAACCCAAAGACGACTGATATCCCATCATCAGAAAAGCAGCTTGCGCTGCTTTTTTAGGTTCTGACTATCTATAGCAGTTATTTTTTATTCACCAGTTGCGAACGTAACTTGGCTTTTTCTTTAGCCAGCTGTTTATTGCGACTGGCCACTTTTTGTACTCTATCTTCTTCAGCATCGGCTTTCTTACTGCTGTGATTCATTTTCGGGTCGTGTTCATAGCCAGGAATAACCTGCTGTACTATCACTTGCTTTGTCAGCTTTTCAATGGCTTGCAGCATCACCAGATCGTCTGGCGTAATTAAACTTATCGCCATACCTGAGTTGCCAGCCCGGCCGGTACGGCCGATTCGATGTACATAATCTTCTGCCACTTGCGGCAAATCGTAGTTGACGACTATAGGTAGCTCTTCAATATCCAGGCCGCGGGCCGCAATATCAGTGGCCACTAACACACTCAATCTGTTGTTTTTAAAATCATCCAGCGCTTTGGTGCGGGCACCCTGACTTTTGTCACCGTGAATAGCTCCCGCTTCAATCCCATCTAAGCGCAACTGCTTGGCCAGACGATCTGCGCCATGTTTAGTGCGGCTAAAAATCAGTACCTGTTTCCACTGCCGCGAGCCAATCAGATAAGACAGCATCTCGCGTTTGCGTTGTGAATCTACTCTATAAGCCAGCTGTTCTATTTTATCTGCGGTACTGTTAGGTTTCGCCACTTCAATCAGTACAGGTGATTTTAACAAAGTATCAGCCAGCTCTTTGATTTCTTTGGCAAAAGTGGCAGAGAAAAACAGTGTCTGCCGCTCTTTGGGTAATTTCGCCATAATACGTTTAATGTCGTGAATAAAACCCATATCCAGCATACGGTCGGCTTCATCCAGCACCAGAATTTGTAATTCAGATAAACTCACTGTGCCCTGATGCAAATGATCAAGCAGACGACCAGGTGTGGCGACCAGAATATCTAAGCCCCGGCTGGCCTGATCATATTGTGGGTTTATCGAGACACCACCATAAAACACCGCATATTTCAGAGGTAAATCAGCGCCATAAGCTTTAACGCTATCGGCCACCTGCTGCGCCAGCTCTCGGGTCGGCGTCAGCACTAAACAGCGCACTTGTAAATTGTTCACTTTGGAGGTGTTTTTACTCAGCAATTGCAACACAGGCAAGGTAAAAGCAGCAGTTTTTCCTGTGCCGGTCTGAGCACCAGCCAGTACATCTTTGCCCTCTAAGATCACAGGTATGGTTTGCTGCTGAATGGGGGTTGGAGTGTGGTAACCCTGTGCGGTCACAGCAGAAAGAATACGGGGATCTAAACCAAGCGTGGCAAATGACATGCAATTTCCTTTAAAGTATCGGCCTTCAAACTTCTATACACAAAGTAATTGGAGTTGCAGGCAGGCGACCAGTGCGTGAGCCCCCAGGAGCATAGTAGTCCTATGTGACTGGGGCGAGAGCACGCAGTCAACAAAGCTACAGCTTCAAGTACGAAGGGTATAAATCGTCGCTAGTGTAGCAGAACTAACAGGACAAGGCATGACTGCAGTATCAACCCCATGGTTTGTTTATATGGTGCGCACCAAAGCAGGCGCTTTATACACAGGGATCAGCACTAATCCTGAACGGCGCTTACGCCAGCATAAGGGTGAATTAACAGGAGGCGCTAAAGCACTTAAAGGCAAAGGTCCTCTGAAGTTAGCCTTCACTTACGTTATGCCCTGCCGTTCCTCAGCCAGCAAACTGGAGTATCAGCTGAAACAGTGGACTAAAAACGACAAAGAATTGCTGTTAAAGCAAGCAATCAAACAACTAAACCTGCTGCATCAGCTATCAGGCGAAAGTCGCATAGGCGTGACACCAGAGACGCAATACAATGGGGATTGATAAGGAGCCCGCATGGAAAGTTTTGCGTTAGTATTAGTGTATTTAGTGATAGGTGCTTTGCTGCGCAGGTTACCGCAATTTCCGCAGGACACAGGGCTAGTACTGAACCAATATGTGCTTTTTGTCGCCCTGCCCGCTTTGGTGCTACAAAAAATCCCTTTGTTAGAGTTCTCCAGCCAATTGTGGTTACCGGCTATCACTCCATGGGTGCTGCTGCTGATAGTAGCAGGCCTCGTCATACTGGCAGGTAAAATCTGGCACTGGGAAAAAACCACAGTGGGAGCCCTGCTGGTCGTGCTACCACTGGGGAATACCTCTTTTTTAGGTTTTCCCATGGTTGAAGCTTTTTTTGGCGACCAGGCTTTGCCCTACGCCATGATTTATGATCAGGCAGGATCTTTTGTTGCACTGGCCACTTATTCCACTATTCTGGCGGCCTGGTACAACCCAAATGCCACCACCCCAAGCGCTGCGCACATCGTTAAACGAGTTCTGACCTTTCCGTCTTTTGTTGCCTTAGCATTGGCTCTGGCTCTCAAACCTTGGACCTATCCGCAGTTTTTTAGCCTGGTACTCGACAATTTGGCTGCTACTTTAGTGCCTGTAATTATGGTAGCTGTAGGTTTTCAGTTTAGATTGCAGCTGGATAAAAAAGAGGCCAAACCTCTGATCTTCGCACTAGGTGTAAAACTGTTTTTAATGCCTTTGCTGGCTTTAGGTTTTTTAAGCTTATTCCAACCTGACCCATTGTTGCTGCAAGTGGTGGTATTTGAAGCCGCGATGCCGCCCATGGTATCCGCTGGCGCTATCGCTGTTGGTGCCGGACTTGCGATACGTTTAGTGCCAGCTCTAGTAGGACTGGGCTTACTACTTAGCTTTATTAGTCTTCCGTTTTGGTATGGGCTATTACAGTTTTACGTTTAAACTGATGCTCATTGCATTTTTCGACCTTAAGCTAATCAACCTGAACTCGGGATAAGCAGCGACACTAAAGGATCTTTTGTTTAGCCTCTCTGTGTTGCCTTGTCTAACCATAGCTCGCTATGGCGTACGACAGCCTGCCTTGATAAGCGCAAAAATCTGCACATTCAGTCAGGAAATAGAGTGTCCTTTTCAAACGAACTGTCTTATCTTATTGATTCAATTTATTAAATTCAGGTAGTTCGACACTCATAATCCCTAGTTCAGTTTAATCAAGCTCAGCTGAAGGCTCTGCCGGAGGTTTTTTCTTCAACCTTCCGGTCTGAATTAACGCCTCCCGTAACAGGTATTCAATCTGGCCGTTTACACTGCGAAACTCATCATCAGCCCAGTGTTGCAGGGCTTGCAACACTGTTTCATCAATACGTAACGCAAAGGCTTTTTTCGACACCACATAGTCTCCGCTTAGTACAAAGTGCCGGTATTGATCACAGGTTGCACCTGATGATCACCACAAAGCACCACTAACAAGTTACTGACCATAGCGGCCTTGCGTTCTTCATCCAATTGCACCATATTTTTTTCCGACAAACGGGCTAAAGCTAATTCCACCATCCCCACAGCACCTTCAACCAATTGCTGACGTGCCATCACCACAGCTCTTGCCTGCTGACGTTGTAGCATGGCACTGGCTATTTCCGGTGCATAAGCCAAATGACTGATCCTGGCTTCCAGTACTTCAACACCAGCTTTTTCCAAGCGGGCCTGAATTTCGCCTTTGAGTAAGTCTGTGACTTCAGGGCCATTGCTGCGCAGACTAATATCCCCATCTTCAGCAGCTTCATAAGGATAACTTGAGGCTAGAAAGCGCAGTGCCGCCTCACTTTGAATGCTGACAAAGTTCTCATAATCTTCCACTTCAAATACAGCTTCAGCGCTATCTACCACTTTCCATACCACAACAGCTGCAATTTCAACCGGATTGCCACTGTGATCATTCACTTTCAATTTGCCACTTTCAAAGTTGCGTACCCGCAATGACACTTTTTGTTTGCTATAAAAGGGGTTCGCCCAACGTAAACCTGTTTGTAAGTCGGATCCTACATAACGACCAAACAACTGTAAGACAGCGCATTGGTTTGGTTGCACCATATAAAAACCAAAAAAACCGACCACCACAAAAATCAGGGCCAATACAGCAATTAGTTTGAGCAGTCCTCCCATGACCAGCAGAGACAAAACTGATAGAACCAAAGCTGCAGGCAACACAACTAACATCAACAAGCCACTGCGGCTTGTTGCCAGATACTCTTTCATAGCCTCACCTTAATTTGATATTAATTCAATATCACAATAGTACTATATTGAAATAACCACAACAAAACAGAGCAAAAAGAGCACAGTTGAAGACAAAAAGCTCTGACTTGATTGACACCAGCTCATTTGATAAATATGATAAATCTAATCAAATTAGAAAAAACATTATGTCAGAGCAAAGCCAACTTCTTTCCACCCGACAAGCCGCAACACTTTTAGGTGTATCGGTCCGTACTATTCAGCTATGGGTTGAGCAGGGTTTATTAAGTGCCTGGAAAACACCCGGAGGCCACAGACGCATAGTGCAGGAATCGCTGCTCAGTTTGTTGCATAAAAGGCAAAAGTTACACCCTTTGACTTATGTCCTTTGTGTAAACCTTGAAAGTGCTTTTTTTGAACTACTGCAGGCGTTATGTCAGCAATGGAATTTTCCGGTAGAACTACAGCAAGCCCGTAATACTGTTGATGCACTGCTGATGATAGGCGAGCGCAAGCCGGAACTGGTTTTGATGGGCTTTGACCAACCTGGTATTGATATGCAATTACTGCAAATCGAACTGACACAACACAAGGTTAAACTTGCGATAATAGCTTCAGATGATCCACAGCCGGGGCTGACGATGAATATGATGTGGCTGCGTCAGCCTTTTGAGCCACTGCAATTAAAAACCGAATTGCAAAAATTACTCTTTGCCCGTTTGCAAGGGCTCGGCTGACATTGCAGCAATGCGGAAGAGAACGTCATAAAAAAACCGGCTGATGCCGGTTTTTTTCCAAAATAAGCAGTTAAATCACTCTGACTTTAGCAAATTTTCTTTTGCCCACCTGGAAAATATGACTGCTGCCTTTGGCAAATTCCATTTTGCTGTCTTCCACTTTAGTTTCGCCATCTAGTTTCACAGCGCCTTGCTTAATCATACGCAAAGCTTCAGACGTACTCTCGACCAAACCTGCTTCTTTTAGCAAATTCGCAATCTGGATGCTGTCGGCTGTCAGGGTCAAGGTCAGCTCAGGAATATCATCAGGTAAGGCGTTCTTCTGAAAACGCTGGATAAAATCCTGTTCAGCTGCATCCGCTGAAACCTCATCGTGGAAACGGGCAATAATTTCTTTTGCCAGCTCAATTTTGATATCACGCGGGTTACGGCCTTCAGCCGCTTGTTGCTTCAGTGCAGCTATGTCTGCAATAGGACGGAAACTCAGCAAATCGTAGTAACGCCACATCAGTTCATCACTGATAGACATCACTTTACCAAACATCTCACCCGGCGTATCAGTGATACCGATATAGTTCCCTAAAGACTTGGACATCTTCTGCACACCGTCCAGACCTTCCAGCAATGGCACCATGATGATGGTTTGTGGGCGCTGACCTTCGTCTTTTTGCAGTTCACGGCCCATCAACAGGTTAAAGCGCTGGTCGGTACCACCCATTTCGATGTCAGCCTCTAACGCCACAGAGTCCCAACCTTGTACCAGCGGGTATAAAAACTCGTGAATCGCAATAGACTGGTTATTGGCATAGCGCTTTTTAAAATCATCACGTTCGAGCATGCGCGCTACGGTTTGGCGTGCGGCCAACTTGATCATGCCAGCAGCACCTAACTCTTCCATCCATTCAGAGTTAAAAGCCACACGGGTTTTTGCCGGATCAAGAATTTTAAACACCTGCTCTTTATAGGTCTGTGCGTTCGCCAACACATCTTCACGGGTTAAAGGCTTACGCGTGACGTTTTTACCTGTTGGATCACCAATCATGCCGGTGAAGTCGCCAATCAGAAAAATGACCTCATGACCCAACTGCTGAAAGGTACGTAATTTGTTGATGAGAACCGTATGACCTAAGTGCAAATCTGGCGCAGTCGGATCAAAACCTGCCTTGATTTTTAAAGGTTTTCCTTCCTTTAACTTGGCAATCAGCTCTTCTTCTAACAAAATCTCTTCGCAGCCGCGTTTTATCTCAGCCAGCGCCTGCTCCCAGTGAGCCATGGTGTACTCCTACTTCTCTTGTATTAAGCAAAATTCCAAGTCTGCATTCTACTGAAACATTTCTTCAGATCAAACCAACAAAAGTGTGGCATCGCACAAAAAATCGTTATATCCTCATTTTTTTATTGGTTTGTCTGATAATAATAAGAGATGCGCTTTCTATGATTTCTTCTTTGCCTATCAAACATCGGTTATTAATCGGCGCTTTAAGCGGCATCGTTGCCGTTATGCTGTTGATCCCGTCAGAACAAGCTTCAGCCTCCAGAACTACAGAAACCTCTGAGTTGGAAGTTGGAAAAAGATACAGTATTGATATTCCGTTGGTGGAAGAGAAAATTGCAGCAGAACAGCTTGCAACCTTACCACACGAAGACAACTCACTGGAGTGGGTAACAGTAGATGTAAAAAAAGGCGACATTTTGTCGGCTATTTTTCGCAAAGCCAAATTAGACCAGGCTGCCATGCAGGAAGTATTGGAACTGGGTAAACCTGTCAAAACTCTAACCCGCATTTTCCCCGGCGAACAGATTGAATTCGGCTTAGATAATCAAGGTAAGTTGCAGGAACTACGTTATCCAATTAATAACCTTAAAACTTTACGGGTGCAGCGTACAGCCAAAGGCGACTTTGCGGCCGAAGAGTTATTAAAGGAAGTTGAGACCCGAACTGAAGTTGTCAGCGGCGTGATCAACGGTTCATTTTGGAACGCAGGTTTGGAAGCAGGTTTATCTGAAGCCCAAGTGTTGGTTCTGGCCAATAATATTTTTAGTTATGACATAGATTTTGGTTTAGATATCAAAGCAGGCGATAGTTTTAGCGTCATTTTTGAAACCCGATATGCAGACGGCCAGTTTGTAGGTAACGGTGACATACTAGCCGCACAATTTACCAATCAAGGGCAAGTCTATCAGGCCGTTCGTCATAAAGATGGGGCCTTTTATAAACCAGACGGCAAAGGTACTAAGCAGGCCTTTTTACGGGCACCAGTCAGTTTTCAATATGTCAGTTCTAATTTTAACCCTCGCCGTTTACACCCAGTGTTAAAGAAAGTGCGACCACATAATGGCGTTGATTACGTTGCCGCTGTAGGCACTCCCATTATGGCAGCTGGTGATGGCAAAGTTATTGCGTCCACCCGCAACAGCGTAAACGGGAACTATGTGTTTATTAAACACAAAAATAATATAGTTACTAAATATCTCCATTTATCCAAACGCGATGTCAAACAAGGTGAAAACGTACGTCAGGGTCAGGTAATAGGTCGCTTAGGTGCTACTGGCCGTGTCACTGGCGCTCACTTACACTATGAATTTGTGGTTGGCGGTGTACACCGGGACCCACGCACAGTGAAGTTGCCTCAAGCAGAAGCTTTATCGCCCAATGAGCGGATTGTTTTTGTCAATCAGGCTAAACAGCTGATTGCACAGATGCAAAATCACCAACGGATCACAGTAGCTACAGCAGAATAATGTCAGGCCTCTACGTAGGTATTATGTCCGGCACCAGTCTCGATGGTATCGATCTGGTGCTGGTTCGTTTTGGTCAGTCCCCTACAGTAAAACTCCAGCCTGAATTACTTGAATCTTTACTTTGTCCTTTCCCAACAGAGTTACGTCAGCAGCTTAGTCAATTGGCTCAATCCGGCCCTGATGAGCTTGAGCTTATGGGGTTAGCAGAGCAACAACTGGCTATAGCCTACGCAAATGCGGTGAAGCAGTTGTTAGCCAAAGCTAAAGTTGCCCCTGAACAGATCAGCGCTATTGGTTGCCATGGCCAAACCATCCGTCACCGCCCTTACGCTCAGTTCCCTTTTACTTATCAGATAGGTGATATGTTCCGTCTTGCTGCAGAAACGCAAATCCGGGTTATCGCTGATTTTCGTCGTAAAGATATGGCCTATGGTGGTCAGGGCGCGCCTTTAGTGCCAGCTTTTCATAAAGCTATTTTTACAAAACCTGACAGCTATCGCGCTATTCTAAATATTGGTGGTATCGCCAATGTCACTTTACTGCAACCCAACCGACCAGTGCGTGGTTTTGATACTGGCCCTGGCAATGGACTGATGGACAATTGGATCCAGCAACAAGGCTTAGGTTTATACGACAAAGATGGTGAATATGCTGCTTCTGGCACAATACAGCAGGATTTATTAGCTGCTCTGTTGTCAGACCCATACTTTCAATTGCAAGGTCCCAAAAGCACAGGCAGAGAGTATTTCAACGAATTGTGGTTAGAGCAAAAATTACAAAGCAGACCCTATGCTCCAGCAGATGTGCAGCGCACCCTGACCCGCTTCACCGCACAAAGCATCAAAATTGCATTAGCAGATGAAGCCATAGCGGAGTTGTTTATCTGTGGTGGTGGTGCGTATAACCAAGTGCTGGTGAGCGATTTACAGCAGCTGTTCCCTGCAGTACAACTGCAGCAAACCTCCAGTTTAGGAGTGAAAGCAGATGATGTTGAAGCTATGGCTTTTGCCTGGTTGGCTTTTGCTTATGACAACCAAATTCCGGGTAATATTCCTGAAGTTACTGGCGCCAGCAAAGCCGTGATCTTAGGTGTGGAATTTAGCTATAACTAAATCCCACACCCATAACTTTACTGCAGCAGCGCCAGCAAAATACCGGCAGCTACTGCTGAACCTATCACACCAGCCACATTCGGACCCATTGCATGCATCAGCAAGAAGTTATGCGGGTCAGCTTCCAAACCCACTTTGTTCGCAACACGAGCCGACATAGGTACAGCTGAAACACCAGCTGCGCCAATCAATGGATTGACCGGATCTTTGGATAGTTTATTCATCAGCTTGGCCATCAACACCCCCGATGCAGTACCAATCCCAAAAGCCACGGCACCCAACAGCAGAATGCCCAAGGTCTGAGTGGTCAGAAATTGATCCGCACTTAACTTGGAGCCTACGGCTAAACCTAAAAAGATAGTCACTATATTAATCAGCTCGTTTTGTGCTGTTTTAGATAAACGCTCCACCACTCCGGCCTCGCGAATTAAATTGCCCAGACAAAACATACCAATCAAAGGTGCAGCTGTTGGCAAAAACAGGAAAGTTAAAATCAGCACCAGCAAAGGGAAAATGATTTTCTCCTTTTGACTGACTTGTCTCAACTGAGCCATTTTGATTTTGCGCTCTTCTACACTGGTTAAAGCCCGCATAATAGGCGGCTGAATGATAGGTACCAGCGCCATATAAGAATAAGCGGCCACAGCTATAGCCCCCAATAATTCAGGCGCCAGTTTTGACGCTAAAAAGATAGCGGTAGGGCCGTCCGCTCCGCCAATAATGGCAATAGCTGCAGCTTCCTGCATCGAGAAACTTAAACCTGGCACCCAGTTCAGAGCAATAGCGCCCAACAAGGTAGAAAAAATACCAAACTGAGCTGCAGCACCCAGCAACAACATTTTAGGGTTGGCGATTAACGCACTGAAGTCGGTTAAAGCTCCAACGCCTAAAAAGATCAATAACGGGAAAACGCCACTTTCAATACCCACCTGATAAATGGAATACAACAAACCACCAGCTTCGCCCATTCCAGCCAGAGGAATATTGGTTAAAATTGCGCCGAAACCAATAGGGATCAGTAACAAAGGTTCAAAACCTTTAGCTATGGCAAGATACAACAACAAAAAACCCACCGCCATCATAACCAGAGCTGGCCAGGTCAAGTGCACCAACCCTGTAGAATCAATCAATGTTAACAAAGCATCCATGATCTATCCTCAGGCAAAACTAACCAGCAGATCGCCGGTAGTGACTGCAGACCCAACACTAATATGAATTTGACTGACAATACCCGACTGGCTGGCACGAATTTCAGTCTCCATTTTCATAGCTTCCATTAACAGTACCACTTGTCCCGCCTCCACCTGCTGACCCACACTGACTTTAAGCGCCAGTATATTGCCGGCCAAAGGCGAGTTTAACTTGCTGGCAGGCTGAATGCTGGCCGATTGTGGAATAGTCTCACCCACTACGGCTTTGATCTGCTGCACTGCACCAGCGGGTCCAACTTCAACCTGATACACCTTGCCATCCACTTTGACGCTGTAAACACCCACAGCGGAGGCAGTGTTGTTGACT
The DNA here is from genome assembly GCF_004005375.1 of Rheinheimera sediminis. Classification (GTDB taxonomy): domain Bacteria; phylum Pseudomonadota; class Gammaproteobacteria; order Enterobacterales; family Alteromonadaceae; genus Pararheinheimera. Next base: position 69,543 of record NZ_RZUF01000013.1, on the reverse strand, counting down.
TGCTCCACCTGAGCGTTCGTCGGGTTTGCCGGCTTTTGTTGACCAGGTGCAGGTTCAAACTTCGATGCATCACCTCTGTGCAACAAAAACTTTAAGCCTACCTGTGGGAATAAAGCGTAGGTCAAGACATCATCAATCTTGTCTTGCGCCAATTTCAGTTGCAGCTCCTGAGTTTTGCTCTCAAGCTCAGTAGTTAATGAGTCAAGTTCAGGCTGTAATAAATCGGCCGGACGACAGACAATAGCTGCTGCACCAGCCAGTACCCGCTGCTGCAATGCCAGATCTACAGGAGCTGGTGTTGAACCGTATTCTCCTTTGAGCACAGCAGCAGTTTCTTTGGTGATGGTTTTATAACGCTCACCGGATAACACATTCAATACAGCTTGAGTACCTACAATCTGTGATGTGGGAGTCACCAGTGGTAAATAACCTAACTCTTTGCGAACTTTAGGAATTTCAGTCAACACTAAATCCATTTTGTCTAAAGCACCCTGCTCTTTCAGCTGGCTTTCCATATTGGTTAACATGCCACCTGGCACCTGAGCCAATAAAATACGGGCGTCCACGCCTTTGAGCGAACCTTCAAACTGAGCGTATTTGGTCCGTACATCACGGAAATAAGCAGCAATTTCTTCAAGCAAGACTAAATTCAAGCCTGTATCCCGCGCAGTGCCTTCAGTGATAGCAACCATAGTTTCTGTTGCACTGTGGCCATAGGTCATACTCATAGACGAAATTGCGGTGTCGAGCATATCAATGCCGGCATCAATAGCTTTTTGATAGGTAGCAGTACTCAAGCCTGTGGTTGCGTGACACTGCATCGCTATAGGTAGCTTCACCCTTTCTTTTAAGCGGGTGATCAGCTCTTCCGCAACATAAGGCTTCAGTAAACCGGCCATATCTTTAATACAAATAGAATGGCAGCCCATATCTTCGAGCTGCATCGCCATATCCAGCCAACCATCAATGGTATGCACCGGGCTGACTGTATAAGACAAAGTTCCCTGAGCATGAGCTCCAACTTTGACAGCAGCAGCCACAGCGGTCTGCAGATTGCGCACGTCATTCATGGCATCAAAAATTCGGAATACGTCTATACCATTGGCAAAAGAGCGCTCAACAAAAGCTTGCACTACATCGTCGGCATAGTGACGGTAGCCTAACAAATTCTGGCCCCGCAGCAGCATTTGTTGCTTGGTATTGGGCATGGCTTTTTTCAGCTCACGTAAGCGGTGCCATGGGTCTTCTCCTAAATAACGAATGCAGGCATCAAAAGTAGCCCCACCCCAGGATTCCATCGACCAGTAGCCCACTTGATCCAGTTTGGCTGCGATAGGTAGCATATCCTCTAAACGCAGGCGGGTGGCTAATAGGGATTGATGGGCGTCTCTGAGCACCAGCTCAGTCAGTAACAATGGTTGGCTCATGTTTATCCCTTATTTTGTTTTTGATGATGTTCAATAGCTACACTAATAGCTGCAACAACAGCAGCGGGCACTGCCGCCGACTGGGTTGTTGCAACAGCAGCAGTTGTTGCTGCCGGACCGGAATGCTTGAGTAATCTGGACATCGCTTGAACGGCAAAAACCAATACCATCAAAAAACCAAAAACAACACCCATGCCCACGACCATCAACACAGCTGCTTCCAACAGTAATACACCTACTTGTTGCTCAGCGTCCATCTTGTGTCCTCTCCGTAAAATAGTTGTATTGATTAATAGCAGTTTTCTCTGAAGAACATAAGCCATTACTTAATCACTTTGATTGATGGCTGTTATTTATACAACTTATACGTAACTCTATTGACAAAGGCAAGAAATAGCCATTTAGACAGCTAAGAATCTAAACATCTACTTTAGTAGCCATAAAAAGCTGAAGTCAACCAGAAGTCTTAAAAAAACAAACCCCACCAATAAGGCAGGGCTCGTTATGTTGTTGAAACCGGGCGAAGCAGTTATCTGTAGGCAAAAAAACTAAGAAGCAGGACTTTCTGTGATCATAACAGCTATCTGGCTTGCGACCTGACTCCAGCCTTCGCCCAAGGTTTTGACTACTTCGTCATAACCATCATCAGCAATAGGTAATTGCAACTCAAAAGGCAATTGTCTAACCACAGCACCTGACAACACATGCGCCTGACCACTGATCAAGACTTGTCCATCCGCAGTCGTATGAAACTGCGTTACCTGTACGGTCAGACGGCTGTCGCCGGAACTGCTGACCTGTTGGGTCACGCGCCAGTCAGTTAAAGCTGCGGATAAATGAGCCTGTAAATTGCGGCTCAGCTGCTGATCCAAAGCTTCAGCCCATTGGTGAGTGCGGGTCAATTGCAGATTCACAGCATTGTTCTGATACACCAGAGCATTGCTGTTTAAGTAGCTGGCTACCATCACAGGTTCTATCACCAGCACTTTGCTGCTGTCCACTTGCGGCGCTTTCACAGCGACAGCGGGTAGACGGTAATACTGCAGTTGTGAAGCTGAACTACCACAACCGGCCAGAGACAGACTCAAAAATACAAAAACTAAATAACGCATTAGTTGCCCTTCTCTGGTTCTGGATCTTTAGGAAGATCAGCATTAAAAATCAATGAGTTACTTTGACTATTCATAGTTTTAATCACGGGTTGTAAATCCCGGAGCAACTGGTCCATCGACTGCAAATTACCATTTAAGCGCTCATAGGCCGGTGAACCAGGCGAAAAGCCCGCCAGAGTTTTACGCAATTCAGCCAGACTTTGCTGAAGATCAGCAGGCAATTGCTGTACCGCATTATTCTTCACCAGTTGATCCAATGACTGGATCAGTTGCTCTGCGTTTTTCAGCATTTTTTCACTTTGTACCAAAGTCGCAGAACTTTGTGTCAACACCTCTTCAACAGGTAAACGATTGACTTTATCTAACACTTGTAGCACTTTCTGCTCAATATTCGCTAAGCCGCTGGGTGCCGTCGGCATAATTTTTAAACCCGCATACTCTGCTAAAGCATAAGACTCAGTACCAGGTCCCTCGCCAGAAAAGGCCGGAGGCTGTGCAATCTCGACCTCGACCTGATCTGAGTGATCTGCAGCAACAACATCAGGCATAACCAAATCTGCTTGGGAAGATCCAAGCTGCATCTCTCTTTGCTCCAGCTCTATATATAAAGCTCCGGTTAGCAAGCTGCCTGTTTTAAGCACAGCCCTTAGACCTTGCTGTACCGCGCTCTCTAATTCCTGTGCCAGCTTTTTCAGGCTCATTTCTCCGGCAAGGCGCCCAGCTTCTACCCGCACCAGGACAGGGATGCCGCGTTTAAAGGCAATATCCAGAGGATTGTCCATATTAAAAAAGTAAGGAGCTACAGCTACGGTACCAATACGTATTCCTTTGTATTCCAGAGGCGCGCCTGCACTTAAACCACGGATCGACTCGTCAAAAAACATCAGGTATTCGTTGTATTCGGTATACAAGCCCTCTTTGATGGCCTTGGGATTTTTAAACAGCTGAAACTCAGTATTGTTGCTGACTTTATCTCCTGCTGGCCAGCCGTCCAACACAGCAAAATGTACGCCGCCACTGAGCAATGTGGCTACAGAAGCTAATTCAACCCGTACACCTTGCGCCGAGACATCTAACGCCATACCGCTGGCTTGCCAGAACCTTACATTCTCTGTGACCAAAGCATCGTAAGGTGCCCTCACAAACAGCTGATAAGTCATATGGCCCAGTTCAGCAACAAAGTTACTTGTCTCTACCGTGCCCACAGCATAACCGTGATACAAAACAGGATCGCCTACAGCCAAAGCAGTCGCATCGTCACTCAGCAAAGTCACTCGCACCCCTGGCGCATCAGCCGGTGCTATAGGTGGACTGTCGAGTAATTCGTAATAGTATTTTTGTACTGTAGCTTTACCTGGTTGCAACTCGATATAGGCACCGGATAATAAAGTACTTAAGCCACTGACGCCTCCTCGTCCCACAGTAGGTTTGACCACCCACAGCTGTGAATCTTCGTTTAACAGAGATTCAAGACCGGGATCCATGCGGGCTTTGATCAAAACTTTACTTAAGTCTTCTGAAAGCTGAACTGATTCAACCCTGCCTATATCCACACTGCGGCTTTTGATCTGAGTTTTACCTGCCACTATGCCTTCAGCATTCAGAGTGACCAGCGTGATGACTGGTCCCTGATTCTTTTGGGTGTAGTACAACATCCAGATACCGATAACAACAGCCATTACCGGTACTATCCAGATGGGTGATAGTTGTCGGATTTTTTTCACCGCAGCCACCCGCCCTTGTGTCTTAGCCACGTCGTAGCTCCTCTTTTTTATTGCGTTGGTCCCACAACAAACGTGGGTCAAAACTCATAGCAGCAAACATAGTAGCAATGACCACAGTCGCAAAAATAATAGCTCCCATACCTGGATACACGCCCATTAATAAATCAAACCGAACTAAAGCGGCCAATATCGCCACCACCAGCACGTCCACCATAGACCAACGCCCTATCCAATCAACCAATAAATACACCCGGGTCGACAGCAATTGTCTTTTATGTCCGGAATGACTAGCCAGATAGCACAACCAAAACATCACCACTATTTTTACCACTGGCACTACAACGCTGGCTAATAAAATCACAATAGCTACAGGATAAGCACCGTCCTGCCACATCAATATAATACCGCTGATGATAGTCGACTGAACACTGCTGCCCAAAGACACCGTTTCCATAATAGGCAACAAGTTAGCCGGAATGTATAACAAGCTTGCAGTGATCAGCCAAGCCAGAGTTTTTTGTAAACTGGCTGGAATGCGGGCTGTAACTTTAGTGCCACAACGATCACAATACTTTTGCTCCAGTGGCACTATGGCTGTGCAACAACTACAACTGGCCATGTTCAGTGAAACTCCTGTGCGTCCTGCGTATTCAGCAGAAACAGGTTGCGGTGCCGGTGCTATAGACTCCCACAAGGCATGACGGTCTATGACCTGAAAAGTTCGTAAATGCAGAAGACAGAACAAACAAAAAGCCCAGAAACTCATGCCCACAGAAATATCGGCGTACACCACTAGTTTGACAAAAGCGACCAGAATACCAATCAGGAAAATATCCACCATGCTCCAGGGCTTGAGCATATAGAGCACTCGTGCCGTCCAGACTAAGCCCCGAACCCGGCGCACCATGCCGAGCTTGATATAAATGACGGCCAGCATACAAAAAGCCGGTATGGCCTGAATAAATAACCAAACCAGCACAGCCAACCATTGCTGATGTTCATCAAACAACACAGAGGAAGTATCAAAAAAGCTCATGATATGGATGTTACCTGCGACATCCATACCAATAAAAGGAAAAAGATTCGCCAGAATAAGCATAAATAGTGAGCTTATGGCGTAGAGCACAGGCCGCAATATCGGGTCTTTTTGTCGCATATCCAGTAAATAACCACAGCGGCTACAGGCGGCTTCCTGCCCAATGGCTAACAGCGGCAATTGTTGCAATAGATCGCAATGGCGACAAAGCACCAGTTCAGCAACAGATTGCGCCGTTGGCGCCGTACCAGACTCAAGCTCAGACAAAAAGATTCCTTTACAAATGCCTACAGTGCGAATAGCGCTATTGTAAGCAAAAAAAATGAGCTCAGATCAGATTATTTCTAATGAATAATCGAGCTGAGCTCATTTTTAAGCTGTTACTTGTTATTCAACAGCTTTCGATACACCCACCATAGCAGGACGTACTAAACGACCATTCAGTTCATAGCCTTTTTGCATCACAAAAGTCACTGTATTTGGTGCTACATCAGCGCTTGGCTGAATAGACATGGCCTGATGGAATTCAGGATTAAAGGGCTGACCTTGTGGGTCGATTTGCTGCACACCGTTTTTTGACAGTGTATCCAGTAAACCCTTCAAGGTTAAATCCACACCTTCACCCAGAGCTTTTTGGTTTTCATCTTCACGATTTAAGAAAGTTAAAGCACGCTCGAGGTTGTCTACCACTGGCAATAAATCACCAGCGAAACGCTCCAGCGCAAATTTATGGGCTTTTTCAACGTCCATGGCTGAACGACGACGGCTGTTGTCTGCTTCAGCTTTTATTCTAAGCATTAAATCATGCTGCTCTGCCAACTGGGCTTTTGCCTGCTGTAATTCCGCATCCAACTTTGCAATAAGTTCCTGCTCCGGCGTCAGTTCTACCACTTCTTGCTCTGCCGCTGCTTCCGCAGCCTGTTGTTGTTCAGTTTGCACTTTATCTTGCTCGCTCATTAGTTACTACTCCACCATAGGTTGGTTTATTATGGGGATTGATTAAGATGATTCAAGTTAAAAAACATTTGTTGTGCTACAGCTTCGACTAAAGGTACAAAACGACTGTAGTTCATACGTCTGGGGCCGAGCAAAGCAATAAAGCCATGTGGCTCCGAACGATAGCGCGCACAAATCAAACTCACCTTGGCTAAAGGTTCGATACCAGACTCTCGTCCCAGTATCAGCTTAGGTTGGTTATCCTGAGTGACGGGTGTTAATAACTGCACCAGACAAGCCGGATTATCCAAGAGTTCTATCACTTGCTGCAATTGCGGATCACGGTGATAGTCGCTGGCCTGCATTAATTGATGCTGGCCATAAATCAGTGGCTGATGCTGTTGCATCTCGTCGAGACTCAGTTGTGCCATGGCTGTTTTCACTAAAGCCTGCACAGCTCCGCATTCTTGCCTGGCTATTAGAGCTAAGCGGGAAATGCCGTCCAGCCAATCCTGACCGCATAAAGCTGCGTTCAGTAAACACAAGACCCGGCTCAAGGTTGGATTATCTATTAAATCGTCATAAAAGAGCACGCGGTGTAAAATATCGCCGTCTTCGTCTATCACTACAAGTAACAGACGCTGTGTCGCCAGACGAACTAAATCAACCTGCCGGATCACCCGCCCTTGTTCCTTAGGTGAACTGACAATACTGACCATACCTGTCAGGTTTGCCAGTAATTGCCCGGCTTGCTGACACAACAAAGACACAGGCAACTGAGGAGGTAAGTTGACCTGTATAGCATCCAACCAGCGGCCAGTTAAAGGTTCAAACTGCAGCATTTTATCGATAAATAAACGTATACCTGAGGTCGTTGGCACCCTGCCAGCCGAAGTATGAGGAGAACGGATAAAACCTTGCTGCTCAAGCAGCATCATAGTGTTTCGCACTGTAGCGGAACTGACGCCAAGTTCTGACTGCTCACAGAGCAACTTAGAGGACACAGGCATGCCGTCCGTCAAATACTGCTCGACTATGAGTTTTAATATCAGTTCTGGTCTGGTTAACTGAACCACTACAACTCTCACTCCGGTTAAAAAGACGACTCATCCACTAATGCTTAACTATCATCCTGCATTGTGGGGACTTTATTAAAAAATTCAAGCCTCATGCTTTGTCACAGGCCCAACTGCACAAAGCTGTTCCATGCAGCAAACTATGGGTATACTGCATTTGCACTTTGAAAGGAACACTCATGAGTCAAAACCCTGGTAGCGCATTTCAAACTATTGGATTAATTGGAAAACCTAATCATCCTGGTGCTAACAGCACTCTGATCAGTCTGTATCAGTTTTTAACTGCCAGGCAATTAAAAGTGTATGTAGAAGAAAAGGTCGCCGAGTCTCTTGCTCTGCCTGATATACAGATGATGGATTTGGTGGCCCTGGGTAAAAACTGTGATTTGGCTATAGTAGTAGGTGGCGACGGCAATATGCTCGGCGCGGCCCGTGTGCTGGCGCGTTTTGGCGTGGCAGTGCTGGGAGTAAACCGTGGCAACTTGGGCTTTTTAACTGATTTATCACCAGAAGATTTTGAAACTCCTTTAGCCGCAGTATTGGCCGGTAATTTTGTCACAGAAAAGCGCAATCTGCTGGAAGTCGAAGTGTATCGTAACGACTGCGTAAAAAGCAGTAACAGTGCTGTGAACGAAGCGGTATTGCATGCCGACAAAGTAGCACACATGATTGAGTTTGAAGCTTATATTAATGGCGAATTTGTCTTTAGTCAGCGCTCCGACGGCCTAATAGTCAGTACGCCAACTGGCTCTACAGCGTATTCATTATCAGGTGGAGGTCCTATTCTGACACCTGAGTTGGATGCGATGAGTTTAGTACCTATGTTTCCTCATACCTTAAGTAGCCGCCCTCTCGTCGTCTCAGGTACCAGTGAAATAATACTTAAAGTATCCCCAAGCAATGATGCGCATTTACAGGTCAGCTGTGACAGCCATGTGATTTTAGCCGTAATGCCTGGCGATGAAATCCGTATTCGTAAACACCCGAAGCCACTGAAACTGGTGCATCCGCCAGGATATAGCTACTTTAATGTACTGCGCAACAAGTTAGGCTGGGGTAGCAAACTCTACTAAAAAATCTCTGCCCTACTCCCTTGCTAAAAGCCTAATTACTGTATAAATTAACAGTTATACAGTATAAGGGAGTTGGACCATGCTCAACCATCTGCATATCAGCAACTTTGCCATAGTGCGCGCACTGGAACTCGACTGGCGCGGCGGCATGACCACTATTACGGGCGAAACAGGTGCAGGCAAATCTATTGCCTTAGATGCCTTGTCTTTATGTTTAGGCGATCGTGCCGATGGTTTGGTCGTGCGCCCAGGTTGTGATAAAGCCGATATAGTAGCGAGCTTTGATATCAGTCAATTAGCTTCAGCCCAACACTGGCTGACTGAACAAGATCTGGCCATGGGTAACGAATGCATAGTGCGGCGGGTGATCGGCAGTGAAGGCCGCTCCCGTGGCTATATCAATGGTGTACAAGTGCCAGCTCAACAACTGAAAGCTTTGGGCCATCATTTGCTGAGTATTCATGGCCAGCATGCCCATCAGCTGTTGTTAAAATCCGATCATCAGCGCCAGTTACTGGACGCTTATGCCAATACCCATTCTGCATTAGCCAATTGTCGCCAACATTGGAAAGCCTGGCAGCAGTTGAAGCAAGAATACAGCGAATTACAAAGTAGCCAGCAGCAACGTGAAGCGCAGCGCCAGTTGTTAGAGTATCAGGTGGCTGAACTGGATCAGTTTGCACCTGGTCAGGATGAATTTGCCGAACTGGAAATCGAACATCAGCGTTTGAGTAATAGCCACAGCTTGATACAAGCCAGCCAACAAGCCCTGCAACTTGCTTATGAAGATGAAGAAGCCAACAGCTTCCGCTTGTTAAGTCATGCCTGCCAGCAGTTGGACGATTATATCGAAGTAGATCCTGCTTTAGCTCCTATTCATCAACTGCTGACAGAAGCTTTAGTACAAATAGAAGAGGCAGGCCGGGAATTACGTCGCTATAGCGAAAAAGTAGATATAGACCCGGAACGTTTAGCGGAAATCGATCAGCGTTTAGTCCTGTGGCTAAATTTAAGCCGTAAACATCAAATTCCAAACGATCAACTGGCGCTCTTTCATCAGCAATTGTCCCAACAATTATCAGAACTGGCAGGTGACGACGAACGCATAGTGCAGCTGCAGCTTGAAATTCAACAAGCTCAGCAATTGTATTGTCAGGCGGCCGAAATAGTCTCTGAATTACGTCAATCAGCCGCTTTGGAGCTATCAGATAAAATTGCCCGCAGTATGGCTGATTTGAGTATGGCGAATGGTAAATTTCACATCGCAGTCCAAAGCGCAGGTATAGATAAAGCTAATGCATCTGGCTGGGATCAGGTCGACTTTCTGGTCAGCACTAACCCTGGCCAGCCGTTACAGGCATTGCATAAAGTAGCGTCAGGGGGGGAGCTATCCCGCATCAGTCTTGCTATTCAGGTGATATTAGCTGGCAAAGTGACCACACCAACTTTGATTTTTGATGAAGTAGATGTGGGCATTAGTGGGCCAGTCGCCGCTGGTGTTGGCAGATTATTACGTCAGTTGGGTGAATCCACTCAGGTGATTTGTGTTACCCATTTACCCCAAGTTGCTAGTCAAGGCCATCATCAGTTGTTTGTCGAAAAATACACAGACGGAATAGCTACAGAAACCCGTATACGCGAACTGGCAGATGAGGAGCGAGTTCAGGAAATAGCCCGCTTACTGGCCGGCGAGAACGTCAGCGCAAATGCAATTGCCAATGCCCGCGAGCTACTATGCGCCCCTTAGCTGCAGCTCGGTGCACTAAAGTTTTCTCAAAGTGAGAACTTAGCCAGAAGACTTAGGTCTGATTAAGGCTTTAATTTCAGCCCAAGCTTGCGGTATGATGCCGTCAGACTTATTCAGATGAAGAGACAGATGAAAGCAGTAGTGAAAACGGCCCTCGTATTGGCCACAGCATTGACTCTGGGTGCTTGCAGCAGTTGGATTTACCGGATTGACGTACCCCAAGGTAACTTTTTAGAACAAAAAGATATCGACAAACTGCGTGTGCAAATGACTAAAGAACAGGTACGTTTTGTTTTAGGCAACCCTGTTGCGGAAAATGCCTTTGACGACGACATCTGGCATTATTTTTATGCATTAAAAGGCGGTCGAGGTGAAAACTTTGAAAAACAACTGGTCGCCAATTTTAAAGATAACAAACTGGTTGATATAACAGGTGACTTTAAAAAACCAGAAAACTTCAACATCCCGCTGGATCAATAACTTCTGAAAAGGGGTCAGATCACATTGTGGGCCTCACCAACATTGTGATCTGAATCCACTTTTTATCAATCCTGCCCTTGCGGCCGGCCACCTGTGGTTTTATTCGCTCTACCTTCATCTTTGGCTTTTTCAGCACGGCGACGACGCATATCTTTAGGGTCGGCGATTAAAGGCCGGTAAATTTCAATACGGTCGCCCTCTTTTGGCACGTCACTGAGTTTGCAGCTGCGGCTCCAGATCCCAACTTTATTCTGGCTTAAATCAATTTCAGGGAAAGTCGCCAGCATACCGGACTGCAGAATAATCTGCTCTACAGTAGCACTAGCATCTACAGTTAAACTCAACAAACTTTGTTTGGCTGGCGTGGCATAAGCCAGTTCAACAGCCTTGGTTTCAGCCATGTTGCTCTCCGTATACCTGCTTCGCTCTTTGTGTAAAAGCACCGACCATGGCCGCTGTTAATTCGTTAAAAATTTTACCAAAAGCAAATTCGACAATTTTATTGGAAAATTCAAAATCCAACGCCAGCACTACTTTGCAGGCCTCGTCACTCAGTGGAATAAAAGTCCAGCCACCGGATAAAGACTTAAAAGGGCCTGACTCCAATTGCATTTGAATTTGCGAGTCAGTCACCAAGGTATTACGAGTGGTGAACTCCTGACTAATACCGGCTTTTTTTACCTGTAACTTAGCCAGCATCTGATCTGCAGACTGCTGCAAAATTAATGCTTTGGCACAACCTGGTAAAAATTCCGGATAACGTGGTACATCGTTCACCAGCTCAAACATCTGGCGCGCGCTGTAAAAAACCAGTGCGCTGCGCTCAATTTGTGGCATACTCTCTCCCCTTAATGCAGGCGGCGATTGTAACAGATCTGGCCGTAGCCTCAATGTCCCAGGCGCAAGCCTTTTGCCATAAAATTCCTTGGCTTTTAAGAGTTAATTCGTTCGCAAAGATGAGCAAAAAACAAAGCAGCAAAAATCAGGGCGGCACCATAGCCCAAAATAGAAAAGCACGACACGACTATTTCCTCGAAGAGCGTTTCGAAGCAGGTATGTGCCTGCAAGGCTGGGAAATAAAGAGTATTCGTGAAGGCAAAGTTAATTTGTCAGACTCGTACGTCATTTTAAAGGATGGCGAAGCTTTTTTAATTGGTGCACAAATTCAGGCGCTACACAGCGCGTCCTCTCACGTAGTCTGCGATCCAGAGCGCTCGCGCAAGCTGTTGCTGAACAAACGTGAGCTGAACAAACTGGTCGGTAAAAAAGAACAAGACGGTTATACCTTAATAGCAACTTCCATGTACTGGAAAGCCTGTTGGGTGAAGCTGGAGTTCCATCTGGCCAAGGGTAAAAAGCACTTTGACAAACGTGACGACATCAAAGACAGAGACTGGTCGCGTGAAAAAGAACGCATGATGAAACACAGCAAAAGATAATTGCAGCAGTGTTGTTACACACTGTAGCTTGAAATTGTTCAATTCATCACCATATAGAGTAATAACAGTCAAACGCAACAAGAAAAGATTAGTTCTTACCTTGCTGCCTTGAACTGCAGAGCGTAGAATGCGCTCAACACTGAAGTGTTCAGAAATACGAAAGAATTCGGGGCCGATACTGGATTCGACGGGATTCACGAACTCTTAGGTGCATGCCGAGGTGCGGTAGGCCTCGTAAAAAAGCCGCAAACAAGTAGTCGCAAACGACGAAACATACGCACTCGCTGCCTAATAAGCAGTAGAGCGCTCTTCCCCTCACGCATGCCTATAAGCTGAGACTCTGGAAGATCACCCCTAATAGGATCGCATGGCGGCTTTGTCTGGAGCCAAGATGCTAAAACCAATCAGACTCGCCCGACGATAGCCTGCCAGCTGGCGCTCATAGGGTTAACTAAATAACTGGATAAGCATGTAGTACCGACGATCTAGGTTTTTCGGACGGGGGTTCAAATCCCCCCGGCTCCACCAATAAAGCAAACAGCCACCGCAAGGTGGCCTTTTGCTTTATTGTGGTTTCGCGGCGGACGCGAAGCGCCATTCGGGGTTCAGCCGGAGCTTGCGCAGCAAGCGCAGACAACGCCCAAAGGGCGGCCTCTCGTTGAAAACGAGAGGTGAGCGGCAAAGCCGCGACTGATTCAAATAAATCCCCACCCAACTAGCCAGCCACCGCACAAAGCTTGCTGATTATTTTCTTCGGGCTCGCCAACTTTGTTTACTTTGGCACCAAGACTGCTGCCCTCTATTCACCTCAATAAAAATTAATTCACTAAATACCTGCTATGTTTAGGTTTTTTAGCAAAAAGCTTCTAAATTTACAGTTAGACTCAAACCATAGCTACTCTCTGGAACTTGATATGCGGGCTGCTTTTCCATCCAATGAATCACAACGTCTGACTACCCTCTATTCGTTGAATATTCTTGATACAGCACCGGAACCCGCCTTTGATGCGCTGGTACAACTTGCCAGCCTGATTTGCCAGACTTCCTGTGCTGTGTTGACACTGGTCGATCAAGACAGGCAATGGTTTAAAAGTAAAGTGGGTATTGACCATTCTCAAACACACAGAGATCTGTCCTTTTGTGCCCACAGCATATTGGCTCCGCATGAACTCACTTATGTGCCCGATGCAACCAAGGATCCTCGCTTTACCGATAATCCTGATGTCACCAAAGCTGAAGGTATACGTTTCTATGCTGGCGCGCCGCTGACGTTGAGTAATGGTGCTGTACTTGGCACTTTATGTGTATTGGATACCAAAGTAAAACAGCTCACTGCGGAGCAACAACAAGGCTTAAAGCTGCTTGGGTTGCAAGCTGTACAGCTATTGGACGCCAGACAAAAGGCTGAAGTCTATTACCGTCAACAGCGCACTTTAACCACAGTGATTGAACACACGCCCTTATTATTAGGCCAAATTGATACGCAGTTCCGTTACATGTTTTGCAATCATAAGTACGCAGAATGGTTTGGCGTGACGCCCGATGTCGCTGAGGGAAAAACTATTCGTCAGGTGTTTGGCGAAAAAGCGTTCGCTGAAGCTCAGCCAGCGCTTGAACTCTGTCTGACTGGGGTCACTTCACAGTTTCATTCAGCTCCAGTCAATGGCCAAACTTTTGAGATCAACTTTGTACCACAAAAGGATCCAAGAGGCTTAGTTGAAAGCATTATTATTATTGCAGCCAATGTCACCGAAGTTCGTCAACAACAGTTGCAAACCAAGCAAGAACATCAAAGAATGGATGCCATTATCAATGGCTCTAACCTTGGTACCTGGGAGTGGAATATTCAAACAGGAACCACTGTTTATAATGAACGTTGGTTTACCCTGCTTGGTTTAACGCCAATTCAAGCTACCTCTGTTGACCTTTGGTCAGAACTGACTCACCCTGATGATTTGCAATATTGTACTGCGCTACTTCATCAGCATTTTGCACAAGCAATACCCTATTACGATTGTACTTTCCGAATGAAACATCACAATGGCCATTGGGTTTGGATCCACGCCATAGGTAAAGTTATGAGTTGGACCAGCGATGGCCAGCCCTTGCTGATGTTTGGTATACATACTGATGTGACTCAAGCATTACAAAAAGAAACAGAAATTTTAGAAACCCGCTCTTGGTTACAAGCCATTATTGACTCTTCAACAGAAGTAGCCCTGATATCCGTAGATCCAAGCGGCATCATCAGCCTGTTTAATACAGGAGCAGAACGTCTATTAGGTTACACTGCGGACGAGCTTATCGGCCAGCATAGCCCCACCTTGTTTCATGACAAAAATGAAATAGATGCTTATGGTCAAGTGCTCAGTAAAACTTACCAGCAGAGCATTGTAGGCTTTGACGTGGTTGTATGTCAGGCAAAGCGGGCGCAAACCGAAACACGGCAATGGACCTATATCTGTAAAAACGGTGAACGAAAACAGGTACGACTCAGCGTATCGGCAATGCGGGACGAAAAAAATAACATCCGGGGATTTTTAGGAGTAGCTGTTGACGTAACACAGTTAGAGCATTTACATCATGCTTTGCTGATGAGCGATCAACGTTATCGTTCCATGCTGGACAACTTGCCTGGCGTTGTCTATCGATGCCGCAATGATGCCTACTGGACCATGCTGTTCGTCAGTGATGAGGTATTTGAGCTCACAGGTTATAGCGCTGAGCAATTAATTCGAAATAAAGAAGTCAATTTTGCGCAACTTTATCATCCTGAGGATGCGGAGCAAGCGAGCGCTTTGGTACAACACGCATTAAACAACAAGCAGCGTTTTAATGTGGAATACCGGTTATATCATAAGAATGGCAGCCTGCGCTGGGTACAGGAACTAGGTCAGGGTGTATTTGATGAGCAAGGAGAACTTTTATATATAGATGGCTTCATCTGGGATGTGTCTTCACAACATGCGGCCTCGCAGGCCTTGAGCTCCAGTGAACAGAAGTTATCATCCTTGTATAAAATGGCACCACTGGCCATAGTGTTGAATCGTTTCAACGACGGCGTCTTTCTTGAAGCAAACCCGGAGTTTTATCGTATGCTGGGTTACCCGAATCAAGGAACTGCAGCTGACACAGCATCATTAGCAGAATTCGCCACCCTCACCCGCCAGCACAAGGCACAGCTGCATCATCAAGGTCGCTTTGGGCCACAAGAACATGAACTAAAGCACAATGATGGGCACTTAGTACCTGTGTCTGTCACAGGGGTTCTTATTCAAAACCATCAGGGCGAGCAGCACATCTGGTCCATTATTCAGGACATTACTGAACGTCGGCGTATTGAGCTAATGAAAAACCAATTTGTTTCTATGGTAAGCCACGAGCTACGTACACCTCTGACCTCCATCTCCGGCTCTCTCGCCTTAGTTGCTGGCGGTGTACTGGGCTCAATACCAGCGTCAGTGATGCCTATGCTCGACATTGCTAAAGATAACTGTGCCAGACTCAGCCAATTGATCAATGATTTGCTCGATATTGATAAACTGGTCGCGGGCAAAATGCATTTTGATATGAGCTTGTGCCTGATTTCAGATCTGCTGGAAAAATCAGTACAAAGCAATCAACCTTATGCCGCTAAATACGGTGTTCAGTTGCAATTATCTGAGCAGGTCGACCTATTGGTGATGGTAGACGCTATGAGGTTTCAACAAATTATGGCGAATTTGTTATCCAACGCCGCTAAATTTTCGCCCGAAGGCTCTATAGTCAAAATTCGCTCTTTGCTCAGAGACGATCGGGTTGTGATCGAAGTAGAGGACCAAGGCCCTGGTATATCAGAAGAATTTAAAGCATTTATTTTTGAAAAATTTTCGCAAGCTGATGGCGCAGACAGCAGACAAAGTGAAGGCACAGGCCTTGGTTTGTCTATCGTAAAAGAGCTGACAGAGCATATGGATGGCAAGGTAGGCTTTTACAACTTAAGTCCAACTGGCAGCTGCTTCTATCTGAGCTTTGCTCAGGCCGGGCAAGCAAGCATGAATCAACCGAAAATACTGGTGGTGGAGGATGATCCTCATGTTGCTGGTTTTATCATGCAACTGCTGCACAGCCAGGGTTACCAAAGCCACTGCGCTCAAACCCTCAAAGAGGCGATAACAGCTTTAGATGAGGATCTCTATCAAGCTATTACGCTGGATCTGAATTTACCAGATGGCCATGGCTCCTCATTCTTCCCTGAACTACGCAGCAGAAACCTGTATCAAACGACACCTGTATTAATAGTCAGCTCAGAATCCAAAGATAACCATACTCAGTTTTTAGGCGGAATTAATGCATTGGACTGGCTGGATAAACCCATATCGCCTTCGTCGCTGTTTGGCAAACTTGAGTTGTTATTAGGGCCGGATAAAAATCTTTCCACCCGAATACTTCATGTGGAAGATGACCCACATCTGGGCCATATTCTGGCGATGCATCTGGCAGAGTTTGCTTCCTCTGTTCAAGCGACCAGTGTCAAATCGGCATTAAAACTGCTGAACAGCCAAAAATTTGATTTAGTGATACTTGATATTGGGCTACCGGACGGCTCAGGACTGGAATTACTGCCGGAATTAGCGCTTCGCCAGCCACAGACACCTGTAGTGATTTGGTCTGCTCAAGAGCTTAATCAGCAGCAAAGGCATCAAGTGGATTTGGTCTTAGCGAAAAGTCGTATCGACTTACCAGCCTTGCTACAAAAACTAAAAAATTTACTGCCCCCGGTGCAGTAGCGAGTGAATGTCTGAACTTAGTGTCTTCAAGAATCAGGGCTGACAAGCCATCAGACTAGAGTATTCAGCAGACTGAAATAAGTGAGTTTTATTTCGTCCTGCATCTTTAGCTGCATACAGAGCTTTATCAGCCTTAGCAATCACCTGATCCGTTTGCTCCTTGGCTGTTGCCTGAGAAATACCAGCACTGAAGGTACAGTGGAAATGATGATAATCAAAACTAAAAGGCAAACTGGCAAATGACTGACGCAACTGTTCTATTAAACCTAACGCTTGCTGCTGGTTACAATCGGGTAAGATCAACAAGAATTCTTCACCGCCGTAGCGACCAATAATGTCTGTCTTACGCAGTTGCTGTTTCAATAAGTTGGCTAAACTGCTGATCACTTGGTCCCCTATCAGATGACCATACTGATCATTAACCTTTTTAAATTGATCAATATCCAGCATAACAACACTTAATGGTTCCCCTGTGCGTTCACTGCGTTGTAATTCATGACTTAAGCGCTCTTTTACTCTGGCGTGTTGTAACAAGCCTGTTAAGCTGTCTTTTGTCATCATATCGGCGAGTTGTCTGGCGCGTTGAGCTCTGGCAAACACTGCCACTACTAATTCAGTATCGGTAATAGGTTTCGTCAGAAAGTCATCGCCCCCTTTCACTAAGGCTGCAAGTTGACGCTCACCATCTGTCTCAGAAGATAAATAAATAATAGGAACGCTAAGCCACTCGTCCTGCAGACGTATGAGCTGAGCCAATTCAGGGCCTGAACAATCTGGCATCAACACATCCAGCAAAATCACATCCGGGCGGAAACGACTCAGTCCTTCATAAATCTGTGAAGGGTCCAACAGAAGCTCTGAACGTAAACCCGCTCCTTGCAGCACCAAAGCATAGTGCTCAGCCAATAATTGATCATCATCAACTATCAATACACGGAAAGCCTCGCGCCGCCTAACGGCTAACAAACGTTGTAAACGAGCCTCAAGCGCTGTGGTGTTTAAAGGTTTAACAAAATAACCTTGAGCACCTATACGCACTGCTTGCAAATGGTGTTCAAAACTGTTGTGGCTGGTCAACACCAGTACAGGTAAGGACTCATCTAAGGTCTGCTGAAATGCAGCAATATAATCTAAGCCTGTTTGTTCTTCATCGGGTAAGGAGATATCCAGGATCAGAGCTTCTGGCAGCTTAACTTTCAGTGCCATGTCTAATTCAGCTATGCGTCTGAAACTTTGGATCTGATAACCAAAAGTGGCGAGCGTTAAAGTCAAATGCTGTGCTGTATCTTCATCATCTTCCAAAACGTAGATCAAGGCCTTCTGATCATGTTTCAGATCGAGCTTTGAGGACGCAAGGTTCATCATTTGATGTCCGCTTTGATGAGCGTATTGCACTTGTTGGAAAATCGCCATGAAGCTGCTCATTTCGGACAGATCAGGCAAAGATTCTGCGCTCATCCAGTCTTTGAGCTGCAATTCCAGCTTTTTTGCCAAAGTGCCTAAATGTGGCAAGCCAAAAGTACCAGCTGAGCCAGCCAAGGTGTGAAATTTATGTTTGAGCGGGAGCATCAGGGAACGCCAATCTGACTGAGCGGACAAATTGGCAAGTAAACCGACCTCTGAAACCAAAACAGGGATATCAGCTTTTAATCGCTCCATATATTGATAATGAAGTTCAGCCAGTTGTTGCTCTAATTTTGATGGGTCTGCTGTCATGCTCGTCATGGTTCGGTTAAAGGCGCGGTTCTACTATAACAAATGATCAAACAAATCCCAGCGAGAAATTTAACTTTGCTGGGGAATTTGTGCGCTATGTGTTTATAACAAAAACAAAAATTGGGCGCAAACCAGAACGGATACGCCCAAATCAAGTTAGAGTCTGACCATGAGTCCAGAAGCTAGCGCTCTGCGATATGCTAAAAATGCTGGAATAGCGCCCAGCAATAACGTCAGGCCAAGCACAGCAGCAAGCAGTATACCTGTCTGGTCATGCCAAGGATTGATACTGATAAAAAGCCCGTATTGACTGGCTAACAGCTCACGGAAGCCCCAGAGGCCTGCTACTAAAATAATAAAAGCAGATCCAATGGATAACAATGCCATCAACAGTAACTCCAGCTCTATCAGTAAAAATACAGTGGCAGCCGGAGCACCAACAGCTCTTAAAATCGCCATTTCACGTTGACGTTCTTTTAACCCTGCCAGCAAGGTTGTGACTATACCAACCAGAGTCGCCACTATGACGAGTACAGTGATGAGTAGCAGCATATTCTCCACCATGCTGAGCATTTGCCACAGCTCTGCTAAAGCAACGCCAGGTAAAATGGCGGATAGCGGCTCGCCTTTAAATTCATTCAACTGGCGCTGCACCGCGAAAGTCGCCATTTTAGATTTCAGCCCCAGCATGTAAGCAGTAATGACTTTAGGCTCCAAATCCATAGCCAGGCTTTGTTCGGCACTGACACTACGGCCTGGCGCAGGCATACCACCGCCCTGCCAGCCCAAATGAATAGCTTCAATGCCTTCAAGCGGTATATGCACACTCTGATCCACAGGAGTGCCAGTGGCAGCAAGAATACCAACCACTTCAAAAGGTTTGTCTTTGTGCTGAGCAAAACTGACGCTGCCAACACCATGCGACAAAATGATTTGCTCACCCAACTGATAGCCTAGTTTTTGCGCAACCACAGCACCTAAAACCGCCTGATACACACCAGCAAAAACCTTACCCTGTGCCAGTTTCAGTGGCTGTTTTTCGCCGTACTGGTAAAACTTAAAGTAGTCTTCGTTGGTACCTATCACCCTATAGCCCCGGTGAGAATCGCCCAAAGATAATGGAATACTCCAGGCCACCTGTGGATGAGTTTTGACCTGCTGATAATTCTTCCAGCCGATATTATTGGTGGCATTACCAATACGAAATACTGAATACAGCAATAAATTCAACTGGCTGGAACGGGCTCCAACAATCAGATCAGTACCAGACACTGTGCTGGTAAAACTACTTTTAGCTTCATGTCGGATATGATCGATGCCCAATAACAAGGCGATACTGATAGTTAACGAAATAACCGTCATCAGCACTGTGCCTTTACGGTTCCATAAACTGGCTCTTGCCAACTGCATTAACATGGCTGAACTCCTTTATGTAACTGTTCCATATCCAGTTCAAAGTTAAAATACGCACGCAAAGCCGGGTCGTGACTGACAAATACAACAGTAGTGCCACAAAGTTCAGCTTCGCTGAGCATCAACTGCATGAAGTTGTCTCTGTGTTTATGATCCAAAGCTGACGTAGGCTCATCCGCAATCAATAAAGCAGGTTGACTCAACAAAGCCCTGGCTATCGCCACCCTTTGCTGCTGCCCCACACTTAACTGATTGGCTGGCGCTTGCCATAGCTGTTGCTCTAAACCCAACTTTTGTAATAAGTAACGGGCTCGTTGTTCTGCCTGTGGGATTTTTTTAGCAAAAGCACTAACCAGCAAGACGTTTTGCAACACAGATAAATAAGGAATTAAGTTCAGCTGCTGAAACACCACCCCTATAGAACAGGCGCGTAGTTGATCCCGTTTGGCCGCTGATAAAGCAGCCATAGACTGACCGGCAATCAAAATATCACCGAACTTACAAGGGTAAATTCCGGCCAGCAAATTCAATAAGGTGGTTTTGCCTGAGCCAGATGAGCCATAAATAAATAAATGCTGGCCCTGCTCTAATTTCAGTTGCGGTATATCCAATAAAGGGGCTTGCCCGGGCCAACTGAACACCAAAGATTTGAGTTCAAGTGCCGGAATTTTCAGGTCTGTGTGCGCTGACATTACAATGCTCATGTTATGATACGGCTTCTTTTGAGACCTTATAACATAAGCAGAGGCTGAGGCTCCAATGGTTAAATCGTTATACATGGCGTTAATTCTGACTTTGGTCGCATTTACTGCGTTACCGGTAAAAGCTGAAGACTACAAAACATTGGAATGGACAGATTTGTTGCCGGAAGAAGATTTAAAAAAGATGGAACAGCTACCAGAAATCAGCCATGAAGGTGGTGAAGCTCCGGCTGGCGGTGCATTAAATCAGGCTTTTGGTAATCAGGATCCGGCTGCGGCAGCCTGGAATGAAGTGTTAATGTCTGCCAATGTCAAAGGCGAGCTCAACAATCAAAAAGTAAGAGTTCCAGGTTTTATAGTGCCAGTGGAGTACGATGCAGAGCAAAACGTCACAGCATTCTTTTTAGTGCCTTATTTTGGCGCTTGTATTCACGTGCCACCGCCACCACCAAACCAGATTATTTTTGTCACCAATAAACAAAAAATTCAGGGTGACATGATTTATTCGCCTTTTTGGATCAGCGGCACTTTAACTACTGAAACCATGAGCCATGATTTGGCAAAATCGGCCTACTCAATGAAAGCCGATAAAATTGAGGAATATAGCTACGAGTAATAGCTTTTCAGGGTCACTAAAAAACCGGCATTAGCCGGTTTTTTAGTGAATAACAGTTCAATAATAACCTAACAAATGGCGCAAACCCGGTGCAGCATATTCCACCAGCTGTTTTTGCACCAGAGGCAACTCATCCGGTAGTTCAGCCTCAAGGCCCACTAAATTCTCTCTGTGAGTACCGCTTTGTTTCCGATCAGATCCAGTCAGAACTCGCTCCATCCAGTCTTCCGGCCATGCAGGTAGGTTCAATACGCTAAGCAAATCGCGGAAATATGCTTCGGCTTCAGGTTTATCTATGGCTTTTAAGTGTTTCACTATCTCTTCATAACGCACCAGCTTCACACCTGTGCCTAACCAGGCCACAGCGTTATGGGTAAAAATTTCGTTTAAGGTTGGGGCTTTTTGGTAAATACCAAAAATCATCATATTTAGCATTTCTTCAATGGAGACTTTGCCACCTTTTAAATGTTCCAAAGAGCCCTGAAAAGTATCAGATAAGAAAAAACGGGCACGAGCTAACACCCAGTCGTAAGGGTCTCTGACTACTACTATCTGCGGTACATGACGTAACGCAATAGCTGAGTCGTCAGAAAACAATAAATGGCCCCAGCTCAACATCGGCATCTGTGGGGAAAAAGCTGCAAGATGCTGACGCAGAATAGGGATTTGAATAAAAGTTTGATGGTATTGCTGCGCCACAGGCACAAACATACGGAAAATATTGCGGATCAAATGAGTGCCACATTTTGGCACTGAATTTAAGAACACAGGTTGCTGCAATGGGGTTTGCACAAAGTTTGAGTTCAATTCATTTAAGGTATCAGGTTTAGCTATTACCCTTGGCATTGCAGGCTCTCTTATTATGGTTCTGAAATAAAGTATCCCGCCCAAAGCGGAAAACAGACAAAACTGAACTTATCCCAGTTCAATTTAAAAGTAAAAGAAAATGCCGGACTAAGCCGGCATTTTTATTCAGTGTACGACCAATTAGAACTTGTACGACAAATTCAGGAAGACACGACGTCCCAGTGAGTCATATTGACTGTAGAACGCAGAGTTACCTTCACGACGCAGGCCACGGTTACCTATGTAGCTGATACGAGGAGGTTCTTCATCCAGCAGGTTAGCTACACCTAAAGTCGTAGTTAAACCATAGTCTTTCAGTGAATTAGTTACAGACAGAGAATGATAAATCACTGCATCCGTATCCAACACCAGACGAACTTCTTTACCGCGGATTGTCGTCGTGTTGCGGAATTCGCCTTCACCGTATGTGGTGTAGTTATCGCCGGCACCCACGTAACGCGCTGAGTAATCTACCGACCAATCACCTTTATTCCAACCCAGCTTGAAGTTGCCGACATGCTTAGGACTGCCGATATTTCCGGTAAAATCTTCTGGTGCACTATTAGCAAATAGTACACGGCTGGCTTCTAACTGAATGGTATGTTCATAGCCTGCTATGAAGGTGCCGTATTCAGTATCTATATCGTATGCCGTTTCAATATCTATACCGCGGTTACGCTGAGTTGCAATGTTTAAGAAACCACTACGAACAGTCTCTATGCGCTGATCGACCGTGGCACGATCAAACTGCGTACATAAAGGCTCTGTCGCAAAGTTTTCAGACAAATAACATTGACGAACTATTTGCGCAGCCGACAACTCAGTGACTTCCTGGTCAATTTCGATATCGAAGTAATCAATAGAAGCGCTGAAATTGATAAAGTCTGGAGTCCAGACAAAACCATAGGTTTTAGAAACAGAGGTTTCGGCTTTCAGATTTCCAGCACCACCACCTGAAATCACTGTAGCCGAACTCGCGCCACCCGCAAAATTAGCAGGAATACCGTCCGCAGCACAGTTATCCGCTAAACGTTGAGTGATACTGCCCTCTTCCAGAGCTGCGCCCCAACGAATACATGGATCTACAGTCCTTTGACCAACAAAGCTGGTTTGATCATTTAAGTACAACTCATACAAAGCTGGTGAACGGAACGACGTACCTTGTGAAGCACGGAAACGGAAACCATCTACTATGGTCCAGTTCAAGCCTACTTTATACGTAGTATCGTTACCGTAAGAGTCAACATCAGTGTAACGAGCTGAAGTAGTTAAATCTAAAGCTTCCACCATAGTCAGGTCGCTTAATAGCGGGATCTGGAACTCGGCAAACACAGCTTTAGAGTTATCCTTCCCTTTGGTAATACCGGCGGCAGAAGCACCCCAAACGTTACGGGCTAAAGTATGTTCACCCGGTGTATCGTTCAAAGAATCACGCTGATAAGCAAAACCAAAAGCAGAACCCAAAGGCCCGGCAGGTAAATCCATCAGGTCGCCAGTGATAAAACCTTCCAGTGACTGTTGTTTATAGATGGTTTTACCCGTGTCATAGCCAAACAAAAAATCTTTATATTGTTGGGCTATATTACCAGCCAGGAACTGTGGATCCAGCCAAGGCACATCAATACAAGCCACACCTCGTATTGCAGTAGTTTCACCTACACAAGAACCTGTGGCGAACTCAGAGATAGCAACGGCGTCTTCAAAAATAATAGCGTTAGTATACTTACCATCACTATGGCTGTCCTGATAGGCAACATCCCAGAACCAATCACCCAGCGTACCATTGGCGCCAACCACAAAACGGCGATAATCCACAGTAATATCTGAACCTGAATGGTCAGTAATAGGAGTTGGGCTTAACCACTGATCGCCACTCCAGCCAACTGAGGTTGGGTTGGTACCAAAGAAAGTTTCGTTGTAAGTGTAGGTCCAGAACTGACGGTAACCCTTGGTATTAGTTTCACGACGGTTTAACAAGGCTTCACCATACACAGTGATATCATCTGTCAGCGAATAGTCGCCCTGACCGTATAAAGTAATGGTTTCTTTACGCGGAATTAAAGACTCTAAATCCTGAAATGGATGGTCAGAATTCACCAACGCATCGGACGCATTATCGTAACGTACCGGGAACCACCCTGGAGGCGTGACCATAAAACCAGGATTACTTGGATCTACAGCAAATCCTGGTAGATAGCCCCCAAGATTTCCATCATAATCGTATTGAGCTAAAGTACCGGGGCGAACGTTTCCACCTTCATCCTGATAATCATAAATCCAGACATGGCCCCAAGGTAAATCACTGCAGTGGTATGAACCTGTCCTTGGGTCTATTAAATCCGCACGTTCCCCTGTGGCTGGATCAAACACATAACGTTCACCACAGTTGTAAAAGTCACGTTGGCCTTTGGCTAACTCTTTGTCCAGCTTGTAATCAGCTAAAAGACGGAATGAGCCATTTTCTGTGCTGCGACCAAAAGTGGCGTTACCGCTCATAGTCTCGCCGCCGCTGTCAAAAGGCTGAGAAGTGTTAAAGTTAATAGAACTGTCGTCGCCTTTTTTGGTGATAATATTGACAACACCAGCGACTGCATCAGAACCATAAAGTGACGACGCACCGTCTTTTAAAATTTCAACCCGATCAATAGCTTCAAGAGGAATAACGTTCATATCAAATGAAGCTACTTCACCACGGGTTCCTGCAGGACCTGCGCGACGGCCATTTAATAAAACTAAAGTTCGGTTAGCACCTAAACCGCGCAGCGACAGAGTTTCTGCACCAGTACCACCAGATTCAACAAAAGCTGTTGAAGAGGCAGATGTCACCTGATTTGAACCTGCGGCTAAAGTGGAGCTGCGCAACAATTCACCTAAATTACCTAAGCCCTGACTTAATGCAGCTTGCGCATTGATCACAGAAACAGGTGCAGCATTATCAAAACCGCCTGTACGAATACGGGAGCCTACAACGGAAATTCGTTCCGCAGCCTGCTCCTCTTCAACTTTTTCTTGTTCTACGATTTCCTGCTGGGCCTGAAGGCCAAATGCCGAAGAGGCAAATAGACAACCCATAGCAATAGCTAAGCGAGTTTTTACTCTCTGTTGTGGTAGTGTCATTTTATATTTCCCTGGATAGGTTGTTTTTTTTTTAATCATTTGTCGCAGTATTCCTGCATACAAAATGACCTTATCAAAACAAATAGTATTTGCAAATATGAATCCGGGATGAATTTTTAAAATTGGCGCAATAATGCACTGAACGGAGATAAGTCAGGGACAAAACAAGCTAAATCAGGCGGCAGCGGTAAAACTCCTCTGCAGCCTTTCACATTTACTTTAACTGAAGTCCAGCACTACCCCTGACCCAATCTGCAGCTCCTTGTTCACCGTTAACAATCCACTGCACAGTCACTTTTTCCACACCAGCTGCTATGGTCGCCAGATCCAAAGTCAGTGTCTGTAAACGAGCTGGATTCTGACAGACCAAAGTGTAATTGGCGTTGAGATCTGCATGTTGTGGTTTGCTGCTGCGTTCTGCTGTTAAATCCGAACTGATATCAGTTCCGGTCACCACACAATTGGCTTGCGGATCAAAACTAAACCAGGTGGTCTTAGCAAAGTCAGCCATCATTTTTTGCACCAGTTGTCGCTCTGCTTCATCTTTCGCCTGATGCTCAAAACCCACCACGTTCGCAGTTGGCGTGGCAAAAGCAAGCTCGGCCTCATTACCTTCCAACACAAAAGTTAAAGTTGCTTCACCATGAGTATGGCTGCCATGTTCTTCATGATGATGATGTTCCTGTGCGGTCAGATTTCCAGCGCAGAAACAGCTGGCTACAAACAAGCCTGTCAGGATAGTTTTTGCATTCGCAATTTTTAGTGTCATTACAGCCCGCTCCTTAGAAAAATATGACTTATAGTAACCTCAGCAGGTCCGTCTGTAGGCAGTTCAGCATGGTTTTCGCCGCAGTTTTTTGTTATTTCAACTTTATCCACCTTTTCTAACTACTGTTGATCTGAAGCGCTGTAACTGGCGTATCAAAAAGCAAACAAATGGCATTACTCAATGGCGAAGTTAATTCTGGTATTAGGCGATCAACTCAGTCCTGCGCTTGCTGCATTACGCGATGTACAACCTCAGGACAGAGTTTTAATGGCTGAGGTAGCCAGTGAAGCCAACTATACCCCTCATCACAAACAAAAAATCATTCTGATCTTCAGTGCTATGCGCCATTTCGCCGCTGTATTGCAACAGCAGGGGATCAATGTCAGTTATATAGACTATCAACAAAAAATCAGTAGCCTAACTGAAGCTGTGGCTAGTGAACTTGCCCGTTATCCACAGCTGGATCAGATTTGCCTGACCGAATGCGGCGAATATAGGCTAGAGCAGGAGATTTTAAGCTGGCAGGCCTTGTTTCAGCGCCCGGTGCAGCAGCTGGAAGACGATAGATTTATTGCCACTAAGTCGATGTTTCAACATTGGGCTTTGGATCGAAAGCAGTACAGAATGGAATACTTCTATCGCGAAATGCGTCGGTACACCGGCCTGTTAATGCAGGACGGTCAGCCAGTGGGTGGCCAGTGGAACTTTGATGCCAGCAATAGAAAGTCACTGCCTGCCAAACAGAAGCTGCCGGAAATACTGAAGTTCGAACCTGACGAGATCACTGCTGAAGTGATCACTCTGGTCAAACAGCAATTTCCAAATAATATGGGTAATGCCGACACTTTTAGCTACGCCGTGACAGGCAAACAGGCTCGTCAGGCGTTTTTGCATTTTGTCGAGCATCAGTTGCCACTGTTTGGTGATTACCAGGACGCCATGCAACTGAACGAACCTCACCTTTTCCACAGTATCTGTTCGATGTATTTAAACTGCGGCCTGTTGGATGTGCGCTGGGTTTGTCAAAAGGTCGAGTTAGCCTATAAAGAAGGCAAGGTACCGCTGAATGCGGCCGAAGGTTTTATTCGCCAATTGATTGGCTGGCGTGAGTTTGTCAGGGGCTTGTACTGGCTGCTGATGCCTGAATACAAAGAGCGCAACTTTTTAAATGCCAACAGAGCTATACCTGCTTATTACTGGACAGGCGACACCAAAATGCGCTGTATGCAACAAGCCATCAGCCACACTATTGAACATGCCTACTCTCATCACATACAGCGCCTGATGGTGACTGGCAACTTTGCTCTGCTGGCTGGTTTATCGGTCGAAGAGGTCTGCAATTGGTATCTGGCGGTGTACGCTGATGCCTATGAGTGGGTAGAACTGCCTAATACCCTGGGTATGGCGCTATTCGCTGACAAAGGCGTACTGGCATCTAAACCTTATGCGGCCAGCGGCAAATACATTCAGCGCATGGGCAATTACTGCAAAAGTTGCGCTTATGACGTGGCTGAAACAACCAGTCCAACCGCCTGCCCTTTTAATGCTCTGTATTGGAATTTCCTGGAACGTAATCAGGCTCTATTGTCCGGTAATGCCCGCATGCAGCTGAGTTATCAGAACTGGCACCGAAAGTCGGATCAAGAGCGTGCACAAATCACGGCCAAAGCCGAGCAGTTGCTGATCCATCTGGAGCAGCTATGAAACGCGCTTTGGTACTGCTGAATCAGGCGATACGCTGGCAGGATAATTTGCTGCTGGCAGAGCAAGCCGGCTTTGATCAGTTAATTGCTGTGTTGATACTAGACCCGGCTGAATACTTGAATTCAGAGTACGGTATAAAACGCGCCAGTGCGCTGCGCCTGCAAAGCCAACTCAGACGGCTGCTCGACTGGCAGCAGCAATGGCAACAACAAGAACTGGTGTTGCATCTGCGTATAGGTGACACCAGCTTGTGCCTGCAACAGCTGGCGCAGCACTATCAGGCTGATGCTTTAATAGCAGCAGAACCCACAGCGCCTGAGCAGTACCAGCAGCTACAAAATTGTGGTTTAAGCTTAAAGCTGCACGATCTGAATAGCTTGTTGCAACACCAGCTCAGACCGGATCTGGCCACCTTGCCAAAAAGCTTTTCAGCCTTCAGACGTCAGCGTGAACCGAAGCTTCTGGTGCAACAGCCAAAATTTTACGGCATTTCTTCACAGTTTTATGGCGAACCTGAGCAGGCGCTGGATCAAAGCAGCAAGGATTTTATCAGCCAGCACCATAACCCAAATGCCGCACTACTAAACGAAGCTGCGGCATTAGAGCGCCTGGAGCAATTTATCTGGCAACAGCGCGCTGTAACGCACTACAAACAAAGCCGTGACGCCCTGGATGGGCAGTGGAATAGCAGTTTATGGAGTTTTTATCTGGCCAATGGTTGTTTATCGGCCTGCTATGCCTGGCAGCAAGTGCTGGATTTTGAACAGCAGCAGCTGGCCAATGAATCCACCTACTGGATCCGCTTTGAGCTGTTGTGGCGCGAGTATTTTCGCTGGCAAATGCGCCAGCATGGCAGAGCCTGGTTTAGCAAAAATGCCTTTCGTCCGCCGCTGAATTTCTCAGCACCGCATGCAGACAGGCGCTTTGAACTCTGGTGTAAAGGCCAAACTGGCCTGCCTTTTGTCGACGCTAATATGCGGATGTTAGTGCAAACAGGCTGGATGTCGAACCGGGGCCGACAGAACGTCGCCAGCTATCTGATTTTTGAGCTGCAGCAAGATTGGCGTTTAGGGGCAGCTTTTTTTGAGCAGCATCTGCTGGACTATGATTGTGCCAGCAACTGGTGCAACTGGGCTTATATTGCAGGTGTTGGTAATAGCGGTGCCCGGCAGTTTAACCAAATCAAACAAGCCTTAACTCATGATCCGGACGGTGATTTTGTCCGGCGTTGGTTACCGGAAAAAACCGCAGCTGGCGCTTTAGTGCACTGGCCTGAAGCTAAAGTCATAGTGCAGGATTTTTGGCGGCCCTATCTTCAGCAGTTGAAGCATAAAGCATGATCAGTCTGGTCTGGTTTAAGCGCGACTTGCGGCTTGATGACCACGGTCCCCTGGCCGATGCAGCACGTCAGGGTGCAGTTTTGCCTTTGTATATTATTGAACCTGACTACTGGCAACAACCGGATACCTCAGTCAGGCAGTGGCTTTTTGTCGAGCAAAGCCTGCAGCTGCTGGATCAACAACTGACAGCCTTAGGCCAACCTCTGCTGGTGATCAAAGGCCCTGCCACTCAGGTGATCCGTCAGTTATGTCAGGAGTTTCCAATAGCTCAAGTGCTTAGTCATGAAGAAACCGGCAATTTATGGACCTTTCAGCGCGACTTAGCCGTCAAACAGTTACTAAAAGACTTAGCCATTCCGTGGCGGCAGTATCGCCAGCACGCTGTGTTTCGGACTTTAACCAATAGGGATTTGTGGACAGAGCAGGCCGACTTGTATTTATCAGGCACCTTGTACCGCAGGCCTGACGCTTTGCCTTTTCTCTGCCACAGCCGTCAACCGCAGCAGCTATTCCTGCCGCAGCGTGCCTTGGATTTACCGCCTTGTAGTGCTGGGCAAACTGCTTTTGCTTTGCCTGATACAGTGCAAAGTTTTTTTAGTCACAGAGCCAAAGACTACAGCCGTCATATTTCCTTGCCTGATAAAGCGCGGCACAGCAGCTCACGCTTGAGCCCATATCTGGCCTATGGCCAATTGAGTTTAAGAGCCTTACAGCAACAAACACTGCGCAGCATCAAGCAACAACCCGCCTTAAGTTTTGGCTTATCGTCTTTTTACAGCAGACTGCGCTGGCATTGTCATTTTATGCAGAAGCTAGAATCAGACCCACTGATAGAAACAGAAGCCCTGCATCCGGGTTATGCCCGTTTGCGCAAGCAAGATTTTAACAGCGACTGGTTTTGGGCCTGGTCTCATGGTCATACCGGTTATCCGCTGATTGATGCCTGTATGCGCAGCTTACTGGCGACAGGCTGGCTGCACTTTCGCGCCCGCGCTATGTTAGTCGCCTTCGCCTGTTATCACTTGTGGCTGGACTGGCGACCTGTGGCTTTGCATCTGGCTCAGTGTTTTGTCGACTATGAACCAGGTATTCACTACCCACAAATTCAGATGCAAGCCGGTACCACAGGCATCAACCCCAACCGGATGTACAATCCTGTGCTACAAAGCCAGCAAAAAGACCCGCAAGGCCACTTTATCCGGCGTTGGTGCCCTGAATTGCGTTTAGTCCCAGACAACTGGCTGCACCAGCCCTGGTTAATGCCTCTGGCATTGCAGCAGCAGTATGCTTGTGTTTTGGGCAGAGATTACCCTATGCCTGTGGTTGAGCTGCAACAGGCGATGCGACTGGCCAAACAGCGCCTGACCGAATGCAAGCAGCAACAAGATCCACTATGGTGGCGGGAACAAAAACGTCAGGTGGTGCAGCGTCATGCCAGCAGAAAACGCTCATCAAAACGCAGCAAAGCTTCCACAGCTGATAAGGCGCAATTGAGCTTAGATCTGAACGAGTAAGACTTTTTCTATGCAATTTGCGTTATGCTGAAGTCAGTCAAAGTACAAAAGGATCAAGTGATGACCATCTTTGTCAGTCAACATACTGCAGGCCAATTGCGTCAAACTATTCAGATTGATGACCATCAGATCAATGCAGACTTAACTCAAGCCGCTGGTGGCACAGACACTGGGCCAGATCCACATGATTTGTTTGATGCAGCTATAGCCACCTGCAAAGCTATGACCTTGCAGTTGTATGCCCAACGTAAAAATATCCCGCTACATGAAGTGAAAGTAGCAATCGAAAGAAACGATAGCGCTGAGCAAAAAGGCCTGTACCAATTGCACGTCAGCCTGGAGTTAACAGGAGATTTAACGGCTGAACAGCGGCAACAATTGCTGGCGATAGCAGATAAATGTCCTATCCATAAATTAGTGACTCAGGCTGATGTTCAGGTCCATACCAGCCTGAAACCAGAAGCATTGCCAGCTGCTGCGGCCGAGCCACTGATTATTAAGCCACAAGAACGTGATATCGGCTTTGTGATCAAAAGATTATTGCCAGCCAAAGCTCAGCGTCGTGTCGGGCCTTTTATTTTTGTTGATCATATGGGCCCTGCTACTTTTGCGCCAGGCACTACTGAAGGTGACGTACGTCAACATCCCCATATTGGCCTGGCCACTGTGACCTATTTGTTCTCCGGTGCCATGTACCATAGTGATACTTTAGGCACCAGACAGCGTATTGAACCAGGTGCTATTAATCTGATGCGCGCTGGTCGCGGTATAGCTCACTCAGAGCGCATACCTGCAGATATCCGAGATCAACAGCTTCAGGTTGAAGGTATGCAAATCTGGTTGGTACTGCCTGAAAACGAGGCTGAATCAGAGCCGTCTTTCCAGCATTATCCGGCAGCTTTGTTTCCGGCTATCCAGGTACCAGGTAGCGAAATCAGAGTCTTATTAGGTGAATACTTCTCCCAAAGTTCAGTGGTCACTTTTCCATCGCGCTGTTGTTATGCCGAGCTAAAACTGGATCCATGCAGTAGCTTAGCTTTACCTAAATCAGAACAGCAGCTGGCGATTTACCTGGCCAAAGGCTCGTTAAAACAACCCGCACTGAACGCGGGACAAATGCTGGTGATGACGGAGGATTTAACTGTTGTGGCTGGTGATGACGGCGCACATTTTATGGTTCTGGGTGGTGACCAAGTGCAAGATCCTGTGCTGCTGAACTGGAATTTTGTAGCTCGCAGCCAACAGCGCTTAGCTCAGGCGAAAGAAGAGTGGAACAGTGGTTATTTTCCTCGTTTAGCTGACGACCCAGAGTGGATCCCAGCCCCATAAGGCTAAAAAAAATACCTGATTATTTGGTTTTACGAGCCGCCTGATACCAGGCAGGCGGTTGCTGATCCAGCCATAACACGATCTGACTCAGACTATGAAACATGCGTTGCAGATAGGCAGGATTAATCTTCTGCCAGCTGTCCTGCGGCGTATGATAGTCTTTGTGTGAGTCGACGCCAAAGAACAAAAAGGGTATTCCAGCGCGCCGGAAAGGAGCATGATCGCTGGCATTAGCCCAGTCTAACTGCTGTTGCCCTGTTAAACCTTTACCTCTTTTGCGCACTTTGAGCTTCACCGCAAACTCCCGGCTCTTTACGAAATCCGCCATACCAGGCAACGAAAATGCGCCATACAAATACAAATGATTCGCACGCTCTCCCCTACTGAGCATGTCCAGATTAATATTCAATAGCATCTGCTGCAAAGCCACTGGAGGGGATGAAACAAAAGCTTTTGCGCCATAAAGCCCCAACTCTTCAGCATCCGTAGCTACAAAAAGATAACTGTACTGGGGGCAGGACTGATTTTTCAGCAGCTCTGCCAGCGCTAGCATAGTAGCAACGCCAGAAGCATTATCATCAGCTCCATAATAAGTCTTTCCACCAATGACCCCTAAATGATCATAATGGGCTGTGAGTACAATGTAAGCATCAGGCTGAACGCAGCCTTTTAGCTCGGCGATCAAATTAATACCTTGTTGCTCAGAGAAACCGCGGCTGTAGCTAAAAGGATGCTGATAATCTGCTGCTAATGCCGTTAAGCCTAAATCTGTAAAGCGCTGTTGGATATAGCTTCTCGCAAGCTGTGCGCCAAAAGTTCCGGTTTTTCGTCCGCTCATCTGGTGATCAGATAACTGCTGTATATCATGCAATAAGCCAGGGTGAGCCTGCAAACCGAAAGGCAGAATAGCGCTTAGTAGAAAAAACACTAAAAAACGCAGCACTGTTAAATTGCTCTGTAACTTCAAGGCGCAGAATTCAATGACAGCAAAAAGCCTTTTAATCAAACCAGTGACCAAAAGCGTTAGATGTTTTGCAGGATTCAAGGTTAAAACGGCACTTGGCATTTTTAGCCCAGCCCGAAGAAAATCAAAGCTTGAGAGCACTTGAATAATTACCTTTTAATGTTGCATTGCCGCCACTGTCAGTAGCTTTAGTTTGTATTGATAACGCTGACGTTCATCGGGATTAAGCGCCAATTTTTCTGCAGACTGCAGGTAGTACTGAGCTTTGTTCTTTTCGCCCAAAGCCAAATGAGCTCTAGCCAAACCAAACATGGCTTCAGCCAGCTGTTTATTCAAACCAAGGCTTTTTTTGTAATGCGCTATAGCTCTTTGTGCTGAACCTGAAGCCAAAGATTCATGCCCCAACATCAAATGATAATAAGGATTGAGATTTCTTTTGGCTGCAACCAGACGTTTTAACTGATTAGACTTTTCTATTTCGCCCATTATGTCATAAAGCAGAGCCAGATTGGCTTTGGAATTAAGCTGGTCGGGAGCCAATTGCGCAGCAAAGACATAGGCCTTTTCCGCCAATCCAAGTTGCTGTTTCTGCCTGTATAGTACGGCAAGATTATTCCAGCTTTCAGCAGCGTCTGGATCCATAGAGATTGCGGCTTTCAAATACAGATAAGCCAGATCATCTTTACCCTGCAACATAGCCTCGGCTGCCTTGTTAGTATAAAACATGCCTGTGATCTGATGTTGCCTCAGGCTAACTGAGGGAAAGTGATTTTTGTAATTTTGTACATCAAAATCAATGGTGTAATTAAAGACACTATAGTTAATGCTGCCATTTTTTCCTCTGCTTTTACCACCTACAATACTTAAATTAACATGGCCATTTAACAAACTTTGACCGTTATTCTGAGTCCAGTATTCCGGTATTTTAATATCCCTGAATTCAGCCTGAAGCTCCATTTCCTGAGCAAGACTGTAAGACAAAATAGTTAAAGACAAGCAATTGGCCTGTCGTGCTGCCAGAGTCTCAGCTGCTGTCAGAGTTGCATCATTTTGATACAACAAA
The DNA here is from genome assembly GCF_004005375.1 of Rheinheimera sediminis. Lineage (GTDB taxonomy): Bacteria > Pseudomonadota > Gammaproteobacteria > Enterobacterales > Alteromonadaceae > Pararheinheimera. The sequence goes on along the minus strand of NZ_RZUF01000013.1, from coordinate 35,632 downwards.
CTGCTGCCCTTTTTCTCAAACAAGTAGTTTAACAACAGATCTGTTTTCATCCGGGCTGAACTGGCGGAACGTGATAACTGTCGGATTTCGGCTTTGGTTTGTTCCGGCAAAGCGAAAATTTGTTCCGGAGTTTCAATAGCAACATCCACTGGGTTAAATAAGTGGTCCTGCAGCAAGGAATAAGGCGTTGATTTCACTGTATAGCTTTGCTGGCATGCGCTCAAACATATCAACACACCAATACTCAGAAAAAGTTTCATAGTCGTCATCTGTATTAAGTATTTATCTTTCAACTATAGGGCATTTTTATCAACAGCTCTGCTGGCAGTTTTATAATTTCTCCATATCACTAGCCTTTGAGTCCGAACCTGGTTTTCGTCTTGCGAAAAAAATTTTTAGTCCTCAAACGACAGACAGCCAGGAGAGAGGTTGAAGAGAGGCAAGAAAGGTAAAGAGGTGGTAGAGAGGCTGTCCAGACCTAGTTGTTGCAGAAGGTATTACCAAGGTTTATACAATAAAGATGTATCGAATGACTTGAACATCAGAAAAACAACTCCTATCACCTGACGTATGCCACCTGAACCCGGGATATGCTACGCCACTGAGCCTGCTTAAATGAATTAACTTATCTTTATGATTTATAATGCTAAATTTAGAGTGTTCGACACTCATCATCCCGAGTTCAGGTTAAATAAAATGTGTTTGACACTCGTTAAGCTAAATTCAAGTTATCAGGTTTTTCTGTAGTGACCACAGAGGACTAAAAGCCGAACCTTGTAAACTAAAACGAATAATGCGCTTATGTTAGCCTTAAGCCTCTAAAGGTTTTAGGGTTACTTGTTCAGCATTTCGTCCTATTGGCATACCGGACAGCGCGAATACAGTGCAGTTAACCGACATAAACCAGTGCATAAGCCGCGAAAAAACAGAACAGGCGACCTAAGCTTTGTTGCCTGCCCCAATCGATGCCAAGGGCGAGAACAGGAGCAAAAACTTTATTCGTTATCCCGGAAAAAGCACTAAACATAGCTGCTTTTTTCAGACAAAAAGCAGCGCCGGAACAACAAAAATCTAATGTTGAAACACCTGCACATTCTGCTGCTGTACAACAGATCTATGCTGCAATTTTTACTAGCCTAGGTTTGGCGCTAACCAAGTTTCAGCCTGTTCCACTGACCAGCCTTTTTTCACAGCATACTCATCTTTTTGATCAGCACCTATTTTACTGACGGCAAAATACTTGCTGTCCGGATGCCCCAAATACCAACCACTGACGGCGGCTCCAGGCCACATGGCATAACTTTCAGTCAATTGAATGCCGGTTTGAGCTTCAACATCCAATAACTGCCATAAAGTGCCTTTTTCGGTGTGCTCAGGACAAGCCGGATAACCAGGTGCTGGTCGTATGCCCTGATACAACTCACGAATAAGCTGCTCGTTATTCAATGTTTCATCCGGCGCATAACCCCAGAATTCCCGGCGCACTCTCATATGCAGGTATTCGGCTAATGCTTCTGCTAAACGGTCGGCCAGAGCTTTAACCATAATGCTGTTGTAATCATCGTGCTGCGCGGCAAATTCAGCAGCCAGCTCATCAGCACCAAAACCAGTGCTGACAGCAAAACCGCCAATATAATCAGCAATGCCAGAACCTACAGGAGCGACAAAATCAGCTAAGCAGCAGTTTGGATTATCGTTACGCAGCTGCAATTGCTGACGTAAATTAAATAAACGGCAACGCTCCACTGTTCTGTTCTCATCTGTGTAAACAATGATGTCATCGCCTTCGCTATTGGCAGGAAAGAAACCAAACACAGCTTTGCCCTGCACTTTCTTCTGCTGGATCATCAAGTCAAGAATAGCGTTAGCATCTTTATGTACACGACGAGCTTCCATGCCCACTTCAGGGTGATTCAAAATGGCAGGATATTTACCAGACAACTGCCAGGTCAGGAAAAATGGCGTCCAGTCGATATAATCGCGAAGCACTTCTAAATCCACGTCCTGCCATAAATGCACACCAGGTTGTTTTGGCGCAGGTGCCACTTTGGTTAAATCCAGCTGGAATTTATTAGCGCGGGCTTGCTCGAGGCTCAATAACTTTTCACCAGGCCGACTGCGGGCATGCTGGTCACGGGCTCTGTCGTATTCGTCATTGACCCGTTCTAAAAAGGCCGGTTTATGTTCTTTGCTAATCAGCGACTGCACCACAGATACACTGCGCGAAGCATTAGGCACATAAACCACACCATGCTTATAGCTTGGCGCTATTTTGATCGCAGTATGGGCTTTGGATGTGGTAGCGCCACCAATCAACAGCGGAATGTCAAAACCTAAACGCGTCATTTCTTTGGCTACATGCACCATCTCGTCTAGAGAAGGCGTAATCAGGCCAGACAAACCAATAATATCGACATTCAGCTCTTTGGCTTTTTGCAGCAAGGTGGCGCAAGGCACCATCACACCAAGGTCGATCACTTCATAGTTATTACATTGCAGCACCACGCCTACAATGTTTTTGCCTATGTCGTGTACATCACCTTTGACTGTCGCCATCAGCACTTTGCCCTGAGCCTGAGCACCAGTACCGGCTTTTTCCAGTTCGATATAAGGCTGTAAATAGGCCACTGCTTTTTTCATCACCCGGGCGGATTTAACCACCTGAGGCAGGAACATTTTGCCTTCACCGAATAAGTCGCCCACCACGTTCATACCGTCCATCAGCGGACCTTCAATCACGTGCAAAGGCCGCTCAACAGTGAGGCGGGCTTCTTCAGTGTCCTGATCGATAAAGTCGGTGATGCCTTTGACCAAGGCATGTTCAAGACGTTTATTCACAGGCCAGGCGCGCCAGGCTTGGTCTTCTTTGACGGCAACAGAACCATCGCCTTTAAATTCGGCGGCAATGTCCAGTAAGCGTTCTGTCGCATCCTCGCGGCGGTTTAAGATCACATCCTCAACCCGCTCACGTAATAACTCTGGGATATCGTCATAGACAGCCAATTGACCAGCGTTGACTATGCCCATATCCATACCAGCCTGAATAGCGTGGTATAAAAATACTGAGTGCATAGCTTCACGTACCGGGTCGTTACCGCGGAACGAAAAAGAGATATTGGATACGCCGCCTGAAATTTTGGCATAAGGGCATAAGCCTTTGATGTCACGGGTGGCTTCAATAAAGTCCACTGCGTAGTTGTTGTGCTCTTCGATGCCGGTAGCGACGGCAAAAATATTTGGGTCGAAGATAATATCTTCAGGCGGAAAACCAATTTGCTTGACCAGAATGTTATAAGCACGCTGACAGATTTCTACTTTGCGCTCTTTGGTATCGGCCTGACCTTTTTCATCAAAGGCCATCACCACCACTGCTGCACCGTAACGACGCAGCAATTTTGCCTGATACAAAAACGGCTCTATGCCTTCTTTCAGCGAAATAGAATTGACCACAGGTTTACCCTGAATGCACTTCAGCGCTGCTTCAATCACTTCCCACTTGGATGAGTCGACCATAATAGGCACGCGGGAAATATCCGGCTCGGATGCCAGTAAATTCAGGTATCGCACCATGGCAGCCTTGCTGTCGAGCATAGCTTCGTCCATGTTGATATCGATGATCTGAGCGCCACTTTCAACTTGTTGACGGGCAACATCCAAAGCTTTTTCGTATTCGCCTTCTAATATCAGCTTTTTAAAACGGGCTGAGCCTGTGACGTTGGTGCGCTCACCTACGTTGATAAACCGGGCTTGTTGTCGCATTACCACTCCAGACCAAAAGCTTCTAAACCAGACAAATGAAACTGGTGCGTTTTCTGTTTCGGCTGCCGGGCAGGTAAACCAGCGACCACATCACTGATGGCTTTGATATGTTCAGGTGTAGTGCCACAACAACCGCCAACAATATTTAAAAAGCCCTGCTCTGCCCAATCAGCTATTTCTTTGGCCATTTCAACTGCACCTAAATCGTATTCACCAAATTCATTAGGTAAACCTGCATTTGGATGCACTGAAACATAACATTCTGAAATACCTGACAAAGTCTCAACATAAGGCCGCAATAGATCCGGCCCTAAAGCGCAGTTCAGACCGAAACTGACTGGCTCTACATGAGAAAGTGAATGATAAAATGCTTCAGTGGTTTGACCGGATAAAGTGCGGCCTGAGGCGTCTGTGATGGTGCCTGAGATCATCACAGGCAAGCTGTAGCCCAGTTCGTCAAAGACCTTCAGCACGGCAAAAGCTGCAGCTTTGGCGTTTAGGGTATCAAAAATGGTTTCCAACATGATGATGTCAGCCCCACCTTCAATCAGCGCATGAGTGGATTCAGAGTAGGCAGTGACTAAGGTATCAAAGTCGACATTACGATAACCTGGGTCGTTTACATCAGGTGAAATAGAAGCAGTTCTGTTGGTTGGGCCTAATACACCAGCGACAAAACGGGGTTTATCTGGCGTGCTGTATTCATCACAGGCCTGACGCGCCAAAGCCGCAGACTCAAGATTGATGCGCGCTGATAAATGCGACATATCGTAGTCCGCCATCGCAATAGGTGTAGCGTTAAAGCTATTAGTTTCCAGAATATCAGCACCAGCTGCTAAGTACTGCCGATGGATCTCCAGAATAAGTTCAGGTTTGGTCAACACCAGCAAGTCGTTATTGCCTTTCAGATCGGTCGACCAATCAGCAAACTCTGTGCCGCGATAATCCGCTTCCTGCAATTTATACTGCTGGATCATGGTGCCCATAGCACCATCTAACACCAAAATACGTTCCGCCAACAGCGCACGAAGGGCGTCCGGAGTTAACACACTACGATTACTCATTACTACTGCCCTATCTGCTGAATATCAAAAGGTGTGGCCTGGTACACATAATAGTTCAACCAGTTGCTGAACAATAAAAACGCATGGCTTTGCCATAATTTATGTGGACCTTTGGCCGGATCATTTTGTTTATAGTAGTTCTCTGGAATTTTAGGCTCAAGACCTGCGGCTAGATCACGCTGATATTCATCGTTTAAGGTGGTTAAATCATACTCAGGATGACCAGTAACAAAAACCCGGCTGCCGCTGCTATTTTGCAGTAAGTAGGCACCTGTAGCGTCAGCTTCAGCCACTACATGCAAGTCTGGATGATGTTGATACTTTTGTTTAGGCACCTGGGCATAACGCGAGTGAGGCACTAAAAACTCATCATCAAAACCCCGCACTAAAGGGCTTAAAGGCTGGGATACAGTTTGCCAGTACACTCCTGATAACTTCTCTCCCCTAATTTCGCGTTGCAAACCATAGTAGTGATATAGCGCAGCATGAGCAGCCCAGCATAAAAACAAGGTCGAAGTAACGTGGCGGTCAGCCCAGGTCAGGATTTCTGCCAACTGAGGCCAGTAACTGACATCTTCATAATTGACTAAACCTAAAGGCGCACCTGTGATAATTAAACCGTCATAATTTTGCTGTTGTACGTCGGAAAAATAGCGATAAAAGCAGTCCAGGTGATTTTGCGGCGTATGCTTGCTGACATGGTTATCAAGACGAATCAGCTCTACATCCACCTGCAGCGGGCTGTTAGCTAACAAACGTAACAGTTGAATTTCAGTCGCCACTTTGTTCGGCATTAAATTCAAAATGGCTATTTTCAGCGGCCGGATATCCTGAGACAAAGCCCGGCTTTCAGTCATGACAAACACATTCTCCGCAGAAAGAGCTTCCACAGCAGGTAACTGATCAATGACTTTAATAGGCATAGCATCTCCGACAAGGCTGAAAAATGAGGTTACTTTGGCTTAAAGCTGCGGAAATGTCAACATCTACACGTTTAGACGTCTAAATAAAAGTAAAGATGATCGATGAATGCATACAAGTTGTTCAGGCATCCGCATTATGAAATTTTGAGCTTGAAAATAGCCGGCAGAACAGGAAATAAAATCTGTATTTTCTCACATTCAGTACAGTTAAAAATAACAAACCCGGCTTAAGCCGGGTTTGTCTTGGGTTTAGCACCCGAAGTGTAAACTCTGTAAAAATTACAGATCAGTTTCTGCGTCAGCTGGCAGCATACCAAAATCTTCTGCTGGTGATGGAGCTCCTTTAGAAGGTTCCAGCAACAGCATACGACGTAATTCAGCTTCAATTTCTTTGGCAACCGCAGGGTTTTCCTGCAGGTACTTCATGGCGTTGGCTTTACCCTGACCAATCTTGTTACCTTTGTAGGCATACCAGGCACCGGCTTTGTCGATCAGCTTATGCAGTACGCCTAAGTCGACTAACTCGCCGTCTTTGCTGATACCAGCGCCGTACATAATAATAAATTCGGCTTGTTTAAATGGCGGTGCTACTTTGTTTTTCACCACTTTGACGCGGGTTTCGTTTCCTGTCACTTCGTCACCATCTTTGACAGAACCAGTACGACGAATATCTAAACGCACAGAAGCGTAGAATTTCAACGCATTACCGCCAGTGGTCGTTTCTGGTGAACCAAACATCACACCAATTTTCATCCGGATTTGGTTGATGAAAATACATAAAGTGTTTGAACGTTTGATATTACCTGTCAGTTTACGCAGCGCCTGAGACATTAAACGGGCCTGTAAACCTACATGGCTGTCACCCATATCGCCTTCAATTTCAGCGCGTGGTGTTAAAGCAGCTACTGAGTCGACAACAATGACGTCTACCGCAGCTGAGCGCACTAACATGTCACAGATTTCCAGCGCCTGTTCACCTGTATCAGGCTGAGACACTAATAAATCATCAACGTTTACGCCTAATTTTTTCGCGTACACCGGATCCAGCGCGTGTTCAGCATCGATAAAAGCACAGGTTTTACCCATACGCTGCGCTTCAGCGACGACTTGTAATGTTAAGGTGGTTTTACCTGAAGATTCAGGACCGTAGATTTCAACAATACGACCACAAGGCAAACCACCTATGCCGAGCGCAATATCCAAACCCAACGAACCTGTAGGGATAAAGTCGATATCAAGCGCTGTGCTATCGCCCAGACGCATAATAGAACCTTTACCAAACTGGCGTTCGATTTGACCTAAGGCTGCGGTCAGTGCTTTTTGTTTATTGTCGTCCATTGCTCTCTCCGGTGGATTCTTGGATGCACTCAAAGTGCTGTATGCTCATACAGTAGTCTTTTTGTTTTAGTCTGTCAATAACAAGATGAGCTGCTGTAAGACAAAATCGATCGCCTGCTGCCGTACTGTCGCTCTATCGCCATCAAAGATACGGTGCGACAGCACCTGATGGCCTGAAATTTCAAAACAAAAATGCACAGTGCCTACAGGCTTACCGGCTGAACCACCGCCAGGTCCTGCTATCCCAGATACAGCCACTGCAACTTCAGCCCCAGCAACTTTGGCTGCGCCTATGGCCATTTCCAGTACTGTTTCTTTACTGACAGCGCCGTATTGCAACAAGGTTTCGGCTTTGACTCCTAACAACTGCTGCTTGGATTTATTACTGTAAGTGACAAAAGATCGGTCCAGATACGCTGAACTGCCAGGCACTGCGGTCAACACATAAGCAATACCACCGCCAGTGCAGGATTCTGCTGTGGTGATACTGATATTTTTCCGCAATAATAGCGCTCCGAGATCCGCCGCCAAGTTGTAGGTGGTTACTGGAATTGTCATCTTTGGTCCAACGCAGGAATTATTAAGCCATTATGCCGCCAGAACAGAAAGACGGGCAAGCCCTAAGCCCGCATACTCCGATGATGCAACAGTACCTTGGCCTGAAATGCCAGCATCCTGATATTTTGCTGTTTTATCGTATGGGTGACTTTTACGAGCTGTTTTACGATGACGCCAAAAAGGCCTCTGCGCTGTTAGATATTTCCCTGACCAAAAGAGGTCAGTCGGCGGGCCAGCCTATTCCTATGGCAGGCGTGCCTTATCATTCGATTGAAGGTTACTTAGCCCGTTTAGTGCAACTGGGCGAATCTGCTGCTATTTGTGAACAAATTGGCGACCCTGCTTTGAGCAAAGGCCCGGTTGAACGTGCTGTGGTGCGTATTGTGACGCCAGGCACAGTCACAGACGAAGCGCTGCTGAATGAACGTCAGGACACCCTAGTCTCCGCTTTGTATCAGCAAAAAGGCAGTTATGGTTTTGCTTATTTAGATGTAAGTAGCGGCCGCTTTTTAATTAACGAAGTCTCTCACTTAGACGACCTGTTGGCCTTGTTGCAGCGGTTAAACCCTGCAGAAATTTTATATGCCGAAGAGCAAGACTGGCCGGATAGCATTGTCAGCCGCAAAGGCGTGCGTCGCCGCCCAGTCTGGGAGTTTGAGTTAAGCAATGCCAAACGATTACTGACCCAACAATTTGGCACCCGCGACTTACAAAGTTTTGGTGTAGAACAAGCACCAGTGGCACTGATGGCTGCAGGCTGCTTAATGGGTTATGTCAAAGACACCCAGCGCGCTCAGTTGCCTCATATCCGCTCTATAGCCCTTGAGCGCAATCAGGACTGCATAGTTCTGGATGCGGCTACACGACGCAACTTAGAACTGACCCAAACCCTGGCAGGCCAGTTTGATCACACCCTCGCAGCTGTGCTTGATCAATGCCAAACCGCTATGGGTAGCCGCTTATTGAAGCGCTGGATCCATGCGCCGCTGCGCGATCAGGCGTTAGTTTCAGCCCGACATCAGGCTGTGGCTGAATTGCAGCAACACCACCAGAGTTTGCAGCCGCTATTTAAACAAGTGGGTGATACAGAGCGTGTTATTGCCCGTTTAGCTCTGCGTAGTGCCAGGCCTCGTGACTTCTCGCGTTTACGTGCAGCTTTGCAGTTATTGCCTGAACTCTCACCTGAACTTAGCCCATTGCAAAGCCCTTTATTGGCGCAGCTCGCTGCTAAATGCCAGCCGCTACCAGAGCTTAGTGATTTATTAGAGCGCTCTATAGTGGACACACCGCCCATGCTGATTCGCGATGGCGGCGTGATAGCTCAAGGCTACAACGCTGAGCTGGATCAATGGCGTGAACTGGCGACAGGCGCTACGGATTATCTGGAGCGGCTGGAGCAGCGTGAAAAAGAGCGTACCGGCATAGCCTCACTCAAAGTGGGTTTTAACAGAGTAGCGGGTTATTACATTGAAACTGGCCGCAGCGCTGCCGATCAGGTGCCAGCGGATTATATTCGCCGCCAAACCTTAAAAAACAACGAACGTTATATTATTCCTGAATTAAAAGAATACGAAGACAAGGTGCTTGGCAGTCAAAGCAAAGCTTTGGCGTTGGAAAAGCAGCTGTATGAAGAGTTGTTTGATTTAACAGCGCCTTATCTGGCTGATTTACAGCAACTGTCCGCGGCTTTGGCCGAACTGGATTTGCTGACTAACTTTGCTGAACGCGCTGAACAGCTGAATTACCATCAACCAGAGCTAACTTCTGAGCCTGGTATCCAGATTGAAGCTGGCCGCCACCCTGTGGTGGAACAGGTGATGACGGAGCCTTTTATCGCTAACCCGCTTAAGCTGTCGCCAGAGCGACGCATGCTGATGATTACAGGCCCGAACATGGGCGGTAAATCGACTTATATGCGCCAGAACGCGCTGATCGTCCTGATGGCTTATATAGGTAGTTTTGTACCGGCAGAGCGTGCTGTATTAGGCCCGGTCGACCGGATATTCACCCGAGTAGGCGCATCTGATGATTTGGCCTCTGGCCGTTCTACTTTTATGGTGGAAATGACAGAAACCGCCACTATTTTGCATCATGCCACAGCCCAGAGTTTAGTGCTGATGGATGAAATAGGCCGTGGCACCAGTACTTATGATGGTTTGTCTTTGGCCTGGGCCTGTGCTGAATACCTGGCACAGCAACTCAAAGCCATGACCTTGTTTGCCACCCATTATTTTGAACTGACCGAGCTGGCTTCGCAGTTACAGGGCTTAGCCAATATTCACTTGGATGCAGTAGAACACGACGAACACATTGTGTTTATGCATCAGGTGCAAGACGGCGCCGCCAGCAAAAGTTATGGTTTACAGGTAGCCCAGCTCGCCGGTGTACCCCGGATAGTGATCCAAAAAGCCAAACAAAAACTGGCCCAATTGGAACAACAGTCTGTTGTCAGTGCCAAAGCACCAGCAGTGACTAAAACAGCAGAGCCGCTGCAACAACAATTATTTGTCGAAGCCGAACCTCATCCAATACTGGAGCAACTGGCCAACCTGGATCCGGATCAGCTATCAGCCCGTCAGGCTTTGGATTTGTTGTATCAGCTTAAAGCCAGCTTATAAAAGGAGAGTTGTTATTTCAGAGGTCACATTATCTGCAGCAGATACAGCGTTACCCTTAGTCTGGGCTGGCCCTCTGTTACGTCGTCTGACCCCAGAGCGGCTCTGTCTCTGGTTAGCCACTTCTGAACCAGTGGAACTGAAACTTCAGCTTCAACCTGAACAAAGCCAGGCGCTGCAGTTTGATGCAAAACAGCTGCAGCCCTTTATCCAGCAGATGCAACTGGCTGGCAAATTGCACGTGATTTTGTTGGATCTGCAGCTTACCGAAGCACTGCCGACTGAATGCTGGATTAGTTATGATCTGCAGCTGAAAACCAGCAGCAGCGATTGGCAAAACTGGCGGCAGTGGGCAGAGGATTTAGTCTATCCGGGCCGTGATTTACCGGGTTTTATCATCAAACCCAAAGTGCATTCGGTATTGCATGGCTCTTGTCGCAAACCGCATTTTGGCGCTGGCGATGGCTTAGTCCGTGCCGATCAGCAGCTATTAGAAACAAGCCCTGCACAGTGGCCGTCCTTACTGATGTTGAGTGGTGATCAGGTCTATACAGACGATGTGGCAGCACCTACGCTTTATGCTATTCATCAGTTGATTGCAAAACTGGATTTTGCTGACGAAGAGTTACCTTGTTCCACCTTAAGCTCAGCCCAAGAACTTCACAGCAAAACACCATTTTATTACCAACGCGAGAAACTTCTGCCTGCTACCGAAGCCAGTTATCAGGTATTAAAACAGCTGTTTCAAGGCGTAAAAAAGCCGGTATTTACCACAGACAGCGCTCACAACCATTTGATCTCTATGGCTGAAATATTTTCAATGTACCTGCTGGTCTGGTCGCCTGCACCATGGCAGGGGCTAGACTTACAAATGCCGAACGCTTTTCTCAACAATTTTAGTCCAGAGCGGCAAAAGCGCTGCGCTACGTACAGCAAAAACCTGACAGTATTTAAAGCTGGTTTAGGCCAGGTCAGACGTTTAATGGCCCACCTGCCTGTGGCTATGATGTTTGATGATCACGATATTACTGACGATTGGAATTTAACTGCAGAGTGGGAAAAAACCGCCTACGAACACCCGTTTTCGCGCCGTATTATTGGCAACGCGCTAATGGGCTATCTGCTGTTTCAGGGCTGGGGGAATGCGCCAGAGAAAGTACAACAGCTGCTGCCTTTGTGCCAACAAGCTCTGAGTCAACCCAGTACTGAAACTCATGATGACTGCATAACTCGCCTGCTTAAATTCTCTGAATGGCATTACAGCTGGCCGACCCAACCCCCTTTGTTAGTGCTGGATACCAGAACCCAGCGCTGGCGCTCAGAAACGTCGTTGGAAAAGCCTTCAGGTTTAATGGATTGGGAAGCTATTACTGAATTGCAGCAGCAGTTGCTTGGCCGCGAAGCTGTATTGCTGGTCTCCCCCGCCCCTGTGTTTGGCGTGAAACTAATTGAAACTATTCAGCGAGTTTTTACCAGTTTTGGCAAACCTCTGATGGTGGATGCTGAAAACTGGATGACTCATCCAGGTTCTGCCCATGCACTACTGAATTTATTCCGCCATCCAAAAACACCACGCAACTTTGTCATTCTATCCGGTGATGTGCATTACAGCTTTGTCTTTGAAGTAAAACTGCGCTACAAAGAGCAAAGCCCGTCGATTTGGCAAATCACCAGCAGTGGCCTGAAAAATGAGTTTCCACACACTCTGCTGGTTATCTTAGATACAGCCAACCGCTGGCTCTATGCCTCGCGCTCGCCATTGAACTGGTTTACCAAAAGACGCCGGATGAAAATCACCCACCACAAACCCATAGGCGAAACCAAAGGTCGCCGTCTGGTCAATGCTGCTGGTATAGGTTTAGTAGAGCTCACGCCTGAAGGCGTGCCCAGCAAAATTATCCAGCTTTGCGCCAACGGTGACACTGTTAGTTTTGAGTTGGAAAAAGGCGATGATGAAACTGAGCTGGATTTGAGTTTGTAACTCAGAGCTCAGCCAGGCTCAAATCGGCATGACATCCACTTCCACTTCTAACTGATGCACGCCATGGCCTTGCAACAGACCTTTTAACGGTACCAGGTCGGCATAATCACGGCCATAGGCCAAAGTGATATGGCGATCTTCTGGCATCAGGTTATTGGTAGGATCAAAATCTACCCAACCCAGCTCCGGATCGTACACAGCAAACCAGGCATGAGAGGCATCTGCTCCTATTAAACGTGGCTGACCTTCTGGTGGCGATGTCTCCAGGTAACCACTGACATAACGGCAAGGAATACCTAAAGCTCGTAAACAACTGATCGCCAGTTGAGCAAAATCCTGGCAAACGCCTTTTTTGTGCTGCAGCACTTCAGATACAGGAGTGACGACTGAGCTAAATTCAGGGTCGTATTCAAACTGCTGAAATATTAAATCCGTCAGCTGCTGTGCCAACTGCAACACTGTAAGTTTGGGGTCGGCAATACTCTGGATCAGCGCCTTAGTTTCTGGCAATACCGGGATCATCCGGCTTGCTCCAGTGCATAACAGTGCTTTAAGTTGCTCCGCTGAATAGCCTTGCCGCTGCTGGAAAAAAGCCACAACCTGTGGCCAGGCCTGAGTTAAATCCAGTGCCAGACTGTGCTGACGCGGCATAACTTCCAGCACTGAATGGGCGGTGACAGTGAGCTGCTGATGAGGCGGTTGCAAATGGATAAAATGCTGAGTATTGCCAAAGCTATCCGTTTTGGCATAGACAGAAGAGGCTGTCGGCGCTACGTCCAGACTGAAACTACAAAGCTCCTGACCTGGTAATTGCCTTGGCTGTAAACACGCCAAATTATAACTGTTAGCTACAGGATGCTGATAACAATAACGGGTCAGATGGCGGATCTGGTACTTCATAGGTGCGGCCTTGTAGGGGCGGGTCTTGCACCCGCCCGTCCGGTGTTCAAGTCAATGCCCATTAAAAACTCTGCCAGGAAGTGCCAGCTTCGGCGTGGCTGAAATAAGACAATGTTATGCTGTCGGATAATTGCCTCAGTACAGCATGCAGCTGCTGTAACAACTGGCTCAGCTCTGGTGTCGCCATTAACTGGTCATCAAAGAGTTGTTCAGGTTCCGCTAGTTGTAGCAAAGACACCAGTTCCACCGCCAATTTTTGCTCACGACTCAGCACTGCGGCGGCTCCTGGCTTAGGCAATTGCTGAATTTGACTGGCAAGACGGGCGCATTGATAGCCTACAGAGCGTGGCGTGCTGTCGTCCAGTAGCAGTAAGTCAATCACAGCCAGCGGATGCAGTTCGGTTTTATAACGGCGTCTGTAAGTCATCAGCGTATCTGTCATCCGCAGCACGGATTCCATCAAGGAGGCGCTGCAGCTATGCCCCTGCTCAAACACAAAAACTTCCTGCAGCAAAGTGACACTTTGTAGAGCCCTTTCCAGATGCTGGCCCAGATCCATAAATCGCAGTGTTTGAGTTCGGCTCATGGTTTCGTTATTCAGCCCATAAATAGCGGTCTGTAATAAAATCACTTCATCCAACAAACGCACCATTTGTTGTGGCTGTTGCCAGTTCAGCGGATGAGGCCACTGCGTCAGCGCCAGTTGTAATTTGTCCAGCACATACCAAGTATCCTCGCTGAAATATTCCCGCACCGACTGTGCATTAAAGAGTAAGTTTTTCAACACCTGTGCTAAACCTGCCGGATGTTGCAGTGAAAAGAGCTCACTTAAGGCCTGTTGCAAGGCACTGGTGTGTTGCAACGAACTCAAAGCTGCACTGGTAGGCAAAGTGCCATTGGCCTGCAGGCAAAACCGGACTAAAGCTCTGCTGTCATGTTGCTGAATGGCTGTTACCTGGAAGCTGGTTAAGAGCGGCACTGTGTAACGTAAAGCCCGGCACACTAAGTTCAGCCTTTCGTTATAACGGCCTAACCAGAACAAATGATCAGCCACTCTGCTTGGTAGTAATCCACTGTGGCGGGACAATAAAATTCGCTTTTGGGTATTTTGCAGCAGGCTAACCGCGTGGTCCTGGTCGGCCAGTACCCAGACATCTTTAGCAACAAATCCCATAGTGTACAGATGTTGCAAAGAAAGCGGATCCGGGCTGATACGAGCCAAAGCGCCCGGCATCACAGCAGGACTATGCTGCTCGGACAACAATCCAAATAACCGCAACACGCCATATTGCTGATGCTCGCCTTGAGTCGCATTCCAGCAAGGCACTGTGCTTAAAGGCAGCAAATGGATGGCAATAAAAAGTCTGGGCTCTGCCTGCAGTTGCTGCTGCAACTGCTGTTGTTGCAACGGATCCAGCTGAGCCCAAAGCCAGCTTTGGCCAGTGTCGACCCGATGGAACCTATACTGCATGGCATCAGACAACACCTGCTGTAGCAGATCAGGTTCACCACACCAAACAGCCGCAGTGCCAGGTAGCTGCAACTCTTCATTCAACAGTACCCGGCATAATTGCGGTAAAAAAGGCAATAACACACCGGAGTCCACTAAGGCAGCTCCCGGTGGATTGGCACAAAATAGCTGCTGCTGACGGATGCTTTGCAATAAACCTGCAGTGCCTGTTGAATCCGGGTCCAGTTCCAATGCGTCACAACGTGCATCGGGTAAATAGCGCATCAGGCTGTCGACCTGCTGTAAACCTGTAACTGTTTTAAGCCATAAAGCACCGTCTTTAAACATCAGATCGGCACTGTGCATCAGGGCTATATCTAAATAATTGGCTAAAAAGGCATGTTCAAAATAAGCAGCATCCCGTTTGCCATGGGTTAATAAACCACAAAGTGGCCGTCGCCCTTCGGCTGTATGGCCAGTGCCCTGTGCAAACACCAGCTGCAATTTACGGAAAAAACCAGCCAGCTGACTTTTACCTATGCTGTGATTCAGCTCACCAATGCAGTGGTTAAAGGCCAGCCTGTGTTCTAACACAAAACCTAATCCTGCTGGCATCTGGCTTTGATCGGCATAGACACAAAACTGGCCTTTGCTATCCCGACCTATATCCACAGCCAGTAAGCTCAGCCACTGCTGATGAGTAGGTACCAACTGGTGGCAAGGCAACAAATAGTTTTTATTCTGAAAAATCAGTTCAGCTGGTAGCAGACCCTGTTGGATCAGCTGCTGGGGGCCATACAAGTCCTGCAAGATCATCGAGAGCAGCAATTGTCGCTGCTTTACTCCAGCTTGCAGCTGCTGCCACTCAGAGTCACTGACCAGCCAAGGCATTAAATCCAGCTGCCGTTGCTGCTCCAGCCAGGGATCAAAAGTGGCACCATTTTCCCGCAGTTGATGCTGCAGCTCCGTATGCAACTGCAACAGCTGCGGCTCAGACTGTTGCTGCCACCAGAGTTGTAACTGTTGCCACTGCGGCAAGTCCACCCAAAGCTGCTGTTCGTTGAATTGCTGACTTTGCACTGCCATCCTCAAGCCGACATTTGTTGACTGAGCTCTGAAGAAAACTCAAGTGAAGGAGTGCTGATGACCTGATGCAATTCAATGATTCCTGTCTGAAGTTGATCGATCAGCTGATGCAGCTGGCCTGTCGTTAGTTCCGCCAGCTGTTGTGTTTTTAACAAGTCCTGTAACAGCCAGACCCGTTGCAAAATAGCAGCACCATGAGGTAGAGCTTTGGCAGAAGCCGCCACTCTGTTCAGACAATAGGCAATAGAGCGAGGGAAATCAGCATACGTCAGTAAATAATCCACCGCATCCACTTCGGTGTTTTGATGCGCCAGATAATAGTGATACGACTCTACCCCGCCCAGGGCATTTAAGATCGAAGTCCAGCGAAATCGTGGTCTTTTGATATCGGTCGGTTGCAACTGCTGTAACACCATTACATCCATAATACGGGTCGTCATATCAGCCCGCTCTAAGTGCCGGCCAATATTAAACAAATCGAACGCATCACTGCGCAGCATGGTGCCATCCAGCACCCCCACCACCATTTGGCAGCGACGACTCACTTCGGTCATTAAACGGTATCTGTGCTGACGTCCCTGTAATTGTTGGCAATGCTCTTGTAAAAACAAATCCAGTGAATTCAATTCCTCCCACATATCTCGGGGGATCAGCTGTCGCACTGTTCTGGCGTTTTGTTTTAACGCGCTGCAGGCCGAACGTATCGATACCTGACTGTAGACATCTGTAATTAGATATCCCATGACCTGCTGCTCTACCGTTAAATCGCTGACGGGTAGCTGACTCAAAAGTTCCTCGCTATTCTGGCCTAACACATCCAGCAATAAAGGCCAGCTAAACTGGCTGTCTTTGTGACTATCTATTAGTAAATGGCTGGTGGCATTGATTAAGCGGGCCGTGTCGTCCAGTCGTTCCAGATAACGACCTAACCAGAATATATGATCTAAAGATTTTAATAACATAAATCAGACCTCATCGTTGATGATCCAGGTATCTTTGCTACCGCCGCCTTGCGACGAGTTGACCACCAAAGAGCCTTTTTTCAGCGCCACCCTGCTTAATCCGCCTGTGGTGCAGTACAAATCTCTGCCCTGCAAAATAAAGGGCCGTAAATCTAAATGCCGTGGTTCGAGCACGCCATCACATAAAGTAGGGGCAGTGGATAACGCCAGTGTCGGCTGGGCAATAAAATTACGAGGATTGGCTTTGATGGCTTCCGCCATCTGTTGTTGTTCTTCTTTAGTGGAACGTGGGCCTATTAAAATGCCATAACCACCGGATTCATTGGCAGGCTTCACCACCAGTTGATCCAGATTGGCCAGCACATACTCACGCTGCTTTGCGTCTAGACATAAATAGGTGGGAACATTGTCAATCAGCGGCTGCTCACCCAGATAATAATTAATGATTTGCGGTACATAAGCATAAATCACTTTGTCGTCCGCCACACCAGAGCCAGGAGCGTTAGCGATAGACACATTACCTTTGGCCCAAGCCTTAATTAAACCCGGAATACCCAAGACTGAATCAGGCCGAAACGCCAGCGGATCGATAAACACATCATCCACTCTGCGGTAAATCACATCGACACGCTGCAAGCCATGCAGAGTTTTTAAATAAACTATGTCGTCCTGCACCACTAAATCTGTATTTTCGGCAAGTTCAACACCCATTTGCTGAGCTAAAAAGCTATGCTCAAAATAAGCTGAGTTATAGACACCAGGAGTCAGCAGTACTATGCAAGGCACGTCACCAGGGCGAGGCGATAAAGAGGCTAACATGCGCCAGAGCTGATGTGGGTAATCGTCTACAGGGTAGATAAAAGAGTCGGCAAATAATTCCGGAAAGACTCGTTTCATCACGGTGCGGTTTTCCAGCATATAGGACACACCGGACGGCACCCGTAAATTATCTTCCAGCACTAAAAACTGGCCAGAACCATCACGCACCAAATCAGTCCCACATATATTGGCCCACACCCCATAAAGGGGCGAAATGCCCTTACATGGTGCAAGATAATTGCGGGAATCCAGCACTAAATCCGATGGTACTACACCGTCCTTAAGAATACGCTGGTCGTGATACAAGTCATCGATAAACAGGTTTAACGCAGCCAGGCGCTGTTTTAAGCCAGCACTGGTTTTTTGCCATTCTGAGCTGGGAATGGTACGCGGCATCACATCCAAGGGCCAACAACGATCAATATTATTACCGTCTGAATACAAGGTAAAACAGACACCCATAGAGCTAATCGTTTGATTTAACTGATTTTGCCTCTGAATCAGCTCAGCAGAACCATGACGATCTATAAAACGGGCTATAGCAGCAGCTGGTGATCGTATTTGTCCATCCGCTTGTACCAACTCATCAAAACACTGCTCAATTTGTTGATAGTGCCCAAAACTTTTTGCACCCATTGGCGACTCCTTCCCGTCCGATACAACCCGAACAACATCAGTTCAAGGCCTGCTTTTTTTGTTCTGTATCAGAAAAGAGCAAGGGTTGTGCCAGCCCAAAAAAATGGGGTCAGATCACAGTGTTAAGTCAATAGTTAACACTGTGATCTGACCCCATCTTTACAGACTATTCCTGGAATAAGGTTTCGATATTCAGCCCCTGGTGAGTGACGATTTCACGCAGGCGACGAAGAGCCTCTACCTGAATTTGCCGCACTCGTTCGCGGGTTAAACCAATTTCTTTACCTACATCCTCCAGCGTCGACGGCTCATAGCCTAACAGGCCAAAACGTCGGGCTAACACTTCGCGTTGTTTAGCATTAAGTTCATCCAACCAAATCACCAAATGCTGACGAATATCAGCATCCTGTAATTCAGTTTCAGGGCCTAGTTCTTTTTCATCCGCCAATACGTCAAGCAACTGCTTCTCTGATGAACCGGGAACCGGAGTGTCCACTGAAGTAATTTTTTCGTTCAACTTCAACATTTTGCGAACTTCTTCAACCGGCCTGTCTAAGGCTGCTGCAATTTCCTCAGGTGTCGGCTCATGATCGAGTCGTTGTGATAACTCGCGGGCGGCACGCAGATAGATATTCAGCTCTTTGACCACATGAATAGGCAAACGAATGGTTCGGGTCTGGTTCATGATGGCCCGTTCTATGGTTTGGCGGATCCACCAGGTGGCATAAGTTGAAAAACGGAAACCGCGTTCAGGATCAAATTTTTCCACGGCCCGGATCAGGCCCAGATTGCCCTCTTCAATCAGATCCAGCAAAGCTAAACCACGATTAATATAACGGCGGGCAATTTTCACCACTAAACGTAAATTACTTTCAATCATACGTTTACGGGCTGCTTTGTCGCCTTTGAGCGCAAGGCGGGAAAAATACACTTCTTCTTCGGCGGATAATAAGGGGGAAAAACCAATTTCTCCCAGATAAATCTGGGTCGCGTCCATAGCACGCTGGTTATCATTAGGGGTAAATACGTCTTCAGTAGTATTGTCTTCTTCCGCTGCCAAAGCAGCTAAATCTGGTTCGGCACTGTCGTCATCCACTAAACTAACATCACTAATATCATCCGTTAATTCGGCTTCTTTAAATTCTATTACATCATCGTCATCTTTATGGCCCATATCCTTCTCCCACTTCTACAAGCTTTGGGTATCACCTGAACTGCTTGGTATCCCTACCTTTTGCCCTTTCGGGGTGATGTTTTTTTATTATTGTATTTAATTATTTAAGTATCGTTTTGGGTCTACAGTTTTACCACGAAAACGGATCTCAAAATGCAACCGAACTGAGGGTGCATCTGTATTGCCCATTTCGGCTATAGTTTGTCCACTTACGACAGTATCACGCTCCTTCACCAATAATTTCCTGTTATGAGCGTAGGCACTTAAAAAGTCGTCATTGTGACGAATAATCACCAGATTGCCGTAGCCTCTTAGTGCATTACCCGCATAAACCACTTCGCCCGCTGCTGCTGCTTTTATAGGAGTACCTGCTTTTCCTCCTATATCCAATCCTTTGTTACCATGTTCAGCGTTGGAAAACCCCGCCAGTATAGGTCCGCGAACTGGCCATGCCCACCGCACTTTTGAACTAGAAACAGCACTCGTCGCTGAAGTTGCATTTTCCTTTACTGTCCGGTTCTGAACATAACCCGTTTGATTGTTACGCGCAATAGCTTTGTTAGGACTTGTTAATTTATCTTGAGTTTGTTTCGGAGTCTTTACAGCACTGGTCGTGTTTTTTTGGCCTTTTAACGCCAAAGCAGGCTTTCCAGACGCTGGATATGTTGCATAATTATTAACTAAATGTATTCTCTGCCCTACCAAAATACGATAAGGTGGCGCAATATTGTTTTGTTTTGCCAGCTGACGGTAATCCACACCTGCGCGGAATGCGATGGAATAAAGCGTGTCACCCGGCTGCACTACATGCGAAGAACCGGGCTCTCCCTGAGGATATTTTTTATAATAGTTTTTGATGTCATTGAGTGTAGTGACAGGCGCTGGTGATTCTCTTGAGCTACAAGCGCTTAAGAAAAACACCAGACAACACAGACAAAAAGATTTCATTAATTAGCGATAGACCAAATACAAAACACCGCCAAGTGCTACTGTGCCCCAGCCAAGCCAGTCAACTATATCCCGCAGTTTTTGCTGCATTTTTTCACCGCCCCAGTACATCAATCCAGCCACCAGAAAGAAACGACTGGCTCGACCGACAAAAGAAGCAATGACAAAAGGCAAAAATGCCATATTCATTAAACCAGCGCCTACGGTAAATAGCTTGTAAGGAACAGGCGAAAAACCAGCAATGAATACCACCCAAACCCCATAGGTTGTAAACCAATGTTCTACTTTGGCAAAGGTTTCCTGATAGCCCATATATTCAACTACGGGCAACACGACGGGTTCATATAACCACAATCCGAGGAAATAGCCGCAAATACCACCCAATACTGAGAACAAAGTCGTCACCCAGGCAAATCGCCAGGCCTTTTCTGGTTGAGCAAGCGCCATAGGAGCCAGCATTACATCAGGTGGAATAGGGAAAATGACGGATTCAGTAAAACTTAAACCTGCTAAATAACGTTCAGCGTGGCGATGCCTGGCCCAGACCAGAGCTTTGTCATACATCCATTGAAAAATTTTCAACTACATTGTCCTTATTAATTACGCCAGCTCGCCTGGCACTAATGGCACAAAACGTACCGCCTCAACGTCTTTCTGTTCAAAGGTATCACCTACACGAGTAAATACCCTTAATACCTGTTCCTGAGCCCCAACAGGGATCACCAGTATCCCACCTTCATCCAGTTGTTGTAGCAAGGCTTGTGGCACTTGATGAGGTGCCGCTGTGACTATAATACAGTCAAAAGGAGCTTTGGTTGCCCATCCAAGCCAACCGTCACCATGTTTCATAGACACATTATGCAAGTCCAGCTGCTGCAAACGACGCTTGGCTTGAAACTGCAACGACTTTATACGCTCTACACTACAAACTTGTGAAAATAAACGCGCTAATACCGCGGTTTGGTAACCTGAACCAGTACCGATTTCCAGTACTTTTTGACATTGTTGCGATTGCAGCAGTAACTCTGTCATTTTCGCCACTATATAAGGCTGTGAAATGGTTTGCCCTTGACCTATGGGCAAAGCGGTATTTTCGTAGGCCTTGTGTGCCAGCACAGCTTCAACGAATAAATGCCGTGGAGTTTGTGCTATAGCAGCTAACACTCTTGAGTCCTGAATGCCATCTTGCTGAAGTTTCTGTGCCAATACCGCGGCACTGCGATGGGTCACTACAGCCATAACTTAACACTCAATTCCATCTAACCAGTCCGTTAACAATTCCATACTACGATAAGCAGTCATATCCACATGCAAAGGGGTAATTGAAGCAAAACCCTGAGCGACGGCATAAAAATCAGTGCCCGGGCCTGCATCGAGCTCTGGCCCTAAAGAGCCGTACCAATAAATGGCTCTCCCCCAGGGATCAGTTGAACTTTGCATAGTTTCAGCTTTATGGCGCCGGCCTAAACGAGTCACCTGAATACCTTTGAGTTGTTCTAAGGGGATAGCAGGAACATTAATATTTAAGATTTGATCTGCAGGCAGAGGGTGAGATTTAAGCTTTTTAATCACCTGAACAGTCACATAGGCAGCTGTAGCAAAATGCTGCTCATCTCGCCCGGCCAAAGAGACAGCAATAGCAGGTAAACCTAAATGCCGGCCTTCTGTCGCTGCAGCCACTGTGCCTGAATACAATACATCGTCACCTAAATTAGCGCCGTGATTAATACCAGCTACGACCAGATCTGGTGTATCAGCCAATAACTGACTAATAGCCAAATGCACGCAATCTGTTGGTGTGCCATTGACTGCAATAAAACCATTGTCCAGTTGTTGTGTACGTAAAGGGTTAAGCAAGGTCAGTGAGTTACTGGCGCCGCTGCAATTACGATCCGGTCCTACCGTAGTTACTTCTGCAATTTCAGATAAGGCCTGCTGCAATACCTGTATACCTTTAGCATATACGCCATCGTCGTTACTCAATAAAATCCGCATTCATCACCCGCCGTCGCCATAAAATCGATTAATCCAAAGTGGCGTAATTACGCTGTACGTCCTGATAATCCACCAGCTCTCTTAGTACAGAGGTAGCAAAACAACCAGAATAGAGTTTAAAGCTAATTTTTACATTTTGGCCCTGTACTTCGGCCTTTAAATCTTTCGGCAACACTCTGATACTGCGCCGTTCTGCCCTGACATTCAGTTGTGCCAGTTTGTTGACCCAATGCTGCCATTGCGTCAGACTCTGTTGCTCAAAGGTCAGCGCTTCTGCCGCAATTAAAGGCTCACCTAAGCCTGGTAAACCTGCTGTTGGGTGAATGTCGGCATCCAGTAATCGTTGTTTTAAGGTCTCATCAATTTCAGGCACTTTAAAAATTGAGCCTGAACCATCCAGCTGTACCACTTCGCCTTTAAGAAGCTGATTAAAAGTGCCAGCTTTGACACGGGCATCGACCTGTAAATTAAACAAAAATGAACGGCTGGCCGACAATGCTAAACCTCGAATTTTGCGGTCCTCAATACCGCCACCGGAAAACAGCTGCTCGGCTAGACGTAAATTGCCGCCCTGAATGCCAAAACGTTGTTCGCCGTAATAATTCGGCACGCCTTGTTTCACCAACTCCAGTCGCTTTAGCAGCGCTGGAATATCGCTGACATCGCGCAACGTCAGGCTAAACTCATTGTATTTTATCGAGCCTAATTTTAAGCGGCGCTGATGTCGTATGCTGTCGAGAATTTTGACGCCTTCGATGTTCCACTCTTGCCAGTTTAATTCTTGCTTAATGGGCACAGGTAAACAAAACCACTGACGGGTAACGGCGTGTCGGTCTTTTAACCCGGCATAACTGACCTGGCGCGCTTTACAGCCAGCTAATTCAGCCAGCAGTTTGGCGACATACTGAGTATTCTGGCCAATTTTTTCCACCAATAGCAGCATATGTTCGCCAGCACCGGTGGGCGTAAAGCTAAGCTCTTCATGCACAATAAAATCATCAGGTTGTACACGCAATAAAGCGGTCGTTTCAGGCTGACCATATAAATAACTTAAGCTTGGCAGCTGTACTGTATTTTGCATCAGGATTTCACCAACAGCACTACCGCTTCAACAGCTATGCCTTCTTTACGACCAACAAAACCCAGTTTCTCTGTTGTAGTCGCTTTGACATTGACTTGCGATAAACCACAGACCAGATCCTCGGCAATACAGGCGCGCATCGCATCGACATGAGGAGCCATTTTTGGTGCCTGAGCCATAATAGTCACATCCAGATTACCGACTTCGTAACCCAAAGCTTTGACATCAGCAAATACTTTTCGCAACAAAATACGGCTGTCTATACCTTTAAAGGCCGCATCTGTGTCAGGGAAATGATGACCAATATCCCCTAAAGCCATAGCGCCTAACAATGCATCGGACACAGCATGTAACACCACGTCGCCATCTGAATGCGCCAGTAAACCTTGTCCGTAAGGTATTTTTACGCCACCTAAAGTAATAGGGCCTTCGCCACCAAAAGCATGCACATCAAAACCATGACCAATACGAAACGGCATCATACAGAATGCTCCAGATAAAAAGTGGCCAAAGCTAAATCTTCAGCCTGAGTAATTTTGATATTGTCAGAATGGCCCTGCACTAACTGGACAGGCCATCCGGCCCATTCCATAGCGCTGGCCTCATCGGTAATAGCCACGCCCTGAGCTAAAGCTCGTTGCAACGCCTCTCTGAGTAAAACAGTCGGAAATAGCTGTGGCGTGTAGGCATGCCATAAAGTTGTGCGATCCACGGTTTGCTTTACAGTGTTCTCAGCTGTAGCGAGCTTCATTGTATCCCGTACTGGCGTAGCTAAAATACCACCCTGTTCATTTTGCAGACAGCACTGAATTAACAACTCAATATCGCTGACTCGCACTACAGGCCTGGCGGCATCATGCACCAGAACCCAGGGGTACTGCTGTGCATCAATCTGAATTAAAGCATTGAGCACAGAATTAGCCCGCTCGCTTCCGCCATCCACTCGTTGAATTTGTCGGTCAGCGGCTAAAGGTAGGTCGGGAAAATAAGGATCGTCCGGGCTTAGCGCCAGATAAAACTGCTGTAAAGCAGGAACTTGTTTTAAGCGATGCAGAGTTTGCTCCAGCACAGTCAGACCACAAAGTGGCAGGTACTGCTTGGGCTTATCCGCTTTCATTCGTTTGCCAACACCAGCGGCCGGGATCACAGTCGCAATAGCAGGAATAGCGGTCATTTTTTATCCAGCGGGGTAATAATCCGAAAAAATACTTCGTCTTGTCCGATCAAACCTAATTCGTTGCGGGCGCGCTCTTCAATCGCATCCAGCCCTATTTGCAGGTCAGTCACATCTGCTTTAAGCAATTTATTGCGTTTCGCCAGGACCTCATTTTGTTGTTCCATCTTCGCCAATTCAGTTTTATGCGCCCAATACTCCATCACGCTATGCTGGCCAAGCCATAAGCGGTGCTGAAGTGCTGCAAGCAGTATAAATAGCAGTAAAACTAACAGGCGCATAACGAACCAAAAAATAAATACACAATAGTATTATGAAGCTTATCGGCCTGACTGGAAAGCCCTAATAAAGCCGAAAACAAAGGCTTGCTGCGGAAAAAAGCGGCTTAAGGTTGAAAAGGTTTAGCGAAGTTCTGCCAATTCAGCCGGCTTGCCAACAATAATTCTCTTAAACTCAGCACTCGTGGGCTTTTGCGCTCGCCGTTTAGCCATTGATGACCGCAACAAGCTGCCGTCATTAAGCTTTTTGTCGGCTTAAGCAGGAATTTATCACTGTTTTCGTCAGTAAGAGGGGTGCCGTTAAAACTAAACCAGCCATGTTCGTTACAGTGTAACCTTTGCCCTGCCAAATCAATTTCATCCACTGAATCCAGCCAGACGGTTTCCTGCGACTGCTGGTTTTGGTACACAGGGACTAATAAAGCCAGTTTGTTGTGTTTCAAATAAAACTGTTCAATTTGCTCTATGCCCTGCTCTTTGGCCGGACATTGTGGACTTTGGCGTCCCATCCAACTGGCATTCTGGCTATCGATTTCAAGCGGAGATTTATGCGACAAAATACTGCTGGCAGCGCGGCGGATATAAAAAGGTAAACTGGCGATTTTTTTAGGAAGACCAGCTAAAAACTCGGGGGCAGTTTTGGCATAACGCATCAACTCCCGTTCATACAAAGCATTACAAAGCTCTGTATAAGTCAGGTCCTGCGCCGGGCCATGCCACAGCTGATGTTGATCGGCTGAATGTTTTTTCATCCGTTGATGGTAATCAAGGGAGCAAAACCAATCAAGGGGTCTGAATGACAGACCCTGACCCCTTGTTCAGTTTATCTGGCCTGGCTTACACCTGACCTTTAATTTCTACGCGGCCACGATACGGCGCTTTAGCACCTAACTCCTGCTCAATACGCAGTAATTGGTTGTACTTAGACACGCGGTCTGAACGGCATAAAGAACCTGTTTTGATTTGACCAGCAGCTGTACCTACAGCTAAGTCAGCAATAAAGGAATCTTCAGTTTCGCCTGAACGGTGTGAAATCACTGCAGTGAAACCCGCGTCTTTTGCCATTTTAATAGCGG
This sequence comes from Rheinheimera sediminis, assembly GCF_004005375.1. GTDB lineage: Bacteria > Pseudomonadota > Gammaproteobacteria > Enterobacterales > Alteromonadaceae > Pararheinheimera. The sequence goes on along the minus strand of NZ_RZUF01000013.1, from coordinate 9,815 downwards.
CTAAAGTTTCAGTTAAACTACCGATTTGGTTAAATTTGATCAGGATGGAGTTACCAATGCCCTGCTCAATACCACGGGTCAGGATCTTGGTGTTAGTCACGAATAAATCGTCGCCCACTAGCTGGATTTTATCGCCCATTTTATTGGTCATGTCTTTCCAGCCATCCCAATCCGACTCGTCTAAGCCGTCTTCAATAGAAATGATAGGGAAACGACTGGCTAAACCGGCCAGGAAGTCATTGAATTCATAAGAAGTGAATTCTTTGCCTTCGCCAGACAGTTTGTATTTACCATCGACATAAAACTCAGAGGCAGCACAGTCTAAGGCTAAAGTGATGTCTTTGTTCAGCTCATAACCAGCTGAAGCCACTGCTTTAGAAATCACAGTTAAAGCTTCTTCGTTTGATTTCAGATCCGGAGCAAAACCACCTTCATCACCTACAGCTGTGTTTAAGCCCTGGCTGTGCAGTTCTTTTTTCAGCTGGTGGAAAATTTCGGCGCCCATACGCAGAGCTTCAGCGAAAGTTTTAGCGCCCACAGGCTGCACCATAAACTCCTGAATATCAACGTTGTTATCCGCATGCTCACCACCGTTGATGATATTCATCATAGGTACTGGCATGGAATACAGGCCAGGTGTGCCGTTTAAGTCAGCAATGTGCTGATACAGTGGGATTTTTTTGTCAGCAGCAGCTGCGCGGGCTACAGCTAAAGACACAGCCAGAATAGCGTTTGCGCCTAATTTAGACTTAGACTCAGTGCCGTCCAGGTCGATCATGATCTGGTCCACTTCAGCTTGTTTATAGGCACTTTTACCCAGTAAAGCGGCTTTGATTGGGCCATCGATATTGGCTACTGCAGTACGCACGCCTTTACCCAAATAACGGCTTTTATCGCCATCACGCAGTTCTAAAGCTTCACGGGTACCGGTAGAAGCACCTGATGGCGCACAGCCACGCCCCATGGCACCACTGGCCAGGAAAACGTCGGCTTCTACAGTTGGGTTACCGCGTGAATCCATGATCTCACGGGCGATAATATTGACGATCTCAGACATGTAAATCCCCTTATATGCTGCATAAACAAAAGCCGGACTGTGAGGCCCGGCTTTAATCAAATTAAACGAGTTGCTGTTTCTGATATTTATAAGCGGCGGCCACGAAGCCCTGGAATAACGGATGTCCGTCACGTGGCGTTGAGTTAAATTCCGGATGGAACTGCCCCGCCACAAACCATGGGTGTGTAGGTATTTCAATCATTTCAACCAGCTGGTTGTCCGCCGACAAACCAGAGATCTTTAAGCCAGCCTCTTCGAGCTGAGCAACATAGTTGTTGTTCACTTCGTATCTGTGACGATGACGTTCGCTGACGATGTCGCTGCCATAGATCTCGCGGGCCTTTGTATTGGCTTTGAGGTTACAGTTTTGGCTGCCCAAACGCATAGTGCCGCCCATATCAGACCTGTCGGTCCGCTGTTCAACATTACCGTCCGAGTCCAGCCATTCTGTGATGAGACCCACCACAGGGTAAGGCGTGTTCTTATTAAACTCTGTCGAGTGTGCGTCTTTCATACCTGCTACGTTACGGGCATATTCAATCAACGCCACTTGCATACCTAAACAAATACCAAGGTAAGGCACTTTGTGTTCACGGGCATAACGGGCGGCCATAATTTTACCTTCCACGCCACGTTCACCAAAACCACCAGGCACCAGAATAGCGTCTACAGTGCCCAAAATATCTGTGCCTTTGCTTTCGACATCTTGCGAATCAATGTATTTGATATGCACAGTTAAACGGTTTTTTAAACCAGCATGGTTTAAGGCTTCGTTGACTGATTTATAAGCGTCCGGCAATTCAACATACTTACCCACCATACCTACTGTGATTTCACCAGTCGGGTTGGACTCCTGATACAACACCTGTTCCCACTCGGTCAGGTCAGCTTCAGGGCACGTCATATGGAAACGGCGTACTACTAATTCATCCAGACCCTGTGATTTTAACAGCGCAGGAATTTGGTAAATGCTGGACACGTCTTTTAATGAAATAACGGCACGTTCTTCCACATTGGTAAAGAGTGCAATTTTAGCGCGCTCGTTGGATGGAATAGCACGGTCAGAACGGCAAACCAGAATATCAGGCTGAATCCCAATAGAACGAAGCTCTTTCACAGAATGCTGAGTAGGTTTGGTTTTAATTTCACCGGCAGTGCCCAGATATGGCACTAAAGTCAGGTGCATAAACATGGCGCGTTCGCGGCCAATTTCAGTCCCTAACTGACGAATAGCTTCCAAAAATGGTAAGGATTCGATATCACCTACAGTGCCACCAATCTCTACGATAGCGATGTCGTAGCCTTCGGCGCCTGCAATCACACGACTTTTGATTTCATTGGTGATATGAGGGATCACCTGAATAGTGGCGCCTAAATAATCACCACGGCGCTCACGACGTAAAACGTCTGAGTAAATACGGCCTTGAGTGAAGTTATTACGTTTGGTCATTTTGGTGCGGATAAACCGCTCATAGTGACCTAAATCGAGGTCGGTTTCTGCACCGTCTTCTGTGACGTACACTTCACCGTGTTGAATAGGGCTCATGGTGCCCGGATCCAGGTTGATGTACGGATCCAGTTTAAGGATGGTCACTTTCAGGCCACGGGCTTCTAAAATAGCAGCTAAGGATGCTGCAGCAATGCCTTTACCTAAGGATGAGACAACCCCACCCGTCACGAAGATGTATCTTGTAGTCATGAGACCCCTGAGACGCCATTGGCAATAAAGAATTTACGAACTTAGGACGGGGGGAAATTATAACAAAGGGCGGCTTGTCGCTCAATCAAAAGGCTGGATAAAAACAGAATAAATCAATAAAGCGCAATTATGGGCTTAGATTTTGGCTAAAAACGATAAAACAAAGGCAGCTTGCGCTGCCTTTGTTGGGTACCTGTTACGAACCCTGTTTATCGCTATGACGCATATGCGGGAACAGAATGACGTCACGGATACTTGGCGCATCGGCCAGTAACATCACCAGACGGTCGATACCAATACCCTGACCTGCAGTTGGAGGTAGACCATGTTCCAAAGCTGTGACGAAATCTTCGTCGTAGTACATGGCTTCATCATCACCGGCTTCTTTTTGCGCAACCTGTTCACGGAAACGTTCAGCCTGATCTTCAGCATCGTTTAATTCGCTAAAACCATTGCCTAATTCACGACCACCGATAAAGAACTCAAAACGGTCAGTGATTTCCGGATTGTGATCATTACGACGGGCCAGCGGAGAAATCTCAGCCGGGTACTCAGTGATAAAAGTAGGTTGTTGCAGCTTGGTTTCGACCAGCTCATCAAAGACTTCCATCAGAATACGGCCATGGCCATAGTTGGCTTTGACTTCAATGCCTAACGACTTAGCCAATTCAGCCACAGCTTCACGGGTCGTTAACTGCTCAATTTTCACTTCAGGGTTGTAGTGCAGAATAGATTCAGTCACTGACATACGGGCAAAAGGTTTGCCGAAGTCAAACAGGTTGCCCTGATAAGGCACTTCAGTGGTGCCCAGCACAGACTGCGCCAGACCACGGAATAACTCTTCAGTGATATCCATTAAGTCGTTGTAATCGGCATAAGCCCAGTAGAATTCCAGCATAGTGAATTCTGGGTTATGACGGGTGGAAACGCCTTCGTTGCGGAAGTTACGGTTCAGCTCAAATACTTTTTCAAAACCACCGACCACTAAACGCTTTAAATACAGCTCTGGTGCAATACGCAGGAACATTTGCATATCCAGCGCATTGTGGTGCGTCTCAAAAGGACGAGCCGAAGCACCACCTGGAATGCTTTGCAGCATTGGGGTTTCTACTTCTAAGAAGCCTTTGCTGTTAAAAAACTGACGGATATAGGCCACAGTTTTTGAACGGATTAAAAAGGTTTTGCGTGACTGATCGTTCACAATCAAATCTAAATAACGCTGACGGTAACAGGCTTCCTGGTCAGTTAAACCGTGGAATTTGTCTGGCAGTGGACGCAAGGCTTTGGTCAGTAAACGGATTTCGTCTAACCACACCGTCAGCTCACCGGTCTGAGTTTTAAACAACACACCGCTACCGCCTATGATGTCGCCTAAATCCCATTTCTTAAAGCCTTCTTCGTATACATCACCTGGCAAACTTTTCAATGCAGCATACAGCTGAATTTTGCCGCCAACGTCTTGAATAATGGCGAAGCTGGCTTTACCCATAACTCGGCGAAACATAATCCGGCCGGCCACAGTAACGCGAACTTTTTTCTCTTCCAGCTCTTCTTTGCTCAGATGCTCGTACTGGGCATGGATCTGATCGGAAGTGGCATCACGGCGAAAATCATTTGGAAATGGGTTACCCAGTTCACGTAATCCGGCCAGCTTATGTTTACGCTCAGCAATCAGTTTATTGACGTCCTGATGTTCTTCAATAGGAGTATTCTGTTCAGACATGATAAGTTCCTGATTTTACACTGAATTATAAACCGGCTTTTAAGCTGGCTTCGATAAATTTGTCGAGATCGCCGTCCAATACCGACTGGGTATTGCGGGTTTCAACGCCTGTGCGTAAGTCTTTAATACGCGAGTCATCCAGCACATAAGAGCGGATTTGACTGCCCCAGCCGATATCCGACTTGGTGTCTTCCAGTGCTTGTTTTTCGGCGTTTTGTTTTTGCAGTTCAAACTCATACAACTTGGCGCGTAACTGCTTGTAGGCGTTATCGCGGTTTTTGTGTTGTGATCTGTCGTTCTGACACTGCACCACAATATTGGTCGGTAAGTGAGTAATACGCACCGCTGAGTCGGTTCTGTTGACGTGCTGACCACCAGCGCCTGAAGCACGGTAGGTATCTATCCGTAAGTCGGCCGGGTTGATTTCGATTTCAATATCGTCATCCACTTCTGGTGACACAAACACGGATGCAAAAGACGTATGGCGACGGTTGCCTGAGTCAAACGGGCTTTTACGCACTAAACGGTGTACACCAGTTTCAGTACGTAACCAGCCATAAGCATATTCGCCGGTAAATTTGATGGTACAACCTTTGATGCCTGCCACGTCGCCGTCTGTCACTTCGTATAACTCAGGTTTAAAGCCTTTGGCTTCGCCCCAACGCAGATACATACGCATTAACATGCTGGCCCAGTCCTGAGCTTCTGTACCACCAGAACCAGATTGAATATCCAGGTAACAATCGCTTGGATCGCTTTTGCCCGAAAACATACGACGGAATTCCAGCTTCGCCAGCTGTAATTCTAAATCGGCCAGTTCAGCCTGAGCCTCGAGAAAGGTATCTTCGTCTTCGGCTTCAACCGCTAACTCCACTAAGCCAGCCACGTCTTCCAGGCCCTGATCCAGTTTGTCTATGGTGCCGACAATCTGTTCCAGCGCTGAACGTTCTTTACCTAATGCCTGTGCATTTTCGGGGTTGTTCCAGACGGCAGAATCTTCCAGCTCACGGCTGACTTCTTCTAGCTTTTCTTTTTTGGCGTCGTAGTCAAAGATACCCCCGAAGCACATTGGTGCGTTCAGTCAGGTCTTTAATGGCGTTGTATACCGGATTTACTTCAAACATGATTTAAGGCGCTTAGAAAAAAATTGGTGGCGATTGTAGCAATTTTTCCGCAGACATGCAGCCATCCCGACGATTTTCTGTTGAAAGAGTTGGACAGGATCCTGCACTGGCTTTGCAACATAAGCTGTGCAGGATCCGTTTAGCATGGAACTAACAGATTTTTTCAATCAACCGGACAATCAACTGCACAGACTGCTGGTCACGGTAGTCGTTGATATCGAGCTGATAAGCCACGCGGATTTTTTTGACGTTGGCATCAGGCCAGGCTTTGTTGTCGGCATTAAACCAGATGGCATCGACCAGATTACCATCACTGGACTCCAGCATCAGTTTCAGGTGTTTATCCGCCAGCAGACGTTGTTGGCGTATGATAAATACCCCTTCAAATACCGGCTCAGGAAAAGCTTGCCCCCAAGGTCCAGCCTGTTGTAACAGCTGGGCAAAAGGTACAGACAAACAATCACTGCTCAAATCTCCGTCAGTAAAGAGTACTGCGGTCAAAAGCTCAGGGGTTAGATACTTTTTGGCGACAAAATTCAGCGCCAGCTTAAAAGTTTCAAACCGCTCTTCGGCAATAGTTAAACCAGCCGCCATGGCATGGCCACCAAACTTTTTAATCAGGCCTGGGTATTGGGTAGAGACTTCATCCAATAAATCGCGAATATGCAGGCCGGGAATAGAACGGGCTGAACCTTTCAGCTCGCCTGCATCGCCTTGTGCAAACACCAGTACAGGTCTGTGGTATTGCTCTTTAATCCGGCCAGCCAGAATACCTATCACGCCCTGATGCCAATCGCTTTGATACAAACACAAGGCATCAGGCAACTCTTCAGCAGCAAAAGACAGACGCTGCAGATAAGCTTGCGCTTCCTGCTGCATGCCCTGCTCTATTTCACGGCGCTCAACGTTTAAACTGTCAAGCTCCGCGGCGTACATACGGGCGCGGGGCAAATCAGGCGCTAATAAACAGCTGATACCAAGCCCCATATCGTCTAAACGCCCGGCAGCATTTAAGCGCGGCGCTAAGGCAAAACCAAAATCCTGGGCTGTCAGTTTCTCCGCTTTACGGTTGGCAACATCCATCAGTGCGACAATACCTGGTCTTGCTTTACCGCTACGAATACGTTGTAGGCCTTGATACACCAGAATTCTGTTATTGGTATCCAGTGGCACTACATCAGCAACTGTGCCTAAAGCCACCAGATCCAATAGATCAGCTAAATTAGGTTCAGGCTGAGTTTCAGTAAAATAACCTTGAGTACGAAGTTCAGCACGCAGCGCTAACAACAGATAAAAGGCCACCCCTACACCAGCCAGCTGCTTACTGGGAAAGTCACAACCCGGCTGGTTTGGATTGACGATAGCGTCAGCATCCGGTAGTTCATTGCCAGCTAAATGGTGGTCTGTGACCAGCACTTTCACGCCCATTTTTTTCGCCAGCGCTATACCGTCTATCGCTGAAATACCATTGTCGACAGTCACTATCAGCTGAGCGCCCTGAGCCACAGCAATTTCTGCCATCTCGACAGACAAGCCATAACCGTATTCAAAACGGTTGGGCACCAGATACTCCACATGCTTAAAACCCAGGCTTTTTAAGCCGGTCAGCAAAGTGGCTGTGCTGGTGGCACCGTCGGCATCAAAGTCGCCAACTATGACAATGTGCTGTTGCTGCTGCAACGCATCAACCAACAAAGCAACGGCAGCAGTCATGCCTTTAAGCAAAGTAAAAGGCAGTAACTGAGCGGCACCTCGCGCCAGTTGCAGTGAGCTTTCAATACCGCGGCTGGCGTAAATACGCTGGATCACCGGGTGGTACTGCGCCAATTCAGACGAAATAGCCGGCACAGACCGGCGTTGTATTGCTTTAGTGATACTCAAACTGAAACCTGCTTAGGGCGCTTCTTGACTCAAGGTGGCAGCTAATGCTGCTGCTGGTTGGTATCCTGGAATTAAACGACCATCAGGTAGAATTAATGCCGGAGTACCATTGATACCAAAGCTCTGGCCAAGTTCATACTGCTGAGCCACAGTGTTCTTGCAACTGGCTTGTTTTACCGCTTTACCGGCTTTACCGTCAGTCATCGCCTGTTGGGTGTCTTTCGCACACCAGATGGATTGCAATTCATCGTAAGTCGCAGACTGTATACCACCCCGAGGGAACGCCAGATAACGCACTGTAATACCAGCTTTGTTCAGGTCGGCCATTTCATTATGTAACTTACGGCAATAACCGCAACTGGTGTCAGTAAATACATGCACCACGTATTTTTCATCAGCCGCTTTAAACTCAATTGCTGAGTCGTTAAATTCTTTAACACCCGCTTTACGGATATCTTTCAGAATGTCTTCATTCACCAGCTTTTTGGTTTTTAAATCGTAAATATTGCCCTCAAACAGATACTGCTTATTTTCTGACATAAAAAATAAGCCTTTGTCGGTTTGTACCTGCAACATGCCTGGCACTGTCGATTCAGCTACAGCTTTGACATTTAAACCCACTTCAGAGAAGGCTTTATTCACTTCAGGCAAACTGACCTGAGCTGTTAATCCGGTACTTAAAAAGGCAGCCATTACGGCGAGGTAGCTAAACTTCTTCATCTGTATTTCCTGAACCCAAAGCTAGCCTCTGGGATGATGTTGTTGATGTAAACTTTGTAAACGGGCTTGCGCCACATGGGTATAAATTTGGGTGGTCGATAAATCGCTATGCCCCAATAACAGCTGTACGACCCGCAAATCTGCGCCATGATTCAATAAATGAGTGGCAAAAGCATGCCGTACCGTATGCGGTGACAACTCTGCACTAATGCCCGCCACTTTGGCATAAAATTTAATCCGGTGCCAGAAGGTTTGTCGGGTCATTTGTTGCCCTCTACTACTTGGAAAGACTACATCACTCTGTCCATCAAGCAGCAAGCCACGTCCTTGTCTCAGGTAATTGTCTAGCCACTCCACTGCAGTTTCACCCAAAGGGACCAGCCGTTCTTTTTTACCTTTGCCTGTCACCCTGACCAAACCTTGGCGCAGATTTATTTGCTGTAAGGTTAAACCTACCAGCTCCGAGACTCGGAGACCGGCTGCGTAGAGAATTTCTAACATCACTTTGTCACGAAATTGAATTAAATCGCTGACATCAGGCGCGGAAAGCAATAAATCCACGTCATGCTCGGACAAAGTCTTAGGTAGAGAGCGGCCAATTTTTGGATTAAACACCTCGGATAATGGATTTTCTCTGATTTGTTTAGTTTTATGCAGGTGTCGATAAAAACGTCGCAAACTGCTTAAGGTTCTGGAGGTGCTACGTGGACTAAAGCCCTGATCCACCCGAAACGCCAAATAGCTGTTGAGCAACATTTGATCAACAGAGACCAGTTGCTGTCCCTGTTGCTGCAAAAATAATGCGAATTTCGTTAAGTCTGTGCCATAAGCACTTAACGTATGTTCGCTGACACCTTTATCCAGCCAGATCTGGTCTAAAAAGGCCTTTATCAGTTGTTGTTCTGAAACGGCCAACACTAGCGCCACGTATCTGCTCCCGGGTTAATTTACTTTGCCTGACTTTGTTGATTTCGACGCTTCTGCTACACTGCAGCCCACAGAAAATGCTGAGTCCCATCAGATGAAAATTGGTCTTTTTTACGGCTCTACCACCTGCTACACAGAGATAGTGGCAGAAAAAATTCAAGTGCTTTTAAGCGCCGACCCGAGCATGCCTGATGGCAGCAGTGTAACACTTCATAATATTAAAGATCAGCCTCTGACACGAATGACTGACTATGATTTGCTGATATTAGGCATATCAACCTGGGATTTTGGTGAGTTGCAGGAAGACTGGGAAGCACACTGGGACGACATCAAAAGTGTTGATTTAAGCGGCAAAATTGTTGCCATTTACGGCATGGGCGATCAACTGGGTTATGCAGAGTGGTTTCAGGATGCCGTGGGAATGCTGCATCAAGCCATAGCACCACAAGATTGCATTCGCATTGGTTTCTGGCCTGTTGAGGGCTATGACTTTATCGCTTCTAAGGCAACAACAGCAGACGGTACCTTGTTCTATGGTTTAGCATTAGATGAAGAAAATCAGTATGACCAAACAGACCAGCGTTTGAATACCTGGCTCACCCAATTAATGAGCGAATTAATAGCACTGTAACTTAAAAACTTGGCAAAAAATTAAAATGGGGTCACCCATTAGCCTCTCGGTGT
>NZ_RZUF01000012.1 GCF_004005375.1 Rheinheimera sediminis | reverse complement strand
TGCTTTGCATTTCGCTGACAAAGCTATCAGAACCCAGATAAATCAGTTGCTTGACCTCTGGCCACAAACTTTTTCCCACCCCGCGTAATACGAAATCCTGATACTTACGAATGGCAAGTGACCACTCGTTACCAAAGAGCGACAACAACTGGTCCACTGCCAGCCATGGCGGAGGCTCCTGATAATGGCAGGTAAAAACATAACTACTCCAGGGCCACTCTTCGCAGCTATCCACCATGGCCGCACGCACCGGATTTAATACAATGTAACGGCTCACCTCAAGCAGATAACTGTCCTTTTGCACCAGTATCGTTTTATAGCGCCCCTGAAACAGATGCCCCACTCTTTTGTGCGCCCGGTTAAAAAGCTGGGTGTAAACACCGTTCAACTGACGCATACCTGCGCTTAAATTGGCATCCGGAGTTTCAAGCAGAAGATGGTAATGATTAGTCATCAGACAATAGGCGTGAATGACCCAATTGAAGCGTTTGACACCGACTTTGGATGAAACCGACTTTGAGTTGTCCAAAATAATCATACAGACAGCGGTTCCCTAAATATAAAAACTCTATTAGCATCATATGTACCAACAAAGAACATACCCACCGTTAAACAGACGCATATCCGTCTCGAACGCCGGATAAAACGCTAAAAAGTTATGCTTATACGGTCTGACATTCGTTGAAATATGTAACTTAAACAGCTAAAGCAGAAATATCTATAAGGGAAAAATAATGGCGAATCTTTTAGGGAAATTAATTGGCATTATTATTAATATCATCATGATTCCGATAGTTTTGATCTTGGCAATTCCAATCGGGATTTTGAAGGCTAGGAGAGCTCAAAAAAGCAGGCTTCTTTTTACAGGTGCCGAGCAGACTTTATTAGGCAAAGCTCAACGTACAATAAATATGGAAGAATATGGACTGCTTTCACCCGATAGAGATCTACTTGAAGTAGCAAAATGTATAGAAAGTGCAAGGTGTGATTATCAAATAATAAAAAGTAGAGAGCGGTTTGATTCAACATTTACTGATTTCTTGATCCCTCGAATAAATAACTGTCATGTTGTTGATTGGAACAATGTGATGAGATTCTTTGAATTATCAGACTATGCGCAGTTCGAAGAAAACTTTGAATTTATTGAGGACAGTGTTGAAAAGTTAATACAAGGCAATATAGTGGAAGATAAGCTAAAAGTCAGCGGAGGAATTAGACTAGAGGAAGCAGAAGTTGATATTTTAGCCATCGTTCGCGACAACAAGGTGGTTTATCTCAATTCTGAAGCAGAGCATTTATTTGTTATAGATAAAGATGGTGACGAAAAACTTGATGGGAGAGTAGTTAATTTTGTTTTTTCAGGCCAGCTTGAAGGTGAGCATATCGAGCTGTTTGTTGCATTTGATGATTCAGATTCATACACAATGTTTACACTTAAAATGGGCATTATGGAAAGACTGAACTATGTTGCACAAGCCATATTTAAACACTTCGTCGCAGCTGGCTTGAAAAATATATTCTCTACCACTGAGAATTATTTCATTCAATACATCTACACATTTAAAGTATACCGAAAAAATGGAAAGTATTTCATGGTTAATAATTCGCAAACTCAAGCATACCTGATCGATGATTCAAGTATTATGCGTGATGATGTTGATAAAATAAAATCTGCATTTTGGAGTAAACGTAATGTTACAAAAAATTTTGTATGATATTCGATTCTGAGTCTGAGTTATGAATAGAAATGAAATCATGAATGCACACGAAGACTCTGTAATTTATAGCTTTAAGAGGTACGCAGCCTCTTTTGGTGATGTTATTGATGTTATCAGTAAGCCAGAACCACCTGATGCAATTATCACTATAAATGGTAATCCAAGCTGGATTGAAATAACAGATGCTTTCTTTAGTCCTGAGCTTGCAGAGAGTATTACAACAAATGTTTCTGATGATAAGCTACCTAGGCCTACTCCCAAAGAAAAGCGATTCTGTATCGATCCTGAGGAGCAATTTAGCTCGATATTAGAAGGCGTTATTATCAAAAAATACGATAAAGACTCGATAAGGAATGTATATAAACAGTACGGAAGTGGTATTTTATTGGTCGGTATTATAAATCCATTTTCTAGCGCTAAAGATCTAGCTACCTCTGAAAAAAATAAAATTGAGGAGGCTATTAAATCTAAAGATTCTAGGTTTAGTAAGGTTTATCTATATGATGTGCATGAACATATATTTCATAGAGTGCTCTAAAAAACCATAACAAGTTGCTGCACTCAGAAAATTACTCGTCACGCTCGTAATTTTTCATTAAGCAATCGTTAGCTTTAAAATCAATATTGGAGTATTAAATGAGAAAATTCATAATTCTGACTATTTTTGGTGCAGCTATAGCTGCGACCTCCGGATGTGCACTACAAAAAGCTAAAGGTTGGGATCAGTATGGAAAATATATGGCTGCCTATGATGTCTTGAGTTCTGACTGTCTCGAGTTGAACAAAAAAGACACAGATTACATTAATTATCGAATTGCAGCCTCTAAACTCCTAAATGTCATGGAAATTGATTCTGATCTTTACAACAATACATACAAAACAATTTATACAAACTCTCGCTCAAACACTCGCGAAGAGAATATGGAGTGGTGTGAAAAATTGCGCCCGGTCATAGTCATTGAAACTGAGGGAATGGAAGGCGACTACCAGCTTGGCTTGAAGGTGGTTGAGATATCTAAAAGAGAAAGAGCTGAGGACTGGGCAAGAGCTTTAGAGGCAACAGCTGCAATAGCCATGGCAGTTGGTGAAGGTATACAGTCTGCAAATGAGCAAGCCGCCCTTCAGTACCGCTACATCCCTATGCCCTCAGGACAAGTAAATTTCGGACAAAACACCAAGAGCAATTACAATCATTACTTGATTAATACGCCCAGCGGAATGAGACAGTGTCATGTAGCTAGTTCAGGCTATGTTTTCTGCAACTAAATAACGGCTCCAATTATTACATCACTTGCAGGTGGGAAATCAATGCGGTTTGGGCGATCTGATCAGTCGCCAAACAAAAACTTCACACAACCGCATTGAGCAAGAACAAATTACCATTTTTTATGTCTCAGGCGCTGTGCAGTGGCACACTGAATTTGGCCACCTAATTAGAGGTGTTATGGTAATCGTGGTTTTCATTATGAATGCACTTATCCGCTACTACGCAAATCGGATACTAAAACAACTCCCCCTTTGATCAGCTGGTTTGTATTCCAATTGAGCATCCTGCACCTGCAATAAGGCCCGCGATAAGCTTAAGCCAATGCCTGAACCTGTGGCCTTGGTGGTGAAAAACGGAATAAAAATTTGCTGTGCGACTTCGGGTGCAATACCTGGTCCGGTATCGCTGATATCCAGTTGCCATTGCTGTTGTGTAGTGCGCTCAAGCGTTAGGCTCAGTTGTTTCTGCTCACTGTGCTGCATTGCGTCCAGCGCATTTTGCAGCAGGTTAATCAGCACTTGCTCCATCAGGGCTTCATCCAGCCATAACAGGGCTTGGTTGGGGAACTCAGTCTTTAGCTCAACTCCGGACTGACTGAGGGCATCACGCTGTAAAGCCAGACAATTTTTGACAATAGCCACCAGATCCCTCTGCTGTAAATCCGCTTGTACTGGCTGACTCAACTGTTTAAAAGACAGGATAAAATCGGCCAGATGCTGACCGCGCCTGTGAATGGTGGTCAGCGCTTCGCTGAGATCCGCATGATCATCCTGATTTAATACAGAGTCTACTGTCGGCAAAATCTGCTGGCAGCTTTGCGCCAAAGACGCCATAGGGGTAACGGAGTTGGCAATTTCGTGGGTCAACACCCGAGTCAGTTGCTGATAAGCCTGTACTTCCTGCTGCAGCAGTGCCTGATTAATACTTTGCAGCGTTACCAGTTTACGCAGTTGGCCCTGAATACGGCTGCATACTATGCTCAGCGCCAGCCGGTCTGTGTAGCCTCGTTGTTGCCAGTGCAACTGGCCCTGATAATACGTTGTGGTGCTTTGCAGTATCGCTGCCAGTTGCGCTAAGTTAGCCTCATCAAAGCGACCTTGTTGCAGCTGTTGCTGTTGTGCTGCCGTCAGTAAGCGCTGCGCCGCCGGGTTAGCTTGCAGTAACTGATCGTCAGCTGCAAACTCCAGCACAGCAACATCCAGTTGGCTCAGCAATGTTTGCAAATACTGAGCTTTGGCTTCCGCTTGTTGGCGACTATGGCCTAATTGCTGCTGCACCTGGGCCAGCAACTGTTGCAATTCAGGCTGGTCGCGCAGGTTTAACGAAGTATCCTGATTCGCCAAAGCTCTAAGCACCAAAGCGGTCTGGCGCTGACGGGTGCTGCACTGTTGCCAGATCAACCAGGCTGCTAATACTGCAGCCAAAGTTAAGGCGACGGCAAAAGCTGATGATCCATCTTGCCATTGTCGATAGCTTAAAATCAGCAGCACAGCAAAACTGCCAAGCAATAGCAGCAAGCGGGTGTTAAAGGCCATATTTTTCCAACCGCCGGTACAAAGCGCCACGGGTTAAGCCCAGCGCTTTCGCTGCCTGACTGACATTGCCCTGATAATATTGCAGCGCCTGCCGGATGGTTTTTTCTTCAACAAATTCGAGGAAAAAATCTGTATCCGCTTTCTGCTCCGATGCCGAACTTATCGCTGGATTCAGGGCTGAACTTTGCAACTGACTAAAATCCACTGTATTGCCCTCCGCCAATACCACAGCGCGCTCTACCGCATGCGCCAGTTGCCGCACATTACCTGGCCAGTCGTAACTCTGCAAAGTGCGCTTATCGGCGGCGCTGATGTGTAAGCCATCGCGCTGATAACGCTGGGAATAATGCTGCAGATACCAATCGAGCAGCAAAGGAATATCCTCTTTACGCTCACGCAGCGGTGGCAACACTATCTCCACCGTATTAATGCGGTAGAGCAAATCCTGGCGGAAGCTGCCTTCGGTTACAGCCTGATAGAGGTTTTCGTTGGTGGCGCAAATTAAGCGAATATCCACAGCGACCGCCTGACTGGCGCCGACTGGCACCACAGTTCGGTTTTGCAGTGCAGTCAGCAGCTTGGCTTGTTGTGGCAAGGCTAAATTGGCCAGTTCATCCAGCAACAAAGTGCCACCACTGGCCTCAACAAAACGGCCGGCATAATCGCTTTTTGCGTCGGTAAAAGCGCCTTTTTTATGGCCAAACAACTCACTTTCCAGCAGGCTGGTGCTTAAACTGCCCATATCCACACTGACAAATGCTGCAGCAGCACGCTTTGAGGCCTGATGAATAGCCTGAGCGACCAAAGCTTTACCTGTGCCGCTTTCGCCCAGCAGCAACACATTGGCATCTGTCGCCGCTACTTTATCAATAGTACGTAGCACTTGCTGCATAGCCTGGCTTTCACCCAAAAGTGGAATAGTAGCTGCGTTTTCTGTTGCCTTGTGCGACGCTGGCTTAGGTTGAGTTGGCTGTTGCAACGCCTGTTGCAGTGTCTGTAATAGCTGCTCATTCTGCCAGGGTTTGGCAATAAAATTAGCCGCCCCACTTTGCATCGCTTTGACCGCCAAAGGCAAGGCGGCATAAGCTGTCATCATCACTACTTTGAGCTCTGGCTGGGTCTTTACTGCCTGCTTTAAGTAAAACAAACCTTCTTCACCACTTTGGGTATCGCGGCTGAAATTCATATCCAGCAGCAATAGATCAAAGTGCTCCGAGTTCAATGTCGTCAGCAAGAGTGCAGGCTCCTGTAAGGTCAGGACCTGGACAAAATGCTGCTTCAAAAAAATACGGCTGGCGATCAGAATGTCGTGGTTATCATCCAGTACCAGTACCTTATAGGGCTGTTTCATTTATACATCCTTGCGGTTGATTCCAGCACCCTACCGAAAACGCCATGCCTTCGCAACAGTCTTTTAAATCCAATCACTTAAGGCTTTTTCACCCTGTCCATTTATGGACAGTGGGCTGTATCACCAGTGGACAGCTTTCAAGAACCAAAAATTCAAATCATTGAAATATATAGCTTTATTTTTTGGCACAGCCATTGCGTATTCAAGCCCACAGAGTGCATTTTTTTGGAGCATCGCCATGGATAAGAAGATCACCCCAAGCACCCGCCGTCGCCTGTCAGCACCAGCAGCAGTGATAGTGCTGCTGGCAAGCACAGCCTGGTTTGGCAGCAACTGGCAAGCCAGCGCGCAAATGTCATTGCCGCTGCCACTCAGTTCAGTCAGCACAGCCCTGGTGCAACAGCAAAACCTGCAAGAAAGCATAGCGCTGCGCGCCAATGTGATGCCGCAGCAAACGGTGTTTCTGGATGTGATTGAAGGTGGCCGGGTCGAAGAAAAACTGGTGGAACAAGGCCAGTTTGTTACTCAAGGTCAGCCGCTGGTCAAGTTAAGCAACACAGCGCTGCAGCTGGATTTGATCAGCCGCGAAGCTCAGGTGACAGAGCAGATGAATTTTCTGCGCAACACTCAAATGACTATTGAAACCAACAGATTAAACCTGAAACGTGATGTGCTGGATATTGAACATCAACTGGTGACGCTGAAACGTAATCTGGCCCAGACAGAGCCACTGGTTAAAAGCGGCGTTTTGGCCAAAGAAACCCTGCTGAATTTGCAGCAGGATTTGCGCTATCAGCAACAACGTTTAGCGCTGACGCATCAACAGCAAAAACAAGATGAAGCCATTCGCCAGCAGCAATTAAGCCAGTTAAGCGAGAGTGTGGCCATGCTGACCAAAAACCTCGAATTTGCCCGGCAGAATGTGCAAAACCTGTTGGTGCGGGCGCCCGTCAGCGGTTATTTAAGTGAGTTTAACGTCGAACCCGGTGAATCCCGCGCGCCGGGCAGCCGCATGGGCCAGATTGATATTCCGGACCGTTACAAACTGGTGGCCAGTGTAGATGAATTTTACTTAAGCCGCGTCAGTACCGGCATGCAAGCCACTGCCAGCCTGAATGCAGAAGAGTTGCAGCTGACTGTCAGCCGCGTCGACAGCCGGGTGGTAAATAACCAATTCCAACTTGAATTTACTCTGCCGGGCGAGCAGCAGGTAAAACGTGGTCAGTCGGTGAACTTAACACTGCAACTCGAAGCGCAGCAACGCGAAACCCTGGTGCTGCCACGCGGTGCTTACCTGACCGACGGTGCGGGCCAGTATGTCTATGTACTGGATAGCAAAACCGCCACAGCTCGCAAACAAGCCGTCACCCTGGGTAAACAAAGCGCCAATCAGATTGAAATTGTCAGCGGCCTTAGTGCCGGTGATCAGGTGATCATTTCCGGCTATCGCGATTTTGCGCAAGCCGATACTATTCAATTAGAGCAATAAGGACTATTCCATGATCCAATTACAGCAATTAAACCGCGTATTTCGTACTGCGGAGCTTGAAACCACAGCACTGAACCAGATTGATTTAGTGATTGAACAAGGGGATTTCGTCGCCATTATGGGCCCTTCTGGCTGCGGTAAATCGACTCTACTCAGCATTCTGGGCATGCTGGACAGCCCAAGCTCCGGCTCTTATTTGTTTCAGGGCACCGACATTGCCCATTACAGCGAAAAACAATTGGCACAACTGCGTAAAACCCAGCTTGGTTTTGTGTTTCAAAGCTTTAACCTGATTGATGAGTTAACGGTATTTCAAAATGTTGAGCTGCCGCTGCAGTATCAGGGCATTGCCACAGCTGAACGCAAACAGCGGGTAGAAGCCATCTTAAAACGCATGCAAATTGACCACAGGGCCGATCATTTGCCATTACAGCTATCCGGCGGTCAGCAACAACGTGTTGCCGTCGCCCGCGCTCTGGTGATTAATCCGGCACTGATTTTAGCCGACGAACCTACAGGCAACCTGGACTCGAAAAACAGCGAAGAAGTGATGCAGATGCTGCGTCAGCTCAACCGCGAAGGCACTACTGTAGTGATGGTGACTCACTCTGAGCATGAATCACGTTACGCCAGCCGCATCATCCGGATGCTGGATGGCCAGATCATGACTGAGCGTGTCATGGAGGCGAAATATGCTTAACTCCTTCAGCATGATAGGTAACTATTTCACCACTGGTATCCGCGCCGTACTGCGGCATAAAACCCATTTAGCGCTGAACCTTTTGGGCTTAACCACAGGTTTGGCTTCTGCCTTACTGATTTTACTCTACGCCAGCTATGAACTGGGGTATGACAGCATGCATCCAAATGCGAGCTCTACTTACCGGCTGGAGCAGTTTTTTATTCCGGTGAATCAGCGCTTTCCCGTCTCCAGCCCGGCAATGAAAGCTGTTTTGGAAAACTATGATAAGCGGATTAAGGTCAGCCGTATTAATAGCGGCGCACCCGCTTTGCGCTTAGCGGGCTCCAGCCAGCAACTGAGCTTGGAACAAGCCCAGGCTGTGGATAGCAATATCACCGACTTTTTCCAGATTGAGGTGTTGCAAGGTGATTTAACTGCCGCTTTAACCCAGCCAAACCAGATAGCTCTGTCTGAGCAGGAGGCCATGCGGCTATTCGGTCATACCGAAGTGCTTGGCCAGCAGTTGCAACTGGGCGAACAGCGTTATAGCGTCAGTGCCCTGTATCGGATGCCACAGCAAAGCCATTTTCAGGCCGGCTCATTGCGCCGCATCAGCGATGAAATCGCTGCTGGCCGTCTGGCGGTGAATAACGTCTATAGCTATATCCAATTACCTGCAGACCTGGATCAAACCAGCATGCTGCAGCAGTTAACCACTCAACTGAACCAGCAAGCTTATCAGGGCGGCAAAGTAACTGAACTGCAACTGCGTGCCCTGACGGATATTCATCTACACTCCAGTTTAGCTTATGAATTTGAAGTCAATGGCTCAGCTGGCACAGTGAATATCTGCCTGGTATTAGCCGCCTTGTTGCTGCTGATTGCCGCCATCAACTTTATTAATATGAGCACAGCCCGCGCTGCGATGCGCGCCAAAGAAGTAGGAGTGCGCAAAGCTCTGGGTGCCAGCCGCAGTCAGCTGTTTGTACAGTTTATGCTGGAGTCCTTACTGATTGCCTGCTGTGCCGGTTTATTCGCAGCTGTTGCGGTAGAGCTGGTATTACCCGAGTTTAATCTTTTAGTAAACCGTCCTCTTCAGCTGGATTATATCGGCGACTTTGGACTGAGTTTATTGGCGAGTGTGTTGAGTGTCGGCCTTCTGGCTGGTGTCTATCCGGCGGTATTTATCTCGGCCTTTGATGCGAAAAAAGTACTGAGTGGCGACTTTCAGCGTGGCAACACGGCCATCTGGTTACGTAAAAGCTTACTGGTACTGCAAGGCGCTATTACTATAGGTTTGCTGGTATCCAGCATGGTGCTGCAACAGCAATTGCAGCTGCTGCAAAATCAGCCGACTGGTTATCAGCGTAACGCCAGATTAATGGTGAACTCAATAGATAACAGCCTGCTATTTTATGCCGAAAACAAAAATCTGTTACAAAGCCTACAACAGGTGGAAGGTGTTCATGCGGTCTCTCTACTGGATATGCAAATCACCGATACCATTTCTCAGGCGATGAATATTCAACTGCCGGGCCAAACACAAGACACTGCACTCCCGCCTATTTCACAGCTGGGCACAGGGTTTGATATTGCCAAAACTGCAGGCCTGACCTTGCTTGCTGGCCGGGATTTTAGCGAAACTTATCAAAGCGACTGGTATCAGACGCACGGCGATCATGCCACAGCTGCAGTGATCATTACCGAATCGCTGGCACGTAAAGCGGGTTACGAAAATCTGCAGGATGTGATTGGCCAACAATGGCTGCTGCCAGGAGATGTTCCTGTACTGCGTATGCAGGTGGTGGGTGTGGTTGCAGATATTCAGGTGGGGTCAGCCTTAAAACAACAAGAGCCTTTACTATTGATTTGTGGCCGCTCGCCTATGACGTACGCCAATATCATGCTTAGCATAGAGCCAACGCAGGCCCTAGCCGCCCGTGCCAGAGTGCAAGATCTGCTGGCTGAGCGTCTGCAGCGTCAGGATTTAAAACTCAGCTGGTTGAGTGATGATTACAATGCGATTTATCAGAATCAACAACGTCAGGGCAAAGTGATAGCACTATTCGCCGCACTGGCCATAGCCTTAACTTGTGTCGGGTTATTTGGTCTGGCCGCTTTTAGTGCCGAGCAGCGTTCACGCGAAGTGGCAATGCGTAAAGTACTGGGTGCAGGGCGCTTTAATCTGGTGAATTTACTGGCCAGCGAATACATCAAACTGATGGCCATCAGCGCCCTGCTCGCCATGCCAGCCACCTTCTGGGCACTGAACAGCTGGCTCAGCGCATTTAGCGTACGTATCAGCCAAAACCCGCTGTGGTATCTGCTGGCAGCAGCGGCAACCTTCGCCATTTGCTGGTGTACAGTGGCAGCTTTAGCCTGGCAGGTTGCAGGGCGCAAACCGGCTATGGTATTAAGACAGCAATAATGAAAAAACCAATGATAAATAAAGGATTATTGATGAAACTCAGTCTGATTTCAGCGGGCCTGCTGCTTGGCAGCACACTGTTACTCAACGCCTGCAGTACACCAAACAAGATCCAACGCCATTTAGGCAAAGATGCAGTCATTGAGCAGTTTACCGATGCTGAGCATCAAGGCACTTATCGTAATTTGTATCGCACGCCAGTGGAGCAGCGCCAGTATCCGGCCAACTGCGAGGCTGACTGCTATCCGGCGCATCAGGCAGTGGAGTGTAAGACACCGGGCCAGGATTGCCGCTATACAGGTGTGCAACAAGCACCTCTGTTAAACAGCGGTTTTAGTCTGCAGTGGCTTGGCCATGCCAGTTTTTTAGTCAAGACGCCGGATGGCCAGCAATTGCTGTTTGATCCAGTGTTTGGTCAGTTTGACTGGCCTGTAAACTGGGCTCAGCATTTGGCTGGTATTATTAAACGGCCCTACACGCCGACATTGACTGCAGAGCAACTGGCTGCCACTGACGCTGTGTTGTATTCGCACTTGCATTACGATCATTTTAGTCACGCCAGCATAAAGCAACTAGGCAACAGCCCTACCTATTACCTGCCTTTGGGGATGGCCGACTATATGCCAGAAGCTGGCTACAACATTATTGAACAAGCCTGGTATAGCCACAGCACATTAGGTGAACTGAATATCCATTTAGTACCGGCACACCACTTTAACAGCCGCAAATTGTTTAACGATCATAATCAGGCTATGTGGGGAGGCTGGCTGTTGGAGCAAAACGGCAAAACTTTGTTTTTTGCCGGTGATACCGGCTATTCAGCCCATTTTAAGGATATTCAGCAAAAATACGGTGATATTGATATTTGCCTGCTGCCGATAGCCTCTTATCATCATGACACCGACGGTGACTGGTATCGCTATGTCCATACCACACCTGAAGATGCCTTGATTGCCGCCAATGAACTCGGCTGTAAAGTGATGATCCCTTGGGGCTATGGCAATGCCAGCTGGCAGATGGGCGACATTAGCTCACACTCGCCACTGTTACGTTTACTGCATATGCAGCAGCACCTGAAAAGCCAGGTGCCACTGCTGATTTTAAATGAAGGGGATAGCGTGCAGTTGTAAAGACGCTGACGATCAGGCGACAGGCTTTAAACTGGCTTTTTCAGCCAGTTTATCGCCCAGTTTGCCTGTTACAGCCCAGACGACTAAAGCCACCCAGGCTATCCAGGAAAAGCCTGCAGGTATATTAAGCAAAGCAATTTTCGCTGCATGTTGGCGATTCAATGCCAAAGCCAGCAGACTGGGCAAAAACCACACCACCAAAAACAACAGACCAAATACCACTAAAAAAACCAGATCCGCTTGTTGCCATGCTTGCATAAAGGTGTCGAAAAATTGTTGTAAAGTTTCCATGTCTTACTCCTCGTTGTTGGTTTCAAATTTGTTTTGCAGTACAGAGGCCACCAGCCATAACACCATAAACAGCACCATAAATTCAGCATCGCTGGAGTGAAGCTCAGTCGTCAGCTCAGAAACACAGTAGTTTAAAGTTTCCATCAAATAATCCTCGTTGTTGATCGTCAGGTCAGTTAGCAAAAGCTTAAGTTTTCATGTCAGACAGACTTATTCTGTTTGCTTAAGAAGTCGTAACCTTCTTGTCAGCTGTTACAGATTTTTTTTATTTTATTTTTGTAACACTTTGACAACAGGGGCAGACTTACTAAGAGCAGAGTGATAACTTTTATGAAAACTCTAAGATATTGAACAGGGAGGTTTTTTGACTCTATCTACCACCAGCCTTATGTCGTCGGAACAGTTTTTACTGGAGCTATGGCAACAGAATCAGGCTGCGATCAGCCGTACTCTGATGGCATCAGAAGCAGACCCGGCAGCACGGCAGGATTTAAAGCAGGATATTTTTCTGGCGCTGCATCAATCGGCTGCGCGCATTCAGTCCGCAGAGCTGCCACGCGCTTACCTGTTTCGTATTGTGCACAACGTCACTGTTGATCACATAGCCAGAGCAAAACGCCAGCAATGGCAGCCGCTGGATGAAGATCATCAGCAGCTGTTAGTTCAGGATTGCCCTTCGGCTGAAGTTGGTGAGCAACAGCAAAGTCAGCAGTTAATGCAGGCAGTACGGCGCTTATCTGCAGCCAACCGCCAGGTTATTTTGCTGGCGATGGAAGATTTGGATGCCCCTGAGATCGCAGAAATTCTGCAGCTAAGCCAGGGGGCGGTAAGGGTGCGGTTAAATCGCGCTAAAACAGAACTGATGGAGATCATGCAAAATGGCAGATAATTTTGATTTTGCCGCCCTGACCAAAAGCTGGCAACAACAGAAAACCCCAACTGAGCAGTTGCCCAACGAGACGGATCTGGCACAAGCCACAGAACGTCAACGCCAACAAAAATGGTTGATGTACGGTGAATGGCTTAGTGCAGTAGTGATGCTGATGACCGCTTGCTGGCTAGCCTTTGCTATGCCGGGATGGCTGGGGTATCTGGCAGCAGTGTTCCTTACATTCGGGGCCCTTAGCACAGCTTATATCGGCTGGACAGTACACAGACCTATTCTTGCTTATGGCAACTGGAGCAGCAGCGGTTTAGTACAATTTCGCGCCCGGGCCTGTCAGCTTACATTGCGTTACTACCTCTACACCCAGTTGTCCTGTGCTGCCTTGATGTTATTTTCTGGCTTGTTGTGGCTACTAGAGTGGTGGGAACTTGCAGAGATCCCAACAGACCTGCTGCTATTTTACAGTCTGGTGGCATGCCCACTTTGTCTTTTGATGATGTTGCGTTTGCAACAAAAAAAACGGCAAAAAGTAAAGGAACTGGATCAGCTCAGCAGCTTAGCGGATGACTTTCAGCGCAGCGAATAGTTGCGCTCTGTCAGGGATACAACCCAATGAACAGGCGCAAACAAAGCATTCAAAAAAATCGCCAGTGATTGGCAAAGGTGCACAAATCAGCTAATGTAACTTTTTTGCAACTTTTGGATCCTTTGAGGTAGTGATGAATAAGTGGTTGTTGTTGGGTTTACTTAGTACTGGTGTCCATGCCTATGAGCCGGATAGAGACCAGGTACTGAGGTTTGAACCTACTCCATTTAAAGATGTGCAGCTCAATTGCCAGCGCGACAAAAACATTGTGCCCAGACGCAGTGACCTGATCCTGGATAATTATGCTTTGTTGGCTGCAGATAACGGCGAACGGGTTGCCATTATCACAGTGACCAATGGCGCTGGTGGTCAGCGTATGTTTAATCAGGAACATTTGGTGGCTTTACTCGCCGACTGCAGCCGTATTTTTCCGCTGGAGTTCGAACTTAGCCTGGCTGCTGGCCAGCAAACTACAGTACAAATTTATTTTGGTCGTCGGGTACAACCTGTACTGCAATTAATCAGCAACAACTAATGAGCACCAAAGCTTATTGCAAAAACCGCTCTTTATCTTCTATGGTGCATTGAGCTATTGGTGTGGGGTTATTGTCGCGCTGTACTGTCCAACATTCGTCATAAATTGAGCAATAACATAGCTCTATCTGCAGGTTGTCTTGGTCCGCCAGTAATTTCGCCACTTCAGTATCATGCAATTCCAGCGGTTTGGTGGACTCTCCCGACGACAGCACTATAGAACCTATATGTGATTGCACATGACCTACGGTGCGGCCACTACGCATTTTCAAGTAATCTGGCCAGCTTTTCACCGCTTTATTGTCAAAGCTCAGCCTGGCATGCTTAATAACTGCAGGCCCTGTGCCTTTGTTACTGACAATGTAATAAAAAAATGAACGACTGTCGTTATAGCTTCTTTGAATCTCAACTCTTGGCCACACCGATGCCCTGGCATAAGCCCTGTCAATAAAAGCCGAATAAATGCTGACAAAGGCGGTAATTAAACTGACGATCAGGGCTGAGCCCGCGATAATCATTTCCGGGTTCTTAAAGCTGTAACCTGTTGTCATCTCTTGATAATTCACTTTAACTTTGTTGATAAAAATTAGTGTAAAACATTTGTAACAGCAACAACAAGAGTAGAGCAGAAAAAATACAGGCAGTTCATAACCAATCATAGTCAGGCTAACTTTGTCGGCTATTTTTGTCGATTAACCTGATTGGCGACCGACAGGCTGCAAATTTGTTTAGATTTGATAACACTTTAGGTCTGCTAAAAGCGTTACACTCACACCGCTTTTTTCGGGTCGTTTTAAACAAGGAATGCTGTACATGTCTGATTACTCCACTCATGCACCCAAGTCGCGTATTTCTACCGGCGAATTTACTCTGCTGGTGGCGCTTTTGATGTCTATTGTTGCCATCTCTATTGACGCTTTATTACCAGCACTGGACGCCATTCGGGCCGATATTGCCATGAGTCACCCGAATCAGGCACAACTGGTGGTCAGTGCCTTATTTTTTGGCATGGCCATAGGCCAGTTGATTTGCGGGCCTTTGTCTGATGCCACTGGTCGGAAAAAAGTATTAAACGGCGGTATAGCACTGTTTTTAGTGGGTACAGCGATTTGTTATTTCGCGACGGATATCAACACTTTGTTGTTTGGCCGTTTTGTGCAGGGTTTAGGCGTGTCTGGCCCTTATGTGTCAGCTATTTCTATAGTGCGGGACAAGTACTCCGGCAATGATATGGCGCGTATTATGTCGCTGGTGATGATGATTTTTGTGATGGTGCCGGCTTTAGCGCCCAGCCTCGGACAGGCTGTGTTATGGATAGGCTCGTGGCGCGATATTTTTATACTTTATGTGTTTTATGCTTTGCTTATTGTGGTGTGGATTTTTATGCGCTTAGAGGAAACCCTGCCAAAAGAGCACCGTATTGCCATGAGTACAAAAGGCTTTGCTGAAGGCTTTAAGGAAGTGGTCAGTAACGTTCCTACTGTCTGCTATATGATTTGTATGGGGTTATTTTTTGGCAGCTTTATTGGTTACCTGAATTCGTCGCAACAAATTTTCCAGGACTTATTTAAAACAGGCGAGTTGTTTACCTTGTACTTTGGTTTACTGGCCATAGTCTTTGGCGCGGCCTCTCTGGTGAACTCCCGACTGGTACAAAAATGGGGTATGCAGCATTTATCCAACCGCGCTGTCTGGGGCATTATTATTAGCTCAGCCTTATTTTTAGCACTTCATTTAGTGATTGAAATACAGCTGTGGACTTTTGTAGTTTATGCGTCAGTCCTGTTTTTCTGCTTTGGTCTGGTGTTTGGCAATATCAACGCCATGGCGATGGAACCTATGGGTCATGTGGCTGGCATAGCAGCCGCTATTATTGGTTCTACTTCCTCTATTATGTCGATGAGTATAGGGACTGTGATCGGCTTGCTGTATGACGGCACTGTTATACCCGTCACTGCGGGTTTCTTTGTTTTTAGCTGCATCAGCATGGTTATTCTGACATTTGCGCAGAGGTATAAACTTAAAAACCCCGCCTAACAACACGTCTCTGCGATTAAGTAACCTGCTCAAGAATCCCCGCATAAAAATGCCGACAAACATTCTAAGCTTTGTCGGCTTTTTGTAGTCTCAACTTTGTCAGTTATCGCTATATGCTTATTTTTTATCGCCTTTTTTGTATTTTATCTGAGAGCTTTGCTGCACAAAAGCTGTAATTTCCAACTATGCTAAATGCGGCGTCAGTTCAGTTTTTACGAACAGCCCAATGTGCTTCACAATCACCAGATCACAGCCAAGCCTGAGGTGCTGGTATAGCCTGTAACGGATCAGAAAAAGACAAGAGGTCAGGATGTTTGTTGCTATTCCCAAAGAGGTAGTTCAAAACGAAACCCGAGTGGCGGCAACTCCAGCCACCACGGAACAATTACGTAAATTAGGATTTACTGTACTGGTAGAAGCGGGCGCAGGCAGTGCCGCTGGTTTTACTGATGAAGCTTACGTTCAGGCTGGTGCCAGCATTGCTGAGAGGGCGAAGCTGTGGGCCAGTGAGCTGATTTATAAGATCAATGCCCCAACGGAGCAAGAAATCGGCCAACTGCAAAAAGGCAGCACCCTGGTAAGTTTTATCTGGCCGGCACAAAACCCGGATTTAGTGGCACGTCTTGCCGCACAGGGTGTAAATGTACTGGCGATGGATATGGTGCCGCGCATTTCACGGGCGCAGTCACTGGATGCCTTGTCTTCGATGTCGAATATTGCTGGTTATCGCGCTGTAATTGAGGCAGCTCACAGCTTTGGCCGGTTTTTAAGTGGTCAAATCACAGCCGCAGGCAAAGTACAACCCGCCAAAGTGTTGGTGATTGGTGCTGGTGTGGCTGGTCTGGCAGCTATTGGTGCTGCCCGCTCTTTGGGCTCTATAGTCAGAGCTTTTGATACCCGCCTTGAAGTAGCCGAACAAATTGAGTCTTTGGGCGGCGAATTTTTAAAACTGGAATTTGCCGAAGACGGCTCCTCCTCCAGCGGTTATGCCAAAGTGATGTCGGATGAATTTATCGCGGCAGAAATGGCATTGTTTGCCGCCCAGGCCAAAGAAGTCGACATTATTATTACTACAGCTCTTATTCCCGGCAGACCTGCGCCTAAGCTGATCACCAAAGCCATGGTGGATTCGATGAAACCGGGCTCCGTGATTGTCGACTTAGCAGCAGCCACTGGTGGTAACTGCGAATATACAGAAGCAGGTCAAATCACAGAAACAACATCGGGCGTTAAGGTGATAGGTTACACCGACTTACCAGGCCGCTTAGCGGCCCAGTCGTCACAGCTGTATGGCACCAATCTGGTGAACTTAGCCAAACTCTTGTGTAAAACCAAAGATGGTCAAATGGTGCTGGATATGCAGGATGTGATTATTCGTAACATGTCGGTGGTGCATCAGGGTGAAGTGACCTTCCCTCCTCCACCCATTAGCGTCACTGCTGTTGCTAAACCTGTTGCTTCCAGCACAGCACAAGCAGTTGCCGCACCGAAAAAATCCATCAATACCAATTGGTTTATCGGCATTGCCGCGCTGTTGTTGCTGTGGATAGGCTACGCAGCCCCTACTGAATTTTTAGCGCATTTTACCGTATTTTTACTGTCCTGCGTGGTGGGTTATTACCTGGTCTGGAACGTAACTCACGCCTTACATACGCCTTTGATGTCGGTCACCAATGCCATCTCCGGCATTATAGTGCTCGGCGCTTTACTGCAAATCAGCAGCGACTCGGTGTTGGTGCAGGTGCTGGCGTTTTTTGCCGTGCTGATTGCCAGTATCAATATAGTAGGTGGTTTTACTGTCACGCAGCGCATGCTGAAAATGTTTCGCAAAGGCGGGGAGTAATAACCATGACACAAGGATTGATTACAGCGGCTTACATAGTTTCTGCCGCGTTTTTTATTGCAAGCCTCGCCGGTTTGTCGCAACAGGAAACCGCGCGCCGTGGCAACTGGCTAGGCATTTTAGGCATGACGATCGCACTTTTGGCGACTATTGCTGGCGTACATAGCGAGGCTATGTTGCCTTTAGTGATTGCTTTAGCCATAGGTGGTGCCATAGGTTTAAGACTGGCTTTGAAAGTTGAAATGACCCAAATGCCTGAACTGGTTGCTATTTTGCACAGTTTTGTCGGTTTGGCAGCAGTACTGGTGGGTTACAACAGTTTCTTTGAAACACACAAGGCCGAAGGTGCAGCCTTAACAGTGCATTTAACCGAAGTGTTTTTAGGCGTATTTATCGGCGCAGTCACCTTCTCCGGTTCTATCATCGCTTTTGCCAAGCTTCGGGGTATAGCCAGCTCTAAACCTTTGAGTATTCCGCACAAACATAAACTGAATTTACTGGCACTACTCGCCTCTACAGCACTGTTGATTTATTTTGTCAGCTTTAATGGCGCTGTGCCTGCCCTGCTGATTATGACGCTGATTGCTTTGCTGTTTGGGGTACATCTGGTTGCCTCCATTGGTGGCGCTGATATGCCAGTGGTGGTGTCTATGCTGAACTCTTATTCAGGCTGGGCTGCTGCAGCTGCGGGTTTTATGCTCTCCAACGACTTGCTGATTGTCACAGGTGCTTTGGTGGGTTCTTCCGGCGCTATCTTGTCCTACATTATGTGTAAGGCGATGAACCGATCCTTTATCTCTGTAATCGCAGGTGGTTTTGGTCAGGTGGATGCAAAACAAAGTTCAGGCGACGAAGAACAGGGCGAATACAGCGAAATTTCGGCGGAAGATGTAGCGGATTTGCTGAGAAACTCCAGCTCTGTGGTGATCACTCCAGGTTATGGTATGGCCGTGGCTCAGGCGCAGTATCCGGTAGCGGAGATATGCCAGAAACTCAAAGCCCGTGGTGTAAAAGTACGCTTTGGCATTCATCCTGTGGCTGGTCGTATGCCCGGTCATATGAATGTGCTGTTGGCTGAGGCCAAAGTGCCTTATGACATAGTACTGGAAATGGATGAAATTAATGACGATTTTTCCGACACCGATACGGTACTGGTGATAGGTGCTAACGATACAGTCAACCCTGCAGCTGCTGAAGATCCAACCAGCCCAATTGCAGGTATGCCGGTGCTGGAAGTCTGGAAAGCACAAAACGTGATTGTGTTTAAGAGATCGATGAACACCGGCTATTCTGGTGTAAATAACCCGCTGTTTTATAAAGACAACACTCAAATGTGTTTTGGTGACGCCAAAGCCACTGTGGATGCCATCCTAAAAGCGCTGTAAGCAGCCACCGATTGGAAAGCACCAACTGGTATCAATCTGCGCTGTGCCTTCGGGCCCAGCGCAGATTGTTCAATACGCTCCCCCTTCTGAGTTCAACCTCGTCTGCTCTGGAGTTTTGGCACAGTAATTTTGGAGTCGCGCTTCAGGCAGCCATTCACTGCGAAGGAAAAGCATGCGCAGCCCCACGGTTTTGCCAGCATTTTATCGTCTGTCCCCATTAAAATCAGCTGTAAAACTTGCACAGTAACTGTCACTAACCCCCACAAAAATGCAATCGTTTAACAAAATATTTTTCTTTATAATTCATAAACATAATATAAAAACCGCAAACAAAATAAAAAACCCATTAGTAAACGTTTACCTTGCCTGCTATAACTTCAGCCGTTCAACTGCTTTGGTACAACCAAGTGGTTAGACATACAACAAAAATCAAAATAATCGACAGGGGTAATTTATGACAATTCGCCGACTTTTTGCCGGGCTGGCTTACGCTTGCCTGTTTTTCCTCACAACACAGTCCCATGCCGCAGTAGTGTTGGGCGCCGATACCAGCTGGTTGTCCGAAATGGAGGCCAATGGCTATCTGTTTTACAATAGCAATGGTACACAGCAGGATCTATTCCCTATACTGAAACAACACGGCATGAGCGCTGTGCGGTTGCGGGTCTGGGTGAATCCGCAAAATGGTTACAACGGTATGACCGACGTGCTGGCCAAAGCGCAACGGGTAAAAGCCGCGGGTATGAAGCTGATGATCGATTTTCATTACAGCGACAGCTGGGCCGACCCGGGCCAGCAAACTAAACCAGCGGCCTGGGCCAGCTACAACGTGCAACAATTGATGGACAATGTCTGGAGCCATACCCGCAACAGTTTGCTGCAATTGCGTAACGCCGGTATCACGCCAGATTGGGTGCAAGTGGGCAACGAAACCAATGACGGTATGCTATGGCCTGAAGGCAGAGCATCGCTGAATATGAAAAACTATGCATGGTTAACCAACACAGGCTACAACGCAGTCAAGGACGTGTTTCCAGCAACTCCTGTGGTGGTGCATCTGGCCAATTGCCATAACGTGGAGAACTTTCGCTGGATTTTTAATGGCTTAAAAACCAATGGCGCGAAATTCGACATTATTGCTGCCTCGGCCTACCCCACCAATGCTTCAGGCTATACCTGGCAAAATGCTAACGCCGCCTGTTTGTTTACTCTGAATGAAATGGTGGCCACTTATGGCACTCCAGTGATGGTGACTGAAGTTGGAGTACCCTGGGATCATGCCCAAGCCAAACAAATAGTGGCAGATCTGATCACCAAAGTGGCTGCAGTGAATTCAGCTATGGGATTAGCAGTGTTTTACTGGGAACCTCAGGCTTATACGAACTGGAAAGGATACTCGCTCGGCGCTTTTACTCAAAATGGCGGCCCGGGCCCTGCCATGCAGGCATTTCTTGAAGCCAACAGCAGCAGGATAAAATCCCGTTTAAGCGGTAAATGCATAGATGTACCAGCTGCAAGTCAAAGCTCCGGTGCCCTGCTGCAGCAATACAACTGCAGTAGCGGTGCCAATCAGCAATGGCGCCCGGAAGCCACCGACAATGGTTATATGAGATTAAAAGCCAGTCATAGCGGCCTCTGTCTGGATCTGGCTAGCCAGAGCACAGCCAATAACATCAGACTGGTACAGCGCACTTGCAGCAGCAACAGTAGTCAGCAATGGCGCAGAGAATACATAGGTTCGGATCACTACCGGCTGCGCTCGCGCTTTAGCAACAGATGTATTGATGTCACGGGCTCGAGCTTAAGTGACGGCGCAGCTCTGATTCAATACAACTGTCATAACAACAGTAACCAGCAGTGGATCAATAACTAAGCTCACAGGCACCACAGGTTTTGTAATATTCAAAACCTGTGGTGCAACACAATGGCAGGCGCTTCGAATAAAGCTTTTGTAGTACCCCACTGAACAAAATCTCTCCTTCTGTCGTATATAACAGAACTACAACAACCTAAAGAGCCCATCCCATGTTTAGTTTTTTTAAGCGAGAC
Organism: Rheinheimera sediminis; assembly: GCF_004005375.1. Classification (GTDB taxonomy): domain Bacteria; phylum Pseudomonadota; class Gammaproteobacteria; order Enterobacterales; family Alteromonadaceae; genus Pararheinheimera. The sequence continues at coordinate 133,648 of NZ_RZUF01000012.1, read as the reverse complement.
CCTGTAAAAGCCTTACGACAAAAATACGATGCCAAGGCCGAACAAGCCATGCTGGCTCAGCGCAAAGGCGATATGCGCCTGTTTGCTGATTTAACGGCAGAAGCAGAAGAGTTATGGCAGCAGCTGGAGAAATTACAGGAAAAGAACAACTGATTAAGTTAAAAAATATACTCAATCAGTCGCTTCAAAAAAAGAGCATTGCATCTGAGCTCTGCTCTGTTCGTTATAATTTTAGCGCTTACAAGTACCAGACTATGTGCTGCATTGATTGGCCACTGTTACTTTGCCGGAAAATAGAAACCGTATTCCTGCTGTAGCTCTTTAAAAGCCGAAACTGAGGCTAAGTCCTTTGCAAACATGGCTGGCGTAGTCTTCGCAAAGTCCAGCACCTCTTTGCTCGGCTTATGATCCATGGTGTACATATTTTTCGCTTCAGTGGTATTGATACTGTAACTAAAATTGGCAATAGATTTTGAATGAATTCTCAATTCATAAGACACAACAAAATCATTGTTCTCAACAATAGGCAAAATCCCCAACGAGCCAGCCGCAAACATTAAAGACGTAAAGCTGGCCACATCTCCTCCTGCAGTTCCCTGATCGTGATAGGTCACCAATAATTTGACTGGAGTTCCATAGACCTCTTCGCCTAAATTTTTCAATTGCGGTAGTTTTTTTAATTGCTCTTCAATACCCAGTTCTTTGTCAAACATAGAGATAAACTGGACGGGCAGATCTGCGGCATTAACCTGCGCGGCGAAAGACATGATCGCGAATAAACCAAGGCTGTATTTCATTTCAAAGTCCTTATTGATAGCAGGATAATTTAACAACTGTCGCCAATGCTGCATCGTTGCCAGTGCGGAAGTCCGCGCTAAAATTTGGCTTTGAACTACTGTAAGCGATCTGATGCTTATCCAAAAAACGACGAATATGCTGCCGCTTTAATGCAAAATTGACATTTTGAGGCACAATGCCCTTTTCTATCAGGTTGGTAACATTCAGGGTACTAACTGCCATTCCTAACAATTCCCCCCCGTCTGAAACAATAGGTCCACCACTTGAACCAGGCTGAATTGGAGCGGAAAATTGTAAATGTCCCATAGAACCAGGTATACCTTCTGCGGCACTAACATTTCCTCTGGTTAAATTTGCACTTTGCGCCAGCACTCCCTGTAATGGATAGCCCACATTAGCAACAGGTTCGCCAACTACAGTCTCATCGCCTTCCCTTAAAGGTAAATATGGCACCTGAGTAAATTCACTGTTTAAAACAGCGGTATCCAGTAAGGTAGAATTTGCCGACAAGGTGGCATATGAGTCTTTTTGGCCAAAAGTCGCTTTTGTTACCAGACAATCATCCAATACATGAGCTGCAGTCAGGATTTGGCCATCTTTGTTGATGAAAAAACCTGTGCCGGTACTGACAGGCTTTTTCATATCTGCAATAGCTTCTTTGGCAACCTGATCTATTTTGGCAAGCTCAGGAAATCCACTCAGGCTGGGCTTCAGGGTGTTTAACACTTTTACGCTAATCACCTGCGCCGTTTTCAGCGCCGTATTGAAGAACGCAGCAGTTTGCGCTATGTCACCAATGTCAGCTTTATCTGTCTCTTTGCCTTCCATTAATAACTTGCCTTTAGTGTCAAATACCTTGTAGTTCAGCTGAAAATTTAACACACCACTCTCAGGCTTCCACTCGGGCGCAAGTGCAACAAGCAAAGCGTAATCGTCATTTGCATTAAATTGAGCCAAAGCTGAGTCTGAAAAATGGCTTTTAAACGCAGCATCAACACCCTGCGCAAGACCTTGGCCAGGGTTCACCCATAAGCCACGCCAACTGGCAAAAAATCTGGAGTTCAGGGAGCTTTTCGGAATGTAGTATCGAAGTTTTACCGGATTAGGCACCTGAACAGATTTATTTACAACGACCCCTTTAGGCAGAGCTGTTGGATCTTTTTTTACTGTAGTGCAACCAGAAACCAAAAGTGCCAGGCAAAGCAGCACAAAACCAAATTTTATATTCATCATTTTCCTTGTTATGAATCATTAAAGCTACCGGGGTCGCCTAAGCAGTAGGAGCAAGTAATCAGTTGATAATTTTCAATTTTTCAGCACTGTGTTTACTACTATAAAAAAATTGTTCAGATCAATACAAGAATAATTTTCAACATCACACAACCAAAGCTATATCAAGCTGAACAATCAAATAGCAAACACCCCTAAGCGGGAAACAACCCTATGTCTTGATGAAGGAAAAAAGCTTGAACAAAAGTGCAGATCACAGTGCGTGGCCCGGGCAAATTGAAAACACCGGCTTCGCTTCTATTCCTCAGAATATTTAATCAGTTCCTCGACATACAGATAGTCACTTTGCACCTGAGTCAGCTTAATAAATGTTTTCAGCTTGGGAGCATAAAGATGAATATCTTCGGTATCGGCACTGAACCCTCTGGAGTTTGTGATCTTGCCCTTGTATCTGATGCTGTAAGCCATAAAGGTTCCGGCTGGCACAGTTTCCTCTTTAAAAGACAAAACTTCAGCATCCTGAATGGTTGCGCCTGTCGTACCGTCATCACTTGTCCAGTGCTCTTCAAAGGTCCACTTTTTACCAACCTGTAAAGGCCAGCTATACCGGGGCGTTTTGCTCTGAACAGGTTTGACAATGGCGGCTAATGGAATGACCTTAGCTGCAGTTTGCATAAAGAGTTCGCCATTTTGGCTGATTATTTTTTTACTATCTTGTCCATCTGCACGTATTTCACCTGCAGTTGTTACGCCCTGGTATTTCCAAACCCATGTTTCGCCTTCCCGGTAGTCAGCGAGCTTGGGTTGTTGGGTAACATCAGATTGAGTTGCCAGACTACAGAGGCTACAGAGCAGTAGCGTCAAACAGACTAAATAGCAGCTTCGCATTTCAAAATATCCTTATAATTTAATGACTAACCAAACAAACCACCACAGCGCGAATTAAAAACCACCTAACTGAGAAGTGCATCATGTTTTAACGATTCATTTAGTATTTAGTAGTCAGCTTCAAAGCAGGCAGAAACACTGGCCGCTTACATCGGCTAATGGTGACAACTAGCTAGAAAAACGCCAACTACGAGCAAGATTCACGGCTTGAATCCTTAGGTGTTTTTAAACATCTTTGAACCCATTAAATGCCTTAACTTCTTCGCAACTATAAAAGTTGTGCATATAGGTAAGACCCAGCCTCCCCTTTCCTAGGTCAAAAAAATAGCAACCGCCCTTAATTTCTGAAAACTTAAGTGTCGAAAACTGCCAAAGTGCTTGGTTTTGATCTTTGAGTTCCAATGTACAGAAGTTGAAAAAGCATGTTGTTTTTTTTAATTCAGCTTTATAAGTCGGAATGCTGTCGATGTATATATTGTTATCAGTGAAGTTAACCGCCGGCAGAAGCGCAACTAACAATGTTGCAGGTATAACAGCTAGCAAACCACTTAAAGCGATTCGCTCATGCTGTGTCGCATTTTGACCTAAAATAACTTCACGGCCAGTTAAGAAATAAACAAGTAAGAAGATAAACGAGAAAACTATTAGAGCGTGTTGACGTTTCAGGGTTATTTTTGCAGCAGTCTGGCCGGTTTTTATGCAAGGCAGCGCGAGTGCAGTGTAGTTATTCTACATAAACGAGTGCTAACGCAGCAGAAAGGCCGGCCAGGCGCTGCCCTTCGGGTTCGTCTGGCGGCGCCCTGAGCTTTGTCACTCGTCGCTCATTTAGAATAACTAAACTTCGCTCCTCCTTTCGCGCTCAAAGCACCGCCAGAACGAACAAAATTTAATCTCGAAACGTCAACACGCTCTAGTCCAACTGACACTATGGCTAACAATGCATCCCTGTCTGTAAAAGTAGTATTTGAACCTATTAACTGCGTAAACAAAAACAAAACTCCGAATAAACCGATTATTTGTCTTATTGCTGTAGATTTCAAAAATGCCTACGAGGTGCATAAAGCAGCCAGTAAGCGTGCTTTTGTAGTGAAAGCTAAGCCGCCGCTAAAAAAACGTTGCCGTGACTGGCCTTGTTATAAGCCAATTACTTCCTTAGCCCAATGACTTTTAAGCCATTTTCTTCATAAACAACGATATCGGAAGTTTTAGCGGAGAACAAAATTTTAACCTCTTTCCCCGGAGGGACCTGTTCTGAGTATGGCTCTAACGACTCAATAGCTTTCCATTGCCCGTTTACAAACCCATCGGATTGACCAAAATTAAATTTATTCTCTTGTTCAAGCTTTAAAAGAGGATAAAAAACCGCTGCACTTAATAAAATACCAATAATCAAACCAATAGCCAGATTTTTCACTGATGCCTCCATGGCTTATAACAATACATTTTCGAAGGCCGTCCGCTCGCAAGTCGAACTTTTTTCTGCCTTTTTATGGCCTTTATTCATACCAAACTAACGCTGACGTACCTCTATTTCAACAGGTTTTTCTGACATCACTAAAATTATGGCCGACAAAATCTGTGCAGGCAGTACGCTGGTTGTCCTTTGATTTACTCAAGTACAAGCTGCTGCGGATCAGACATAAGCCTAAAGTAAAAAGCAGGCTGTGTTTGCCTGCTTTTCACCCCCAACGACTGCACAACTAAGGCGCCGTAATCACCTTATTCGCCAGTACTCTGGCTTTGCCTAAAAAGCCAGACCAGCGGATATTGAAGCGTATTAAACCCCAGTAAGTTAAAGGCACCAGCAATAAACTGGTTAAGGTAGAAAACACCAGTCCACCAATGATAGCAATAGCCATAGGCGCATAACTGGGGCCACCACCACCTATAGTGGCATCGCCAAAAGCCAGAGGTAACAACCCCAGCACAGTAGTAGATACCGTCATCAAAATAGGTCGTAACCGAGCCTCACAGGCTTCAATGATTAAAGGCACCAGCTCTGCATCCGGACTTTCGTGGCGTAACTGGTTAATACGATCGACCAGTACTATACCGTTATTCACCACTATGCCCATCAGCACCAGCATTCCTATCATGCCCATGATGCCCATCGAAGTGCCTGTGAATAAAAAGGCCCAAAACACACCGACAAAAGAGAACAGCAAAGAACCAATGACAGCAGTAGGCATGATTAGAGATTCAAACAAAGCCGCCATCACCAGATAAATCATCGCCACAGCCAGCAGCATATTAATCTGCATTATGCCTTGAGCTTCATCCTGATACTGAAAGCTACCTTCAAAAGACCAGGCATAACCAGCGGGTAATTGCAGCTGATTTAACCTATTGGTTAACTCTGCTTTGGCTTTATCCATCGTCAGCTCTTTGCTCATATTCATCCCAATGGCAAGCGTGGTCTGACGGTTAAAACGCCGGATTTCCGACAAGAGCGGCGCTATTTTCAATTCAGCCACCTGAGCCAAAGCAATCACCACATTGCCTTTCACCTGTACAGGAATAGCGGCCAGTTCGGCCGGTGAGTGACTGACTTTTTCGTCGTATAACACTCTAAGCTGCACTTCGCCCTGATCTTCAGAGCGGAAGGTGCGTAGGTTGCTGCCACGCAGTGCTAAACTCACAGCCTGAGCTACAGAGCTCGCATCTAAACCCTGACGTTGTAACTCTTCGTTGTTCAGCAGAATTTGCATTTCAAACTGACCTTCAGCTACTTCAGAGCGCACATCCTCTAAGCCTTCGATTTGAGATATGACAGGCACTATATCAGCAGCTAACTTAGTCAGCATTTCAGTGGATGGACCGGACAAATGCACCTGCATGCCCCCACCACTGTCACTCCAGCCAAAAGTAGGCTGAGAACGCACCAGCTGCGGCCAGTTCTTCCGAATATTTTCCTTAATTTCAGCCACAGGTTTGATCAACGGATCGTTAAACATAATGATAGAGATTGCATGATTCGCTCTGTAATAGCTGTAGACAGATTCAATTTCAAACTCTTCTTGGTGCTGATATAAATAAGCTTCCATTCGATCGACTTCCTGCTCTACCTCAGCCAGGCTGTAATTGCCCTGTACGTTGTAGTTCAGAAAAGCCCTGCCGCTGTCACCACCATCTTCATCACCACCAGAAACAGCCCCTATAGGAATGGCAATACTGAATAACAATAAAAAGGCGATGCCAGTGGCAGCTTTAGGTGAACGCATTACCCAACGTAAACAACGACCATAAAACAGCTCTACCTTGCTTGGTGCTGCATTGTCGCTGCTATGAATTTGCTGAATTTTGGTCGTTAAAAAAGGAATTAAAGTTAATGCCATCAACAAAGACACACCAAGAGCTATAGTGATGGCAATAGCCACATGTTCTAAAAACACAGTAACGTCTACTTTTTGACCAATGATATTGGGCAGAAATACAATAGCTGTAGTGGCAGTGCCAGCCAGCACAGCCAGACTGACGCGGTGCACTCCCAGTTCTGTGGCCTTTTTAATGTCAGGATGTGCAGCTCGTTCACGAAAGATACTTTCAGTCACGACCACAGAGTTATCCACCAGCATCCCCACGGCCAGCATCAAGCCCATCATACTGAGTATATTTAGGCTGTAACCGAGGAAATACATAGCGCCGAGCGTAATAGCCAAAGAAACAGGCACAGACAACACCACTACTAAAGTGGTTGGAATATGACGTAAAAACAAATACAAGACACCAAAAGATAACAAGGCGCCGATAGCACCTGAACTTAACAAGTTAGCTAACGAATCCGTCACGCCTTTGGCGGTATCATCCATGATAAATAAGTTGATACCGTTAAAGGCCGGGTCTTTACCTGCAGCATCGACCACAGCAATAGCGGCGCGGGATACATCCACCAGATTGGCATTGGATTCTTTAAATACGTTCATGCCCACGGCATAAGTTTGATGTAAATGCCGGCCTTCAGTACGTTTTGGTAATTCCAATATCACGTCGGCTACAGCACCTAAGGTTAAACCTGCCCGTATCGGCAAAGCACGAATTTCATCCAGACTGACAAATTCACCTACAGGTTTAACCAGAATACTTTCATCCGGATTACGTAGCTCGCCTGCAGTCATAGCGAAGTTACTTTCCTGCAGCAACTGCAGTAGCTGCGCTGGGTCAACCTGCAGATTACGCATACGTTGTGGGTCGAGGCGAATAGTCACCTGACGCTTATCCACGCCATAGAGCTCCACCCTGGATACACCGGGCACGCGCTCCAGGGGGCGTTTGATCACCCGCTCCAACAAGTCATAGGCCATAGCCAGGTCACGGTCACTGGAAATCCGAAGTTGGAAAATCGGCATATCGGCCGTATTAAACTGATACACCATCACTCGTTCTGCGTCTCGTGGTAACAAATGACGCATATTGTCTAAACGTTCACGCACTTCAATACTCTTGGTATTGATGTCTTCTTCCCAGTTAAATTCCAGCGAGATACCTGCGCCATCCTCTCTGGAGAAACTACGCATTTTTTTAACCCCTGTAACTGTGGCTAAAGCCTCTTCCACAGGTCTGGTAATTAAGCGTTCTATCTCACTGGGCGTTGCGTTTGGGTAAGGCACATTGACATAAATTTCCGGAATGTCGATGCCTGGGAATTTCTCCAGGGGCAACATCCGACTAGCGATCAAACCAAACACCAGCAAAGACAAAAACAACATGCACAAAGTCACAGGCCGGGTTAAAGCAAAACGGGTAATGGCTAAAGGTTGATGATCCATGCCTCTACTCCTTAGCCGCTTGCGCATCACGCGCAGTCAGACGATACAACACTGGAATAAACACCAGGGTGAGCAAGGTAGACAGGCTTAAACCCCAAATCACAGTAATAGCCATAGGAGAGCGGATCTCGGCACCATCACTGCTGCCAAGCACCATAGGCAACAAACCTAATACAGTGGTTAAGGTGGTCATCAATACAGGGCGTAAACGGGTGGCGCCTGCCTGCACTATGGCGTCATTGAGTGCTATGCCTTCAGCACGTAACTGGTTGATACGGTCAATCAACACTATAGCGTTATTCACCACTATACCGGCCAGCATAATCAGACCTATAAAGACGATGACAGAAACTCTGGTACCTGTCAGCCACAAACCAAGCACGGCACCAGCACCAGCCAGAGGCACAGTAAATAAAATCAGTAAAGGTTGCAGCAGATTTTCAAACTGGGACGCCATCACCAGATACACCAGAAATACCGCCAGCAACAAGGCCATCATCAGGGAATTAAATGAACGTTCCATTTCTTCACTTTGGCCCACTATAGTGGCCCCTACACCATAAGGCAGAGTCAGCTCTGCCAATACAGCTTTGGCCGCTGCTGTGCCTTGCTCTAAATCTCCATAAGCCAGATTCGCGCTAACCAAAGCCACCCGCTGCTGACCAATACGGGTAATTTCGCTTGGTCCTATTTCACGTTGAATATCAGCCACAGCAGACAAAGGCAGCGGGTTTTTGCTATTTGGATTGATGATAATTTGTGACAGTTGCTGCTCTGAGTTGCGGAAGTTTTCCGCCAGACGTACCCGGATATCCACTTTGCGATCGTTAATTGAGTACTGGCCAGCCACCTCACCCCCAATATAATTAGCCACACGTTTGGATACATCCGCTGCAGTTAAACCCAACTGCGATAATCTGTCGTGATGGAAATGCAAGGTAAGCTCCGGCTGACCTGAACGTAGAGAGCTTTTGATATCCGTAAATCTGTTATTGGCAGCTAACAGCTTGGCCAGTTGATCAGACGTGGCTTTTAAACTGGTTAAATCATGGCCTGACAGTTCAATTTCCATTGGAGTGCTGAAACTGAACAGCTCTGGTCTGTCAATTTTTGCAGTCAGAGCCGGCATGGTGCTGACGGTATCGCGGAACAGTTGAATAAGGCGTTCTTCATCTTCTGTAGTAGCACTGTCTTTTAAAATAATACTTAAACGGCCCCAGTGGCTGCCACCCACATTTGGATCTACAGTCATCTGCTGCCCTGTACCGGCCTGAGCATAACTGCGATCAATTTCAGGTTGCAGTGAAGCCACAGCGGCCAGTTGCTTCAGTACTTTGTCAGTGCGCTCAATGGCGCTGCCAACGGGCAATTGCACTTCAACATAAAACTCGCCCTGACTCATGCTTGGGATCACATCAAAGCCTAAACCAGGGATCAGCGAATAAATCAGCGCTGTGATGCCTATAGTAGCGGCCACCACCAAAGTTTTTACTTTGAGGGCTGCAGTTAATACGGCACGATAGCCCGATTCCAACGCTGTTAAAAAAGCCTGCACCAGATTAAGCAAAGGGTTAAAGATAAAGCTTAATGCTTTAGCCACAACACGGAACAAAATGGTCAACAAGGTAAACAAACCTAAAAACAAAAAGCGAACGCCCAGATATAACAGATGGAATGGCAACAGCGGCCATAAATACCAACGAGAGGGTTTAATAGTTAGTTTGCTTGTTTCTGCAGCAACTGCCGAAGCTGAAGCAGAACCAGTGCGCTCGCGGGCTGCCATAGCCGGAATAAGTGTTAATGCCACCAATAACGACGCCAGCAAAGCATAAGTAACAGTTAAAGCCTGATCTTTAAATAGTTGCCCTGCCACACCTTCGACAAACACCAGCGGGAAAAACACTGCCACTGTAGTTAACGTAGAGGCAGTTATCGCCATCGATACTTCACTGGCACCTTTTTTTGCCGCGTCCATAGGTGCCATGCCCTGCTCTTTGTAACGGGCAATGTTTTCGAGCACCACTATAGCATTGTCTACCAGCATACCTATGGCCAGGGCAATACCGCCTAAACTCATAATATTTAAGCTAATATCCTGCGCATACATCAGATTAAAGGTGGCAATCACCGACAAGGGAATAGACACAGAGATCACTAAAGTGGTCCAGACATTACGCAGGAATAAATACAACACCAGCATAGCCAGAATACCACCGGCAAAGGCGGCAGATTTTACTTCATCTATGGCTTGTTTAATAAAAGTAGACTGGTCATACACCAAGGTAAGCTGATAACCGGCAGGCAGATTTTTTTCTAAATCCCCCAGTTTTTCTGTCACTGTTTTTGCAACCTGAACTGTATTGGCGTCACCTTCTTTATAAATAGAAATTTCAATGGCTTCTTTACCATGCACATAAGTAATGCTCTGACGGTCGACAAAAGAGTCACGCACTTCAGCAATATCTGACAAGCGAATTTGGCTTTCGCCGACTTTGGAGATATATAAGTTACGAATTTCGTCCAGGGAAGCAAATTGGTTAATAGTGCGAACTAAATAGTCATTGCTACCTGTTTCTAACCGACCACCCGCCTGATTAATGTTTTGCTCTTTTAAACGCTGATTGATAGTGCTGATATCCAGCTTTAACTGGCTTAACTTTTCATTGTTAACAAGAATTTGAATTTCCTGAGTCAAGCCCCCATCAGGTCGCACTGCAGCTACACCAGGCAAAGATTCTAAACGGCGACGTAAATCTTCTTCTGCAAAAGTACGTAAACTCACCAGTTGAGCCGGGGTTAGATCATTTTTTTCATCCCGGCTTAACGCCAAACGTACCACAGGATCTAAATTCGGGTTAAACCGAAGCAACAAAGGCTTTTTCACATCTAGCGGCAGATAAAGTACGTCGATTTTTTCCCGCACTTCAAGACCTGCCAGATCCATATCTGAGCCCCATTCAAACTCCATGATCACATCAGAACGACCAGCTCGGGATACGGAATGCACTTTACGAATACCTTTGACTATGCCCACTGCCTCTTCAATCGGCTTACTCACCAGTTGCTCCACTTCAGCCGGTGCCGCGCCCTGGTATTCAGTGCGGATTGTTAAGGTTGGGTAAGACAAGTCAGGAAGTAAATTGACGGCTAGCCGGCCCATGGCGACCAGACCAAATAACATAATACCTAATGTAAACATCCACATGGTGACAGGACGTGCAACAGCTATATCCACTAGTTTCATAGAAAGTCCCTAAATTATTTTTATTTATTCATAACGGTGGGGCTTAAGCCCCACTGCTGAGGGAGAGTTGATTAGCTTTTCGCAATGACCTGAACAGGGCTTTGCTCTTTTAGACTAGCCTGACCTGCAGTAACGACCTGATCACCTTCAGCTAAACCAGCGACCACTTCAAACATGGTGTCGGATTCATAGCCAGTCGTGATAGTTTTGCGTTCAACTTTGCCGTCTTTGTTCACCACGAAGACTGAACTGCTGTTATCCATCGCCATCACTGCACGTTTTGGCACTAATAACGCCGCATCTTTTGCATCGTATTGCACTTCAACCTGAGCAAACATACCGGCTTTTAAGGTCAGATCGCTGTTATCTACGGCCACTGTGACTCGGGCTGTGCCTGTAGCTGCATCAACCACGGGAGAAATACGGATAATCTGAGCTTGTTTAACCGGCATAGCGGCAAAATGTAAGTGAGCAACCTGACCCACTTTAGCACGAGGCAACTGATGCTCTGGTAAATTGATCACAGCTTCTAAGCGCTCTTGTGACACAATTTCAAACAAGGCTTTGGACGAGTACTCAGTGATCAACTGACCCACTTTGACATGACGACGAGCCACAACACCACTGATGGGGGCAATGATTTGAGTTTCTTTTAACGCCAACTCTGACAAGGCCACTGAAGCAGACAAGGATTCAACCTGCCATTTTAATTTGTCGTATAAATCAAAACTCACCAGTTTCTTCTGATACATAGCCTCTAAACGCGCCAGCTCACTTTTTAACTGGCCGAGTTCAGCCTTACCTTTGGCTAAATTCAGTTGCTGACGTTCAGTGTCTAAAATTGCCAGTACTTGACCGGCTTTCACTACATCGCCCTCTTCCACAAACAACTGCTGCACTATGCCAGTAGACTTGCTATTCACCTCAGCATCCTCTTTGGCTTCCAGTGTGCTTGTGGTGCGGTACAAGCTGCTGATTTCACCACGACTGACCAAAGCAGCCTCAACAGGAATACTAATGACGGTGTCCACTTTAGCAGCATCAGGGCTTCCTTCAGCATTACCGCATCCGGTTAAGACCAAAGAACTGGCTAATAAGGCAGTGGTTACAGCAGTTGCAAGCAATGAGCGGGTTTTCATAATGAGTCCTTGAATAAACAAAATCGAATCAGTTGCAATCGGATTGCATCCCCTGTGCCATTTCGAAAAGTACTTAAAATCCTTTTAAAAACAACATCATAAAATTAGAAAATAAAAACCTGGCTGAGTTTATCTTTATTCTTTGGCAAATTTCACTACTTTTTAGTCAATCAAAGATCCGACCAGTAACGCGATATGCCAGATTTAGAGCATGTACTCTAAGGCCTTGTCCCCCTATAATGCCGCGAAATTTATTACAGGGTACACAAATAATGTTACGAAAAGCTTCATTACCTTTGGCAATCAGCCTTGCCTTCGCCAGTCAATCTGCATTCGCCGAAGGCTATAAACTATTTGAACAATCCGTCAGCGCTGCCGGTAACGCTTATGCAGGTCGCGGTGCTCAGATCTCCGACGCCTCTTTACTCTATTCAAACCCTGCAGCATTAACTGAATTAGAAGGGGCGAATTTTTCCGGTGGCGTCAACCTGATCTATGCAACCAGTCGCTACAGTGACGCATCAGCCCAAAGTGCAAATGGTATGGCGGTATCTGGCCGCGACTCTGGCAAAGCGACTTTATCGGAGTTGGTTCCTTTTGGTTTTTACACAGACCACTTCAGCGATACTATAAGCTGGGGTATCGGTATCTATGCCCCTTTTGGTTTGTCATCCAACTACCATGACGATTGGGTAGGCCGCTACTTTGCCGATGAAACTGCAATTAAAGTGGTGGCGGTACAGCCTACTCTGGCCTATAAACTGAACCAAGTTTGGTCAGTAGGTTTGGGTATCAATATCAATTACGCCGAAGGCACTTTATCCAAATACAAAGACCACTCAGGCCTCTGTGAACTTGGAACCAACATTAATGGACTGTACGGCGCCAATGTATATAACGCAGCCTATTGTGATAGCCATTACGAAGTAAATGGCGATGATGTAGCTGCAGGTTACAACCTGGGTATTCACTCTGACCTCGGTACCACCAAGTTGGCCTTGGTGTATCACTCAGCAGTGAAATACAATTTAAAAGGTGATTCTGAAATTACCAACACGCCTATTACAGGCGCCAATGTGGCTGGCAATCCAAACTTTATCGTGGCTCGTCCAGAGCTGCCGGCCATCAGCCTGGCCACAGGCAAACTGGCTGCAAACAGCTATCTGAACGAACAAAGCAAACTAGATTTAACCACTCCGGCCAACCTGGCTTTTAGTGCTGATCAACAAATCACAGAACTCTTATCTGTGCAAGCCAGTGTTACCTGGACAGGCTGGAGCAGCTTTGAGTCTATTGATATCGTCAGCGATGACTCCACTCCCAGCATTTCACTGAGTACTCAATTACCACAGAACCTTAATAAAGAAGGTTATATTGGCTATATCCCAGAGCATTGGCATGACACCTGGTCGTTCTCTTTAGGCACCACAGTGCATTACGATGATCAATTGACGCTAAGAACAGGCCTGGCTTACGACGAAAACCCTATCACGACCAGCCATAAAACAGCGCGGGTACCCACAGCAGATCGGATTTGGTGGACCTGGGGGGCGACCTGGGCTCTGAGCGCAGCACAAAGTGTTGACTTTGCTTATGGCTATATGTGGATGAACAAAGTCAGTATCGATGAGCACGAATACAACGCCAATGGCAACCGTATTTATAACTCAGGTGTACAAGCCAACTACCGTAACAAAGCTCAGGTTTTAGCTGTCCAGTGGAACTATAAATTTTAAAAAACCTAACCTTTTATCAAAAGCCACCGTTTTAACAGTGGCTTTTTCTTTTTCGCAGTTAATAGCGTGAAAAGAGCAACAGCTCTGATAGCTACAGTCGCAAAAATGGCCACGTCCTGTGGCCATTTTTGCTTTACAACCTATCACCTACCAGTGAATTATTTAATCTGAACCCGAGATAATGAGTGTCGACCTTTTTCGATTTAATAAATTAAATCAGAGAAGTAAAATTGTTATATTCAACAACCAAAGTCTATTCATTAGCACCGCTTATCCCACATTCATCGAGACCATCACATCAGGTTATTTAACCAAGGTAATCTTATAACCACTTGGAGCTGTAGCAGATGGCTCAGCAGCCAGAATATAGTTTTTACCTGCGTCTAATTGCAGCGTCGGTGTTTTATCCAACAAGCTGATAGTACCGTTGTCTGCGACCTGCACCAAAGAAATAGAGTAGAAATCCTTGGGCAAGGTTAGACTGGCATACTTCTTAAACTCCAGCGCTTTGACATGAAACTTAGCGCTTTCAATGGTTTCATTCTGACGCACGAAATAGAAGTGCAGATTTTTGAAATCAGGGACCAGGTTCGCAACATTAATCTCGTGCTCATGAATCTGAGGCAGATTTTTTTCTATGAAGTTGAGTAAACCTACCTTTTGCTCGGCATCACGGAACAACAATACCGACTTGCTTTGACCTGCATTAATAGTCAGCAACACGTTGTTTAACAACAACTGGTTGTTTTCATTTAACACAGCAATACTGTAATCGTTTTTGTCTAACTGGATATAATCAGTCAGGGTATCCTGCACTAAGTCTGCAACAGGTAAGTTGTTGATAGCGATCTGACCTTGCTGGTTATCCAGGCTGTTGTAAATTCTGACCTGTCCTTTCGCCAGACGATGTTCTAAAGCCTCTACAGTGCTGGAGTTGCCAACAATATCTAACGATACTTGCTGCTGCATAGGACCTAACTTGTCACGCACGACCAAAACATAGCTGGTGGTGTATTGGAAGTTATAGGCAACTGCTTCGAAAAATGGTGTAGTGCTACCCGCGGCGGTCAGAAAAAGTTTGTACTTACCACGTTTGAGCATCTTGCCAGTGCTGGTAATGGTCTTAGTGGCTACAGACTCTAACAGCGTAGCTTTGCTAAAATCATCAGTCTCGGCAGCGGTGTATAGATCTACTTTGTCATAATTAGCCGATACGTTTGCGACAAAAACCCGGAACTGGTCGTCAAACTTTTCTTCACGTTTGTGTGTTAACGTCAACATACTAGGATTTGCCGCATCGCCAGCCATCAACAGCAGCGTCTTTTCACCCTTGTTTAGGGTGATATCTGCTTCTTTGATCAGGGCACTGCTGGTCGCATTTTTTAGCTGATATTTGTAACTGCCAGGCTCCACAGTAAACATATTCGAGGCATCGCCAAAAGTAGCAGAACCCGCCGCTTTTTCATCTACTGTCAAAGCGCTGTTAGCACTATTGGCTGCTCCGTTATAAAACTGCACGTAACCCTGGTTAAACCCTTCTTCAGCTTTTTCATCTGAGCTGCCACCACAAGCGGCCAAAGCGATCAGCGAAAACAAAGGCAAAGCCAGACGACTGGCACGCTGTATCATGTTCATAAAGCTATCCCGTAACTTGGTTGTTAGTTGGCCAAGAGATTATGTATAGCTTCATGAAAAACCTAGCGTTTTTACCAACACCAACAGTTAATAACAGCCTTTAACAAATCACGTATAACTGAACACTAAATGGCTATTGCAAAGTTATGTAAAGCTGATGTTAAGAGGTAACCTAAGGCAGCAGGGACAAGGCGTACTGCCTGACTGAGGTTAGTTTGTTTCCAGCTTTAATGCTCCGCTGACTGTATTCATCTGGATACTGCCTTCGCCCTGGCCAGTGCTGAATTCAAGGCTACGGCGCGGGCCATATTTAGTTTTTTCCGCCTTGTGACTGGTCAATTCATTCTTAATAGACCCCCCGGCATTAGCGACCAGATAAAACTTAGCGTCAATAGTTTTATCCAGTTTAAGTTTGGCATTACCACTGACAGTACTGGCTTCTACTCGTGGTGCAATACTGCCTTTGAGTTCAGCGTCTAAAGAACCGTTGACCGAACTCATGTTTAGTTGCTGTACATTGGTTAATTCCAAATCAGCTTCACCATTTACCACCGAGACAGAGACTTCAGAAGCCGACGACTTAGTGTCAATACTGCCGTTGACAGCGTCAATGCTCAAACGACCCTGTGAGCCACGATCTTCTATTTCGCCATTCACTGTATTGAGGCTAATACGACCATTATTGTTCACACTGGTAATTTCACCATTGACGGTTTCCAACTGAATAAACTTTTCTAACTTTTCACCATACACAGAACCATTGACCGTGCTAATTTTACTGCTGCCCTGAACTCCTGTAACTCGGATGCTGGAATTCACCCCTTGAAACTCAACTTCAGCGCCTTTCGGTACTTCAATTTTTAAGCGAGACCCTTCCTTTTCCTTATCGTCCCAATTGCCGTAGTTACGTATATTGGGCATCTTCACTTTAAAGCTGGTAAAACCATTTTTTGATTCCAGATCGTAGCCATCGGATTTTTCATCCAGGGTGCCTGACACTTTAAAACGACTTTCTGCAGTTGCTACTATCTCCACTTCACCACGCATGTTTTCAATATAAATTTTTTCGTTATTGGCCACTTTCAAATTTTCATTGACAGATTCAGCTGCCCATAAATGATGGCTGAAAGCAGCCAAGGCCAGACCTAAAATCAGTTGTTGTTTCATCATTTTACTCCAGATTAAACCAGGCCCGACCGGACCACCTTTTGTAAGTAATTCTGCTGTTGGCTATACAATTGACGTAACTGTTTAAGCAACACTGCTTCATTTGGATTGTATTTCAAAGCCAGTTGCACCAGCTGAATGGCTTGTTGCCACTGAGCGAGTTGCTGTTGCCAGTCTGCATATACAGGATCGACAGCTTTCATACTGGCCAGTTGCTCTGCTTTGGCCTGCTCAAAGCTGTACACTATCGCAGTTTCGGCATCCATTAGTTGTGGGTTAAAAGCCGGCGTTTGCCCTCCAGCGCCTGGTTGCAAAGCTGCTGGTGGCCAAAATAGAGCAACAGCGAACAACACCGAAGCCGCACTGGCGACATAAGCGCTGGCAAAAGCTCCAGATAACCAGCGGTTTGATTTGAACTGATCCTGATTAGCTGCAATAGTTTCAGGCATTACTAAAGCTTGCTCCAGCTCTGGCCATAAATCGCGGGATGGTTTTAACTCGGAGGCTAAGCCTGCAATCAACCTATCCAATTCATCTTCAGTTTTCATCTAACCACTCCCGTAATAACTGCCGTGCTCTGTGGTATTGCGATTTAGAGCTGCCTTCGGCTATGCCTAATAACTCTGCAATTTCCTGATGCTGATAGCCTTCTATAGCAAACAACACAAACACAGCTCTTGCCTGATGAGGCAAACGTAAAATTAATTGCTCTAACTCCCTACTCTGGCCCAACTCAGTGCCAGCCAATTCAGGCAATTCCTCTGTGGCCAGTCGCAGTAGTTTATCCTGACGCCATAAGTCTATTGCCGTTCGACTTGCAATACTATGCAACCAGGTACTAAAACTACTTTCACCACGAAACAAGTGAAGTTGTTGCCAGACCTTCACAAAAACGTCCTGACAAGCATCTTCGGCTTTGCCGCGGTCTGCCAGTAAGCGCAGACATACTGCGTAAACCCGACCAGAATACTGCTGATACAACTGTCTGAATGCCACGAGGTCGCCTTGCTGTGATAAGCGCACCAGTTCATCCATAAGCAAGACTTTATATTCCGGACATTCAGAGCTCAACATCCCGTTCCTGTTGTTTTATTTCTGCTGTTATCTGCTTAGTCGGACAGACAGGCCCAAAAGGTTTAAATGCAATAATAAAAAACGTCTGACCTGCCAGATTTAGTCAAACATACTACAGCTGGGTGACTGATTTTTAATATAAATTTTGTTTGGCATGCCAGCCCCCCCAGACTCAAGCTTATGTCTTACTTTATCAGGTAAGACAACTGCAGAAAAAACTCAACAAAACAGCTTAAGCTTGATAGAAAACTCTGAATTTAGGGCCAGAGCATCTCATCACTAGAAAACAGCGTTTAGTATCACTTGCCCATGATTGACCACTTTTTAGAAACAAAAACTGTAGTTTATGCAAAGCATCCTCATATCGCCTTAGAGAAAGCCAAAATCGTGGGCAAAGCAGCCGAATAAAGCTATACTCGCCGCCCTTTTTTCTGACAGGTGATCCTATGTCTGCTGCTTATCTTGCTGTTGATTTTGGCACATCCAACTGTGCTGCTGGTTTTATGCTGGACCAACAGCCGCATTTATTGGCGCTGGAGCAGGATGGTAGCCGTTATTTAAGTTCTGCTTTGTATATAGAGCGTCAACGTGATCCTGAAGACGAAGATGCCTACCTGTCGGCCAGTCTGACTCGTTTGTTGGCGCAAAACAGTAAGGTGCTGGTTGGCAAAGCGGCGCACGAGCGCTATAGCATGGACCCTTTAGGTGGTGTTTTTATCCGCTCACCTAAGTCGATGTTAGGTAGTCGCCTGACACCAGCTCAAACTGAGATTTATACCCAGGTCGCAACCTTATTACTGGGTCAAATCAAGCAAGGTGCGGAACAAAAACTAGGTCATCAGGTTGAACGGGTGCTGATTGGCCGCCCTATCCATTTTCAGGGCATAGATTTAGCCTTGGGCGATGAACGGGCTTTAGCGATATTAAATCAGGCTGCAAGCCGGGTTGGGTTTAAAGAAGTCGATTTTGCCTACGAGCCTGTGGCTGCTGCTATTGAATACGAGCGACATCTTACACAAGAACAACTGGTGCTGGTGGTCGACATTGGCGGCGGTACCAGTGATATCAGTCTGATCCGCTTAGGGCCAGAGCATAGCCAAAAGTTTGACCGCAGCAGCGATTTGTTGGGTCACAGCGGCAAACGTATAGGCGGTGTGGATATGGATATAAAACTCACCATCTATGGCCTGATGAAACTCTTTGGCCGCCAGAGTCTGGCGCTGGATGGCAAACCTTTGCCTGGCGCCTTGTTTAGCGACGCTGTGAATATCATCGATATCCATGCGCAGGAAAGGTTTTATGCCGAAAAAACCTATGACGAACTGCTGGATTTAAAAGACTTAGCCGCTGAACCTTTGTTATTAAATCGCTTTATTCAGGTCTATCAGCAGCATTTAAGTTACTACCTGAATCAAAAAGCAGAGCAAGCCAAAATCGGACTGACTGAGCATGCCGCAGTGGATGTGATACTGGACCGTATCGACCAGGATCTTTTACAAAACCTGTCGCAACAGCAACTGATGGACGCTTTGTATCAGGAACTATCCGGCATTAGTAAGTTGATCCAGCAATGTGTTGAAAGCGCCGGAGTCAAACCTGACAGTATTTTTGTCACAGGTGGCGCTTCTGCAGTGCCTGGCGTTCAGCAGATGCTGCAGCAGTTATTGCCCGGAGTACCAGTGATCCGTGGTGATCAGTTTGGTTCAGTTGCCATGGGCTTAAGTAAGTTGGCCTCGCTTCGCTTTGGTTAATGGCTGACTCATTGCAGAGTTAATTGCACTCAATTTGCCAAACTGCACAAAAAACCGACAATAGCGCTGGTCGCGCCAGCGCTTTACCGTTACAATGCGCGGCTTTTTGCGGGGGCCAATTGGGGTTCGCGCTTTTATTTGAGAAATTTAATGTCATTTTCTGCTTTGGGTTTAAACCCTGCTTTGGTTGAGGCCGTACATCAGGCCGGTTATACCCAACCTACTCCTATTCAACAACAGGCCATTCCAGCTGTGTTACAGCGTCGTGATCTGTTGGCTGCCGCTCAAACCGGCACCGGCAAAACTGCCAGCTTTGTTTTACCTATACTGCAAATTTTATCAGCACAACCTATCCAGAAACCTCGTCCGGTCAAAGCGCTGATTTTAACGCCGACCCGCGAACTGGCGGCGCAGATTGAAGAACAAATTCAAAAGTACGGCAAAGAATTAAGCCCTAAACTCAAACACCATGTGGTGTTTGGTGGTGTTAGCATTAACCCGCAAATGATGGCTCTGCGTGGTGGTGTCGATATTTTAACTGCCACTCCGGGTCGTTTATTAGATTTACTGGGCCAAAACGCATTAAAGCTGGACCAGGTGCAAATGCTGGTGTTGGACGAAGCCGACCGTATGCTGGATATGGGCTTTATCCGTGATTTGAAAAAAATCCTGGCGCTGTTGCCTAAAGTTCGCCAAAACCTGCTGTTTTCTGCAACCTTTAGTAATGAAATTAAAGGCTTAACTCAGGGCTTGTTACAAAACCCTCTGATGATCCAGGTCACGCCGGAAAACACCACTGTCGAAAAAATTGAACAGCAAGTTTATTTGCTGAACAAAGGCCAGAAAACGGCCGCTTTGTGTGAATTGATCACCGAAAACAACTGGCAACAGGTGTTGGTCTTTATGCCAACCAAACACGAAGCCAACAGATTGAGTGAACAGCTGACCTATGCAGGTATTCCTTCTGCGGCATTGCATGGCAATAAAAGCCAGAATGCCCGAACTAAGGCATTAGCCGATTTCAAAGCCAATGAACTGCGGGTACTGGTCGCCACAGACGTGGCAGCCCGTGGTATAGATATTTCCCAGCTGCCTTATGTAGTGAACTTTGCTCTGCCACGCTCACCTGCTGATTACGTGCACCGTATAGGCCGTACTGGCCGTGCTGGTAAATCTGGTTTAGCTGTGTCTTTTGTTGCTCCGGATGAAATTCCGCAGTTAAAACTGGTGGAACGTTTGATTGGTATTAAGCTGCCAAGCCAGACTATCAATCCAAATCCATTGCCAGAAGCCATGGTGGCCATAGCCAAAGCACCACGCCCGCCTCGCCCTGTGCGTAAAGCTCCGGCTGAAGGCGCTAAGCCAAAAAATGCAGGCAACAAAGCTCAAGCTCACGCGGGGCAAAAGTCTGGTCAAACACAGGGCCAAGCGCAAAAAACGGCCCAGGGTCAAAAACCACCACGCCGATTTGAAGCACCAAAAACACCAGGTATTCAGACTCAGGCCGCTGGTCATATGGCCACTCCTGCTGCTGAACACAATAATGGCAATGGTCAGCGTCGTCGCTTTAAACCTAAGCCAAAAGCTACAGCTTAAAAGATAGTGGTCAAAGCGGATGAAGATTCGTTTAGCCAAATATCTGGCCGACCATGGCCTTTGTTCAAGACGAGCCGCTTCAAGGCTGATTGACGAAGGCCGGGTGTTGGTGAATCAGCGCCCAGCCAATCATATTGACCATGTCGATGCTGACGACCAGATCCAGGTCGATCAGCAACCTTTCCATGCCACCACGACAAAACACTATGTGCTTTACCACAAGCCTGTAGGCATTGACTGCAACCTCAATCCAGACAAAACCGACAGCTTGTATCATCTGTTGCAGCACTTTCCGATGCGACTCTTTCCTGTTGGCCGACTGGATAAAGACTCTTGTGGCTTAGTCTTGCTGACCAATGACGGTGAGCTGGCGCAACGCTTGCTGCATCCTGACTTCTACCACGAAAAAACCTACCAGGTGACAGTAGATAAACCACTGATGAGCGAGGTATTGACTCGGCTTGCAACTGGCGTTAGCTGGACAGTAGGCCCTCACAGTTATCAATCCCGACCATGTCGTGTAACCCCCCTGAGCGACTGTAGTTTTGAAATTGTGCTGACCCAAGGTTTAAACCGACAAATCCGCTATATGTGCCGCAGTCAGGGCTTCAAAGTAGTGCAGCTTAAACGGGTGCAGCTTGCACAATTTAGCCTGGCTGATTTAGCCGAAGGTTGTTTTCAGGCCCTTAGCTTGTGCGGCAACTCAAGTGGGTTCTGAGGATATTTCTGTTGTAAACTGAATTTTTATCAGGTGGTTGAAAACATAGATTAAAGAAGTAAGCGTCAAACCTATTTGTTTTTTTGCCTGTCTCAGGGCAGCTTTTGTCTTTAAATATATGAACTCGGGATAATGAGTGTCGACTTTTTTCGATTTAATGAATTAAATCAACGAAGTAACATTGTTACGTCAAGCAAACAAAGTCTTTGCTGACTGAATGTACAGATTTTTGTTGATATCAAGGCGCTTTGTCGTACGCCACAGCAAGCTATAGCCAGACGGAGCAACGCAGAGAGGCGCGAAAAGATGTCAGTTCAGTGGCACGGCTTATCCCGAGTTCAGGTTAGATAACTACAATTCTGCTGAAATCAGCTATTGATGCCAAAGCTGAAAAGTTTTGGCACAAGCTGCATTAAACCGGGTCTGGAAAGCTACAGCCACCTAGACTAAAGTCAGGGCGCCATAGCAGCATCTTGTGGCTGATTTAAACGCTGCAATTCAGCTTTAAAGAATAGTCCCTGACGGCTCGGCGTATAATTCCAATCGTCCAGCAGCGCTGGCGTCCACAGCACATCAAACACCCAAGGCGTCCATGAAATACCGCGATGTTCAAAAAACTCAATAATGGCTTTACCATAAGTTTCATCGCCAATCACGGGCTCATGCGCGCCAGCCCCATCAGCGGACATAAAACCAAATTCAGTAGCAATCACAGGGTAACGTTCGGCAACATAACCCCAATCCTGCTGCCATTGTTCCTGCCAAGGCCCAGAACGTTTTTGTGGGTAAGGGTGAGTCACATAGGCGACCCGATCAACTGCTATGGGCTGGTCTTTGACATAAGACAAATCATAACCCCAGTCAAAGCCCGCCACCAAAGGTATGGCAGCATCATCAATCTGGCGGATCATATAAATCAACTCCTCCATCAGCCGCTTGTAATCTGACCATGGCATCAGTCCCATCTGGCCACCGGCATTAGTGGGTTCGTTGTATAACTCATACAAAGCCACGGTCGGATTCCCTTTGTATCTGTTAGCAATTTGATACCAGAATCTGAAGGTTTCTTCTTTGGATGTGATGTAATCTGCTCTGTGGTACACGCCATTGAGCATATTGCCTATCGTATGCCAGTCGATGATAACATAGAGCCCAAGCTCCGAGGACCAGCGCACAGCATCATCCAGGTAGCGTAAATAGTCTTGTTCCCCCTTGGTGCGCCAGGCTTGCGGATGCACAGGAATTCGCACTACGTTGGCATTCCACTCTTTGGCTTTTTCAAAATAGCCGCGGCCCCACTGCCCGCGTTCGTCCAGGGACGCAGGATCAGCCAAAGCCAGGCCCCGGAATACAAAAACGCTGCCGTCTGGTTTGACGAACTGATGACCTTCAATAGTGATACGCGGTAACTGCTGCGCTGATTTAAACTGGGCAGGCGCATCAGAAAAACGCTGTTGCAGTACTTCTTCAGCCACAGCCTGTTGCAGGCTGCTGATACAAAACATTATCACGCCAGCCATCAGGGTTAGTGAGTTCATCTATTGGTTCCTATGTAACCTGTTTCAGTCCCCAGCTTACTGGTGTTGGAGCTGAAGCACAACTATAGCCAGAGCAGTAACTCATCGGTTAAGAGGTTGGCGGTACAAAAAAAAGCTAAGCAGCAAAGTTAAGCCAAACATCAGTACTGACCCAAGCACTACCCCGTTCCAGCCCCAGTGCTGCCAGAACGGCGACAAATACAAGCCTCCCGAACTCGCACCCAGATAATAAAACACCAAATACAAAGCGCTGGCACTGGCTTTGGCCTTCTGTGCCTGCTGATTCACCCAACTGCTGGCGAGAGAGTGGCAAAGGAAAAATCCAAAAGCACTGATAAAAAAGCCTGCGACAATCCAGGGCAAGCCTTGAAGCAGAGTGATAACAGTACCCAGCATCATAATGAGTATGCCCAGCATCATCCCCAGAGCAGGATGAATATTCTGCCCGACTTTACCTGACAAAGCTGAACCAACGGTGCCAGTCAGATAGGTGACAAACAACAAACCTATCCAACCGCTGGACAACAGGTAAGGCGGATCTGCCAGCCGGAATGCCACAAAAGTGTACTGATTTAAAAAAACAAAGAAGTTTAATCCACCAATCAGGTAGGTCAGTAACAATACCTTCTGGCGCAAATGAAACCAATTGTCTGCCATTGCCTGTTTCAGTTGAAACGGCTGTTTTTGAAAATAACTGGATTTGGGCAGATAACGCCAGACCAAATAGGTGCACAGTGCGCTACCAAGCCCCATAGGCCAGAATACCCATTGCCAGTGATTCATTTCTGCAAACCAGCCGGACAACAGCCGCCCGCTGATACCGCCGAGTGAATTCGCACTGATATAATAGCCAACAGCCACTACCATAGCGGTTTTACTGAACTCCTCGCCCATGTAAGCTATAGCAATAGCAGGCAAGCCGCCTAAACAAAACCCCTGCAAAGCACGCAGTATTAAAAGCGACTGATAAGACTCGACCTGAGTCAGAGCCAGCGTACTGAGCGCCATACCGCCCAGACTGCAGAGCAATAAAGTACGACGGCCATAAGCATCCGATAAAGCGCCATAAACCAGTAAAGACAAGCCTAAAGCCAGCGTACCTATAGCGTAACTCCAGCTGGTTTGCAGTGGCGTCAATTGAAACTCACGACTTAACAGCGGTAAAAGCGGTTGCAACAGATGCAGGTTGGCAAACACAAAGACTGCAGCCAGACAAAGCGCAAAACTGGCAGCGTAAAAAGCAGGTGTTTTTTTCTCAATCATGGCTTTCAATCATCAACAACGCCGAGTCAGAAGTTCTGGCTCATCACAGATGGCTAAGTATACAGCGAATAAGCAGAAATTTACTTTGCTTTAACTCAAACGACTATTGGCCTGACCCCAAAACTACTCGCCTTGCTCTGCCACTTTGACTTTAGTCACCAGCAACTGGTCAATTTTGTAGCTGTCGATGTCTACCACTTCAAATTTGTAGCCCTGATAAACCACAAAGTCGGTGCGCTTTGGAATTTTCCGCAGCATATACATCATAAAACCAGCAATAGTTTCGTAATTTTCGTCATCAGGGAAAGTGTCGATATCAAAGACCCGCATCACATCATCCAGTGGCGTTAAGCCCTCCACCAACCAGGACGCCTCGTCACGTTGCACTATTTGCTCTTCGTCTGAATTCACCAGCTCACCCATCACAATGCTCATCACATCTTTCAACGTCACCATACCAACGGTTAAAGCATATTCATTCAGCACTACAGCAAAGTCGATACCACTGGACTTAAAATGCGCCAATACTTCGTATAGGGACAACGAATCAGGTACGATCAAAGGGGTGTGGATCATGCCTTCTTTCAGTAAATTAATAGGCTGTTGATGCAACACCTGCATCAAGATGTCCCGACTGTCGACATAACCCACTACTTTATCCAGGCTGTCATCACAAACAATAAATTTGGCGTGCGGATGTTCGGCAATCTTGTTTTTAATGCTATCTGCCGTTTCTTTTAAATTAAAGTAAATCAAGCTTTCGCGTGCTGTCATGGCGGAGGTCACAGTGCGGGAATCCATATCAAACACGTTTTCCAGCAAAGTTCGTTCTTGCTGCTGCAAGACACCTGCCTGAGCACCTTCATCCATCATGGCCACTATATCTTCTGGCGTAATTTGATCGACTCGCTGAGTGGGCACGTTAAACAGCTTAAACACCAGATTAGCCAAACTATTAAATAACCAGACCAGAGGTTTAAAAATAACCAGCATCAACAACACCAGATTGACCACTGATATAGCAACCTTTTCAGGCGCTAACATCGCCAGGCGTTTGGGCATCAAGTCGGCAAACAAAATAAACAGAGCAGTGACAAAAAACACTGACAAACTGAAGGCAATACTCTCATTCGCCGGATGTTCGAAAATTAAATTCAGCAGGGTTAAAATATAAGGAGTAAAAGCCGCTTCACCTAAAATACCGCCTAATATCGCCACAGCATTCAGGCCAATTTGAGCTATGGTAAAAAAACTACCAGGGTTTGACTGTAATTGCAGCACTAACGCAGCACGGGGTTCACCGTCTGAGGCCAGCTGTTTTAAGCGGATTTTACGGGAAGCAGCTAAAGCTATTTCAGACATAGAAAAGAAAGCGCTGGCACTGATCAACAGTAACATAATCAGTAAATTCTCTAGCAGGGACATAAAAATCACTCTTTGATAATGGGCTTTGGTACAGAAAAGCCATCAAGTTGTATTGAAAACCACTATACCGCTTGTCAGTATACGACCTAAACTTGGTTTTCCCAGCATAAGCACTCAAAAAATGTTTAAATTTGAACCAGTTACCCTATGACCGATTTAGTACCTCGCATACAGCAGGCTTATTTTCGTAACGGCCCACAACACAGATCCGGTGCTGATGTCAGCTTTTTGGACATAGTAAAAGTCTTTGGTTTCCAAAGTATTAAAATAGGCCGTTGGGTCACAGCAGCAGAACAACAATTGGCGGCTAACTTGTTTTTTGACACTTTATCCGACCTGATGCTGCTCCTACAGGTGCCAGAAAAGGTGATTTCGCTGAATCAAAGCCTTAGTCTGAATTTTGGTATTGGTGGCCAGCAAGGTAGCTGCGCTTTTTATCAGCCGCAGGGTCGCTTACTGGCGCTGGCTAAAAATGCCGGTGGTGGCAGCTTAGCGCATGAGTGGTTTCATGCCTTTGACCATTATATTTGCAGCAAATTATTTACCGATGAACTACCCACTACAGCTTTTGCCAGTTCAAGCTGGCTCAACAATGCCACAGTGTCCCCTCACCCGCTCAATACCTATTTGGATCAAAGTTTTGCTGCCTTGTTTTTATCTGCCACTGGCACTGAACCTAATAGCTACGTTAAAACTTCCGCCGCCTTCGACCAAAGCCATGGCATTTATTATTACGCCAAACCGGAAGAATTGGCTGCGCGTGCTTTTGAGCATATGTTGCAACAGCAGCAGCTTAAAAATAGCTTTTTGGTCAGCGGCACCTTAAAAAGCAAAGCAGCGAAAGCAGGCTTGTATCCGGAACAAGCTTTATCGTCAGTGTTGGCTCAGCACTGGCTGGGCTATTTTTCCTTACTGGGCCGCGCGCTGAGTTAAATTTGTCTGGAGCCAAACGCCATGGCACAAATATTGATAAGTATTCTGCAAGCACAGAACGACTGACAGTATTTTGACCAAAGGGTGAAGCAGATGAACACAACATGGCGCACAGAAGAACTACGTCGTTTAAATCAGACCATGAAAGCGATAGAGATATTGGCTGAACAGCCTGATTTAGCGGTAATCTATCAGGGTAAAGCCTGGCAGTATCGTGACTTACTGGAGCTTTCTGTCAGGATCTTCAGACTGGCTCAACAAGAAGGTTATGATGTACAGGCCTTTGAACTGTGGTTTGCCAAAGATGCCGAGTTATTTGCCCGTTACGGCCTGGAATGGCGGGTTGGTTAAGCTTGTAAGCAACAGCAAGCCTCTGGCTGACTTGCTGCACCTGGTAAAAGTAAAGAGTTTTACTGTTCGCTCTTTTCCGCAATTTTTTGCAAATTAGCGTTGATCTTAAATAATACGATCAACAACTCACACCAAATTCGGGCACCAATAGCACCACCAATCAAAATACCTAATCCTGTCAGAAAACCACCACCGTAATCAGAAAACATGGCAGCTACACCACTGAAAACAGCAACAACCAGCAAGAACCAATAGATCACAGTAATAATTTTTGGGGTTAACATAGAGTCAAAGAAAAAAATACTTTTCATCAGGACGTCCTTTTATAAATTCCGAGAGTTCTGTCTCCCTGACTCTGGTGAAGCCAAAACCAGGATTCTTTATCGCCATTATCGGTAATGGCTAATTATAAGGTAATGAATTCATTGAATTCGTTCAATAGCTACACAAGAACCTGAATCTTTATTCAGGCTCGGGCTACCTAAAAGCCCCAATGCTAATGTCCGCTGATAGTCCAGTGTCAAAATATTGTATGATCGAATTTTTGAAGCACTATCTCACTTTAGAGGCGAGTTTTTAAATGTGGCTGAACGACCAGCAAACTATCCCTTCAGCAATCCGCAGGTATCGAAAGACCCTGGCGGCTTCCACTCCTCAGCATATAGTGATAGATGGCTTATTTGAGCCACAAAAGTTAGATGCTATCTGCGCCGTGTTGCACCATGAACACTATTGGCAAACACAAAAACACAGTTACTCGGCTTTATACCTCGATGACAGCAAATGGCATGCAACTCCTGACTCAGAACGCTTTGTGCAGCGGGATCTGTGGCAAGGTCACAAAGCAGGCCCAGATGATAAGCAGTGCGCTATTGCTCAGGAGTTTTTACAGTATCTGCGAAGCAAAGAGTTTATGGCGCTGCTCTCTAAGATCTTTGATGTCCAGATCACAGACATTCATGTTGCCAAGCCTGAAGTGAATACTAATTTTTTTCGCTTAAGCGCTGAAGATTTTGTCAATCAACATGCCGATGATTCACCGGGCAGAGAAATCTGCATGCTGCTGTATCTAAATAGGAACTGGAGTACTGAACAGGGCGGAGAGCTGGTTTTTATGGGTAAGGATGATAAGACTGTGACTATCCCGCCTTTGTATAACCGCTGTGTACTCTTTGATCCCTCATCAGAAGGTTCTGAACATTGGGTCAAGACCGTAACTAGTAAAGGTACCACTGCGTATCGCTACAACGTGACTAGTTGGTATTGGTCGGAGTGATGGGGTTAGCAAAACTAAGGGGGCGAAACAAACTGGCTCCGAGAGAGGGATTGCCACGTCTCAATAGGCCCCAGGTTTAATCCGCGACAGCAGCGCCTCGGGATTAAATGAAAAAGGCCCGGACTTGCGTGCTGAGGGATTGCCAGCACCATCCGTGGTGCTGGCCCTGCGGGCCGCGCTAAAGCGCGTCCAAATTCGCTCCGGGCGAATTTGTCGAACTTAGGGCTCGAACCAAGACCTCGCTCTCCGGATTAAATGAAAAAGCCCCGGACTTTCGTCCGGGGCTTTTTCATTTAATCTGGCGGAGAGAGAGGGATTCGAACCCTCGTTAGGGATTAACCTAAACACACTTTCCAGGCGTGCGCCTTCAGCCACTCAGCCATCTCTCCGATGCTTGCTGCAGCAAGCGCGGCTATCCTATTGAAATTCACCGCGCCGTGCAACTGTTAAATACAAAGCCCCGTTCTTTTGCTGGAATTTTCAGCAAAACTCACTATAAACGCCTTAAGCGTTGCCTTTTACCGGCATTTGCGCTGATTTTGCGAAGTTCAGCATTCTGTCCAGCGGGATTAACGCCTGTTCACGTAAATCAGCGTCAACAAATATCTCGTGACCTTCAGACTGCAGTAAAGCGTCCTCAATCGCCTTCAGACCGTTCATCGCCATCCAAGGGCAATGAGCGCAGCTACGGCACGTTGCGCCGTTACCGCCCGTTGGAGCTTCGATAAAGGTCTTATCTGGCATAGCCTGTTGCATCTTGTAGAAAATGCCCCTGTCTGTTGCCACAATAAAGGTGTCGTTTGGCATGGTCTGGCTGGCTTTGATCAACTGGCTGGTAGAGCCAACCGCATCGGCTAAATCAACCACGTTGGCTGGTGATTCAGGGTGAACCAGCACAGCAGCATTTGGATATTGCTTTTTCAGCTCCACCAGCGCTTTGGCTTTAAACTCATCATGCACAATACAAGCGCCTTGCCATAACAGCATGTCGGCTCCGGTTTGTTTTTGCACATAAGCGCCCAAATGACGGTCTGGCCCCCATAAAATCTTTTTGCCTTCGCTATCTAAGTGCTCAACCACATCTAAGGCAATAGACGAAGTCACTACCCAATCCGCACGAGCTTTGACTGCAGCTGAAGTGTTGGCGTACACCACCACAACACGATCAGGATGCTCATCGCAAAAGGCGCTGAAGGCATCTGCAGGGCAACCTAAATCGAGTGAACAAGTCGCATCAAGAGTAGGCATTAACACAGTTTTTTCCGGGTTCAGAATTTTGGCGGTTTCGCCCATAAACTTAACACCGGCAACGATCAGGGTTTTAGCTGAATGCTTATTGCCAAAGCGTGCCATTTCCAGCGAGTCAGACACACAACCCCCCGTCTCTTCGGCGAGAGCTTGAATCTCAGGATCTGTGTAATAGTGCGCTACAAGCACAGCATCACGTTGTTGTAACAAAATCTTGATACGTTCTTTGTACGCAGCTTTTTGATCCGCATTCAGCGGCAAAGGTTTTTTCGGGAATACAAAGTCAAGTTCGTTGAAGTGCAGTGCTTGATCCATAACGGCCACCCGGTTTGAAAAAGTGCGGCATTATACACAAAAACTTTGGCAGTAAATACACAGAAGACGATGATTGCATGGTGGGTCATGATGGATTCGAACCATCGACCAACGGATTAAAAGTCCGCTGCTCTACCAGCTGAGCTAATGACCCATGCAAGGAGAATCGAAAAAGTGGTGGGTCATGATGGATTCGAACCATCGACCAACGGATTAAAAGTCCGCTGCTCTACCAGCTGAGCTAATGACCCAGAGTAGG
This sequence comes from Rheinheimera sediminis, assembly GCF_004005375.1. Lineage (GTDB taxonomy): Bacteria > Pseudomonadota > Gammaproteobacteria > Enterobacterales > Alteromonadaceae > Pararheinheimera. The sequence continues at coordinate 103,298 of NZ_RZUF01000012.1, read as the reverse complement.
TTTTGAATTGGTGGGTCATGATGGATTCGAACCATCGACCAACGGATTAAAAGTCCGCTGCTCTACCAGCTGAGCTAATGACCCAATTCAAAATGTACCTGGCGCGGAAGTGGTGGGTCATGATGGATTCGAACCATCGACCAACGGATTAAAAGTCCGCTGCTCTACCAGCTGAGCTAATGACCCAGAGTAGGTTTTGAATTGGTGGGTCATGATGGATTCGAACCATCGACCAACGGATTAAAAGTCCGCTGCTCTACCAGCTGAGCTAATGACCCAATTCAAAATGTACCTGGCGCGGGAGTGGTGGGTCATGATGGATTCGAACCATCGACCAACGGATTAAAAGTCCGCTGCTCTACCAGCTGAGCTAATGACCCCTGCCGCGGACGCATATCTTACTTATTTAAATTTCCAGCGCAACCAAAAATTACCAGAAAGGCCATTTTCTTTGTTCAACTGCTTAAAATGCCAGCACAAAATACCTGACCTGAGCCATTCTGCGACAGACAGTCGTTTTTATATACAGAAAATGACCGCCTAAAATCCTGCCAAAAATTCTCAGCGCATTCCTATTGGCGGTTTTTCATCTGGTTTTTAACTACTACCAAAGCTAAAAATAACGCACTATTACTCAACTATGTAACGGCCTTTGTAGGGGACAGCATGACTCCCATAAAAAAACCCCGGCCATGACCAGGGTTTTTACTAAAAACAAAAGTTGAGTTACAGACTCTCTAACTTAGTCTTGGCTGCTTTTGCTGGCTTAGATTGGGGATATTTACTGACAAGAAGTTGATAAAACTGCTTGGCTGCCGCTACATCACCTTCTCGCTCTGCAAGCTGACCTAGTTTTGCCAAAGAATCCGCAGCTTTTCCAGATTGCGGATACTGTGCGACTACACGCTCAAACTGAGCCTTAGCTTTCAACAGTTCGTTTTTTGTAAAAAACAACTGGCCAAGCCAATAGTAAGAGTTGGGCGCATAACTGGAATCTGGATAAGAACGGACAAAATTCTCAAACGCAGGAATAGCTGCATCGTAATTGCGATCTTTCAGCACTAAATTTACAGCACTTTCATAAGATTCGTTTTCCGAAGGGCTAGAAGATATTTCAACACCGCTATTATCAGCTGATTCAGTTGAATCGGACGCTGTATTGATTAGAGCAGCAGGATTCCCTATGGGCTCCTGGCTTGGTGCAGATGTGGTGCTACTGGTTGAGGATGGAGTCACAGCGCTGGCTGCTGTATTAGCTCCTTGACCAAGTCTACGGTCTATCTCCTGATAAATATTACGTTGTTGTTGTAATATTTCTTCTAATTTGTAGGAATGCATCTCAGTAACGCCACGCAGTTCAGACACTTCGTCTAATAATGCGGACACTTGCTGCTGCATCGCAACCTGAGCATTGGCTCTGGCCTCAACAATACGTTCCAGCGCAGCTATACGGTCAGCCGTGGAGGCGTATTTTGGAGTCTGGGTAGCGCCACCGCCAGCGCGGGACAGATCGGCTACAGGAGCCGGATCTGCCCACGAGGCAATGCTGATAACAGAAAGCGCAGTAACTAAAAATTTTTTCACTGCTTTGCTTCGTATCAGTTATTAGTAAACTAAAACAGCGCGACGGTTTTTAGAGAACGCGCTCTCGTCGTTACCTTCAACAGCTGGTTTCTCTTCGCCATAGCTTACTACTGACATTTGGCCAGCAGCAACGCCCAGGTTAGCTAAGTACTGAGTCACAGCTTGACCGCGACGTTCGCCTAACGCGATGTTGTACTCTGGAGTACCACGAGCGTCAGTGTGACCTTCAACAGTTACAGTGATGTTAGTGCGAGCGCGCAAGAAAGCAGCGTGAGCTTCCAGAACAGAAGCGAATTCTGAACGGATTGCTGACTGGTCGAAGTCGAAGTAAATAGTGTTGTCCTGACGCAGAGCTTCTAATTGCTGACGCAGCAATTCTTCAGCTGACAGGCCTTGTTCAACCACTTGGTTAGTGTTTGCACCAGTGTTTGCATCAGTAGCAGCAACTTCATCAGTTGAGCTACAAGCAGCTAGAGTTAACACTGGCACCGCAACTAACAAGCCTTTTAAAACTTTGTTCAAGTTCATAATTGTTGTCCTTAATATATCAATTAACCAAATTTTTGTTTTTTATAAAAATGGTGACCAAGCTGGAGATTTTACTCTACCATTTGCCGCCGGTAACCGTGCTTTAAAACGCCCATCCATAGATACCAGTGCCAGTACTTGTGACGAACCGTACAAAGTACTATAAATTATCATTGAGCCATTAGGCGCAATGCTTGGTGACTCGTCCAGATAAGTGCGAGTCAACACTTGCATATAGCGACTCTCGACATCCATGCGGGCGATATTATACTGGCCATTTGTTCTATTGACCATAACAATACCACGACCATCTGGTGTGTAAGAGGCTGCTAAATTCATATCTCCTTCAAATGTTACCCTTTCAGTAACACCTGTAGCTACATTTACACTGTATATCTGCGGATTACCACCACGTTCTGAACTAAAAATGATTTTCGAACCATCCGGAGACCATGAAGGTTCAGTATCGATCCGCCTATGGTTAGTTAACTTTGTCAAGGCTTTGGTCGCAATATCCATCACATAGACTTCAGCGTTACCATCTTTTGACAACACCATAGCCATTTTACGCCCATCAGGTGACCACTTAGGGGCTCCGTTAATGCCCTTGAAACTGGTCAGTATACTGCGACGGCCCGTATAAATATCTTGAATATAAATTTGTGACTGACGTTTTTCAAAAGTGACATAGGCCAGTTTAGTGCCATCAGGTGACCAGGCCGGAGACATTAATGGCTCTTTGGCTCTTAATAATACCTGTTCATTTTCACCGTCGTAATCAGCAACCACCAATTGATAACGGAAATCAGCTTTATCTCTTACCAGTACGTAGGCTATTTTTGTTAAAAAGGCGCCCCGCTCCCCTGTTAACTTTTCATACACAATATCACTGATGCGATGAGCGTACTGGCGGAACTGGTCACCACTAATAGTGGTTTCCCTTGCGTCCAACACATGTGTCAAACCTGTAGTCAGTTGGCCGCCAATAATGGCCGACGAAGAACCGCCTCCAGCAGCACCTTTAAACACATCCACTAATTCAAAACGCACGGCATATCTGTTAACACCAACCTCACGGATACTGCCCGTTACCACAGCTTCTACGCCCTGCTTCATCCAGCGTTGATAGTCGATCTCTTTGTTGTTGGCCGGTTGTTGTGGCATCCGGGTTACTGCAATAGGATTGAATTTTCCGCTACGCATTAAATCTGCAGACACTATATCTGCGATACGCTGGTTCGGCAGCGTATTCCCTTCAAATTTAAAAGGCACTATGGCAACAGGGCGGGCACTGTCCACACCATCTGTGATGACAATTTCTAAACTGGCATACGATTGCGCACTTATGACCAAGGCAAATGCGGCCAAGGCTTTTCCTATCAACTTCAGCATATTGTTATCTCAGTTCTGGTCTCAAAATTGTTGTTAAATCTTTCAAAGCATCGTATACATCAGGGTCTGGCGACATAGGGAAGTTACCCGCCTTTTGTATTGCACGCATTGCCGATTCACAAAGCGCTCTGTCTCCACCCAGTACAGAACTGGAGGTCACAAAACCATTGCTGGCTAACCGAATATTTACCCGACACTCTTTGCCACGCATTGTATCGTCTACGAACCAATTTTGTTGGATTTTCGCAATAATCATTGCCAGATAACGTTGCTTCTCTGTCAAAATCTGACCGGCCTTCGCTGCCCGCCGTGCTTCAGCTTCCTCCTCCAACTGCTCTGCCAGCATTTCTTCTGCAGCTTCGCGTTCACGTTTTTCTTTTTCTGCTTTTGCCTTTTCAGCTTTTTCTTTGGCTGCTTTTTCTTTCGCGGCCTTTTCTTTTGCTGCTTGCTCTTTTTTCTTCTTTTCTATTTCCTGTTGTTTTTTCTTTTCGTCATCTTTCTTTTTCTTCTCAGCAGCAAGTTTTTGTTGTTTCTCTTTTTCTACAGCCTGTTTTTTCTTTTCTTCCACCGCTTTTTTCTCAGCGATTTCAGCTTCTTTTTTCTCTTGCTCCTGTTTCTTCAGGCGCTGTTCTTCAAGGCGTTTATCACGTTCTTCCTGCTGTTTTTTTCTTTCAAGGTCTTTTAGACGTTTTTCCTCAGCCTGCTTTTTCAGCTGATTTTTTTCCTTCATTTCGTCAAATTGTGACTGATCTACCACTGTTGCATTCAAAGGCGCACTCAGATCACCAGGCATAGGTACCACTAAAACTTCTTTGCTTTTAAAAAAATTAAAATTGGCAAACAAAAGCACGACAACCAAAAGGTGCAAAGCACCCGAGATGATCAGCGACTTCTTAAACGCTGGTTCCATCTTAATTCTGCTCCACATCGTCAGTCATCAAACCAACGGAAGGCGCTCCTGCATCTTTCAGCAAGTTCAACAACTGGATAATGGCAGAATAATTAACACGCCCATCGCCTTTAATAATGACTTGGGTGCCAGGCTCTAACTGCAAAGTGCCAGCCACTTCCAACTGCATTTCCTGCGCATTGAATGGGCCTTTGTTCACGCCATCTTTTTCAAAATAATACAAACCGCCTTCATCTACAGTAGCCACCAGCGGTGTTTTACCATCTTTCATTTGCTCTATAGGTTCGGCATCCGACTTAGGTAGCTCAACTTTTACACCCTGTGTGATAATAGGCGTTGTTACCATAAAAATAATCAACAAAACCAACATCACGTCAATGTAAGGAACTACGTTGATTTCTGCCACCATACGGCGCTTTTTGCGGACGTACATTAGTTGTTTTCTCCGTTGGCCATAGCCTGACGGTGCAAAATGTTGGCGAACTCTTCAACAAAGTTTGCGTACGCACTTTCCAGCATTTCAACTTTATGAGAAAACTTGTTGTAAGCAATTACAGCCGGGATAGCAGCGAACAAACCGATAGCTGTTGCAATCAGGGCTTCCGCAATACCCGGAGCAACCATAGCAAGTGTGGCTTGCTGTACTGCACCCAAAGCAATAAATGAGTTCATGATACCCCAGACAGTACCAAACAGACCTATGTATGGACTGATAGAACCGACAGTAGCAAGGAAAGGCAAGTGAGTTTCCAGACGCTCTACTTCGCGAGACAAGCCCACACGCATAGCACGCTGAGTTCCTTCCATGACAGCAGCAGATTGACGGCTATTTTTATGTAACCGGGCGAACTCTTTAAAACCGGCCTTGAACAGAGCTTCCACCCCTGTCACAGTGACTTTACCGCTTACTTCACTGTAAAGCTTGGATAGATCAATACCAGACCAAAACTTATCTTCAAATTGTTTAGTTTCTTCCACTGCAATACTCAGAGCCTTATTGCGTTGGATAATCATGGCCCAGGACATTACAGACATACCCACTAACATCAACATAACCAGCTGAACGACAACGCTAGCATGAAGAATTAAATCAATTACTGATAATCCGCCTGTCACCTGATAACACCCCTAAAACGTCGCGAGGTATCGCACTCGCTTTCATTAATGATAATTTTACGCAGGCTATACTAACCTGCGCTGAACAAAGCAGCTCTGCATCTGCATTGTAGATTTCTTGCCAAAAAACCAAACTGGCCTTTTTCAACTGCTTAATCTCACTTTTGACCAATAAAAGCTGATTAAACCGCCCTGGCTTGTGGTTTTCCATCTGAATACTTTTTACGACAAAACCTATATCCTGGCTCAGCAATACGTCTTGTTCGACACCAAGGCTTCGAAGCCATTCAGTTCGGGCTCTTTCAAAAAATTTCAGATAGTTAGCGTAATATACTATGCCACCGGCATCAGTGTCTTCGTAATATACTCTGACTGGAAATTCAAACACCTCAAGCATCACTATATTCGGGCAGCCAAATTGGTCGCTATCATATTGGAGGCCAATCCCGAACTCAACAGGGCAAGACCTTTCCTCGTTAAAATATTTTTAGGTTGCTACTCCAGAAATCGGGTCAAAAATTTAAGATGGTTACTTGTATGAAAAGTTTCACCTTTACGATGGACAGGCAAAAAATAGCGTTTAATGGCTAAATCTTATGATTAGAATTTTTTTCTGTAAAAATTAGTAATTCGCAACAACTCTCATGCCGGTTCAGCCTACCTTAATTTTAAAGGCCTAGATCGCAAAATTCATCTCAAACCCATTAAAATTCACACTTGATATATATTTATTCAGATTAGTTAAATTAATCTGAATTCTCAATTTTTCTAGTTTGAAGTAATTGCACTAACTCCCTAAAATGGCGGCGTGTTCTGAGCTAGCGCAAGAGTCCAGGTCTTAGTGACCCGACTTTAGTGATGAATACTGATGATGTGATTATCTGTTGAAAGATGATCATCTTGTCTCAACATGTTCCCTGGATTTTGAAGACTTACTTCAACTTGTTGCATTCGCCCGCTAATTTAGCGGGCTTTTTTTATGCGCTGCCATCTATGGCGCTTACCCTAAAGGGCCAACGCTTCGCGTTGTTCAAAATCGCTCCCGGCGATTTTGTTATTCGATCTGCGACACTTTCTTGCCGACAGGCAGCTCTTTTCTCTCTATAGTCGTGTCAAAGCATCGTTAATTCGATTCCGGTAAATCAAAACCAAAATGTTTGTAGGCTGCTGGTGAGACGATACGGCCCCGCGGCGTACGCTGGATAAAACCTTGTTGAATTAAAAAAGGCTCTATCACATCTTCGATAGTTTCCTTCTCTTCACCTATGGCTGCAGCCAGGTTATCCAGGCCTACAGGGCCGCCACCGAATTTCTCAATAATAGACAACATTAACTTACGGTCCATATAGTCAAAACCACTGGCATCTACATCCACCATATGCAAAGCGGCAGAGGCAATCTCCACTGGCACCAGGCCGGCGGATTTGACCTGAGCATAATCACGCACCCGCCTTAATAGACGGTTAGCAATACGGGGAGTACCACGCGAACGGCGGGCGATTTCAGTAGCCGCAGGTAACTCAAGCTCTAAGTTCAGATAGTGGGCTGACCGTAAAATAATGTGCGCCAGCTCATCGACTTTATAAAACTCCAGCCGCTGAACTATGCCAAAACGATCTCGAAGTGGTGAGGTTAAAGCGCCAGCTCTGGTGGTAGCACCTATCAGTGTGAATGGCGGTAACTCCAGTTTGATAGAACGAGCAGCAGGCCCCTCCCCTATCATAATATCCAGCTGGTAGTCTTCCATCGCCGGATACAAAATCTCTTCCACTACCGGGCTTAAGCGGTGAATTTCATCAATAAAAAGTACATCATTAGGCTCGAGGTTGGTTAGAAGCGCTGCTAAATCACCGGCTTTTTCCAGCACAGGGCCTGAGGTGTTTTTAATATTCACCCCCATTTCATTAGCCACCACCATAGCTAAGGTGGTTTTCCCCAAACCAGGCGGTCCAAAAATTAGCAAATGATCCAAAGGCTCACCACGGCCACGGGCCGCTTCGATAAAAATAGCCATTTGCTCTTTAACATGAGACTGCCCGGTATAATCGGCCAGAGATTTAGGTCGGATGGCGCGGTCAATCAGCTCATCCTCGCGGCTGGCTTTGGTATCGATCAGACGATCGGCTTCTATCATGAGTATTCCTGTTTAAATCATACTGCGCAAAGCCAGTTTGATCAGTTGCTCGCTGCTCATATCGGCTTGCTTAATTTTTTGCACTGCTTTGCTGGCCTGCAACTGGCTATAACCCAAAGCTACTAAGGCACTAAGGGCATCCTGCTCAGCACTTTCTACCAGTTCAAACGAATCGACTTCATCATCAGTAAGCACTAAATGATCAGTGACAGGTGTACTGATGTTCAGCCCCCAGTCTTTTAAACGGTCACGCATTTCTATCAATAATCGTTCAGCGGTTTTTTTACCAACGCCTGGCAGTTTTACCAAAGTGCTGATATCGTCGTGTTGTACACAACGGACAAACTGCTGAGCGGACAGACCGGATAAGATAGTAAGAGCTAACTTCGGTCCTACCCCATTAGCTTTTATCAGTTGGCGAAACAAAGCACGCTCCGTGCTGGTGTGAAAACCATAAAGAAGTTGCGCATCTTCCCGCACAACAAAATGGGTGTAGATCACAGTTTCTTTGCCTACTTCAGGCAATTTATAAAAGCTGGTCAAAGGCAGCTGCACTTCGTAGCCAACACCTGCCACATCAATAAGTAGATCCGGCGCCTGCTTTTCTAAAATAACACCACGTAATAATCCAATCACAATCAAAAGCTCCGGTATTCAGAAAAAATCAGCGTAGCCTGCCGCGCACTGTTTTAGTGGCCTGCCCTGCCAAATGCAATAAACTTTGATGAGTATGCCCGTGACACATAGCCACGGCAAGGGCATCGGCAGCGTCGGCTTGCGGATTACCCGGCAATTTTAACAAGGTGCGGATCATATGTTGCACCTGAGTTTTATCAGCGGCACCAGTGCCGACTACAGCTTGCTTGACCTGACGGGCTGAGTATTCAAAGACTTCAAGCCCAGCATGTTTCGCTGCCACTATAGCAGCACCACGAGCTTGCCCAAGCTTTAGGGCGGAGTCTGGGTTACGAGCCATAAAGACTTGCTCTATGGCAAATACATCTGGCTGGGTTTGCTGAATAATCTCGCTCACCCCATCAAAAATTTGTTTGAGTCTGTCGGGGATGTCATTCAAGGTTAATCGAATACAACCGCTGGCAATGTATTCAAATTTCTGGCCTGTCTGACGCACAACCCCGTAGCCGGTTAACCGACTGCCGGGATCAATACCAAGGATAATAGCCATTAAGGCACTAACGCCATCACGTCATCGGCAATGTCAGCATTGTGATAGACGTTTTGTACATCATCGAAGTCTTCCAGCATGTCGATGAGTTTAAAAAATTTCACCACATGTTCTGCATCTACTTCGGCTTTGACTGAAGGCATCATGGTAATTTCAGCGTCGTCCGCGACAAGCTTTGCCGCTTCTAAGGCTTCACGTACGTCGTTGAAACTATCAGGGCTGGTGATCACTTCAATGCTGCCGTCGTCATGACTGACTACATCTTCCGCGCCTGCCTCCAGTGCAATATCCAGCACCTGATCTTCAGATAAACCTGGCGCAAAAGAGATGAGGCCTTTTTTACTGAATAAATAGCTGACGGAACCTGCAGTGCCCATATTGCCGTATTTGGTAAAAGCACTACGCACATCAGCTACAGTACGTTTGTGGTTGTCCGTCAGGGTTTCTACTACTATGGCAACGCCACAAGGACCGTACCCTTCATACACCAGCTCTTCATAATTGCTGCCATCCTGCTCACCAGCGCCACGTTTGATAGCCCTGTCTATCGCATCCCGGGTCATATTATTCAACAGCGCTTTGGCAACCGCAGTCCGCAAGCGAGGATTGGCATCCACATCAGCACTGATACGGGCTGACACTGTCAGCTCGCGAATAAGTTTGGTAAAAATCTTAACCCGCTTGGCATCCTGACGAGCCTTGCGGTGCTTCATGTTAGCCCATTTACTATGACCAGCCACGTGCATACTCCATCGTCATAAAAGCGAAGCGGCCTTAGCCGCTTCAAAATAGTGCAGAAAACAACTCATCAAAGGCAAAGTACAGTGAGTACTGTGCCTTTTAAATTATTTATTGCTTTTTTACCACCTGAATACCCAACTCAGCCAGTTGAGCCGGATTGGCCTCACCTGGTGCATCGGTCAGTGGACAAGCAGCAGTGGCAGTTTTTGGGAACGCCATCACATCACGAATGGATGTAGCACCTGTCATTAACATCACCAGACGGTCTAAACCAAAAGCCAGACCTGCATGTGGAGGTGCACCATAACGTAAAGCTTCCAGTAAGAAACCGAACTTCTCTGCGGCTTCTTCATCACTGATGCCCAGTAACTGGAATACTTTAGCCTGCACGTCCGGCGTGTGGATACGCACAGAACCGCCGCCAAGCTCAGTACCGTTTAACACCATATCATAGGCGTTGGACAACAAGGCTCTGTGATCCAGCTTGTCCATTTCAGTCGCGAGGAATTCAGCGGTGTCCAAAGGTGAGGTGAACGGATGGTGCACTGCTGAGAAACTGCCATCATCGTTTTCTTCAAACATTGGGAAGTCCACAACCCACAGTGGTTTCCAGCCCTGCACTGTTAAACCTAAATCTTCGCCTAACTTCAGACGCAAAGCGCCCATAGCTTCACAAACTACTTTGTAGCTGTCAGCGCCAAAGAAAATTAAATCGCCTGTAGTGGCCTGAGTGCGGCTTAATACTTCGCTGATAATTTCAGGAGTTAAAAATTTGGCCACAGGAGACTGAATACCTTCAGCGCCGGCACTGATATCGTTCACTTTTAACCAGGCCAAACCTTTAGCGCCGTAAATGCCAACAAAAGCTGTGTAGTTATCTATGTCTTTACGTGAGACTTTTTCAGCAGCACCCGGCACTTTTAACGCCACTACGCGACCTTTTTTGTCATTGGCCGGGCCTGAGAAGACTTTAAACTCAACGTCTTTCACTAAATCAGCTACGTCGACAAACTGCATTGGGTTACGTAAGTCTGGTTTGTCTGAACCGTATAAACGCATCGCTTCGTTGTAGGTCATACGAGGCATTTTGCCTAAATCGACATCCAGTAGTTGCAGGAACATCTGGTGTACCATTTGCTCCGTGACTTCCATCACTTGCTCAGACGTCATGAAAGATGTTTCGATATCAATCTGAGTAAATTCAGGCTGACGGTCTGCACGTAAATCTTCGTCACGGAAACATTTAACGATTTGGTAATAGCGGTCCAGGCCAGCCATCATCAGCAATTGTTTAAACAACTGTGGCGATTGTGGCAAGGCGAAAAACTGGCCTTTGTGAGTGCGGCTTGGTACTAAATAGTCGCGGGCACCTTCAGGAGTAGCTTTAGTCAGGATCGGCGTTTCTACATCCAAAAAGCCCTGACTATCCATAAAGTTGCGGACAAAACTGGTGACCTTAGCGCGGAACTTTAAACGGTCGCTCATTAAAGGACGGCGTAAATCAATGTAACGGTATTTTAAGCGCTGCTCTTCGCTATTGTTCTGGTTTGGATCCAGCGGAATAGGAGCAGATTTATTTAAAATAGTCAGGCTGGAGGCATAGACTTCAACTTCGCCAGTAGCCATATCGGTATTAACCTGAGACTCTGGACGGGCACGTACAGTCCCAGTTAACTGCACACAAAATTCGTTACGTAAGTCAGCGGCCTGAGAGAATAAGTCTGTTAATTCAGGATCAAAAAATACCTGAACCAAGCCTTCGCGGTCGCGCAGGTCAATAAAAATCAAACCACCTAAGTCACGACGGCGGTTGACCCACCCACACAATGACACCTGTTGACCAATGTTTTCTGCCTTTAATGAACCGCAATAATGGCTACGCATTAACTTATCCTTTCAGTCGAACTTTAATATGCCTGCGAAAATGAGCGCTAATTATATAGAAAAGACGATTAATGTCACTGCCCTTAAACTCAGTTAACAACTAGCGATTAGATTTTGTTCACTATGGCAGCGCTTGGCCGGAAAAAGCAGATCAGCGACTGAAGCGATATTGGCTTTTTCCTTGCTGCTTTACCTGATACATCAATTGATCGGCAGACTTTAGCAAAGTGGCTGCGTCAGTACCGTCATCCGGATAAATAGCAATACCAATGCTTGCACCTACTTTGGCCTGACAAACCGACAAGGCTAATGGCTCTTGCAGGTACAGTAGTATTTTTTCTGCCACTATAGCAGCATCATCCCGATCTACTAATCCAGTTAACAAAATCACAAATTCATCGCCACCAAAACGAGCCACAGTATCTGTTTTCCTTACACAGTGACTCAACAGCGCTGATAACTTGACCAGCATCTCATCGCCTACATCATGCCCATACAAATCATTCACTTGCTTAAAGCCATCTAAATCTATAAACATCAATGCCAACATCTCGTTATGCCGGGCATGTTGATGCAAAGCCGTTTGTAAACGTTCAGTCAACAGGCTTCGGTTTGGAAGATGAGTTAAATCATCATGGCCTGCCATAAAACGCATTTTCTCTTCCACACTACGGCGTAAATTCACTTCACGACGCAAGGAGAAATTCCAAATAAGAAAGCCGACAGTTACCATAAAAAACACTGCAGCTATTTGCAGCACCAGAGTCATCACCCTGCTGTGATCCAGACCTTGTTTAATCCCCAAATCCAGCCATTTATCCTGCAGGTTCTTTCGATCGGCATCATTAATAGTTCTTATGCCCTTATTCAGGATCACTAATAATTCAGGTAAGTCTTTACGCACCCCAAAATAAGACGGATATACAGCCAATTCAGCAGGCAAATAAGCACGTAAATTAACGTATCTTGGATCCCTCAGCGCCACCGCTGAAGCCAGCACTGTATCCAGGGCAAAATCAGCACGTCCTGAAGTCACCATTTCGAGTCCGTCATTTAAACTGTCAACTTCAATCACTTGATGCATGGGATAGTCAGTTTTGAGTTGCTGTACAAACTGATACTCGCGCATCACGGCTATACGTTGACCAGGCATAGACGCCAGATTTTCATAAAATACCGCCCCCTGCTTCCCTAGCATGATCCATTCTAACGTCCAATAATCCATACTGAAGGAACTGAAACTGCGCCGCTCTGGTAAATCAGAAATATTCGCCACCATCTGCAGTTTGCCTGCTTTAAAATCCTCTAACAGTAGATCCCAATCGCTATAAGGCTGAGGTACGAACTGCACATCTAAACGCTGATTAAGTAATTTCAGAATGTCGTTGGTAATACCCTGGACTTGACCTTTTTCGTCAACAAATTCGATGGGGCGCCAGTTATTCATCACGCCAACTTTTATCTGCTGATGCTGATTTAACCACTCCCGCTCAGCAGAAGTTAAGGGCACTTTGTCACGAAATGTTTGAAAATAGCCGCGGGCATTTTTACCCAACCATCGGTCTTCTATTTCAACCAGCTCATCTAAGCTGATGTCTGAAAAACCTTTTTGGATCCGTTGATACAATTCCTCATCATTTTTACGGATCAGCGAGTACACAGCAGACTCATACCGAATACCAGGAAAGACTTTTAGGCTATCTTGGCTACTGTTTTGCAACAGACGTCCACCTACTGTTAAATCTGACGCTAAAAAACCTGAGATCTGATTTTTCGACGTAGCGTCAATCATCTGATCCAGGGTATCGAAGACTTTTAATCTCGCTTCAGGGAACTGTTGTTGTAATTGAGGCCCAAGACTAGAGGTATGCAAAAGCCCAAGCGTAGCGCCTTTCAATCGATCCACAGAGGTTAAATCTAACTTGCTGTTATAGAATAGTGACGAATAAATATTGTACAGATGATAAGCAGGCTTTAAACCAGTGTATTTTTCAGCGTTTTCAATTTGAGCCATCTGTACATCAATCCGACCTTTGCGTAAGTAGGCCAAGGAATCCTCAGATTGATTAGGTACAAAACTGACGGCTATGCCGGTTTTTTTAGACCAAAGCCGCCATAAATCAACAAAAACCCCTTGTACATCCCCTAGAGTAGTCGCGTGCATAAACGGTTGATTGCCAATAGATACCCCAATCAGAAGGGTTGTCGGATCTGTATCCACGCTCAGCCATTTCCGTTCCAGCTGATCTTTAAAGACGGTATCGACAGCATCTGCAGCTGCCTTTAAATGCTGCAGTAACAAAGCCTTGTCCTTTCTAACGGCAAAAGTCAATTCGATTTTTTGGATAGGGACTTTTTTAAAAGCCGGGTAGAGCAAACTTAGTTCTGTGTAACTGACATAACGAGGAGATAATCGATCCAGACTTGTGAATGCTTTAATTTCCCCTTTTAAAGCGGAGTCATACATCTGAGACACGGCATCGTATGGCTTTAACACCAAATCAGGTTGATGTTGCGTCAAACTATCAATATGAGTTGAGCGCCCTACCACCCCCACCAGATAAGGTCGCAAATCCGCTAAGTTAGCTACTCCAGTCAGATCTCTGTGCACAAATACATTACTGAAAATATCCAGATAAGTTGTGCCCAACAAATACTGTTGTTCCCGATCCGCGGTTCGCCCCAGCCCGCCATGCAAGTCTATAAGGCCTGCATCCAGCATACTGAGTGTATCGGCCCAATCTGCGGCGATAAATTCTGTGGCGATGCCGTGTTGACTGCCTAAGTGCCGCCAATAATCGACCACCAACCCTGCAGCCTGACCTTCATCGTCGATAAACATATAAGGATAGGTATCGCTGGAGATCCCTATTTTCAGAGCAGCCGGAAGTCTATCCATAGACCCGGACTCTTGCGCCTGCAAATTACAGCCATAAGCACAGCTTGCAATCATCAAAAAAAACAACAGCAACTTTTTCATCATAGTGGAGATATAATCATTATCTTGGTTAAAAAGCTAAATCCAGCGACAATAGCCACCTCAATAAGAATGACTTTTTTACAATGGAACCCCGGATGCTATATCTTGGCTGCCCAGTCTGGGCAAAGGCTCAGTGGAAAAATCTGATATTTAACAGCGAGCTGGATCCATCAGACTTTCTTGCTAACTATAGTAGGTATTTCAATTCTGTAGAGGGCAACACCAGTTTTTATGCTGATCCGTCAGCACAAACTGTTACCCGCTGGAAAGAGCAAAGCGATGAAGCGTTCCGTTTTACTTTAAAAGTTCCCAAACGATTAAGTCATCAGTTTCAGCAATTCCAGCGTGCTGAATTACAACTCTGGCTGGATTTGATAGCGCCGCTGGCAGAAAAACTGGCTTTGGTGCATTTACAGCTACCCGCTTATTTTTCACCAGAGCATTTAAGCTGGCTTCAACAGATGCTCAATAGCTTGTGTTCATCCTTTTCTGTCGCTGTTGAGGTGCGCCATCCGATGTTTTTTGATAAAGCAGAACATGAAATCACCTTGAACCGTTTATTGCGTGATTTTGAGGCGGAGCGGGTGATATTTGACAGCAGAGCTCTATTTTCAGTGCCCGCTACAACCGCAGCATTGCTGGACGCGCAGCGGAAAAAACCTTATCTACCCGTGCATGCGGTGGCCTTGACCAAACAGCCTATGCTACGTTTCGTCGGCACTGACGATATGACCATCAATCAGCATTATTATCAGCCTTGGCTGGGGAAAGTACGGCAATGGCTGGATGAAGGTAAAACACCTTTTTGTTTTTTCCACAGCCCTGATAATCTGACAGCTCCACAGCTGGCACGGCAGTTTGTGATGGACCTGGGTATAGAACATCCGATACTGGCCCCCTGGCCAGAACATCAGAGCCAACTGAGTCTGCTTTGATTTCGCCCCCAAGCCAAAATACGTTAAACTGTTCGCCAATTAAAGGTATGAAGTAGTTCGACTGATGCAAAAAGATCATATTTACGCTGACCCTTTGGGCCATATTCAGGATTTTTGTTTTGACTCTGCCGTAGTGGATGTGTTTCCAGACATGATCCAACGCTCTGTGCCTGGCTATCAAACTATCATTCAGACCATAGGCAAACTGACCAGCCGTTTTCAGCAAGCTGACAGCAACTATTACGATTTGGGTTGTTCTTTGGGCGCGGCTAGTTTAGCCATGCGCCGCCAGATCACTGAACCTGGTTGTCAATTGATTGGAGTCGATAACAGCGCTGCAATGGTGGAACGTTGTACCAGCCATCTACAGGCCTTTCGCTCTGACGTTCCAGCTAGGGTATTGCTGGCCGATATTCGCGATATTCCGATGGAAAATGCCGCTGTAGTGGTCAGTAATTTCACCTTGCAGTTTTTAGCCAAAGAAGACAGAGCCCGCCTGATTGAACGAATTTATCAGGCGCTGAAACCTGGTGGTATTTTTGTGTTGTCAGAAAAAATTATCGAAACTGATGAAACCACTCATGAGCTGTTAATTGATTTACACCACGACTTTAAACGCGCTAATGGTTACAGTGAGCTGGAGATCAGCCAAAAACGCACTGCGCTTGAAAATGTGATGCGCCCCGACAGTCTGGAGGAACATAAAGCAAGATTGTCTGCTGCAGGCTTTGAACACATCAGCCTGTGGTTTCAGTGTTTTAATTTTTGCTCTCTGGTCGCAATAAAAACAACAGAGGAGCAAGGATGAGCCGTTTTCAGAGTTTTTATCAGCAAATTGCCGCGAATAAGTTGGTGCACTGGCTTGAGACCTTACCGGCTCAATTAAAAAGCTGGGAGCAAGAGGCTTTGCATGGTGACTTTAAGCAGTGGCAAAAAGTACTGGACCATTTGCCAGTTGCAGCGAAGAACTGTGTCGAATTAAAAACTAAAGTCGAATTTGGCCAGCCAGAAGACTTAAACCATGGCCAAAAACAACGGCTTGAAGTTTTGTTACGCCAGCTTATGCCATGGCGCAAAGGCCCATTTACCCTGCATGGTTTAACCATAGATACCGAATGGCGCTCTGACTGGAAATGGGACAGAGTTCTGCCTCATATCAGCCCACTTCAACACAGAACAGTGTTGGATGTCGGCTGTGGCAGTGGTTATCACTTATGGCGCATGAAAGGTGAAGGTGCGGAATTTGTTGTCGGCATTGATCCCTCACAGCTGTTTTATTGTCAGTTTGAAGCCATCAAACATTTTAATCCAGACCCTAAAGTGCATTTATTGCCGGTCGGCATAGACGATATGCCAGAGCTAAAAGCTTTTGATACAGTGTTTTCCATGGGCGTATTGTATCACCGTCGTTCCCCCATCGACTTTTTAGCTCAGTTAAAACAACAACTACGCCCCGGTGGTGAGTTGGTGTTAGAAACCTTGGTGATTGAAGGCGATGAGCAGGCGGTGTTAGTGCCCACTGACCGCTACGCTAAAATGCGTAACGTCTGGTTTATTCCAAGTACAGCAGCTCTGTTGTTGTGGATGCAACGCGTGGGCTTTAGAAATATAAAAGTAGTGGATTTATCTGTCACCAGTCTGGATGAACAACGTAAAACCAGCTGGATGGAAAATGAAAGTCTGATTGATTTTCTTGACCCAACTGACCATAGTAAAACCATTGAAGGCTATCCGGCTCCGCTTCGTGCCGTGATAGTAGCACAGGCTTAAACTGAAGGAATTTCGATGCCGTACCGCCCGAAATCAACTATGGAACAATGGCGTATACTGCAAGCTGTGGTCGATGCGGGGGGGTATGCGCAGGCCGCTGATTTACTGAATAAAAGTCAGTCTTCCCTAAATCATGCGGTGGCGAAATTACAGTATCAGTTGGGTGTGGAACTGCTGGAGGTCAAAGGACGTAAAGCCTTTTTAACTTCGGCAGGTGAAGTCATGTTACGCCGCTCTCGTTTATTAACCCAACAAATTGAAGATTTAGAGCTGTTGGCTTCCAATATTAATGTTGGGTGGGAGCCTGAAATTCGTATCGCGGTAGAACTAATTTACCCTAAAAAATTTTTATATCGCGCTTTGGCTAAGTTTCACCCTATTTCACGTGGTAGCCGAATACAGATCATAGATACGGTAATCACAGGTTCGACCGAAATGATTACGGAACATAAGGCTGATTTAGTTATAGCAGCGTCACCTAGTGTGCCTAAAGGCTTTATCGGTGAACCTTTAACCGTAACCCAGATGCTGCCGGTCGTCGGACAAAACCACCTGCTTGCGCAGCAATCAAAACTTGATTTAAATGAACTGAGTCAATACTTACAGATAGTGATCCGGGATACTGCAAGCAAACCTAAAGACGTCGGCTGGTTAAAGGCGGAACAACGCTGGACCGTGAATAATTTTTTTGAAGCTATAGATATTCTGAAAAGTGGTATAGGGTTTTGTTGGTTGCCTGAATTTCTAATAGAAGACCTGGTTAAAACCGGCGCTCTGGTTTGTCTTCAAATTCCACTCAGCTCAGCTCGCGTAGTACCTTTAGCGCTAATTACACCCAAAGAAGAAACACTAGGGCCCGGCAGCCGCCAGTTACGTGAGCTGCTGTTAGCCGAGCATAAAAACTAATCATCAAGGGGTCAAAATGAACCAGCACGAAGTAAGTGAATTAATGAAAGCAACAGCACAGGACGCCGTTGTCTATGCTGCAGAGGAACATCAGGTGCTATTGGACTTTAGTCTGGATAGTTTAAGCAAAGTCGATGAAATACTTAGTGAACTTTATTTACGTCAGCAAGAGCAACGTCATGCCGATGATTTGCTATTCACTTTATGCAATCTGTTTGGTTCTTACACAGGTGAGATTTTTATTCATCATGTCGGCGGTCAGTGGTACTACGACGAATCGTCACCAGACGCACCTTATATCTGTGTGCATTATAATGGTAAGGAGTTTCCTTTTGCGTCCTTGGTTTACCATCAAATTGCCAAAACTCCGAGCGCGAGTTTACGCAATTATGTCGGACAGGCAATGAACAACGCCATGCAATGATAATAGCTTCGAGGCAATGCTCTGCGATCAATCCAACCTGATCCACCGTTGCATGCAGTAAATCCTTTTGTCTGGCGGCTTTACAGGGTAAAATGCCGCGAATTTTTTTTGACCTTCACTTTTTAGCCATTTGGGGATTGCCGTGAGCGAGCAAAAAACGTCGTTAAGTTACAAAGACGCTGGTGTAGATATTGATGCCGGTGAGGCCTTGGTTGACCGTATTAAAGGTGCAGTAAAACGCACGACCCGTAAAGAAGTAATGGGCGGTTTAGGCGGCTTTGGTGCTTTGTGTCAAATCCCTGCTGGCTATAAAGAGCCGGTGCTGGTATCAGGCACTGATGGTGTAGGTACCAAACTGCGTCTGGCAATGGATTTAAAACGCCATGACAGCGTAGGTATCGACTTAGTTGCCATGTGTGTGAACGACATAGTCGTATCAGGAGCTGAACCGTTATTTTTCCTTGACTACTACGCCACTGGTAAGCTGGATGTAAATACCGCTGCCACTGTGGTAGAAGGCATTGCTAAAGGCTGTGAGCTGGCTGGTTGTGCTCTGGTGGGCGGTGAAACTGCTGAAATGCCAGGTATGTATCACGGTGAAGACTACGACATCGCTGGTTTTAGCGTTGGTGTGGTTGAGAAGTCTGAAATTATTGATGGCAGCAAAGTAAAAGCAGGCGATCAATTAATTGCATTGGCGGCTTCTGGTCCTCATTCCAACGGTTTTTCGTTAATTCGTAAAGTACTGGAAGTTAGCGGCCAGGATCCTCAAACCATGCTGGAAGGCAAAACTATTGCCGATCATCTGTTAGAGCCTACCCGTATTTATGTAAAAAACCTGCTGGCTTTAATTAAAGCTATGCCGGTCCATGCCTTGTGTCATATTACTGGTGGTGGTTTCTGGGAAAATATCCCTCGGGTACTGCCAGAAAACACTCAGGCAAACATCAAAGAGAGCAGCTGGCAATGGCCTGCTATTTTCAGCTGGTTACAACAGCAAGGTAATGTAGAACGTCACGAAATGTACCGCACCTTTAACTGTGGTGTCGGTATGATTGTGGTGGTTCCTGCAACTCACCTTGATGCGGCTTTAGCCCAGTTAAAAGCCGCTGGCGAAAATGCCTGGCATCTAGGTGAAATTAATCAGGTTGCGCCGGACCAAGCTCAAGTTGTGATCCAAGGCTAAACCCAGGCATGAAATCTATTGTGGTATTGATTTCAGGCAGTGGCTCCAATCTGCAGGCAATTTTAGATGCCTGCAGTGCTGGTTTTATCGACGGAAAAGTCACAGCTGTGCTGTCAAACAAAGCCAAAGCTTTTGGTTTAGAGCGTGCAAAAAAAGCCGGAGCTAAAGCTATAGTGCTGGATCATAAAGCCTATGTCGACCGTGCAGCTTATGATCAGGATTTGATTGCAACTATCGACCAGTATCAACCTGATTTGGTGGTGCTGGCTGGTTTTATGCGTATTTTAACGCCTGAATTTGTGCAGCATTATCAGGGCCGTTTGCTGAATATCCATCCTTCGTTATTACCCAAATATCAGGGGCTGAATACTCATCAGCGCGCTATTGATGCGGGTGACTCGGAACACGGCTGTTCAGTGCACTTTGTCACGGCAGAGCTAGATGGTGGACCAGTGATTTTGCAGGCAAAAGTACCTGTATTTCCTGGTGATGATGCAAATGCTGTCGCAGAGCGTGTTCACGAGCAAGAACATCGTATTTATCCGTTGGTTGTGCGCTGGTTTTGTCAGAACCGTTTACAACAGCAGTCAGATAAGGCATTGTTAGATGGCCTTTTATTGTCTGACCATGGATATGCAAATGACCAGGATGATGAATAAATGGCGCCTTAGTGCGTCATTTTTTTTACTCTTTTCAAGTCTTTTATCAGCTGAAGAACCTGCAGTTGCCCCTTCACACCAAATTTCAACTTTTGAAGCCAGCTACAATGTATTGCGTTCCGGCAAAAAACACGGTGAAGCCAAACGTTATGTCAAAACCACTGAACAAGGTTACGAGCTGGGGTATAGCAGCGATATTAGCTGGCTGATTTTTACAGATAAACGTTCAGAACAATCCTTTTTTAGTGTCAAAGATGGCCGTATTCAGCCCAGTCGCTACGTGATGAAACGCAGTGGCTCAGGCCCAAACCGTTATTATGAACTGAATCTAAACTGGGAGAATAAAGAGCTAAGAGTCGAAAAATCTAAAAAAATCAAAACCGTACAATGGAATGAGCAATGGCTTGATCCTTTGAGTTACCACAGTCAGCTCGCTTTAGATTTACAAGCAGGGAAAACTGAATTTGAGTATCAGGTACTGAACCGCCATGGTGAAGAGCGTAAGTACAGCTTTAAAGTGGCAGGCGAAGAGTGGTTATCGCTGCCCTACGGTAAAGTAAGAGCGATACGAATTGAACGCACAGGCACGGGGCCTGATAAACAAGTATTAGCCTGGGTAGCACCGGAGCTGGATTATTTGTTGGTTCGTTTATGGCAAGCCGAAGACAAGGTTGAACAATTTGATATTCAGCTGGCAACTTTAAAGCCGTAAACTTTTCCCCTACAGAGCCGCTTATTGCGGCTCTCCTGCCTTGAATAGCTGTGCTTGCCCGGACGCCATCACTTGCCACTGTTCGTTTGAGGTTAGTGGCAAAGTGGCAATAATAGTCACTACATCCTTTTCTGTGGTTTCTTTTGAAAAATCAATATCTACATCCACATCAGACAACAGTGCCACACCAAAGGGAGCTCTTCTGGTGATCCAGTGCAATTTAGTACTGCAATAGGCCAGCAGATAATCACCATCTGATATCAACAAGTTAAACACACCTAACTGCTGTAAAGCCGGACACAAGCTAGCAAGATAATCAAAAGCCTGCTTCATATCATCAGGTGCTGTAGGAAAACGTTGCTCAAGCGCATTCAGTAAATAACAAAACGCATGTTCGCTGTCAGTTTGCCCTACCACAAAATGTTTACCTGTTGCTAAAGTTTCAAAACCATGCAACTGACCATTATGGGCATAAGTCCAGTATCGTCCCCATAAAGTTCGGGTAAAAGGATGAGTATTTTCAAGCCCTACTCCACCACTATTGGCCTGGCGAATATGCGCCACCACAGCAGTACTTTTAATAGGATAATCACTAATGAGCCTTGCTATTTCCGACTGATAACTCGGATCGGCGTCTTTAAAAGTACTGACGCCTTTGCCCTGGTAAAAAGCCACACCCCAGCCATCTTTATGCGGGCCCGTTTTCCCGCCCCGTTCTCTTAGACCTTTAAAACTAAAACAGATATCGGTTGGCACATTGGCAGACATTCCTAATAACTCACACATAAATCAGATAGCTTCCTATACTTGCTCACACGATACACTGACGCTGCAACAAAAGTTGACAGTAAACCAAACTGCAAAGTAAGGAATTACTTGCATCTTTGCAACAGGCACACTACTCTAAGCCTACAGTGGTCTGACCTCTAGTTCTCAGGAGTAAATTATGGATGTGTTAATTTTTTGGGTAGCTTTGCTTGGCACAGTCGCCGTGCTCGCCTACCACAGAGCAAGTTTAACTATGTTTACGGCGTTGATCGCTGCTTTATTAGCTGTAGCAAGCTTCACTGACACAGTGGGTCTGGTCAGCTGGATCCTGTTTTTAATTGTGGCCCTACCTTTAAATGTCGCCAGCATACGTCAACAGTACTTAACCAAGCCGCTGTTGAAGATATACCGCAAAATTATGCCGGAAATGTCGACCACAGAAAAAGAAGCTATTGATGCCGGCACCACCTGGTGGGAAGGCGATTTATTCCGTGGCACACCAGACTGGCACAAGCTGCACAATTATCCAAAACCACGTTTAAGTGCAGAAGAACAAGCGTTTTTAGACGGTCCTTGTGAAGAATTGCTGGCTATAGTAGACGATTGGCATACCACACATGAACGTGCTGACTTATCACCAGAAGTGTATCAGTACCTGAAAGATCACGGTTTCTTTGCAATGATCATCAAAAAGCAATACGGTGGTCTGGAGTTCTCTGCTTACGCTCAGTCTTGTGTTCTGCAAAAGTTAACTAGTAAAAGTATGGTTTTATCCAGCGTTGTTGGTGTGCCTAACTCTTTAGGCCCAGGCGAGCTGTTACAACATTATGGTACCAAAGAGCAGCAGGACCACTATCTGCCTCGTTTGGCCAAAGGTTTAGAAATCCCTTGTTTTGCCTTAACCAGCCCAGAAGCTGGCTCTGATGCCGGCGCTATCCCAGATGTGGGTATAGTCTGTAAAGGCCAATGGGAAGGTCAGGAAATTATTGGTATGCGCCTGACCTGGAACAAGCGTTATATCACGCTGGCTCCTATTGCAACAGTGTTGGGTTTAGCATTCAAAATGCAGGACCCGGACGGTTTATTGGGTGACACAAAAGATTTAGGTATCACTTGTGCTTTAATCCCGGCATCAACACCTGGTGTCAAAATCGGTCGTCGTCACTTCCCACTGAACGTGCCATTTCAGAATGGTCCAACTCAGGGTGAAGAAGTTTTTGTTCCGCTGGATTACATCATTGGTGGTCCGAAGATGGCTGGTCAAGGCTGGCGTATGCTGATGGAATGTCTGTCAATAGGTCGTGCTATCACCCTGCCGTCTAACAGTACTGGTGGTATCAAAGCCGCAGCATTATTGACTGGAGCTTATGCCCGTATCCGTCGTCAGTTCAAGCTGCCCATAGGTAAAATGGAAGGTATTGAAGAAGCCCTGGCCCGTATTGGTGGTTACGCTTACATGGCGGAAGCTTCGACTACTATGTCGGTAGGCTCTATCGATTTAGGTGAAAAACCATCAGTTATCTCTGCCATTACCAAGTTTCATATGACAGAGCGGATGCGTCAGGCCATTATCGACGCTATGGATATTCATGGTGGTAAAGGCATCTGTATGGGCCCGACCAACTATTTGGCCCGTGGTTATCAGGGTGCTCCAGTCGCTATTACGGTAGAAGGTGCCAACATTCTGACGCGTAATATGATTATTTACGGTCAGGGTGCAATTCGTTGCCATCCTTTTGTATTGGCTGAATTACAAGCTGCAGGTTTAGAAGATGAACGCGCTGCTGTTACCGCCTTTGACCGTGCTTTATTTGGACACATTGGCTTTAGTATCAGCAACTTCTTCCGTGCTTTATGGTTAGGGCTAAGCAATTCAGCCTTCTCTGCCAGCCCGTATTCAGATGCGACTGCTAAGTACTACAAACAAATGAACAGATACAGCGCTGCATTGGCGTTAATGTCTGATGTGGCCATGGGCACCATGGGTGGTGATTTAAAACGCCGTGAACGTATCTCAGCCCGTTTAGGCGATATGTTATCCATGTTGTATCTGACTTCAGCTGTACTGAAACGCTTTAACGACGACGGTCGTCCAGCGCAAGACTTGCCTATTGTACAATGGGCTTGTGAAGACAATATGTACAAAGCTCAGGTGGCTTTGGATGAAATGCTGGATAACTTCCCGAATCGTATCGTAGGTTCAGTCTTAGGTAAGCTATTGTTCCCTTGGGGTCGTACTTTACGCAAACCATCGGATCAGCTGGATCATCAGGTGTCACGTATTATGCAAACACCTTGTGAAGCCCGCAGCCGCTTAGCAACGAACGTTTATCTGACGCTGGAACCAAACAATCAGATCGGTTTAATTGAAAAAGCCCTGGCTGATATTCTGGCCGCTGAGCCTATCTTCGACAAAGTGGTGCATGCAGCGAATAAGCGTCTGCCATTCTTCCGCTTAAACGAAGTAGCAGATTTAGGTTTAGAGCTAGGTGTAATCACCGAAGCCGAAGCACAAAAGCTGCGAGTGGCTGAACAAGGCCGTCTGCATACCATCAACGTGGATGATTTTGATCCGCTGGAATTGGCTGCAGATAAGTCTTTGTTTGATATCAAGCCAAAAGCAAAATCAGAAGCTGCTTAAGCAGCGTTGATTGCCAAAGAAGCCTGCCCTGTGCAGGCTTCTTTTTTTTTGCATTTGAAACAGTAAGGTATAGTGCTTTAGAAAAAAACGAACAAGTAAAAGTAGGCGTTGACGATGAAGATAAAATCTAGGTGTAGGGATGACAGAGCAGATTTACAAAACGCAGAAACAAAAAAACAGCATTGCTGCTATTATTGTTTTTACTGGGAGAATGGTCGGTGATGCAAGATTCGAACTTGCGACCCCTTGGACCCAAACCAAGTGCGCTACCAAGCTGCGCTAATCACCGACATATAACCTAGTCTAAATGGGGTGGCTGATGGGGCTCGAACCCACGACAACCGGAATCACAATCCGGGACTCTACCAACTGAGCTACAGCCACCACGGTAGAACTTTACTTACGTTGCAATGGCGCGCCCGATAGGACTCGAACCTATGACCCACGGCTTAGAAGGCCGTTGCTCTATCCAGCTGAGCTACGGGCGCCAAATTCGAGGCCGTTAGGCTCTCTTAAATGGTCGGTGATGCAAGATTCGAACTTGCGACCCCTTGGACCCAAACCAAGTGCGCTACCAAGCTGCGCTAATCACCGACTTCGCTACACTACTGCAACGGGGCGGAATATTACAGCCCAACCCTTGGAGCGTCAAACCTTTTTTGCAGCTAAAAAACTGATTGCTTAATATTTGAACCCATTTGCTGTAAAAGCGTTCAATAACACGAAAATATGCTGATTTTTTAACTTTTTACGCCAGTTAAACTGATCTGCTTGGCCTCCTTGCTGTAGCTGTGCGAAAATACAACCCCTCAGATCTCAGGTTAACAGAGCAGTTTTATGGCAGCACAAATCATAGATGGCAAAGCGGTAGCTCAATCTACCCGTCAACAGGTCGCATTAAGAGTTCAGCAACGCCTTGCAGCAGGAAAAAGAGCTCCGGGCCTTGCGGTAGTGTTGGTAGGTATGGATGCAGCCTCTCAGGTCTATGTAGGCAGTAAACGCAAAGCCTGTGAAGAAGTAGGTTTTGAATCCTTCTCTTACGATTTACCATCAAGTACCACTCAGCAAGAATTATTTGATTTAATCGATAGTTTAAATGCCGATAACCAGGTAGACGGTATTCTGGTGCAATTGCCTCTGCCAGCAGGTTTAGACGCTTCCGCTATTCTGGAGCGTATCAATCCACTGAAAGATGTTGATGGTTTCCACCCTTACAATATAGGCCGTTTAGCTCAGCGTATGCCTGCGCTGCGTCCTTGCACACCAAAAGGTATCATTAAACTGTTGCAAAGCACCGGTATTCAAATCCGTGGTATGGATGCAGTAGTGGTAGGCGCCTCCAATATTGTAGGCCGCCCTATGGCACTGGAGCTGTTATTAGCAGGTTGCACCACAACAGTGTGTCATAAGTTCACAAAACAACTGGAGCAGCATGTACGCCGCGCTGATTTAGTGGTCGTAGCCGTAGGTAAGCCTGAGTTTATTCCGGGTGACTGGATTAAGCCTGGTGCGCTGGTGATTGATGTCGGTATAAATCGTTTGGAATCCGGCAAACTGGTCGGTGACGTTGAATTTGATAAAGCCAAACAGCATGCACGTTTTATTACGCCAGTGCCTGGTGGTGTAGGCCCAATGACAGTGGCCTGTTTGATTGAGAATACCTTAGAAGCCTGCGAGCAATTCCACGACCAATAATATGTTGGGGTCAGGCCTTGCATGTTGCATCACAAATGCAACATGCAAGGCCTGACCCTAACAGCTAACCCCGACGCCAGGTCGTTACGCCAGCTTTATCTTCCAGAATAATACCTTTCGCAACTAAAGCGTCACGGGCAGCATCAGCTGCAGCCCAGTCTTTGTTGGCACGTGCTGTATTACGCTGCGCTATTAAAGCTTCAATTTCTGTAACATCATCTGAATCTGTGCCCGACTGTAAAAAGCTTTCTGCATCGCCCTGCAAAATCCCCATCACACTGCCGAGCTTAATTAATAAGCCCGCAAGCTGTGAGGCTTTGGCCGGATTGGCGGCTTTTTCTTTGTTGATATCACGCGCCAGCTCAAACAGCACAGGCAAAGCCAAAGCTGTATTGAAGTCATCATCCATAGCAGCACGGAAGGTAGTGACGTAATTGTTATTCATATCGATGTCTGTCGCAGGTTTTACTTCGCGCAAGGCTGTGTACAAACGGCCTAAAGCTGAATGCGCTTGCAGCAAATTTTCCGCCGAGTAGTTCAGCTGACTGCGGTAATGGCTGGAAATCAGGAAATAACGCACAGCTTCAGCGTTGTAATCAGCCAGCACATCTTTCACAGTAAAGAAGTTACCTAAAGACTTAGACATCTTTTCTTTATCCACCTGCACCATACCTGTATGGATCCAGGTATTGACGTACGGCGTGTCATGCGCGCAGCAGGACTGAGCAATTTCATTTTCATGATGCGGGAACTGTAAATCTGAACCACCACCGTGAATATCAAAATGTTTGCCTAAATGCTTTGCACTCATAGCCGAACATTCAATATGCCAGCCAGGACGACCTTCGCCCCATGGCGATGACCAACTTGGCTCATTTGGCTTGGCCATTTTCCACAAGACAAAATCCAGCGGATCGTCTTTGGCCTGATCAATCTCAACCCTGGCGCCGGATTGCAACATGTCCAGGTTTTGCTGACTGAGCTGACCATAAGCTTTGTATTTACTGACATCAAACAGTACATCACCGTCAGAGGCGATATAGGCATAACCTTTAGCCACTAAAGTTTCTATCAGCTCAATAATTTCAGCCATATGAGTGGTGACACGAGGTTCAATATCGGCAGGCATTAACCCCAGCGCGTTAAAATCATCGTGCATAGCAACCGTATAACGGGCCGTTAAAGCATCACAACTTTCGCCGTTTTCATTGGCCCTTTTGATAATTTTGTCGTCCACATCTGTGATATTACGCACATAAGTGACGTCATAACCGCTGAAACGTAAATAACGGTTCATTACATCAAAAGCGACATAAGTACGGGCGTGGCCAACATGACAGAAATCGTAAATGGTAATGCCGCAGACATACATAGAAACTTTGCCAGGCACTAAAGGCACAAAGGACTCTTTTTTACGGGTCAAGGTATTAAAAATCTGTAGCATGGGCTCCTCGGGAAATCATCAAAACGGCAATGACAAAGTGCGATAGTGTAACATCAGCAAATGTCTTGAGCTATCCTCGCTTTCTCGCTTTGTTGCAAAGAAACAAGATACTTTCCTCTCCTCCCTGAAGTTACTTGGGTATATGCGTTAGCTGCGGTACACTAGCGCCGTTTTTTAGCTTGAGGAGAGCATCATGGTTAGCTTACATACCAATTTCGGCGTGATTAAACTGGCACTATTTGCCGACAAAGCCCCTGCAACAGTCGAAAACTTTCTGAACTATGTCAAAGAAGGTTTTTATGACAACACCATTTTTCATCGTGTGATCAATGGTTTTATGATCCAGGGCGGCGGTTTTACTCCTGATATGGAACAAAAAGAGCCGGGCAAACCAATCAAAAACGAAGCAAACAACAAAGTGGCTAACAAAGCAGGAACTGTGGCAATGGCTCGCACCAGCGACCCGCATTCTGCGACTTGCCAGTTCTTTATCAATGTGGCTAACAACGACTTCTTAGATTTCAGCTCAGAAACTTCTCAGGGCTGGGGTTACTGTGTATTTGGTGAAGTGGTCGAAGGTATGGATGTGATCAACAAAATCAAAACTGTGTCTACAGGACGCAAGTTTGGCCATGCTGATGTACCAAACGATGCTGTGATCATCGAAAAAGCAGAAATCCATGGCTAAAGGCCACAGCCTTTTTATTGCCGATCTGCATTTAAGCGAACAACGCCCGGATATCACCGCGGCGTTTTTGCTTTTCTTACAGCAAAAAGCAACAGATGCTGATGCCCTCTATATTCTGGGTGATTTATTTGAAGTCTGGATTGGTGATGATAACCCTTCGCCTTTGCTGAGTGAAGTTGCGACAGCCATCAAAGCTTTAACAGCTCAGGCTGTGCCGGTTTATTTTTGCCATGGCAACCGTGACTTTTTACTGGGTAAAAAATTCGCCAAGCGCTCTGGCATGCAATTGCTTGAGCCCCTTACTGTGGTCGATTTATACGGTACTCCTACCTTATTAATGCACGGAGATTCGCTTTGCACCCTGGATATTGGTTATCAGAAGTTTCGGGCCTGGTGGGATCAAAAGTGGTGGCAAAAGCTGATCTTGTCTTTGCCTCTGTGGTATCGGCAACATCTGGCGCGCAAAGCCCGTCGTGTCAGTGCTATGGATAAAAAAGGCAAAACATCCGACATTATGGATGTAACGCCGGATGAAGTGCCTAAAGTGATGGCTCAGTATCAGGTGCAGCATTTGATCCATGGTCATACCCACAGACCTGCAGTGCATCAACTGCAAGGTGCCGATGGCAACGCAGCACAACGTTATGTGTTAGGTGACTGGTATAGTCAGAGTTCTTATCTGGATGTGTCAGCGGATGGCTGGCAACTGCACTTCAACCCCTTGTCACAGGTTTAATGCTGAGATTTTTATGAGTTTTACCGAATTACTTCAGCCCATTCATCAGTTTTTACAGTGTGAAACCCCAGACAGCTGGATAGTCGAAGCACAGAAACCAGAGCGACTGGCGGTTTTATTACAGGACCACTTAATCTGTGAGCTTAAAGCGGCGCAAACCGCTATGTATCTGCTGCGCCGTTATGCCTGTGACAAAGACAGCTCATTAACCTTACTGAACTGGCTAAAGCCTTTTGAAGACTTCGCCTATCGTTTTGACGGGGATATCCAGAGTTTAAAGCAGGCTGAAAAACTGAATAAAAGTATTATAGGTCGCTCTGACTTTGTGCACTCGGATCGTATCATCGACCGTATGGTGTTACTCATCCGCGAAGAACTGCATCATTTTTGTCAGGTGCTGGAGATTATGCTGGACAGAGGTATCCCCTACGAAAACATCAGTGCCAGTCGTTATGCTAAAAGCCTGATCCAGAACTGCAAAACTCATGAGCCGCAAATTCTGATCGACAAACTGATATGTGGTGCTTATATCGAAGCACGCTCCTGTGAGCGTTTTGCGAAATTAGCTGAATTTGTTGATCCGGAGTTAGCTGGTTTTTATACATCACTACTGCGATCTGAAGCGCGGCATTTTGCTGACTATCTGGAACTGGCGCAGGTGATCTCAAAATCTGATATCTCAGGGCGGGTGTGCTTTTTCGGCAAACTTGAAGCTGAACTGATTTCAAGCCCGGATCCGGATTTTAAATTCCACAGCGGTGCCCCCACTGCGACCATTTAGTACTGTTTTTTTCTGTTATTAAAAAGCCAGTAACTGCGGTCTCGAAGCTGCTTTACACCACTTGCGACAGATTTTCCGCTCTAAACTTGACGAACTGGGTTCTATTAGCCATAACAAAGGTAAGGGTTTGTTTTGTGCCCTGTAATGAACAACGTAGTAGCCAAGGATAACAACTATGATTCTAAATCACTTATGGGGACTGTATGCCCATCCTAAAGAAGAATGGCATACGATAGACGCTCGTCACGAAAGTTTCAGATACAGCTTAATCCATATCCTGCTCATTGCCTTAATCCCTTCTCTTTGCGCTTATTATTCGGCAGTGCACATCGGCTGGAGTATAGGTGTGGGTGAACCTATACGTTTAACAGCTGACAGCGCCATGATGCTTTCCGTCGCTATGTATGTCGCATTGATCGGCGGAGTCTTCGCGCTTGCGTATCTGGCGCACTGGATGGCTCATACCTTTGGCTCTGAACCTACCTATACCCAAACATTGGAATTAGCGTCCTACACTTCTACTCCACTTTTTATGGTAGGTTTTGCCGCTTTATTCCCTGAACTTTGGTTTGTCATGCTGGTAGGTTTGGCAGGCTTAACCTATTCGGTGTATTTGCTTTATGTAGGGGTGCCTATTCTTATGCATATTCCTGAAGAGCGCGGTTTTATTTATGCAAGTTCAGTAGTGACCACAGGTTTGATTCTGCTGGTTTGCGTGATGACTGCTACCGCTATTTTGTGGAGCTCTGGTTTCGGTCCTGCGTTTACGCATTAGTTTATTTTAAAATGTCAGAGAAGCAAAAAGGGCCGGTTAATACCGGCCCTTTTTTATTTACGATATGGGCTTTGCTGTATTAGTTGCCTTCGTTATGCAAATCTAAACTTGCAGATAACTCAGCTTCTTTTTTACGTTTGGACGCTTCATTACGTTGTGCATCCAAACGATTCAGATAGGCCTGGTCTATATCATTTGTTACATAAATACCGTCAAACACTGAGGTTTCAAAGCGCTTCAATTCAGGGTTTTGTGAACGGACTGCATCGACTAAATCTTCCAGCGACTGAAAAATCAAGCCATCAGCACCAATGATTTTACAGATACTATCTACATCATGGCCATGAGCAATCAGTTCATTTGCCGATGGCATGTCAATACCATAAACGTTCGGGAAACGAATTTCTGGCGCCGCCGAAGCGAAATACACCTTCTTAGCACCAGCCTCTCGGGCCATATCAATAATTTGCTCAGACGTAGTACCACGCACTATAGAGTCATCCACCAGCAATACGTTTTTGCCTTTGAATTCCTGCCAAATCGCATTCAGTTTACGTTTGACTGACTTTTTGCGTTCACCCTGGCCCGGCATAATAAAAGTACGGCCAATGTAACGGTTCTTTACATAGCCCTGACGGTAAGGCAGACCTAATTCATGGGCAATTTGCAATGCAGCGTCATTACTGGTCTCAGGGATCGGAATAACCACATCGATATCTAAATGTGCCCATTCTTTTTTAATTTTCTCACCAAGCTTTTTACCCATAGCAACGCGGGACGCGTACACAGACACATTATCTATAGTGGAGTCAGGACGGGCAAAATACACATATTCAAAAATACACGGCACATAACTTGGGTTTTCAGCACATTGTTGGCTGAATAGCTCACCGTCTTCGGTGATATAGACAGCTTCACCCGGAGCAACATCACGCAGCACAGTAAAACCGTCCGCATCTAAAGCGACACTCTCAGAAGCAACCATATATTCAGTGCCAAGCGCTGTTTCACGCTTGCCCATCACCAGAGGGCGTATACCGTTTGGATCACGAAACGCCACTAAACCATGGCCAATCACAACAGCCACCACCGCATAACCACCACGGATCTTACGATGTAAATTTGTGACAGCACCAAAAATATGGTCAGGGTTAACATGCATATCAGCATGAATGTCCAGCTCATGGGCAAAAGCATTCAACAAGGCTTCTGAATCGGAGTTGGTGTTGACATGACGACGGGCGGTGCGGAATAACTCGTCTTTTAACTCTTCGGAGTTCGTCAGGTTACCATTGTGCGCCAAAGCTATACCAAAAGGACTATTGGTATAAAACGGCTGAGCTTCGGCCGTACTGGCAGAACCTGCTGTTGGGTAACGCACATGGCCTATACCCATGTTGCCAGACAAACGTTGCATATGGCGGGCTTCAAACACGTCTTTCACTAAGCCATTGGCTTTGCGCAAGCGTAAGGTTTTGTTGTCTACTGTCACTATGCCAGCGGCATCCTGACCACGGTGCTGCAACACAGTTAAACCGTCGTACAACGCCTGATTGACCGGATACTTACCTACGATTCCAACAATACCACACATCGATTATTTCCTCGCCACACTTAGGGTCGCTGCATAAAACTGGAATGGGCTTTGATGTATTCAAAAAACCATTCAATGATAAAACCAAATTCGGGTATTAGTTTGGAAGCTTGCCACCAGTCTGTTTGATCTGCAGTGGTAAAAGCATCCAGGAAAAATAACAATGCACTGACCACCAGCACACCACGCAGGGCGCCGAAGATCAGGCCAAGTAACCGGTCTGTGCCAGATAAGCCTGTAGATTCGACCAATCGGCCGATCAAATAATTAACTAAAGCACCGATAATAAGGGTAAAAACGAACAGAACAGCAATAGAAACCGCATTACGCACCAGTGCGTCTTGCAATTCAGTGAAATAGGTTGCCAGATAGGGGTAGTAATAACTGGCTACAAAAAAGGCCAGTATCCAGATAATCAGTGAAACCGCTTCTTTAGCAAATCCCCTGACCAGACTTATTACAGTCGAAAGGGAGATAATTGCCAGAATGGCATAATCAATCCAAACCATTTGCTACCAAAGGATGCTTAAGGACGGCGCGCATTCTACCAAAACACGCACCATAACACCTAATTATTTTCTATAGGCTTAAAAGCAGTCAACTTCAAACCTTGAATTCCGGTCAGTTGCTGTAGTTGAGGCAGTTTTTGTTCCAAGCGTTCTTTTTTCAATTCTGGGCCAACTACAACGCTGACCATGGCCTGACCCTGAGCATTAGTGGTTGAACGGGTAAAAGTAGTAAAACCTGCTTCTTTGAGCTTTGAAACTAACGCTGTAGCATTTTCTGTTTTAGCAAAACTCCCCACCCGAACTATCCAGGCGGTCTCATTCAGCGCTGGATTGCCTTTAGGTTCAATCTGTTTTTCTTTGGTAGCAACAAGTGCTGATGTTACTGCTGTGTCAGAGGTGCTGTCTGACGCTGCTGCCGGACCCAAAGGGTTTTCAGTCGATACAGGTATTTGCTCAGCCAGTGCAGCTGTTACAGCGCCATCTGTAGTTTGGGTAATCATGGTAGCGCTGTCTATCGTCGCTGCGCTACCAGTATCGCCAGCAGTCACTTGCGCAAAGTTATCATCTGGTAATGCTGCATCTACAGCAGGTTCATCCACTGGCGCTGAAAGTAATTCCTGCTGTTTTTCAGCCAACTGTTGTTTAGTGAAAACCTGCTCTTGTTGCACTGTGGCAAATTCCGGACGTTCAGGAATTGCCTTAAATTCACCTTTAACCACCTGTTTTTTCCCATCCAGCAAATCAGGTAAAAAAACGATGGCAGCAATAATTAAAATGCTGCTGCCAATTAAGCGATTTTTAAAAGCGCTGGTCATACATCTGTCTCCTTTTGCAGCGCAAGAACTGCCGACACTGTAACAAAAGAGCCGAAAATCACCAATAAATCATTAGGCTGCATAGATAACAGCGCTTTTTGGTAACCTGACTCTAAATCTGAATAACAGCAATAATGGCTTTGTGCTGGTAATTGAGCAAGTAACATACTGGCCTGAGCGCCACGAGATCCAGGTAGATCCACCAGATGCCACTGGTCAGCCAGGTCGTGAAAAGGAGCCAGACTTTGTTGAATATCTTTATCCTTAAGCATCCCCACCAGCAGATGAACCCGAGCATACTCTGTTTTAATGAACTGTAGCTGAGCAGCTAAATAACCTGCCGACTGCGGGTTATGCGCCACATCCAGTAAAATTCCCGGTGTTTTATTCAGCCATTGCATACGACCAGGCAGACTTAATTCAGCCAGAACCTGCACAGTCTGCTGCTTAGAAGGCAACAGAGTTAAAGCTTCCAGTGCAGTAAGGGCTGTCGCTACGTTCTGCAGCGGCGCAGATGTCAGAGGTAATGCCTCGAACTGACTCTGCACACCACGCCAGCTAAAGCTTGTCTCATTGACGCTGTACTGGTAGTCCTTATTGATGCAAAGCAGTTTTGCCTGAATATCCTGACTGTATTTCAGCACCGACTGTGGAATATCAGTCTCACCTATCACGGCTGGCTTGCCTGAGCGAAAAACACCGGCTTTTTCACGACCAATGCTTTCGCGATCTGGACCTAAATAGTCCTGATGGTCTAAATCGACAGTGGTCAGAATACTTAAATCCGGATCGATGATATTAGTCGCATCCAGTCGGCCACCTAAACCTACTTCAATCAGGCAGATATCCGGTTGCTGTTGTCTCAGCAGATAAAAGGACGCCAGCGTGGTGAACTCAAAATAAGTCAGCTCGATATCAGCACGCAATTGCTCGATAAAAGCAAAAGCTTCACACCAAAGGGGGTCGGCTACATCTTCGCCATTAAGGCGTAAACGCTCGTTAAACTGCAACAAATGAGGAGAGCTATAGACACCGACAGAAAAGCCTTGCACAGCGCAGAGCTGTTCAAGAGTGCGGGCTGTAGTGCCTTTGCCGTTGGTACCGGCGATCAGAATTTTTTTACCGGGTAGCAGATGCAAATCGGCACGCTGCGCGATGTGAAGCACCCGCCCCAATCCCAGTTCAATCTGATGTTGAGGATGTTTTTGTTCTATATAACAAAGCCAATCCGTCAGAGTCTGACAGGATTGGCTTGCAGGCGATAAAAGATTGGTCATAACACCTTATTAGGCGACGCGGTGTTCCTTGGCAGGAGCTGGCCATCGCATGAATTTAGCCACAAGTCGGGCAATTGTATCGCGCATTTGGCGGCGGTCAACAATCATGTCGATAGCACCGTGTTCCAGCAAGAATTCACTGCGCTGGAAACCTTCAGGTAATTTTTCACGTACCGTCTGTTCGATAACGCGAGGACCGGCAAAACCGATCAGAGCTTTAGGCTCACCAATGTTTAAGTCACCCAGCATCGCCAGACTGGCAGATACACCACCCATGGTAGGATCAGTCAGCACAGAAATATAAGGTAAACCTGCTTCACTCAGTTTGGCCAGAGCAGCACTGGTTTTGGCCATTTGCATCAAAGACATTAAAGCCTCTTGCATACGGGCGCCACCACTGGCAGAAAAACAGATAAAAGGTACTTTGTTTTCAATGGCGTATTCGACACCTTTGACAAACTTGGCACCCACTACAGACGCCATAGAGCCGCCCATAAAAGCAAACTCAAATGAAGCCACCACTACAGGCATACCCAGCAAGGTGCCACGCATCACCACCATGGCGTCTTTTTCATTGGTTTCTTTTTGTGCAGCAACAATGCGGTCTTTGTATTTTTTGCTGTCTTTAAATTTCAACAGATCCTGAGGTTCTAACTCAGCAGCTAATTCCACCATACCGCCGGTATCAAGGAAACTGTTCAACCTGTCTCTGGCACTGATACGCATATGGTTGTCACATTTAGGACAAACCCCTAAGTTCCGATCCAGTTCTGCCTTGTACAATACAGCGTCGCAAGAGGTACATTTAGTCCAGACCCCTTCAGGAATATTACGACGCGATGAAGACGAAGTTCTGGGCAGAATTTTTTCTAACCAACTCATAGTTGTTCCTTGGTAGCGCAGCAGGGCTTGAGCCCAAACTTAGTTTATTGTGTAAAAAAGCGCCGATCATGCGGCTAACGGCGCTTATTAAAGCACAAAGCAATGATAGAACCTATAGCTAACTGGTCTTACTTCAAACCGCAGTTTCAGAGAGCTCAGAGCAAAAACTGTCTGGCAGGAACAGTGGGCCCAACGGCATTTTCGGGATACCAAAGTGTTCAGGGTAATCCACGTCCACCAGATACAAGCCCTCAGCTTTAGCTGTTGCCGCTGCTAAAGTTCTATCTTTAGCTGCTAAAAGCTCTGCAATCCATTCTGGTTCTTTCAAGCCCATTCCCACTTGCAGCAAGCTGCCCGTGATGTTTCGTACCATATGATGCAAAAACGCATTCGCCTTAATATCCAGTACAATATATGGCCCAAACCGACTCAAATGCAAATGCATCAGATTGCGAAAAGGGCTATGCGACTGGCATTGAATAGCGCGAAAGGAGGTAAAGTCATTTTCACCCAGCAAGTGGACCGCGGCTTGCTGCATCAGTTCAATGTTTAATTCCTGATGATAATGACTTAAGCCAGCCCCCAAAATAGCAGGCCTGAATTTATTGTTGTAAATCACATAACGGTAACGGCGGGCCGTTGCAGAAAAACGGGCGTGAAAATCGTCAGCAACACCTTGTGCCCAGCGCACTGCTATACCATCAGGCAGATTGGAGTTAGTCCCCATGATCCAGGCTCGCATATCCCGGTTAGCCTCGGTATCAAAATGCACGACTTGACCAGTCGCATGGACACCGGCGTCAGTGCGCCCAGCGCAGGACAGCTCAATAGTGGTATTAGCCACCTTCGACAACGCAGCTTCCAAATGACCTTGCACACTTGGCACTTCTCGTTGCCTTTGCCAGCCAAATAAACCAACACCGTTGTATTCAATACCCAACGCAATTCGCATTCTTACTCCCATCACTTTAGGGGCGAAAGTATAACTCAGGCAGAAGTGGAAACTCACCAATTTTAACTACGACAAAGCCTCGATAAAAATGGGTTCAGATCACATTGTTAAGGGTTAACAATGTGATCTGAACCCATTTAAAGATTTAAAGCTGATTTTTTAGACTTTGAGCTTCTTGCTTGATGTGTTCTGGCGCAGCTGAATTTAATACTTTATCGATTAAATGTTCAGCACCATCTTGTTCGCCAATTTCAATATAAGCGCGGATTAAATCCAAATCAGCAGCAAAACCTTGCTCCGCCGGATCCAATTCAGGTTCATGCTGTGCTGCAATAAAGTCCTGATAATCCTCCAAACCTGCGTCTATATTCCGCACTGGGTTTTGACTCTGCTGCGTTTCATCTTCAGAATCATCTAATAATTTATCCAAAGCCAGCAGCGAGAACTCTAAATCATCCTGAAGCATGGCTTGCTGTGACGGTTTTTCGGCTTGATGCAATGATTCAGTCTGAGTTTCAGTTTCTTCAAGAGCTAATTCAGACAATACCTTGTCAGCAACCTGTTCATCTGCCAATTCTGTTTCGTTATCAGCTTGTGCATAATCAGCTAATAAAATATCAAAATCTGTCTGGTCTAAAGCCTCAAGCTCTGAGGCTATATCATCATTGGCGAGTTCGGAATCACTCTCTACAACCAGTGGTAAAGGCTCAAAACTTACTTCATCCTCTTGTTCCAACTCAAACTCGCCTTCGGCCTCCTCATCAGAAAACTCCAGCTCAGGATACTCTTCCAGTACCTTACTTGGGTTTTCAACTGATAAAGTAGCAGCGGAGACGCGGCTAACGGATAAATCTTCTTGTAAATCAAGATCGGGGACGGATTCAATAGCAGGCATCTCTGCAACAGGATCACTCAACTCTTGCCAGGTCTGATTGATTTCGACATCCTCAGCTAGATCATCGGCACCCGTGCCTGCATTCGGGTCTTCACTCTTGGCTTGCATCTCAGTGTTTTGAGTAGTAGTTTGGTCATCAGAACTATGCTCTGCAACCTCAGCTTCTTCCGTTAGTTTAAAACTATCTTCTGCATTTGGTGTCGACTGATCTTCGCTGTCATCACTAAGGTCCTGCGTGAGTGCTGCTAAATCAACAGGATCTGCATGAAGTTGCGCTGGCATAACTGTTGCGCTCTCTGAGGCCACTTCGTCGGATAACAGCAGGGCTACATCATCAGGGCTTAATGGATAATCGTCTTCATCGAATTCCAGCTTGGTCTCGGACGGTAAACTCTCGCCAGTCCCTGCTTCAGATTCGACCTTCAAATCAAAATCTTCAGTAACGAATTCAGCAGTGTCGTCCGCATTGTTACTATCAGGCCAATTGGCTGCGCCATCGAGCAGTGCGTCGATGTCAATATCACTCTCATTTTCAATAGACAATGGCTCTGGAGTGGATAATTCTTCTTCAGCCAGCGATTCGGCAAATTCATCTAGCTCGGAGCTATCAAAATGAGGTTGTTCCGGCGTTAGATCTTGCACCTCTGCAGGATCTGCAATTTCGGTGTTTAATGAACTGTCTGTGACAATTTCAGCTTGAGGCTCATCGTTGGGAACAACCAATTCATCGAGCAGAGAATCGAAGTCCACTTCTTCCACTTCTTCGACTTCTTCGATATCGTCTGCATTTACCTTGTCTTTATCAGTTGAAACAGAACTGCCTGACATAAAAGTGTCGATGTCCAATTCATCCAGTTCAATTTCTTCGATCAAATCATCCAGTTCATCAGCAGTTTGCTGTGTTTGTTTTTGCTCTTCCGCCAATTGCTCAGCTACGGCTTGGGCAAATACGTCTTCATCCTCATCCAGCTCAGGTTCTTCATCAAACAGAGCGGATAAATCGGCACCAGATAGAATATTGTTTGGATCGAATTCTTTCACTGGGGCTTTGACAGGTTGATCCAGCAAGTCATCTAATAACTCATCGTCTATTGAACTGGCGTCAAGTAAGTCTTTACTATCTAGCAAGTCATCGTCATTCATCAGAATGTCGTCAAACTCATCTGTCCTGGTATCGAGCAGAATATCATCATGTAAATCAATAGGTTCGTCATCAAGCCTTATACCTTGACTGCCTGTGTCCAATAATGATTCATCCAGCGTCATCAAACTGCTTTCGTCGAAGTCCAAACTTTCATCTAAAGGCGGCAAAGGAGAACGATAACCCGACTCTTGCTGAGGCACTGCAGTGGCAGCATTGACTATTTGTTCTGATTTTCTGGTCCTGCGCTTAATCCAGCCTAATATGGCAAACAAGAGGAGTAGAGCTGGTAAACTGGCGAGTAAAACCCAAGTAAAGCTGCTGGAGGAAATATTTTGCCAGATTTCGGCAAAATTTGTCCCTTGCTGTTCACGCTCAATCTGAGCCTTTTGCTGAGCAAGCATTTCTGCTTGCTGCGAGACTAAAAGCTGCAACTGAGTTTGAATTTCGCTGTCTTTGTCAACCTGAGACTTCATCAGCAACATTTGGTCTGCCAACTGGTCAAGTTTCTGCTTTAAGGCGGAGTTGTCAGCTAAAACTGCTTCCACTGTCACTTGCGATTCGGCTAACTTGCTTTGAAGATCAAGAAGCTGGCCTTTTTGCTCCCCTTCAACCCGGCTCAACTCTTGTTTAATTTCTTGCTTGGCTTTATCTACATCTTTCTGTTGCGCAGTATTGACACCCTGTTTTACTTTGGCAGCCGCCGCAGCGCGCACTCTGTCGGCCCAGATGCGGTCATCTTCCTCAGATTTCATCTGGGCATCTTTCGCATCGACAGACAAAATTTCGTCGACATTGGGGATAGCCAAAAAGGAGCCAACATTCAGATGGTTAAAGTTATCATCAAGAAAAGATTGAGGATTTTTCAAGTAGATGGCGTA
Source organism: Rheinheimera sediminis (assembly GCF_004005375.1). GTDB lineage: Bacteria > Pseudomonadota > Gammaproteobacteria > Enterobacterales > Alteromonadaceae > Pararheinheimera. Next base: position 63,777 of record NZ_RZUF01000012.1, on the reverse strand, counting down.
CATCACCTGATAGATATTTAGCCCTGGGTGTGGTCGTACTTCTTCAGCTATACGCCATAAAGTATCGTTAGGGGTTAAAGGTCCCACCCTGCTGCGGTCAGGATTCTCACTGCTTTTTGGCCCTTTCAGACGCACGGTGGTTTCTGCAGTGGCGTTAACACTACAAATCTGCAACAGAATACTGAAAATAAGAAGCCCAACTAAACGCATCGATAATCCTTTAAGGCCGGAGAATATTTTTTGAAACTAAATCACTGCAAACATCGTTCCACACTGGAATAGTAAACCAGATGCATGCCAGTGGCTACGCTTAAACACAATTTGCATATCGGCTGCTGACTCAATTGCTTTAGCAAACAATAAAGGCTCCCGAGGGAGCCTTTATCTGGTTATGAAGCTGCTATTACAAATAATCTCGTATTAAATGCTCAGCGATCTGAATACTGTTAGTCGCAGCGCCTTTGCGGATATTGTCGGCAACAAGCCATAAGTTAATGCCATTTTCATGCGAAAAGTCTTGGCGAATACGGCCAACAAACACATCATCCTGACCAGCAGCATTACCGACCTGAGTTGGATAATCTGCATTATCTTCCATTAATGTTACGCCAGGTGCATTGGCTAACAGCGCTTTGACCTGTTCAACACTGATGGGCATGCGGGTTTCCAGATGCACGGCTTCGGCATGACCATAAAATACCGGCACACGCACAGCAGTAGCGTTAACGGAAATGCTGGCATCGCCCATAATTTTTTGGGTTTCCCAGTGCATTTTCATTTCTTCTTTGGTGTAACCATTGTCCAAAAATACATCTATTTGTGGAATACAGTTAAAGGCAATCTGACGGGCAAACTTACTACCTTCCTCCAGAGGACGACCGTTTAGCAACTGCGCCGTCTCTTTTGCCAATGCTTCCACACCTTGCTGACCAGCACCAGCCACTGACTGATAGGTTGCTACGTTGATACGGCTGATCCCTACGGCATCATGAATAGGCTTTAAGGCCACCAGCATTTGAATAGTGGAGCAGTTTGGGTTGGCGATAATATTGCGATTACGGAACTCAGCAATAGCGTGCGCATTCACTTCTGGCACCACCAGTGGAATATCAGCTTCGTAGCGGAAATGCGAGGTGTTGTCGATCACGACGCAACCTGCGTCTGCAGCACGAGGAGCATAAGTTGCAGACACGCTGCCACCCGCAGAAAATAAACCAATCTGTACCTTAGTCCAGTCAAAGGTTTCAGCATCCAGTACTTCAATTTGTTTACCCTTAAAGGTGATATGGCCACCGGCAGAGCGGCTGCTGGCTAAAGGATAAAGTTTATTTACCGGAAAATCGCGCTGTTCTAGAATTTCAATTAAATGCTGGCCTACTAAACCTGTAGCACCTAACACAGCGACGTCGTATTGCTGAGCCATGGTTATTCCCCTTTTCTGTTACTGGCTGCTTTACCCTTCTTACTTGACGCTGCCGCATTGTTGACTGCGCTCTTCGCCCCAGTCACTTAGGACTTCTATGCTCCTGGGGTCTCACTCGCTTGTAGCCGCGCTGCAACGTCAATTAATTTGGGTACTAAAACCTAATGTTGTTAAAAACTCAGGCACTTCTTGTCCTGTCAGCCGCACCGAGCTGTATTCACGCCGCGGTGGATATGACTTTCTAAGCCAGTCAAAACCTTGCGTTTTATTGTCTTGCGTCATATAGAAACGAAACAAAGCATCGTCCCGGCGCACATCATATAACAGCCGGCTTAAATTTTGGACATCTAAAAGTCCAAAATTTGAATTTATTTTCAGCTCTGAAACTTGAGGCTCTGGTAGCACTTGCGCCAGAGTCTTTGCCGGACTTAACCCCAACTGTTGGCAAAGTGCCTGATACAGCATTTCTGTACCTCGGGCTTTACCTTCAATACTGTGTCCAGCAATGTGCGCAGTGGCTATCTCTGTAAAGGGAATTAACCTTAAATCAGGTTCTGGTTCATTGGCCCAGACATCCAGCACCAGCGGCCGTTTCTGACCAGACTGAGCTTCTGTACATTGAGCATCCGTCAATAAAGCGTCGTTATTGGTCACCTCACCACGGCAGGCATTGATCACTGCGCAATCGGCTTTCAGCAGCTTTAAGGTCCGGCTGTTCAATAAGTCCACTGTGGCATCTGGCCCTGTTTTGACCAAAGGCACATGAAAACTGACGATATCGAGCTGAGGCAATAATTCTTCAAACGGAATATGCGGAAAATCAGGCTCAGTAACTGCTCTTTGTGGGTCACAGCACAACACCTTGATGGACAAGGCCTGAAGCGCACTCACCAGCACTCGACCTATATTACCAACTCCTACTACACCGACTGTTTTTTGCTGCAAATTCCATTGGTACTTTTCCGCCAGCACAAAGATGCTACTCAATACATACTCAACCACTGACTGAGCGTTGCAGCCAGGCGCACTACTAAAACCTATGCCTCGTTGCTGCAGATAAAGCTGATCGACATGATCAGTGCCAATAGTGGCAGTGCCTACAAATTTCAGTTTTGGGCTTTTTGATAACAATTGCTGATTTACCTTGGTCACAGAACGCACTAGTAGCACATCTGCATCACTCATCTGATCCGCGGTTAAAGTACGGCCATTGACCAGCCTGACCTCGCCTAATTCGGCAAAGAAGTCTTTGACGTACGGCATATTTTCGTCGGCGTATATTTTCATCTGTATCAATCCGGTGATGGAATAGCGACATTGTAACGACAGGGTTTGCATTGAGCCATCGGATTTCTGGTTGTTGATCAAAAAAGGTCAGACTTTTGGTCTGACCTTTCTAAGCTCACTTCTAAGACAACTTAGCCCTGATATTTTTGCATCACTAAGGTAGCGTTGGTACCACCAAAACCGAAGCTATTTGACATCACTGTGGTCAGTTTAGCTTCAGTGGCTTTAGTCACAATATTTAAACCAGCAGCCGCTTCATCCAGGGTATTGATGTTGATTGAAGGAGCAATAAAGTTATGCTCCATCATCAGCAATGAATAAATAGCTTCATGCACACCGGCAGCACCTAAAGCATGACCTGTCATAGCTTTAGTGGCGCTAATGGCTGGCGATTTACCACCGAAGACTTGTTGAATAGCACCTAATTCTTTCACATCACCAACTGGCGTACTGGTACCGTGGGTATTGACGTAGTCGATTGGACCTTTCACATCTTTCATCGCCATTTCCATACAACGCACTGCGCCTTCACCACTTGGCGCCACCATATCGTAACCATCTGAAGTAGCGCCATAACCGACGATTTCAGCATAAATTTTAGCGCCGCGTGCCAGTGCATGTTCCAGCTCTTCAATCACCAGAATACCGCCACCACCGCTGATAACAAAACCATCACGGTCAGCATCATAAGTACGGGACGCCAGTTCTGGCGTTTCATTGTATTTAGTCGATAAAGCGCCCATAGCGTCAAATTCCATCGCTAAGGTCCAGTGCACTTCTTCACCGCCACCGGCAAAAATAATGTCCTGTTTGCCCAACTGAATCAGCTCTACCGCATGACCAATACAATGTGCACTGGTAGCGCAGGCAGAACTGATGGAATAGTTCACACCTTTGATTTCAAAAGGAGTGGCTAAACAAGCCGAACAAGTGCTCGACATGGTTTTTGGCACTGCATAAGGACCTACACGTTTTACGCCTTTTTCACGTAAAATATCTGCGGCTTCAATCTGGGTTTTAGATGAAGCACCGCCAGAACCTACCACTAAACCAGTGCGGAAGTTCGATACTTGCTCTGGTGTTAAAGCGGCATCTTCAATAGCTTGTTGCATAGAAATATAAGCATAAGCTGCTGCATCGCCCATAAAACGTAAGGCTTTGCGGTCTATTAAGGCGGCTGTATCAATTTCAATCTGACCCCAGACCTGTGATCTCAGGCCCATGTCGGCAAATTCCTGTGACGCTTTAATGCCTGAGCGTCCTGCTTTTAACGATTCCAGCACTTGCTGCTGATCGTTACCAATGCTGGATACTATGCCTAAACCTGTGATCACTGCTCTTTTCATGCTTGCTCCAAACAAAAAATCGGATGTCTTTTAGTAATTGCGCCACATTGTACGGAGTTTCTTTTCGAAACTGGTCCGCTTTCAGCGCACAGTTGTACACTATTATCTATTTGTATTGCGGCTAAGTTACAATAACTTATTCTTTTTCGATAGGGTTCTACTTCCTTGCAACAGGCTCAAGTTCACTACAACGACGCTGGTACACCGGTTTCAGACTTGTTTGGCGATATATATTTTTCCGACAATGGTGGCCTGGACGAGACTGATTATGTGTTTTTACATAAAAATCAGCTACCTCAACGTTGGTTTACTCATCCACGTGCTTTTTTTCATATCGCCGAAACAGGATTTGGTACTGGCCTGAACTTTCTGCTGACCTGGCTACGTTTTCGACAATACAAAGCCGATGCTGTGACTTGTCAACGACTGTACTTCAGTAGTTTTGAAAAATATCCTTTTAGTAAAGCAGACTTAACCAAAGCTTTAGCGGCCTGGCCGCAACTGGCTGAGCTAACCAATTTGTTGGTAGAGAGCTACCCTGTTGCTTTACCAGGCCCGCATCGAATGAGCTTCGATGATGGTTCTGTGGTGCTGGATTTGTGGCTGGGAGATGTTAATGAACTACTGCCGCAAGTGCCAGAGCATAACAAAGTCGATGCCTGGTTTTTGGACGGTTTTGCCCCAAGTAAAAATCCGGATATGTGGCAGCAAAATTTGTTTAACCAAATGTTCAGACTAAGCCACAGCGGTACTACGGCTTCTACTTTTACCTGTGCTGGTTTTGTCCGTCGTGGTTTAAACGATGCCGGTTTTTCTGCCAGTAAAACCAAAGGCCATGGTCAAAAGCGTGAAATGTTGATTGCAAGTGCAGAACGGGCTGCAGAATTGAACCTAGAGCGACCAGACAACGTCATGGTTATAGGTGCGGGTGTAGCAGGCATTAATGCGGCTTTTGCGTTATGGCAAAAAGGATTAAAAGTCCAATTACTCTGTACAGACGCAGAAGCGGGCATGGGCGCTTCTCACAATCGCCAAGGTGCAGTGTACCCTAACTTGCACGCAACTTACGATCTGATGTCGTCTTTAAGTTGCCAGAGCTTCTTATACGCAAGACAGTTTTACGCAACATGGCTGGAGAATCTGACAGTGGCAGCTGACTGGTGTGGCGTATTAACGCTCGCCTGTAACGACAACCTTGTTAAACGCCAGCATAAAATCCAGCTACAACCCTTTGCCACAAGTGGCTTATTTAAAGCTGTAACCAAAGAGCAAGCTGGTGAGATTGCAGGGCTGGCTCTGCCTTATGACGGCTTATTTTTTCCCACAGCAGGCTGGTTATGCCCACAACAGTATTGCCAGCAGATGGCTCTATGGCTTAGCAGCCGAGGTATCGACATTCAGTACAACACTCAAGTGCAAGCAATCACTCAACAAGAACGGCATTGTACTGTGGAAACCACAGCCGGAACTTTGCAAGTCGCTACAGTAGTGCTGGCAACAGGCGCGGATTTAAACAGTCTGGATCATCAGGGATCTTTTCCACTGCGGCAAATCCGTGGGCAGGTCAGTCATCTGCAAAGCCAGACGATGACGCCACTAAAAACTGTCGTTTGTCATCAGGGTTACATCACTCCTGCATACCAGCAACTGCATTGTGTAGGGGCAACCTTTGACCGTAGCAGTGGGCACAGCGAGGTGCTTGACGCCGACAACCAACAGAATCTCGATTTGGTCAATCAAACATTGGGACAACCAGAGTGGTTTGAAGACGCAGCAGTGGTGTCCGCCAAAGCAGGTTTACGCGCGACAGTACCTGATCATATGCCAGTGCTTGGTCAGCAAAAACAACTGTGGCGCTTTGGAGCTTTAGGCGCTCGCGGTTTAACCTGGGCGCCTTTACTGGCTGAAGTTCTAGCTTGCGCCATCACAAAAGAGCCCTTACCTTTAACGGTACAACAGCTTGATAGTATTGATTTACAACGTTATCTTCATCATACCCCGAAGGAATAAGCGCATTACCCAGGGCATAGCACAAAGAGCGATGACAGAGCCCCCGTTTCAAAAGCCCTGGTGTCAGGGCTTTTCCATCTGAATAACAACACGACGGTTTTTAGCTCTGCCTAGCGAGCTTTCATTAGAGGCTACGTGACGTTTTTCACCCAAGCCTTCAGTGCGAATTCGACTTTCTTCCAAACCAAAGCTAATCAGGCGCGCCTTAATAGTCTCGGCACGCTTGATAGACAACTGTTCATTCATCCAACGGCCTCCAAAGGAATCACTGTAAGCTTGGATATCGATACTTTCGATACTTTGATCATGCTTTAAATATTCAGCAATTTGGTCCAAACGTTTTTTAGAGGCCTTGGTCAGCTCATCACCACCGGACTCATAAGTCAACACAGTAAAAGCAATATCATCAAATGTGTAAGGTAGCAACGAGCTAACACAAAGGCTGAATTGATCCATGGCTGTCATAAAATGTACAGGATTCAGTGACACACTAACTCTGTCATACGGACTATACCAATCAGAGAAATAAAAAGTTGGGCTATAGCCCTGCTCCAGCTCTGTCAGCATGATCCAACTTTCAGCTTTACCCAAATCACCATCAAACTGCTTTAAAATTTTCATACTAGTGATAGCTTTAGCCTGTTCACCAGGCCGCCAAACAGGCGGAACAGACAAGACCTCAGCCAATGCATAATGATCGGGTAAACGCAGCATACTCAGTTCGAACTGCATATTGAGTTCTTTGCCAGCGACACTTCGAAAAAAAGCTTCACCAAAATGTGGAATAGGATGACTGAGTTCGCACAACAAGGGCGAATTTTGCACCAAAGACCAACTGGATTTATCGATAGTAGCTGAATACTGGCGTAATCCTGCTTCAGCATGAGCAGTGAGCCCCAGCAGAACCAGCGCAAGCTTATATCGCATAGGTTTCCCTTTTTTCATCTCAACACCCGCTGTTTTTCAACTTCAACCCGGACAAACAAGGTACTCAAACAAGACGCTTTGCAATTTATTTGGCATAATACCCGCCAATCTTATCAGGACACAGGTCTTATGACTCAAGCTTTACATCCGTTAGCACAACGTTTTCGTGGCTACTTCCCTGTTGTTATCGACGTAGAAACCGCAGGCTTTAATGCAAAAACAGATGCATTGTTAGAAATCGCTGCAACTTTGTTGACTATAGACGAAAAAGGCATGCTTGTTCCAAGCCAGACTTTACATTTTCATATTGAACCTTTTGAGGGGGCCAATATGGAAGCAAGCTCCTTGGCTTTTAATGGTATAGACCCCTACAACCCGCTTCGCGGCGCAGTTTCAGAACGGGAAGCCCTGACTGAAATTTGCCGAGCTGTACGTAAGGCTCAGAAGGATGCTGACTGTCAACGTGCTGTGGTTGTGGCTCATAATGCAGCTTTTGATCAGGGCTTTTTAAATGCAGCTATTGATCGAATTAAATTAAAACGTTCGCCTTTTCACGCTTTTGTGTCTTTTGATACCACGACTTTGTCGGCATTGGCTTTGGGTCAGACCGTTCTGGCAAAAGCATGTAAACAAGCTGGTATTGATTTTGACAATAAAGAAGCGCATAGCGCTTTGTATGACACGGAACGCACGGCTGAGCTGTTTTGCTACATAGTTAACCGCTGGCATCAACTCGGCGGCTGGCCGCCCCCTATGCTGATGGATGATTGCGATTCAGAGGAAAGCAGCGAATCCAATCCTGCATAATAAAACTGGGGGCAGATCACATTAGTTACGCATAACTAATGTGATCTGACCCCAGTTTCAGCATCTACTCTGCGCTTTCGCTGTTGTACTTTGCTGCAGTCTGGTTAATTATTGGCTGCAATTCACCGCGCTGGAACATTTCCAGAATAATGTCACAACCACCAATCAGTTCACCCTCAACCCATAACTGTGGGAAAGTTGGCCAGTTGGCATATTTTGGTAATTCAGCACGGATATCCGGATTTTGCAGAATGTCGACAAACGCAAAAGGTTGGCCACATGCAATCAGGGCTTGAGAAGCCTGAGCTGAAAAACCGCAACTCGGTAATTTTGGCGAACCTTTCATGTAAATAATGATTGGGTTATCAACCAACTGTTGTTTAATTTTCTCAATGGTTTCCATCTTCAGCCTCTGACACTACTGGGTTTAAAAATTGTCTCATTTTACGCTGAGTTTGTTCATTTAGCACTTGAGATCTTACAATGTGCCCCAAGAACATGGGAAGCAGACATTTGCAGTGCAATAAACTCAGACTATGAAATTTACGACTAAAACTTGAGTAATTTAGTCGGGTTTTGTAGTCTACGCGATGCAGACCTCATAAACAACGCCTACGGAGAACGACAATGGCTTTCGAATTACCAGCATTACCTTTCGCAAAAGACGCATTATTACCTCATATCTCTCCTGAAACTCTGGATTATCACCATGGCAAGCACCATAACGCCTATGTTGTGAAATTAAATTCACTGGTTGAAGGTACTGAATTCGCAGGTAAATCTTTAGAAGACATCATTCGTACTTCTCAAGGTCCGGTATTTAATAACGCGGCTCAGATCTGGAACCATACTTTTTACTGGAACTGCTTATCACCAAATGGTGGCGGCGAACCTACTGGTGCTTTAGCTGATGCTATTACCGCGCAGTGGGGCTCTTTTTCTGCATTCCAGACTGCTTTTAATGACAAAGCCGTCAACAACTTCGGTTCAAGCTGGACCTGGTTAGTGAAGAAAGCGGACGGTTCTTTGGATATCGTCAACACCAGCAATGCTGGCACACCGCTGACTGACAGCTCAGTGACTGCACTGATGACTGTGGATCTGTGGGAACACGCTTACTACATCGATTTCCGCAATGCGCGCCCAACTTACTTAAATGCATTCTGGGCATTGATCAACTGGGAATTTGCTGCGGCAAACTTCGCGGCTTAATCTGCTGTTGCTGTAAAAATTAAAGCCCGGTTCGCCGGGCTTTTTATTCAGTTCCTAATTCAAGTCCACACTCTACCTCCCAACAGCTTTACTGTTCTGTTCACTCATCGCTACAAAAAAATTCATATTTTTCTGTGAATTAGTTGAGCGAAGCGCTTTTTTACTGTCTAACCTTACAACAGTGGCTTTATTTGCATTCAGTTCCCACAGACCAGTTTCGGAGGTGCACTATGGGCATTTTTGAGCACTACAAATCCAGATACGAAGCAGCCAAAGAAGAGGAATACAGCATCCAGGAGTATCTGGAGCTGTGTAAAAAAGACAAAAGTTGTTATGCGAGCGCAGCTGAACGCCTCTTAGTGGCTATAGGTCAACCTGAGTTGATTGACACAGCACAGGACCCTAAACTAAGCCGCCTGTTTTCCAATCGCGTTATTGGCCGTTATCCGGCTTTTGCCGAGTTTTATGGCATGGAGGATGCGATAGAGCAAATTGTCTCGTACCTGAAACACTCAGCTCAGGGACTGGAAGAGCGCAAACAAATTTTATACCTGCTAGGCCCTGTAGGTGGCGGTAAATCATCCTTAGCTGAAAAGCTAAAATCGCTGATGCAGCAAGTGCCTGTGTATTACATTAAAGGTTCACCTGTTTATGACAGCCCTTTGTGTCTGTTTGATGTCAACGAAGATGGCACTATTCTGGAGCAGGAATACGGCATTCCCAAGCGTTACCTTAAAACCATTATGTCGCCCTGGGCCAGTAAACGTCTGCATGAATTTAATGGTGATATCAGTCAGTTTAAAGTAGTCAAAAAATACCCTTCCATTCTGGATCAAATTTGTATTGCTAAAACTGAGCCTGGCGATGAAAACAATCAGGACATCGCGTCTTTGGTAGGTAAAGTAGATATACGCCAGCTGGAGCATTTTTCCCAAAACGATCCGGATGCCTACGCTTATTCAGGCGCTTTATGCCGTGCCAATCAAGGCCTGATGGAGTTTGTTGAGATGTTTAAAGCGCCTATTAAAGTGCTGCATCCACTATTAACTGCCACACAGGAGGGTAATTACAATGGTACTGAAGGTTTAGCTGCGCTGCCCTTTGAAGGTATTATTCTGGCGCACAGCAACGAGTCGGAATGGCAAACCTTTCGCAATAACAAAAACAACGAGGCCTTCTTAGACAGGGTTTATATTGTCAAAGTGCCTTATTGCCTGCGGGTATCTGAAGAAGTCAAAATTTACGAAAAACTATTGGAACACAGTGAGTTAAAAATCGCACCTTGCTCTCCTGCGACCTTAACCTCGTTGGCTCAATTTGCCGTGCTATCGCGTTTAAAAGCGCCGGAAAACTCCAGCCTGTATTCCAAAATGCGGGTCTATGACGGCGAAAGTTTAAAAGACACAGACCCCAAAGCCAAGTCCTATCAGGAATACCGCGATTACGCCGGCGTAGACGAAGGCATGTCGGGTTTATCCACCCGTTTTGCTTTTAAAATTCTATCCCGGGTCTTTAACTTTGACTCCACTGAAGTGGCAGCCAACCCTGTGCATCTGTTTTATGTGCTGGAACAGCAAATAGAGCGGGAACAATTTCCGACCGACGTGTCAGAGCGTTATCTGGAGCACTTAAAAGGCTATTTAATTCCGAAATACGTAGAGTTTATCGGCAAAGAAATTCAAACCGCTTATTTGGAATCCTACTCTGAATACGGCCAGAATATTTTTGACCGCTATGTCATTTATGCTGATTTCTGGATCCAGGATCAGGAATACCGTGACCCCGAAACCGGTCAGTTGTTTGACAGAGCTGCACTGAACGCTGAGCTGGAAAAAATCGAAAAGCCGGCAGGCATTAGTAATCCAAAAGATTTTCGCAATGAAATCGTTAATTTTGTACTAAGGGCCAAAGCCAAGAATAATGGTAAAAATCCAACCTGGACCAGCTATGAAAAACTTCGCACTGTGATAGAGAAAAAGATGTTCTCCAGCACCGAAGAGCTGCTGCCTGTGATTTCCTTTAATGCCAAAACCTCGACCGACGATCAGAAAAAACATGATGATTTTGTCGACCGTATGATGGAAAAAGGCTACACCCGTAAACAAGTACGCTTACTGAGCGAATGGTATTTACGGGTTCGCAAGTCGCAGTAGAGGCAGAGCCTTGGAGGTTGTATGGCGCATTTTATCGACCGCCGTCTAAATGGAAAAAACAAAAGTGCTGTCAACAGACAGCGCTTTATCCGCCGTTATAAGCAGCAAATTAAACAAGCTGTGTCTGATGCCATCAGCAAACGCAGCGTCACTGACATCAACAAGGGTGAGAAAGTCTCTATTCCCGGCAAAGATATAACTGAACCTTTTTTCCATCAGGGTCAGGGCGGTCATAGAGAACGTGTACACCCTGGCAATGACCAGTTCAGCCCTGGCGATAAAATCAAACGGCCTCAAGGCGGGCAAGGCAGTGGTTCAGGCCAGGGCGACGCCAGTGCAGATGGTGAGGGCGAAGACGAGTTTGTGTTTTCGATATCCAAAGACGAATACCTGGATTTGTTATTTGAAGATTTAGAACTGCCCAATCTGAAAAAAAATCAGTTGGATAAACTGGTGCAATACAAAAATGTGCGGGCTGGTTTTCGCTCTGAAGGCGTGCCCACTAATATTGATATAGTGCGATCACTACAAGGATCACTAGCCCGCCGTGTTGCTATGACCGCAGGGAAAAAGCGAGAATTGCATGAACTGGAGGCGAAATTAGGCTTGGTTGAAGCAGAACCTGTACCGGATCAGTATCAACTGATGGCACTGCGGGAGCAAATCGCGCAGTTGGAGAAAAGAATAGGCGCAGTGCCTTTTATTGACAGCTTTGATTTACGTTTTCGTAATTTCCAAAAAAGACCTGAACCTACCAGTAAGGCGGTGATGTTTTGCCTGATGGATGTGTCAGGCTCTATGGATCAACCAACTAAGGATATGGCGAAACGTTTTTATATATTGCTGTATATGTTTTTAAGCCGTAGCTATAAAAATGTCGAAGTGGTGTATATCCGCCACCATACCCAGGCAAAGGAAGTGGACGAACAAGAGTTTTTTTACTCACAAGAAACAGGCGGCACTATAGTGTCCAGCGCGCTAAAAATGATGGCCGATATTGTCAAAGACAGATATGACCCAGCAGAATGGAACATTTATGCCGCGCAAGCCTCGGACGGTGACAACTGGGCCGATGATAGCCCATTATGTGCTGATTTACTGTCGCAACAAATTTTACCCCTTGTACGTTATTACGCTTACATTGAAATTACTCCAAGGCCACATCAAAGCTTATGGCTTGAATACGAAAAAATTCAGCAGAGCTTTGATAACTTTGCTATCCAGCCAATACGGCAAGTTGCGGACATCTATCCTGTATTTCGTGAGCTCTTCAAAAAACAGGCCGCTTAGCTACTGACTTCAGGGAGTTGCTTATGTCTTCTGTTGCACAAAAACAACCACTATCCGATGGCCCGGACTGGAGCTTTGAGTTACTGGAGCAGTATCAGGCCGAAATAGAACGGGTTGCCAAACTTTATAAACTGGACACCTACCCCAATCAGATTGAAGTGATTACCGCCGAACAAATGATGGACGCCTATTCCAGTGTCGGCATGCCTATTGGCTATAACCACTGGTCTTATGGTAAAAAATTTATCCAAACCGAACAAAACTACAAACGTGGCTTTATGGGGCTGGCGTACGAGATTGTGATTAACTCCAATCCTTGTATTGCGTATCTGATGGAAGAAAACACCGTGACCATGCAGGCGCTGGTGATGGCGCATGCCTGTTATGGTCACAATTCTTTTTTCAAAAACAATTACCTGTTTCGCAGCTGGACTGATGCATCATCCATTATCGATTATCTGGTATTTGCCAAGCAGTACTTAAGTCACTGTGAAGAAAAATACGGTATCAGTGAGGTGGAAGACATGCTGGATTCCTGTCATGCCCTGATGAACTACGGCGTCGACCGATACAAAAGACCACAGAAAATATCGATGGATGAAGAACAAAAACGCCAGCAAGACAGAGAAGCTTATCTGCAATCCCAGGTCAATCAGCTATGGAAAACCATTCCGAACAAAAACCATTTATCTGCAGAGCATGAATACCGTTTTCCATCAGAGCCTCAGGAAAATATTTTGTATTTTATTGAAAAAAATGCGCCGCTGCTCAAGCCCTGGCAGCGTGAAGTAGTACGCATAGTACGAAAAATCTCGCAGTATTTTTACCCGCAAAAACAAACCCAAGTGATGAATGAGGGCTGGGCAACCTTCTGGCATTACACCATATTGCAGCACCTGTATCAGGAGAACTTAGTCACGGACAAGTTTATTCTGGAAGTGCTGCATAACCATACTAATGTAGTGTTTCAGCCTGAGTATCACAGTAAATATTACTCGGGTATTAATCCTTATGCTTTGGGTTACGCCATGTTTACTGATTTACGGCGCATTTGCGAACAACCAACCGAAGAGGATAAAGAATGGTTTCCGGATATTGCAGGTTCAAACTGGTTAGATACCTTGCATTTTGCGATGCAAAATTTTAAAGACGAGAGTTTTATCAGCCAGTATTTATCGCCCAAAATTATCCGGGACTTTCATTTATTCGCCATCACAGACGATGACAAAGAAAGTACTTTAGAAGTAGCTGCTATTCATAATGCTGAAGGCTACCAGCAAATCCGCCAGACATTGTCAGCCCAGTATAATTTAAGCAACATTGAACCCAATATTCAGGTGTACAGCGCGAACATCACAGGTGACCGTAGTTTAACTTTAAGGTTTATCCCGAATCAGCGCATTCCACTGGCCGACAACTTCCAGCAAGTGTTGAAACATGTCCATAGGTTATGGGGTTTTAATGTGCAACTGGAGCAACTTAACGAAGACGGTAGTGTGAAGTTCTTAGGTAGCTGTCCTCTATAGATTCGAATGGGGGGCAAAACACATTATTAATTAACCTGAACAATGTGTTTACCCCCTTTTTCATTCAGCTTTGGTAATGCGGTTACGCCCCGCAGCCTTGGATTGGTATAAAGATTTATCCGCCGCTTCAAGCCAGTCCCGATACTCCGTCATAGTTTCATTGTATTCAGACACACCTATACTGACGGTCACTTTTACAATTTGCTGGTTATATTCCACCGACATAGCTTCAACATTTTTCCGCAAACGTTCAGCAAAAAACATCGCTTGCTCTACAGTAGTATCCAGCAACAAAACAGAGAATTCTTCTCCACCATACCGGCCTGCCACATCTGTGCTGCGCAAATTTTTCTTCACTGCGGCAGCAACATGCTGGATCACGGCATCACCAGCCGAATGGCCATAGGTATCGTTAACACGCTTAAAGTGATCAATATCGCACATTAAAAGGGTACTATGGTTGCCGCTGCGCTGAATGCGCTTGTACTCTTTAATCAGCGCCTCTTCCCAGAAACCTCTGTTATTCAACCCTGTCAGGAAGTCTGTTTTCGATAAAGTACGCAAATGGCCATTCATCGACTCAAGCTCTATTCTGCTTACTGCTACATCAGTTACGTCGTAAATGATAAGACAGAGATGAGTGACTCTACCCATAGTATCGGTCAGCGGAAATATAGTACTGTTTTGATACATATACTCAGCTGAACCTGTAATAGGACGGTAATTGCGAAACTTGAAAATATAAGGCCGTTGCTCCCAAATCGTAAATGCCCGGTTTTTTAATAAAATGACAGGGTCACATTTGCGTCGCAACCAGTCTTCGTCAATTTCTGAGAATAAATCAAACAGGTATCTGTCACGGACCTGGCGTGGTGTCAGACCACTGTGATTTTCCATAAAGCCGTTCCACACCTGAATGCGGTAATCAGCTGACAATACCACCAGGCCAACGTCAACCGTCTGGAACATGTCCATCAACCAGTGGATTTCGGATACTTCTACGTTGTTTTGTGACATTTAATCTTCCAGCAGGAATTCGACTTTATAATTCAGGGTTTTAATACTGTCTTCCGTAAAGAGCAGCAACAAATCACAGCTGATATTGTAATTCTCAATACCATAACTAATTTCTATAGCCAAAGTTCGACGCCAACGTCTGGCGTTGGCTTTAATCAGTTCGCTTACAGGAGCATGCTGCCCTAAAACCACGGGATGCCCCTGACTGAAGGTCATATCTATTTGTTCAGCCAGTCCTTTGAGCACAGCACCAATCAAAATGTTGGAGATGTCCATCAAAAGCTCCAGTTCAACCTTAGTGGTTAGCTCACCGTCATATTGCATCAATCTGGCGATGTCTTTAAAACTAGAATCGTTTAAGATCAACAAGGCTTCGCCAGCAACGCCACCACCAATAAAGCCCTGACAAATAGCTGAGGTGTTCTCTTTTTGCTCAACGGATGCTATCGCCATATGCAATTCACTGACTTCAATCACATTTACATTGGGGATAGGGAGTTTGACAAAGACATTGAGGAGGCGGGCTAACAAATCACCAGCCTGCCCCATGGCCACATTACTCAGCTCTTGAAATACATCACGTAAGTCATTAGAGAGAGTAAATGAGCTATGGCTTCTCACTGCAGCCTTTTTGGGATCGTTTTTGGCTTCTTCTTGTTGCTGAATAGTTTTTTGCTCAACCAAACCTAACACATGATTTAGCTTTTCCTGATCTACAGGTTTTTTAATAAAGTCCAAAGCACCGTAAGATAACACCCTCTCGCGGGCTTCGGGTTGAATGTCACCAGAAACAACTATGGTTTTCACAGGCAACTGCTGTTGCTGGATAGCAGCAAGTACCTGATAGCCATCCAGTATAGGCATATTCAAATCAAGAAAAAGTAGATCGATAGACTGGCGCTGCAAAATATCTAAGGCCTCCCCGCCATGACCGGCAAATTTAACATTTTGCTGCCACTCTGCAGGTAAAGATCTTGCCATTTGTTTACGCGCAAGATTGGAATCGTCACATATCAAAACTGCTGCTACCATTTACGGCTCACTTCACGTATTGTTGATTTTCAGTGTAGCCAGAAATACGGCTCTGCGCTAACCAAGTGTAGTATCTGACAAAAAATAAACAACACCTACAGTTTTTTTCACTTTAAGCAGTTCAACCAGGCCGGGAGACATTAGAATGCCATTAAATTTGATAAAAACACTCACTTGTTGCCTATTCATCAGTCAAGCCGCTTGGGCTGTCGATTTAAATTCACAACTACCCAGCCGGTTATCAGAGGTAAAAGCAGGTAACAAAGCGATAGAGTTACTAGGCTATCCAGTGCAATTGCAGCAACAAGCCCCGGATTTCAAAGTTGTAGACGATAAATTTAAGACAATTCAGCTGAGTGATTTTAAAGGTAAAACAGTATTGATCAGTGTAGTGCCAAGTGTAGATACGGGCATTTGCTCTTTGCAAACGAAAAGGTTTAATCAGGAAGTCAGTCAAGTATCGGATCAGGTAGTAATGATGACTATCTCTACCGATTTACCTTTCGCACAAAAACGTTACTGTGCCCAGGAAAAAGTTGAGCAGTTGATGGTGTTATCTGACGCCGTCTGGCGCGATTTTGGCAGTAACTACGGCCTGTTGATCAAAGATATGGGCATTCTGGCACGCGCTGTATTGATCATTGATTCTAAAGGCAATTTAGCTTATCAACAACTAGTGCCTGTGCTGGCACAAGAACCTGATTATGCGCACAGCATGGCTGCTCTTGCACAAATTACCGGCAAAAAATCTTAAATTTTTGTATAGCCCTCTATTGAAAATTCTCTAAGCGCACTTATTAAGTAAGCAGGTGGCCGTATGGCACCTGCTTTTTCCGCCGCACTTGCAGTTGCTCTGCCGCTGCAAATACTTAGGAAATACTGTAAAAAATTGCTCGTTCAATTGAAGAGCAGAAAAGATTATTTGCCTTAGAGGATTTGATTATGAATACGTTAGATTTCACCCCATTTTACCGCTCATTTATTGGTTTTGATCATTTAGCCAACCTGATGGATGCCGCTGCACGCAACGAAAAGCAGCCTGCTTATCCTCCTTATAATATTGAAGTGACAGGTGAGGATCAGTACCGAATTACAATGGCAATAGCTGGCTTTGATGAAAACGAGCTGTCGATTGAAACCGAACATAACACCTTGCTGGTTCGTGGCCAGAAAGCGGATAAAACCGAAGGTCGCCGTTTCCTGCATCAGGGTATAGCAGAGCGTAATTTTGAACGCAAATTTCAACTGTCTGATTATATCAAGGTTACGGGTGCGCAAATGAGCCATGGTCTGCTGCACATAGAGTTGGTACGCGAAGTGCCTGAAGCATTGAAGCCACGCAAAATTGCCATTAATCAGCCATCAGCCATCAGCCATCAAAGTTGAACCTCAACTGCTTAATCAAGCATTAGCTCAGATGAACAATGCCTAAGCTAGACATGGCTTGTATTTTAAAACCTAGAGCTGCTGAATAAATTCAAGCAGAATAGAGTTTACCAACTCAGCATCGGTAACGGGCCCCATGTGGCCCGTTTTTACTGTCTGAAACTTTACCTGCGGTAAAGCCTCAGCCAGCAGTGTCGCTAAACGCTTGGCCGATAACTGGCTCTGTTCACCGCTGAGAAGCAACACGGGGCACTGAATGGCGGCGTAATCGTGAAGAGTTGCAGGCTCACCACTTAAAGCCTCAAAGTCGGCAGACACTTTGCCAACTTGTAGTGTCAACTTTTGCTGCATCACATGCGGTAGCCCAGCGAAGTAACCTTGGCCTTGCCAATAATCGATAAAAAGCGAGGCGGCATCTTCAGGTTGCAGCCGGTGTATCTGTGAGCTTAATTGCTGTACCTCTTGATACAAAGCAGGCTCTGCTGTTTTTAATAAATGAAAAGCCACTGGCTCAAACAGTACTACAGCTTTAAAGAGTTCTGGACGGGCCCTGGCCATATGCAAAGCCAGTGCACCACCAAAAGAGTGCCCAACACTAATCACTGATCCAGCAGGCTTTCCGTTCAGCAGAGGCCAAAGCTGGCTCGCTTCGTCCGCAAGACGCATGGGACGAGGGTAAATGCTTGTATTGCTGCCATAACCGAGAAGATCAGGATTATAGACTTGAAAATTAACCTTTAAGGCCTGTTTTAGTCCTTGCCATTGGCGCCCGCTCGAGAGCGAGCTATGCAACATAAGTACCGTATCCTGCATCAGTTACTTCGTCAGCAAAAACACAGCGCCAACCATGAGAGCTGTAAAAGTTGATATCATGCCAAAAAAGCGTGGGACAGAGGTACCACTGCTAAGCCATAAGCCTATTGCATGCAGCACACGTCCGGCCAGGGTTAAGCCAGCTACCAGATGTACTTGCCAGACTGGGCTCTGCTGAATCTCAAGCAAGGCCACCAGTATCAACAAAAACGGCACGTATTCAGCAAAGTTACCATGCATTCGCACAGTCTGCAGCAGTTGTGGCTGTTCGCCCGTGCCAAGACCTATTCTGTGTTTAAAACGCTGACGGATCACTAAGCCAGCCAGTAGCACGTAAAAAAGCGCTAAAATAGCAGTATAAAAAGACGTAACAACTAATGTCATAAAAACACTCCCTGCAGTTCTTGCAACTCTAAAGCTGCGCTTTGGAAATTAATAAGGCAAGCACAGACAGCGGCATGCGGTTAAACATCCAGTTCCTGTTGCAGTTAGAGAGCAGCGTCAGACTTCACATCTTCCGATGCTCTGTTTACCCTTCACAAAAAAGCCCACTCAAGGTGGGCTTTCTATAACGACAGACACTTAACCTAATAAGGCCTCAAGTTTTGCGCTGACTTGCTCAACAGGCAAAGTACCTACCATATGATGGTACTGAGTACGGCCCTGCTCGGCCTCTTCGCGGTAATAGCCGACCAGTAATTCAGTTTGTTCGTGGTAAATACCTAAACGCTTACGCACTGTCTCTTCTTTATCGTCTTCACGGATCACCAGATCTTCGCCAGTTAAGTCATCTTTGCCTTCGACTTTTGGCGGATTGTAGCTAACGTGATAGACACGACCTGAAGCCGGGTGCACACGACGGCCGCTCATACGCTCAACAATCACATCGTCAGGCACATCAAATTCAATCACATGATCCACTATCACGCCATTAGCTTTCATCGCATCAGCTTGAGGTATAGTGCGCGGGAATCCGTCTAATAAAAAGCCTTTAGCACAATCGTCTTTACTGATGCGCTCTTTTACTAAACCAATAATTAAATCGTCTGAAACCAACTGGCCTGCATCCATCACTTGCTTTGCAGCCAGACCTAAAGCAGTGCCCTCTTTAATGGCAGCACGCAACATGTCACCAGTAGAAATTTGCGGGATCCCATACTTGTTCATCAGAAACTGCGCCTGAGTTCCTTTTCCAGCACCCGGGGCACCCAACAAAATAATACGCATACAAAGACCCTCAATTAACCTGGGAATGAACCATTTGTTATAGGGGATGAATCTTTACATAATGCGCATCATCAGACAAGGAATTTGTCTGCTTGTCTTACCTGATACGCGCCAGTCAAGCCTACTTTGGTAGGATAACCTACTACAATAGCCAATTCAGTGCTGTCTTAGGTCGAAAAGGGGTCTTTTAGCAAAAAAGATGAATAAAGACAGTTAGCTATTCGACTAAAGTGGTGCATATTTACTGCGTTTCAAAGGCCAATCAAAACAAAGCCATAAATAATAAAACTGTGTGTCAGCTCAAATAATGAACAGCAGATCATTGATACAAAACATTGATTTTAAATAAAAAAATATTTATCTGTTCAATTTTATTTGACAGAGATCAATGAGACAGATGAGTTTAGGCCAAAACACCGCGGAAGCAAACAAAGCCTGTGAAGCGAATAGCTTTCAGGCTTTAAACTCAAGACTTTTCAGCAACTGCCGTTCACCCTGCAGTAATGCATCAGGTTTGTCACTCACCACCACCAGAATAGCTTTTTCACTATTAATACTGCGCCCCTGATACTTATCGTCATGAAACTCAGCTTCAAAATCCAGTGAGTTTTCTTTTGGAACTACAAACACAGTCATCAGGCCCTGTTCTGTTTCAACCACCAGATGCAAAGAGCGAGTACCACGGAAATTACAAAAATTAGCGTACACAACGGCATGCTGGCTTTCACTCAAACTTGCATCAAACTCAGCAAGCTTCGCATTAACATCTGACAAAGATAAAGCCGTTGTCATATGTTGCATATAAGGCTCTTCATGATAGACATGAGCGAGAGAATGTTGTCCCAGGCTTTGTGAGCCATACATAAATACCGACCAATTCAATGCAAAGCCTGCCAAAAAAGCCACAGAGGCAGCGAAAGCAACAAGATTCTGGTAGAAACGTTTTTGTTGTTGTTGCTTATAGTTGTGTTGTTGCATTAGCAAAGCACTCTCCAGTGCTTCTGGCACAGGTGGGCTTAAAAGCTGTTTGAGCTTCACATCTAAGGCTAGTACATCCTGATGAAACTGTTGGCTGTCGGGATCTTTGTGTAACTGTTCTAGTTGCTCAGCCTTTAGTCTGTAGGGGTCAGTCAGCAAACGACGGCGAATTTCTAACTCATCCATTTTGTTGCTCCCTTACATTGTCACTATTTAATAGATCCCGTAATTGCTTACGAGCGCGAAATAAACGAGTATTGACTGTATTGAGATTCAGTGCGAGCAATTGTGCTATCTCATCCCCACTAAAACCACCAATAATTTGCAAAATTAAAGGCTCACTGTATTCAGGCTCCAGGCTTTCAATTTGTCTAAGTAACTGCTGTTGTGAATATAATTGTTCTGGACTAACCTGGTGTTCATCCAGCAATAAGTCCTGCTCAACGTCCTGATACTGAAACTGCTTTCGCTCAAATCGTCTGGCATTTTCGTTACGCAAGATTGTAAACAACCAAGCTTTGGCTGATGCCTCGCTTTGCAACAAATCAATACTTTTCCAGGCCCTCAAATAAGTATCCTGCACCAAATCTTGCGCAGTGTCAGCACTACGACAAAGCCAGCAGCTGTAGCGGTATAAATCCGCATGATACAAACGAACCAACTGCATATAACTATAGTGGCGCCGTTCTTTATCCGTCATCAAACTTTTAGGTACAACTTTTAGACTAGACCACCACATTAATTTTTTTGTCCTTGTAGCTAAGCGCTCAATTTCCGGCGGTTCTGGCTGTTCACTATAGGACATAGAACGGAGAAAACTCAAGCGACCGCCTCCTTTGCTATTGTCACTTTTGCTGCTTTTTTTGCTAACAAGTAATCCAGACTCAACCAGCGTCCAGCGCCATAGACTACCAATACAAAAAGCATAGAAAAGTAAGTGGCTGCAAATTCAATACCGTTATTGAGTACCACCAATTTGCCACTGGAGATCAGCCAGCTGTAATCAGCTTGTTGCTGTAAAACTTCATTCGCTTTGGCGAGTTTCTCTGGTACGGCCATCACAGCTTCATTGCGGAAAATAGTGCCATCAGCCAACCAGCTTGATGCATCCGCTATGGCCAGCCAGCCGTTTTGCGCATGCACTGTTAGCATAGCGACTAACATCGTTATACTTAGTCCAAAAGCTGTCAGTCGGGTAAATAAACCCAATAGCAGTGCTAAACCGCCGCCAAGCTCCAGCAAAATCACCAAAGACAATAACAGCGCAGGCGCAGGTAAACCTAAACCCCAGTCCGGGTTGGTAAACCAGCTTAAGGTGCTGTCAAAGTTTTGCAGTTTAGTCCAGCCCGCCTGCATCATCACAGGAGTTAAATACAACCGCAGCAATAACAATGGAATAAAGTCGAGTTGCTGTAGTTGGCCCACTAGTTTTTGATAAAAGAGGATACTTTGTCGTATCACAATCAGGCTCCGCATTATGCTGTTGTGATCATAGACAGGGAAATAGCGGCAAATCTTTCTCTTGATCGATAAAAAATTGTCAGGAGCAATTTTTAACAACGCGAAGCGTTGGCCCTAAGGGTGAGCGCCACGGATGGCTGCGAATAAAAAATTGTCAGGAGCAATTTTTAACAACGCGAAGCGTTGGCCCTAAGGGTGAGCGCCACGGATGGCTGCGAATAAAAAATTGTCAGGAGCAATTTTTAACAACGCGAAGCGTTGGCCCTAAGGGTGAGCGCCACGGATGGCTGCGAATAAAAAATTGTCAGGAGCAATTTTTAACAACGCGAAGCGTTGGCCCTAAGGGTGAGCGCCACGGATGGCTGCGAATAAAAAATTGTCAGGAGCAATTTTTAACAACGCGAAGCGTTGGCCCTAAGGGTGAGCGCCACGGATGGCTGCGAATAAAAAATTGTCAGGAGCAATTTTTAACAACGCGAAGCGTTGGCCCTAAGGGTGAGCGCCACGGATGGCTGCGAATAAAAAATTGTCAGGAGCAATTTTTAACAACGCGAAGCGTTGGCCCTAAGGGTGAGCGCCACGGATGGCTGCGAATAAAAAATTGTCAGGAGCAATTTTTAACAACGCGAAGCGTTGGCCCTAAGGGTGAGCGCCACGGATTTCTGCGAATAAAAAAGCCTCTGCGTTTGCAGAGGCTTTTTAAACTCAGAGTAAAACTTATGCTTTTTTCGATAAATCCAGCAGCAGCGCGTTTAAGCGGCTGACAAAAGTTGCAGGATTTTTCAGGCTGCCACGCTCAGCCAATAAAGCCTGATCCAACAAGACTTCAGCCCATTGTTTAAACTGGGTTTCGTCCTGCACATCGGCAATATGTTTCACCAGTGCGTGATCAGGGTTCAGTTCAAAAATAGGTTTCACATCCGGCACTTTCTGGCCAACAGATTCCATCAGTTTCATCATCTGCGTGCTCATGTCAAACTCGTCAGTGACAATACAAGCCGGGCTATCGGTTAAGCGATGACTGGTTTTCACCGCTTTGACCTGATCACCTAAAGCGGCTTTAAAGCGTTCAGTCACAGCGGCAAATTGCTTTTCTGTTTCTTCCTGAGCTTTTTTGGTTTCTTCGTCATCCAGCTTGCTGATGTCCAGATTACCTTTGGCGATAGAACGCAGCTTTTTACCTTCAAAGTCAGTCAGATGCTGCATTAACCACTCGTCAACACGGTCAGACAGCAGCAATACTTCGATGCCTTTTTTACGCAAGACTTCTAAATGGGGACTGTGTTTGGCCGCTTCGAAGCTATCAGCAACGATAAAATAAATTTCGTCCTGACCCTCTTTCATCCGGCTGACATAAGCCTCTAAGCTGACATTCTGATCGGCATTGTCGTTATGAGTCGAAGCAAAACGCAGCAGCTTAGCTATGCTGTCTTTATTGCCCATATCTTCAGCCGGGCCTTCTTTCATCACCTGACCAAACTCGTTCCAGAAGGTCTGGTACTCACTTTGGTCTTCAGCTTTGGCCATTTTCTCCAGCATTTTTAACACGCGTGAAGTACAGCCTTTGCGTAGGCTTTGCGTCACTTTCGTATCCTGCAAAATTTCACGCGATACGTTCAATGGTAAATCGCTGGAATCCAACACACCTTTGATAAAACGCAGGTAACTTGGCATAAACTGTTCAGCGTCATCCATAATAAATACACGCTGCACATAGAGTTTTAAGCCATGACGGGCTTCACGATTCCACATATCAAAAGGTGCTTTTTTCGGCACAAACAATAAACTGGTGTAGTTGGTATTGCCTTCGACTTTGTTGTGAGTCCAGCTTAATGGCTCGCTCCAGTCGTGCGATATATGCTTGTAGAATTCCTGATATTCATTTTCAGTGACTTCAGACTTATCACGCATCCAAAGTGCTGTGGCTTTGTTGACTGCTTTCCAGAAGCCTTCAGTGGCAGGGATTTTTTCGCCATCTTCACCGTCCTGCTCTGGCGTGCCTTCCTGATACATTTCTACCGGAATGCTGATATGGTCAGAGTACTTGGTGACAATAGACTCCACTTTCCACTGGCTTAAAAATTCAGTTTCTTCGTCGCGTAAATGCAGAATGATTTCTGTACCACGACCTGATTTGACTATAGGTGTGATAGTGTATTCACCCTCACCTGTCGATTCCCACTCAACGGCAGAATCAGCTGGTGCACCGGCTTTACGGGTTTTCACTGTTACTTTGTCGGCCACGATAAAAGCAGAATAGAAACCTACACCAAACTGACCAATCAGCTGAGAGTCTTTGGTTTGATCACCTGACAGCTGACCAAAAAACTCTTTAGTGCCGGATTTCGCGATAGTACCTAAATGACTAATCACTTCATCCTGCGTCATACCAATACCATTGTCGCTGATGGTAATGGTCTTCGCGGCTTCATCCAGACTGATACGAACGCGCAATTCGCCATCATTGTCGTACAGGCTACTATCTGACAAGGCTAAAAAACGCAGTTTGTCAGCCGCATCTGAGGCGTTGGAGACCAGCTCGCGCAGGAAGATTTCTTTATTGGAATACAGCGAATGGATCATCAGCTGCAGAAGTTGTTTGACCTCGGCCTGAAAGCCGTGCTTTTGTTTTTGTACTGTCTCAGTCATGTACAGCTCCTTATCTTTCGTGGAATGACTTTAAATGCAAAGGCGCCTATGCAAGGGCATAGCGCCTTTCAAATTGTGCTGGCAAGGATATGGGTTTAATAGCCACAAATATCAAGGGGGCAATAAAAGCAAAAGTCAGAACAAAAGTAGAGTAACAGGCAACTGGAGAAAGAATAAGCAAAGCTATAGCTTCAAGGATGAAGGTTTTGAGCAAAAGTATTGGAGCCAGAGCACAGCAAAATTGTAGGGGCGTGGTTTATCCACGCCCGCTTGCAGTTCTAAGCAAGTGGCACGAAGAGCGCAGCCAACAAAGCTATAGCTTCAAGGACGAAGGTCCTGAGCAAAGGCATTGGAGTTGCAGCGCGACGACAAGCGAGCGAGACCCAAGGAGCATAGTAGTCCTATGTGACTTGAGCGAGTAGCGCAGTCAACAAAGCTATAGCTTCAAGGACGAAGCTCAGATAGGTTTACGGCCACTAAAGGCGTGCGACAAGGTAGTCCCGTCCACATACTCTAAATCCCCACCCACAGGCACACCATGGGCGATACGGGATACAGTGACCTGATACTTTTTGCACTGCTCGGCAATGTAATAAGCTGTGGCATCCCCTTCTACGGTCGGGTTGGTGGCCAATATTACTTCCTGCACCGAACCTGTACCGAGCTGCTTTTGCAGTAAATCCAGACCCAGTTCTGAAGGACCTATGCCATCAAGTGGCGACAATTGGCCCTGCAAGACAAAATAACGGCCTTTAAACTGGCCTGTTTGCTCTATCGCAAACTGATCAGAAGACGAAGCGACAATACAAAGGCTTTGACTGTCGCTGCGCTTCGGGTCTGAGCAAATCGCACATAAATCAGTTTCGCAAAAAGTACGGCACTGTTGGCAATGCCCTACTTTCTCCATAGCCACAGCCAAAGCTTTCGACAACTGCACAGCACCGGAACGGTTGCGTTCCAGCAACTGCAGGGCAATACGTTGTGCCGACTTCGGACCTACCCCTGGCAATATGCGCAAGGCGTCAATCAGCTGCTGCAACAATGGGCTAAATTTGCTCATACTAAATCAAACAACAACTTAGAACGGCATCTTAAAACCAGGAGGTAATTGCATACCACCTGTTACAGCAGCCATTTTGGCTTTGTTGGTTTCTTCAACACGGCGTACCGCGTCGTTAATAGCTGCAGCAACTAAATCTTCAACCATTTCTTTGTCATCCTGCATCAGACTATCGTCGATGCTGACACGGCGTACATTGTGGTTGCCTGTCATGGTGACTTTCACCAGACCTGCACCCGACTCGCCTGTGACTTCCAGATTAGCCAATTCCTGCTGGGCCTTTTGCATTTTATCCTGCATGGCTTGCGCCTGCTTCATGATATTGCCTAAACCGCCACCACCACCTTTGAACATAACTGTACTCTCTTTAAAAATGACTCGATTAAACTGGCGACAAGATAATGACTTGAGCCCCAAATTACAAGATTAAAACAAGACGAATTAGTTGACGATAATACTATCGGCCACTATTTCCGCCCCAAACTCTTTTTGCAGCTGCAGCACCCATGGATCCTGTTGCAGCAACTGCTCTACATAAACCAGTCGTTCCTGCTCAATACGCTGCTGAATAGCCACAGGGCAAGTCTCCACCCAAGGTTGATACTGAATGTCCAGCTGAACCGTTTTATGAAAGGCCTGACTTAGTTCTTTAATAATTTCAGCACGGAATTTTTCTTTATCCAGATGCTGCTGACTTTGACAGACCTGCAACTGCACTGTATTCCCTGCCCAACTAATGCAGCTGTGTAACAAATACAAACGCAACAACCCACCTAAATTCAGACTATCCACTAAAGCTGCCCATTCATCCACCTGAGCGGCAAGCCGCACTGAAAAGTTCTCGGCTGTGATCACCCCATCAAAACGGTACTGCGCTTTCGTTTCCGGCGCGGCAATTGGCTGCGGTTCTGGTATAGGTTCAGATTGATACTGCTGTTGGAACTCCTGCCAGGCCCAATCAGCGGCAAAATCGGCATCTTCAGGCGGCACATCTGCAGGATCAGATTCATCAGGGTAAGCGGACATTGCCGGTTCTTGCTGTTCAGACACCACAGCAAGCATAACCGGACTGTGCTGAATAACAGCGGGAGAGTGCAGAGGCGTATTGGCTTGCTGCGAAG
The DNA here is from genome assembly GCF_004005375.1 of Rheinheimera sediminis. Taxonomy (GTDB): domain Bacteria; phylum Pseudomonadota; class Gammaproteobacteria; order Enterobacterales; family Alteromonadaceae; genus Pararheinheimera. The sequence continues at coordinate 37,052 of NZ_RZUF01000012.1, read as the reverse complement.
CTAATGGCTGCGGTAGTTGCCGTTGTGATACGGGTTGCTGTAAAACGGGCTGATGAACCTCGGCTGGAACAGCTTGCGCTCTTTGTATAGCAAAAGGCTCTGTAGCCTTAGCTACAGCCGGAGTTGGTTCAGACTTTTTTTCGCTCTGAGTCTCCACAGCTCTATCAAGGCTAACAGCATCAACTTTAATACCACGGCGCGCCAAAATAGAAGCTGCAATACCTGCAGCAGCGGGTTGCGCAACAGCAGCCACAACTTCTGTTGCAACATGCTGTTCTGGAGGCATTTCAACTACAGCTTCAGACTCTAACTGCAAGGACTCTGTCATATATAGCTCAGGTTCTGGCTCTTTAGCCGGAGCTGCAGTTTCAGGTAAATTAAACTTGGCTTTGAGTTCAGCGGCATGCGATACAGGCAGCGACGCTCGCATAGCAGAAGAAGTATCAGCAGCTCCTGGCACAAAAGCCACAGCGCGTAATAACGCCATTTCCAAACCAATACGTGGCTCTGGAGCAAAGGCCAATTCTTTTTTGCCGGAAATCAGTAACTGATAAAACAGCTGTAACTGCTCTGGGCTTTGCTGCTCTGCTAATTGCTGCACAAAAGCGCTGTGGTCTGTGACCAAATCAGCAGCCTGCCAGTTAAACTGACTTAGAGCAGCTAAATGCAACAAGGCAAGCATATCATCCAGCACATGGGCAAAATGACTATGCTGCTGTACCAATTGATCCAGATGCTGTTTCAGCGCAGCTAAATCCCGGTTAATTACAGCAGCTAATAACAGTTCAGCCCACTGCTGCTCCAGATATCCCAGCATATCGCGCACTAGCTGCACTGTAATATTGGAATTACTCTGGGCTATTGCCTGGTCAGTTAAGCTTAACGAATCGCGTAAACTGCCCTTGGCGGCACGAGCTAATAAAGCCAGCGCATCTGCAGCAGCAGGAATGCCTTCCTGCGCCAATACATATGACAAATGATGTTTAATCTGTTCCGGGCTTAACGCCTTTAAGCTGAACTGCAAACAACGGGATAATACGGTCACAGGCAGCTTTTGCGGATCAGTAGTGGCCAGCAAAAACTTCACGTGCGGTGGCGGTTCTTCTAAAGTCTTCAACAGTGCGTTAAAGCTGTGGCGAGACAGCATATGCACTTCGTCTATTAAGTAGACTTTATAACGGCCACGGCTGGGCGCGTATTGCACGTTGTCGAGTAAATCGCGGGTGTCTTCTACTTTGGTGCGGGATGCAGCATCAATTTCTAACAGATCAACAAAAAAGCCCTGATCAATTTCAACGCAGGCACTACAAACCCCACAAGGCGTGGAGGTTACGCCAGTTTCACAGTTTAAACTTTTGGCAAAAATACGGGCTATGGTGGTTTTACCGACACCACGGGTGCCGGTAAACAAATAGGCATGATGTAATCTGTTGTGATTCAGCGCATTGGTCAACGCTGTTTTCACATGATCCTGGCCGACCAATTGACCAAAATGTTGCGGTCGCCATTTTCTTGCCAGTACTTGATAACTCATGCCACCTGCCTGTTTTAGCCTTTGTACTTGAAGCTACAGCTTTGTTGGCTACGCGCGCTCCCCCCAATCACATAGGAAACTATGTTCATGGGGCCTCGCTAGCTTGCCGCCGCGCTGCCAGTCCAAATAATTTGGCTACATTAGATTTAATCGCCTGCAAATTCAACCAGACTGTAGAGGTTAAGCCCCAGTTTCTCTAAACGCGCTTGTCCACCCAAATCCGGCAGATTCACCACAAAAGCGGCGTCCGTCGCTTTGCCACCTAAGCGCTCGACTAAACTGGTTGTTGCAGCAATAGTACCACCTGTAGCCAATAAGTCATCCACTAACAGCACCTTATCTCCGGCAACTATTGCGTCTTTATGAATTTCCAGCGTGTCTTCGCCGTATTCCAGTTGATAAGACTGAGCAATACGTTCGCGCGGTAATTTACCTGGCTTACGCACTGGTACAAAAGGTAAACCCATGGCATAAGCCAAAGGGGCACCAAAAATAAAACCACGGGATTCAGTACCGACAATCTTGGTAAAGCCTTTGCCCTGATACTGCTGCTTAAACGCATCAATCACCTGTGCGAAAGCACCAGCATCCAGCATTAAACTGGTCACGTCACGAAATAAAATACCTGGCTTTGGATAGTCAGGCACAGCTTTAATCACCTGACTTAATAAAGCGGAAAGAGATTGTGGATTCATCATCACCATCCTGATTATAAAATTCAACAACGGCATATCGACAAAATGCTGGATATACCACAGATAAAAAAACCGCCTTGAGGGCGGTTTTTTTCGCTCGCAACAATTTAAGCGATGATCCGCAGCCAACTGATGATGGGTGCCAGACACAATAAAACCACAAAGGCTGTGACTAACAGCACTAACTGGCCGATACCAAAAGATTCTTTAAAATTCTCGTCTGCCATGATGTGAGCTCATTCACTAAAAAGGTTGGACATGGTAATGAATTTTAGCCCGCTTGAAAAGCTTGTACTATGCCTTTCTCGGCAAAATCTGCCAGTATCTGCTCAGCACCGGGCAACAATTGACAGGGATCCAACTGTGGCACGTAAGGTGATAATTGGCTAACCAGTTCAGCCAAGGTTAAACCTGGCTGCTGCGCTAATACTTGCAGCAATAAAGTGGTCAGCTGGTTTAACGCGATAAATTTTACTTCGTCGTCAGAGTTACGATGAATAAGTAAAAAACTAGCTTCGGTTTCTGTTGGCTGAAACTCCAGACAAATTTTATGCACTGGGTATTGATAGGCCTGCACTGATGCTAAATCGGACAACTGCAGTGCCTGCTGTTTCAGATCGCGTATGGGAAGTCCGGCTTCTGCTTTGCGTGTTGCCAGCTCTAATTCCAGCCATTCATAATGCGCCAATTCCAGCATAAACACAGGGTCATCGGGCTGTAGTTGATACTGGTGCTGTAAAAACTCTAAAAAACTCTGGGCTATGGATAAAAAGAATGGATTTTCGCAGCGATAGCCGGCAAAAAAAGGCTGTAAACGCTGCTGCCATGTCTGCTCTGAGTACAAGGATTTCAGCACAGGAAAAGCACTGCTGATAAAACCTGACACATTGTTAAACAACAATTCCCGATACACATCCAGACGTTCCTGCTCTATATCCAGAGGTTTTTCGTGTTGCTCTGGCGAGCGCAAATAAGCAACAAAGTCCCGTTGAACCTGTTGGAATTTCATTTCAGGCCCTTACCTTATTTTGCTTAACTTGTTGCAAGCTACGAATATGCGCCAGCTCCAGTTGCAGTTGTTGCATATCAGGAATATTAAAATCCCTTTCCAGCAAAGTCGGAAACAGGCCGTGATGCAAATAAGCGTCGGACAATAAGGCCCAGACCGGATCAGACACATCAGCGCCATGAGTATCAATCAGCAAGCTGTCATGCTGGCGATAATGTCCAGCGACATGACCATAAGCAATACGCTGTGTTGGCAGGCCTTTTAAAAAAGCCAGCGCATCATAGCTATGATTAACTGAATTGACGTAGATGTTATTCACATCTAATAGCAGCTTGCAGTCGGCCAACTCCAGCACTGCGTTGGTAAACTCAAGTTCAGTCAGCTCTTGTCCAGGCGCTGCATAATAAGAGACATTTTCGATGACCAACTGCTGTTCAAGAATATCTTGTACCAGACGAATACGATCTGCGACATAAACAGCAGCTTCTTCGGTAAAAGGAATAGGCAGCAAATCATACAAATGTCCTGCGGCAGAACAATAACTTAAATGTTCGCTGTAAAGTTTGATCTGATGCTCTTTTAAAAAGGCTTTGATTTGGCGGACAAAATCCAGATCCAAAGCATCAGGACTGCCTAAAGACAACGACAAACCATGGCAAATAAAGTGATAGCGTTCAGTTAACTGACGGAATTTTTTTTGGTAGGCACCACCATAAGGCAACCAGTTTTCCGGCGCAACTTCAAAAAAGTCGATGTCGGCTTGAGGTTGTTGCAACACAGAGTTGAGCATTTCACGACGTAAGCCCAAACCGACTTCTGCAGCTTTTAAACCAAAACGAACATCAGACATAAGATCTCCTGAAAGCGGTCAGCCTGCGATCGCAGGCTGACATTCTTCGGTGTTATACAGCGCCACCGCACTTGCCTTCACCACACTTGGCTTCTTTGGCTTTTTCTTTGTCTTTGCCTTCTTTTTTATCGCCACCACATTTGGCTTCTTTATCTTTGGCTTTGTCTTCGCCGCATTTAGCTTCTTTAGCTTTGTCTGCGCCACAAGAAGCTTCAGCTGAAGCCAGCTGGTAACCAGCATTTAACTGCTCAGCTGAAAACGGATTCGCGTTGGCGCTCAAGCTTAACGTGGATAAAGAGCCCAGTACTAAAGCACTGATGGCAACAGCTGTCGTTTTGTTGGTTTTCATATCGATGTTCCTCGTAGTTGCATTAAGTTGCATTTAATAGACCTGTACTACAGAAAAAAAATTTCGCAACAGCATAAATTATTCGGCACACCGGATACCATAGACCAGTTCTATGCTCATAATCAAAAAATACTGATCTACGGATTGACCTTTTCAGACAGATGGAGCAATTAAATCTTTGTCAGCTTCACTGCCAATCCGATCAACCCTTCATTGCTCTTGATCTCGGTATAAACCGCTGGAGCAAAAAGTCCAGGCTGCGCTGCTAACTTCTGATCCAATTGCTCGGGCGTTAACGCTACTGCTTGCTGCTGCACCAAACGTTGCAAATGAAAACCTGTATTAACTTTTAACGCTTTGACTCGCTCCAGCGCGGCGAAGTCTGATGCTAAAACAGCTTGAGCAGTCTGACGGAATAACTCTGAATACCATTCTTGTTCATAAGCGGACTGATAATTCTGATTAAACTTCTGCATAATAGCCAACAAGGCCTGATTCACCTGAGCAAAGGCCGGAACCTGAGCAGGCGCTATTGACTTTTGTTTGAGCTGAAGCGTCAACTCAATCAAGGAGATCGCTAAGTCAAAATACAAATACTGATCCATTAATGCACTCAGGATAGCGACGCCTAAGCTGCAGTCTGTGGAAATAAAAGACTCTGGATGGTGCGCAATAAAATGCAGCGATGTACCAGACTTCAATACTCTGTGTAGCTCAGTTAAAGACATGTCCAGATCTGTATACTCAAAACCAAATTGAGAAATAGCTAAATCTACAGATTGAGAGGCCAAAGGTAACTTCTCTATTGATGTATCGCCAAGAAACTCTGCTCGTACTGGTGCAGTCAGCTTTGCTAATTGCTGCTTTACCGCAGAGAAATTAATCTGAGCAGCATCAATACCATACAACATAAAATCTTTGTCTGTTGAGCACGAATAACTAGCTGCAGCGAGAAGCAAAGCTCCATTACCACAACATAAATCCGCAACCACAGCCTGCGGGGTCTGAGCTTCGAACACTGACGACCAATAATCTGCTACGGCGCCTTTATAACCAAATGCCATTTCACCTTCAGCAAAGCTACTTAACGCCTCTGTAGTACCCCAAAGATTATTCCAGTGATCCATAATGAACTCTTTTACCAAATCATCAGCCGCAGTATTGTTAAAGAGCGGCTTTGTATTAAAAAAAAACCCCACCAAAGTGGGGTTTTACGTCAGCTTAAACTGCAGTTGTTATAACAACCTAGCAGTAAAGGCTTATCAGAAACGTTGAGTGTAACGAACGTAGCTGATACGGCCGTAAGCATCATACAGTGTATAGTCTAAGTTACGACCAGCAGCACTGGATACACCAATCTGTGGGAACTTTTCAAACAAGTTCTGAGCACCCACTGTGATATCTGCATTCCAGCCAGTGTGGTAAACCACTTGCAGGTCATGCGTAGTCCATGAAGCAATATGGCCACTGCGAGTAGTAACATTATTTGCCGTAGTCACGTTGTTAAACTGATCACCGATCAGGTTAGTAGTGAAGGACACGTCAAAATCACTGATGCTCCAAGCGTGGCTTAATGCCATACGCTGTTGTGGACGACCTGGGTCTTTCACAAGGTTACGGCCGCTGTCCAGACTGAAATCTAACACGTGGCTGGCTTGGAATGTTGATTTCAGTTTACCGAAATCACCAAAGTCAAAGTTAGTAGCTATGTTTAAATCTATACCTGAAGTTTCTTGCGTACCGTCGTTAGCAGAACCAGTTGTGGCTTCGATGATAGCATTGTTCACCGGGTCACGAACATAACCTAAACCAGCAGGGATTGGGTCGCCAGCACGATCACGGTTGATCAGTGTTTGTAAGCCGATATAACGGATTGAGTCTTCAATTTCGATATTGTAGTAGTCAACAGCAAAGTTTAACCAATCTGTCGGCTGATATGCGATACCAAAAGAACGCTGATCTGATTGTTCTGATTTCAGAGCAGGGTTAGCAATATCCGTTGAACGGATCTGGCCAGAAGGACAAGACGTGACCGGAGTATTGTTGAAATCACACAATACAAAATCCTGTACCGTATCGTTACGAGACGACGGTTGTTGTGTCAGGATGTCCAAGCTTGGTGCGTTAAAACCTTTACCTACTGAAGCACGTAATACTAAACCTTCTAATGGCTCGTAGCGGGCAGATACTTTAGGTGCCAAATCGTTGCCGTAGTCAGAGTATTTCTCGTAACGGGCAGCAAAGTTCAGTTCAAACTGTTCTGTTACTGGCACTAATGCCTCAGCGTACGCCGCTTTCACATTACGACCACCACCAGCAGAAGAACCAGCAGAACCACCTACAACACCAGCTTCAGACAGTGAGTCATACTTGTCGTTGTATTGCTCTTTACGGTACTCGGCACCTACTACCGCCTGAATAGCACCTGCGTCTAATTCCATCACGTCAAAAGCAGCAGAAGCAAATGCTTCTTCCTGGTCAAACTGGCTGACGCGAGAAATAGTCACGTTCATTGAGTTTAACAAGGCACGGTAAGCAGCCTGGTCTTCAGCAGTAGTGAAACGCTCACCGAACGGGTCGTTTAGCATGTAAGCACCACTTTCCATGGCGATATTTGCCGCAGAACGTAACAGGTAACCAGTACCTATGTTGTAAGCTTTCGTTTTGGCTTTGCGTACACCTACGTCAATATCGATATCGTTGACGTTACCTTCTAAACCAACCATTGCATCGTTAGCATAGTTATCAACAGATGTATCACGAGTTCCCAATGCCGCAAAACGGTGGAACACAGCAACAGAACGGGCAGCGCCACCAATAGCAGCATCGTACAGTGGGCTATTTGGGTTCGTTGGGTTGTTTGGGCTTGTTGCAGAAATGATACTGCCCGGATCGTTCAGAGAAGCAGCATAACGACCGAATGACTTGGTTTTAGCAACGTTAGCATTACCATAGACTTTCCAGTTGTCTGTAAACTCGTGAGTACCACGAACAAATAGAGACTGGTTGCCCGTCGATGAATCGTTGGCATTGGTTTTCAGGAAGTCATAGCTACACAGTTGGTTTGCAGGAACCCAAGGGCTTTGAGTAGTGTAGAACAATTCAAAATCACAAGCTTTAGTTAATGCACGAGCCTGTGTAGAACCTGGAGCACGGCCAGCTGAAGTTAACGGAGCCCAGTTGTTACCGTATGGAGAGATACCACGGTTTGGCGCATTCCATGGGAAAGCACGTTCAAAAATAATGTCACGGTTGTTCCAGGAAAAACCAGCCATCAGGTTGGTTTTATCATTGGCAGAACCGATCAGGAAACTACCTTCCTCACGATCACCGCCATCTGAAGGCAAGCTTACACGTGAAGAGCCCAGTTTAATTTCAGCACCATCGTAGTCTTTACGAGTGATGATGTTCACAACACCACCAATAGCGTCTGAACCGTATACAGCAGATGCGCCGTCTTGCAGAACTTCGATACGTTCAACAGCAGCCAGTGGCAACTGGTTTAAGTCCTGAGAGCTACCTGTTAAAGGAGACTTAGGAACACGTTTACCATCAATCAGAATCAAGGTACGGTTGGCACCTAAACCACGTAAGTTGATCTGAGACGTACCCTGAGCAGAGTTGCCTGAGGTGGTACGGGCAGAACCGAATGAGTTGAAGGTAGTGTTACGTAATAAGTCAGTCACAGACAATTGACCAGACATATCAATAGCAGCACGGTCTATAGTAGTGATAGGTAAAGAACCTTCAAGGTCAGTACGTTTGATACGTGAACCAGTTACTTCGATACGCTCAACGTCCGTAGCTTCTTCTTCCGCGGCTTCCTGAGCTACAGAGGTAAAAGCAACTGAAGCTGCACCAAAAGCAACAGCTAAGCGCACTGCCTTTGATAATTTGTTATTTGTGAACATGTTTTTCTCCCTGGACCACTATTTAGTGATTCTATATTTTTACGATGACCAACCTTTGCGGCGATTGGAACTCCGAACTTTTCGCAATCGAGGTTGACCCCGACAACAACGCTTCGATAATAAACGTAATTTTTCAGCACGGTCAACAGCTTTTATGGAACAAATTTCTCTGGGTGTTGTCAACGTGTGCGATTGTCCATGCCTTGTACCACTTTGACCTGCCACTTGGTGGGTATTTTTTAAGCACCCATACCTATTTAGCCTACATAAAAAGCTTTTATAGAACAAAATTCAGCCACACCAAGGCTACCATTGAACTTTGCCTAAAAATCTGTAACTTTAAGTTTACGGTTTGTAAGTCAAATTATTTCATTTATTCGCTGTCTGAACTGCTGTTTTTCAAAGGTAATATCCATATTGCGCCGGCTTGCAGGCTGACTTATGATGAACCCCTGTTTTTTTATCCAGATGTTTTAATGCTTACCGATGCTTTAAAGAACCAAATCCGGCAAATTCACCAGCAACTGAAAAGCAACCTGGCGAACTACCAACCTCGGCCTGGTCAAAACAAAATGGTCGCGGAAATTGCCAATACCTTGGCTGGTAGCTATCACACCTATGATCGAACTTTGCTGGTTGAGGCAGGAACTGGCACAGGTAAATCTCTGGCCTATTTGATGGCAGCTATTCCCTTCGCCCTGAAGCAGAAAAAAACCTTGGTTATTGCTACGGCCACAGTGGCTTTACAAGAGCAATTAGTGCAAAAAGATTTGCCCTTTTTTCTAAAACACAGCGGCCTGAAGTTTGAATTCTGTTTAGTCAAAGGCAGGCAGCGCTATGCCTGCATCGAAAAAATCAAACAACAATTATTGCAGCCTGACTTATTACCTTTGTTTCAAAGCACTGCCCCTGCCCCCCTGTTACAACAGTTATTAAACCATTGGCAGCAGCGGTTGTGGTTAGGTGACAGAGACAGCTTAAAAGAGCCTGTAACAGATGAGCATTGGTATGGCATTGCCTCAGATCCAGCCCATTGCACCAAAGCACATTCAGCGCATCACCACTGCCCTTTTCATTTGGCTCGTGCAGAAATTGAAGGGAGCACCGTTTTAGTGGTCAATCATGCCTTGTTATTGGCTGACTTGGACGCAGGCTCACAAATATTGCCAGAGCCAGCGGACTGCATTTACGTTATTGATGAAGCGCATCACTTGCCAGACAGTGGCCGTGATTTTTTTTCTGCACATGCCCCTATGAGCTTCCCGGCACAATGGCTGGAAAAACTAAAGAAAACTACGCAGCAACTCGCAGGTATCCTGCCCCAACAAGGCGCAATGACCGAAGTATTAAAACTGGATGAGTTGGCGAGTGACTTTTTAAAACAATTAAAGCCTGTACAACATCAGATAGAACTCAATCAACACCGCTGGTTTACTAAAGAATCTCATTACCGTTTTGCTGATGCAGTCTTGCCCGAAACTTTTGCCTCCAACGCCGATCAACTGGCTGAGTTGAGTGGTAAAGCCTTGGCTTGTGTAGAAAAATTACAACAATTTTTATCTGAGGCCGGCACAGAACATAAAGTCGCGACAAAACTTGTGTTGCCTTTGCAATTCGAACTCACAGCTATAGAGCACAGGTTTGAGCAGCAGTCTGAACTTTGGCGGCTTTATTCGGTACCGCAACAAAAGCATGTGAATCAAGCGCGTTGGCTAAGTGCAGACAACCTGAATAGGGACTCTAAACAGAGAGAGAATCTGCAAAGCAGTGCTTATGCCAGCCCTTTGTCAGTAAGTTTCCTGCTAGACGACTTATTATTTAGTCAGGCTTTCGCTACTGTGCTTTGCTCCGCAACTTTGACCACTTTAAATAGCTTTGACTATATCAAACAAGAACTCGGCCTTGCTCAACATCCTGGTTTACAAACACTCAAAGTAGACTCCCCCTTTGATTATCGGAATAAAGCCCGATTGCTATTACCAAAAATGCAGACAGACCCAAGCAGCGATGCATTTACCGACGAATTAATCGATAAATTACCAACATATATGGATAAAGTAGCAGGTAATCTGGTGCTATTTGCTTCGTATTGGCAAATGCAAAAAGTTACAGAGGCCTTAAGGGCTAAAGGTTGGTCCTTTTTAGTGCAAGGCGAAGCGTCGCGTCAGTCTTTATTGGAACTTCACAGCATGAAAGTAAAAGCAGGAGAAGGCAGTATTTTATGTGGCACCCAAAGCTTTTCAGAAGGTTTGGATTTACCCGGGGCTCTACTGACGAATCTGGTGATCACAAAATTGCCTTTTGCTGTGCCTTCATCGCCATTGGAAGAAGCATTATCTGAAGCCATCACCAAACGTGGAGGTAATCCATTTTTACAAATGACAGTGCCAGCTACGGCACGAAAACTGGTGCAGGCCTGTGGTAGACTGCTGCGCCAGGAACAAGATTATGGCCGTATTGTGATTTTAGACAGACGCTTAGTCACCAAAACTTATGGCAAAGCCATGCTTAAGGCCTTGCCACCTTTTTCACAAATTATTGAAGAGTAAAGATGGAATTAGCTTTAGACCTCTGGGTAGTCGCCGCTTTGTGTGCTGTTGCTTTAGTGGCTGGTTTTATCGATGCAGTAGCTGGAGGGGGTGGCTTGTTGACTGTACCTGCACTTTTAACCGCTGGTTTACCGCCTCATCTGGTGTTAGGCACTAACAAACTAGCCGCAACTTTCGGTTCCATTACCGCTTCAGTGACCTATTACAGACGAAAACTGTTTGATCCCGCCTATTGGCGCACTGCGCTTATATTCACCGCTATTGGCGCTATATGTGGCACTTTAGTGGTGGATTTGATCAGTAAAGAATGGTTAGAACGTATTATCCCATTTTTTATTGTGGTCGCAGCTTTGTATAGCCTGCTGGTCAAAATGCAGCCAGACGATCATATGACCTTACCAAAGCAAACTCCCAAGCATTTCTGGCTACAAAGAACACAAGGTTTTAGCTTAGGTTTTTATGATGGCTTAGCAGGCCCGGGGACCGGTTCCTTCTGGATGGTGTCGACCATGGCACTGTATAAAATCAACTTACTGCTGACCAGCGGCGTGGCTCGTTCGATGAACTGCGTTAGTAATGTTTTTGCGCTGGTGACTTTTGCCTGGTTGGGTCATATTTACTGGGCACTGGGTTTGGCTATGGGCGCTTGTTTAATGCTCGGATCCTATTTTGGTGCCCGTTCAGCCATTCGTTTTGGCAGCAAGTTTATCCGGCCACTATTTTTAACTATGGTATTAGCTATTACCGCCCGCTTGTTATGGCAAGCCTGGAGCAACGGATGAAAGACTTATTGGCCGCGCTTGAACAACAACTGAAACAGTTGACTCAACAAGCCAAAGCCATAGATGGTAAACAAAGCAGCTGGCAGCAAAAAGCCTGGTTTGATAGTGCCTTGTTTCAGTCTCACTCACCTTTTTTAACCGATTATGTCCTAGAAGCCGAGGTGATGCTCAAACGCCTCAAAGCAAGCACAGAGCAGCGTACCAGCTCAGCCCAGGCGCTGGCAGCTAAGCTTAGCGAACAGATCCAGGCGTTAAGCCGGGCTTTTCAAACTAAAGATTTGCGGTATTTACCTGGTAAAACAAAAAAACGTCCTGCTTCAGCAAATGCCTCAGAACAAGCTCAGGCCATGGTAGGTCAATTGCGCCGTTCAACTCAGCAGCTCTATCAACAGCTGTCAGAATATCAGGGCTTTGAGAGGCGTTTATTGGATATGCTGGAGCTTGAGCAACGTCAGTTATCAGGCGGTTCTAAGGACACCAGTGCCGACAGAGTATTGGCCATTCACGCCCGGTTAGGCCGTTGTCGCAAAGCCATCAGCGAATTAGAGGTAGAAATTCAGTGGTCCGAACAAAACCGCCGGGGTTAATTTATCACCCTATTTATAGCCAGCTTGAACTGCCTTTTAAACATCGATATCCCATAGGTAAATATCAGGCTTTGTATCAGGCTTTATTGGAACTGGGTGTGCCAGCTAATCAGTTTACATGCTCTGAAATCGTCAGCACAGAGCTGTTATTATCAGTACATCAAACTTTCTATGCAGAGCAGCTTATCTCTGGTCAACTGGATGCCAAAGCTATGCGTCGTATAGGTTTTCCCTGGTCAGAGCAATTAGTCACCCGTTCTTTAACTTCGGTAGGTGGTACAGTGCAAACAGTTCAGCTTGCGTTACAACAAGGTTTAGCTTTGCATTTAAGTGGCGGTTATCACCATGCGTTTGCAGGTGAAGGCAGTGGCTTTTGCTTATTTAATGATTTAGCAGTGGCAGCACGCTATGCCCTCACGCAAGGTGTGGAGAAGGTGCTGATCTTTGATTGTGATGTGCATCAAGGCGATGGCACAGCCGCTATTTTTACTGATGAACACGCTGTAGTTACCGCCTCTTTGCATGGCGAAAAAAATTTTCCGGCTCGTAAACAACAGTCCAGCTGGGATTTAGGTTTACCGACAGCCTGTACAGATGAAGAGTATCTGGTAGCGGTCAGACAAAGTCTGGATTATTTGTTATGCATCCATCAGCCGGATTTAGTGATTTATGATGCGGGTATTGATATTCATCAACAGGATAATTTGGGGCTTTTGCATATCAGCACAGCAGGAGTGGCAGAGCGGGATTGGTATGTATTAAGCGAATGTCACAAACGCGGTATTCCGGTAGCGGCTGTCATTGGCGGGGGTTATCAGCGTGATATTGATTCATTAACACAAATTCATCTGCAGCTGTTTTACGCAGCCTTTAAAATCAGCGGTGTATCATTACCAAATACAAACAGCTGGTTTCATGCCCTTCGTACTTGAATTTGAGAAGGGCAGGTTGTAGGGGCCGCGGCTTGTCCCGGCCCGCCAAAGGGCACCGCGATATCCATTGACGGGCGGGTACAAGACCCGCCCCTACAATTTAGACTTGCTGAGCACCTGCGAAATAAAACCCCAGCTGTTTACGCACGGCCAAAGGCAATTCAGGTAAATCCGATTTTGGCAGTAAAAAAGTGGCCATATGGAATAAATCGGTAAAAATACGATTCTTTTCCGTGGTACGTTTTAAATAATCATGGCCAGAGGAACCACCAGTGCCAATTTTAGTTCCCAGCATACGTTGCACCATCATGGCGTGTTTATAGCGCCATATCGTCATATTCTCATCGATTTCTGTCAGACAGGTTAATACCTGAAATGGCAGGTTAAATACTGGCTCTTCCTGATACAAGGTAATAAACAAGGCCGCCAGCATGGCGCGCTGACTTAAGCGGAAACTACCTTGTTGTTGAAGTTCAGCGTATTTGTCTTTATCCAGCAAAGCGGCAAACTTAGCTCTGGTATTGGTGATTTCTTTCAGTTGCATGTCGCGTTCATGCTCTGCAATCTGCTCTATCGACACCACAGTGCTTTCGTCTTCGTCCAGCATGTTTTCTGTCGCGCTTTGGTACATCTGCCAGAAGCTGAAATCACCAAATTGTAAAAACGGCATACGTTCCAGCCATTTCTCCACTTGCTCAAATAAACTTGGCTGAGTTTCCAAAGCTTCTAAAAACAACCGATCTTTTTCATTTAACCTGCTGTAAAAGGAGTTTTTATCAAAATCGATGCGATATTCGCTCTTTAGCCCTAACCCAATTTCCAGCATTTTAAATTGCACACTTTGAAAACCGGAAGCTGGCACCAGATAGTCGCGAAAGGACATAAAATCCTGAGGCGTCATGGTTTCCATCACACCTATTTGCTGGTTCATCAGCTGCTGAATGGTAATAACCCGTTTGAGTTTGTGTACCACACCTGTCAGTTGCTGGTCTTTGACTTCATCTGCGGCAAACACAGCAAGCACAGCTTTCAGTTCATGCAGCACTTGTTTAAACCATAACTCATAGACCTGATGCACCACGATAAACAAGGTTTCATCATGGGCTTCGTTGGCATACTTTGCGCTTTCAGGCGCCTGGGCTGTTAAAATTTTGTCCAGTTGTAGATAGTCACCGTAGTAACAAGGGGTTGTATTCTTTTGCATTTTTTTAATCTTAGGCCTGAGCCTGTTGTTTTGACCGCGCTATTCTAACAGGCAGACCTGAAGTTAACATCTGCTGGTAGCGTTTTATAACCGAACTGATTATGCTTAGCTTCAGTATCAGTGCGCTATTAGTACGCTATTAAAAGGCCGGAGCATAAAGTTCAGGCACACAAGGAGTAACAGATGAAGTTAGATAACGATATTCATAACTATTATGAAAAACTTCTGTTGGACCATTTAGTTGAGTTGCGTTTAGACCAGAATCACGACAATGAATATCTGGCTGACTTGTGCTGCATAGTTCTGAATCAGTTGCCGTCCAAATACATTCGTTATGAAGTGGATATGGCATTCTATCTGCCACAAACAGAGCGTTTTGAAATGCTGATGAAAGTGCGCGAAGCCGTGAAAAAAGCCAAAGATTTCTTAGACACTCAACGTGACAAAAACTGAGATACCGGCTTTATCGGAAGCAGCGCTTGAGGTGCAATTAGCTGTGGACCTGATCCTGTTGCTTGAGCAACAGGATCTGCCAGTCAATACTGTGCTGTCCGCACTCACCATAGTACAGCGTGACTTTCAGAATAAAGCACAACGCGATGGTGAGCCCGATACGCACAGACTTTAATCCATCTTTTTGCACCAGGCAGTGATCGTAGAGGCAGTATGCTTACCCATTCCATTACCTTGTATCTGGCTACAGTGCTGATCTGGGGTTCAACTTTTTTTGCTATTAAGTTTCAGCTTGGCGATGTACCAGAGATATGGTCTATCGCCTATCGTTTTGGCCTGGCAGCTCTGCTGCTTTGGCTCTGGTGTTTGTGGCGGAAATTACCACTGCGTTTTACTCTCCGCCAACACGGCTGGATGGTACTGCAAGGTTTGTTTCTATTTTGCCTGAATTATTTGCTGATCTATATCGCTACCTCTAATCTCACTAGCGGACTTATTGCAGTAGTGTTTTCCAGTATAGTGCTGATGAACATCCTCAACGGTGCCTTGTTTTTTGGTCGGGCTATTGAGGTGAAAACCTTACTTGGAGCCCTATTAGGCGTTCTTGGCATTACTTTTGTGTTTTGGCCTGAACTGGCAGGACTAGAAAATAATAGCTCTGCTTTTTGGGGGCTGATCCTGAGTATTGCAGGTACCTACATCGCCTCACTGGGCAATATGTTGTCCTCTAAAAACCAACAACAGCACCTGCCCGTGGTCCAAAGCAATGTCTTTGGTATGGCTTATGGCGCTGGCATTATGGCCTTATTAGCTTTAACACAAGGCATTATGCCGGTATTGGAAACTAGTCTCAGTTTTAATCTGTCCTTGTTGTATTTATCATTATTTGGCTCAGTATTGGCTTTTGGCGCTTATCTGACGCTAGTCGGACGTATTGGACCAGCCAAAGCAGCCTACACTATGGTGCTTTTTCCGATAGTAGCATTGTGCATATCGACCGTTTTTGAAAACTATCACTGGAGCTGGTTTG
Organism: Rheinheimera sediminis; assembly: GCF_004005375.1. Taxonomy (GTDB): domain Bacteria; phylum Pseudomonadota; class Gammaproteobacteria; order Enterobacterales; family Alteromonadaceae; genus Pararheinheimera. The sequence goes on along the minus strand of NZ_RZUF01000012.1, from coordinate 21,167 downwards.
CACTTATTGGTGTTTGCATTGTGGCTTTGGGAAATTTAGTTATTTTACTGCCAGCCACGAAGTTAAAACTAATGTTCAGGCTGAAATAACCCGACCTGGCCTGTTGTCAAGTGAATGAAATCTAGCTATACCTAGACGAGTTTTTTATGATTCGAGCAAAGTGATTATGCAGTTTATTGCCGGAGTTCTTTTTATTCTTCTCAGTTTCTCGGCTCAATCTCAGGGCTTGCGCATCATCACTATCATAGAGCCGCCGGCCAGTTATCTGGATAGCCATGGCCAATTGACTGGTTTTTCTGTGGACGTAGTTAAGGCAATTCAGGCCAGTCTGAATGACAAAACTAAAATAGAGGTCATGCCGGAAGCTCGTGCAATTCATATTGCCCGCACTGAACCTAATGTGTTGCTCTTCAGCTTCTCAAGAACAGATAAAAGAGAAACTGAGTTTTACTGGATTAACAAACTCATTGAAAAAACCTGGTCTGCATACGCTATGCGTTCAAGCTCAATGCATATTGAAACCCTGGACCAATTGCGTTTGGTAAACTCTATAGGTGTGGTCAGAGGGGATATCAGGGAAGAATGGTTAACAGAGCAGAACTTTGACAATTTGCATCCCTCCGTTAATCATCAGCAGAATATTCGTCGATTACAGTCAGGTCGACTGGATTTAATAGTCTACGAAAGTCAGGGTATTCAGCATTTATTGTGGGAAGAAGGTCTGCAATATGACGACATAAAAACAGTCTATTCACTCAAAACATCTGAGGTTTATTTGCTGATGTCAAAGCCAGGCACAGATCCAAAACTGATGCAGAAATGGAAAGCTGCTGCCGAAAGATTCCGTCTAAGCGGTCAGCAGCACTTTATTGCTGAAAAATGGCAGATGATTTTAAAACAGTATCACAACATCAATACACAAGCTGTAGAGGGTATTTTAAAATTCGAATGATCACTACTGGTCGTATTTAAACTTCAACTTTGTTCGCTTCAAACCTTCAGCTTCAGCAGTATTGAACGCAAAACGGGCGGGCACTAGACCCGCCACCGCATCGCCTAAATTTGACCCATATAGTCTTTTTTACCTACTTCAACACCATTGTGACGCAATAAAGCGTAACTGGTGGTGACGTGGAAATAAAACTGTGGCAAACCGTATTGAGCTAAATACTGGGTACCGGTAAAACGTTTTTCTTTGGGTGTACCAGCGCGCAATACAATTTCTTTTTCTGCAGCATTGGCAAATTGCTCTGCACTTAAAGTATCAAGAAAAGCCAGAGTTTTATCCAGACGTTGCTGCAGCTCAGCAAAAGTCTGCTCGCTGTCTTCATAAGCAGGCACTTCAACGCCAGCTAACCGGGCCGGTACACTTTTAGCAAAATCAGCGGCAATTTGTACCTGACGCAGCAGCGGAAACATATCAGGGTATAAACGCGATTGTAGCAATACCGCATCGGCCAGCTCTTTTTGCTGGCTGAATTTTTCAGCTTTAGCCAATAAATCTTTTAAACTGGTGAGGAACTGCTTAAAGACCGGAACTGACGCGCTGTAGAAAGATAAACTCATGCTTTTTGCCTCATTCAAACCATCCTGCCCTTTGCAAGGATCTGAGGATTGAAATGGGGATGCGAAAACCTATTACAAGGCTTCGAGTTGCTGAAATAATAGATCGCAACTCTGTTTCAACTGCTGCAACTGCTCTAAAGCTAAACCAGATTGCTGAAAAATAGTTTTTGGAATATGACTGGCCTGAGCCTTTAACAACTGTCCCTGCTCAGTCAGGCGAATATGCACTACACGTTCATCCTGCTGACTACGGTTCCGGCTAACGAAGCCTTTGTTTTCCAGCCGTTTTAACAAAGGAGTTAAAGTGCCTGAGTCCAGATGCAGTTTTTCACCTAAATCTTTGACATTGAGTTCAGGTTGCTGCCACAACACCAGCATGGCCAGATACTGCGGATAGGTCAGATCCAAAGGGTCCAGCAATAAGCGGTAACTGCGCACCAGTCGGTGGCTGGCGCTGTAGAGTGAAAAACATAGCTGTTTTTCCAGTACTAAATAATCGTCGTTTTCTGTCGTCATCAGATGGCCAGACTCAATTGAATTGTGTGCAATATACTCCAGTTCTACGATGAAATCGAGCTTAAGAACTTAGCCAAAAATCAGTTGCCAGAAGCTGGGTTTACGATGTTTATGATACTTTTTCCGCAGCTCATCTATTTTCACCAGGTGCTGCTTCGCCCCGTCCAAATTCTGCTGTTCTAACAACAGTTGAGCCTGGTCCACTTCAATAGCCAGTTCTTTTAAACCTTGCTGATACAGTTCTGCTTTGTCTGCCTGAAATTTACCTTGCTGCGCTTGCTGCAATTGAGTTTCAAAACTGGCTAATGCCAGCCTCATCTGCTCCACTGACTGCGCTTCTTTGGCTTGTTTAAAGTTCAGCGCCATTTGCTTCATAGTTTTTTCCATATCCACATCATTCGCAAAAGCAAAGCCACAAAACAACACAGCTGTTATCACTACAGAAATTATTACTTTCATCAAAAATCCTCAAAAAATACTGCGGTATTATAAGCAAAATATCCTGCTAGCGGGTTTTTCTGATCTGATATGCTGCCACTTACCACAAGATACTGAGCTTATAACGATGAAACTTCCAATTTATCAGGTAGATGCTTTTACCGATCAGCTATTTAAAGGCAATTATGCCGCCGTTGTGCCTTTACAGCAGACTATAACTGATGAACTGATGCAGCAAATTGCCACTGAAAACAACTTGTCTGAAACCGCCTTTGTATTACCTTTGGCGAACGATCATTATCAGATCCGCTGGTTTTCGCCTGTCACCGAAATTGATTTTTGTGGTCATGCCACCTTAGCTGCAGCTTTTGTATTATTTGCTCAAAGCAACAGTACCACCCTTCGCTTCAGCACCCTGAAGGTAGGTGACTTAGTGGTGAGCCAACAAACTGATGGCTGGATCCAAATGGATTTCCCTCAGCGCCTTGCCAGCCCGGTCACAGCGCCAGATGCCCTGATGGCAGGATTATCTATAGCTCCGGCTTTGGTGTTGCAAAGTGCACAGGCTTATTTTGCGATTTATACCGATGAAGAGCAGGTAAAGCAGCTAGTAACCAACAGCCATGAACTGAAAAAATTGGCGCCTTATGATGTGGTGGCCACAGCGCCTGGCACAGAGTATGACTTTGTTTCACGTTATTTCTGGCCTGCCAATGGCGGCGATGAAGATCCGGTGACAGGTTCAATTCATGCCGGTTTAGTTCCCTATTGGGCAGAACAGCTTGGAAAAACTCAGTTAATGGCCTGTCAGGCATCGGCACGAGGTGGTGTATTGCGCTGTGAATTGGCAGGTGAAAGAGTGCTGGTTTCGGGGCAGGCAAAACTCTATTTGCAAGGTGAGATTTTTTTAGCTTAACTATTATCTTGATTCTAAGGGCAGAAAACTCTGCCCTTACTATTGTTTTAAAATCACATCACCTGAATAAAGCTGCTTAATAAACCTATCAGGCCACCAAAGACACCGCCCCAGACTACCAACCAACCTAAATGCTGACGGATCATCTGTTGCACTATGTCTTTCACCATTTCAGGTGTCAGCTCAGCTAAACGAGCTTCGACTACAGCGGCAATTTTAGGTTGCAACAAATCAATAGTATCGCCTTGGTGCAACTGATTTTTAAGTTGTTGTTGTACTTCCGGGCTGTCTGCCAGCTCGATTAACGAACGGCTCAGGTTTTCGATAAAAGGCTCTTTTAACGGCACTAACATCTGAGCACCACCAAACATCGCCAGCATGCCACCTAAAGAAGATTTTTGGACTGTCTCCAGTAAGGCATCAAAAGCGGGTGATAGGTCGATGGCTTCAATCACAGGTGCCAGTTTTAAGCTGACTGCGTCTTGCTCATGTTGCTCGGCAAGCAAACGCTGCAGATTTTCTTTGCTGAAAAACTGCCCCATGATCAGATCATAAATACCTTGTTTGAATTCAGAAAAACGAGCCGGTATCACGCCTGAACCATATAACAAGGGCACCTTTTCAAACAACATATGAATAGCCAGCCAGTTGGTGACAGCACCGGAAAAGGCAAACAAGCCGATAGCCCATAACCAAGGTAAGGCGAACAACCAGCCAGCAGCCATCAGTACTAAAGACAACAGATTGGTTAAAAGACTTTTATTCATCAGAACTCCATACAAACAGCGGAAATGGCAGCGATTGTAATCAGTGTGCAGAAGAACAACAAGATCAGGATTTTATCGCCTGCAGATGATAACACTGCCGCCTGGTCCGAAGATCTGTAAGCAGAATCAAAGCATCAACCTGAGATCACTGCAAGGCTTTCAAGCAGTAAAATCAGGCCACCAGTTAGCACAACGGCAAATCCAAGCCATTGCCTTATAGTTTTGATCAGTTTAGGGGATGTGTTTTGTGGCTTGGGTTCTGTCATCAGGTGTATTGGCTTCAGTAAAAACAACTCAGATGATAATAATTCCCATTTGCAATTTAGGCAATAATTTATGCGTTTCAAACTTTTTTATACAAAGGCAGCAAGTGAGCAATAAACTGTACACCAGATAACAGTTGCTGCTCTGAACTGTTGGCTAAACCTATCACCAGACCAGTACGCGCAGCACCTGCAAATACATAACGGCTCAAAGGCTGCACTCTGTAGCCTGCTTTTAACAATTCGGCCGTTAGCTGCTGATCTGCCACTTCATAGGGAAACTCAAGGCTGATATGTAAACCGGCATAACGGGCGTGTAGCTTTGCCTCTGGCAGAAACCTGGCAATAAGTTGCTGACAAAACTGTTGTTTATGCTGGTACAGCTGGCGCATTTTTCGCAAATGCCGGCCAAAATGCCCTTCAAGCATAAAATCTGCCGTCACAGCCTGAGGCAATAAAGCGACATCGCCATACAAAGCCTGTAATAAAGCAGCAGCTTTCGCGACCCATTGTTTGGGTAATACCAGATAACCTAAACGCAAAGCAGGAAATAAAGTTTTACTAAAGGAGCCGATATATATCACCCCTTGACCTTGCGCCAGCCCCTGCAAACTGGCAATAGGCCGGTGTTTAAACTGAAACTCGCTGTCGTAATCATCTTCAACCAAAACACAGTGCTGCTGCCTGGCCCATTCCAGTAAATGCAATCGCTCTGACAGCGGCATAATGCCGCCCATGGGGTATTGGTGAGCCGGAGTCACAAACAAGGCTTTACAGCCGTTCAAGCGAGAGAGATCTGCAGTGGCAAGCCCGCTGTCTGAACTGGCATCGATATAATGAATATCGGCTTCGGATAACTGCAATGCCTGCCGTAAACGGGGATAACCAGGGGATTCCATCGCCACTTTATCCCCTGCCTGACTCACCAGCTTAGTGGCAATAAACAAAGCTGCCTGAGCGCCCGGTGTGATCAAAATACAGTCTTCATCACAAAGCACCTGACGGGACTGGCGTAAATAATGGTTCAGCGCCTGACGCAGTGGCAAAAACCCCATAGCATCAGCCATACCGGCTAAAGCACTTCTGCCACTATGTCGCTGAGTTAACTTTTGCCACAAGGCAAAAGGAAAGGCTGACAAGTCAGGTACTCCGGTTTGCAGTAAACCTGAAGCTGGCCCGGTTTTGGCTGTGACGCCATAGTCAAACACTGTGATTTGAGCTGGTGCCTGCGTTACTTGAGCATGCCCGCTTGCCTGAAAAAATTGATCCGGAGCCACAGCAAGCACCTGATAACCCCGGCCTGGTTGGCCCAACAAATAACCTTCGGCCACCAGCTGTTGCAACACCTGATTGACCGTATTGCGGCTTAACTTTAAATCCACAGCCAATTGCCTGCTGGAAGGCAATAAGGCCTCTGCAGGCCACTGCGCTGTCAGCAGCTTTTCGCGTAATGCCTGATACAACTGCTGCTGCAAACTGCCTTCACCGCTCAGAAAAAAATTTCCAAGTTCTATACGCAAACTGGATCTCTCACTTTAACAAAACTGGCACTTTCTATAGAACCAGTTTAGCGATAAAACAGCGTCTTCTACAAGCGAACAGGAATGTATATGCTGAGTTATCAGGTGGAATCCAGTTTTGATTTAGAAGAAATGCTGACTTTGTATAAAGCCTCTGGCATTAACAGACCCACAGAGGATAAAAGCCGTATGGCAACCCTGCTTTCCAGCGCGAATTTACTGCTGACAGCGCGACAAGACGGCAAGCTGGTGGGCTTAGCGCGCTGCATGACAGACAAAGCATGGGTAGTCTATATCTGCGATTTATTAGTTGATAAAAGCCTACAACAGCAAGGCATAGGTAAAGAGTTGTTACGTCAGGTGCAAGTAGTGACAGGACCACAAGTGCAGCAGTTATTGCACAGCGCCGAAAGTGCTATGAGTTATTACCCCAAAGTGGGTTATCAGTTATGCCACAATGCTTTTGTCGTCAGAAGGGAAAGCTAAAACACTATGTATTTACCTAACCACTTTCAGAGCGAAGATTTAGATCAGATCCGCTCTTTTTTACAACAGCATTATTTTGGTTTGCTGCTGAGTAACAGCCCGGATTTGTATTACAGCCCTTTGCCATTTTTAATGGACTGGCAGGAGGATCATCTGACTGTATTTTGTCATCTGGCGCGCAATAATCCACAGTTAAAGCAGCTCAATGAACAGCAGGTACAAATTGTGATTATGGGCCCTCATGCTTTTGTCGCAGCAGACTGTTATGGTGATGAGCAAGCAGTTTCAACCTGGAACTACAGCCTGGTTGAACTCAAAGGTACAGCTTTTGCTTTAGATACAGCACAAACTCTGGCTTTAGTACGAAGGCAGGAAAGTTTTTCCGCACCCGGCATGCTGCAAGCTGCGGATTATCAGCAAAAGCTGGTCAACGGCATTTGTGGGGTGCGGATAGAGATCAGCAGCATTGTTGGGAAAATGAAACTCTCGCAGAATAAATCAGCAGAACAGCGGCAAAAAGTCGGAGACTATTTACAGGCGACGGAACAACCTCAAAGCGTCTGGCAACTGATGCAACAACTGGCTTTGTATCAAAGCAACTGACAGCGAAAAACAAGCAAAGCAGAAGATGGTTGCGGGCTCAGTATAAAACCAGCGACTACCTTGCCTGAGTACTGACTAAAACCAGAGCTACAGATGAGTGGCCGCACTGCAGCTTAGTTATAACCAAGCTCAGCACAGTGATCTGTAATGAAGTCAGGGTTTTTGGCTTTCACTACCTCTGACTCAGCATCACTCCAGACTAAACTTAAAGCCCGGCGCTCTTGCTGAGTTAAATCTGTATTGTCCTTGCTGGCATCAAAGGTAAAGGGCTGCGCACTTTTCTGTTGTTTGATTGCACTCATAAGATGCACTCCTGTGTTTATACTTAAGCTAATACCTTGTGGTATTGAGACTGCCAGGGGCTAAAATCTACACTTCATTACAGAGCCCACTGGCAGATGGATTTTTAGTTTGCGCCTGTAAAGATGAGCCTAAGCTGAACTGAATGCTCGTTTTTCAACCAGACATTATCCCTAATTTTTTAGCCAAATCCTTCTGCGAAACCAGCTTCAACAGCAGTAAGCGGCCGTTTAGTTAACCAAGGTACACTGCCGCTCCATGTGAACCGGGCAAGATCCGGTATGTGTTTTAAAGAGGGATCATAACAATGAAAATTAAATTAACTCTGGCCACTTTAGTAGTCGTAACAGTATTCGCAACAGGCGTTGCTCAGGCAGGTGAATTTGTACCAGCCGCAGGTTTTGGCTCTCAATACGGCGACTTAGGCGGTAAATTTATGTACCGCGAAGACAATATGGCTGTTTACGTCGGTGTGGGTGTAGGCGGTGCAGCTTTGGGTTTTCATATAGCGCCATCTGCCGGTAGTCAGCACGTATTTGGTGCTCACTATGCATCAGGCTCTGATGTGTTTGATAGCAAAGCTTTGTTACTGGCCACTTATGATTACCACTTCAGTGGTTTTAGCGGTCGTGGCTGGACTTTAGGTGGTGGTTTAGGCACAGCAGATTACGATGCTGGCCGTCGTGATGGCGACAGCAGAACTGTTGCCGTCTTTAACGCTGGCTATAAATTCTGACGTTCTTGTTCAACTAGCGCACTGAACTGAAGGCAGCCATTTGGCTGCCTTCACTGCAGTAGAATTATAAAAACAGCTTGCTGTATTCTGCCGGCATTTGCTCTAAAGGTTTAATGAGTATGCCTTTGTAGAACAGTTCTGCGGCTTCACTTTGCAACTGAATTTTTCCTTCAATTAAAGGCTCAATTTTGCCTTCTGGCGTAACATATCTGGAATTACGCAACACCATCACCACATGACCATTCACTATATGCAAGCTTTGCCCTTCAAAAGCAATAAGCTCCAGCGTGTTCCACTGCCCTGCAGGTTTTTCATGGTTTTCTTTCCGCAATACAAAACCCTGCAGCTCTTCACCTTTGCCCACTTTTATAAAGGGCTGAGTCTCATCAGCTACTGCATTCATAATAAATTCGGGTTGATAAGCGCGGATATCAATAGCCGATGTGGCTTGTTGCCAATAATCGCCGTTATGACCTTCCATGATTTGAAACTCCTGCGACAACATCCAGGAGCGGAAGTACTCTTGACCATGCTCACCTGTTGCATGATACAAAATGCCACTGTCTTTGAGTTTATTCAGACGAGGTGGCCACTTTTTCTCACCCCAACGAAATTGCAGTTTTAAATGATAATTTTTATAGGATTTTTTACTGGTCACAGCGCCATAAATTTCACCACTGACTCTAAGCACTGGCTCGCTGTTTTCTTCCTGCACAGTAAAAACTTTATGTACCTCGTTGCCGGTATTTAAACCTATAGGAGCTATAGGATTTCCATGCTCATCTTTAGGCACTGAACCATCATAAGACTCTTTATGCTTATAGCTTAAATAGGTATCCCACTGACTCAGGTTTTTATCCAGTAAGGGTTGCCAGTCAGCAGCTGCAACTGAATAACTGCACAAGAGGATCGAACAACAGAGGAATTTAAGTTTCATAGCTTTATCCAATAGTGAATGATTTCAATTGGATACCAGTTTAGCTCTCAGATGTAAAGCGCTTACATAATCCGAATGAAGCAAAGGCTGTTACGTTTTTTAGTAATTGGGGGCAGAACAGATTGTTCACTATTAACAAGATGTCCTGACCCCAATTTTAGTTAATTACCAGTTCAGCTTTTGTGCGTCTTTGGCCATACCAGGCGTTACAGGTTCTGCTTTTAATTCAGGCACAGCCTTTTCCTGCAGTTGTTTTTGCAGCAAGCTGATGGCATAGGACAACTGCGCGTCCTGACCACTGAAGCTGGCGTAAGGTAAATTATCAACCATTACATCCGGGCTCACGCCTCTGCCTTCGATAATCCAGCGGCCATCCTTATCAAACTGTGCGGTTTCTGCCACACGAGCCACGCCCATATCAGCTAATAAATTACGACCTGACAACCACACCCCTGCCCCTGCAGTTTGTTGCCCAATCACAGGGCCTAGACCTAAACTCTTGATACCTGCTGCAAAAGTTTCACCATCTGAGTACGTCAGTGGGTCGGTCAGTACCACCAACTGGCCACGGAAGCTTTGCTGCATATTGCCATAAGCATTGCCCTGAGTCGGTTGCCAGAAGGCCCACACCCGTCGTAACAGCTTTTCAATCACCCAACTGTCGATATTGCCACCTCTGTTGCGGCGCACATCAATGATCAAGCCTGGTTTATCCACGTTGGCATAAAACTCACGGGCAAAGTTGCTGATGTCGTTGGCTGTCATGGCGTATAAATGCAAATAACCCAGTTGCTGTTTGCCTTGCTGTTCCACCTGTTGTTTTTTCTGCTGTACCCAATGCTGATAACGCAACATTTGCTCTTGTTGCGAGCTGACAGGTACTACGACCTTCTTCAGTGTTTTGTCATTTCGCTGCAGCTGCAGCAATACCTGCTGACCTAGCTGTTGCTGTAAAACCTGATGTAAATCCAATACTGAAGTCACAGCTTTACCATTCACCGCCAGCAAGTGATCGCCAGTTTTCAGTTCCACTCCGGCTTTGTTCAGCGGACTGGCAATAGCAGGTAAATCAGGGTCGGTCTGGTAAATAGTCTGTAGTATTAATTTGCCATCGCGGCTGACAAATTCACCTCCCAGACTGGCCGCTTTGCTGCTTTCACTAGCCTTGGCATAATCACCGCCCCGCACCTGCGAGTGCAAGACAGACAATTCGCCAATCAGCTGTGTCAGTAAATCATCCAGCTCAAATCTGTCTGTCACCCTTTCAAGTAAAGGCTGATAGCGTCTTTTGGTGGTGCCCCAGTCCACACCTCGCATGGCTGGGTCAAATAAGAATTCTCTGTGCATCAGCCAGGCATCATGGAACATTTGTTGCCACTCCGCTTTAGGCTTTATTGCCAGGCTAATTTTGTCTATAGCCCAAGGTTCAGCTTCTTCACCCTCTGGTGCCTTCGCCGCGGCAGAGCCTAAGAAAAATCTATACTCACCCGGCTCTGTTTCGTACTGCAGAAACAGCGAGTTACCATCTGCACTAGTTTGTAGTGCTCTCACTTTACCAGCAAAACTCAGCAGCTTTTTATTTTCAGGCTCAATTTTTAAAGCCCGTACCGGCCCAGCAACGCCGCTGTATTCAAACTCATGCAGATATAAATAATCAGCACCAACCTGCAGTTTCTGATAATTCCCCGCTGCTGCCGGTACTTGCCACAACTGCCCTGGCAAGTCTTTCACTGAAACAGCTTTACCCTGGTCTTCAAGCCCGGCGGTTAATTCAGTTTCTGCATCAAAGGGAAACTGCGCCGAGCTGGTTAACGCATAAGCAAATACCTGAGCTCTTTTATCAAAAGCAGGCCCCATATTTCTATCTCCCCAAGGTGAACCTGGGGTTAGTTTTAACTCGCGCTCGGATAAAAAGTACAACCAGTCGCCATCCGGATGAAAAGCCGGGCTGTAGGAATTGTATTTATCTGTAGTCAGCAGTTTTGCCTGCTGCTCTTTGATGGAATACAAGCCAATTTGCTGACGGCCGGTGCCATCTTTTTCGGCGGTAAAAGCCAATATATTACTGAATTTATTCCAGACCATATCGCCGTATGGGCTTAAACCAAAGCCACTTTTATGGGCCAGCTGATTGCTACCGGTCTTTAAATCGAACACCCAAAGCTGGCCTTGTTTATCATCATGCGCCAGATAACGGCCATCCGGCGATAAAGCTAAATTCCAGCGAAAACCCCGGCCGTCATTGGTCAGTTGCCTGCCTTTACCTGAACCATCGGCTGCATATTGCCAAATTTCAGGTTCACCGGATTGATCCGAAATCAGATAGACCCATTTGCCATCCTCGCTGACCACAGCCCCGCGGGCCCGGGCTGTTTCAGGTACAGCCAGCTCAACAATACGTTGTGGCGAACGGGACAAGACTTGTACTTTGCTGCGCAGCGTCAGTACTAATTTCTCTTTGGCAAAACCGACAGAGCTGGAGGTTAAATACTTTAGAGGTTCTGTTAATACTCGCTGACGTTGCTGCGGAGAGTCTGTCACCAAAGCAGGAGCTAAAGTGCTGCTTTGACCCGAGCTTAAATCCAGCAGTTTAATGTCTGCACCTAACTGATAAACCACTTTACCTTGCTCAAGACGGGCAGAACGTACGGCAAAATCCTGATGTGTAGTCAGCTCTTTTAGCTGTTTAGAAACAGGATCGTAAGACCATAAATTGGCATTGCCACCCGCATCACTAACCAACACCAGCTGGCCTTGCCAAAGCATAGGATTGCGTAAAGAGCCCTGATGATCTGCCAACAAGCGTTCAGCTTCGAGCACTGAACCCAGCTTCCAGCGCCATAACTGGCCTTTGGCACCGCCCTGATACTGCCTGGCGTTATCGCCTGTCAGTTGCAAACCGTAACGGATAAAATAAACATAGCCATTTTGCTGATCCAATACAGCTTCTACCGCATCTAATAGCGGCAAAGTTTCAGTTTGTTGAGTGTCTATATCCATCAGTTTCAACACCCAAGTGTTGACTGGTCCCGTCGTGGCATCAGTGCTGTACAGCAATTTGCCATCCAGGCTCCAGCCTTGCAGCTTTACTTTGGCATTGTGTGCAGTAAGCCGTTTCGGTGAGCCCCCCTTTAAAGATAAATAATAGATATCCGGGGTGTCGTCATAAGCTGCCACATAGACCACAGCCTGGCCATCTGGCGTGAACAAAGCCTGAGTTTCCTCTGCAGGGTGAGTGGTCAAACGTTTGGCATCTTCAGCATTGATGTCACTGAGCCATAAATCTCCCTCCGCGGTGAAAACCAGTTGGTTTTGCTGTATCGAGGGTGAACGATAATAGGCTGCATCTGCATAAGCACTGGTAAAAAGTGCTGCCAAAAGGCAAGCAGCTAAACTAAGTTTCATAGTGGTCCTGAAAGTATTTTGTTCTGCTTTTACCTTATCAGCTTCAACAAAGAAAAACAGAGGGTACCACCTCAGAAATCAGGTCGTTAATCCCAGCCTAGTCTGAATAATTCGAACCCTACATCAAGTGTGACATGGAAGGGGCACTGTGCTTACGCTGTTTTGCTTAAGTATCAGTTGCTATGTCCAGACCGGGCATACAAGGAAGCACGAAAAGATGGCTATTCAGTGCTGCGGCTTATGCCGGGCTCAGGTTATTCAATAAAAGGGGGCTCTCGCCCCCTGGAACAGTTATTTCACCGTCTGTAGGTACTTCTGTAGAGTTTGAATATTGTTGTTGTAGGCTGTTGGTTCACCTAAAGACAAACCCTGACTACGAACATAATAATCAAAAGGTAATTGACGCTGGCCAAAAAATGCAACAAAACCATCAGGTTGCAGCGTATCACCATTTAAACCAATGGCCCAGTTACGAGCCTGGTAGTCTTTGAGCTGAGTAACAATAGCATTTACCAGCTGTGTTTCAGCTGTTACTTGTTGATTGATATAACTTTGTAGGGTACTGACATTCACCTCATAAGCAGACTCATTTCCTGCGGATACACCCTGACTACGCACAAAATATGCAAAAGGCAGGCTGCGATCTTCAAAAAATTTCAGAAAGCTATCAGGTTGCAGAGTGTCGCCATTTAAACCTATAGCCCAAAAACGGCTTTGGTAATCCTTCAAGCCTTGAATAGTACTATGGCAAGCGCTCAGATTTTGCGGAGGTAAAGACCAGACTAAAGATTGTTGTTCCATTTCAGTTCTCCATATCTGTTATGTGCCCGATAGTGGGCCAGCAGACTATAGGAGTAGGAAGCGATATCAACTTTATATATTTCTGATATTTTCGTTATATAAATACCTATTAAAGCTGTGTGCAGGACAATCAGTGTCGGAGCACACTGCATTTAACTATATCAATCATATAGATAAACTAATTCTTGCCCTAAGCTTACTTCTTCACTGATTGAATTCGCAAATTTTTACCGATCTGAAGGCGTTTTGTGACATGCCATAGTCTGCTATGGCTAGACAAAATAACGCTTAGAGGCACAAAAGGGCATTTTAAGTGTCACGCCTGATGCCCAACTCAGGTTATCCAGGCTATGACAAGCAGGGTTAAAAAGTGCCTCTTACAGCACTTTCTGGCAGCTCTAAAACACTCGCAAAGAATCAATAGCTTGCTGAATGTGCTCAGGTTGAATATCCAGATGTGTGACCCAGCGAACTCTCTTATAGTCTTGATCCGCCTTGCTGCAATTACTGCTAGTTAACCGGATACCCTGTTCAGCCAAATGCTCCAATACATCATCCGCTACATCTGCGGCTATATCTGTGAACAAAATATTGGTATGAACAGACACCAACTCCAGCTTGCCTTTAAGTCGTGGATGTTCAATAGCGATACGTTGTAAACCTTCTGCCAGTTGTTGTGCATTTTGATGATCCTCTGCCAGACGCTGAATGTTATGCTGCAATGCATATAAACCGGCAGCCGCTAACACACCAGCCTGACGCATGCCACCGCCCAGCATTTTCCGAAGTCGTCTTGCCTGCTGTATAAAAGCATGACTGCCCAGCAGCAAAGAGCCAATAGGTGCGCCTAAACCTTTGGATAAACATAAAGACACTGAGTCAAAACCAGCGCAGAGTTGTCTGGCTTTTTGAATTGGATCTGAATCATCAGCAGTCGCTAAAGCCACAGCAGCATTCATCAAACGGGCACCGTCTATGTGGCACTTTAATCCAAGCTCTTTGGCCAAAGTCGCCACTGAATTCATATAATCCAGTGGCAGTACTTTGCCGCCTGTGGTGTTTTCCATCACAATCAATTTAGTGCGGGCAAAATGTGGATCATCAGGTTTTACCGCAGCTCTTATATGTTCCAAGGCTAAAGTGCCATCAGGCTGATGCTCAAGAGGTTGTGGCTGAATAGAACCGAGTACGGCCATACCACCACCTTCCCATCTATAGGTATGCCACTGTTGCCCAACTATAGCTTCATCACCACGCTGGCAATGCGCCATCAGGGCTATTAAGTTGGTTTGAGTACCACTTGGCGCAAATAAAGCTGCTTCAAAACCTAATAGCTCTGCCGCATAACGCTGCAACTCGTTTACTGTCGGGTCATCCTGAAATACGTCATCACCCAAAGGGGCTGCCAGCATAGCGGCCTTCATTGCTTCGCTGGGTTGAGTCACTGTGTCACTGCGAAAGTCTGTCATGCATTCCCTCTGTTTATTAAGATTTTAAAGAGTAAAAAAAACCAGAGTTTTAAAAGCTCTGGTTTTTTATCAGGGTTAAGCTGCTATCTCAAGTAATAGTGCTAAAAGTACTTACTGCTTAGGCAGCTCTTTCACACCCATATTAAACAAAGTAAAACCAAAGATATCCGCAGCTAACTCGATTTGCTTGGATACCGGCACACCGGCACCGTGACCAGCATTGGTTTCAATGCGAATCATCTGTGGGTTAGGACCAGTGGCTTTAGCTTGCAGTTCAGCAGCAAACTTAAAGGAATGGGCTGGTACTACACGGTCATCGTGATCGCCTGTCGTTACAAGAGTTGCAGGATAAACCACACCTTCTTTAACGTTATGCACTGGCGAGTAGCCTTTGATGTAATCGTACATCTCTTTGCTTTGCTCAGAAGTACCGTAGTCGTAGGCCCAACCCGCACCAGCGGTGAAAGTGTGGTAACGCAGCATATCCAGTACACCCACCTGAGGAATAGCAACTTTCACCAGATCAGGCCGTTGTGTCATCACAGCACCAACTAACAAACCACCGTTAGAGCCACCACGAATAGCC
Organism: Rheinheimera sediminis; assembly: GCF_004005375.1. GTDB lineage: Bacteria > Pseudomonadota > Gammaproteobacteria > Enterobacterales > Alteromonadaceae > Pararheinheimera. Next base: position 5,858 of record NZ_RZUF01000012.1, on the reverse strand, counting down.
AGTTTATTGCTGGACGTGTACTTTTCTGCGATCAGGTATTCACCTGCAGCAATAAAGTCATCAAACACATTTTGTTTTTTCAGCTGAATACCGGCGTTATGCCAGGCTTTGCCGTATTCACCACCACCACGCAGGTTAGGCACAGCATACACTCCGCCCATTTCCATCCATACCAGGTTGGCTACGCTGAAGGCTGGAGTAAGGCTGACGTTAAAACCGCCATAACCGTACAACATGGTTGGGTTAGACCCATCCAGTTTGATGCCTTTTTTGTGGGTGATCATCATCGGCACTTTAGTACCGTCTTTAGAGGTATAAAACACCTGCTTCGACTCATAATCGTCACTATTAAACTTCACAGCAGCTTTGTAATAAGTACTGGTTTCGCCAGATTTTGGCTCAAACGCAAAAGTGCTAGGTGCGGTGTTGTAGTTCGTGAAGCTGTAGTACAAAGTCGTGTCTTTGGTTTTACCACCAAAGCCAGACACAGTGCCCAGGCCAGGCAATGTGACATCACGTACTAACTTACCATCATAGTCATATTGTTTAATCTGAGAAATCGCATCCACCATGTAATTGGCGAATAAGAACCCTGCCCCTTTATTCACGTCCAGCACATTGGCAGTTTCCGGGATCACTTCTGTCCACTTATCAGCTTGAGGTGCAGTCGCATCAATTTTGATCAGCTTTTTATTCGGTGCATTTAAGTTGGTGACAAAATACAGCGCATCACCACGGCTATCCACAAATTCAAAATCGGCATTGCCTTCAGCATATAAAGTGACAAAAGCGCTATCGGCTTTGGTTAAGTCTTTCAGGAAAACTTTGTTACCAGAGGTCGCGTTGGCGGCAGAAACAATCAGGTATTTGCCGTCATCCGTTACACCACCACCAACATAACGATGTTTTTCAGCATCAACAGCACCAAACACCACAGGGTCGTCTTTTTGTGCAGTGCCTAACTTGTGGTAATACAGCTTGTGCTGATCGGTTTTTGCAGACAGCTCACTGCCTTCTGGCTTGTCATAGCTGGAGTAATAAAAACCTTCGTTGCCTTTCCACGATACACCGCTGAACTTGACGTCTACCAAGGTCTCTTCAATGGGTTGTTTCGTCTCAACATCGATGATAATAATTTTGCGCCAGTCACTGCCCCCTTCAGAGATGGAGTACGCCAGAGTTTTACCGTCGTCAGAAAAAGACACATCAGCCAAAGAGGTAGTCGCATCAGTGCTGAAGGTATTTGGGTCTAAAAAGACTTCAGCTTCGCCATCGCCTTTTTTACGGTAAAGCACAGACTGGTTTTGTAAACCGTCGTTTTTAAAGAAGTAGGTGTATTCACCTTCAATAAAAGGCGCGCCTACTTTTTCATAGTTCCATAGCGCTTCTAAACGTTGTTTAATTTGGTCGCGGTAAGCGATCTGGTCCAGGTAAGCAAAAGTCACTTTGTTTTGCTCTTTGACCCAGTTGCCTGTCTCGCTGCTGCGGTCATCTTCCAGCCAGCGGTACGGGTCTGCCACTTTTTCTTCAAAATAGCTGTCTACTACGTCACCTTTAGCGGTGACAGGGTAAGTAAAAGGGTGAGCGGCCTGAGTTTCTGTCATAACTGTTTCTTGTGTTTTTGTGGTGTCACTTGGTTGGCCACAGGCTGTTAACAAAGCCAATGCCACTGCGCTTAATGCGTATCTCATCTATCCTGTTCCCCGGATGTTATACCCTCCGCAGTGGAAGCCGGTGCTTCACTGACGAATGGGTGAGTGTTACTAAAATTCGATACCGAGCATAACAAAACTGCCAGCTCAAAGCACCTGTTTGAACCAAGGCTGTCAAAAGACGCGACTAATCACCAGAGCTGTGCGGTTTATGGAATAAATCGACAGAATATCGGCTTGTTGTTCAGCTTTGTTTTATGCTGCATAAAAGATTGGTGGGATTACATGATGTTCAGATTAAGTGCTGCGCTTTGGCTGGGTCTAGCTGTTTTTTGTGTCAATGCTGATAGTACAGTGCCGGTAAGTCCTGCCGCCACTTATCCGGGAAGCTGGCAAACCCCAATGCCTGTGCAGCAATGGCAACAGCAGCAACGTCAGTTTTATCTGGATGCTTTGCTTGCGCCTGCGAAATACCCTCTGGCTGAGGCACAAATGCTGCAACAGGAAGACAGAGGCCGTTATCAGGCAGAACTATGGCAAATTCCGTTAAGCAGTATCAGTCATAGCAAAGCCTTGCTGCTCACACCTAAAAGCCAGCCGATTAAAGCTGCTATTTTATTGCTGCATGACCACGGTGCTTATTTTGTTATAGGTAAAGAAAAAATGATCCGGCCTTTTGCCGGTTCCAGCGTCAAAACAGAAGCGCAACACTGGGTAGACAAACATTACGGCAGCCGTTTTATTGGCGATGAACTGGCGGAACAAGGTTATCTGGTACTGGCCGCCGATACCTTAGGTTTTGGTGAACGTGGGCCAGTGCTGTACGAACAGCAACAGCAATTGGCCGCTAATTTGCTGGCGACAGGGCATTCGCTTGCAGGTTTGTCGGCTTATGAAGATATGCAGTTAGCTCAATTTTTAGCACAAAGACCCCATGTGCCCAAAGGCAAAGTTGCTGCTATCGGCTTTTCAATGGGGGCTTACCGGGCCTGGCAGGTGGCGGCTTTGTCAGAGCATATTCAAGCTGCAGCGGCTATTTGCTGGTTTAATACTTATCGGCATTTAGTGCAGCCAGGACAAAACCTGACCAAAGGCCAGTCGTCTTTTTATCTGCTGCACCCCGGCTTAGCCCGCAAGCTGGATATAGTGGATCAGGTTAGTTTAGTAGCGCCTAAAGCTTTGTATTTAATCAATGGCGGACAAGACCCACTGATGCCGGTGCAAGGGGTGATACAAGGTCAGAGCCAATTGAAAAAAGTCTGGCAGGCTTTTGACGCAGACTCAGCGCTTCGCACTGAGATCTGGACTGAAGCTCGCCACGAATTTAACCAGCAACAGCAAGAGCAGGTCTGGAGCTGGCTCGAACAATGGCGTTTAGCACCTTCTGATTAAAATCTGATTCGATACTTCACTCAGGCCGGTAAACGGAAATAAGCAATTTGCTGTTTTAGTTGCTCAGACAACTGTTGTAACTGTTCCGCTGATAGCAACACAGTAGCGGCAGCAACTGAGCTTTGCTCTGCCCCTTGGTGGATAAAGCTGACATTTTTATTGATATCCTCAGCCACCACACTTTGCTGCTCTGCTGCGCTGGCAATTTCAGAGCTCATGTCCCAGACCAGTTGGGCACTTTGATTAATTTGTTGCAACCTGCTGCCGGATTGATTCACCAGCTCCACTACCTGCTGCACTTCCTCTGTACTTTTCTCCATGGATTGCAGAGATAGATCCACACCACTTAACAAAGTACCGATAATTTGTTGTATCGCCTGGGTCGATTGCTGAGTGCGGCTTGCCAGGGTACGGACCTCATCCGCTACTACAGCAAAACCGCGGCCCTGCTCACCAGCTCTGGCCGCTTCAATAGCCGCATTCAGTGCCAGTAAATTAGTTTGGTCAGCGATGCCTCGGATCACTTCAATCACTTGGCTAATTTGTTCACTTTCAGCGGAAAGGCTTTGTACAGCCCGGGTTGAATACAAAATATTTTGCTGCAACTGCTGCATTGCATGCAGTGTCTGGTCCATCACTTTAGCGCTACTCACGCTTTCCTGGCTGGCAAATTCAGCCTTTAACGAAGCCTGACGGGCACTGTGAGCGACAGAGACCACAGTAGTGGTCATTTCGTTCATCGCAGCGCTGGCAGACATCACTTCATTTTTTTGCTGAGTCAGTTGAGCAGAGGCCTGATGACTATTTTGCTCCAGAGTGAGTGAATTTTGATTCACCAGGTCGCCAACTTGACGTACTTGTTTTAATACGCCGATGAGTTGATCAACCATCTGCTTCAAAGCAAACAGTAAACTCTGAGGTTGTGCTTTGTCGAGATTGATGTTCAGGTCCAAACGTCCAGCTGCAATTTCCTTGACCAAAGCTACGACCTGCATAGGCTCAGCGCCCAGTTGGCGTAAAATACGCTGAGTCACAACATAGCCAGCAACTGCACTACCTGCAAAAGCAAGCAGAGTAATACCCCAGATCCACCAGACTTCGCTATCGTATAAAAGGGTAGCTTGCTGATCAATCAGTGCAGATTGATCCAATTGATATTGGATTAAGGCAGAAATCTGATTACTGATCGGATCTATGGTTTGGTACAAAGGACCATCCATGCTATCCAGCTGTCGCATGACTGAACCTTGTTTCGAGGATAGCAGCTCAATGGCTGCAATAATTTGTTGGTCAGCTGCGCTGAACAATTGCTGGGTTTGTCGGATTAATTCTTTTTCATCCGTCTGCATAGGATGAGCCTGATACAAAGACCACTGTTCTTTGATGATCTGCTGGGCTTTTTGTAATTCCTGTACAGTCTGCTCGGCTGTAAAGAAACCTGCGTTGGCTTTGTTTACTGCATCTACCACATTCACAGCGTAAGCATCAGCAATCAACTTGAGTTCAGTCAAAGGTTTAATCCGCTTGTCGTATAAAGTATCAATATGCTGATGCATAGCCCGGACAGAAAAATAGCTCTGACTGCCTAATATAACTAATAGTAGCAGTGGCACTGAAAACGCCAGAATCAGCCTGAGGCTGATAGTTTTAGATTTAAACATGAATACTTACTACCTGATGCAAAAATGATAGGGCTGTGCCTGAACACAGGTCTAAAGCTGACTTGAGCTTTTTATGGCGAGATTATTACATGGCATTGTTCAATTTCACTGCCCTCAATGGTGTGAATTCGCAAATATATATATGAGATTTATTCATCCATAAAATTGACGGCAGAACCTATGTTCATTACTGGCCTTGCAAACGCACTCTTTCTATATCGGTTTTAGGTGGTGCGCCAAATAAACGGCTGTATTCACGGCTAAATTGTGACGGGCTTTCGTAGCCTACTTTATAGCTGGCGGTAGCGGCTTCGATGCCTTCATGCAGCATAATACGCCGCGCTTCGTTCAGGCGTAGTTTCTTCTGATACTGCAAAGGTGACATGCCGGTTACGGCCTTAAACGCCTGAAACAAAGCCGACTCACTTAAATGCACTTCGTCGGCCAGATCTTTAATCCGTAGCGGTTCATTGAATTTTTTCCGCAGTATTTCAATTACTTTACTGATGCGATGGCCCTGACTGTCCAGCAGCATAAAGTCACGTAACTGGCTGCCTAAATCACCTAACAATAAGCGGTATAAAATTTCGCGTTTTAGTAGTGGGTAAAGCACTGGGATATCAGATGGCTTATCCAGCAGCTGCAGCAGACGAGCTATAGCGGACAACAATCCTTCATCCACCCGCCCGACCGATATAGCTTTTACCTGCTCTTTGCTACGTTCTACCCTGCCACCTACATCAATAACTAAATCAGCCAGTTCTTTTAAATCTATGGTTAATCGAAGTCCTAGATAAGGCGTTTTTGCACTGGCTTTCGTCACTTTACCGCTGGCCGGCACTGTCACAGGCACCAGCAGATAACTTAAAGGGTCATACACAATGCGGTCATTGCTAAGATAAACCTCTTTTTCGCCCTGCAACATAATACATAGCGAAGGCTCATACACCACAGCAGTGATCTCAGTGGTCACTTCAGTGCGATACAGACACAGATCCGGAATAATACTTTCCATAGCGCCATAGGCTGGCATATGAGGCATAAGCTGCGCTTTTAACTGCTCAAGTTGCTGCTCGATTAAATTACTCACACTTCACTCCTCTGACGATTTGTAAACGCAGTGTAAAGAATCCACCTTCTGAAGAAGGTGGCT
>NZ_RZUF01000011.1 GCF_004005375.1 Rheinheimera sediminis | reverse complement strand
CCTCTCAGGGAGGGGAGTCCATACATCTACAAATACTCGTCGTGCTGCAACTCCAAAGACTTTGGCTCAATCCTTTGTTTCTTTCCTTGCGTCTATTTAAACGCGGTGTGGATGGAAATTGTAGGGGCGGGTCTTGTACCCGCCCGCCTGAAAATCAAAACCTTTGCAGCTAACCCTTTCTGTTTTATAGTCCAACTTATCTTTGATTTTCAGGTTCAGTGTTTTGACGTCACGCCAACAGCTTCGCAGCCATATTCGCAGTTTGCGCCGATCTTTGTCTGCAGCACAGCAGCACCAGGCCAGCCTGAATTTGGTGCAACAATTACTGCCTCGCCCTGAAGTACAACAAGCTCAGCACATCGCCTTATACCTGACCAATGACGGTGAGCTAGATACGACCCCTTTGATTCAGGCCTTATGGCAACAAGGCAAAACTTTATACCTGCCGTTATTGCATCCTGTTGTACCTGGTTATTTGGTTTTTCAGCTATATAGCCCTGACAGCTTATTAAAATCCAACCAGTTTGGCATTGGCGAACCGGAGCTGAATTGCAGCTTGTTATGCCCTGTCAGCCAACTGGATCTGATATTTACGCCTTTAGTCGCGTTTGACGGTCAGGGACAGCGTTTAGGAATGGGTGGCGGTTTTTATGACAGAACCTTGAGCCAACTTAACTCTCCTACGAAAAGCTCTGACGCGAAAAAACCAGCATTCATCGGCTTAGCCCATGATTGCCAGCAAGTGGATGCAGTGCCAATCGAAGCCTGGGATATTCCACTTCCAGCGATTTGCACCCCAAGCCGTTTTTGCAGTTTTAGTGAACAATAAGTAAACAGTCACAATTCTTTAAGTTCTTTTTCCTTTTGCCCCTTTTGCCGGATCCCCCTTTTCGGCTACTATCCATCTGTATGGCTAAACGCTGCTGAATTTTTTGGTACCCACATGACTCAAGATCAAATGAAAAAGAATGCTGCCTGGGCCGCATTAGATTACGTTTCTCCAGGCACTATAGTTGGTGTCGGCACTGGCTCCACCGTCAATCACTTTATTGATGCGCTGGCCACTATCAAAGATCAGATCAAAGGTGCAGTCTCCAGTTCAGTGCAATCGACTGAAAAAATGCGTGCTTTAGGCATTACTGTACTGGACTTAAACGAGGTGGAAAGTTTTGGCGTCTACGTAGATGGTGCCGACGAAATTAACCCGCAAAACCATATGATTAAAGGCGGTGGCGCAGCTCTGACCCGTGAAAAAATTGTCGCAGCTGTGGCCGAAAAGTTTGTCTGTATTGTCGATCAAACCAAACAAGTGGATGTACTCGGCACATTTCCTTTGCCTGTTGAAGTCATTCCAATGGCACGTGCTTATGTCACCCGTGAGCTGGAGAAATTAGGCGGTCGCCCGGTCTGGCGTGAAAACGTCGTCACAGACAACGGCAATATTATTTTAGATGTGCATGGCCTTAGTATTACAGAGCCAGAAGAATTAGAACAACAAATAAACAACCTGGTTGGCGTAGTTACCAACGGTATTTTTGCCCGTCGCGCGGCAGATATCGTTTTAGTAGGAACAGCCCAAGGTACTTTAGTACTAAATTAAGCTCGTCGTACTTGAAGCCGCAGCAGAAAAAACGGGCAGGGATAAACCCAGCCCCTACTCGTCGCGCTGCAACTCCAATTACTTAGAGCTGGGATCCTGTGGACTGAATTTAAATTGCAACAAGTTAAAGAGAAGTAAAATGGAAAAATTTTCGCTGCCCAAAGACAAGATCAAGATCCTGTTACTGGAAGGTTTGCACCAAAGTGCGGTGCAGAGCTTTAAGAATCAGGGTTACAGCAACATTGAGTATCTGAAAACCTCTTTGGATGAAGCTGAACTGATTGAAAAAATCCGTGACGTGCATTTTATTGGTATTCGTTCACGCACCCAACTGACCGAAAAAGTGTTGGATGCGGCCACTAAACTGGCTGCTGTTGGCTGCTTCTGTATCGGCACCAACCAGGTGGATTTAGACGCTGCCCTGATGCGTGGTATCCCAGTATTTAACGCGCCTTTTTCCAATACCCGCTCTGTAGCTGAGCTGGTGTTAGGCCAAATCATTATGCTGCTGCGTGGTATTCCAGAGCGTAATGCTGCGGCTCACCGCGGAGAATGGCAAAAAACTGCAACTCAGTCATTTGAAGCCCGTGGTAAAACCTTAGGTATTATTGGCTACGGCCATATTGGTACTCAGCTGAGTATCATGGCGGAAAACATCGGTATGCGTGTGCAGTTTTACGATATCGAAGACAAGCTGGTGTTAGGTAATGCTACACAAGTCGATTTTGGCACTTTGCTTAAAACGTCAGATGTAGTGACTTTGCATGTGCCTGAAACGGCTCAGACCAAAAATATGATCGGCGAAGCTGAATTGGATCTGATGAAACAAGGCAGCATTTTGATCAACGCTTCACGCGGCACTGTGGTCGATATCGATGCGTTAGCCCAAGTGATGAAAGCGAAAAAACTGGCCGGCGCTGCCATTGACGTATTCCCGGTAGAACCGACCAGCAATGATGAAGAGTTTATCAGCCCACTACGCGAATTCGACAATGTGATCCTGACGCCACATATTGGTGGTTCTACCCAGGAAGCACAGGAGAATATCGGCTTTGAAGTGGCAGGTAAAATGGTGAAATACAGCGACAACGGTTCTACCTTGTCAGCCGTGAATTTCCCTGAAGTCTCCTTGCCAGAACACAAAGGCCGCTCACGTTTACTGCATATCCATAAAAACCAACCTGGTATGCTGACCAAAATCAACGAAGCTTTTGCCAAACATGGCATCAACATTTCGGGTCAGTATTTACAAACCAATGCTGAAATTGGTTATGTGGTGATAGACATAGATTCACTGGACCACGAACTCGCCCTGAACGAGTTGAAGTCGATTCCAGGGACCTTGCGCGCCCGAGTTCTGCATTAACTAAATTGGGGTCAGGCCTTGAATGTTGAATTAAAATTCAACATTCAAGGCCTGACCCCAATTGTTTCTTGAATTAAAATTCAACATTCAAGGCCTGACCCCAATTGTTTCCAATTGTTTAGAACGAATACACCACTGAAGCGGCTGTTTCAGAGTCTGTGCTTTTCTTATCCACACCTACATCTGAATCGTATTTGATATTCAGGCTTAAACGTAAAGCCAGCTGGTTATTAATCTGAGCTGTGACTGCACTGCGGCTGGTGTAGCTGGTGTTATGACCATCTAACGAAATAGCGTATTCCAGAGTTTGTTTAAACTTACTGGTTTCAGAGAAGTGGTATTCAAAGTTTCCTGCGGCGTACCAAATCATACCCGAGTTACTTTCGCCTTCTGACGGTTTGTCGTATGCCATACCAGGACCAGTTTCAAAATCTAAGTAGTTCTGTCCTTCTTCATACAAACGATTGGCATAACCCACAGCCACCGAGGATTGCTCTCGGAAAGCACCAAAGCGATCATTTAAATAAGCACCACGACCAAACAAACTGCTGTCTGAGCGGAAAAATTTGTAGTTACTTTGTGCCGTTAAACCAACACGCTGACCTGTGGTATTGTCTTCTTTTTCCCCAGTGGCGCTGTTCGTTTGAGTATTTCGTTGTAACAAAGTTTGGATAAAGTATTTGTTACGGAAATCCTGCAGCTCGTGTTTTAATTCGGCATTAGTACGCACAGCTGTCGCTTCCGTGTTGCCACGACTCAACACCACACCTACTTCGACATCACCACCCCAAGGCGGTATAGTTTCTTCGGCTTCGCCATGTTTTTTCTGAAAATCCTGTGCCTGCACAGATACTGCTGAACACAACAGTACTGCAGACAAAGCGACAACTAAACGCATGTTGTATAACCCTTCTTAAAAAATGAAAATGATTTTGACAGCTGCAAATGAATGCAGCCTTGCTAAAGCAGATTTTGACACGAGGCTGGCGGGGATACCCCATTTCCGGCATCGCATTTAACCAGAGACGGGCAACCCTTAAGGTCGCCCCTACGGATGGTTATTCAGCTCTGTTGCTGATGTATTCCAGCGCCATGCTAATGCGTTTTAACACCCGATCTTTGCCAATCAGTGCTAGCGTTGCATCCAGCGCAGGTGAGTTACCACCGCCTGTGACTGCGACACGTAAAGGCATGCCAACTTTGCCCATACCTAAGCCTAAGCTTTCAGCTGCATCGTTAATGGCTTTGTGTAAAGCCTCAACCGACCAGTCAGTCAGCTCTGCCAGTTTAGCCTGAACAGCAACCAGAGGCTCTGCTGCCACAGGACGCAGGTGTTTCTTCGCAGCGTTTTCTTCAAACTCGCTGAAGTCTTCGTAGAAATAACGGCTGACTTCAACCAGCTCTTTTAAGGTTTTCACCCGCTCAGCCTGCACTTTCACCAGTTCAGTTAGCGCCGGGCCAGTGCTGATATCCAGCTTCTGATCGGCCACATGCCAGGCTAAATGGGTAGCAACGTAGTCTGGCGCCAGAGTTTTCATATAGTGCTGGTTTAACCACACCAGCTTGTCGGTGTTAAAAGCCGAAGGAGCACGGTTACAGTCGCTTAAGTCAAATAGCTGCACCAGCTCTTCTTTACTGAAAATTTCCTGGTCGCCATGCGACCAGCCTAAACGCACTAAATAGTTGATCAGCGCTTCTGGCAGGAAACCGTTGTCACGGTATTGCATCACACCTACAGCACCATGACGTTTGGATAAACGTTTGCCGTCGTCACCTAAAATCATAGGCACATGAGCGTATTTCGGCAGTTCAGCACCTAAAGCGGCCAGAATATTCATCTGACGTGGAGTGTTGTTGACATGGTCATCACCACGAATAACGTGAGTAATGCCCATTTTCCAGTCGTCAACCACTACCGTCAGGTTATAAGTTGGTGTGCCGTCACTACGGGCAATGATTAAATCGTCCAGCTCCGCATTGGCAATTTCAATGCGGCCTTTGATTAAATCGTCAATCACCACTACGCCATCCAGCGGATTTTTAAAACGAATGGTATAAGGCTTGTCGGTTGGGTGGTCGGTACGGTCGCGCCACATGCCGTTGTATTTTGGTTTTTCACCCGCAGCCATTTGCGCTTCGCGCATGGCGTCCACTTCTTCAACAGTACAAAAGCACTTGTAAGCTTTGCCTTCAGCTAACAGCTGAGCGACCACTTCTTTATACAAATCAAAACGTTTGGTTTGGTAATAAGGGCCGTCATCGTAATCCAGACCTAACCATTCCATACCTTCTAAAATGGCATCCACAGATTCCTGCGACGAACGCTCTAAATCGGTGTCTTCAATACGAAGGATAAAAGTACCGCCGGTTTTGCGGGCATGCAGCCAGCTGTATAAGGCTGTACGGGCGCCACCAACGTGCAAATAACCTGTAGGGCTTGGCGCGAAACGAGTAACTATAGACATAAAAAATCCATTGAAGGCCAAAAAATTGGGCGCTATTGTACCAACGCAAGGCTGCGATTGCACGGCCCAAGCTGTGATGCAGCAAAAGATTTAACTGGCTACTTTTACAGCATACAGTTCACAAAACTAAAAATATTATTGACACAAAAACCGAGCCCCCTATAATGACGGCCGACCACACGATGGATGCTTAGCTCAGCCGGGAGAGCATCGCCCTTACAAGGCGGGGGTCACTGGTTCGATCCCAGTAGCATCCACCATCTATTTGAAATTATCCAAAAGATGCTTAAATCGTTGTAGTCATGTTGTTATGCCCAGGATGCTTAGCTCAGCTGGGAGAGCATCGCCCTTACAAGGCGGGGGTCACTGGTTCGATCCCAGTAGCATCCACCATCTCCTTCTTAGAAGTGATGTAAAACGGAAAACCCAGGATGCTTAGCTCAGCTGGGAGAGCATCGCCCTTACAAGGCGGGGGTCACTGGTTCGAACCCAGTAGCATCCACCATCTCCTTCTTCGAAGTGATGTAAAACGGAAAACCCAGGATGCTTAGCTCAGCTGGGAGAGCATCGCCCTTACAAGGCGGGGGTCACTGGTTCGAGCCCAGTAGCATCCACCATATCCTTAAAGAGTGCATCGCCACCTTTTACAAAGAAGAGGCTCCGGCTGATTAAACCCACCAGCATCTACCATCTCTTTAAAGAGTGCATCGCCACCTTTTACAAAGAAGAGGCTCCGGCTGATTAAACCCACCAGCATCTACCATCTCTTTAAAGAGTGCATCGCCACCCTTTACAAAGAAGAGGCTGCGGCTGATTAAACCCACTAGCGTCCACCATCTCTTTAAAGAGTGCATCGCCACCCTTTACAAAGAAGAGGCTGCGGCTGATTAAACCCACTAGCGTCCACCATCTCTTTAAAGAGTGCATCGCCACCCTTTACAAAGAAGAGGCTGCGGCTGATTAAACCCACTAGCGTCCACCATCTCTTTAAAGAGTGCATCGCCACCCTTTACAAAGAAGAGGCTGCGGCTGATTAAACCCACTAGCGTCCACCATCTCTTTAAAGAGTGCATCGCCACCCTTTACAAAGAAGAGGCTGCGGCTGATTAAACCCACTAGCGTCCACCATCTCTTTAAAGAGTGCATCGCCACCCTTTACAAAGAAGAGGCTGCGGCTGATTAAACCCACTAGCGTCCACCATCTCTTTAAAGAGTGCATCGCCACCCTTTACAAAGAAGAGGCTCCGGCTGATTAAACCCAGTAGCATCCACCATATTCTTAAAGAGTGTATCGCCACCCTTTCCAAAGAAGATCCTGCAGCTGATTAACGCCACTAGCATCCACCACTATTTTTTTAGACTAACTCTTCTGGCTGTTAAGCTACCGTCACCTCATTTGCTGTGCCATTACTAAAAAAACCTAAGCTTCTGTTTTTATTCACTTTAATCTTTATATATTTAGAATTTTTCATTTATTTATAGCTTTCCTAAATCAGAAAAAACTTACTTATTGAATTCATTTAAAAATAGTACAGCGTTTTGTGGTTTTAATGGCTATATTTGAAAGAAATGATAATAGGTATCTGATTGATTAATGACAGTAAAAATTAACAAGGACGTACAGATACTGGTTATAGATGAACAACCTTTAACTCAGAATTATCTGCGGTATGCACTGGAAAGCTTAGGTGATTCTAGTTTCCACTACGCTGAAAACTCAGCTGCGGCTTTAACTTTATGTCAGAACAAAATCTTTGATTTGATTATTTGCTCCTTTAACTTAAATGGCAAAGATGGCTACCAGCTGTATCAGGAGCTTAAAGCTCGTAATTTATTTCGGTACAGTACTGGTTTTATTTTTATAAGCGCCGAAACAGACCCAAGCCTGGTACATAGCGTTTTAGAACTACAACCCGATGAATTTATGGTGAAGCCTTTTGCCATCAAAGATCTGAAGTTCCGCATTGACCGCACATTGCAGCGTAAAAATTTATTCCGTCCTTTGTATAGCCTGATGGATCAGAACAAAACCGAGCCTGCCTTAGCCTTATTGCAGCAGTGGCTGGAGCAGGGCTATCACAGTAAATACACTTTCATGCTACTTAAAATGAAGGGCGAGATATTAGTGAAAGCAGAGCGTTGGTCGGATGCTGAGCAGTTTTATAACAGCTTGAGGCACAACGATACTCTGTTGTGGGTAAACCTGGGGTTGGCTCGCTGTTTCATTCAAAGTGAGAATTACTCCGAGGCTGTTTTTTTACTGGAGCCTCTTCTACTCAAAGCAGAAATGAAGCTGGCCGCTTTAGATTTACTGGCAGATATACATCTGCGCCAACAAATGTATAAAAAAGCTCAGTCTGAGCTGCTGCAAGCTGCAGACATGGCTCCACGAAACTTGATACGCCAGCAAAAACTGATGCACTTGTCGCGTTTAACTCATGATTACGAGCTGCAGTTTAAAGCTGCAAAAGATTTGGTGCGTTTTGCTCGTTATTCTGTGTATGAACAACCGGATCTGTATCTGAATCTGGCTCGCGCGTCCGTTGATTACGCTTTGAGTGTAAACGAAGAGGAGCAGACCAACAGACTGTCCAAAGTGGCGAATGAGAGCTTAAACAATATGCGGCAATTGTTTCCTGATCAGCGCAAGGAAGAACAACAAGTAGTAGTTCAAGCACGGATTTATTATTTGAAAGATCAGGCAGACAAGGCAAAAAAGTTGCTGCTGGGGTTAGAGCAAAACTCGAAGGGGCAAGAGCCTGAAGATATCCTCGATAAAGCGAAAGCGTTACACGAAGTCGGCATGTTGAGCAGTTCACGTGAGTTATTGCGTCAGCTGAACCAAGATACAACCAAGCTGAAAAACGCGGATCCAGTCTTTGTTAACTACCTCCGGCAAGAGCTGCAGGAGCGTGAGACCCTCCCTATGGGGCCAAGGGAATTCAACAACAATGCAGTTTTGATGTACAGCAAAGGCCAAAGGCATCAGGCTCTGCATGCGTTCATTAAGGCTTTTCAGATTATGCCTGGCAACGCAGGCATCGCTTTAAATTTGCTGCAATCATTGAGTTCAACAGACAATATTGATCCAAGCATTCAGACAGACCTACTTCGAATGGAATGCCAAGACACAGTACTCAAATCCAGGCTCAACCAAGAGCAACAGAAAAGATGGCAGCAGCTGCAAAGCCAGCAGAAAATGGCCATTTAAGGCCACTCAGTGACAACCTGCTTCAAAACAGTATTTGTCAGCAGCCACACTAAACTCAGCCCCAGCAACAGGGGCGAAATCAGTAACCATGGCGCTTTAAGCATGACATAACTGGGCAAATGGCTGAGGCTATGCACCAGATCGGTAGCAACAACGGCCAGCATAATCCAACGGCTTTGACGCCATAGTTTAAACCAGCCCTGATGCCCTTTATCTTTGCGCTGGCTCAATGCGGCTACCACCAGCAATATAGGCGCACAAATAAGGCAGGCTATTAAAAAATCATTACTTTTTGGGTAAACAGCAGCCAGTAGTTTATCGCCGCCCTCTGGCATAGTTAAGACTAAAATCCACAGAATATAAGGCCGTAGCACTAACAACAGCACAGCGTAAAAACGCAGTGGTATTCTTGTCAGGCCATACTTATCCAATAAAGGATAGAACTGCGACATATCAGTTCAATCCGTGTTGTAAAAACAGATCCAGCATCTGTTGCTCAGTCCAGACAGGTACCGATAGTTCAGTGGCTTTAGCCAGCTTAGAGCCGGCGTTGTCGCCCGCTATAACAACATAAGTTTTGGCAGAAACAGAGCCTGATACTTTGGCACCTAAACGCTGTAATTTTTCTTTCGCATCGTCCCGGCCCATGCTGGTTAACGTACCGGTTAGAACTAGCGTGAGTCCAGCCAGAGGCTGTTCACCTTGTTGCTGCTTTTCGATGACGGGCCAGTGAATACCAGCTTCAATCAGCTGAGCTATTACAGCGGCGTTATGTTCTTCTGCCATAAAATGCTGGATGTTTCCTGCCACCACAGCACCGACATCCGGCACTTCTAGCAGTTGCTCTACACTAGCCTGCTGCACAGCATCCAGGGCGGCAAAATGGCTGGCTAAATTAAGTGCGGTCGCTTCCCCTACTTCACGAATACCTAGCGAGTAAATAAAACGTGGCAAGGTAGTTTGTTTAGAATCCGCTATGGACTTCAGCAACTTAAGCGCCAACTTTTCGCCCATTCGCTCCAGGCCAACTAAAGCTGGCATATCCAGCCGGAAAATATCAGCTGGGGTTTTAACCAATTGCTGATCTACCAACTGTTCAATGATCTTGTCGCCTAAACCTTCAATATCCATGGCTTTGCGTGAAACGAAATGTTTCAGCGCTTCTTTTCGCTGCGCAGCACAAAACAAACCGCCTGTGCAACGTGCTACGGCTTCGCCTTCAACCCTTTCTATGCTGGACTGACAGACAGGACAAAGTGTTGGAAACAGGATGTCACGCGCGCTGTCAGGCCGTTCTTCCAGCACTACAGAAACAATCTGTGGGATCACGTCCCCTGCCCTGCGTACTATCACTGTATCGCCTACTTTGACACCCAGACGGTTAATTTCATCCTGGTTGTGCAAAGTTGCATTACTGACCGTCACACCACCTACTAACACAGGCTCTAATCGCGCAACAGGCGTAATAGAGCCGGTGCGACCGACCTGAAATTCCACGTCCAGTAAAGTGGTGGTTTTTTCCTGAGCCGGAAATTTAAAGGCAATAGCCCAGCGGGGTGCGCGAGCGACAAAACCTAAAGCTTGTTGCTGAGCCAGGTCGTCCACTTTCAGTACCACGCCATCTATTTCGTAAGGCAAAGCGGCACGTTTAACCAGTATGCTTTGCTGATAATCCAAGGCTGCCTGCAACCCTGTAACATGGCGAATTTCCGGGCACACAGGTAAACCCCAGCCTTTAAGTTGCTGCAAACGGGCATAATGGCTTTTACTGTTTAACAGTTGGGCTGCATCTTCCACTGCGCCTACCGCATAGGCATAAAACATCAAAGGACGAGTGGCAGTGATCTTCGGGTCCAACTGACGTAAGCTGCCAGCTGCGGCGTTACGAGGATTAGCAAAGACTTTATCGCCCGAAGCTCTGGCTTTGTCATTCATCGCCTCAAAACCTGCTAAAGGCATAAAGACTTCGCCACGAACCTCCAGCACAGCAGGAACTTCGCCTTGTAACTTCAGTGGCACAGCACGAATGGTTTTGACGTTGGCGGTAATATCTTCACCGGTAAAACCATCACCACGAGTGGCAGCCTGAACCAATACCCCTCGTTCATAACGAATACTGACGGCTAAACCATCCAGCTTAGGTTCGGCGCAAAATTCAAAGTCACGGCTCGCATCAATACGGTCTGCCATTCGTTTGTAAAAAGCGGTGAAGTCATCTGCGTCAAAAGCATTATCCAGCGACAACATGGCCACTTGATGGCTGATTTGGCCGAATTTACTCAGAGGAGCTGCACCAACCCGTTGCGTTGGTGAGTCTGGAGTTACCAGCTCCGGATACTGTTGTTCGATCTGCTGGAGTTGCTGAAACAACTGGTCATAATCGGCATCCGGAATACTTGGGTTATCCAGCACGTAATACTGATGATTATGGAATGCCAATTGATCTTTAAGTTGCTGCAGACGTTGTTGGATAGCTTGGTTCATTTGGTTTACTCGGGCACTTAAAAGCTAAAATCTTTCATCTAAAAATGAACAAGCCCCGAAAACGGGGCCTGCTCGATAGCGGGTACATATTAACCGTGGATCAGGCGCTGACGCTGAAACTCACGAATTTTCTCTACATAATGCCGCACTGTTTGTACTGTCAACACGGAACGTTGACCATCCAGTACCTGACCACCAAATTCATCGGCAAGTTTTTTCGCTGCACTGTGCATCAGGTTAAAGTTTTGTAAGGCTTCGCCAGGTCCTGGCAAGGTCATAAACAGACTTAAACCACGGGTATTCATTTTTTCCATTTCTTCTAAATCGAAGGTGCCAGGATTAAACATATTGGCTAGTGAAAACAATACTTCACCCGAGCCTGCATTATCCTGGAAACGATGGAAAATATTCATTTCGCCATATTTAAAGCCAAGGGTTAGTAATAATGGCAGTAACAACGAACCGTTAATCTCTTCGCCTTCTGGCAGCAATACATAGAGGATCAGCACTTCGTTTGCAGGCGCCTGAGCAGTCTGATTTTTCTCTGCATCGTAAGCGGCTTGTTGCTCTTCAGCGACGGCCTCAGCATAAGGTTCGTCTGTAGCAGAAAAACTGCCCATATCCAAAGCTGAGTCGTTTAACTCAGGTTCACGACGAACTTTTACCGGCTCACGCAATTTATTCGCTTTAGGGGCCACCGTAGGCGTAGGTTTCGGCTGCGGTTTTTCACCTGGTTGCAGAACTCTTTTACGACCTATGCCCAATTCGTCAAAACCATCGCCCCGGCTTGCTGAGCTTGCAGACGCTTCTACATCGTAATTGCTGCTATCCTTATTATTTTTCCGAACAGTCCACCAGCCGTGTAAAGCCAAAGCACTGATACCCAATACACCCAAAACAATCAGCACTAAACGTAATTCCTCAGCCATCTCTTTTACCTTTTAGTTTTTAGGCTTGTGCCATTTTCACAGCATCTTCCACATCTACAGCCACAACTCTGGATACCCCGGGTTCTTGCATGGTCACCCCCATTAATTGTGCAGCCATTTCCATGGCAATTTTATTGTGGCTAATATAAATAAATTGCACAGTTTCAGACATTTCACGCACCAGATTACAAAATCTGCCGACGTTTGCATCATCCAAAGGTGCATCAACTTCATCCAACATACAAAAAGGTGCTGGATTCAATCGAAAAATCGAAAACACCAATGATAAAGCGGTTAACGCTTTTTCACCACCCGAGAGTAAGTGAATTGTGCTGTTTTTTTTCCCTGGCGGCCTCGCCATGATAGTTACACCTGTTTCTAACAGATCTTCTTCGGTTAAATCAAGATAGGCACTGCCTCCACCAAAGACTTTTGGAAATAAAGTTTGCAGTCCCTCATTAACTTGCTCAAAAGTTTCTTTAAATTTCTGCCGGGTTTCACGGTCAATCTTACGAATAGCTGTTTCCAGAGTTTCTAATGCAGAAACCAAATCCTGATGCTGTGCATCCAGATACTGTTTACGCTGGTCTTGCTGTTCAAACTCTTCAATAGCCGCCAGGTTAATAGGCCCTAAACGTGAAACTGAATCCTGCACTTTTTCCAGTTGCTGCTGCCATTCCTGCTCGTTCGCTTCGGCAGGCAAAGTTTCACTCAGCTCTTTCAAGTTCACCTGCAACTCTGTCAGCTGCTCCAACATATTGTTGGCACGAACACGGTAGCCTTCGGCACTTAACTGGACATCGGCAAGTTCTTTTTGCTTTTGCGTTAATACATGCGCTACGCCCTGATGGCCTTGTTCGGCCTGACGCAGCTTGTCGTCCAGTTGATGTAAAGCTTCGGCTTTTTGCTGGACTAAAAGTTCAACTTCAGCCCGTTGTTCCAACAATAACTGTAAAGTTTCATGTTGCTCAGCGTCAGGTTCTGATACTTCGGCCAGTTGTTCCTGTACTAATTGATGGCGCTGCTGCAGTTGCTGCTGTTGCTGTTGACTACGCTGTAAATTCTGCTGGCTGAAACTTAACTGCTTTTGCGCACTTTGTTGTTCCAGTTGCAGCTGTTGCAATTGCTGGCGCACCGCGTCTTGCTGTTGTTTCAGTTGTTGATGCTGTTGCTGGCTATGCGTTTGTTGCTGCTGCAACTGCCATTCTTTGGCCTTTTGCGCCTGATACTGTTCATCCAAAGCTTCAGCTTGTTGCTCAAGCTCATCAAGCTGCAGACTTAACACTGCAAAATCCTGCTGCTGTGCTGTCAGCTCTGTGGATGCCTGTAAACGTCTTTGCTGCTGTAATTGCTGCTGTTGTTGCAGTAATAAAAGGTCAGTGCTGATTTTTTGCAGCTGATCTTTTGTCTGCTGCAATTGCTGCTGGCTCTGTTGCCACTGCTGCTTGCTACTGGCAAGTTCAGCGTCGGAGTGCACTTGTTGCTGCTGATCTGCCACTACCTGCTGTTCTAGCTGCTGGATTTGTTCAGCCAGTTCCAGCAATTGCTGTTGTCGAGTTAAGTAATTATCCGAAGCCGCTTGCCCAGGTACCAGTTGCCAGTTGCCACCAAACCAAATGCCTTCAGGACAAATTACCGATTGTTGTGGCTGCAACTGCTGTTGTTTGGCTTTGGCATCTTCGATGTTATCGGCCAGCAACACGCTATGAAAAGAGTCCGGATAAAAGCCTGCACGTATCACTGCGGCCAGAGAACCGGTCTGGGCACTGAGCTTAGTTGGCGAGACATAACTTTGGTCAAGGCCCTGCTCTGCTGTGGTCGCATGCTGCAGCTCTCCCAACACCTGGCTGACAGCCTTAGCCCATTTGGGCTCAATCTCTAACTGCTTTAATAACTGCTGTTGCTGCTGATTCACCTGCCGCTGAACTTGATTGAGTTTATCCTGCTGACTCTTCAACTGCTTTAATTCGCTTTGCCGCACCAGTTGCTGTTGTTTGCGTTCCTGCAGAGCTTGTTGCAATGCCTGATAATGCTGCTCTGCCTCAAAGCCTTGCTGTTGTACTGCATCAAGTTGCTGCTGTGCTTCGTGCTGTTTGGCTTGAAGTGACTCTGTGGCTTTCGAGTCCACCACACTGTCTAATTGTGTTAGTTCTTGCTGGAGCTGACTGATACGGTGAAGTAACTGCTGCTGTTGTTGCTGGCAGTGCTGTGCCTTTAACTGATTCTGTTGCTGTTGTTGTTGCAAGACAAAAAACTGCTGCTGCCACTGTTGTAAAGCGCTCTGAGCATGCAGCATTTGTTCCTGTGCCTGTTCCGCTTGTTCGGTCAGGCTTTCAAACTGCTCTTGTTTCAGTTCAGTATCCGGTGCCGCATTTTCAAGTTGCAACTCGAGTTCTGCCAGTTGCTCCTGCTGCTGCGCCATATAAGAGTCGGCTTCGTGCAAGGTCAGTTGCAATGAGCGCAGTTCATCGGTCAGGCTTTGGCGACGCTGACGTTGATGCAGTTGTTGCTGCTCCAGACGGGTGATCTGATTGCCGATCTGATAATACTGCTGCTGCACTTGCTGCTGCTCAGCACGTAAATCCTGTTGCTGCTCTTTTAATTGCAACACCAGCAACTGATCACCAGATTGAGCGGTCTGAAACTGCTCTATTTCGGTCAGCTTGTGCTGAATATCCAGTTCAGTTTTTTGTAGCAAGCCATGAAAGTGTAACCATTTCACACAGGCCAATTCGGCTTTGAGCTTACGCTCTTGGGCTTTGAGTTCTTTAAAACGCGCTGCAGCAGCTGCCTGACGTTTGAGCTTATCGAGGTTTTTGCCCAGTTCTTCCCGCACATCAGATAAACGGTCCAGGTTTTCGCGGGTATGTTTAATACGGTTTTCGGTTTCGCGCCGGCGTTCTTTGTATTTGGAAATACCGGCCGCTTCTTCGATGAAAATACGCAAGTCAGCAGGCTTGGATTCAATCAGCCGCGAAATCATGCCCTGTTCGATAATGGCGTAACTGCGAGGGCCTAAGCCTGTGCCGAGAAATATGTCGGTGATATCGCGACGGCGACATTTAGTGCCATTGAGGAAATAATTCGACTGGCCATCCCGTGTCACTAAACGTTTGATGGCTATTTCACTGCGATCAGCCAGCGTGCCTTGCAGTCGGCCTTGGGTATTTTCAAACATCAATTCAACGGAGGCCTGAGACACGGGTTTGCGCTGCGTTGAGCCGTTAAAAATCACGTCTGTCATCGCATCACCACGCAGGTTTTTCGCCGAGCTTTCGCCCAAAACCCAGCGCACAGCATCAATGACGTTAGATTTACCGCAGCCGTTTGGGCCCACTACAGCCGTCATAGCAGCAGGAAAAGCCACTTGGGTAGGATCAACGAAGGATTTAAAACCCGCTAATTTAATTTGCTTAAGACGCATCTGTCCCTGAACAATAAGACCGTGGTTTTGTTAACAAAAGTGAATGTAACAGAACAGCAGGGCCGCTGTCACGGCCGCTTTGTATCAAGGCGCTGAAAAAGTTGCTTACGGATTTTATGTTGCGGCTCATATACATGGCCTATATGCTCGCCCTATTCGTAGGAGAGGAGTTGGATCTATGCACTATCTGATGAAGGGCCTGAACTTAATTCGGGTCAAAGGCTTAAAACGTTATGTAGTGGTGCCGCTGTGTATCAACCTGGTGCTGTTTGCTTTGGCCTTTGTTTATTTATTGAGTCAGCTTGGTGGCTGGGTTAATCAGGTAGTGGCCACTTTGCCGGACTGGCTGAGCTTTATCGGCTTTTTAGTCTGGCCTCTGGCGCTGTTTTCTATCGTGATGGGGTTAGCTTTAACCTTTACCATGGTGGCTAATTTTATCGCAGCTCCTTTTAACGCTTTACTGGCAGAAAAAACCGAGTTGTATTTAACGGGCCAGCCCCTGCCAGACCAAGGCCTGGCCGCTTTTTTAAAAGATGTACCCAGGATGATGGGACGTGAATGGCAAAAGTTTGTCTACTGCCTGCCCCGCGCCATTGGCTTTTTACTGCTGTTTTTTATCCTGCCAGGCATAGGCCAGTTGCTTTGGTTTTTGTTTTGCAGCTGGATGCTGGCGATTCAGTATTGTGATTATCCTTTTGATAACCACAAAGTACCTTTTGACACCATGCGCAAAGCGTTAAAACTGCAGTGGAAAACCAGTTACGCCTTTGGTATCAGTGTGTATCTGCTAAGTTTGGTACCACTGATTAATTTACTGATTATGCCGGTAGCGGTTTGTGGCGCAACTGCTATGTGGGTGGATAAGTTCCGCGATGCCTTGCGCCTTCCAGATTAATACAAATGAGGTCAGTTCACCTGGTTAACTGTTAACAATGTGAACTGATCTCAATTTCAGGTTATCGGGGATCAGGCTGCCTACGCCGCCATCTGTTGACGATTTTATTCTTATCTACTTTGAGTTGATGCTGCTGCACTATTACAGGGCGCGACACAATCAGGTTATTCGGATAGACAATTTGCTCGTTGTTTTTTGTCAGTAACACGGTGCTGAATAAATTGATTTCCATCACTTTACCTTCAACATGATTAGCCCCATCTAAAATTCTGACATCCACCCCTGGAGCAAAATTGCGCTGACCCAGCATAATAAAAAAGGCGGTGATATTACTCAACAGCGACCAGGCGGCAAATAACGCCACACCAATCACTGCAATCATTGAAGAGGCGAGAACCAGCAAACCTTTGATGTCGATGCCCCAGACCACACTCAGAACAACAACCAGCAGTAAAAACAGCAATATATGAAACACCACTAAAGCGCGGCGGTTCATTTCATCTTTTAACACGCTGGCAGCTATAGTGCGATAAACAAAAGGCGCAATACGACGACTTAACACTATATAAATCAAGATGATGACCGAGCTGATCACCATCTGAACTATAGCAGGGCTGAAACTAGCCATTAACTCTTTAAAATGATGCATTATCTGCACAGCTTCTTGCACAACCACCATCCTTTATCAAAAATATAAGTCTTACTACTGCAACTGAATTTAGGCTGAAACTGGCTAATCCAAATCATTAATAGCCCAAGTGACAATATGGTCCTCAAATTTCTCCATATCGACCTCGTCTTCTGAGATGGTTTTATTGCGCACTGACATCTGTTTTTTATGCATCAGACTTTTTTTGCCATTATTCAACAGTGGGTGCCAGGACGGTAAACCACGACCTTCATGCAAACGGCGATAGCTGCAGCTGTTTGGCATAAAAAAGATGTCTTTTAAGTTGTCCTGCGTCAGCTTCACACAATCAGGCACCAGCACTGTGCGTTGCTCATACACTGTACAGGCACACTTATGGCTGTCCAGATACCGACAGGCGATATTAGTAAAATGGATTTGTTCATCCGGCTTGATGTAATCGGTTGGGCCTTCAGCCTCTTCGTCTTCATCATCAATAAATTTATTCAGACAACATTTGGCGCAGCCATCACAAACAGCTTCCCATTCTTCTATTGTCATTTGTTCCAGGCTTTTTGTTTCCCAGAATTTTGCTGTTAACACTTCAACCTCTCTGTCAGCGCACTGACGTCTTAATATGTAGCTTGTTCGCCAGAGTTAATTCTAACTGATCGCCGCTATAAAGTGGCCCTACACCTGCAGGTGTGCCTGTGAGTACCAGATCGCCTGGTAACAAGGTAAAAAACTGCGACAACTCGCTGATAATTTGCGTGACTGAGCGAATCATCATGCAGGTATCACCTTGCTGACGAAGCTCACCATTCACCTTCAGACTGAACTGCAACTGCTGTACATCACCCAGTTGCTCTGTGGGAATAAAACCAGACACAGGACAAGCGCCATCAAAACCTTTGGCAATTTCCCATGGGCGTCCCAATTCTTTTAACTTCTTTTGCTGATCCCGAAGCGTTAAATCCAGCGCCAAACCGTAACCCCAGACAGCTCCGAGTACTTGATCCGGAGCGACTTTGCTTACAGGAGCTTTTATCAGCACTGCCAGTTCAGTTTCATTATGCACTGCCCCCAACTGTTCTGGGATAGGAAAAGGCTGATTGATATCAACCACAGCAGTGTTTGGTTTAATAAAAAACAAGGCTTCTGGTGCAGTTTTACTGTTCATCTCAGCAATATGGTCGTGATAATTTTGACCTATACAAAGCACTTTTCCTAAGGGCAAATCAATAATATTGCCCTGTTGATCTATATGCTGATAACTCATGCTTTATCCTCAGCCACTATTAAATCAGCCAGATAACCTACGCTGGTAACAAAATAATAAGAGCGGTTCCAGTGCATTAATGTCTGGTAGTTGCTGTATGCCAAATACACCCGGCCTTGTTCGTCATCCGGCATCACCAAAGCAGCTTTTAAATCACGCGCAGGCAATGCTTTGCCTTCGGTAGTGCGAACCCCTAACCTTTGCCATGCCGCTAAAGAGCGTTCTGATTTAGCCCACCATTCCAGCCACTGAGTTCTGTCTTTGCTGCCTTTTGGGATGACGTAAGAGAAATCAAAGGTCTTTGGGACTTTGACTTCCCTGCCCCAGGTTTGGCTATTGTCCCACCCACGGGTTTTTAAATAATTGGCGATAGAAGCAAAAGCGTCAGTGCGGCTTTGCCAAATATTAATATGACCATCGCCGTCGCCATCCTGAGCATAGGACATAAAAGCACTGGGCATAAACTGGCTTTGCCCCATAGCTCCTGCCCATGAGCCTTTCATATCGGCTAATTTGACATGGCCTTGCTGCAGAATATCTAACGCCAGAAAAAACTCGGATTTAAAAAAAGCTTCACGGCGACCATCATAAGCCATAGTGGCCAAAGCTGAGGGCACAGAGTAGTTGCCCATAATCTTACCGAAACTGCTCTCCAGCCCCCATAAAGCCACAATAAAACGAGGTTGCACCCCATATTTCTGGCCTATAGCTTCCAGCTCTTTGTGATGTTCTTTGTAATACTTACGGGCTAAAGCTATGCGCTGTTTGCTGACTCGTTTAGGCAAATAGGTATCTAAAGTTTCAGTGAATTCAGGCTGTTTTTTATCAGCGACCACAGCAGACTGGTAATGCCTTAAACTGGCAAAAACCTCGTTAACCAAAGTTTGGTCATAGCCTTTTTGTAAGGCTTCCTGTTTTAAAGAGGCTGCGTAGCTTTCAAAACTGCCTTTATTTACAGCAGTCTGAGCGGGCACTGCTGTTGAGACCTTACTGGCAGTTTTAACCTGAGACGTCACTGGGGCTTTGGTTTGTGTTGTCACACTAGACTCAGTTTTTACAGCTTCTGCAGTAACCTGAGCTTTGCCAGACACAGTATTAGTACAAGCCAATAACAAGCTGCTGGCAACAATAACAGCGATTTGAGTGAACTTCATTTACTACTCCTTGTTTTGCTGGCTCTCTTTATGCGCTTTGAGCAAATCTTCAGGTGGCGGAGGTAACTGCAAATAAAAGCCCTGCTCTGTCAGTTGATGTCTGACTTTGTCGATATCGGCATGGGCTAATTTGCTTTTGGTCGCCAGATTAATCAGCGTGACCAGCATAGGTTTACCAAAGGTTTTAAGTAAGGCTTCAGGTACAGCGCTAAAATCATCGCGGCGCAATACATACAAATAGGTTTGGTCCAGTTTAGGACTTTTATAAACAACACATAACATAGGACAAAAACTACTCTGACTAACTTGCCTAACAGGGGCGCAAACTATAACATGAAGCACCAGCCTTGCGTACCAAGCGAATAAAGGCTGACACGAATTTTTGCCGTCATTAAACAAATAATAAAGTGCGCATTTTGAGCTATGTCTGATCATTCCTTTGAATTAAAAGGCAGTTTGTTCCCACTGTCTGTGTTGTATTGTCAGGACCTGTCTGCAGCTGCGGTAAAAGCTCAGCTGCAACAAAAACTGGCGCAAGCTCCTGCCTTTTTCTACCGCGCACCTGTGGTGATTAATGTCGAGTCTGTTACTCAAGCTCCTGATTTTGAAGCCATTACTGAAGTATTTAAAGAACTTGATCTGGTGTTGGTCGGCGTATGTGGTGCTTCAGCTGAACTGAAAAAACTAGCTCAGGCCGCGGGTTTAGCGGCACTCCAGCTAAGTAAGAGCAAAACACCGGCTAAAGAAACAAAAGAAATTGAAGCCAAAACTGAAATAGTGGCTGCTCCTGTGATGGAAACCAAAGTGGTAGAGCAGAATATTCGCTCTGGCCAGCAAATTTATGCCAAAGGTGCAGACTTAGTGATCCGTGGTACTGTAGGTGCCGGCGCTGAAGTCATAGCTGATGGAAATATACATATTTACGGTACGCTGCGTGGCAAGGCCATAGCAGGAGCTGCCGGAGATAGTCAAAAACGCGTGTTTTGTCACAAGCTGGAAGCTGAACTGATCTCCATAGCCGGAAGTTACTGGCTCAGTGACAGTCTGCAAGGCGAATATTGGGGTAAGTCGGCTTGCATCGGGTTGCAGGACGATAAATTGGTTTTAGCAGATTTGCTTTAAGGATATTTTGCGATGGCAAAAATCATTGTTGTTACATCAGGTAAAGGTGGCGTAGGCAAAACTACGTCAAGCGCGGCTATTGGTACTGGTATCGCCATGCGCGGTTTTAAAACCGTGATTATCGATTTTGACATAGGGCTAAGAAACCTTGATTTAATCATGGGCTGCGAGCGCCGTGTAGTCTACGACTTCGTCAACGTGATCAATGGCGAAGCCAATTTAAAACAGGCGCTGATTAAAGATAAACGTATCGACACTCTGTTTATTTTGCCTGCTTCACAAACCCGTGACAAAGATGCACTGAGCAAAGAAGGCGTAGAGCGCATTCTTAACGAGCTAGCCGAAGAATTTGATTACATCATCTGTGACTCTCCTGCTGGTATAGAGTCTGGCGCTATGATGGCTTTATATTTCGCCGATGAAGCCGTAGTTGTAACCAATCCTGAAGTCTCTTCAGTGCGCGATTCTGACCGGATCTTAGGTATGCTCAGCAGTAAATCTCGTCGCGCTGAGCAGGGTTTGCCAGGCATTAAAGAACATTTATTGTTAACCCGCTACAATCCTGAACGTGTAGTCAAAGGCGAGATGTTAAGCGTCGAAGACGTAGGCGATATTCTTGCGATTAAGTTGCTGGGAGTGATCCCAGAATCTCAAGCAGTGTTAAACGCGTCCAACTCTGGTACTCCGGTGATCCTGGATGAAGAGAGCGATGCTGGTCAGGCCTATTTAGATACCGTTGCCCGTTTACTTGGCGAAGATGTGCCTTTCCGTTTCCTGAACGTGGAGAAAAAAGGCTTGCTGAAACGTATATTTGGAGGCTAAGCGAATGTCGTTATTGGATTATTTCCGTTCAACGAAAAAAAATACAGCTTCAACTGCCAAAGAGCGGTTACAGATTATCGTTGCTCATGAACGCAACAGACGCAACAGTCCGGATTATTTACCGCAACTGGAGCGAGATATCTTGGCGGTGATCCGAAAATATGTTGATATTGCTGACGATCAAGTTTCAGTATCTTTGGAAAAAAGCTCTGACGAACTTTCAGTACTGGAATTAAACGTTACTTTTCCAGACGACAAAAAGTAATGGAAAATGGGGCCAGATCACATTGATTATGCGTAACCAATGTGATCTGGCCCCATTTTTAGTTGTTAGTTGTTAGTTGTTAGTTGTTAGTTGTTAGTTGTTAGTTGTTAGTTGTTAAAGTCATCCAGCAGGATTAATCCCAGATCCGCTGTTAACCCCTCACCATCGCGGGCTACCGCTGTATAAATCTTATTAGTATCTAAGGTAACGGCTACAGGACCTATAGCTGCTGTTTTACTGCCTGTTGCTGTGACTGTGACAAAATAATCTCCTGCCGGAACCTGGATATAACCTGAATCGGCTTTAAAAGCTACGTTGGTTAAAGCCGCAGTGGCCGAGGAAATATCTGAGTTTGCAGTCAGATAAATATCTACAGCACCGGCCAGGCTAGAGCCATGGATCACTCGGATTTGTGCAGCTGTCGCTATACGCCGAGGCTGGTCACCAACCACCAGAGCTTCGATGCTGTTTTCTGTTAAGGCACCCACAGCATGCACTGTGTAAAAAGCTCCAGCAGCCAGTTCAAGATCGGCGTCAATGACCACCACAGCATTATCGGCATCCGCTGCCACTTTTACATTATAAGTATCAGGTGTCAGCTCTGTATAATCGGTAAAATCTGGAAAAGCTAAAGCATTGATCGCTTCGACGTTGTTCACTAACACATCAACAGCAGGTGCGTCGGAAACATCGTGCACTACACGCACTGCTGAGACTGCCCCTCTGTCTAATAATTCAAGACTCGTATCGCCGCCTTGCACTAAAGCTAATAGAGACACAGGTGAAGGTCCTGCAAAACGACTGTCCAGAGCGGCAATAGTCAGGTCGGTACCTGAAGCTAATACTACAGAACCTGAATCGTAGACTACTGTGGTTAAACTACCAGTTGGAGTGATACGAACTCTGTACTCTCCTGCTGGCACTGTGACATCGCCTGTGGCGCCACTGAACTCAAGGGTTGCCGCTACCGTACCTGCAGAAAGTGCATCAGCCGGCGCTGTTAAATGCACGTCTACTGTCGGAGCAGATGCAGCGGCATGCACCACGCGAAGGCGCACATTACCACTGCTTACGGCTGTTTGCGGGAATTGAACCACTAAAGGTTCAATACTGCTATCTGCAGCTTTGCCTACAGCGAAAATAACGTAATCTGTGGCTTCTGCAATTGACAGTCGGGTGGCTGGTATTACTGTTGCCAAGTTGCCTGAGGGCAGCTTGGCATCAACAGAGGTAGAGAAAGTACCAGGTGCAACTGCCAGAGGTCCTGCGGCTCGGGCAAAACCAAGATTAGCTACGGCAACACTGCCATTGGCATTCACGGCTACATCAGGAGCATCCGATACAGCGTGAACCACTTTAACAGTAGCATTTACGACAGGAACGACGACCTCTGGCTCGGGATCTGAATCATTACATCCGCTGACAACAAGCAGTGTAAGAACTAAAGCAGCAAGTTTGTTAATCCATTTCATTGTTTTACCCTTTTGATTGTTAAAATTGCAAAAGGGTTACGACATGATTTTTTGCTAAGATCAGTAGCTGTTTATGCAAAAAACTATAGTTTTTTGCCGAAAAAATGCACTAAACCATAGCTTAATTGCGCGTGTATACGGCACTGGTACAACTTCAGTTCAGTGGCTGAACATGAACAGGAATAGGTAAATACTTCAGCAAAAGCTCCCTGCGCCAACCTCGCAAAAACTCCGGAACAGGCAGTTGAGCTCTGTCCTCGTCACTAACACGCCAGCACCAGTTAAAGTATTCTGTGCTTTGACGTCGTACTGCTATAAACTCAGCTGGAATACCAGATGCTTTCGCCGCGGCTTTGACTGCATCAGTGATACGCTGCAACTCTTCTTTAAAACCCAAAAATACATCAGTGTGATAAAAAGGTTGAGGACACTCTTCCAGTGGTAGCGTTTTAGCTTGCTCAATTAAAGCCAGTACGGTCTTGCCGTAACGACGTACTTCACGCCCCGGCAACTCAGGAATATTAAACATCGACTCCAGACTCCCCGGACGACGTTTAGCAATATCAAGTAAGTGATGATCTTTAAAAATAAAACCCAAGGCCATATCCTGTTGCTGAGCGTGCTGCTGCCGCCAGATCACTAATTCTCTCAAAATCGCCAGTTCGCGTGGCGTCAGCAGATTACTATTTTTCAGGTCCAGATGCCGAAATAATGCAGGAATTACAGAAGAGCGCCGTGCTATTAAATGTTCACCTTCAGCGAGTAGCAAGTCGTATTGACCTTTAGCAAGCAGTTCAGTTTTCATTGCCTGATACACATCAAGTAAATGCTCTACATCTTTAGCAGCGTAGTCCAACTGCAACTCAGACAAAGGCCGTGCTATCCAATCGGTTCGAGACTCACTTTTATCCAGCTCTATAGCACAGACTCTCTGCACTAACTTAGCGTAGCCCTGACTCCCCCCCCAACCTACAAGTTCAGCCGCCAGTTGCGTATCAATCAGAGGCACTATCGGCAATAAGTTTTTAGTCGCTAAGGCTTCTAAATCTTCATTGCAGGAATGCACTACCTTACAAACCGACGGATCTGCAAAAAGCTGCTGCAGGGAACTCCAATCATCAATAGCTAAAGGATCAACCAGTACCAATTGATGTCCGTCAAACAGCTGAATTAAACCAAGCTTTGGATATAAGGTGGTTTGGCGGACAAACTCAGTATCCACTGCCAACACCTCAGCTTGGGCGGCTTGCGCACAAAAAGCAGCTAAAGCAGAGGAGGTTGTAATAAGCTGATACGTCATTTGATGTCCTTAGTTTTCTTTATTTCTGTAGCCGACATTTAGTAAAAAAAAACCGGCCTGAGCCGGTTTTTCTGGATTAACCTTTGAGCTCTCGCCTTAAGATTTTACCCACATTCGTTTTTGGCAATTCTGTGCGGAATTCTACCAGCTTAGGTACTTTATAGCCCGTCAAACGTTCCTTACAATGTTGAATTAATTCAGCATCTGTAAGGCTCTGGTCTTTTTTCACCACAAAAATTTTCACGGCTTCACCAGTGGCTTCATTTGGTACACCAACAGCAGCCACTTCCAGAACCTTGTCATTCATGGCAACGACTTCTTCGATTTCGTTTGGATACACGTTAAAACCTGATACTAAAATCATGTCTTTTTTGCGGTCAACTATATAAAAGAAGCCCTGCTCATCAACACGAGCTATATCTCCAGTCGCTAACCAGCCTTCATCATTTAGTACTTTCGCTGTCTCTTCAGGCCTGTTGTAGTAACCTTTCATCACTTGTGGCCCTTTCACCCACATTTCGCCAGCTTCATCAGCTGCCACTTCAACCCCTTCGTCGTTTACCAATTTAATATCAGTGGAAGGTGCCGGGAAACCTATACTGCCATTATAAGCTGGTAAATTATAAGGGCTCACAGTCACTAGCGGTGCGCATTCGGTTAAGCCGTACCCTTCAACTAATTTGGTGTGAGTCACCTTTTGCCAGCGCTCAGCGACAGGACGCTGCACGGCCATACCACCACCTAATGCCAATTTAAGTCTGCTGAAATCCAGCTGGGCAAAGCCTGGCGTATTCAACAATCCATTAAACAGGGTGTTTACACCTGTCAGGGCGGTAAAAGGATATTTAGCCAACTCTTTGACAAAATTGGGCATATCCCGTGGGTTAGTGATCAGAAGATTGGTACCACCATATTTCATAAACATCAGGAAATTGGCAGTTAAAGCAAAGATATGATACAGAGGTAACGCAGTGACGATAAATTCCTGACCTTTGGTCAACACAGGGCCAATACAACCATCGGCCTGTTCCAGATTCGCCACCATATTCCTATGGGTCAACATTGCGCCTTTGGAGACACCTGTAGTACCGCCTGTGTATTGCAAGAAAGCTAAGTCTTCGCCTGTGACGACTGGCTTTTTATAAGCCGCAGCATTGCCTGTTGCTATCACCTGTTTATAAGTGACGTAATTTTTTAAGTTGTGAGCCGGGATCAGCTTTTTAACGTGTTTGACCACCAGGTTGACGAGCGAACCTTTGAGCAGGCCTAACATATCCCCCATCCTTGTCAGGATCACATGATTCAGCTGAACTTTATCCTGCACATCAGATAAGGTATGAGCAAAATTTTCAACAATAACTATAGCTTTAGCTTGTGAGTCCAGCAGCTGATGTTGCAGTTCGCGTGGCGTGTACAGTGGGTTTACATTCACCACCACACAACCAGCCCGCAGAATACCCAAAATGCATACTGGGTATTGCAGCAAGTTTGGCATCATTACAGCGACAGCGTCGCCTTTCTTCAAACCCAATTGATTCTGCAGATAGGCAGCGAACTTTAAGCTCAGCTTATCCAACTCTGCGTAAGTGATACTTTTGCCCATATTGATATAGGCTGTTCTGTCAGCATAGTCTTTGATGCTTTCAGCAAAAACTTCTAACAACGATGCATAGTGATCGGCATTGATATCAACCGGAACACCCTGTGGGTAATTTTTTGACCAGACTCGATCCACTGTCCTCTCCTCGTGGTATTTATTATTTTTTAGTTATAGTAGTTATAGCAGTTAAATTTTGTGCTCTGGTCCCGTGCGCAGACATAGTTTTATTCTGACACAAGCAACACTGAGTTTTTACTCTAATATTGCATCATCCCACAATTGTTCGGATTTAACAATTGTCGGCAGAATGGCAGTTCTGGCAATGACTATAACAGCATAAAAAATCGTCAGGAACGATTTTTAACAGCTTTAGCTGGCCCCTAAGGGTGCTCTGCAGGATTGCAGAGCATAAAAAATCGTCAGGAACGATTTTTAACAGCTTTTAGCTGGCCCCTAAGGGTGCTCTGCAGGATTGCAGAGCATAAAAAACATCAGGACAGTAGAAATTGACGAATTTCGTCAGCTGTCATTTCCGGCTGTGTCATATGACAATGATGTCCACCATGAAGCTCAACCAACTTTAGCTGAGAATAACAATTCTGATAAACTTGTCTGGACTTTTGCATCATCTCCAGGCCGTCTTTAGCCAGAATAGCCAATACAGGGCATTGGATATCTCTGAGCAGTTGTATCGCTTGATTTTGCATTAAACGATAGGCTGAGGTTTCACGCAGCCGAATATCCGCAGACCAGATCAGGCCACCTGAACAAGCTTGGGTTCCTCGCCTTGTCAAAATAACTGCACTATTGAAATCAAAATCGCTCTGGCTTTGTCTGGCTGCTGCCGCACTCTGTAGATCGCGGTAAACAGGTTTTTGTTTGTTAGGGCTCTGCCACCTGTGGTTGATAGCAGTTCGCACTTGTTGACTGATGTCAGATGAGTCGCCAGTCACTAGCCCTATACTATCAATCAGTACCAGCCTGCGTACCATCTGTGGCATCACTGCAGCCAAAACTGAGGCAATCATGCCGCCCATCGAATGACCTATGATATCAACCTGTTGCCAGCCCTGGCTTTTAATCAGAGTGGCAACATCATGGACCCAATCTAAAAAGTGGTAATGAGCATCAAGGCTGCGATGCTGTGACAGGCCATGCCCGGGTAAATCTATAGCAACCAAATTGAGATCTGACAGATGAGCAGAAAGAGGTAAAAAGCTATCCGCATTATCAAGCCAACCATGCAAACACAAAATGACTCGCGCTGATTCTGGCCCCTGTTGCCAGCCAGCCAAAGACAAGGCAGGCAGTGGGAACTCCAGCGCAAGCATTATTCGCTTGTGGCCTTTACGAACTTCAGGGTCATACGATCACTCTCGCCTATTGCAAGATAGCGAGCCCTCTCTACTGTCCCCATAGCTAAAGTTGGTGGTAGAGCATACACACCTTTTGGGTAATCCTTAGTGTCTCTTGAGTTCGCATTGACCTCAGATTTCGCCTGCAATTTAAAACCTGCTTGTTCAGCTACTGCAATCACATAAGATTCATCCAGATATCCTTCAACAGCAGAACTGGAAATCTCTGAAACACGGCTGGCTCTGTGTTCAACTATGCCAAAAACCCCCTGCGGCTTGAGCACGTCAAAAACAGCACGAAACACATCCAGTAAATAACCTTGCTCATTCCAAATATGCGCATTTCTAAAACTCAATACCATATCGTATTGTTGGGCTAAGCCCAGATACATGTAACCTGGCGGGTCAAACTCTGTTTGTTCGACTGTACCAAAATGTGCGTTGTGTTTTAAGATCCGCTGCGTCAGTCGTTCGCTGATCCGACTCCAGAATATTTTTCTGTCGTCTTGCATGGTGCCGTCATCCACACGGAAGCTGGCGATAGTAAGCTTGCCTTGGTCCTTTAAATAAGGGGCAAGAATCTCAGTATACCAACCTCTGGCAGGCCAGATCTCAAGCACTGACATAGAGGGTTGAATGCCAAAAAAAGTCAGGGTCTCCACTGGATGGCGGTGCTGATTTCTCGCTCTGTCCTCTGCACTGCGAAACGGATGTTCGGCTAAAGAGGCTAAATCAGAGGGCATAGAGGTTCCAGCCATGGCGGCAGCGCTACAAAAGGCGGCACCAAACAGCATTAGATTAAGGTTGCACTTTATTCTGTTTATTGTTGTCAACATGAACTGGACCTTGTGTTGTTGTCTGTTGTTTTGTAATGGTGCGCACTCGTATGCCCGGTCCATAACCCCAGTAATAGGGATAAGGACGCATCATAGGCCAGGTATCAATGACTTCAACCCGTTCTTCCTGTTTCGGCCACAAATAGACCCTTGCATCTTTCATCACCGGATAGCGGTATTCAAATTCATCGACTTTTCCGGTTTCAGAACGTGTCAACTCACCTAAGACGGTGACTGACTTGCCTGGCTGGTACACCATTGGATCTAAAAAACCTTTGATGTAAGCCACAAAGCGGCCTTTTGTTTGGTCAGAAACAGCAGGTCGTCCATTAGAGCCTGATGGAAAATACACAACTTCCAAGCGGGTTTTATCCGCTTTATTACTCACTTGAGCAATAACGCCACTCCAACGGGCAGTACCAAAATCAAGGTTTTGCTGAGCAGCATTTTCATAACTGGTCAGAGCTACGTTCTCAGCTATCCGCACTTGCTCGGGATAACTGGCGCATCCCGCCATCATCATCAGACTCAAAGCAACAACAACAAACTTTTTACTCATGACTTCTTCACCTCGTTAACTTCACGGCCTGTTAGATAAGGGGCTGCGCTTTTAGTTCCATCCTTACTCTAAGCCATGGGAGATCAGCTCTGCAACATTTATATCCTAAGTTTTGTTTTACCCTCTATCAGTCTTACTTTTACGTCTGTTGGTCGTAGTTCGAACCTTTACAGTTTTGTCATGATTCAGTCACTGGCGTAAGATAGCCTTTTCAACTTACTTTGGTAAAATCTGATTTCTGCCACCCAATAGAGCCTTCTTATGTTAAAAAAACTTAGTTTAATCAGTATCGCTTGTCTTGCTTGTGCTTCGACTGCCGCAATTGCCGCACCAAAAAACATTATATATATGATAGGTGACGGCATGGGTCCGGCGTATTTAGCGGCCTATCGTTATTACATGGATAATCCAGACACCAAAGTAGTAGAAACTACAGTCTTTGATGAGTTGTGGATTGGTAACGCCAGTACTTACCCTGATGACGATACGGTAGTAACAGACTCAGCTGCTGCAGCCACAGCACTGTCAAGCACACACAAAACTTACAATGGTGCTATAGCGGTAGACCATGACCATAAAGCCTTAACCACAATGCTGGAAATTGCTAAAGCCAAAGGCATGCAAACCGGCATAGTAGTCACAGCACAAATTAACCACGCTACACCAGCTGGATTTTTAGCTCATGACTCAAGCCGTCAAAACTATGATCAAATCGCTGATGATTACATAGACAATAAAGTAGGTGGCCGTATTGTGGCTGATTTAATGCTTGGCGGAGGAACCAGCTACTTTATCCGCAAAGACCGAAATCTGGTCGAAGAATTTAAACAAGCTGGCTACCAGTATACGGATAGCTGGGTTGGCATGAAATCGCTGGAACAGCTGCCCGCTTTAGGTTTGTTTGCCCCTAAAGGCTTTGTCAGTGCTCTGGATAATCCAGAACCTTTGCCATTAAAGCAAATGACGGAAAAAGCCTTGGATCTGCTATCCCCAGCTGAGGAGGGCTTTGTCGTGATGATTGAAGGTAGCCAAATAGACTGGTGTGGTCATGCCAACGATATTGCCTGTGCTATGGCCGAAATGCACGATTTTGCCGAATCAATTAAAGTGGCAAAAGCTTATGTCGACGCTAACCCTGATACGTTGTTAGTGATCACTGCGGATCATGAAACCGGTGGCTTGTCTTTGGGCGCCAATGGTAATTACGCCTGGAAACGTGATGTTATTAAAAAAACAAAACATACGGGTGACTATATAGCAGGACAGTTGTTAGCGTTAAAAGACGATAAAGTGTTTTATCAAGCCTGGTTAAGTTTCACCGGACTGGAACTAACGGCAGATGAACAACAGCTGTTGGGCAAAGCTCGTACTGAAGGTCAAAAGGCTTTAGCTACTGCAGTAAAGCAACGGATAGACG
Source organism: Rheinheimera sediminis (assembly GCF_004005375.1). Lineage (GTDB taxonomy): Bacteria > Pseudomonadota > Gammaproteobacteria > Enterobacterales > Alteromonadaceae > Pararheinheimera. Next base: position 127,502 of record NZ_RZUF01000011.1, on the reverse strand, counting down.
ACTATTCTTCCACAGGCTGGACTAGCAGTGGCCATACAGCAGCAGATGTGCCGGTACTGGCTTATGGTGCAGACAAACTAAAATTTGCGGGCTTTCAGGATAACACTGAAATAGCTGCGAAGCTTATAGAGCTTATCCAACAGAAAAAGTAAAGTTTAGTTTACTTTGGCTGAATGAAACAGAAAACTAAAAACCCCACTGCAAGCAGTGGGGTTTTTGTTTTGTTCAAGAAACAGCTTTAGTTCTGTTCCTATCAGCTTTCTTTAGATTACATGAACTTGTAATCCAGACCTAAATAGAAAGTACGGCCATACACGTCAGTATAACGCGGGTCGAAACCCACCTGGTGACCAGCACCACCTGAACGCAGTGACAATGGAGGAGCACGGTCACTCAGGTTGTTGATACCGAAGGTTACGCCCAGAGCTTCCATTGCCTGGTATTTTGTCTGATAGTTAACAGTGGCGTACGAAGGAACACTCAGCTGCATATCAACACCAGCACCGTTTACAGAATCTAAACGAACATAGGCGCTGTTTGCATACTGTGCCTGGTCCTGATAACCACTGCGGTAGCTCAGAATAGCACTGTGTGCAAAATCACCATGGCTTAAGGTATTGATGAACTTCGCTACGGTTCTGAATACAACTGCATTGTCATCACCAAAACGACCTAAGCTGCTGATCCAGTCATCTGTAGTACCAGGACGAGTATACTCACTATCCAGCATGTAAGTACCAGCTAAAGTGGTGCTTAAACGACCAAAAGATAAGTCATTACCTACAGTTAAATCCCAATCGATACCTGAGTTTTTAGACTGACCTACGTTGACACTGGCAAAAATAACAGCCAGTTCTTCCTGACCAGTAGACGGATTCACTTTAGTGGTAAACAGATCACGGTAACGCACTGGGTTATTCACAATCTGAGACTCAGTAACTGAAGTCACCAGGTTTGTCAGTTCAATGTTCCAGTAATCCATGCTGAAGCTGAAGTTGTTATCAGGTGCGTAGACAAAACCTAAAGTATATTGCTTAGATTCTTCAGGTTTTAATGCGGCATTGCCCTGACGGAAAGCTTCAAACTGCTGCGGAGAAGCACTGCATAAAGCTGCCAGTGGATCAGTAGTACCAGCAAATGGACACACATAAGTGCTGCTCGTCACACCGAATTCAACTTTAGGCTCGGCCAGAGCAAGCATTGAAGGAGCTTTGAAACCAGTGCCCGTTGAAGCACGCAATAACAGATCCTCTGTGGCATTGTAACGAAGTGCCAGCTTATAGGTTGTGTCATTCATGGAATCGTTTACTTTATAGCTGCCTGGTGCAGCAACGCCATCAGCGTCGTAGACGAAATCAGACGTCACTTCACCTATGTTGTCATAACGCACGGCGCCAGTCAGTTCCAGATTCTCAAGAGCAGGAACTATGACCTCAACAAAACCACCGTAGTTATCACGGCTTAAATCATACTCAGCACTCGGGTTTCCACCCAACAACAGATTGTTTCTGTTAGCATCAGCTAAAGTGCTGACAAACTGCGTATTACGGAACTCAGCGCCTGTACCAATATAGACATCGCCTGCCGGTAATTCATAAACTGGTGTTGAAGCTTTAAAATCAACGCCTTTTACTTCAGTAGTATCGTTGCTCCAGTTACCGAAGTATTGAGAATCCTGCAGAGCCTTCAAGCCTTCTGCGCTGATTTTATCAGGAGTTTCAAATACGTTTACCAGTCCAGAGCGCACAGCTGCCATGAACTTCTGACGATCCGGATAGCCACCAGCTACGTTTTCGTCCGTATCATTTTTTGAGTAAGTAAAGGCAGCTGAGTAATCGATAGTATCAATCACGCCTTCAACACCAGTTACAATATGAGTTGACTTGGTATTCCACTCGGTAGAGCGGCCACCCAATGGTAAAGCACGCCATTGTGCTTGCACTGTGGTCACTGATGCTAAATGAGCAGGATCAATATAAGGTACTACATATTGCTGAACTAAAGCAGAGTCGATAGCCAGAGGGAAGAAACCTGTAGCATTTGGTGCTATACGAGTGGTCTGAGAGAAATCAGAGTACATCGCATCAACGAATAACTTTGTATCATCGTTAATGGCAACATCAGTACCCAACATCAATGAATCACGTGTGCTTTCTGGCAAAATTTCTATCGTAGTGGTGAAGTCGTACTGACAGACAGTTGAAGATTTAAAGTTGTCCGGTGCACAGGTGCCGTTTTGTTTCTCATAAGGGTTAAAAGTAACATCTTTCGTATCACCAGTTACAGCATCTTTATAGTAGTAACGAGCATTACCAGGGATAGCATTCGCTGAACCAGAGACAAAATAATAATCTTTATTATTCACGCTGAACGGAATAATACCTGATTTAGAAAAATCACGATCTGTAGCTTTCAGCTGTTCCTGAGAATCACGGCTGTAAGATAACAGCACATTGTAACCATCAGTATCAAAATTACCTAAACCACCAGTGATTGAGAAATTGTCGCTGCTGCCGTTTTTCTCTTGTGGCTTGTTGTAACGAGCGGAAAGATTCACACCTTGGGCGTCGTCTTTAGTGATGAAGTTCACCACACCTGCGATAGCGTCCGAACCGTACAGAGCAGATGCGCCGTCTGTCAGTACTTCAACACGCTCAATGGCAGCCAGAGGGATAGAGTTCAAATCGATAGTGGAGCCTGAGCCACGAGGCGCCATTCTGCGACCATTAATTAAAACTAGCGTGTATTCAGCACCCAGACCACGTAACGAAGCGGTTTTCATACCACCGCCACCGCCACCTACAGAGTCACCATCTGTAGTAAAACCTTGCATAGAAGGAATAGACTGAATTAAATCACCAGCGGTAGCCAGACCTGAACGATCGATAGCTGCACGATCAATAGTCTGAACAGGCAATGCACCTTCAAAGTCAGTACGTTTGATACTTGAACCTGTAACCTGGATGCGTTCAACACTATCAGTTTCCTGAGCATGTACCGAACCGGAAAAAGTGACGCCTGACACAGCGCCAAAAGCTACTGCTAAACTAACTGCTTTTGACAGCTTACTACTTACAAACATTTTTTCTCCCTGGGTCACTGTGAAGTGACTCTGTTTTTTACGGCAATCAACATGAGCGCTGATTGAAGCTACAACACGCCTGAATTGGGGCTCTCCCAAAACGGCGGCGGATGATAATGGTTCTAATTTGCCGTGGTCAACAGCTTTTGCGGAACAAAAGCCCGGCTAAACAGGCGTCTGTCGCAAAAAACACAGGTGTTAAATTTATGATAAAAATCAAAGACATGACTAATTGTATGCAAAACAACCTAAAACAAAATAAGCAGCAACACCGACAACAGAGCCCATGCAAGACCTATCAAATTGTTTCTAAATGATAATTCTGATTTACAGCCTGGAAACGACAATCAGAGGCTTGATGAATAAATAAACGAAAAGAAATCTTGCAGTAGCCAACACAAAAATCTGAAGTAAATAAGATGAAAAACAAGATAAGCTAAATTAGTCAACCTAAACCCGGAGTAGGCCTTGCCACTGAATAGTCGTATTTTCACGCCTCTCTGAGTTACTCAATATGGCTATCACCAGCTAAGGCTGGACGGGAAACTTTCAGCTCCACAAAAATCCGTACATTCATTCAGCAAAGACTCTAATTGCTTTACACAAGGATTTTACTTCGTTGATTGAATTCGTTACCCCGACCAAGGTTGGCACTCATGTGCCCGAGCTTAGGTTCAGTAACTGTTTTCTTAATTTTGGTGCTGAGGTTTGCTCAGACAACCAGATATCTAAAAAAGCCGGACCAAAACTTGGGTCAGCAACCTCGCCCAAAAGTTTGTTATTAAAATAAAATTCGACTCTATTGTCAGGTAGTAATACACAACTTAACTGATCGCCTTTTTTCACGTCGGTCCAAATCTCGGCCAACTGCCCGGCCCATGCTTTATGCTGCACAGAAACCTCTCCCTTCAAATGCTTCCACTGATCGACAGTAGCCTCAATAAAGTCTTTTTTTGTTATTTTACGTTGGTAAGTCAGCTTTAACACCAGAGGAGAACTTTGCTGATAATCACTCCAGCCACCATCCTGAGTATAAAGCTCTGCCTGATACAAATCCCAAAACAAATAGCTGAATTGTCCTTGCCCTACCAACTTCACATCTGTGGGTATAGCCTGTGCATTAAGACAAAACAGCACTGCCACCATAACTATTATCTTACGCATAGAATCTTCTGCTCCATCCTGATAACACGCCATAACAAGCCCAAGCTACAACCAGGGCGATATAAGCTTCTGTTGTGGCAGTGATCTGCATTTGACCACTGACTGCTGAGCCACCGAGATAAGCCATAGGACCAGACGCAGCTGCAAGAAGCGCTGCTAACCAGTAGTTTTGTAGATAGACCGAAAAAACCTTCACCACAACCAAACTGAATGCCAGCCAAAGCGTCAGCATCCACAGTGGTAACCATGTCGAGCCGGTAAAACTCAGAACTCCGGCATACTGCAGCAGCGAATCCAATGCTATACCAACACCAGCTAACAGCAACCAAGCCAAACGCTCCGCCTGACTGCAGCGCCACAAAGACCAAAGCAAAAATACCAGCACCAGCACTATGAGTTGATTTTGCAACAGCACTAAGGCAAACCAACTTACTTTAAAACCTATTAAAACCGGCCAGTTGATTGCTGTCATGGTTGGCGCATCCCGGCTGCAACTTTGCAGCGCAACGAGTAAGGCAGTAAATTCAACAGATGCAGACTAAATACCAGTCGTTTCGGAAATCTTATGCGCTGCTGCTGTGCATCAAGCCCTTTGCGAATGCGACCTGCTGCATCAGATACCTGCAGCAGAAATGGCATTTTAAAGTCATTTTTTTGAGTTAAAGGTGTGTCAACAAAACCAGGCTCAATCAGACATACCCGAATGCCTGAATCTGTTAGATCTACTCTTAAGCTATCTGCGAAATAGCTTAAAGCGGCTTTACTAGCACCATAGGCCTGTGCTTTAGTAAATGGAAATAAATGAGCAAGGCTGCTAACTATAGCCACAGTGCCTTGCTCTGATTTTTGTAAAAGAGGCAGTAACAACTTCACAGCAGCGACCTGAGCCTGGAAATTCAATGTCATGGTCCGCTCAAAAATATCCAGAGGCAGATGATTTGCATCAACATAATCGCAGCTACCAGCATTTAAAATGACCAAATCTAAAGCTGGAATTTGCTCAGCCAAGTGATTTACGGCTGAAATAAACAACTCAGTATTAGTCAAATCCAAAGGAAACGCATGAATAGTGCTGTATTCCTGATGCAGCTCATTTAACGCATTTACAGAACGAGCAACAGCAATAACCTGCCAACCTTCTCTGGCATATTGGATAGCCAATTCACGGCCTAAACCTGAACTGGCACCTGTAATCAAGCAGTAACGGGACATAGACTCAGACTCTTAAAGATGTATACATAGGTATACGTGTCCGACATCTACTTGGATCTTTTAAACAGGTCCAGCACATTGAGCTTGCGCTCTGGAGATAACTTTGCGGCTTAAGCTTCTGATCAAGATATAAAAGCCAGTCGACAATACCAGAGTAAAAGCTGAAGCCCACATCAGCTTGTCCAATGATGGGTTATGGCAGAGAAAATATAGTAACTGACCGATATTAAGCACGGCAATCGCATACAACATAATCTCCTTGTTGATAAGGTGCAACACATAGGCCCCGAGTGGCGCCATCAGCAAGACTACAGGGTAAGCACACAACCAGGTTTGCACTTGATAGCCAGTTAAAGCCTGGTCAACAAAATGCCTGTAACCAAAACCTAATAGACTAATAGCTGCCATCAACATAATACTCATATGAGTTGCAACTTTTTCCTGCATCCTGAAATGGGTCACCAAAACAGTGAACAAAATAATATCTGCGCCTGTACCAAATAAACTGGCACACATGCCACCTGCGAGCAACAACAGCAGCAACAACAGGAAATCCAGCGGTTTACTTAGCTCCAAAGTCAGTTTGCTGCCTCTGTGTTTGCCAAAGCTGTACACCACTGCAAAACTGGTGATCAGACTTAAAAACAGCGCCTGCATAATATAAACAGGCAATTGTTGCAGCAGCTGCATACCAAGCACAAAGCCAATAAATGCCAGGGGAATAAACAGCAATAAAGGTCTGTAGGTTTTCAGCCTGTTCGCTTTGTGACTTAAGATAAAAATACTGGCGCTGGTCATGCCAACACTTTGGATCATTAAACTAAAATCCCGCGCCATAGTCCGGTCTATGTTAAGAAAAATATTTAACACAGGAAAAGCCACTGCTCCGCCACCTTCGGGAGTCACACCGGCGACAAAGGCCCCTGCAACCATAATGGCAGGGTAGTACCAATGCTCCAGTAAAAAACTTAGCTGATTAAACTGATAAAAAAGCACAAACCACAAGGTCAAAGCTGCAATAAACCAGAGTCGGAACACCTTGCTTTCGAACATCATCCATATCCGTTTTTTTATAAGGCAGACAGCATAAAGCACAACCAGACCAGTTTCATTGATTTTTTTACATGAATTTTAAAGCGGAGGTTGTAAAACAGCAGTGCGCGTTAAGCGTACAGATCGAGGCTAAACATTTGCTGAACTTTTTCGCGTTTTTCCTGATTGGCCAGCATCTCATAAGCATCTAAGGCTTGTTGATTGCGCTGTTTAGGCTGATCGTACATGGTACGTTTTTGCGCCTCTTGCTGGTCTAACATAGACAAAGCCTCGGCGTCAGCACGAACACCGGTACCTGCAGGCACCAGTGCTGTTTTGCTTTGCTGATCAGCCTCAACGGCTTTAGTTTTCGAGCCCTGAAATACCAGTCCGACATTGGGACTCTTGGGTACATCGCGGCTAACGGCTATGGTCATAACTGCTCTAAGTTCGCCTTTCTATAGCGCCAGTATAACTTAGCAAAACATTTCGCCAAGTAGCTTTTATAAATCTTTGTCCCCGCCTGATTGCAATTGTAGCAAGGCAACGTAGGGGCTGAACTTGTCCCCGTCCGAGCTATGTGACCGGGGCGAGAAGACGCAGTCAACGCAGCTGCAGCTGCAAGGACGACGGGTTTATCTACCGGGCAATTTCTGCCAGGTCACCTCATCGCGCACATAAGTTGGCTCTGCTAGTTCTGCGGCAATAAAGTGCCCCTGCCGGAATGGGGTTGCCGCCAGACTCAACATATCCTGGGCTGAAGGATACAGAATCACAGGACTATGATGAACTTGCGCAAGATCCTCTGTACCGCTATTGCCAGTTTTGTGCCAGTCTTCCAACTGCTGTGGATAGGTTTGCCAACCCGTACCTACGGCACAAATGTGGCCTTTTAACACAGGCCCAGGCAAATCCGTTGGCTTTGCCGCTATTTCAGCGCTTAGCGCCTGCATCAGGCCATGCTCATCTAACTGAAAACTGGCCAAGTACACTTCATTCATCCGGGCATCGATGGCAGCAACCACCTGATGGGCTTGGTGTAATCGGTGCGCAGCTTGCGCCATAGCGGCTAAAGTCGATACGCCGTAAACAGGAATTTCAGCGCCAAAAGCCAGGCCCTGACAAACCCCTACACCAATACGCACACCGGTAAAACTACCAGGGCCTTTACCAAACACCAAACCATCCAGTTGCTGCAAAGTTAAGCCAGCTTCAGACAACAGCTGCTGCACCATAGGCAAAATACGTTTGCTGTGTTGCTGAGGACAAACTTCATCTAAAGTCAGAATGTTGCCATCGACAGTTAAAGCCACTGAACAAGCTTCGGTTGAGGTATCTAATGCCAGTAGTTTCAACAGGCTACTCCTTTCATCAATGTTTTTTTCCTACACTCAAAGTACTTGGTGCTGCAGCAAGACGATGCCGCTAGGGCTGGGTTTAGCCTGCCCCTCTCCTGTGCAATTCAGTATAGCAATGAGAGCACTCAGGCAACAAAGTTGCAACTTCAAGTACGAAGAGTATTTTATTTAGGTAAATCTTCTAAAAACCTTACTGCAGCCTGCAAATCACGGCTACGGCGCATCGGCGGTAAACTCTTTAAAAACACAGAGCCATAAGGTCGGGTCACTAACCTGTTATCACAAATCACCAGGACGCCGCGGTCTGACACGTCACGGATTAAACGGCCAACGCCCTGTTTTAAGGTGATCACAGCTTGTGGCAATTGCACCAAAGCAAAAGGGTCCAAACCTTTCATCTGGCAATCCTCATTTCGTGCCTGCAATAAAGGATCGTCAGGTGAGGCAAAAGGTAGTTTGTCGATGATGACACAGCTTAAGGTATCACCGCGCACATCCACCCCTTCCCAAAAACTGCCGGTGCCGAGTAACACCGCATGTTTGGTTTCAACAAACTGTTCCAGCAATAAGCGTTTACTGGTGGTGCCCTGCACCAGCACAGGCAAAGACAAATGCTGTGGCAGCTCATTGGCCATCCATTGCAGCATACGATGGCTGGTGAACAGGAAAAAACAGCGGCCCTGGTTGGCTTCAATTAAAGGCACCGCCAATTTTAGCAGCGCCTTGCCCATACGGGCGTCGTTAGGTTCAGGTAAATAACGCGGCACCAACAACATAGCTTGTTGTTCGTAATCAAAAGGGCTATCGAGCAGCAAAGTATCCGCCTGTTGCAAGCCCATTTGTTCAATATAGTGAGCAAAGCCCTGATCAACAGACAAGGTAGCAGAAGTAAAAATCCAGCTGCGTTTTTCGGCAAACACCAGCTCACGGAATTTATCGGCGATACTTAAAGGCGTTAAATGCAGGCTGATATGTTGTCTGGTGGTTTCATACCAAAAGCTGACACCAGTTTTGCTGACATCCTGCAGTTTTTCTAGCTGAGTTTTAGCTAAAGCCAACCGCTCAAAACAGTGGTCTACCACTTCGTTGCGACCTAAACTGCCTTTGAGTACCTGATATAACATGCCCATGGCTTCAGACACCCGGGTCAGCGCCAGCTGCACATCAGGCCTTTTACTACTGTCACGCCAGTTACCACGTTCAGGTTCATCCGACCACAGCAGCCGCCAATCCCGCACTAAAGTTGCCAGCTTGTCTGCTGTCTTACTAAGCTGTGGATGATCCCTAAGTTCAGTTTTGCAAATTAGCTCCAGCTCTTTGCACAGCTCAAGCAAAGTACGGCTGGATAAAGTCTCGCCAAAATATTCACTGGCGATATCCGGAATTTGGTGAGCTTCATCAAAGATCACTACATCCATATTGGGCAGCAGCTCACCAAAACCTGTGTCTTTTAGCGCCATATCGGCAAAAAACAAATGATGGTTTACTACCACTAAATCGGCCTGCATCGCCTTTTTACGGGCTTTCAGTAAATAACAGTCTTCATAAGAAGGGCAGTCCTTGCCGAGGCAGTTGTCTGCTGTACTGGTCACCAGAGGCAAAGCTTTGGAGTCTTCGGCGATATAAGTCAGCTCGCCTATATCACCACTTTGGGTTTCGTTGGACCATTTCTTAATCAGACTTAAATCATTGATCACAGCGGCATCTGCTGTAGGCACATGCTGATAATGCTGGTCTAAACGAAATAAACACAAATAGTTAGAGCGGCCTTTTAACAGCGACGTATCGACCGGCAAAGCCAAAGCTTTGAGTACTGTAGGTAAATCACGGAAATACAGCTGTTCCTGCAGGTTTTTAGTACCAGTGGATAAAATAACTTTTTTACCTGATAACAAAGCTGGCACTAAATAAGCGTAAGTTTTGCCTGTACCAGTGCCAGCTTCGACCAATAACGCATTGCCGTTTTCAATAGATTTAGTCACTGAGGCCGCCATCAGCTTTTGTGGCTCACGGGCTTTAAAACCATCAATAGCTTTGGATAGAGCCCCTTGCTCGGCAAAAGCCTGTTGCACTTGTTTTAGCATAGGCAAGACAACACAACAGCAATAGAAAATAACAAAGGAAGCATAAAGAAGGCCTGGCAACAATTTCAGCTATTATGCCGTGCAACACAGAAAATATCTAAAGGTCCTTGCCTGCTGATCAGATAAAAATATCGAGATGCCCGTCTTCGTCTACTTTTTGCTCTTCCTCCGGCGTAGTTTTGGGTGCAGCCGGATAGTCAGTACGCCTGCGTCTGTCCTGACGTTTTTTCGGTTGTTCTTTCAGCAATATCAGATAGCGTTTTTCCTCTTTTTCATAAGCACTAATTTTCGCATCCTTAAATACGGGGGCGATCATAGGGCCTGATTGTTCCGCCGGCGTACTGGGTGAACGATACAAGTAAGGGAATAAAATATCCATAGATCCTCCTTTGTCATTCAGTATCGGCCGCAATTAAAAAAACTTTATCTATACAACATGATTATTTTTTAACCCCTCTTTCATGGCTTTTTTTTCCATAATTAATTCTTCACTTCAGCACGGTGGAAAATAGAATTTAAAATAACCAACAAAAACAATAAATTAAATTAAATCCTTTTATTATCTATGCGCAAAAGCATGAAAATTTTTATTGCCTCAAAGCAAAAAAGCCGTTAGCTTGTATACATCTTAACGAGGAGTAACTTTCCATGACGATCAACATCCACTGGCATCATCACCATCATTTATCCGACTAGCCGGTCCGTGTTGACATTGGAGGCTAGGTCATAACCAGCCTCTGGAGGAAAAGTGAAAACAAATTCCAACTGAACCCCGGGGCTAAAATCCCGGGGTTTTTGTTTTACAATTTTATAAGGTGCGAAATAACATGACATTAAACACAGAGAACCAAAGATTACGTATCGCCATTCAGAAATCTGGCCGCTTGTCACAAGACTCTCAGGCTCTGCTGACCAGTTGTGGTTTAAAAATCAACTTACGTGAACAGCGCCTGATCGCCCATGTTGAAAACATGGATATCGATTTACTGCGGGTGCGGGATGACGATATCCCTGGCCTGGTGATGGACGGTGTTTGTGATTTAGGTTTTGTTGGCGAAAACGTACTGGAAGAAGTGTCATTACAGCGCCAGCTGGATAACGAAACCTACGATTACACTGTGCTGGCCCGTCTGGATTTTGGTGGCTGCCGCTTATCCATAGCAGTGCCACAGGAAGAAAACTATAGCTCAGTCAAAGATCTGGAAGGCCGCACTATAGCAACCACCTACCCGCGTTTACTGAACCGCTATTTAAAGCAAAACGGTGTCAATTGCCGTATCGTCAATTTAAAAGGTTCAGTTGAAGTGGCGCCACGAGCAGGTTTAGCCGATGCCATTTGTGATTTAGTCTCCACAGGCGCTACGTTAGAAGCCAATGGTTTAAAAGAAGTGGAAGTGATTTACCGCTCCAAAGCAGTACTGATCCAGCGCCGTGATTTAGCAGATGAAAAACAACTGAAACTGATTAAAAAACTGATGCCACGAATTCAAGGCGTGATGCAAGCCAATGAAAGCAAATACATTATGTTGCACGCGCCACGGGCCCGTTTACAGGAAGTGATAGCACTGCTGCCTGGCGCCGAAAACCCAACATTATTACCACTGGCTGGCAATGACGATCTAGTGGCTTTGCACGTAGTCAGCAGCGAAACTTTGTTCTGGGAAACCATGGAGCAACTGAAAGGCTTAGGTGCCAGCTCTATTCTTGTATTACCCATTGAAAAGATGATGGAGTAAAAGATGCAGTTTCAGATCAGCAACTGGCAACAACTGGATCAAACTGCGCAGCAGGCTTTATTAGAGCGCCCGCTGCAGCAGGAATCAGACAGTTTAAAACAGACAGTGAAGGACATTATCCGCGCTGTTCGCACTGAAGGTGATGCCGCTTTACAACGTTTTAGCCGCGACTTTGACAAGCTGCAAAGCAACCCTTTGCGTTTGTCAGAGCAGCAGCAACAAAGCTTAATCGTCTCTTTATCCGATGAGCTAAAAACTGCCATTCAGATTGCGTATCGTAATATCCGCACCTTTCACGCCGCTCAATTACCGCAGAATATCCGCATTGAAACTCAGCCTGGTGTGGTCTGTGAGCTGAATTACAGCGCTTTGGATCAGGTTGGTTTGTATGTACCAGGTGGCAGCGCGCCTTTACCATCAACCGTGTTGATGCTGGGTGTGCCTGCTCAACTGGCGGGTTGCCGCCGAGTGGTGTTAGTGACACCTCCTGGTCAGCCTGAAGCGGGCGATATTGCCGCTGAGATTGTGTATGCCGCATCACTTTGTGGCATTACCGAGATTTATACTTTAGGTGGTGCTCAGGCCGTCGCTGCTTTGGCCTATGGCACTGAAACCATTGGCAAAGTGGATAAAATTTTTGGCCCAGGCAATAGATTTGTTACCGAAGCCAAACAGCAAGTAAGCCAGGATGCCCGAGGCGCTGCTATTGATATGCCAGCCGGCCCTTCTGAAGTGCTGGTGATTGCCGATGACAATGCTAACCCTGTCTTTGTGGCGGCAGATTTATTGTCTCAGGCCGAACACGGCCCGGACTCACAAGTGGTGTTGGTCAGCCCTTCTGAAGCTTTGTTGGTTAATACCATCAGTGAGCTTAAACGTCAGACAGCTTTATTACCACGCGCAGAAATTGCTAAAAAAGCTCTGAGCAACAGCAGACTGATTTTAACGCCGGATTTAGCGACAGCGGCTTTGGTCAGTAATCAATACGCGCCTGAACACTTAATAATTCAAACTGCTGACGATCAAGGTCTGCTTCGCAAACTGACCAACGCCGCCAGTATTTTTGTTGGCCCTTACACGCCTGAATCAGCAGGTGATTATGCCAGTGGTACTAACCATGTATTGCCAACTTATGGCTACAGCCGTAATCACAGCAGTTTAAGTTTGGCCGACTTTTATCGTCGTTACACGGTGCAAAGCTTAACAGCAGATGGTATGCGCGATTTAGGCCCCACTATTGTTAAACTGGCCAAAGCCGAAGGATTAGATGCGCACGCCAATGCGGTGTCGTTCCGATTAGCAGAGTTAGAGCTTTCAGCAAAAATTTCAGAGGAAAATCGTTCATGAGCCGTATCAGTTCTTTAGCCAGGCAAAAAGTGCAACAACTGGTGCCTTATGCTTCAGCCCGCTTAAGCATGAGTGGCGGCTCGGTGTGGCTGAATGCCAACGAAAACTCCTTAGCCACAGACTATACATTGTCAGGTCAGTACAACAGATACCCGGATTGTCAGCCAAAAGAGCTGATCAGCGCTTATGCATCTTACGCTGGCGTAGAAACCAATCAGGTACTGACCAGCCGTGGTGCTGATGAAGGGATTGAGCTTCTTATTCGTAGCTTCTGTGAACCAGGACAAGATGCCATCAGCATTTGCCCGCCGACTTATGGCATGTACAAAATCAGTGCCGAAAGTCAGCTGGTGGATGTCAACATCGTGCCTTTAACCCAAGAGTTGACCTTGGATCTGCCAACTTTATTTGCGCAAAAAGCCAATGTAAAACTGGTATTTATTTGTAGCCCGAATAACCCTACAGGCGATCTAATACCTCGGGAGCAAATTGTCGAGGTGCTGGAGTTTTATAAAGACAAAGCTTTAGTAGTGGTTGATGAGGCCTATATTGAGTTTGCACCTGAAGCCTCTGTGGCTGGGTTATTAAGCCAATACAGCAACTTAGTGGTGCTGCGTACTTTATCTAAAGCTTTTGCTTTAGCAGGTCTGCGTTGTGGTTTTACTTTGGCTGAGCCTTCAGTCATTGCAGCCCTTCGTCAGATGATAGCGCCCTACCCTGTGCCAGCTCCTGTGGCTGAAATTGCAGTGCAAGCCTTATCAGGCCAGGGCCAGCAAAAAATGCGCGCCACTGTGGAGCAAATCAATAGCTTACGCGACAGCTTCAGTGCTTTTGCCACAACTCTGAGTTATGTCAGCCGTGTTTATCCATCCAAGGCCAACTATGTGTTGCTGTCTGTACCTGATGCTGCTGCACTGGTTAGTTTTGTCGCAGAGCAAGGTGTGCTGATCCGTAACCAATCCAGCCAGCTGGGTTTAGGTCAGGTGGTGCGTGTGTCCATTGGTTCAGCTACCGAAATGGCGCAGCTGCAACAAATTATGTCGTCTTATTCTTTATCACCAAATTCAGAAAAACAGGAGTCTTTATGAGTGCCAAAGCTATTTTATTTATCGACCGTGACGGCACTATGGTGGAAGAGCCTCCTGTAGATAAACAACTGGATTCACTGGAGAAATTAGCCTACGAACCCGATCTGGTGCCTTCATTACTGAAGTTGCAGGCCGCTGGTTATTCGCTGGTGATGGTGACCAACCAAGATGGCCTGGGCACCAGCAGTTTCCCACGTGATACTTTTGATGCGCCGCAGGAAAAAATGATGCAGCTGCTCAATTCGCAGGGCATTCGTTTTGACGATATTCTGATTTGCCCGCACTTTGATAGCGATAACTGCAGCTGTCGTAAGCCGAAGCTGGGTTTAGTGAAAGATTATCTGCAGCAAGGCAAAGTAGATTTCACCAACTCTTTTGTCATCGGCGACCGTTTAACCGACGTGCAGCTGGCCGAAAATATGAGCCTGCCTTCGTTCCGTTACGACCGCGACACTTTAGGCTGGAAAGAAATCACCAAACAGCTGTTAAGCAAAGGCCGTAAAGGCAGTGTCAATCGTGTCACCCGCGAAACCGATATTCAGGTCAATGTCGATTTAGATCAGCAAGGTGGCAACGTCATTGAAACCGGCGTTGGCTTTTTTGACCATATGCTGGATCAAATTGCCACCCACGGTGGTTTTAGCCTGCAGTTAAAAGTCAAAGGCGACTTGCACATAGACGATCACCACAGCGTAGAAGATACAGCCCTGGCTTTAGGTCAGGCGCTTAAACAAGCGCTTGGCAATAAAAAAGGCATTACCCGCTTTGGTTTTGTCTTGCCTATGGATGAATGCCGCGCTGAATGTGTGCTGGATTTATCCGGCCGTCCGCTACTGAAGTTTGATGCCGATTTGGGCCAGGGTGCTGTTGGCACTATGAACCTGGAGATGGTGCACCACTTCTTCCGCTCTTTAAGTGATGCCATGCTGATGACGCTGCACTTATCAGTCAGTCCTGGCAATAAACACCATATGGTGGAAGGTTTGTTTAAAGCCTTTGGCCGTGCTTTTGGTCAGGCTATTAAAGTATCAGGCGAAGCCCTGCCAAGCAGTAAAGGAGTGCTTTAATGTCGCTCGTGATTGTAGATACAGGCTGCGCCAATATCAGCTCTGTCTATTGTGCCTTTCAGCGCTTGGGTGTAGATGCCAAAGTCAGCCGCGATTTAACAGTGATTAAAAACGCCAGCCGTTTATTAGTGCCAGGTGTGGGCGCTGCCCGTCAGGCGATGGCGAACTTGCATGAACGCGATTTAATCACCACCTTACAACAGGCAGAGCAGCCACTTTTAGGCATTTGCCTCGGTATGCAGCTCCTTACCGATCACAGCGAAGAAGGTGATGTCGACTGTTTAGGTTTAATACCAGGTCAGGTCAAACGCATGCAAGTCGGTGATTTACGCCTGCCTCATATGGGCTGGAATACTTTGCAGGTAGAAGAGAGCGCGCAAAATCACCCGCTACTTAAGGGCATAGGCGAAAAAGACTATGTGTATTTTGTCCATAGTTTTGCAGTAGCGCCATCCGATACCACTCTAGCCCGCTGCAACTACGGAAGTGATTTTGCCGCTGTGATTGGCAAAGGCAATAAGCTGGGCGCGCAATTCCACCCTGAACGTTCAGGTGCTGTTGGTGCTCGTTTATTACAGAATTTTTTGGCTTTTAATGGTTAATTTTTCTCATCCGGCCTTGCCGTTACAGGATTGAACGTGATTATTCCAGCTATAGATTTGATACAAGGTAAAACAGTGCGGCTCTATCAGGGCAGCTACGATAAAACCACTGAATATCAACAAACTCCACTGCAGCTGCGCGATTTATACGCTGAAGCTGGCGCAGGCATTTTGCATCTGGTGGATTTAACAGGGGCAAAAAACGCTGCGGACCGCCAACTTGAGCTGTTAACCAGCTTAATGAAAAACGCCCCTCTGCCAGTGCAAGTAGGTGGTGGTGTGCGCACTGCAGCTGATGTAGAGCAGTTACTGGCAGCAGGTGCCAGCCGTGTAGTGGTAGGCAGTGTGGCTATTCGTGAGCCAGCAACAGTGCAAGGCTGGTTAAGAACTTATGGCGGCGACAAAATTGTTCTGGCGCTTGATGTAGCCATTAATGCCAAAGGCGACAAAACTTTGCCAAGTCACGGCTGGATTGAAGAGTCGACTATTACGCTTGAGCAGGTGCTGGATGGCTTTATTGCTGCTGGCGCTAAACATGTACTGTGCACTGATATCAGTAAGGACGGCACCTTGCAGGGGCCTAATGTCGCCTTGTATGCCGAGCTTGTGCAGAAGTATCCGCAAATTCAGTGGCAAGCCTCTGGTGGTGTGGGCTCTTTGGCTGATATCAAAGCGTTAAAACCCACTGGCGTTGCTGGTGTGATTTTAGGCCGGGCCTTGCTGGAAGGTAAGTTCACAGTTGAGGAGGCAATCCAATGCTGGCAAGACGCATAATTCCTTGTTTAGATGTGCGCGATGGCAAAGTGGTCAAAGGCGTGCAGTTTCGTAACCACGAAATCATTGGCGATATAGTACCGCTGGCCAAAGCTTATGCCGAACAAGGCGCAGACGAGCTGGTGTTTTACGATATCACTGCCTCCAGCGATGGCCGAGTGGTCGATAAAAGCTGGGTGCGCCGCATAGCAGAAGTCATCGACATTCCGTTTTGTGTCGCCGGTGGTATAAAATCTGTCGCTGATGCTGGCTTAATACTGGAAATGGGCGCAGATAAAATCTCTGTCAATAGCCCTGCTCTGGCAAGGCCTGAACTGATTAGTGAACTGGAGCACAGCTTTGGTCAGCAATGTGTGGTGATAGGCATCGACAGCTTTTTTGATAAAGAAACAGGCCAGTATCAGGTCTATCAGTTCACAGGCGATGAAAGTCGCACCCAAAAAACCCGCTGGCAAACGCTGGACTGGTTAAAGCGGGTGCAAGAGCTTGGTGCAGGTGAAATAGTGCTGAACTGTATGAATCAGGATGGCGTGCGCCAGGGCTATGACCTCACACAACTGCAACTGATGCGAAATGCGTGTAAAGTGCCACTGATTGCCAGTGGTGGCGCAGGGGCTATGCAGCATTTTGCTGATGTGTTTGAACAAGCCGATGTAGACGGCGCTTTAGCCGCTTCGGTGTTTCACAAAGGCATTATTCCAATACCAGAGCTAAAAGCCTTTTTATTAGAACGTAAGCTGGAGATCAGGCCATGAAACTGAATTTAACCAACCTGGACCAGCTGGATTTCAGCAAAGGCGATGGCTTGTTGCCGGTCATAGTGCAGCATGCCCGCTCCGGTAAAGTGCTGATGCAGGGTTTTGCCAACAAAGAAGCGCTGCAAAAAAGCCTGGAAAGCGGCGATGTGACTTTTTTTAGCCGCAGTAAAAACCGCTTATGGACCAAAGGCGAAAGTTCAGGCCATACGCTGAAATTACAAAGCATGGCGGCAGATTGCGACCAGGACAGTATTCTGGCCTTGGCTCTACCTATTGGCCCAACCTGTCATGTTGGCACCGAAAGTTGCTGGCACGCCGAAGACGCCAACCAACCCGACTTGGCCTTTTTAGACCAGTTAGAACAAGTGATCCACAGTAGATACGGCGCTGACCCCAGCTCCAGCTACACAGCTTCATTATTTGCCAAGGGCGTCAAACGTATAGCGCAAAAAGTCGGTGAAGAAGGGGTAGAAACTGCGCTAGCCGCCACAGTGGGCGATCGTGAAGAGCTGAAAAACGAAGCTGCAGATTTGATTTATCACCTGTTGGTGCTGCTAAAAAGCCAGGATTTGGCTTTGCATGATGTACTGGAGGTTTTGCGCCAGCGCCACACCAAATAACAGCACAAGGTCCAACACTAATTTAAAAACACAGATCTAAAACATCTGTGTTTTTTTGTGGCTGTTTTCTGTGCTTTTTCTACAGCTCTACTATGCTGCTTATGATGATAGTCTTCAACTTTCTCAAGCCTGCTGGCCTAGTCCTTTGTCTGACCTGTATCCTGCTGACCAGCCTGTCAGTGCGGGCTGATCCGCCCTGCCATTTTAGTGCTGGCCTGAATGAACAAAGCAATCAAACTGACCATGACCACCACACCGATATTGCAAGCTGGCAAGAGTTACATCAGGAGTTGTATTTGTTACTGGCCAGAAGCAGCGGCTGCAGTCTGAATTTTGTTTTTCTGCCCTGGTCCAGAGCACTGCAGCAACTACAAAGTGGCGAGCTGGATCTATTGCTCACAGTGTCAAAAAATCAAGACCGGCAACGCTATGCTGATTTTATTGGTATTCACTACAACGAAGAAGCCATACTGGTGCTTAGGCGTGATCTGATTTTTAAAGTGAAACAGTTACAGCATCTCATAGCGCTGGAGGATCAAATTGGTGTGATGCGTTTTGGTTATTTTGGCGAAGCCTTCGAACAACTGCGCACCGAAGGTCTGGAATCACGGTTACTTTTTGTCAGCACCTTGCAACAAAAACTCGATTTACTCACCCATGGCCGAGTGGCTGGTATTATCGAAGACAGAGCACAATACAGGGCTTGGCTGAAATATCAGCCTGAAGCCGATAAAATCTATAAGGAGCATTTGCTGGTTCATAGTAATCCAGCTTACTTTGCCGCGAGCATCAACAGTATGAACCAGCAACAAAGAGATCATTTAAGGCAAAGCTGGGCTAAGGTCTATGGCAATGCCGAGCATCAGACCATACTCAGCAAATTTGGTTGGCCTCTGCACTAAGATAGCCGCATCGGCCTTTTGGGCAACTGTCATTTTTTAATCAGAATAATTGAAAATTTACCTCTGGATAATTTTGTAACTCAATATGTAAATCCTTCAAAAAAAAGTAAAACTCAGGCAGCATAAGAAAAATTGTAGATATGAGCCAAAAGCGGGAATGGAGCTGCACTGATGAAATATAAAATAAAACAGAAACTATTCAGCCTGACGGACAGCTTTCGCATTGAAGATGAGCATGGTAACGAAGCCTTTAGTGCCAAAGGCAAGTTTTTCAGTATCTCCAGCAGTCAGACCCTGTTTGACAGCCGTGGTGCTGAGATTTTAAAAATCAAACGTAAGTACCTCAGCATTATGCCGGCCTGCCGCCTGTTGTGTGCGGATGGCAGTGAATGGCTGATCCGCAAGTGCTTTTGGCCCTTCTGGACAAGTCGTTTTACCCTGACAGGCCCTGCTGGTGAGCTGGAAATGCACGGCAATTTATGGCAACACGAATACAAAATCAGCCAAAACGGCAAAGTGTTGGCCGAAGTTTCAAAGTCTTGGTTTAGCTGGTCGGACACTTATGGTGTGGATATTCACGAACCTAAATTAACAGCCCAACTGCTGGCTGCAGTGATAGTCATAGACCGTATCCAGCATTCAGGTAAAAACTCCGTCGTAGACGATGATTAACAGTAAATAAAAAGGAGCAGCGAAGACACCAATGCCAGTCAGATAAGTGACCTGATGTGATGATCTCCTCCCACCTCGGCATCGATATACCATCATTGAATTGCAAACAATCAAAAATGGGAGAAGACCATATGCAGATTAAGTAGTTTTTATTCAAAAACCGCCTATCTATTCAATAGTTGGTGCGGACGCAGTGGGAAAAGCAAAGCCCAGACTGCCACGCCCTAAACCCACCCTTCGAGGCTTCTGTTCGGCTCCTTGCCTCACAGCGGCTGCTTAGTGCTTTGCCTTTCCTCGCTTTGGATGGTCTGTTTTTTCAGCCTCAGTCCGAAGAAAGTCCATTCGTGCTGTTGAGGATACAGCTATTCTGCTACCAAACAATGAGGCCAGTCAGTTTAACTGACTGGCATTAGTGCGAAGAACCTCTTTTCGCTCGAAATTAAAGGCTGCACGCTTAGAGTGGCAGGTATTTATTTAAGAACTGATCAATGGCTTCAAAGGTCTGCTTCCGATGAGGTAAATAGTCCAGATGGTGAGTCCCTTCTTCGATTTCGATGTACTGAAAGACTTTTTTCTGATCCGCCAGTTCTGAAGCCATCAGACGAGCCTGACGCACGGGTACACTGCGGTCTTCAGTGCCATGAAGCAGCAGTACCGGAATTTTGATTTTGTCGACCATATTCACCGGAGAGTTTTCCTCCAATTGGTCCTCATCTTCACCCATCTGTTTTTTGGCCAGATTATAGCTGGTAAAATTACGGTAGCTGTTGCGCTGCTCTTCCAGATCAGTCACGCCAGCAAAACTAATGGAGCATTGGTATAAATCCGGTGTGCGCGCAGCGCCTAACAAGGCAGCATAACCGCCATAACTGGCACCCATAATACAAATCCGTTTTGGATCAGCTATGCCTTTTTGGATCAGGTGCTGTACGCCATCGGTAATATCATCCTGCATCGCCATACCATATTTCCCTACCGCCTGACTTAAGAACTCGTGGCCATAGCCTGTAGAGCCGCGGAAATTAGGTTGGAATACCCTGTAGCCTTTGTTGACCAGATAGGCGGAGAAAATATCAAAACTGTTGGAATCCTGAGTAAAAGGTCCACCATGAGGCAAGACGATTAAGGCTGACGGCCCTTCTGTATCTTTAGGTGTCGACAAAAAGCCTTCAATTTCAAGACCGTCTCTGGCTTTGTAGCTAATACGCTGTTTCGGCACCAGATTGTCTTCATTCAAGCCTGGGTAAGTTTCAGACAATAAGGTTAAAGATTTATCATCTCTGTTACCTAACAAATATAAACCAGGTGTGGTGGCATTGGATGCATACACCAGATAGCTACGTTCATCAGCACTTAACTGAGTGATGTAATTGACCGTATCTGGTAATACTGCATCTAAGCCTGCCTGAAAGTTTTTAAACTCCTGGTCCCAATACAGACTGTCGGATGATTCGTCATTAAAATAGATACCTACAGGCTCCTGACGAGCAGATGAGTAGATCAAATCGCCTGCGATATCATACTTCGGATGACTTAGGATCAGCTGCCTTGGAAAATCCGCTTTACTGATATCCACTTTAAACACGGCATCACGGCCTTGATGCACAGCTGTGATATACAAATCTTTTGGATCTTTGCCAAAACCCAGAATAGAAATAGCTTTATCAGAAAAGGCAGGCCAACGGGCCAGTTCCTGCCAGGACTCAGTGCCAGGAGGTAAGACTCTAATACTGGTTTCAGTCGATTTATCATCATAGCCCACACTAGCTCTTGGCTCACCTTGTCTGTCCACTACCCAAGATTTAACATTAATGCGGTATTTTTTTACCAGACTGGCGTTACCTGTTTTTACATTGATTTTATACAGGCTGTCATGACCGGCCATCTGTCGATCTAAGCCAAGCAGGAAATGGTCGTCATCCGGAAACCGAAATTTGACAACATCATCCTGAAATTGACTTTGGTATTCATCTGCAGTGGCCGGTTTGACCATAGGCATAAATTCAGCACCAGCCTTGGCTTCCATGGCGAAAAGTCTGGTTTCATGTGTTTTTGCAGCACGGCCAAGACCAACACTACGTACGGCACCAAACCGAAAACTCACCAGTAAATGGCTGTTATTGGCCCAACGCACCCAAGCAAATCTGTATTTTTTGTTATCCGTTTTGGCTAGATAAACAGTTTGCCCTGATTCGAGATCGATCAGTTGAATAGCGGTAAACTCTTTTAGATTTTTCAGTGCTATCAGCCGCTTGCCATTCGGAGATAAGCTGAGCTGCTCTATACGTTCGCCCCGATAAAAGGTCTCAAGAGGGAGGGGTTCCGCTTTGGTTGTTTCAGCCGCCAGACTGAGCATAGGCAAGGTGGCACTGAGCAATATGGCCAGAGCCAGAGAGAACTTCATACATAATCCTTTACATAGAATTGGTTAGCTACATCAATTTACTTAAAGTGATGACAGTACACAAGTTGGAAAACGAAAAGCTTAGGAGATATTTGGGTGGCGACCTCACCAGCCGACATCCCGGCACATACGTTATCCGCTTTGGCTGCTTCCTTCCGGACCTGACCAGGTGAACGAATTAGTATTGCGGGAGGACCGATGAGGCCACCATTGAAGATACCAGTGAAACTGGTGCGCGCATTATGCTGAAAAGCTTTTGGCTGTGCAAGAACTTAAGCGTTTTCTGGATACTTTGCGGTCATTTGCTGAAAAAAACTACGCATCCGCTGCAAATCGTCGGCGAAATTTTCACCAACCGTGACGCAGGGACCAAACACCAGTTGTTTGTGTTGATAGTCAAGCCCCACCAGGCAGACTGGTATATTGGCTTGTTTAGCAATAAACCAAAAACCCGAACGCCAGTTTTCTACCTTTTTACGACTGCCTTCGGGCGACAGTCCGAGCCATAAGCTATCTGACTGCTGAAATTCAGCGACGACCTGCCCCACTACACCATGGGGATGGCTGCGATCTACTGCTATGCCACCCAAAGAGGTTAACAGTCCTTTGACAGGCCAAACAAAAATACTGTGTTTACCTAAAAACCTTATCTTCAAATCTAAAGCAAGAGCTGCCGCTATCCCAACAAAAAAATCTTGATTTGAGGTATGAGGAGCAACGACTATGACCATCTTTTTGTAGTCGGGTACCGAACCTGTAATAGTCCAGCCGCCAAGCGACTTCAGTAAGAAAAGCCCGAGTTTCTGACTCAGGCGGCTATGACGTCGGGGCAAAGTAGCAGGAATTGCAGGCAAACCAGACATTAAGGTTGTGCCAATACCAATTGGTGAGCTTCTAAAACCCTTTTCAGACGTTTTTGATTATCTGGCCCTAACCTGATCATCTGACGTTGTGCCAAAGGCAAAGCTTCGGTTTCAGCATCAGCGTAAGTGTAATACACATTTGGACGGGCTAATTCCATGGGAGGAGCAATTTCAGGCGCAGCCAACAATACTTTGATAGCCTCCTGCAACCGGACACGAAATTGAGCATCCGGATAACCTAATTCTGCATAAGCTTGTTGCATCAAGGGATAGTAGTATTCAAACAAACGTTTGACTTCGGTCACAGAAACGCTCTCCAGTAATTGCAGGTAAGGCTCGTAACGTTGGAAATTAGCCGGGTCCAGCTGCACGCCACCAGCATCTGAGGGCAAAGTGGCAAACTTGACTGTCATAGGCTGAAGCAGCGCCTGATTTTTTGGCAAAGTCCCCTGGGCAATGTTATCCACATTTACCACAAAACGGCGGATCATATCTTCAGTGACAAAAAGTGACGCCAAACCAGCTTTCCAGCGTAAGCCCAACAAACCACTCTTCACTTCGGCATCTGAGTTATCCAGACTGGGTAATTTTACTGTCGGTTCAACGGCTACGGCATCGTCAAGTGGAGTTTCCTGCAAGGGCGTTTCGTCCTGTGCTTGCACTGTCAAACTATCGACAGGCTCTTGTTCAGCTGTCAACACATCAGCCGGAGCTGGTTGCTGCAATACAGGCACAGGGGTTGGCTCGGCGTCCGGTACTATGGCTTCATCAGATCGGAAAAAAAACCAGACAATAGCGAGTAGGGTGACAGCTACTACAGCTAAACCTATGTAATATTGTTGCTGGCCTGTGCCAGAAGCCTTCTCGGTCATTTTTGTTATTTCCTTTTAGGTAGTCGGATGACTGGTAGTAAGCCGTTGAAAAACTGGTTATAGCGTTGCATTTATTTTGCTTTTCAGCAATATATAAACAGAGAGTCTCTAATGAGTTAAGAAGTTTCAGTGACTGAGCATAAAAAAGTTGAAACCCCCGATAAAAAAGTTGCGCTGCTGCTGACCGGTGGTGGCGCAAGAGCCGCCTATCAGGTTGGTGTGCTAAAAGCTCTGACCCAACATTATCCGCGCAACAGTAAAATTCCGTTCGAAATTGTATGCGGTACTTCTGCTGGCGCTATCAATGCGACAGGCATTGCCTGTTATGCCTCCTGCTTTCACTTGGGAGTGAAAAAAATCGAATGGGTCTGGCGTAACTTTCACACCCATCATGTGTATTATTCAGATTATTTGCGTTTAGGCTGGCATTTATTGCGCGGTTTTTTAAGTGCCTTTCAGGCAGACTATGCCAATAAAAAGCCTGTCAGCTTGCTGGACAATAAACCTCTGCGTTTACTACTGCACAACATTCTTGATTTACAACGGATAGACCGCAACATTCAGGGCGGTTACCTGTCCAGCGTATCAGTCACAGCCTCAAGCTATAACACAGGCGATTCCATCACCTTTTTCCAGGGCAATGATGCCAAAGAATGGCGAAGAGCAAAACGTTGTGGTCAAAAAACCCTTTTAGGTATTCATCATTTATTGGCATCAGCTTCAATCCCTTTGGTCTTTCCTTCTGTACGCATCCATCAGCATTATTATGGCGATGGTTCAGTTAATCAATTGTCGCCACTGAGTGCCCCCATCCACTTAGGTGCAGATAAGATACTGATCATAGGTTTAGAACAGCCGCGCGTTGATGATTTAAGCCATACTATGCCTCATCATCCCGGTCTCGCCACTGTGGCTGGCCATTTGCTGGATACTATTTTTTCCGACACCTTAAATGCGGATTTAGAACGAATGACCCGGATAAATAGAACTATTGATACACTAAACGCCAATAATATCCCTACAGATCTGAAGAAAGTAGACAGCTATCTTATTAATCCCAGCGTCAATTTTAATCAAATCGCCAGTCAACATTTTCTGCAACTGCCCATAGCGGTTCGTAGCTTGTTACGCCTGACAGGTATCACCCAACATTCAGAATCAAGCTTAACCAGCTATCTATTATTTGAAAAATCCTATACCAAACGCTTGATAGACATAGGCTATGATGATGCGATGCAGCAAATGCCCGAACTATTGAACTTCCTGAAAGCATAGGGGCAATTTTTAGCCCCTTAGTGCTGTCAAAAAAGCGTCAGACAAAACCAGAAAAGTTAAAAAACCAACAATATCAAAAACTTACTGAAGTGGCACAATACCTGCTTGTTTAAGCTATCTTAGACATGCTCCGGGGTATCGGCAGTGGAATTATTTGGCTTACAAGATATGACATTAAGTGGAACCAGTTATGCTGGCATCACCAGTCAGCCACACTGGTCTGGTTTGTCTTCAGAACCAGCAACTTTGCCAGAGCTATTACAAACCAGCTTAGATTTGGCAGACCAACTGCAAATTTTTTCTATGGCCGCAGGCAAAGTTTTGCCGCTGCGCTCTATTCAGTTGCAAACTGCTGTAGGTAAGTACCTGGCGCCCGGTTCTGAGCACGGAAGTGTTGAGCATCGTAGTGTATTGATGCTGAATGACCAATGCTTGGCTGAGCTACATTATCAATCTGAACACGCCTTCACCCCCATGATCCAACACCAACTCTGGCAGCTGGAGCGGCAATGGTTATATCCTCTTCGTAATACCTTAGTGGTGGTTCGTTTACAGCAACTGGCGTTAAAAGACAGCTTGACAGGTCTGGGTAACAGGCGGAATTTTGACGATCAGTTTGAGAGGGCTGTGCAGCTTGCCAATAGACGCAAGCAAGCCTGTGCTCTGATCTTATTGGATTTAGATAATTTCAAACACACCAATGATAACTTTGGTCATCCAGCAGGAGATGATGTATTAATTGCTGTGGCTGAAGCTATGCGTCAGACCTTGAGAGTGAGCGACTGCCTGTTTCGTTTCGGCGGTGATGAGTTTGCGGTAGTGCTGACATCAGAAGATGCTCTGGCTGCTGAGCTTGTTGCTCATCGCTTGGTGAAAGCTATTAATCAGCACCATATTTGTAGCCGTTTTGCAGTGACTGCAAGTGCTGGTTTGGCTCAGCTTGCTCCGCATCAAACATCAGCCTTGTTATTTAACCGTGCTGATGAAGCGCTATCTCAAGCCAAACAAGCAGGGAAAAATGCGGTCAAGGTTGCACTATTGAATCAGGCTTAACAGATAAATTTTAACTTTTTTGCCAATCAATATAGGCATTGGCCTGCTCTGCATTTGCGTTAG
Source organism: Rheinheimera sediminis (assembly GCF_004005375.1). Classification (GTDB taxonomy): domain Bacteria; phylum Pseudomonadota; class Gammaproteobacteria; order Enterobacterales; family Alteromonadaceae; genus Pararheinheimera. The sequence continues at coordinate 101,474 of NZ_RZUF01000011.1, read as the reverse complement.
ATGCTAAGCCCAGTACAGCGACTACCTGCCCGTTCTGAACCAGCACAGGCAACTGCAAGCGCTGCCATGGAGGTACAGCCCATAGCTTAAGCCATTGTTTTAGCGGTTTTCTCTGACGCTCACCTGCAGGTTTAAAAGGCAAACTAAATAATCCAAATACCAGATACAAAGGATCGTCAGTTAATAACAAGGCCGTGCCCTTGCCTTCTCTGCTAAGGATAAACTGCCCTACAACAGTATTCAGCTGCTGACCGGGTTTTAATTCGGACAAAACTCCAGCCTGCGGAATCTCTATAACTTGCGTGATATAAGCTTTGTTACTGAAACGACGGATTTGATAGGTATCGAGCTCCAGCAACGGCTGAGCATCGGCTTTAGCCCCCATGAGCTCCGAAAAGAATCGCTCCAGCCAATCGGTTGATGGATTAAGCCCTGTTAAAGCCAGCCAATGGCGTACCAACAGCTTTTGTGTAGTGAAGTCTTGCATTGCCAACAATTTTAAATTTAATTCAGCACCGAGCATTACAGTAGGTAACAACTGTTCAAGCTGTTTTTCGACAAAGTACTGCTGCTGCTGAATATGCTCCACAGAGCGGAGTGCATTGTGCCGGAATGCTGGCCAGCGCTGCTGCAATAAAGGGATCACCTCAAGCCGAAGAAAGTTCCTGTCGAATCTGCTGTCGTTATTACTTTCGTCTTCAATCCACACCAGTTGCTGCTCTTGTGCAAACACCTCTAGCTGTCCACGGCTAAAATCTAACAAAGGCCGCACTAACCAGCCTGAAGCAAAAGACTGCACAACAGCTATACCAGATAAACCCGCTGGGCCTGCGCCACGTTTTAATGCCAACAACAAAGTCTCTAGTTGATCATCCGCATGATGAGCGGTTAACAAAGCAGTCTGGGCTGAGTTTACAAAAGTAGATAAAGCAGAATAACGCGCAGCGCGGGCCTGAGCTTCAATATTGGCAGTTGGGTTTAGCTGTACTTTTTGAACTTCAAAAGGAATGTGACGCTGACCACATTGCTGCAGACAAAAATCAGCCCATTGATCGGCATTAGCACTTAAACCATGATGGATATACACAGCCTTGAGTTTAATGTCTGTATCCAGCATTAGTTGATGGCAAAGCTCCAGCAACACCATAGAATCCAAGCCACCAGACAAGCCGAGCACTAGCTGGTTTAAACCCAACTGTTGGATATGCTGACGCAGTGAGACAGTTAACTCTGTACTCATTAACACAAGACCCTAATATTCGTCGCAACAACGTTCCCGACAGTTGCGACATACCGTCCGTCCATGCACATAAAAGCCGCCTTGCGGCGGCTTGCAGGGACGGGGTTTATCCCCGCCCGTTACCTAATATGCACGCTGATTTGATACAGCTTTACATAGGATTTTTCTTTTAACAATAACCAAAGGACATCAGGCGTTTGTAGCGTCTGTCCAACAAGTCTGCAATGCTCAACTTTTCCAACTTGGCTAAGTCACGTAACAAAGCCTGCTTTAAGCTTTGCGCCATTTGTTCATGATTACGGTGGGCGCCACCTAAAGGCTCGCTGACGATATCATCAATCAGGTTCAGCTCTTTTAAACGTGGTGCAGTAATACCCATGGCATCGGCAGCAATAGGGGCTTTATCCGCACTTTTCCACAAAATCGAAGCACAACCTTCAGGTGAAATCACCGAATAAGTACTGTATTGCAGCATATTGACCTGATCGCCTACGCCTATGGCTAAAGCACCACCAGAACCGCCCTCGCCTATCACAGTACAAAGCACAGGAACTTTCAGACCAGCCATCACTTTGAGGTTCCGGGCAATAGCTTCACTTTGACCACGCTCTTCAGCGCCTACGCCTGGGTATGCACCTGGGGTGTCGATAAAAGTGATGATTGGCAAATTAAAACGTTCAGCCATTTCCATCATACGTAAAGCTTTGCGGTAGCCTTCAGGTTTTGGCATACCAAAGTTACGTTTGATTTTCTCTGAGGTGTCACGACCTTTTTGATGACCAATCACCATCACGGTTTTGTCACCCAAGCGAGCTGTGCCACAGACAATAGCAGGATCGTTGGCAAAAGTACGATCACCGGCAAACTCGTCGAAGTCAGTGAAAATATGCTTAATGTAATCCAGCGTGTAAGGACGCAGCGGATGACGGGCTAACTGAGCAACCTGCCAGGCACCTAATTCTGAGAAGATCTTTTTTGTCAGAGTTAAGCTTTTTTCCTTCAGCTTGTTTACTTCTTCTTCAAGGCCGAGATCAAACTCGCCATTGCGGCTTACTTTGCGAAGTTCTTCTATTTTGGCTTCAAGTTCCGCAATCGGTTGCTCAAACTCTAAATAATTCAGCATCATCGACTGTCACTACCTAATTAATGAAAATCCAGTTGTATTGTTGCTAATTGTCGCAGTTGATGCAACAAAGCGTCTGTTGGGGTCACCCACCATTCTGTGCCCAATGCCACTGTGATTTGACCTTCGTCGCGCTGGTACACCAGCTTCACCGGCACTGTGCCTAATTTAAATTCGTGCATAGCTTGCTGCAGTTTTTGCAGATAATCCAGCCCCATTTGCTGTTGATGTACAGTTAAGGTCAAGGATTTTAAGCATTTTTCCCGCGCAGCTATGATGTCCACTACTTCACGGCCGGACATTGTAAGGCCACCACTGAAATCATCAAAGCTGACCTGTCCCGACACCACCAATATTTTGTCTTTTTGCAGCAAATGCTCGAAGTTTTCCAACTGTTCGGGGAAAAAACGTACATCTAAGCGGGCTGACTTATCGTCTAAAGTGACAATAGCCCAGCGTTTACCTTTTTTATTAATCATGGTACGAACAGATAAGACTAAACCTGCTGCATGCACCAGCTGATCGCGGCGGCCAGGCTGCATATCGACTAAACGGCCAGAGCTGTAATGCGGCAACTCCACCAGGTAACGATTTATAGGGTGACCTGTCAGGTACAAACCTAAGGTTTCACGTTCACCTTCCAGCCAGACTTCGTCCGGCCAAATCGGCACTTGTTTAAAAGCACTGGCGGCATTTTCCGGCTCTGGTGCCATTAAACCAAATAAATCAGACTGGCCCATAGCTTCGGCTTTGGCCTGCTGCTCTGCGCCTTTCATCGCTTCTTCTAAAGTCGCCATCATAGCAGCGCGATGTGGGCCTAACTGGTCCATAGCACCGGATAAAATCAGCTTTTCAATCACACGGCGGTTCAGCTGTTTTAAATCAACTTTATTACAGAAGTCGAACAAATCGGTGAATGTTCCGTGTTTAGCCCGCGCTGCTAAAATAGCTTCCACCGGACCTTCACCTACGCCTTTAATAGCACCTATGCCATAAACGATATGGCCCTGACGATTCACCGTAAATTTATATTCACCAGAATTGACATCAGGCGGAATGAGTTTGAGCTTCATATGCTCACATTCATCCACCAGAATCACTATTTTGTCGGTGTTATCCATATCGGCAGACATAACCGCGGCCATAAACTCAGCCGGATAATGCGCCTTCATCCACAAGGTCTGGTAAGACACCAGCGCATAAGCTGCGGAGTGAGATTTGTTAAAACCGTAGCCTGCGAACTTCTCTACTAAGTCGAAGATTTTCATCGACAGCTCGGCATCAACGCCATTGGCCACAGCACCATCACGGAAGGTATCGCGCTGTTTGGCCATCTCTTCAGGTTTCTTTTTACCCATAGCGCGGCGCAATAAGTCGGCGCCGCCCAGTGAATAACCAGACAAGACCTGAGCGATTTGCATCACCTGTTCCTGATACAGGATAATGCCGTAGGTCGGCTCCAGGATAGGGATCAGCGAGTCATGTTGCCAGGTGGAATCCGGATAAGAGATTTCTTCACGACCACGTTTACGGTCGATAAAGTTATCTACCATGCCTGACTGCAAAGGACCAGGACGGAACAGTGCCACTAGCGCTATCATATCTTCGAAGCAGTCGGGCTGCAGACGGCGGATTAAGTCCTTCATACCACGACTTTCCAGCTGGAATACAGCTGTGGTATCCGCCTTCATCAACAGATCAAAGCTCTTGCGGTCTGTCAGCGGAATAGTATTGATATCGACCAGCGGCTTGCCTTCGCGCGTCAGACGCTCGTTGGTCATATTCACAGCCCACTGCAAGATGGTCAGTGTGCGTAAACCCAGGAAGTCGAATTTGACCAGACCCGCGTATTCGACATCGTTTTTATCAAACTGAGTGACGGGGTTATTCCCCTCTTCGTCACAGTACACTGGTGCAAAGTCGGTAATTTTAGTCGGCGCTATCACCACACCACCGGCGTGTTTACCGGCGTTTCGGGTTACACCTTCCAGCTGACGCGCCATGTCGATCAAGTCTTTTACTTCCTGATCGGCGGCATACAATTCTGGTAAACGTGGTTCTTCTTTAAAGGCTTGTTCCAGCGTCATACCAGGAGTGGGCGGGATCAGTTTGGAGATACGGTCAACAAAACCATAAGGATGACCCAGCACCCTGCCTACGTCGCGGATCACAGCTTTAGCTGCCATAGTACCGAAGGTGATAATTTGCGATACAGCTTCGCGGCCATACATGTCGGAAACGTGTTCTATCACCTCGTCGCGCCTGTCCATACAGAAGTCGACGTCAAAGTCGGGCATAGACACCCGCTCAGGGTTTAAGAAACGTTCGAACAGTAAATCAAACTCTAACGGGTCAAGGTCGGTAATACTCAGCGCATAAGCCACCAAAGAACCGGCACCCGAACCCCGGCCAGGGCCGACCGGAATATCGTTGTCTTTACTCCACTGGATAAATTCCATTACGACCAGGAAGTAACCGGGGAAACCCATCTGGTTGATTACACCAAGTTCAATGTCTAAACGCTCGTCGTATTCAACCCGTTTTACTTTGCGTACTTCCGGGTCCGGGAATAACTGCAGCAAGCGTTTTTCCAGACCTTCCTGAGATTTTAAGACTAAGAAGTCGGCGTCAGACAAACCACCGGTCGGGAAAGCCGGCAGGAAGTATTCACCTAAACGTATAGTGACATTACAGCGTTTGGCGATTTCAACTGAGTTTTGTAGCGCTTCCGGAATATCGGAGAACAACTCCAGCATTTCTTCTGCAGATCGCAGATACTGCTGCTCGCTGTAGTTTTTTGGTCGTCTTTTGTCTTCTAAGGTGTAACCATCATGAATGGCAACCCGGATTTCATGAGCGGAAAAATCGTCAGGACTTAACATCACCACTTCGTTAGTGGCTACCACTGGCAACTGTTCACGTTCTGCCAGCTCTACTGCAGCCTGAATATAAGTTTCTTCATCAGCACGACCGGTGCGGGTCAGTTCAATAAAAAACCGGTCTGGGAAATGTTCACGATAAAATTGCACTAACGCCAAAGCACTAGGCGCATTGCCTTTAATTAGGGCTTTACCGAGAGGGCCGTCTTTAGCACCTGACAAGACAATCAGGCCTTTTTTATATTCCACCAGCCAGTCGTGATCGATCTGGGGCTTGTGATGCACATGGCCACGTAAATAGGCCTTAGAGAGCAACATCGTCAGGTTCTGGTAACCCACATTGTCGGCCGCCAAAATCAATAAACGACAGGCATCACCAGGAAACAGCGGATGCTGCACCCACAAATCAGCCCCTACTATCGGCTTAATACCAGCTTCGTGTGCTGTACTGTAAAAACGTACCAGACCACACATATTCATCTGATCTGTTAAAGCAAGCGCAGGCATATTCAGCTCTTTCGCCGCTTTGACTATAGGCTTTATTTTTTTGATGCCATCGATCATCGAAAAATCGCTGTGCACCCTTAAATGAATAAAAGCCGGATCAGCCATGAGCTGCCCCTACAACAGACTCCAAAACATCCCTGACAGGTTTAAAACTTCGCCTGTGCTGGTTAATCACACCATGAGTTTTAATAGCGGCTAAGTGCTCTGCCGTTGGATAGCCTTTATGACCGGCAAAACCATAGTGCGGATAAGCGGCATCCAGCTGCTGCATTTCTTCATCCCGCGCCACTTTAGCAAGAATAGAGGCTGCGCTGATTTCCGGCACTAAAGCATCGCCTTTAACCACAGCACTGGCCTGAACACCTATATCTTTAGGCACACGGTTGCCGTCTATTAAGGCCCATTCCGGTTTAATATGTAATCCTTGCACAGCGCGGGTCATCGCCAGCATAGTAGCGTGCAAAATATTTAAACTGTCAATTTCATGCACTTCAGCCCGGCCTAAGCTCCAGCTTAAGGCTTTGGCTTTAATTTCTTCAGCTAGCTGCAGACGTTTTTTTTCTGACAGTTTTTTAGAATCGTTTAAACCAACAATAGGATTATTCGGGTCCAGTATCACAGCGGCTGTGACTACAGCGCCCACCAGCGGTCCCCGCCCTACTTCGTCCACACCACAAATCAGCTGAACTTGCGGTCTTTGATAAGTTTCAGCATTCAACGCTTTTGTCATCACTAACCCTGTATTACTTTGGCTACTGCAGCAGCGGCTTGCTCACTGGCATTACACCGAATTAACTGGTGCAATTGTGTAAAAGAGCTAACACAACAACGCTGGGCGTCCTGGTCCTGCAACAAAGGCGCCATGGCTTTGACTAAATGATCTACTGTGACCTGATCCTGCAGCAACTCTGTTACTAAAGCCTGGTCAGCCAATAAATTTGGCAGACTGAAATACTTTAGTTTGACTAAACGTTTAGCAATTTGATGCGTCAGCCAATTCATCTTATAGCCTACCACCATAGCAGTTTTAGCCAGCATGGCTTCTAAAGTGGCGGTGCCTGATGCAATAAACACAGCATCCGCTGCTGTTAAAGTGCTGCGGGCTTTGCCGATTTCCAACTGCACTGCTAAATCAGGTGCAACCTGCCGTTTAATCTGGTTAAAAACTTGCGCTTTTTGTTCTGTCACCATATTACAAATCAGCTGTAAATCTGGTTGCTGGCGTTGTAGTTCCTGTGCTGCAAGCAAATAATCTGCAGCTAACAATTTGATTTCATTGGTTCTGCTGCCAGGCATTATGGCAAGTACCGGCGCTTCTGGCTTTAAACCCAGTTCAATCTTCGCCGCAGTTTTATCAGGTTGCAGCGGCATTTGGTCGGCCAAGGTATGGCCGACAAAACTGCAAGGCACGTCAAATTTGTCGTAAAAAGCTTTTTCGAAAGGCAGTAACGCCAGCACCATATTGGTCGCTTTGGCTATTTTAAAAATACGTTTTTGCCGCCAGGCCCAGACAGAAGGGCTGACATAATGCACAGTTTTAATACCAGCAGCTTTGAGTTTAAGCTCCACCGGAATATTAAAATCCGGCGCGTCGATGCCAATAAACACATCAGGCCCTGTGGCTGTGAGGTGAGCAAGTAATTCTTTGCGCACCTGCAGCAAACGAGGCAAGCGGCCTAATACTTCCACTATGCCCATCACAGCCAGCTCTTCCATATCAAACAGAGCTTGAAAGCCTTGGGCCTTCATGCGCTCGCCACCTATGCCGTAAAACTGTGCATTCGGATACAGCTGTTTCAGAGCTCGGATTAAATCTGCACCTAAAATATCGCCGGAGTGTTCCCCGGCGACTAAGGCGATTTTCATGACAGAAGGATCCACCTTGGATTGCAACTCACTCATCAGCGGATAATGCCACGGCTGGAGTTAGCAATAAAATCAGTGAAGGCTTTTACTTCAGGAAATTCAGCCGCTTTGTCTGTCAAAGCATCCAAAGCTTCCTGCACTGTTAAACCTTTGCGGTACACTTCTTTATAGGCACGCTTCACTTCAAGAATTGCATCGCTGCTAAAACCCCGACGCTTTAAACCCTCTACATTTAAACCTGCTGGTACGGCATGAGAGCCGTGAGCCATCAGATAAGGAGGTACGTCTTTCACCACTATAGAACCACCACCGATAAAGGCATGAGCGCCTATATGGCAGAATTGATGAATACCACTCATACCGCCTAAAATGGCCCAGTCACCTATATGGACATGGCCAGCAGATTGCGCACCACTGGCAAAAATCACGTTGTCGCCTATCACACAATCATGTGCGACATGGGTATTGTTCATAAAAAGATTATTAGAACCAATGCGGGTCACGCCCTGATCCTGAATAGTGCCTCGATGTACTGTGCAGTTTTCACGAAACACATTATTGTCACCAATAATAAGTTCTGTCGGCTCACCTTTGTATTTTTTATCCTGGCAGTCTTCACCTATGCTGGTGAACTGGTAAAAATGATTGCCTTTGCCTATCGTAGTAGGACCTTTTATAACAACATGAGACTCAAGTACCGTATTGTCTCCTATCACCACATGAGAAGCGATATAACAAAAGGGGCCGACTTTAACGTTTTGGCCTAAAACAGCACCTGTTTCTATCACAGCACTAGGATGAATCATATTAAAGCTCTCTTCTGGCGCACATCAGTTCAGCAGTACAAACAACCTGGCCATCCACTTTGGCTTCACCATAAAACTTCCACAAATTGCGGCGTTCTTTTAAAAACTTCACTTCCAATACCAGTTGATCGCCTGGTACTACAGGTTTTTTAAACCGGGCTTCGTCTATAGCAGCGAACAAATACAGTTCATTTTCCGAGCGCTCCGCTACTGTTTTAAAACCTAAAATACCTGTGGCTTGTGCCATAGCTTCTAAAATCAACACTCCCGGAAAAATTGGCATATTAGGAAAGTGACCAGTAAAGATAGGTTCATTGATAGTGACATTTTTAATAGCAGTTAAGGATTCACCTGGAGTGTAATCAAGTACTCTGTCAATCATTAAAAATGGATAGCGATGTGGCAACAGGGCCATGATTTCCTGTATTTCAAGGATGTTTAATTGGTTAGCCAAAATGAACCTCTTTTGTTTTATTCGTCTTTTGAAGGCGGCAGGGACAAAGCGGCCATTTGCTGCTCAAGTTCCCTTAACTTTTGATACATCTGGTCCAGTTGACGAAACCGGACGCTATTTTTCCGCCATTCCAGATTAGTACTGGCCGGAGTACCAGATGAATAGACACCTTTTTCAGTAATAGATTTAATAATCATCGACATGCCGGTGATCTGTACGCCGTCGCAAATTTCCATATGGCCATTGATAGCGCAAGCACCGCCGATAATACAATACTTGCCAATTTTAGTGCTGCCGGCAACTACAGTACAGCCAGCGATAGCAGTGTGGTCGCCGATCTGCACGTTGTGGGCAATTTGTACCTGATTGTCCAGAATAACGTTTTTACCAATCACAGTGTCACCTAAAGCGCCACGGTCTATAGTGGTATTGGCCCCCACTTCAGTATCATCACCTATAAGAACGGTACCAACCTGAGGTATTTTCAGCCAATTACCGCGTTCGTTGGCAAAACCAAAACCATCAGCTCCTATTACAGCTCCGCTGTGGATAAGGCAATTGTTACCTAGTCTTACAGCGTGATACACAGTCACGTTGGGCCATAGTTTACAACCCGCGGCTATGTGAGCCTTTTCGCCAATAAAACAACCTGCACCTATCTGTACATTCTCACCTATCAAAACACCAGCGGAGATCACCACGTTGGGCCCTATAACGGCTGAGTCGGCGACAGAGGCTGTTGGGTCTATTACGATATTCTGCCCCCGGCCATAAGCGGCAGCAGGTGTGGAATCTAATAATTGAGCGATTTTAGCAAAAGCCACATAAGGGTCTTTTACCACCAGCGCATTCACAGGACAATAACTCTGGTCATCTGCTTTGATTAGCACAGCGCCGGCTTGGGTGCTTTGCAAGAACTTACGATACTTGCTGTTGGATAAAAAGCTGAGCTGATGACTGGTAGCATCTTCCAAAGTACCAACGGCACTAATAAGTGCCGTGGCGTCTCCGATTAGCTGAGCATTTAACTGCTCAGCTATAAAAGCAAGACTTAGCTTTACCATTATTTAGTTTTGCTCACCTGAGCTACAACAGCGTTAGAGATGTCATATTCAGGCTTAACAAACACACCTGCCTGAGCACTTAAGATCAGGTCATAGTTGTCTTTTTTCGCTAATGCATCGATAGCTGTTTTCACCAGGGCCATCAGTTTGTTACGCTCTTCTGCCTGACGATTACGGTAGTCTTCATCCAAAGGACGAGCCAACTGCTCATAATTGCGCATTTGTTTTTCCATTTCCGCTTGCAGATCTTTTTTCTGCTGGTCGTTCATGGTTGCGCCGTCACGCTTTAACTTTTCCTGATTAAAAGCAATATCTTTCTCCAGTTTTTGTACTGCAGCGATACGGCCTTCGAACTCAGCTTTTAATGTATTTTGAATAGTGGTGGTCTGAGGTAACTGAGCAACAATAGCTTGCACATCCACTAAACCAATTTTCATTTCTTTTGCTGCAGCAGTGCCAGCCATCAACAGGCCAGCCAATAATACCAGAGCAGTTTTTGCTAAGCTTTGCTTGAACATGTGTTTCCCTTTCCCATAAATTAGAATGTAGTACCAATATTGAAACTAAAGTTTTCTTGCTCATCACCCTCTTCTTTGCGGATGATTTTTGCCAGGCTAAATGTCAAAGGACCCATAGGTGAAATCCATTGAACTGACAGACCCGCCGAAACCCGTATTAAGCCAGCATCAGAGTAATCCAGCAGCGGAGGGCTTCTGAATCCCTGGCTCGGAGCCTGACTTAAATTATTGTAACGGCTGAGATCAAACTCTGTGTCCCAAACATTGCCCGCATCCATAAATATACTGGTGCGTATCTGGTTCACATAATCCTCACCAACAAAAGGTGTTGGAGTGATTAGTTCAAGGGTAGCAATAGCCATTGCATTACCACCCGTTGAGCGTGGAGACACTAAATAAGTGTCGAAACTTGGATCTGTCGGAAAGCTGCCACTACTGCCACCTGTTGGATTTGGCAAACCAGGCACTGTAGTGACCTGACGGTAGACAGCGTGTGGGCCTACAATACGAGATTCAAAGCCACGCAAGTTCTGTCCGCCCGCATAGAAATTGTCAGTAAAAGGCAAGGTGTAGTCGTAACCATCTTTATCACCATAACCATTACCATAACCTAATTCCAGCTTGCTTAAGAAAGACCAGCGATGGTCGTTACTCAATGGTATATAGTTACGAGCTTCAAAGGTTGTTTTGTAGTACTGCAAGTCAGAATTTGGTGTAGTCACGCGACCACTTAACACCAATTCGTGACCCGCTGTCGGGAACAAACCACGGTTTAATGTGCTTTGGATCCAGCTGGCAACCAACTCATAGTTAGTGAACTTATAACCACCGTCCGGATTATTTTTATCTGTCAGCACAGCTCTGAAATGACGCAACTGATCATACTCAGATAAAGAGCTGATTTCGTTCACAGCAAAATTGGTACCGAAATTTAATCTGTTGTATTCATTGATTGGATAACCAACAGAAGCACCAAAACCATAGCGTTTCTGCTTATAGGCTTCTAAGTTAGATGACAAACTGGAATAGTCGGTATCTGAGTAGAACACCTGACCACCCAGACTTATCGCATCTAATGTGAAATAAGGATCTGTGACAGACAGCGAAATCTGCTTGTTGTATTTGTTCGTGCTTAAGCTGATGCCGGCAGAATTACCTGTACCAAAGAAGTTCTGCTGTTCTACACCAATTTGGAAAGATAAGCCCTGGAAATCCCCATAAGAGATACCAGCGTTGAAATTGCCAGATGGCTGCTCTTTGATTTTGTAGCTGACGTCCACTTTATCATCTACACCAGCAACTTCTTTGGTTTCAAACTCAACTTTCTCAATATAAGGCAAACGTTGAATACGATCTTTTGATAACTCCAATGCATCATTGGATAACCAGGCACCTTCCATTTGTCTGACTTCACGACGTATCACTTCGTCTTTGGTGGAAGCATTACCTGCCACTTCCAGACGCCGCACATAAACACGTTTGCCAGGATCTACGCTAATGGTTAAAGCCACTTCTTTGGTGTCGTCATCTATATTTGGAATAGTGCGGACTTTAGAGTTGGCATAGCCAAAACGAGCTAGCAACTTGGCGATACTTTCTTCGGTGTAAGTAACTAAAGCGCCGTTGTAAAGCTGTCCGGCTTTTAAGGGCAACAAAGCCTTGATAAAAGCGTCTTGGCCTATTAAATCACCAACAAAGTCAACGCCAGTAATAGTGTATTGTTCGCCTTCAGTCACGTTCAAAGTAACATAAACGGACGTTTTATCTGTACTGACCGATACTTGATTCGCATCTATGTTAAAACGGAGATAACCTCGGTCCAGGTAGTAACTGCGAATTTTCTCAAAGTCACCTTGCAAGGTTTGCTTCTGGTAACGGTCTGAAGACAAAAATCGCCACCAGGGCAGGTCATACATAGACTCGATATTCTTCAGCAGCTCATCGTCACTGAATACTTCGTTACCTACAATGTTAATCTGACGAACTGAGGCCGCATCACCTTCTTCAAACTCGATTTTCAGATTGACCCTATTGCGAGGCAAATAAGTAACCTTCATTTCGACTTCAGCGTTGTATTTACCTACGCCGTGGTAGAACTCAGTGAGACCGTTTTCTACTTCTTTGATTACCGTTTTATCTAAGGGCTCACCCACAATAATTTTTTGCCCCATTAAACTTTCGTTTAATTGGTCTTCTTTGATGTCTTTATTGCCATCAAACTCAATATTATTAATGGTTGGACGCTCTTTTAAGCGATAAATGACAGCATTACCGTCACGAAATACTTGAATATCGTCGAAGTGACCTGCCGCATACAGACTTTTAATACTGCGTGATAAGGTCGCATCTGTGATGGTATCGCCTATATTGAATGGCAGATTATTTAATGCTGCACCAAGCGCAACACGTTGCAAGCCTTCAACCTGAATGTCTTGCACTGTAAATGATTGTTCAGCGAGCACCGAGTTACTTAAACCAGCAAGTAACATCGCAGCTACTAATCGTTTAATTGTCATTGTTTTGGACTACTTTTGATTAGTTTATTACAAACGAGAAATATCGTTGAGCAGCGCAATTCCCATTAATGTCAGCAGCAACAGAGCTCCGATCCGGAAACCCAGCTCCTGCGCCTTCTCAGAGACAGGTTTGCCGCGTATTAGTTCCAGCACAAGATACATTAAATGGCCACCATCCAAAATAGGCAGAGGCAGTAAATTTATCACCCCAAGGTTGACGCTAATCAGTGCTAAAAAGGAAATAAAGGCAATCAAGCCAATATCTGCGCTGCTTCCAGCGCCTTGTGCTATTGAAATTGGACCGCTTAAATGTTTGACAGAAATATCACCAAAAATGAATTTTCCAATCATCGAGAAGCTTAATCGCACCAATTGCCAGGTCTTTTCTACCCCAACCCAGGCCGCCTGTACAGGGCCATATTGCTGAGTGAACAATAAATGTTCAGGCCAGGGTAATACTTTTGGACTGACTCCCAGGTATCCCTGATGAAAACCATCTGCAGTTTCACGGCTTTGTGGTGTTACCAGAATATCCATTGGCCTTCCAGCGCGCTCAATACCAAACAGCAGCTGTTGTTCTGGGCTGTTCTGCACTAAGGTCACCACTGAGTTCCAGTCCTCTACCAGTTTGCCATCGACTGAAAGCAAGGTATCTCCTAACTGTAAACCCGCAGTTTCAGCTGCTGAGCCAGCCTGAATGTGACTGATCTCGTTCAACACTTGCGGCCGCAGTGGCTCTAGACCCAAGCTGCCAAATATACTCTGTGTATCAGGATCAAAAACCCAGTCGGTCAAATCCAACTGATAACTTTGATCACTACCTTCCAGTTGCTGCACAGTAATATCAACTGCAGAGCGACCTACATGTTCAACCAACAATAAACTAATAGCACGCCAATCTTCTACAGCTTCGCCGTCAATAGCTGTGATCTGAACATTGGCCGGGACACCGGCTTTAGCAGCAATGGATTCTGCCGTAACCTGTCCTATCATAGGTTTGATATTTGGCACACCTATCAGATACATGCCCCACAAAAGCAGGATAGCGAACAAAAAGTTAGCTACTGGGCCTGCGGCAATAATAGCCATGCGTTGGCCTACAGTTTTGCTATTAAAACTTAAATTTTTATGTTGGGGCAATATAGGATCAATCCGCTCATCCAGCATGCTGACATAACCGCCCAATGGGATCATGGCAATCACAAATTCTGTGCCCTGTTTATCTCGCCAGCTGAATAGTGCTTTACCAAAACCTATTGAAAAACGTTTGACCAACACATTGTTTTTGCGAGCCACCCAGAAGTGGCCAAATTCGTGCACTGTCACCAACAGGCCAATAGCGACAACAAAACTGATTGAATTCCAAACAAAACCCGACATTAATCCACCTTCTTCAGTTGGTCTTGCATGTATATTCTGGCTTCTTGATCCAATGCCAAAATACTCGGTAAATCAGGCGCTTTCAGGCTGGCAAAACGCTCTAATGCTTTTTCGTTCAGAGATGCTATATCGGTAAAGCGGATCTGTCCCGCTAAGAAAGCCGCTACTGTGATTTCGTTGGCTGCGTTTAATGCTGTTGTTGCACCCTGACCATAGCCACAAGCCGCTATTGCCAGATATAAATTAGGGTAACGGCCAGGCTCTGGTTTCGAGAAACTAAAGTCCGCGAGTTCAAAAAAGTTCAGAGGCTTCACATTGGTCTGGATCCGTCCGGGGAAAGCAAGCGCATGGGCTATGGGAGTTCGCATATCCGGCTGGCCCAATTGCGCCAAAACAGAACCGTCTGTGTATTGCACCATCGAATGAATAATACTTTGCGGATGGATCACCACCTGAATATCGTCAGCAGCGCAGTTAAACAACCAGCGGGCTTCAATAAACTCCAAGCCTTTATTCATCATAGTGGCACTGTCGACTGATATTTTCTGTCCCATTACCCAGTTTGGATGCGCTACCGCCTGAGCAGGGGTGATGCTTGAGAATTCGCTCAGCGACTTACGTAAAAAAGGACCGCCACTGCCAGTCAGTAGTAGTTTACTGATACCGTAGTCAGATAAGGTTTGCGTTGCGGTATTTTGCTGTAAAGCAGCAGGTAGACACTGGAAAATAGCATTGTGTTCGCTATCAATAGGCAACAAAGTAGCGCCATGCTGTTGTACTTTGTTGATAAAAAGCTCACCACTCATCACCAGCGCTTCTTTATTCGCCAGCAATACGGTTTTGCCTTGTTCAACGGCAGCCAGTGTGGGCAATAAACCTGCAGCTCCGACAATAGCGGCCATCACTATGTCAGCATCAGGATCAGCAGCCAAATCACAAAGTGCTTGAGCCCCTGCCCAAACTTCAGTATCAATCCCGGCCTCTTTGACCAACTGCTTTAATGCATTCGCAGCCTGCACGTCTGTCATCACTGCATATCGGGGTTTAAAGCGCTGAATTTGAGCAAATAGTTTATCGACCTGGGTGGCTCCGGTCAGACCCAGTACCTGATAATCATCAGGATACATAGCCACTACATCCAAAGTATTGCAACCAATTGAGCCTGTTGCCCCGAGGATCACCAGCGTCCGCATTACGCGAAACCTCCAAGCAGCGCAACTAAAACTGCGTATAAGGGTGCTGTGGCCGTCAGACTATCAATACGGTCTAAAATTCCACCATGACCGGGAATAATAGAGCCGCTGTCTTTTAACCCAGCCACTCGTTTAAACATGCTTTCGCTTAAATCGCCAAACACAGATAACACCGTCAGTACTAATGCCGCCAAATACCAGGTGGCAACCTCTTCTGGAAAACCATGGTAATAAGCTACAGCAGTGACCAGCAGCATGACAAAACCAACACCACCTAACATACCCTCCAGGGTTTTTCCCGGACTGACAGCGGGCAACAGTTTACGTTTGCCAAAAGGTTTGCCAATAAAATAACCGCCGATATCAGCAGCCCAGACGATTCCAAGTAACAAGCAAATCAACCAGGCGCCGGTGTAACTGGATTGATGAAAATCCACAGAACGTATTAACAATAAGGCTGTCCAGGCCGGAACTAAAGTTAACCAACCCATCACCGCACGGCGTATATGCCCCTTAGACCAGCTTTGACTGCTTCGTGGATAACTTAATACCAGAAGCACAGCAATCAGCCACCAACCAACGCCTATAGCTAAAAGGCTATTGCTTAGCATATCTTGCTGCACTGGCCAGTAGGCCGTATCAGGCAATTGTCCATAAATCAGCATCATACTCGCAGCAATCACAGAGACAAAGCTGTATTGACTCAACTTAGTGCTGTAGCCACAAAACAAGCTCCACTCCCAGGCGCCAATTAAAAAAGCTGAGGCAATAAAGATCGCAAAATAATGCAAAGGAAGAAAAAAGACTGCGGCTAACGCAAGCGGCGCCATGATTAGGGCTGTAATAACTCGTTGCTTAAACAAATTGGTTATCCTTGTGTCGGACGCATTGCCAGCTCACGGATCTGTGCTCCGGTACAACCAAAACGCCGTTCTCTACTGGCGTAAGTTGCCAAAGCTTCCGAAAATACCTGCTCATCAAAATCAGGCCATAAAGTTTCGGTAAACCAGAACTCAGCATAAGCAGCTTGCCACAACAAAAAGTTACTGATGCGTACATCGCCACCGGTACGAATCATCAGATCCAATTCCGGTTGATCGTGCATTTGCATGTATCCAGATAACTCTTGTTCGTCAATTTGTGCAGCCGTCATCTGACCATCAGCTACTTTCTGAGCCAAACGCTGCGCTGCCTGCACTATATCCCAACGTCCGCCATAGTTGGCTGCAACATTAAGAGTCAAAGCTGTATTCTGAGCTGTAAGCTGTTGCGCCTCTTTAATATGTTGTTTGAGTTTGTCGCTAAAAGGAGACAAATCTCCAATAATATTTAGCCGTACATTATTCTTGTGCAGAGTTTTAACTTCCTGCTGTAAAACCAACAAAAACAATTGCATCAGACCACTGACTTCGTCTTCAGGACGACGCCAGTTTTCGCTGCTAAAAGCAAATAAGGTAAGAGACTGGATACCTAATTTACGGCAAAAGCTCACTGCACGACGCACTGCGTCAACGCCTTTTTTATGACCCCATACCCGAGGCCTACCCTGCCGTTCAGCCCAGCGTCCGTTGCCGTCCATGATAATGGCGACATGTTGTGGCAACGCGTTATGTAACGCGGTTTGCACTTCTGTCATCTGAATCTGACCTTGTCACAATAATAAAAAACGCCGCGAAGTATACCCTACACGGCGCTATTTCCCTAATCAGGCGGAGTTGATTAAACTTCCATCAACTCTTTTTCTTTGTCTGCTAAAACTTCATCCACTTTCTTCACAAAAGCATCTGTTAGTTTCTGCACTTCGTCTACAGCTTTACGCTCATCGTCTTCACCAATTTCTTTATCTTTTAATAAAGATTTCAAGTCAGCATTAGCGTCACGACGAATATTACGTACAGCAACACGAGCACCTTCAGCTTCGTTACGCACTACTTTGACTAAATCGCGACGACGCTCTTCGGTCAATGGAGGCAAAGGTACCCGAATAGTAGTGCCAGCACTCATAGGGTTTAAACCTAAATCAGACTGCATAATGGCTTTTTCAACAGGCTGAACCAGTGTTTTATCAAACACACTGATGCTCAGAGTGCGGGCGTCTTCTACAGACACGTTAGCCACCTGACGTAATGGTGTGTTCGCACCGTAATAAGACACCTGAATGCCGTCTAATAAACTTGGGTGAGCACGACCGGTACGGATCTTGGACAATTGGTTTTTCAGCGCATCAACGCTTTTTTCCATCCGGGTTTTGCTGTCTTTCAGAATATCGTTAATCACTTTGGCTATCCTTTTTTTGCTACACCAAAAAAGTGGCAGTTAGTTTACTGTAATTTTTCAGCGTGGTCGATCACTGTGCCTTCTTCTTCACCCAACACAACACGTTTCAGTGCGCCAGGCGTGTTCATATTGAAGACACGAATTTGCATATTGTGGTCACGGGCCAAGGTAAAGGCCGCTAAATCCATCACTTTTAATTCTTTTTCCAATACTTCTGTGTAGCTTAATTTGCTGTACAGGGTCGCTGTAGGATCTTTCACCGGGTCTGCGGAATAGACACCATCGACTTTAGTGGCTTTTAAAACCGCATCGGCTTCGATTTCAATACCCCGTAAACAGGCTGCTGAATCTGTAGTGAAAAACGGGTTACCAGTACCGGCAGAGAAAATGACCACGCGGCCAGACTTTAACAGACTGATGGCTTCTGCCCAGCTGTAATTGTCACAGACACCATTTAATGGGATGGCAGACATCAAACGAGCGTTGACAAAAGCACGGTGCAGCGCATCACGCATCGCCAGACCGTTCATCACTGTAGCTAACATGCCCATATGGTCGCCGACCACACGGTTCATACCTGCTTTGGCAAGGCCTTCACCACGAAAAATATTACCGCCACCTATAACAATGGCGACTTGAATACCTAACTCAACCAGCTCTTTGATTTCCTGAGCCATCCGATCCAACACTTTAGGATCAATACCAAAGCCTTCTTCACCCATCAGGGCTTCACCACTGAGTTTCAATAAAATTCTTCTATAGGCGAGTTTTGGATTGCTCATGAGGTCCTCATTTATCTGGAAGGTATAACCTTTACTGTCGATTACTTGCATATTGTCAGGTTATACAGCGTGTTGGGTTAACACAATCAGCCGTATTGCCTAAACTGTACACAAAAAAAACCGCGACAGACGAAGGTCAGGTCGCGGTTATTCTAGCTGGTTTCAAAGCATTGCTAAAGCGTAAATTACTTCTTAGCAGCAGCGATTTGCGCAGCAACTTCAGCAGCGAAATCAGTTTCGGCTTTTTCGATGCCTTCACCAACTTCTAAACGGATGTAGCTTACAGCTTTAGCACCGTTTTGCTTCAGGAAATCACCAGTAGTGATTGACGGATCTTTTACGAACATCTGACCAGTTAAAGAAACTTCGCCAGTGAACTTAGTCATACGACCAGCAACCATCTTCTCAGCGATTTCTTTTGGCTTGCCGCTGTTGATAGCGATTTCGATCTGGATTTCCTGCTCTTTAGCAACAACTTCAGCTGGCACTGACTCTGGAGTCAGGAATGAAGGGTTGTTCGCAGCAACGTGCATAGCAACGTCTTTAGCGATATCTTCGTTACCGCCTTCCAGTACCACTAACACGCCGATACGGCCTGAGTGAGTGTACTGACCAATCACGTCACCCTGAGCTACAGAGATACGACGGATGTTGATGTTTTCACCGATTTTAGTCACCAGTGTAGCGCGAGCTTCTTCAACAGTGCTGTCGCCCAGTTGAGCTGCAGACAGCTCTTCTACAGTGAACAGTTTGTTGGCGTGAGCCAGATCAGCAGCAGCGTTAGCGAAAGCCAGGAAGCTCGCGTCACGACCTACGAAATCTGTTTCACAGTTAAATTCGATTGCAACAGCATAACCGTTACCAACGCGAGTGATCACAGTACCTTCAGCGGCGATACGGCCAGCTTTCTTGGCAGCTTTAGCCTGACCATTTTTACGCATTAATTCGATTGCGCCTTCGATGTCACCTGCAGTTTCTTCTAAAGCTTTTTTGCAGTCCATCATGCCAGCGCCAGTGCGCTCGCGTAATTCTTTTACCATACCGGCAGTTACAGCCATGGGGAGTTCCTCGCAAAATTTTTTCGTGGACAAACAGGGGCAAATGCCCCTGTATGTTTAAACCTGCTTTATACCTGTCCTAGATGTAGCCCTGATGACAAGGCTACAGAGACAATGCAATTACTCAGCAGCTACGAAGTTTTCAGATTCAGCCTGAACTTCGATGTTTTTGCTGCGGCCTTCAGTGATGGCCTGATTGACTGCGCCCAGGTATAACTGGATAGCGCGGATAGCGTCATCGTTACCAGGGATCACAAAGTCAACACCTTTAGGATCTGAGTTAGTATCAACGATAGATACAACTGGGATACCCAGGTTGTTGGCTTCTTTAATTGCAATGTGTTCGTGGTCAGCATCGATCACAAACAGAACATCAGGCAAGCCGCCCATGTCTTTGATACCGCCTAAGCTTTTTTCCAGCTTGTCCATTTCACGGGTACGGTCTAAAGCTTCTTTTTTAGTCAGCTTGTCGAAAGTACCGTCCTGGCTTTGAGATTCCAGGTCTTTTAAACGCTTGATAGACTGGCGAACAGTTTTCCAGTTAGTCAGCATGCCACCTAACCAACGGTGGTTTACATAGTACTGGTCAACTTGAGAAGCAGCTTCTTTGATCGCTTCAGAGGCAGCGCGCTTAGTACCAACAAACAGGATTTTGCCTTTTTTAGCAGCAACAGACTGAATGAAAGCTAAAGCATCGTTCATCATTGGAACAGTTTGTTCCAGGTTGATGATATGAACACGGTTACGAGCGCCGAAAATGAATGGCTTCATTTTTGGGTTCCAGTAACGTGTTTGGTGACCGAAATGTACGCCCGCCTGGAGCATATCGCGCATAGAAACTTTTGCCATTATAAATATTCCTTAGTAATGGGGTTGGGCCTCCATACATCCCATAAAACCGACCGTAACTCAATGAGTTGCAGCACCCCGGATTATGTGTCGATGTATGTGTGTTGTTTAGTTAATTGCAGTTTTAATCTGCGTTTTGCGTTTTTAGCAGAATCTGATTTGCCAAATCGCGGCGCGCTTTATACCATAAGCACCCTTGAAACACAATGAAATGTGTATTTTTACAGCAGAGAGAGATGGCATGGCCGCGATTATTAAAACAGCAGATCAGATCGAAAAAATGCGTGTGGCAGGTAAATTAGCTGCCGAAGTATTAGAGATGATTGAGCCATACGTCAAAGCCGGTGTCACCACCGAAGAGCTCAATACCATTTGCCACAATTATATTGTCGATGTGCAGCAGGCTATCCCTGCCCCACTGAATTACCACGGCTTTCCAAAATCGATCTGTACTTCGGTCAATCAGGTGATTTGTCATGGTATTCCGTCTGATGAGAAAAAACTCAAAGAAGGTGACATCATCAACATCGATATCACTGTGATTAAAGACGGTTATCACGGTGATACCTCAAAAATGTTTGTAATAGGTAAGCCAAGCATTATGGCTGACCGGCTAATTCGTGTGACTCAGGAATGCTTGTATATGGGCATTCGTAAAGTGAAAAACGGTGCCCGTTTAGGTGATATAGGTTTTGTGATTCAGCAGCATGCCGAAAAACACAGCTACTCAGTAGTGCGTGAATACTGTGGTCATGGCATAGGCCAGGTATTCCACGAAGACCCACAAGTGCTGCATTATGGCCGCCCCGGTACAGGTGACACCTTAAAAACCGGTATGTGTTTGACGATAGAACCTATGATCAATGCGGGTGAGCGTCATAGTAAATTGTTAAAAGACGGCTGGACGGTTGTGACTAAAGATCGTAGTTTATCAGCGCAGTTTGAACACACTATTGTCGTCACAGAGACTGGCTGCGAAATTTTAACTCTGAGAGCAGACGACACCATAGAACGAATAGTCACGGCCGAATAAATTGATACCGCACCAGCGGCGGCCGCTTAAGACCTGAGGTAAAGCAAATGAACATGGCGCTGGCGTTTAATAAGTCTTTACCGGGTTTATGTACTCTGGACAGTTATAAAAAACATTTTGCCGAGTTCAACGACTGGCTGAAACATGCCTTTGAGCATCAAACCGTTGGCAGTTTAGTCAAAGCCCGCGCCCGTTTTATCGACGAGGTGCTGGTGTCTTTATGGCAGCACTTCGACCTGCATAAACATAAAAAAATCAGTCTGATAGCAGTAGGTGGTTACGGCAGAGGTGAATTACACCCCTGCTCTGACATCGATTTGTTGCTGCTGACCGACAGCAAACTCGACGCTCAGCAAAAAGAACAAATCAGCCAGTTTATTACCCTGCTGTGGGACTTGCGTTTAGAAGTCGGCCACAGTGTCCGTAGCGTGAAAGAGTCAGTGTCGCTCGGCAAAGAAGACATCACTATTGCCACCAACCTGATGGAAATGCGCTTGCTGACCGGCAGCAAAGAGCTGTTTGATGAGCTGCAGGTCCTGGTCTGCAAAGATAATTTTTGGTCTTCTCAGGCATTTTTTCAGGCCAAAAGGGACGAGCAGCAGCAGCGTCACGCCCAGTATCACGGCACAGCCTACAACTTAGAACCGAATTTAAAAGCCAACCCTGGTGGTCTGCGCGATATCCAAACCATAGGCTGGGTAGCAAAAAAACACTTTAATACCAGAACCATGCGTGAACTGGTGGCCTACCAGTACCTGACAGAAGATGAGTATCAGGAGCTGATGGAATGTGAAGCCTATTTATGGCAGATGCGTTTTGCATTGCATGTTGAATCTGGCCGCAACGAAAACCGTATTTTATTTGACTATCAACCTGCTGTCGCCAAACGTTTAGGTTTTGGTGATGATGGTAAAGCCTCTGTTGAACGCATGATGAAGAGGTTTTTCCAGACAGTGCAACGTGTCGCAGAGCTGAACGATATGCTGCTGCAGCATTTTGACGGCAGTATTCTTAATAGCCAAAGCAAACTGAAACAGCAAAAACTGGATGACTTTTTTGAACTGACAGGTCATTTAATCCGCGCCACAGACAATGCAGTTTTTGCCCGTCGTGAAAATATTCTGCGCTTGTTCTGGCATATAGCCAATAACTCCAATATCACCGGCATTCACTCCGACACTATTCGTTTATTACGTTTAGTCCGGCGTCGTCTGATGGGCGATTTGCAGGATTATGAAGCCTGCCGTCAGCTGTTTATGAGCATCATTCGTCATCCGCGTGGCATGGACAGAGCCATCACATTGATGCATAGGCACGGTATTCTGGCGTCTTACCTGCCAGCCTGGCGTAATATAGTCGGCCAGATGCAGTTCGATTTATTCCATGCCTATACAGTGGATGAACATACTCACCGTGTGCTGAAAAACTTGTATCGCTATTCACAAGCAGGCTTTGAAAACGAGTTTCCACTCTGCACTGACATAGTCAAACGTATGGAAAAACCAGAGATTTTGTATCTGGCTGGTGTTTTCCACGACATTGCCAAAGGCAGAGGTGGCGACCACTCAGAACTGGGTTCCCTGGACGCACGTGAATTTGGCAAGCTGCATAAATTAAGCGACTTTGACAGCAAGCTGCTGGCCTGGTTGGTTGAAAGCCATTTATTGATGTCAGTGACAGCGCAGCGCCGCGATATTCACGACCCGGCAGTGATCGCTGAATTTGCCGATAAAGTGCGGGACGAAACCCGTCTTAACTATTTGTATTGCCTGACGCTGGCCGATATTCGGGCTACGAATGACAACTTATGGAATGACTGGAAAGGCTCGCTGCTACGCGAACTTTATTTAGGCACACAAAAAGCCTTCCGCCGCGGCCTCGAGAAGCCGATGGATTTACGCGATTTAATTCGTGAAAATCAAGCAGAAGCGATGAAGTTGCTGCAAAAACAGGCCTTTACTGAACATGAAGTATTACAGTTATGGGGTCGGATCAAAGCAGATTATTTCGCCCGCTATAACCCTAAACAAATTGTCTGGCACTGTGAACATATATTGCGCCACAAAGATCCACATGAGCCTTTGGTATTAATAGATAAAACGCCGTTTCGTGGCAGTACTCAGGTCTTTGTATACACCCCGGATCAGGACAACTTATTCGCCCATTTAGTGGCTGCGCTCGACAGCAAAAAGGTCAATATTTTTGATGCCCAGATCATGACCAATAAAGATGGTTATGCCATGGATACCTTTGTCGTGCTGGAACAAAATGGTGAACCTGTAACCTCACCATCCCGTTTACAGAGCCTCAAACGTGCTCTCGAAACTTATATTAGCGGCAAACCGGACCTGTCACGCGGTAAACCCCGTTTATCACGGCAGATGCGGCCCTTTAATATAGCGCCCAAAGTGGTCTTTATTCCAGGTGCCAATAAACACCGCACTATGGTGGAAATTACTGCTTTGGATATGCCGGGTTTATTGGCGGATATAGGCTCAGTATTCCAGCGCTGCGAGATCAGTATTCACGCAGCTAAAATCACCACCATAGGCGAAAAAGCCGAAGATTTTTTTATGATTTCTACGAGACAAGATCAGGCGCTTGATGCCGATCAACAAGCACAGCTGCGCCGTGTTCTTGTCGAACAATTAACTCATGTGACAGAGGGATAAAGTTTTGTCAGATTTAAAATCCATAATCGAAACCGCGTTTGAAGATCGAGCGTCCATTACTCCAGCCACAGTAACTGCTGAAGTCAAAGCTGCAGTGACTGCAGCCATTGAACTCTTGGACAGCGGTAAGGCACGTGTTGCCGAAAAAATCGCAGGCGAATGGGTGACTCACCAATGGCTGAAAAAAGCCGTGTTATTGTCGTTCCGTATCAATGACAATCAGGTGATGGACGGTGCTGAAAACCGCTTCTTCGATAAAGTGCCGATGAAATTTGCTGACTACACGCACGAGCGTTTTGTCGCCGAAGGTGTGCGTGTTGTGCCTCCAGCCGCTGTGCGTAAAGGCAGCTTTATCGATAAAAACGTGGTGCTGATGCCTTCATATGTCAATATCGGCGCTTATGTCGGTGAAGGCACTATGGTCGATACCTGGGCCACTGTAGGCTCCTGTGCTCAGATTGGTAAAAACGTACACTTATCCGGTGGCGTAGGCATAGGTGGTGTATTAGAGCCTCTGCAAGCCAACCCAACCATTATCGAAGACAACTGCTTTATCGGCGCCCGCTCTGAAGTAGTGGAAGGCGTGATAGTCGAAGAAGGTGCAGTACTTTCTATGGGTGTTTATATTAGCCAATCGACCCGCATTTACGACCGTGAAACCGGTGAAATTACTTATGGCCGCGTTCCTGCAGGCGCTGTGGTAGTGCCAGGTTCTATTCCGTCGAAAGATGGCACACATAGCCTGTACGCCGCTATTATCGTCAAAAAAGTAGATGCCCAGACCCGGGCTAAAGTAGGTATTAACGCTTTGCTGCGCAGTATCGACTAAAAGCCTTAATACTTGAAGCTGCAGCTGCGTTGACGTTTGCAATTCGAAACGGGCATGTAGGGGCCGCGGCTTGTCCCGGCCCGTCAATGGGTTCCGCGGTGTTTTGTCTATATTACACCGCGGTATCATAAGACAGCCGGGCACAAGACCCGCCCCTAGGTTGTTCTCACTACAGCCCCAATTAATTAAAACTGCTGTTCTATCCAGGGTAAGGCCAAATCTTCTGCTTGCAGAGTTTCGCCTGCATCAATCTCTAAGGCCGGGGCTAAAGCTGTGCCTTGTAATTCTGCCAATAACTCGGAAAACTGTTTACCCGCGCCACAAAAAGTATCGCCATAACCACTGTCACCTAAACAAATTACAGCGTAGTGTTTGCCTGTTAACAGCGGAAATCTGTCTTTTACGTCGACAAAAAATGGCAGCAAATTATCAGGAATATCGCCCTGCCCTGTGGTCGAAGTGATCACCAACCAGATATCAGCTGCAAAAGCTAACACATCATTTAGTTTAGGTTCCAGATTCAGCTGCGTCAGGTAGCCTTTACGCTGCAAAATCTGCTCTGCTTCTTCGGCAACAAACTGAGCACCGCCGTACACTGTACCTACGATGAGAGCTACTTTTTTCATAAATCCTCTGTTTTATAACTGTCGCTTTATATTTGGTAAGTTAAAGCGGTGCCAAGCCACTTAACTCTGCCTGATCAAAAAAAATGCTGTACCAGCTATCTTCTGCGGGCCAACCGAATTCTGTAAATAATTGTTTTACTTCACCCAGTGGTGCTTCGATCACTAAATCGATACCTGTCACCGGATGTTTTAATTCCAGTCGTTTGGCAATCAGCAACAATCTGTGGCTATTGAAATGCTCAGCAAATAAGCGGTTATGTTTGCCTTCGCCATGGGTGGTATCGCCCACTATAGGGTGGCGTAAATGCGATAAATGCCGGCGCAGCTGATGCTTCCGCCCCGTTAAAGGCTGTAAAGCTACCAAGGAGTAACGTGCAACCGGATATTTACCTATAGCTATAGCCAATTCTATTTGGGCCAAAGGCCATAAAGCCGTTACAGCCTGCTGCTTGTCTTTATCCTGATCCGCTAATTTATCAGCGATTTTATCCAGTTGCTCTTTGAGCGGATAATCCAGAATACCTGCTTGTTTGACAAAACCTCGGCAAACCGCCAGATAAAACTTACGCCAGTGCTGCTCTGTGAGTTGTTCTGTCAGTAAACGTGCTACATCAGAAGACAAAGCAAATAACAACACACCAGAGGTAGGTCTGTCGAGCCGGTGTACCGGAAATACATGCTGCCCTAGCTGATTACGCAGGGTTTGCATCACAAAGACTGTTTCGTGTCTGTCTAAAAACGACCGATGTACCAGCATGCCGGCTGGCTTATCTATAGCCACCAGATAGTCATCCTGATATAAAATAGTCAGTACAGGAACAGCGATTAACTCAGGCTCTGCTTGTTGTTTGCTCACGTTTCCCACTTAATAATTCATCCAAATCCGCGATACTATTAATCAACAGCAATTTTTGCCTGTTTAGAGGTTTAAAAGCTTCTTCAGCTATAGGACATACCGCTATTTGTCGCGGCAAAGGCAAACGGCCCGCAACTAAAGCCCGCATACGCGGCAAAAATACAAATTGCAGCCAATTTTCCAGCGGCATAGTATCGCAAAAAAAAGGCGCTGTGCTTTGCATAGCTTGCTCA
The DNA here is from genome assembly GCF_004005375.1 of Rheinheimera sediminis. Taxonomy (GTDB): domain Bacteria; phylum Pseudomonadota; class Gammaproteobacteria; order Enterobacterales; family Alteromonadaceae; genus Pararheinheimera. The sequence goes on along the minus strand of NZ_RZUF01000011.1, from coordinate 74,713 downwards.
TCTGGTGCAACACAAGCCCAAAGCTCAGAAGCCTTAAGTTCTGACTCAATCTGGTTTAACAACACAGTGACTTGCATATACATGATTCTGCTCATTCATCTAAAACTCTGACCGATTTTATCACAGCAAGAGGCGGAGCAGTCTTGCAAAACCACTAGCCCGTCGCCATTATGCTTGCTCATAACAAAGGAGTCGTAATGGATTTTGTCTGGTTATTATTGTTAGGTATGGCTTTTGTCTATGCGTTTTTGCTGCAACGTAAGCAAGATGAAACCGCCATTAAGCTGGCCAAACATCTGTGTAAACAACAGCAATTGCAGTTTCTGGAATGTGCCAGAGGCAAACATCAGTTTTCCAAAGTAGATAACAGATGGCGCTGGTTTACCAGCTATCAGGTCGATTTTAGCGGCGATGGCGAAAGCAGATATCAGGCTGAATTGCGTTTATCCGGCCTGCGTTACCTGAGTTTTCAATTACCACCCTACAGAGTTTAAGGCAACTGCTGTAATTTCTGCTCCAACTTTCCGGTCAGAAAATCTTTGAACATCACCCAATCCGCCGCCAGACTATACAATGGATATTTAAAGGTGGCGGGTTTGTTGTGTTCAAACTTAAAGTGCCCTAACCATGCAAAACCATAACCTGCCAGCAACATCAGCCACCAGTATCCCCACGAACCTGTCACAGCCAAAGTGATCAAAATCGCCAGTACTAACGCAGAGCCTATGTAATGCAAGCGGCGACAGACAGGGTCTTTATGTTCTGATAAATAATAGGGATAAAACTCAGAAAAACTACGAAAGTCGGACATCTGCTACTTACTCCACTAGCGTTAAAGGGCTACTTTGCCTTGCCCGAAACATTAACGTACCTTTGACTTTACTGAAATTCAACTCTGTCACCTGCTGATAATGATCCGAATTAAAAAAGGCTTTGTTTTTGTCCAGTGTTACAAAAACCCCTATCCCCAAAGATGCAGGATTTTTTTCTACAACGGAATCAACAGCGTGCATTAAGTAATGACCCAATCCAAGATGCTGATACTTGGGAGAAATAGCGATAAAAGCCAGCATATGATAATGCTGTACTGGCATAGCAGCATGAATTCGTTGTTCTTTTTCCAACAATTGCTTAGTTGAGACAAAACCTGCTGTCAGTAACATTTTTAGTCGCCAATGCCAAAATCTGTCGCCACTTAATTTAGAACCTGGTTCTGTAACACAAGCCACACCTAATAACTGCTGCTCAATAAAAATCCCTATAATAGGCTGCTCTTCCTGCCAGAATACATTCAGCTCTTCACGGATGGCCGCTCTTAAGCGTTGTTCATAGTCGGTTTTTTCCGACTGGAAGATCTCCATAAAGACCGGATCGTCATGGTAAGACTGGTATAGCAGCGAAGCGGCTAATTTCAGTTCATCGGGGGTTAACAACTGTGCTTTAAGCTGGTTCAGATCTAGAGCAGGTTGGTTTGGCATCATATGTCCCTGTTATTTATTCTAGTTTGACTATCAACATAGCAGCGAAGAGACGGATTGCCAATGCGCTGGCTCTATCAAACAACTATAGTAAACAGAACACAACAGAGGGATTTCATTATGGATATGACCACTCACGATATGGCAACTTTATTTGCTCAGCTTGGTTTGGACAATAGTCCATCTTCTATCGAGGCTTTTATCGCCAGTCATAAGCTTGCTGCACAGTTATCCCTAGCTGAAGCTTCTTTTTGGACAAATGCTCAGGCAAGTTTTCTTAGAGAGAACTGGAAGCAGGATGCAGATTGGTGCGAAGTGATAGATCAGTTAAATGTACTATTGCGGCATTGAGGTCTGAATAAAGGGAAGTGCTGTCGTACTGGCAACACCTCCCTGGTCCAGGAATTGTTATAACTGACGGTAGGCTTTTTCACCCCAGCCAGTTAACACACCGTTTTTAAATACCAACGGAGTGCATTCGTCTTTGGTGGTTTCACCGTCACTGTGTTCATGGTGAGTACGGTAAAACAGGACGACAGTTTCATCGTCAGCGTCACGGAATGACTCACTGAAATCTGGGGTGCCTAACTGGCCACGCACCGAAGCTAGTTCAGTGCCCAGATTTAACTGGCTAATCACCTGATTATTTAATTTTTGCGTTTTTTTCCATGATGAGTTGTTGTTGTCATTCTCATCCTTACCACCTATAGCTACCACACAACCAGATAACGCCATCATGGCTGTTGCTACTGTTAATACCTTTAAATAATTCATTGCTGTTCCCTTAGAGTTTTAACTTGTTGGTTTTAATGTGTTGGTAGTCAAAAGCAAAACCGGGGCCAACTTTTTAAGTTGTTTAATAACAACAACTTAAAAAATCAAGCTGGTGATACGAGTAATTTAGGTGGTAAATTTCACTAAAATTTAGTGAAACTATTGAAGCTTATGGAACCACTTAGCCAACAAATTGCAAAAATTGCGGCTCAGCTGCAGCAAGAAGGGAAAGAACCCAGCCTGGCGCTGGTTAAAGCTCGCTTAGGTACGGCTACTATGAGCCCGGCTTTATTACAGGCGTATCAGGCGTGGCGTAATGGCGCTGTGATTGTACAAAACACTTCCGAGCAAGTACTTCAAGTTGCGAGTGAACCAGACTCTGATTTAAAGTCTGACTTGGCGCGAATTGAGGCCAAACTTGATCTGATCATCAAAAAGCTGGGGATCTGATGTTAGTTGCAGAGCTGGAATTTAAAATTATTGCCGACACCAGCTTTGACGAAGCGGAAAAAGGTATTCGCCATTATCTGGAAAAACTGATTTTTCAGGGCCAGATTTTAGGTAGAGAATTCCCGACTTATCAGGCCCACGACAGTTTTTTTAGTCGTGTAGTGTTACCTCAAGCTGATGCGTTGAACAAAAAATCACACAGCGCAGCAGGCTTGGATGCCTTAGAACAATTACAGCAAGTGGGTTTAAGTTATCCCAAGCTGACGGTGCTTGGCGATGATTTGATGTCAAATCATACCGACCCTTGCCCCAATCACTCTGCTTTGATTTTATTTTGTAGCTTTTCAGCCACCAACTCAGTGCTGTACTGCGCTGAACATTTTGCGCCTGTGCCTTTGTACAAAGTGGGCCGAATATCAGATGAGGATTTTGAGCATTTAGTACGCTGGCAATTGCAGTATCAGGCGCTGGATGAAATTCAGATGCAGGAAGCAAGAGTACTGCTTAAAAGCGCAGAACAAAGTGTGCAGGGTTTTTACAGTGGCTTAAACCAACAAGGTTATAAGCAGGCTAAATCGCTAAGTAAAGAGCTGAACAAGCCGGTTTATTATTATCTGTACAGTGGTAGCAGTACCGACTGTGCAGCTGAAGCAGAGAAAAAATGTCCTTGTTGTGGTTCTGACTGGAAGCTAACGGAAAGCTGGCATGGTTTGTTTGATTTTTGCTGTGAACCTTGCCAGTTGTTGTCGAATACAGCTTTTGATTGCCAGCCTTGAGGCAGCTTAAAAACTAAGCTGCTTTAAAAAAGCTGCCAGGTCCGGTGCCAGTAAATCTTTTACTTCCATTCCTACTTTCTCCAGATAAACCTCACCTGTTGCCACTAACACTGAAATCAAATAATCATCATGGTCTGTGGCAGCAATAAATACAGTCTCACGCTGCTTTAAGCGTCTTTTCATCAGAATATGCGCGATGATATTTTGCTGCAGCCTCTCAAAATCGGCCTGGTGCCAGCTCATCAGCAGCTGCAGCTCTCCTCTTTCGTGCTGAACCTTTAAACCCCCACCAAAATAGCTGCTGTAAAACTCTGTCAGCTGTTCAGGAAACTGCAGCTCTAATGCCTGCAGGGTTTTAGATAAATCCAAAGCAGGTTCAGCCTTAACCGGACGCCAATGCACCTCGCCGTCTACTGCATCGCCATACTGACAAGGCGAATCAAGTTCTGGGTCAAGCCAACTGATCAGTTTTGGCTGTTTTTCGTAATAAGACTCTACAAATTCTGTGAATTGCTGATTGAATTGGCCCGGCATGGTAATTCGCTTCTGTGCTAAAATTGCCGCCATTCTAACTTGGTTGCGATTGTATTCCCAAGCCATTGGTGTAACAAGATGCAATCAAATTCGCTATTGCTTCCCGTGAGAAGGCTCTATGACAAAAATACAGACAGAGCAATTGGCCGGCTTAACACTTGGCCAGGCCACTGCTTATATCGATCACTACAGTCCTGAATTATTGCAGGCTGTGCCGCGCACTTTAGGCCGTCAGGCTATAGGTTTAGGCGAAGAATTACCTTTTGTTGGTCAGGATACCTGGCATGGCTACGAGTTGTCATGGCTGACCCCTAAAGGTAAACCTATGGTGGCATTAGCCACTTTTGTCGTGCCTTTTAATACGCCGAACCTGATTGAATCCAAATCCTTCAAATTGTATTTAAACAGCCTAAATCAAAGCAAATTTGCCGATATCAGTCAGTTATACCGCACCATGAAAACCGATTTATCGGCCTGCGCCGGTGGCCCTGTGCAAGTGACTTTGCATAACGTCAACGAGCTGACCGCCTTTCAACCGACCTGGTTGCCAGGTCGCTGCATCGACGATTTAGATATTGAAGTGGAGCATTACGACTACAAACCAGAGCTGCTGCAATTAAACCCAACAGGCGCTTTGGTAGACGAAAAGCTGCATTCGCATTTGCTGAAATCCAACTGCTTAATTACCTCTCAACCCGACTGGGCCAGTGTTTATATTCATTACAAAGGCAAAGCTATAGATCATGCGTCTTTGTTGAAGTATCTGATTAGTTTCAGAAGCCACAATGAATTTCACGAGCAATGTGTAGAGCGGATTTATCTGGACTTGTGGAAGCTGTGCCAGCCAGAGTTTTTAATGGTCTACGCTCGCTACACCAGAAGAGGCGGCCTGGATATCAACCCACTACGCAGCAGCGAGCCTTGTGCTCAGCCAAATTTGCGGTTAACACGGCAGTGATAAGTTGGGGGTAAGTTGTATTGCCCCCTAAAGTGCCAGAGCAAAGTCAAAGCTGACTGCACAAATATGACTTTTATGTCTGGATTGTTTTTTATATGCAGCCAAGTTATGGCACTAAGACTTAGGAGTCGCTGCCATATAAAATTTGGGCCATGAAATGTTTAAGATTAGCTTTCTGATAAGGCTCCATAGTCAAACCTATAACACTAACCGTCAGGACTAATAGCAGCACAGAGACCTGAGCGGGTTTCTTAACCAAAAAGGCAGCTCGACGCGAGTTTGTATAAAGTCTGCTTAACAGTGCCCTGAGAGGAAAAGGTCTCTTGATCATTGGTCTGATAAAGTCCGAAACCCCTTGTCGTTTATATAAATCCCAACAAACTCCGGCTATTGTGGAAAAAATAAAAACAGGCAGCAAAGCTATGGTTAGATTAATAATTAAGTTTAACCATTGCGGCAAAACTTCATTAAATATCGTCAGCCTTATGGTATGGATCCAGTCTACATTCGGGATTTTAGTAAACAACATAAACAGCATGATCATTGAAACTGGTAAAAACAGCGCTAAAGAGAGCTGAAGTGCCTGGTCGCTTAACGTAAAAGAGGGGCGGGTTTGGGTGAGGATAACGCAGGTTTCGTTTGAATTCGCGGTCTCTTCATCTGTAACTGCAGCTAACTGCAAAGATTCTGGCGCTAATTCAAACACTGCCGCAAATGCCTTTACTGACTCCAACGATGCTGTGCCACTTTTTTCGATTCGCTGCACAGTTCGCAAGCTTAACCCCGTCACTTCAGCCAACTCACTCTGACTCCAAGCGCGCTTTTTTCTCAGCTCTATTAAAATTTTACTGTTTATTTGCATGTACATAAACCGCTACCGTCACAAGTTGCTAAAGATATCATTTTGAGGCTTTTTAAGCCTTTGAAAACGTCGTGGTAGCGTCATTAGTGCGACATTTATGTGACATTGGGAAAGAAACGCTAAGGGTCAGGTCTTGCGATGTGCCCCGATGCCTCATTTCGCTCTTTGCAATTCATCAAAAAGAGCGTAATCAACTACTGACACCAATTCCCCCATTAGAACGCTGCTTTATACTCACTGCGTTCGTCACCCTAAGGGCCAGCCTTCGGCTTTTAGAAAGTGCTTCCTGCACTTTCTAGCTTTGGATTAAGAATCCTTAAATTACTGACGGCTACCAGCTTATTTGTTGCACTGCCGCTACGCGGCGAGTACAACCTACGTATCTTAAACCTAAGCATTAGCACTGCGTAGCCAGAGGGTTGTTTAAACGCCTCAAACCCAAAACGGGCAAGGATAAACCCTGCCCCAACAATTTCTATAAATCCACACCCAACCATGCCTTATGCATCGCCTTTTGCTGACGGCTTGGCTTAGCCACAGGCTCGATTTTCCCCATCCCTTTCGGTTTATCACCCAACACCAGTGGTTGATGCTGTAATCTGCCTTGACGGAAATAACTGACTTGTACTTTGTCGCCAGCTTTAAAATCCTGCAAACGTTGACCCAAATCGCCTTTTAACTGCAAAGCATTGATAGCAACAATTAAATCTTCAGAGGTAAAACCCGCTTTCCAGGCCGGACTATCACGTTCAACCCTTTGCACCAGCGCAAAACCGCTTTTGTCTTCAGACATAATACCTGCAAAGGTTTCACGTTCTTTACCTCTTTGCCATTGCAAACCAAAACTGGCTAACAGCTGTTCAGGCTCGAATTTCATTGGCTGCTCTATTTGTTGTTGCCACCATAAGTTTTGATCTTCACCTGTCAGCTCAGAAGCAATCTGAATCACGTCTTGGGCGGTAAAAGCTGTGGTTTTAGCGAAACGCTGATACAGCTGGTTATGCAATTCACGATAGCTGGCTTTGCGGCCGGACTGCCGCAAAATTAATTCATCCAGCAGCCAACTGGCGATATAACCTTCTGAATAAATACTGACATTAAAATTAGCGCCGTGGTCTCCGCCAGAGCTTATCCAACTGTCAAAACTGCCTTCGGCTACCGACTGAACTAAACGCCCTGGTGTATGTATAAATCTGTACAGGCGTTTGGTCAGATCCTGATAGAACTCTGCTTTTGTCATTAAACCGGCGCGCAGTAACAACTGGTTTTGGAAATAACTGGTAGAGCCTTCTGAAATCCATAACAAACTGCTGTAGTTAGGGTTGATGTAGTCATAAGGTACTAAGCCAGCAGGCCTGTAGGCTTTGACATTCCAGGTATGCACAACTTCGTGTGACGCTGTGCTTAAAAACTCCAGATAATCTTCTCTTTTGCCAAAGGTGAATCTGTCTCTTTGGATCACAGTTGAATTTAAATGCTCAGTGGCGCCACGAACACCGTCTGTGGCATGCACAATAAATAAATAACGGCTGTAAGGATAACCTTGCCAGATAGAGTCAGTGTGCTGCACCAGCTTAGCTAAGTCTTTTTGCATCTGGGTCTCGTTGTAGTTACCTTCGCCCCAAATCACCAGATCGTAATCACGGCCATCGACCTGAAAATTGTGGTGCTGATTGATGCCGGTTTCTATAGGTGAATCGGCCAGTACATCGTAATTAGCGGCAACAAATTTGTGTTCGTTATCCTTCTTATCCATACCAGAGAAAGAACGCCAGCCTTTTGGCACTTCTAACTGCACTGATACAGCTTCAGCTTTGTGTGGCTGGCTAAACAGTAGATAAGCACTGGCATTGATATAGGCATGAGTTTCATCAATATGGCGGGTGCGTTCCACCAGTTGATTGGCATAGACAGCGTATTCCACTACAACTTTACCCGCTGCTGTTGGCTCTAAAGTCCAGCTGCTTTTCTCAGTTTTTTGCCAACTGATGGTCTTGCCTTGCGCGTCTACAGCGCTGAAGCCACTGATGCCATTGGCTAAATCTAAAATTTTATATTTACCACTGCGCCAGGACGGCAACATTAATGTCAGAGCCTTGGCCTCTGTTACTCTCAGCTCCATCCTGACTTTTGCTAAATGATGCTCTGGTTCAGTAATACTGATTTGATAATCCACTTGTGCCCTACTGTATGCAGAACTGCACATTATGATCAGTACAAAAATAACTTTCAGAAAATTCACGCTGCAACCTCCAAAACCAAAATTTAAAAACAACCATAAATTCAAATAAATAGCGAATAAAACACTACCAAAAGCCAGATAAAAGCGCTCAAAACTATGTAACCCACCTCGTACTATTACACTTTAGCTTTTACTTTCAGATCAAATTCTGTTTTAATGCACAGCGTCCTGACAGGGACAATCCTATTAACTTCAGACTAAAAGTGAACAAGATGAACTATCTGACCTCTGCTGAAGAACAAAGCTGGTTACCCTACTATTTAACCAAAAAGTAGCCACAAAAAAATACCCTACATCATTGCTGATTTTAAGCGGACTTTTAGTCCGCTTTTTTCATTTCCCGCTAGATTATGATGTCGCTTTTATCATTATTGCAGATATACTTAGCGTAAACCGAGCGGGTTTTATACCTAGGGAATGATTCTGGTGGCCGAGCAGCAAAGTGACGTAAAACAACAGCTGGCAAATGCAGTCAAAGCACGTAAGCAGTTGGAAGATACCTACGAAAGTCAATTTCAAATATTGTCTCAATTTGTCTCCAGGCTATCTTTGGCATGTAAAGGCATAGATATTGAATTAGACAATAAGTTGGCACGTTTGCGTCAGGAGTTTGCCAAAGGCACTGATCTGGAAAAAATCCTGCCTCTAATAGAAAGTGCGGTAGAAGCCTTAAAAAACCTCGAATCTCGTCAGCAGCAAGAATTAAAAAAAGCTCAAAATACGCTTACGGATGCTGGAAAGCAGTTGCAAAAACAACGAGGTTTACCTGACCAATTAAGAAGGGACCTGCGTGATTTATTAACGAAAGTAGAAGAACCATCTTCTACTGTTCAGGCGTTTTTGCCTCACCTGACTGATTTAACAGCGTTATATCAAGCTGCTTTGGCAACTAAACAACAAAGCGAACAAAGCGGTACAGCTGCGGATGACACTAAACATCAAGCCATTTGTCGACAGATTTCTATTGAACTAACTAACCTGCTAAGCGAACTGGCCTTTGAAGGTAAGTATGGTCAGGATATTGAGCGAATTCGCCTGGCTTTGCTGTCTGATATTAACATTGAGTCTTTGCTGCAATCCTGCCTGCGCACTATTGAAATCATTATTGCGTCAGTCACAGACGAGCGCCAATCTGCTCAACATTTCTTGCTGAAACTAAATGATGCCCTGACTGGGGTGCAACAAGCTGTTGTTTCTTCGCTGAATAACTCCACCAGCGTCAAAGAAAAAATGCTGCTGCTGAACCGGCAAATAGAACAGCAAATCAATCATTTAACAGCAGATACTAAGTCAGCAACCACACTGGAGCAGTTGCAATCTCTGGTCAGTACAAAACTAGGCGCTATTACTAATTCACTGCGCGAGAAAGAGCAGTTGGAAAAAGACGACCGGGAGCTGATGTTAACTACATTACGCCATATGGAATCCCGTCTGACTGAATTAGAAAAAGAAGCTAGCCAATTTAAAAAACGCCTCTCTGAACAAAAATTCAGAAGCTTGCAGGATGCATTAACAGAGCTGCCAAACAGAGCTGCTTTTGATGAGCGTTTTGAGCTGGAAATCCGCAGGGCTCAGCGCTATGGCAAACCTTTAGCTATAGCCTTGGCTGACGTCGATCACTTCAAACAAATCAATGACAACTATGGCCACAGCGCTGGTGACAAAACCTTAAAAGTCATAGCTCAGGCGTTAAAACAAAGCTTGCGTGAAACAGACTTTATAGCTCGTTATGGTGGTGAAGAGTTTATTATTTTGTTCCCGGAAACACATTTGTCTGAACTTAAACTGCCTCTGAATAATCTGAAAGACAGGATCAAAAAAATCCCTTTTAAATTCAAAGACAAAAACGTGCCCATTTCTATTTCTTTTGGTGCGACTGAATTCAAAAGCACTGATAGCAACAGAGCAGCATTTGACCGTGCAGATGAGGCTTTATACGAAGCTAAACGCGCAGGCAGAGATCTGGTCGTACTGAAAAGTTGAATCACCTGAAAATGGGACAAGCAAAGACTTAGGCTGAGTCAATAAGTTGGTTTATCTATCTGATTTATCAAGTTAAATAAAGCCGTGTCATAAGGAAGTAATCTATGCATGTACAACTGAATCCTTTGGGCGCTATGGCGCTTTTATCTCAACTTGAAGTTGACCGCCTGAAAAACAACACCAGCTCTGACGCCTTTAATTTGTTTCGAAATTGCTGCCTTGCCGTACTGAACGTAGGTAGCCACACCGACAGCTCCAGCGAAATTTACGATCAATATAAAGACTTTGAAGTAAATTTATTGGCCCGTGAGCGCGGCATCAAAATTGAATTATTTAATCCACCGAAAAGCGCTTTTGTGGATGGACAGATCATCCGTGGTATCCATGAGCATTTATTTGCTGTATTGCGCGATATTCTGTTTTTTCACACCCAACTGACTCATGCTAATCGACTGGATTTACAAAACAGCGATCATATTACGCATACGGTGTACGATATTTTGCGTAATGCCCGTGTGATAGATACTGCTGTAGAACCCAATATGATTGTTTGTTGGGGGGGCCACTCTATTAACGAAGCTGAATACAAATACACTAAAGAAGTGGGCTATCAGTTAGGTTTACGTGGCCTGGATATCTGTACTGGTTGTGGCCCTGGCGCTATGAAAGGCCCAATGAAAGGCGCTACTATTGGTCATGCCAAGCAGCGCAATACCAAAGGCCGTTATTTAGGTTTAACAGAACCAAGTATTATTGCAGCAGAACCACCAAACCCTATAGTTAACGAGCTGGTAATACTGCCTGATATTGAAAAACGTCTGGAAGCATTTATCCGGGTGGCTCACGGCATTATCATTTTTCCGGGTGGAGCAGGAACAGCGGAAGAATTGCTGTATTTACTGGGTATTATGTTGCACGAAAAAAACAAAGAGCAAAAACTTCCGGTGATCCTGACAGGACCACAGCAAAGCGCTGCTTATTTTACTGAACTGGCTAGTTTCATAGAGCAAACTTTGGGAAAAGAGGCTCTGAACCTGATTGAAATCATCATAGATGACCCAGCTTTGGTCGCGCAACGCCTGAAACAAGGCTGCGCTGAAGTAAGGCAATACCGTAAAAGTTGTGGTGACGCCTATCACTTCAACTGGACCTTACATATAGCGCCTGACTTCCAGCATCCTTTTGCTCCCACTCACCAGAATATGGCGTCTTTAGACCTGCATCTGGAGCAGGACAAAGCTAAATTAGCCGCCCACTTGCGCCGGGCTTTCTCTGGCATAGTAGCTGGTAATGTCAAAGATGAAGGTATAAGAGCCATCAAACAAAACGGGCCTTTTCAGCTATCAGGTGAACCTGCATTGATGAACCTGATGGATAAGCTGCTGCAGGCTTTTGTCGTTCAGGGCAGGATGAAGCTACCAGGCTCGACCTATGAGCCTTGTTATCAAATTCTGAACTGATATGGCGCATTTGTTATTGCTCGACGGGCTAAATTTAGTCCGTCGTTTATACGCCGCACAGGAACGTCCTTTTCATAACTCCCCTGCTCCGTACAGTGAAGCTACTGGCCAGCAACTGCTGCACAATACCGCAGAGCAGCTGCAACAAATCGTAGTCAAGCTAACGCGGCAATTTAAGCCCAGCCATGCACTGGCAGTGTTCGAAGTGACACATCTGAACTGGCGCACTCAGCTGTACCCTGCTTACAAAGCGGATCGTTTGCCGATGCCGGAGCATTTACAAACGGCTTTGCCTGCACTGAAGCAAAAACTGGCAGATATAGGCATCGAAAGCCTGCAAATGCCAGATCAGGAAGCTGATGATGTGATAGCCAGCCTTGCTATGACGATGCGTAAACATCAGCAGCAAGTTACTATAGTATCAACAGACAAGGGCTATTTACCTTTATTAGCTGAAGGTGTGGCTGTGTACGACCATTTTAATCGCCAGCAACATAACGCTGAGACAGTGCAGCAGAAGTTTGGCGTGTTACCAGAGCAGTTAGTCCGATATTGGAGTCTGGTTGGCGATAAAACGAATAACATTAGTGGTCTGACAGGAATAGGGCCCAAAACGGCTACAGAACTGTTAAAACTGGGGCCAGATATTAGAACGGCTCTGGCTCATCCGGATTGTCCGGCCAAACTAAAAGAGAAGATTATGGCGTCCCGTGCTGAACTGCAGTTATTTATGCAGATTTTAAGTCTCAGAACTGATTTACAGTTGGGGCTTAACTTACAGCAAGTACGTTTTACAGCATGCTGAGGCAAAAAATGAAACTAAAAACCATAGCCTTGTTACTTGCAGGATTAGTGCTGTATGCCGGTTTAACCAGTATTACCCTGATGTTTTATAAAGATGATCCTGATCAGATGAACTGGCAGGACAGAGAAGCATTTAACACTAAATATATTTATAAACTGGATTTAACCAAAGCCATCAGCAGAAATCAGGTGATAAATTTTCTCGGCGGCCCTGATATTACTGAAGCCAAAAAGCACCAGCAGCAGGTTTTTCAGGTACTGTATTACCGCACTCACAGAACAAAAACTGATGGCATCACCACCAAAGATGAATGCACTGCTATTTTATTTAAAAATCAGCAATTGATTGCGATAGGCGAAACCGCAGTCGAGCAATTTAACCAGTTGGATTAAAATGGCAACTTTGGGACCTTTAACAGAGCTTTATCAAAACTGCACTAAATTTTATGCGGGAAAGCACGAGCTGACTGCACAGCAGCAACTTGAATTGCTGCAACGGATCTGCAAGCTTTTAACACAACTGGCCTATCAATCACCTTTTCTGTTGTTGTCACAACTCTCACTGACTCCAGCTAATGCTTGTATTTCAAGCAAAATCTTTATCAAAGAAGCAGCTTTGTTAACAGCTATAGCTATGGCCGGTCGCTGGCCCGAAGAATTATTTGTACAGCTGTTAAAAGGCTGCCTGCTGCAGCACTTGTCTGTCACTGCTGTATTGGAAAAGTCGGCCAAAGCTGAAGATCTAAGCGCTTTAGAACAACAACAGCTGAAGTTTCCAGCTGTTGTGACTATTAAGCAACATAAAGAGTTGGCAGAAAAAACTGGCGTATTCAACCTGTTGCGCCAGTGCTATGGAAAAAATAAAGGTTTAGCCACTTGGCAAAGCCCCTATTTCAGTCAATTGATTAGTTTTTGCTGGCAACTAACACGACTGATGTTACCCGGCGCTGGCAGGCTAGTAACACTGGAAAAAATTTCCGCTATGCTGCTGCCACAAGCTAATTCAACAGAGCAGCAGTTTTGGCAGGCACTATCTTGTCTAAATAGCAGCAGCTACAGCACAGGACGTTTTGTGCGGGACTCTGATGCCAATCTGGCTCTGCTGCTTTGTGAAGCTCAAACCGCAGAGCAAATAGTGCTGTTGGTGCAACCTTATGAAAAAAGAAGCAAAGACTTGTTGCAACCACTGATAGTCAATGCTTCTGATTGGCAACTGTTAAACCCAAGACAATACAGTCAGGATGAATGGATGTGTGGCTGGCAACAAGAACACGACTTGCTTCCACAATGGCCGGAAACCGCAGCGCTTCCTGCATTAAGTTGGTTGCAACAACTTGGACAGGCGGCCAAAGTTAGCCAGCAAGCTGCTTTAATTGAACAGCACCCTTGGCTAATGCATCAACTTCAGGAAAAAGCCTCAGCTCTGAGCAGACAACAGCAAAAAATTCATTCAACTCAACATGCTATTGCCATGCTGGGCCAAGAACAATTGCTACCTTTATTAAAACAGGCCTGGTTGGAACAACATTGTCAGCAGCAACATCAACCTCATCATCAGTGGTTGCTGGAGTTTAGGCGAGTCTTGGCCAGAGCTTTGTATTTATTGACACAGCAGGTCAAGTTTTATTCGTTAACTTTGCAGCAGGCAGAACTCTTGGCCTGGTGTTTATGCTGGCCTTTGTGGCAACAATCTGACTTGCGTTTTTTAGCGTTGTCACATCCCGGGCAAGCCCTCTGCCTGATCAGCCCATGGTTGAAGCAGCAGCTATGGCAAAGTGAGCAGTACCAGCAACTCACGTTAAAAACGCTGAAGCACTTTCAGTTTAATCAAAGCTGGCAAGACGCCTGTATGCAATATAGAACTTTACCAAATGCAAGCAAGACTTATCCTATGGCTTTTGTTTTAGCCTTTGCTTTTGAATTGACGGATTCCGTCTTTTCGGCAGACGACGATAAGCGCAGGCTTGAGCAGAGTTATAGATTTGTAGAGCCCTACTTCTCAATCCATTCACTGACAGCACAGACAGCTTCAGAGTGGCAGGACTTAGTGGTAGAGAGCACTCAACCTGTTACCCAACTTTTAGCCAGCTGTAGTTTTATTTCTCCATTTTTCAAAGTTATGCCGCAAGAAGTCACAGATTTGTCGCAGATGTCGGCATAAACTGGAAAATAAACACCAAAACTGGTATATTTTCGGCGTTTTTTACAACCATTAATACAATAGCTGATATAAAAACAATGTATAAATCCAGCTTTGTGTCGAATACAACAGTCCACATCAGATTAAGTTATTAAAGGAAAGTTATGAGTTCACAAACTATTACAGTCATCAAAGGTGATGGCATAGGTCCAAGCATAGTAGAAGCAGCTATCCAGGTGCTGGATAAAGTAGGCTGTAACTTTAACTACGAATATGTTGAAGCTGGCTTGACTGCGTTAGAAGCTACTGGTGAATTATTACCACAAACCACGCTTGATGCTATTGCTCGCAATAAGATCACTTTAAAAGGCCCATTAACCACCCCAGTGGGAGAAGGTTTCACCTCTATTAACGTGACCTTACGTAAAAAATTCAACCTGTACTCTAACGTACGCCCGGTAATATCGTTTAAAGGCACTAAAGCCCGTTACGAAAATATCGACATCATTACAGTACGTGAAAACACTGAAGGTATGTACTCTGGTGCTGGCCAGGTCGTGAAAAACGAAGGCGAGCTGGCGGAAGCCATGAGCATCGTCACCCGCGAAGGCTCTGAACGTATTGTTGAGTTCGCCTTTGAACTGGCTCGTCGCGAAAACCGTAAAAAAGTCACTATTGTTCACAAAGCCAACATCCTGAAATCTACTTCTGGCCTGTTCTTAAAAACTGCCCGTGAAGTGGCTTTACGTTACCCTGATATTCAAGCCAGCGAGATGATCGTTGATAACGCTTGTATGCAGTTGGTGATGAATCCACAGCAGTTTGATGTGATAGTCACTACCAACCTGTTTGGCGATATTTTATCTGACTTATGTGCCGGTTTAGTCGGTGGTTTAGGTATGGCTCCAGGCGCCAATATCGGCAAAGACTGCGCCATTTTTGAAGCAGTACACGGCAGCGCGCCGGATATTGCAGGCAAAAACCTGGCCAACCCAAGCTCAGTGATTTTAGCTTCTATTCAGATGCTGGAATATTTGGGCATGAAAGACAAAGCAGAAAAAATTCTGGCTGCTTTAACTGATGTGATTGCATCAGGCGACCGCACCACCCGCGACTTAGGTGGCAGCCACGGCACTACAGATTTCACAGCAGCTATGCTGGAACGTCTCTGATACTTTGGGTCAGAGCCTCGGCTCTGACCCATTTATTTTTCCCCACCTTATACGCCAGCCCACTCCCAATATAGTTTTGCCATCATCTGCGCTTCACACTACTATGCTCTGATAAGTTTTAACTTCAGGGAGAGTATCTATGTACCAACTGTATTATTCACCAAGCACCGCCAGTATGGCGCCGCATATTCTGCTGGAAGAGCTCTCTGTACCTTACGAGCTGGTTTTAACAGACACAGCCATCGGCTCACATAAAAAAGCTGACTATCTGGCGTTAAACCCTAATGGCACTATTCCAACCTTAGTCGACCAGGGCCATGTTATTTTTGAAACTGCCGCCATTTGTCTGCACTTAGTGGACAGCCACCCGGAAAAAAACTTATTCCCAGCCCCCGGCACTCTTCAACGCGCCGAAGCTTACAAATGGCTGATTTGGTTATCTGCCACCCTACAAAGCACTTTAGTGGTGTATTTTTATCCTGAGCGTTGGGTAAGTTCAGAGCAAAACGCAGCTGATGTAAAACGTCATGCAGAACTAAAAGCCCAAAGCTTGCTGGAGCAACTGGATAAACATTTAGCCAGCCACTGCAGCCCATGGTTTTTAGGCGAAGAGTTCTCACTAATCGATATTTACGCCATGATGTTATGCCGCTGGACTCGCCATTTCGACCAGAAAAAAGCCCGAGATTTCACTTTTATAGCGCTCTGGGTACAAAAGGTGTTAGCTCGCCCTGCAGTACAAAAAGTGATGGATTACGATGGCTTAGTGAAGCCTTATGTTTGATGGCATCAGTGATATTTAAGGGGCAGAGTTTATCCCTGCCCTGTTTGTTTAAGCAGCTTTAAAACTTCCTCACATGCACTGTCACTTCCTCACGGTCGTGGTACAAGTGCTTCGCCTGAAACTCTACATCCAGCCCTGCTTCGTTGAAGTGATGCTGCATCATATCCAGCACTTCAACCACAGTTTCGTAGCGTTTTTTCATAGGTAGTTTCAGGTTAAAAATACTTTCCTGACACCAGTCGTTGATCAGCCAGTCACAGACCAGCTTGCCAACACGTTGTGGTTTTTCAATCATGTCACAGACCAGCCAATACACATTACGTTTGTCCGGGCTGAATTTAAAACCGTCGACCTGAAAGTGTTTCACCTGGCCTGTATCCATTAAAGACTGCGCCATCATGCCGTTGTCTATAGCTGTGACCATCATGCTGCGTTTCACCAGCTGATAAGTCCAGCCGCCAGGACAAGCGCCTAAATCCACTGCTCTCATGCCTGAAGTTAAACGGGTATCCCATTCGTCCTTCGGAATAAACTGAATAAAAGCCTCTTCCAGCTTTAAGGTACTGCGACTTGGCGCATCAGCTGGAAACTTCAGCCGCATAATGCCGTTTTCCAGCGGGCTGTTGTTTTCAGGGTAAGAAATACCTAAATAAGCACTGCTGCCGCTTTGCATAAACAAGTGCAGCACCGGAGCTCTGGAGTTTTCTTTTTGCAGCAATACGCCAGCTTTGCGTAACGACTGGCGCAAAGGCACTGTCAGTTTGCGGGCCAAAGTAGATAAAGTTTTGCCGTCATTGGTTTCTGGGTATTCGACCCTGATCTCACCAAAAGCAGATAATTCAGCAGCTATTGCCGATTCGACCACTGTAGTAATACGGTCGGCCGGATCCAGTTGCAGCAAATCATCCACCAGTAAAAACCACTGGCGGGCAAAAATGAAATTAGTAAAGTCATAGTCACGGTAAAAGGCGGCTAAAGCGTCACTATCGTAAGCCTCAAAAATGACAAAAGCTGAGTCTTTGGTCAGTTTGCAAAAACCAAACACCTCTTGCTGCCCCGCTTTATCCTGAATTTCGCCAGCACATTCTTTCTCAAAACCTGAACGGCAGTACAGCAAAAGTTGGTTCATGCTGCACCTCCATGTGCAGCACCCTGACGGGCAGCCTGCGTCTGTGAAAATTGTCTATCCTGCCAATTTTTCATGCTGCACCTCCATGTGCAGCACCCTGACGGGCAGCCTGCGTCTGTGAAAATTGTCTATCCTGCCAATTTTTCATGCTGCACCTCCATGTGCAGCACCCTGACGGGCAGCCTGCGTCTGTGAAAATTGTCTATCCTGCCAATTTTTCATGCTGCACCTCCATGTGCAGCACCCTGATGGGCAGCCTGCGGCTGTGGAAATTGTCTATCCTGCCAATTACTCATATTATTTCCTGATCCAAGGGCTGATGGCCAAAGCCAGCCAGCTTAAAATAAGCAACTGACCACCTAAAGGCGCCAGAGCTGAAAAATGTAAAGGCAGCTTAAATACACCAGCTACCAGAGTATAAACAAATAACCATAGCCCTATTTGCATGGCGCAAGCGCAGATGCGGCTTAGCCACGGGCTTTGTTGTTGCAGCTTGTCAAAAGCAGATAAGGCCAATAAAGCCATTGCATGAAAAGCTAAAATAAAACCTGCGCTTAAAAGCACAGCCAGTTGCTCTGTATCTATAGTGCCACGCCATAAATGCATTAAAGCAGCGGCAGAACCTACAGTCACTGCGCCATAAAAGGCTGCCAGACTAGTGTTAATTTTCCAGAATACATTCATTAATAAAGCTCCTGCTAATAGTAGCCGCTTGCTCAATAAGCTGCTGTTGGCTCAAACCTGATTTTTTTAATGGCAAAAAATCATGGTCGCCGCTTTTTAGCCACCTAATAGCTATCTCGGGCAAACTCCTATTGACCAGTTCCTGAATGCTGCCAAAAGGGTCTCTTTCTCCTTGCAACACCAGCACGGGCCTTTTTAAATCGGCAAAATGCTCTATTCGCCAACTATCTTTTTTCGGCGGGTGAAAAGGATAACCAAAAGCTATCACTGCGTTCACTTGCGCAGGTAACAAATCCGATGCAGCAAGCAGAGTGGCAACCCGGCCGCCCATCGACTTACCTGCAATAAACAAAGGTAAATCTGTTGGTACCTGGCGTATTTGTTCGAGCAGCTCAGCCATTAATACCGGCATTTTAGCCGGTAGCTGCCTGTGGCCAGTAAGGGTCTTTTGCATATAAGCAAAGTTAAAACCCCAAACTTCAATATTTTGCTCAGTAAGCTGCTCTGCTAACAGCTGGCAGAATTCTGATTGCACCGGAGCTCCGGCACCATGGCATAGCAGCAGTCTGGCGATAGGTTTTGAAGCTTTAACAACACTTTGGACTAACAACTCTGGCATTAATCAATCCGGTGTCGAATTATTAAAATGCTGCTCAACAAAATCTTGCTGATCCAGCTCTACTTGTTTAGCCATCCACTGCCGGAACGCGACAATTTTGCCAAGCTCAGTCTGGTTTTCACGGCACACCAGATAATGCGAGTCTTTACTCAGTAATACATGGTGAAAAGGCACTATTAAGCGACCTGAATTAATATCAGGCCTGGCCAACACGTTATGCGCCAAAGCCACACCCTGACCATGTATAGCAGCCTGCAACACCATTGCTGTATGCGAAAAAATCGGCCCCTGATTCACATTGAAATTTTTAAAGCCCTGACTAACAAACCAATCTTTCCAGGCCTGACGTGAACCATCATGCAGCAAAGTATGGTGGCGTAAATCAGCGACGTCTTTTAAAGGCTTGCTGCCGTTTAACAATAATGGCGAACAAACAGGCAACAGGTATTCGGTATGCAGCTTATCAGCATGCAAATTCCGCCAGCTGCCACGACCATAATAAATTGCCACATCTACGTCGTCAGTTAACGAGCCTTCATCTGAGTCAACAGCTTTGATACGCACATCTATGTCAGAGTGCTCTTCACTAAATAAACTTAAACGCGGCACCAGCCACTGAATAGCAAAACTAGGCTGCAAACTTACGGTCAAAGACCCCTTGGCCCCTCGCGCCAGTAACTTCTCTGTGGCTTCATGCAACTGCAGAAAAATCTCTTTTATATCTAAAAAGTAACTCTGGCCTTCTTCAGTCAACAGCAAAGAGCGGTTTTTCCGCATAAACAGCTTTAAACCTAAATGATCTTCCAGTGCTTTGATCTGATGACTAATAGCAGCTTGAGTAACAAACATTTCTTCAGCCGCTTTAGTAAAACTAAGATGGCGGGCGGCAGTTTCAAAAGCCTTTAACGCATTAAGAGGGGGTAAGCGCCGAGCCATAGTCTGCAACCTTAAACGACGGGTGTTGAATTAATTTTTCTAATGCAAATTATAGAGAAAGGCAGTGAACTGCACCAGCTACAGTCCACTATATCCAGCAGATTTAATTAGCTTTAGGCACGTAACCTTCAATCTGAACTTCTTTACCTTCAAATAAAAATTGCTGCATTTGCTCCTCCAGCAACTTGCGATGCTCAAGATTCATCATATTCAGCTTTTTTTCATTGATCAGCATAATTTGTTTCGACTGCCATAAAGCCCAGGCTTCTTTGCTGATGTTGTCGAAGATTTTTTTGCCAAGCTCCCCCGGATACAGCTGAAAATCTAAACCTGCTGCTTCTTTTTGCAAATAAACACAAAATATCTGACGGGACATTATTCACCTCAATGCTTAGCTTTTAAAAAGGTCGATATTGTAAACGACTTCATCGCAAGCAGTTAGCTTTTCTTCAGCCAGTTCTTTTCAATCCAGCTTCGGATAGGTGCAGGTAATCCAATCTCTAGCACTTGCTCTTTGTTGTACCAACTGCTGCCTGCAGGCTCGGATACACCTGACACCGGATGCCAAACCGAAGCATCTAACTTGTAATGCGAAAACACATGCTGAAACTGGCCCTGTAGTTTGGCTTGCAACAAAGACTCAGCAGTTTCATCAACCTGGGGTAAAGACCATAAATCAGCCCAGATGCCAGAGTCTGGTCTTTTTTGCAGCAACAGCTTATCGCCTTGCTCTATCCACAAAAAGTGCCCTGCTTTGGTTGGAGTCATCTTTTTAGGTTTAGCAGTTGGTAATTCGGCCACACGGCCTGTATTAAAAGCCACACACTGAGTTTGCAGCGGGCAACTTAAACAATCAGCCTGCTTGGGTTTGCAAACCGTAGCGCCCAAGTCCAGCAAGGCTTGCGCAAAACGTCTGTTGTTTTGTTTTGGCGTTAATGCATCCGCCAAAGCCCACAACTTCTTATCCACTGCAGAAGTGGTTGGTACACCTTCGATTCCAAATAAACGGCAGAATAAACGCCTGACATTACCATCCACTATGGGGCCGTAAGCGTCATAAGCAAAAGAGCGGATAGCACCAGCTGTATAACGGCCTATACCAGGAATGGTTAATAAGTCATTTAATTCAAAAGGAAACTCACCTAAATCAAACACTATGTATTTAGCGGCTTTATGTAAATTACGGGCTCTGGCGTAATAACCTAAGCCCTGCCATAACGCCATCACAGTGTCGGTGTCGGCAGCTGCTAAGGCATGAATATCAGGTAGCTTTTGCATCCAGCGCTGAAAATACGGGATCACAGTAGTTACCTGAGTTTGCTGTAACATCAGCTCACTGACCATCACTCTGTATGGACTGGGGTCTTGTTGCCATGGTAAGGCATTGCGGCCATCAGTTTTTTGCCAATCAACAACAGTATCGGCAAAAAGATCAGGGCAAGTTAAATACTCAGAAGTTAGCACGGCGTTAAGCACTCAAAGTTAGTTTTTCAAAGCGGCGCTCAGCCTAGCATTTTTTCGTATTGTTGTTGAATCAAGATTAGCGGTTGAGCATTAGCAGCAGAACAAGGATAATACGCGCCGCATTAGATAGCACTTCATGCAGTAGCAAGCTGCATCACATTTTTTGGAGACCAAGATGACCCACCCGGAACAACCAAATACAGAGCCACAGGACGATGAGCTTCAGGAAAACAAATACCTGCGCCGCATCCGTAGTTTTGTTTTAAGGGAAGGTCGTCTGACCAAAGGCCAGCAGCGCAGTTTAGATTTATTTTGGCCAACTATGGGCCTGGAGCATCAGGCCACGCCTTACGATATGACAGCAGTCTTTGGCCGTGAAGCCGACTTAGTGCTGGAAATTGGTTTTGGCATGGGCAAATCTTTGGTGCAAATGGCGAAAGCCGCGCCAGATAAAGACTTTATTGGTATCGAAGTACATAAACCAGGTGTAGGTGCTTGTTTAGGTGAAGCCGAAACTGAAGGCGTGAAAAACCTGCGAGTATTTGAACACGACGCCATCGAAATTTTAAACGACTCAATTGCCGACAACAGCTTAAGCACAGTGCAGTTGTTTTTCCCTGATCCATGGCATAAAAAACGTCACCATAAAAGACGTATTGTGCAGGCCGAGTTTGCCCAGTTATTACGCCGCAAATTAAAGATCGGTGGTGTATTTCATATGGCCACCGACTGGGAAAACTACGCTGAACATATGCTGGAAGTGATGAAAGTTGCCGAAGGTTACAGCAACCTGTCAGAGACCAATGACTATGTGCCGCGCCCTGAGCATAGACCTCTGACTAAATTTGAAAACCGTGGTGTTAATTTAGGCCATGGTGTTTGGGATTTGATGTTTAGAGCGTGTTGACGCTTCAGGGTTATTTTTGCAGCAGTCTGGCCGGTTTTTATGCAAGGCAAAGACTGCGCGGTGTAGTAATTCTACATAAGCAGGCTTTAACGCTGCAGAAAGGCCGGCCAGGCGCTGCCCTTCGGGTTCGTCTGGCGGCGCCTTGCTCATTGTCACTCGTCGCTCATTTAGATTAACTAAACGTCGCTCCTCGTTTCGCGATCAAAGCGGCGCCAGAGCGAACAAAATTTAACCTCGAAGCGTTAACACGCTCTAGAAGGAAGATTCATATGTTGGACAATACCAGTCAGCTGCTGCTGCGCAATATTGATTTTTTATCAGGCAAAGTGCTGCTGGTAGAACCTATGGCCGACCGTCTGGCCGCTGAATTAAAACAAAAAGCGCCAGAGCTGGAGCTGTTTTGTTTAACCTCAAACATGGCTGTTGCTAACAACTGGCAGCAGCAAAGCAAAAGCCCTTGTTATTTGGGTGACGCTTTACCAACTGATTTAACAGTAGACAGGGTGGTGCTGTTTTACCCTAAAAGCAAAGATCAGCTGCAAAGCTCTTTAGCTCAGATTAAAACTGTACTGAATGATAAAACCGAAGTTTATCTGGTGGGCGATAACAAAGGTGGCATTAAAAGCTTAGGTAATCAGGCTGAAAAGCTGGGGTTAAAAGCCTTCAAGCATGACAATGCCAAACACTGTTTATGGTTTGAGCTGGATGGTTTGTTACAAAGCGAACTCAAAACTGCAGACTTTCATCAGTTTAGTATCGAAAAAGCTGGTATCAGTTTAAAGCTATGCTCTTTGCCTGGCGTGTTTAACCATGGCAAACTGGATTTGGGAACTAACTTACTGCTGGAGCATTTAGGCCATATTCAGCAAGGTAAAGTGCTGGATTTTGCTTGTGGTGCTGGTTTTATCGGTG
Source organism: Rheinheimera sediminis (assembly GCF_004005375.1). GTDB lineage: Bacteria > Pseudomonadota > Gammaproteobacteria > Enterobacterales > Alteromonadaceae > Pararheinheimera. The sequence goes on along the minus strand of NZ_RZUF01000011.1, from coordinate 51,645 downwards.
CCTTTTTAGTCAAAAAGCACCCGGAAATCAAACTAACTGCTTCGGACATCAGCACTTTAGCTGTCAGCTCTACAGCTGCTACTTTAAAGGCCAATAAATTGCCGGGCGAAACTATAGCCGCTGATGGTATTCCGTCACGCAGCGCTGCTTATGACCATATTGTCAGCAACCCGCCTTTCCACACAGGTTTAAAAACCGACTACCATATCAGCGAGCAGTTTTTCCGCGACGCTTTTAATGAATTGAAACCTGGCGGTACTTTAACTTTAGTGGCTAACGTGCATTTACCTTACGTAGCTCAGCTCACTGAGATCTTTGGTCAGGTAAAAGAACTTGGTCGTCGCGATGGTTTTGTGGTTTATTATTGTAAGAAAGACCGCAAATAAAAGGATCGATCGATGAGACTGGCTTTAGCGCTGTTGCCTGTTCTGGGTGTATGCTCTTTAAGTACCGCCGCCACTGAATGTATTCAGTCGCCAGAACGCACTTTAGCTTGTCCTCACCAAATTTACCGGCTTGGTCAGCTGGACACTATGGAAAAACCGGCGATACTCTGTATCTGTGTCGCTGATTTTAAAGAGTTTTTATCAGAACCAACGGACAGAGATGAGGCTCATAAACAAAAGTTGAAACGACTCAGGCTTGAGTACGCTTTGGGTCAAAAAATAGAGCCTATCCTGCAGGTTTTGAAAAATTAGTTCTGAATCTGCAGTACTAACTCATTACAATTTGACGCGGATGAAACTCCCCCAAATACTCCTCAGCTTGCTGTAACAAAGCTGGAACCAAAAACAACTTGCCTTGTTCTACCCAATAAATAGCGTGCTGTTCAAACATAATAGCGAGCTTTATAGCTTTTGGTTTATCACAAATTACAGCCCAGCTTTTCTCGCGAAAACTCAAATCTGGTGAACATCCCACAATTTCTCTGTAAGGCAGACTCAGGCTGTCGAGGGTATTGGCAAAATAATTATCGAGCAGTAAATTTCTGGAAGGGGTTTGAACATGACCGCAAGGATTTTGGGCGCTGATAATAGCAAAATTAATTTGGTCACCAAGAGGTTGATGGCACAAAAAGACACTCGTTTTGTAGTTATCCCATAAGTCCATGGTTTCGCTCCTCCATCACAAGTGTATTCACTATAAACCCTTCGTACTTGAAGCTGCAACTTTGTTATCTGTATTTTCTTGCCTCAAGAGTTAGTGGCAGCTGTTTGCAGTCCCGACCGGCGAGTTATTGCTGCAATCGAATTGAACACAGCATCACTATGGCCTCAGGGAACCATGCAGTGCCACCTCGTTGCACCATCAATTATTTTGACTTAGAAGCCGTTTTATTTTTTGTCAGCGTACTAACTGGTGAAAATTTGCAAATGCGTGTAACTTCAATATTATAGCTTGGAGTATGGATTGACTGATGACGGAAGGATTAATGGGTCCAGCTTTAAAAGCGAGTTCAATCAAAGGCGCACTGATATGGGTTGTGATGCTGATTTGCAGTATCACTTTATGTATCTCTCTCACTATTGCCACTTTGCAGGATATTAGAGCTGAAAAAAAGAACTTATCTGAACAGCTTTACTCTTATGCAGCCATTATTGCTTTTAATGCCGTAAGTTCCATTGAAATAGATGACTCAGAAATAGAAGACCGCCGCCTTGCTTCTTTTGCTGCGGAATCCCGCTTACACAACATTCATATTTATAAACTACAGGAAAATGGCGAGCTTAGCTTTTTCGCCAGTTACAACAGAAGGGATGTTGGCCCCTATCCTACTCAGTTTAACAAAGCAGAACAGTATCAAAACGCCACTATTGGAGATGGCGTAATGGAGCTGACTAAAAAAATACAGTCTGACGGTAAATTACTAGGTTATGTCTACATTCGCGCCAGCCTGGAAGAACTCAGCCGCTATGTACAAAACAGAGTGTTGTTTGATATTTTGATCGCACTTTGCTCTTTAATAGGTGCCTTCGTTATCGCAACCAGGTTGCAGCGACGTTTTACCCAACCTCTGTATAGTCTGTTAACGCTAGTACAAAAAGTATCCAAAGAAAAAGACTACCAAATTCGTGTGCCTGCTATGGAAATTACTGAGTTTCATAATCTGGGGCGGGCAGTGAACACAATGCTGGACAGAACTGAACAACAAATTACTAAGCTGCGTAGTGCTGAAAGTGAAATACGCCAGCTAAACCAGGATTTGGAACAAAAAATTACCGACAGAACTCAGGCTCTAAAAACCTCAAATCAGGATTTACTTAATACATTATCTACCTTGCATCAGTATCAGAATCAAATTGTTGAAACTGAAAAAATGGCCAGTTTAGGTCAAATGGTGGCAGGCGTAGCCCATGAGGTAAATACACCTATAGGGCTTGGCGTAACAGCCTCAACTTTGATGCAGGATAAATTGGCCGAGATACAAAAAGCTTTTGATGAGAAGAAATTAACCTCAAACCAGTTGGCAAAGTTTTTGGGAGAAAGCGCAGAGAATCTTGGAATTATTTACCGCAATCTTGAACGCGCAGCAAACCTGATCCGCAGTTTTAAACAAGTAGCTGTCGACCAATCTAACGACAACAGAAGATACTTCAACATGCACCAGTTGTTGAATGAAGTTGTGCTGTCACTAAGGCCCAACCTGAAAAAAACGCAGCACCAGGTGATACTGAATTGTGATCAGCAGCTGGAGTTCGAGAGCAAACCAGGCCCTATCAGTCAAATATTAATTAACCTTATTATGAATAGCCTAATCCATGCCTTTGAAAACAAAGAGCAAGGCACTATGACCATCAGTGTTACTCTGGCCAATAGCCGTTGTTACCTGCACTATCAAGATAACGGTTCAGGCGTGCCGGAGAATATTAGAAAACGTATTTTTGATCCCTTTGTTACTACCAAAAGAGGCGAAGGTGGCAGCGGCCTGGGTATGCATTTGGTTTATAATCTGGTGACACAAGCTTTAAATGGAAAAATTCAGCTAGAGAGTGCTTTGGATCATGGTATCGATATTCAAATCGATTTTCCGGTGATACCCAAATAAGTTATTTTTTTAACAACAATATAATTTTCAACCACTTAAATTAGCTCGAGCTAATTGTTAACAAATAAACTTGTTAACAAAATCTGTGGTCTATATAATTGCGCGGGCACCGACCACGAGTCGCTTTCTTTCTAAAAAGATAGAAATCAAATACTTAACTAAGTTCACATAAGGTTTAAGCATAATGCAGACCCCTGTTATTCTGATTGTTGAAGATGAAGAAGTAACACGACTAAATTTGGTCAGCTTGTTTGAAGGCGAAGGCTATGATGTGGTTGAAGCAGTAAATGGTGAAGAAATGAACCAGAAGCTGTCACAACACAAAATCAATTTAATTGTTATGGATATCAATCTGCCCGGCAAAAATGGCCTGATCCTCGCTCGTGAATTACGCCAAAAAGAAAACCTGGGGCTGATTTTCCTCACCGGACGTGACAGTGAAGTTGATCGCATTTTAGGCCTGGAAATAGGTGCTGACGATTACCTGACTAAACCTTTTAACCCACGCGAATTGACTATCCGTGCCCGTAACCTGTTAAATCGCACCGTATCTCAGCCTGTAGTGGAAGAGCATAAAAGCGTGGTCAGATTTAATGGTTGGGTGTTGGATGAAAACAGCCGTAATCTGACGTCGCCTGAGGGTGTATCACGCCGTTTACCTAAAGGTGAATACCGTGCTCTGCGTTTAATGCTGGATAGCCCAGGTAAAATTTTCACCCGTGAGCAGTTGATCCGTCATATGACAGGTCGGGAACTCAGAGCAAATGACAGAACAGTGGATGTAACCATTCGTCGTATTCGTAAGCATTTTGAGTCAGACATGGATAGCCCTGAGTTAATCAGCACCATCCACGGTGAAGGTTACCGCTTTGTAGGTAAACTGGAAAAGTAATACTGTAGGGGCGGGTCTTGTACCCGCCCGTCTAATGATACCGCGGTACAGATGGACGGGCAGGGGCAAGCCCAGCCCCTACAACCTATCCTTCTATAATTCCATTGGATGCTGACGGGTTAAACAGATTGTTCGATGTATTCCCCCAGAGCCGCCAAGTGCCGCTCTATTGTTAAATGAAAATTGATCAGCTGTTTTTCTATACCTTGTAGCTCAGTACAGTGTTCCAATGATTTTGCCTGATGGTGCACCCACAATAGGCCTACCGAAGCAGCTGCGCCTTTGAGTTTATGTGCCGCCTGCTGAAATTCACTGATCTCCAGTTGCACTGCGGCTTCTACCATTTTATTGATATAGCCAGGCAAGAGTTGAGTGAATAATTGCACGCTGCGCAGCATAGTCTGTTTACCTAAAGACTGCAGATAATCGTCCAGCGTTTGCTGATCCAAAATTTGTTGATCCTGAGCTTTTTCAGCGCTGATTTCTTTAGGTGGTGGAGCACCAAAAAGTTGGTGCAGGATCTGGTCCAGCTTATTTGTATTAATAGGTTTGGCTAAAGAGCCATCCACTCGCACATCCTGTAGTTGCTGTTCAGCTTTACGCACATTAGCGCTTAATACCACCACTGGTAGTCTGACTAAATCGGGTTCAGAGCGAATAAAACGCGCTACCTGATCACCAGACATATCGGGTAATTGCATATCCAGCAAAACCAGGTCTATATCATCTTCGGTTTCCAGCAAGGCCATAGCATCTTCGCCGGTTTCTGCCAAAATGACTTGATGGCCACGCTGCTCCAGCAAGTTAGTGGCAATTTCAGCATTTAAAGGTACATCTTCAACTAATAATATGGTTAAAGCCGGATACAAAGCCTGGGGCACCGCTTCAGGCGCTGAGGTGAGTTCAGCAGGCAAATACATACTAAAAGTACTGCCCTGCCCCGGCACACTGCAAAGTTTAATCTGACCGGACATAGCTTCAACTAAAGCCCGGGATACAGATAAACCTATACCAGAGCCCACTATACTTAAACGCCTGCCATCGCTGGATTTATAGTACATATCAAAGATACGTTGCTGTTCAGCCTCGACTATACCTATACCTGTATCTGAAACACTAAAACAAAGCTCTGCCGGATTATCAGTAGTCAATAAAACTTCCAGTTGCACTGAACCGCGAGCCGTAAATTTCACCGCATTATTAATAAGATTCCATAACACCTGCCGAACTCTTGTAGGATCCAGACGAACATAGAGCTGATTTGGCACTGGCTCTGGTTCAATAAAGATCAGACCTTTTTGCTGGCAGATTAGATGGGCAAAATTGCAAATATCATGGACAAATTCGTTGAGTTGTACCGACTGATAAACAATATCCAGATCCTGCCGGTCAATTTTATCCAAGTCGATAATGTCGTTAAAAATATTACCTAAAGTCTCAGCACTGCTGAAGATGGTATTACTCCAGCTGCGCTGCTCTGTGGATAAAGGGCTCTCCAGTAAACGTCTGGTTAAGCCTACTATGCCATTTAGCGGTGTGCGCAGTTCATGGCTTAAGGTAGCAATAAACTTGCCCTTGTCATGAAAAGCTTTTTCCAACGCCTGCTCGGCAAGTTTACGAGAGGTAATATCACGGCCAAAACCGAGTAAGCCAATATAACGGCCTTGTTTATCAAAAAATGGCACTTTGCGCATCTCAAACCACAACATGCGGCCATCAGGGGTCTGGTAGTCTACATCTAACGTCAGTTCAACCCGGCTGGCCGAGATTTCCTGGTCAGTCAGAATGGCTATAGGAGTGGATTCCGCATCGTAAAGTTCAGCCGGATAATGACCTATCAGTTCTTTGGCTGATTTACCCATAATAATTTCAAACATCTTATTGCAACTGACAAAACGGCCTGTTTCGTCGCGGTAATAAAACAAATCAGGCGAACTGTCGACTATGGAGCGGATTAACAAACTCTGTTCTTCCAGCTCTTGCTGTGTTTTACGACGTTCAGTAATTTCGCGACGTAGCTCATCTACAGCTCGACGTTTGGCCTGAAACGCCTTTTTCCGCTCCTCAATTTCAAAATTCAGCTGACGAATGGTTTCCTGCATATTCTGATTCAACAGTTTTTCCTGTCGAATTGAATCCTGCAAATAAAACAAGGCTTCATCTAAGTGACGAACCAGATAAAAGCTACTCAATAAAAAAGCAGGCGTTATAGAGGCCGAAAAAAGCAAAGCCCCCAGCACCATGGACCACAGTACCATATCGTGGATCAGCAGGCTGTACAGACCTGTCATCACACCTGTCAGAGCCTGTAACAGAATAAAGCACAGACAAAAACACTGTAACCAACCCCATTGTGTTAAAAAACCAGCTAAACGCCGGACTAGCGGGTGAACACTCTGCTGCATTATCTGCCTTTGAAAATCAATTCATAACAACAAGGGGCGAAAGACCCGATTCACAGGTTGTTTTCAGTTCAGCAAGTCTGCCAGATCCTGCGGGTTTTTGTCCCGTTAAATTTTGTCACAGGCTGAAACCAAAGAGTTAAATAACCTGAACTCGGGATAATGAGTGTCGAACACTCTAAATTTAACATTACAAATCAATTAGATAAATGAATTCATTGAAGTAGCTTAAGTCTATGCTGACTGAACGCACAGATTTTTGTGGATCTCAAGGCGCTTTGTCGTACGCCGTAGCGAGCTATGGTTAGACAAAGCAACGCAGAGAGGCACGAAAAGATGCTCGTTCAGTGGCGCTGCTTATCCCGAGTTCAGGTTAAATAATCGGCGTCAGAAACTTTTTTTATCTGGCATCCATTTTACTTGCCAGTAATGATTGACAGAAGATGACAGAGCGGTTAAATCTAAACACTATCTGAACTTAACCATCTGTAAAGTAATATGCTAAAGAAAGCGGTTTGTCTCTCTACATATTACTACTCGTCTTACTACCTGTCGGAGTGGTTTAACGAGTAGCAACACCACCAGCTCACTGCTGGCTGTTTTGCTATTTAAAACTAAATCACACTAACTAACAGTCTGCTTATCATCACTCTGCAACAGGGTTGCCGGAGCAAGCACGGCTGTAATGAAGCAACAGGTAATAAAAAATGTTCAAACCCTCTATGCTTTCGCTGGCCGTTGCGGCTTGCTGCTTTTCCGTATCTGCTCAAACTGAAACTTCAACTGAAAACGATTCAATAGAAAAAATCGAAGTCACAGGCTCCCGCCTCAAAGGTGTCGATTTAGAAGGCGCTCAGCCGCTGGTTGTGATCAGCAGCGAGGATATTAAAAAGTCCGGCGCTAATACGATTTTTGATTTATTGAAAGACGTAGGCCAACTGAGAGGCGGTGAAGGAACTTTCTCCACCAGTGAAAGTGGCGCTACTTCAACTTCAACACCAGCAGGTCAGGCCGCAGCATCATTGCGTGGTTTGGGCCCGGCTTCTACTTTGACACTCATTAACGGCCGTCGTGTTGCAGCCAGCTCTTTTGCCGCTGGCACTCAGAACTTTGTCGATGTTAACAGTATTCCTTTAGCCGCTATTGAGCGTATTGAAGTATTAGCCACTGGCGCATCAGCCATTTACGGGGCAGATGCAGTTGCCGGTGTTATTAACTACATACTGAAAAAAGATTATGAAGGCATGGAGCTTAATGTCTCTTATGGCGACAGTGCGGCGTCCAGCGACGAAAGCCGCCGTAACCTGAATCTGGTGTTTGGTCAGCAAGTGGCTGGTGGCCAATTAACAGTTTTCGCTGACTATTTTGACCGCAATGCGTTTAGTGCTCAGGACAGAGAGTTTACCCGCTCTCCCCTGCTACAAAGTTCGTACTCTTACCTGCCAAAAAACACACCCAATATTTATTTCAACTCTGTCCGTTCAGGTAATGAATTGGCAATACCTGGCTGTGCGACAGAACTGGTGACTACAGAGTTTGGTGAAGAAATTTGCGCTTATTACCCGAATGAAGACGATCAACTGAACTCAGATCTAACCAGTTACTCCACTGGTGCTATTTTCCAGAAAGAGTTTGGTGATATCAGTTGGGATACCGATGTATTTTTCAGCAATACCAAATCTGTGGCTCTGTCCAGCCCTGCGCCAATTAACCAATTGGATGACAGTGAAGGCCCTTTTGTTGACGAAAGTGCTCTGGATATTTTTGGTCCTGTTTTACGGGATGCGTTGCTTGACCAGCTGTATATAGACCCTTTTGATACGGTCGCTGGCCGCGAGCTATATGGCTTTGCTTTTGATGCCCGTTTTGGCACACCCCGCACTGTAGAAGTAGAAACTGATGCGTTGCGTTTAGTCAGTGCTTTGTCAGGTTCTATTGGTGATTGGGGCTGGGAGTCCGCGGTAATTTACTCAGAATCCAAATCTGATCAGGTAGCAACAAGTGGCGTTTACAACAGATATAAGTACCATGCAGCCTTAGCTGGAGAGCTCTGCTCTGACGGTTCTATCGCAAGCTACAACTCCGCAAATCGCAGTTTAAGCTGCAGCAGCGGTACTTTAGGTGCTATGTACAACCCTTTCTTGCAAAATAACAGCAACAATGATGCCTTGTTAGCTTTGGCGCAGGAAAAACCAAACCGTAACGGCAAAAGTACTGTAATAGGCTGGGATTCGCGTTTTAATGGAGATTTAATCGAATTTAACGATGGTACTATCAGCTCTGCTTTTGGCCTTGAAGTTCGCAAAGAAAAAATTACTGACACCCCTTCAGACAATGCAATTGCCAGGGCAGAAAATGGTTATCTGGTCGATGTGTTTGGTTTTGGTTCCAGTTTATCAGCGTCTGAACGGACTCAATGGGCAGCGTTCTCTGAATTTAATGTGCCACTGGCCAGTACTTTAGATATGCAGCTTGCTGCACGTTATGATCACTTTGATGATTTTGGCAGCACCTTTAATCCTAAAATTGGCTTTAGCTATCGCCCCATGGAAGAGCTGATTGTCAGGGCTTCCTACGCCACTTCGTTCCGCGCCCCTTCTCTGACTCAGGCTGGTGTGAAACTCAGAACCACCACAGCAAGTTTTGACTGTAGCGCCAATCAGGCTGTCGCTGATTTGTTTTGCGAAGGTTTTGGTGATGAACGCAGCGAAAACGTGCTGGAGTTGGGTAACCCGGAACTACGGGCTGAAGAGTCAGACTCCTTCAGTTTAGGTTTTGCGTTAAGTTTGTCTGAAGACAGCACTTTAACTGTGGATTACTGGCGTTTTGAACATGAGAATCTGGTCGATACCAATATGACTGGTGTTCTGGCAAGAGCTATTGGGGATGCTTCTTTACGCCATTGTGGTCTGGTGCCTGAAGGCAATCAAGGTATTTCTTTTGATGAAGCTTTATGTGATGTAACAGACAACGCAGGTCTCAACATTGAGCAAGACGGCGCTAATATGGCAGAAATACTGGATGCCTGGGTAGCTTACGACGACCCACGTTTTGCGGAGTTACCCCTGCTGCGTGACCACGTATTGCTGTTGGAAAACACCGGCGAACAAACTGTCAGCGGTATAGATCTGGCCTACGATCACAGATTTGATACTGAAGCAGGTCGATTCGGCCTGAGCCTGGATGCCACTCATTATTTGTCTTTTGAACGCAACAAAGCAGGTTCCGATGAAATTGAAGAGCTGATTGGCACTTGGCGTTACCCTGAAACTGTAGCTGGTGTGCGTTTTAGCTGGTCCAGAGGGGACTTTTTTAGCAGTATTTCGGCGAATTACACGGATTCCTACAAAGATGATATCGAAGGGCTGCGTGGCCGCGAACTGGATGAGCTGGAAGACTTAGGTCAATTAAACGCAGAGGGTACACGTCAGGTCTCGTCCTGGACTACCTGGCGAATGAATTTGGGATATGATTTTGCCAAAACCACTATTAGCTTTAATATCGACAATCTGTTTGATCGGGATCCACCAACAGCTTATGGATCAAGCCGTGGTTTTGATTCTATTAACCATGATGCGTTAGGTCGTAGCTTCCGTATTGCGCTAAGCCATAAGTTTTAACAGCACTCGAAGCGAATAATAGAAGCCGGGCTTTTAACCCGGCTGCATTAAACAGGTAAATCTCATGCAAGTTACAAGCAAAAAACCGGTTAGCATGCCGGATGCTTTTGTCATACTTTTTTTTGTGATGATAGCGGCAGCTATTGCATCCCACCTTATTCCGGCTGGTTATTTTCAGATGTTACCGGAAAGTCTAAACGACGCAGGTGAAACTGTTAAAGCCCGTATTGACCCAAACAGCTTCACCTTTGCTGAGGAACAAAACAAAGCAGTGCCTTTGTTTGGTGAAGGCGGTCAGGTTGGCTTTTTAAACTACGCCTTTGAAGGCATGGTTTCAGGTGACAAAATGGGCGCAGCTATAGGGGTTATTGCCTTTATTCTGCTAACCGGCGGCGCCTTTGGCATCATTATGAAAACCGGAGCTGTTAACAACGGTATTCTGGCATTAATAGCCAAAACCAAAGACATAGACTTTTTATTCATCCCTCTAATGTTTTTGCTGTTTTCTTTGGGGGGTGCCGTTTTTGGCATGGGTGAAGAGGCCATTGCCTTTTGTATAGTGCTGCTGCCTTTAATGCTAGCTTTAGGTTATGACGCTATTACCACTGTGCTGGTTACTTATATCGCCACTCAGATTGGTTTTGCAACCTCCTGGATGAACCCTTTTAGTGTTGCTATAGCTCAGGGTATTGCAGGTTTACCTCTGATGTCAGGGGCTGACTATCGTATTGCGCTTTGGGTTGTATTCACTCTTTTCGGCATCATCTTTACCATGCGTTATGCGGCAAAAATTAAAAAGAACCCACAGCTCTCTGTCAGCTTTGCTTCAGATCAAAAACTGCGCGCCCAACAGCAAGAACAACAAAGCACCAGCTTCAACACCTTAGACGCTGCCATTTTATTGCTCTTTGTCGCCGGTATCAGCTGGGTGATTTGGGGCGTAGTGGCCCGAGGTTATTACATTCCAGAGATTGCCACTCAGTTTTTTGCTTTAGGTATAGCTACAGCCATTTTAGGTATTGTTGGCAAACGAATGACGGTGAATGGAGCTGCTGACGCCTTTAAACAAGGTGCAGCCGAATTACTACCTGCCGCCATGATAGTAGGTATGGCCAAAGGGATAGTGTTGCTGTTAGGCGGCGACGATGCCACTGAACCCTCGATACTCAATACCTTGCTGCATTATGCAGGAAGCAGCTTTGATGGCGTATCCAGCTATGTTTCCGCCTGGTTTATGTTGATTTTTCAGTCTGTATTTAATTTCTTCGTCACCTCAGGTTCGGGCCAGGCCGCTTTAACTATGCCTTTGGTTGCACCGCTGGCTGATTTAGTGGGAGTATCGCGCCAAATAGCTGTTTTAGCTTTTCAATTAGGTGATGGTTTAACCAACTGCATAGTACCCACTTCCGCTTCTTTAATTGGTTGTCTGGGAGTGGTGCGGGTTGACTGGATGTTATGGGCAAAGTTTGCCTGGCGTTTACAAATCTGGCTTTTTGCATTGGCTAGTACAGCAATACTGCTCGCAGTAGCTATTGGTTATCAATAAGGACGTAAAATGAGCGCAGTAAAACTATTTAAAAATGCCCATGTATTAAGCCCTGCGGATTTGGGCACAATGGATCTTTTAGTTGCAGGTTGGCAAATTGCAGCCTTGCACAACGATTTCGATCTAGGTAACTGTAATTTACCCATAGAAGTCATTGATGCCAGCGATTGCTATTTAGTGCCGGGTTTTGTTGATTCTTTAGTGCATTTTATTGGTGGCGGCGGTGAAGGTGGTTTTGCCAGTCGTACTCCAGAAATGCAGTTAACAGATGCCACTTTAGGTGGTGTCACTACAGCTATTGGCGTGCTCGGCACAGACGCCACCACCAGAACTTTAACAAATCTGTTAGCCAAAGCTCAGGCTTTGGAAACCGAAGGCATCAGTACTTATTGTCATACCGGCTCTTACGAAATTCCCTGCCGTACTTTAATGGGTAATATCACAGATGATCTGATCTTAATTGATAAGTTTATCGGAGTAGGTGAAATAGCCATCAGCGATTTTCGGTCTTCTCAACCCACCATAGATGAAATTCGCAAAGTAGCAGCTGCCGCAAAAGTGGGTGGTATCTTGTCGGGCAAAGCAGGTCTGGTCAGTGTACATGTGGGTAGCGGCGCATCCTTGTTGCAACCTCTCTGGCGGGCTATCGAGGGTACAGAGCTTAAATTGTCACAGTTTTACCCCACCCACATGAACCGCAACGAAGCGGTGTTTCATGCCGGTATTGAGTTTGCTAAAGCAGGTGGTGTTATTGATTTCACCACCAGCACAACGAATTACGACTTACAACATGGCGAAGTCGCCGCTGCAGCAGCTTTAGCCAGAGCTTTAGCTGCAGGTATCCCAGCTATGCACCTTACATTAAGCTCAGATGGCAATGCCAGCTTGCCTGTCTATAACGACCATGGAGAATTGGTCGGGCTTGAAGTAGGTCGGGTACAAACCTTGTATCAGGCAGCGCGTCAGGCAGTGCTTGAATATCAGGTGGCTTTATCTGATGCCATTACCGCTATTACTGCAGCACCTGCCTCAGTATTGGGGCTGAAACAAAAAGGTCGTATTGCAACAGGAATGGACGCAGACTTTGTGCTTTTGCATAAAAGTGATTTAACCATTCGTGATGTTTTCGCCAAAGGCCGTCTGTTGGTAAAAGACGGTAAAGCCATAGTCAAAGGTACCTTCGAACAATAACCTAACTGTGCTATTTAACCTGAACTCGGGATAAGCCGCGCCACTGAATAGGCATCTTTTTACGCCTCTCTGCGTTGCTCTGTCTAGCCATAGCTTGCTATGGCGTACGACAAAGCGCCTTGAGATCCATAAAAATCTGCACATTCAGTCAGAAAAGAGTTTTGCTATTTGAAAAGATACTTTTACGCCTTTGATTTTATTGATTAAATCAACATAGGTCGACACTCGTTATCCCGAGTTCAGGTTATTTAAAGATGCAGCTTTGTTGACTGCCTGCTCTCAGCCTTTTTGATTGTAGATAGGATTAGCTGCTGGGGTCGCACGCTGTTGTCAACGCCCTGCAGCAGCAATTACTTTGGGTATAGCTGTTGTTAAGAGTTGAATTTACATTACTGCATCCCAATTTAGCGAATATCCGACAAATTTAGTCGGGTATTCGCTTTTTTCGTTTAAGCTATTCGAAAAAAATCAGCTTAGAGTGCACAGATTTTATACCGGCCTGAGCGGCAAATTATGGTATAAAGTGCGCCAAATTTTCAGCAAGGCGTTTTCAAAACCCTACCAAATGTATGCTGTGGTTTCAGCTATAACAGGGTTTGAAATTCTTTGCATTTGACCGACATTGGAGTATTCATGCCGACCACTATGCCAGATGTAGCTAACCATTCCTCCGCCACCACTGAAGGTATTTTAGAATGGGTTGGCATGAGCCAAATTGAACTGCCCTTAATGTTTAGTGTGGCAGGCGAAGCACCACGCCAGGTCAGCGCCAAAGTTGAAGCTTTTGTAAACTTAAAAGATCCAAAAGCCAAAGGCATTCATATGTCGCGGCTTTATCTGCTGTTAGATCAGCTATCAACAGAATCAAGTTTAAGCTTTGCGACCTTAAGCGAACTGCTGCACGGATTTATCAGCAGCCATGAAGACTTAAGTACTCATGCTTTTGTGAAGTTTGACTTCGAGCTGCATTTACGCCGCAAAGCACTGATCACTGAAAAACAAGGCTGGAAAGCTTACCCTGTGACTATCATAGGCCAGTTGAAAGACGGCAAGTTAGGCGTAGAGATGAAGGTCAACGTGCCTTACTCATCAACTTGTCCTTGTTCAGCCGCCTTAGCACGCCAGCTTATTCAGGACGCTTTTGTCGCTAAATTTGCAGGCCACGCCCAAGTCAACGCGGAACAAGTCAAAGACTGGTTAGGCACCACTCAGGGTATAGTAGCTACGCCGCACAGCCAGCGTTCTATTGCTGAAATAAAAGTACAGCTGAACCATAAAGTCACAGACTTCCCTGTCATTGCTTTAATTGACGCTATTGAAGATGCGCTGCAAACTCCGGTACAGGCAGCAGTTAAACGCGCAGATGAGCAAGAGTTTGCCCGCTTAAATGGGCAAAACCTGATGTTCTGTGAAGATGCTGCCCGTCGTTTAAAACACGCGCTAAATCAATTGTCAGAATTTGATGATTTCTGGCTGCGGGTGAATCACTACGAATCTTTGCATGCCCATGATGCAGTTGCTGTCACAGTGAAGGGTGTGTCACAGGGTTATCACGCATAAGTTCCGCATAAAAATATAGTTAGAATTACAAAAAAAGGCCGCAATAGCGGCCTTTTTTTTTAGGTTATTGCCTTTAAACCGCTAAAAACCTCCTCTTTATGTAATTTTATTACAAACCAGCCAATTTACCGACTCAGATAAAATAGTCAGTTAAATGCGGCAGACTGGTCTTGCAATTTCAGGCTGAACTGGGTATATCTAACTGGTTATTTATGGATAGACGTCTAAACGCCATAAAAACAACAATGCGGACCACCTAACTGACTGAAAGCATAGCTGTTGTTTTCTTTCAGGGATAAAAACGCCAAATAAAAGAATAATAATTCACAAATTTTACATTTATACCCAATTCATTTGATATTGCAGCCTGACGACAAGTAAAGAAGTTTCATAGCCCTGGTGATACCAGGTAACTGAGGCAACTGAACAGAATCAATAAAGCTTCAATTTCAACTGAGAAGGTGAAAATTTTCAGGACAAGTTTGGAGGAAGAGTCATGGCGTTGTATCACCACAGTCAGGCAAGAGAGAACTGTGGCTTTGGTCTGATCGCTCATTTAGAAGGCGTCGCCAGCCACCGTATTGTGCGCACTGCAATCAGCGGTTTAGACCGTATGCAGCACAGAGGTGGAATTTCAGCGGATGGGAAAACAGGTGATGGTTGTGGCCTGTTAATGCAAAAACCCGATAGTTTTTTCCGTGCTGTTGCAGAGGAGAAAGGCTGGGTTTTGGGTAAAAAGTATGGGGTGGGCATCTTCTTCTTTAGTCAGGATCCGGTGAAAGCCGAACTGGCGCGCGCTATTATTGAACAGGAAATTACCCGCGAGACTCTGACCTTAGTCGGCTGGCGTGATATGCCAACAGACTCGTCAGTGCTGGGTGATTTAGCACTTACTTCTATGCCACAAATTCGTCAGGCCTTTGTCAGTGCCCAGCCAGGCTGGAGCGAACATGATTTAGAGCGTCGCCTTTATATGGTCAGACGCCGTATCGAAAAGCAGCTGACTGAGGATGCAGATTTTTACATTCCAAGCTTTTCTTGCCTGGTCACCGTATTTAAAGGCCTGATGATGCCGGCAGATTTGCCGCGTTTTTATCTGGACTTAGCAGACGTTCGGATGGAAACCGCCATTTGCGTATTCCACCAGCGTTTCTCTACTAACACTATGCCACGTTGGGCTTTGGCTCAGCCCTTCCGCTTTTTAGCGCATAACGGCGAAATTAATACCATTACAGGCAACAGACAATGGGCCCGAGCCCGTCAGTATAAGTTTTCGTCGCCTTTATTACCTGACTTAGCCACTGCAGCACCTTTTGTCAGCCAGTCAGGCTCAGACTCCAGCTCTTTAGATAATATGCTGGAATTGCTGCTGGCCGGTGGTATGGACTTATTCCGAGCTATGCGTTTGCTGGTGCCGCCAGCATGGCAAGGCAATAAGGTGATGGACGATAACTTAAAGGCCTTCTACGAGTTTAACTCCATGCATATGGAGCCTTGGGATGGTCCTGCCGGTATTGTTATGACCAATGGTCAGCACGTAGCCTGTAACTTAGATCGCAACGGCTTACGCCCTGCCCGCTTTGTTATTACCAAAGACAAATTAATTACGCTGGCTTCTGAAGTTGGCATCTGGGATTACACACCTGATGAAGTGCAGGAAAAAGGCCGCGTTGGCCCGGGCGAAATGCTGGCTGTGGATACGCAGACAGGAAAAATCTGGCGCTCAGAAGAAATTGACCAGGATTTAATGGTTCGCCACCCTTACCGCAAGTGGTTGTCCAGCAACGTGCAACGTTTAGTGCCTTACGAGCAGTTTGAAACTGACTTAATAGGCAAGCGTGTCTTTACTGACGATCAGATGATGGTGTTCCATAAGCTGTTTAACTACAGCTATGAGGAAATTGAACAGGTAGTAACTGTACTGGCTAAAGACGGTCAGGAAGCTGTGGGTTCTATGGGTGACGATACGCCAATGGCGGTGTTGTCGCAAAAAACCCGTACTTTCTATGACTATTTCCGTCAGTTATTTGCCCAGGTGACTAACCCTCCCATAGATCCGCTACGTGAAGCTCACGTGATGTCACTGGCAACCAGTATAGGCCGTGAGCACAACGTCTTCAGTGAAACTGCAGGTTATGCCCGCCGTATTCAGTTTGAATCTCCTGTGATGATGTACAGCGATTTAAAACAGTTAAAAGCGGCTGACGAGAAATACTATAAACACCATACGATTTCGCTGAACTTCGATCCGAACGACGAAGATATGGAAACTGCAGTGCGCCGTGTGTGCGCTGAAGCAGTGCGTGTGGTGCGTGAAGAAAAAGTGGTGCTGGTGATTTTAACAGACCGCCGTATCGAACAAGGCTTGATCCCTATTCCGGCCGCTATGGCTGTGGGCGCAGTGCATCATGCGTTAGTGGATAACCAGTTACGCTGCGACTCGAACATTATTATCGAAACAGCAACCACTCGTGATCCGCATCACTTTGCTGTGCTGGTCGGTTTAGGCGCCACAGGTATTTATCCATTCCTGGCCTATGAAACTATTGAGCAGTTAGTGGAAAAAGGCAGTCTGAATATGACCGCCCGTCAGGCGGTGCTGAATTACCGTAAAGGTATTAACAAAGGCCTGTACAAAATTATGTCAAAAATGGGTATTTCGACTGTAGCGAGTTATCGCTGTTCGAACCTGTTTGAGGCTGTGGGTATTAATCAGAATGTGATGAAGCTGTGTTTCCCTGATTTACCTTCACGTATTCAGGGTGCAGACTTCGCTGACTTCCAGCAAGACGTACAAATCCGCGCCAACAGTGCCTGGTTAAAACGTAAACCACTGAATCATGGTGGCCAGCTGAAATACGTGCATGATGGCGAATACCATGCTTATAACCCTGATGTAGTGCAAAGCCTGCAAAAAGCTGTACGCAGTGGCAAATATGCCGATTACAAAGTCTATTCTGACTTCGTCAATCAGCGCCCTGTAGCGCATTTACGTGACTTATTCAGCTTAAACAAAGCCAATGCTACTCCTGTCGATTTAGAGCAAGTGCAAGCTGCTGAGCAGCTGTATCCTCGTTTTGACAGCGCGGCTATGTCTATCGGCGCCTTAAGCCCTGAAGCTCATGAAGCTTTGGCTATAGCGATGAACCGCTTAGGTGGCCGTTCTAACTCAGGCGAAGGTGGTGAAGATCCACGCCGTTTTGGTACTGAGAAAAACAGCAAAATTAAACAGGTGGCCTCAGGTCGTTTTGGTGTTACACCACATTATCTGGTAAACGCTGAAGTGATTCAGATCAAAGTAGCCCAAGGCGCTAAGCCGGGTGAAGGTGGTCAGTTGCCTGGTGAAAAAGTAACAGCTGAAATTGCGCGTCTGCGTTATTCGGTGCCTGGTGTCACTCTGATTTCACCACCACCACATCACGATATTTATTCGATTGAAGATTTGGCTCAGCTGATTTTTGACTTAAAACAAGTCAACCCTGAAGCGCTGATCTCAGTGAAATTAGTGTCTGAACCTGGCGTTGGTACTATTGCAACTGGCGTGGCTAAAGCCTATGCCGATTTAATTACCGTATCAGGTTATGACGGTGGTACAGGTGCAAGCCCGCTAACCTCAGTTAAATACGCTGGTTCGCCTTGGGAGCTGGGTTTAGCTGAAGTGCATCAGGCATTAGTTGAAAACGGTTTACGTGACCGGGTTCGCCTGCAGGTGGACGGTGGCTTAAAAACTGGTTTAGACGTGGTCAAAGCCGCTATTTTAGGTGCCGAAAGCTTTGGTTTTGGTACTGGCCCTATGGTGGCTTTAGGCTGCAAATTCTTACGGATTTGCCACCTGAATAACTGTGCTACAGGTGTAGCGACTCAGGACGCTACTTTACGCCGCGATCACTTTAACGGCTTACCAGAAATGGTAATGAACTACTTTAAGTTCTTATCGCATGAAGTGCGTGAACTGATGGCAGAACTGGGTGTCACCTCGCTGGAACAGTTAATAGGCCGCACTGATTTACTTTCTGTGCGTCAAGCTGAAACGCAGAAACAACTGAAATTAGACCTGAGTCCTATTTTATTGGCCTCTGGTGTCAAATCAGATAAATCCTTGTTCTGTGTACAAAATAACGACCCATTTGACGATGGAGCCTTAAACCAGGAACTGGTGAAACGCTGCAAAGAGATGGTATTACATAAAACCGGTGGCCGTTTAACTGTGCCTATCCGCAATACCGACCGTTCAGTGGGCGCGGCCTTATCCGGTTTTATTGCTCGTCATCATGGCAATCAGGGCATGGCAACAGACCCTATAGTCGTCAACTGCGTAGGTACTGCAGGCCAGAGCTTTGGCGTCTGGAACGCTGGTGGTTTGCATTTATCCCTGCAAGGTGATGCCAACGACTATGTAGGTAAAGGCATGACAGGTGGTCAAATTGCTATATTCCCACCTAAGGGAGTCAGCTACGCCAAAGACGACGCCACTATTGCAGGTAACACCTGTTTATATGGTGCAACAGGTGGCCGTTTCTACGCTGCTGGCCGCGCTGGTGAGCGTTTTGCCGTAAGGAACTCAGGCGCCATAGTAGTTGTAGAAGGCACAGGCGATAACTGCTGTGAATATATGACTGGTGGTGTGGTACTGGTATTAGGTCAGACCGGCGTTAACTTTGGTGCTGGTATGACAGGCGGTTTTGCCTATTTATTAGATGAACAGGATGACTTATGCCTGCGGGTGAACCCTGAACTGGTGGAAGCGCTGGATGTCAGCACACCAATTCTGCAGGAACACTTACGTAGCTTGTTGCATCAACACGTTGAGGCCACCGGCAGTGAAAAAGCGCACCGGATCCTGACGGATTTCAACAACTACTTAAGCAAGTTCAAACTGGTTAAACCCAAAACAAGTGACGTCAATACCTTGCTTGGTCACCGCGCACGCTCTTCCGATGAGCTGCGGGTTCAGGCGATGTAAGGGAGGCAACTATGGCACAGAATGTTTATCAATTTATCGACGTAAAGCGGGTTGACCCACCAAAGAAGTCACACCGTGAGCGGACCATTGAGTTCGTAGAAATTTATCAACCTATGACAGATACCCAGGCCTCAGGTCAGGCTGACCGTTGCCTGGACTGTGGTAACCCTTACTGCGAATGGAAATGCCCTGTACATAACTATATTCCGCAGTGGCTGAAGCTGGCAAACGAAGGCAAGATTATTGAAGCGGCTGAATTGTCGCATAAAACCAATAGCTTACCTGAAGTGTGCGGCCGGGTTTGCCCGCAGGATAGATTATGCGAAGGTGCCTGTACTCTGAATGAAGGTTTTGGTGCAGTCACCATAGGCTCTATTGAAAAGTACATTAACGACAAAGCCTTTGAAATGGGCTGGCGGCCGGATTTATCAGCCGTGGTGAAAACCGGTTTGAAAGTGGCGGTAATAGGCGCAGGCCCTGCTGGTTTAGCTTGTGCTGACGTACTGATCCGTAATGGCGTTACCCCAGTGGTATTTGACCGTTATCCAGAAATTGGTGGCTTGCTGACCTTTGGTATTCCGCCATTTAAACTGGAAAAAGACGTACTGAAATTACGCCGTGAAATTTTCACTGCTATGGGTATTGAGTTCCGTTTAAATACCACAGTGGGCGTGGATGTCAGCTTTGACAGCCTGCTGCAGGAATACGACTCAGTATTTCTTGCTTTAGGTACTTACACCCCAATGCAAGGTGGTTTAGTTAACGAAAAAGCACCTGGCGTCTATGAAGCCCTGCCTTATCTGATTGGTAATATCAACAATCTGATGGGCTGGCAGACAGAACACCAGTATGTGAATCTGGCTGGTAAAAAAGTAGTGGTGTTAGGCGGTGGTGACACCTCAATGGACTGCGTGCGTACCGCTATTCGTCAGGGTGCCAGCAAAGTCACATTGGCCTATCGCCGTGACGAAGCCAGCATGCCGGGTTCGCGCAAAGAAGTACAAAATGCCCGTGAAGAAGGTGTGGAATTTATGTTTAACCTGCAGCCACTGGGCATCAAGTTAAACAACGAAGGCCATGCTTGTGGTGTGGAAGTGGTCACTACTGCTATGGGTGCTGCCGATGCCAAAGGCCGTCGTAACGCCGAAGCAGTGCCTGGTTCTGAGCAGGTGTTAGAAGCGGACGCTGTGATTGTCGCTTTTGGTTTCCAGCCAAGCCCACCGCAGTGGTTAAAAGATATGGGTGTAGCGCTTGATGACAAAGGCCGCGTTGTGGCCAGCGAAAAAAGCACCTACCCACTTCAGACCAACCAGCAAAAAATCTTCGCAGGTGGCGATATGGTGTTAGGCTCAGACCTGGTAGTCACAGCCATAGCTCAGGGCCGTAAGGCGGCTGAGGGGATTTTGGACTATTTAAACGTCTGATTTTAAATCGGATTTACTGTAGGGGCGGTTGACGGGCAGGGACAAGCCCAGCCCCTACAGTACCCGCCTGTCTCGCCAATGTATCAATAAAGGGCATCAGCTAACACTGATGCCCTTTTTGTTTTATGCTCTGTTTGACTGGGCTACACCTAAAGTCTATGCACCTTAAGTCTAAGTTCGCTTCGCATCATAATTCGCTAAAGTAAGGCGATCATAAAAGCATAGCTATAACTAAAATCTGACAGGGTACCTCTATGACAGCAAGCACCTCACTTTATCAGCAGCATAGCGAGCTCGCAAAAACAGATCCAGAGCAGTTCTGGGCTTTACAGGCCAACACACTGGCCTGGTATCAAAAGCCGACCAGCATGTTAAAAAAGCTGGATGATCATCATTACCAATGGTTTAGCGACGGCGTGATGAACACCTGTTATATGGCGCTGGATCATCAGATTGAACAAGGCCGTGGCAATCAAACGGCTTTGATTTACGACTCCCCTGTCACAGGACAAAGTAAAAAATACAGCTACTTGCAGCTTTGGGATCAAGTGGCGCTTTTTGCCGGTGTACTCAAAGCCAATGGCCTGGAAAAAGGTGACCGGGTAGTGATTTATATGCCGATGATCCCAGAAGCGGCCATAGCTATGCTCGCTGTCGCTCGTTTAGGTGCTGTGCATTCTGTTGTTTTTGGCGGTTTTTCCTCACATGAACTGGCGATGCGTATCGATGATGCAGAGCCAAAACTTATTGTCAGCGCTTCCTGTGGTATCGAAATTAACCGCATTATTGCCTATAAACCGCTATTGGATGAGGCTTTGCAAAAAGCCAGTCATAAGGTGAATTGCAGTATTGTCTATCAGCGTCAGCAGCAACCTTGTGATTTAGTCCCTGGCCGTGATTTGGACTGGCAACAACAAATGCTATTAGCAGAACCTGCTGCCTGCGTGCCAGTGCTTGCTACAGATCCGCTTTACATTCTGTATACCTCAGGCACTACAGGCAAACCCAAAGGGGTTGTGCGGGATAATGGCGGCCATGCAGTGGCATTAAATTACAGTATGCAAGCTGTGTATGACACCAAACCAGGTGACGTATTCTGGGCAGCTTCAGATGTCGGCTGGGTGGTTGGTCACTCTTATATTGTGTATGCGCCTTTACTCTCAGGCTGCACTACAGTGCTGTACGAAGGCAAACCTGTATTTACGCCCGATGCCAGTGCCTTTTGGCGGGTCTGCGCCGAACATAAAGTCAATGTGTTATTTGCCGCTCCCACCGCCTTTAGAGCTATTCGCAAAGAAGACCCTGAAGCGGCACTTCAAACTTATGATTTATCTGCACTGAAGTATATTTTTATGGCGGGCGAGCGACTTGACCCTGCCACTTACCATTGGGTGGTCGAAAAGATTGGCAAACCAGTGATCGATCATTGGTGGCAAACCGAAACCGGCTGGCCTATCAGCGCCAATCCAGCTGGGCTTGAATTAATGCCTGCCAAAGCAGGTTCATCCACAGTGCCTGTACCAGGTTTTAATGTGGACATTCTGGATGAAAGTGGCTTGCCTGTGCCTGCCAATCAGCAAGGTTATATAGCGCTTAAGCTGCCGTTACCTCCTGGCTGTTTAAGCAGTATCTGGGGCAATGACGAACGTTTTGTCGATGGTTATTTGTCCACTTTCTCTGGCTACTACGCCAGCGGCGATGGTGGTTATATAGATGAGGATGGCTATTTATTTGTCATGGGTCGCACTGACGATGTGATTAACGTAGCAGGCCATCGTTTATCCACAGGTGAAATGGAGCAAATAGTCGCCAGCCACCCTGCCGTTGCCGAATGTTGTGTAATAGGTATTTACGAGGCCATTAAAGGCCAACAACCTTTGGCTATGGTACTGGTAAAAAATGGTGTGGATATCAGTGAAAGCCAACTTGAGACAGAGCTTGTTGCTATGGTGCGACAAGAAATAGGCGCTTTGGCTTGCTTTAAAAAAGCCATTATAGTCCAGCGTTTACCTAAAACCCGCTCAGGCAAAATATTGCGTAAATTGCTACGCCAAATAGCCACTGGCAGTGACTATACAGTGCCATCCACCATAGACGACCCGGCCTGTTTATCAGAGCTTGCAAAGCTGATGCAGCAAAAGGATTTAATTGGCACAGCCTGATCACTTTGCAGTAAAGTAAAACAAAGGTTTTACTAAGATGCATTATGAGCAGATATCAGCCACTACTGACCAAAGCACCAGCACAACTTATTCAAGCCAATGGCCAACCGGCCTTTGGTTTGTTTGATGCTTCAGTTGTGGATTTTAATCTGCAGGATTTTATTTATCAGAATCTGATGGATAACAAAGCCAGCGCCCTGGCCCGTTATTTTCACTATAAGCAGTTTCAGTTTATTTGTGTCACAGGCTCTGACTGGTTACTGGCTGTCGCTATTGCCGATATTCGTTATGCCAACTCAGGTTTCGCGTATTTGTATCGCTTTGACATGAACCTGGCTGTCAGCAAAGGCTTGTTATTGCCCGGAGCTTTGGGCTGCCGGATGAGTGATTCGCCCAGTACCGGAGAAGCCAAACAACAGTTTGGAGCTTACCAGGTAACAATAAAAACCAGCCTAACTGACTGGCAATTGAACATAAATACCAAAGAGTTAAAGGCCAGTTTAGCCATAGAAAAAGCCAGCCAAATGCCTATGGCTTTATGTGCGCCTACAGGCTACAACGGCTTTACTTACACCGAAAAATCCAATGGCTTAAAGGTGACTGGCTCACTCGAATTTCAAAGCAAAGCCTTGGATCTAGCTCAAGCGTTAGCTGGTTATGATTTTTCAGCAGGTTTTATGCGCCGCCACACCAGCTGGCGCTGGGCCAGTGTCAATACAATGCTTGAAGGTAAAGCTTTTGGTTTGAATATGGCTGCTGGAGTGAACGAAACCGGGCTTTGTGAAAATGCGCTTTGGTTCGGTGGCCATATTCAGCATCTCAGTCCTGCCACTTTTGTGTTTGACCGTAAAGACCATACAAAAGCATGGCAAGTCGGCAGTCTTTGCGGCGAAGTTCAGCTTGAATTTACACCTTTGTATTGCCGTCAGGAGAAGGTCAATATAGCTTTACTTGCCAGTAACTTCCGCCAGTATGTTGGGTTTTATAGTGGTTTTGTGTGGCTTCAAGATGGCACAAGATTGGAACTGAACACTGTAAAAGGCCTGGCAGAAGATCATTATGCCAAATGGTAATTTATGGCTTTGTATTGGTCTGTATAGCCACAACTCACGTAAAGACAGCACCAGCCAACAGACGAAGTAAAGCAAAGTGAACCGCTACAGTCCCGAAGAATTATCCAGAATTATTGAAATGGCATGGGAAGACAGAACACCTTTTGAAGCCATAGAGGATTTGTATGGTTTAAACCAGCACCAGTTGATTGAGCTGATGCGTAAAGAGCTAAAACGCAGCAGCTTTGAGTTATGGCGTAAACGCACCACAGGCCGCACTACCAAACATTTAAAGCTGCGATCTCCAGAAATTAATCGTGGCTACTGTCCCACTCAGTACAAGAGATAGATCGTTAAAATGACTTTATTACCCTGGACTCAAATGAGTGCCGAAATAAATACTGATTTAAGTCAGCGCATTGTGCAAACGCCAGAGCAAGCTCTGTGGTTCGAATCTCCGGCCAAAGATATTCACAGAAGGCCTTTAGATAGAATAGGTGCGGAAGTCGCCAAAGCGACCAGCCTAGTGCGCTATTTACCCGACAGCCAGTTTGCCTCACACCAGCATGGTGGCGGCGAAGAAATTCTGGTATTGGAAGGTACCTTCTCCGATGAAAATGGCGATTACCCAGTTGGCACTTACTTACGTAATCCACCCGGCACCTCTCACGCGCCATTTTCCAAAGAAGGTTGCTTACTACTGGTAAAACTGTGGCAATTCAGCCAAGACGATACAGAGCAGTTGTGTATACGACCCGAACAACAGCATTGGTTGCCGGGTTTAGTGCCAGGCTTACAGGTTTTACCCTTGCACCAGTTTGATGGTATCAACACAGCCTTAGTGCGCTGGGCACCCAACACCACTTTTCAACCTCATGTGCACGCAGGGGGTGAAGAAATTTATGTACTCGAAGGGGTGTTTCAGGACGAGTTTGGTAGTTACCCAAAAGGCAGCTGGTTACGCAGCCCCCGCTGGAGCAAGCACCAGCCTTTTACTGGTGCTGAAGGCGCACTGATTTATGTCAAAGTGGGGCATTTAGGGGCACAATTGCTGGGAGACCAACTCAAGCCACAAGACCAATGATCTAATCCAGCACAGCCACTAAATCTGAACGGATGAAATCGGATAACACAGCCTGATGCTGTTGTGCCCACAAGCTCATAGCACGGCCATCTCCTGTGGTGACTTGTTCGATAAAGGCGCTGGATAGAGCCTGAGTGGCGGCTTTGATCACTTGTTGCTGCGGTGCTGTGTCTGAATCACGGCGCCAGCCTGAGAAAATATTGTGGCTGCCTGAGCTGAACACTGCCAGTACTTTGTAACTGCTGGCCATAGCGTAATAAAGCTCAAATCGGTCTGATGGGGATGAATAATAACCAGGCACCTTAATTTCATCTTCAGTGGTGGTGATATGCAAAGTGGGAATAGTCACTTGTGCCAGCACTTGATCCAAAGGCTGATCGTTATAAAAAGGCGGGGCTGAAATTAAAATAGCAGCTTTAATCCGCTCATCTTTCAGGCTGACTAGCTGACCATTTTGCTCAACTTGTGCGCCGCTTAACAGCATAGAGGTATTGGCGCCATAAGAATGGCCAGCCATCATGATATTCTGTTGGTCAAAATCTGCAGCATAGTCTGAGTCTAAGAGCTGATCCAAGGCAAACTTCACGTCTTGCACTCTGGCTAAAGCTTCAGTTTCATCTGCTGCATCCATTAAGCGAAAAGGTAACAAAAGCCTGTTACCACGCCATACCTTACGGTCACTGCCATCATGTTGCACATGTAAACTGGCGTAACCTTGGCTGGCCCAGTATTGCCCCAGATAGGCATAACGTTCTTTCGAACCACCTAAACCATGAGAAAATACGATGAGCGCTTTGGCTTTTTGCTGATGGGAAGGCTTAAACAATAAGGCTGGTACTACCCTATTTCTACTTTGATCCAGCCAGTCAAAACTTATTTCCTCTACCGTCAGCGCTAAGTTTTGAGCCACTACAGTAGACTGCAGTACAGAAGGCAAGTTTAGTTGCTGTTGCCAGACAACTGAGTTCAAAGCCTGCTTTTGAGAGCAACCAGATAAAGACAGTAGTAGGACTCCTGTCAACGCCGCTAAACTCAGAGCTTTGATCCCTATAAACCTTTGCATAAAAATCCTCTTTACTAAAAATCCGTTGGCGCCTGTCAGTTTGGGGCACCAGTTAAGTATCAGTCCTGAGTGCTTAATTAAAAAGCAATAAAAATTGATAAGGCTGTTCAATAAATTCGAACAAAACATCGAACTATAAAAATTTTATTAAATTTATCAATTTGCCCGTTGCATCTCAGGTGCAGCCAGCTAAGGTTAAATCAGGTGTATTCGATTTGAGCTTTTATGACCTTTCGCCAATCCCCGTTGTTCCATCACTTATTTTTTTTGGCCTTGTGTGTTTTTCTGCTGATGGCATTACTACTGATACATCTGGTTCCACAACAGATGTTAAAACCATTGAGTGAAGTGCATTATTATCCTGTGACAGAACAAAGCGCGGAATTACAGCAACTAATTTTCAAACCAGCCGAGCAATGGCAAGTTCTGCCCAGTTCTTCCATCAGTTTGGGCTATCAGCAAAACGCCTACTGGTATAAAACACGCCTGTCGCCCAGCGATACTGAAACCGCACTATCGGTACTGGCACCCTTTCTGGATCAGCTAGAACTCTATGTGCTGGACAGGCAATTCAAACTGCTACACAGTTACCAACTCGGAGATCAACAAGTCTACAATCTGCGACCTTTACCTACGCTGAACTTTGTTATCCCAATACCTGCCAGTGCAGAGGACCTGTGGCTTTTTGCCAAAGTAACCAACAAAGGTGCAAATATGCTGCCGCTGCAACGAAGTAGCATGGTTGATATGGAGCAACAGGAACAGCAGTCGGTATTTATTCAGAGTCTGTTCAGCGGTGTTTTTCTATGTCTTATTGCACTTTCTGCAGGGCTTTATCTGATTTACCGCCATGGCTATTTCCTTGCATTTTCAGGTATGTTTTTAACCATTGTATTAATCCAGCTGGAAATTAACGGCTTACTCTTTGCCTATGTCTGGCCTCAGTCACCGAACAACAATTTTGTGACCGACTATGGCACAGTGCTGGGATCTCTGCTTGCTACTACTTTTATGCTGTCGTTTTTCCGTAATACTCAAACTCCAAATTGGCTAATGTGGCCATTTCAGTTAATCAGAGTTTTTGCAGTGGCTCTGCTGGTTGCCAGTCCATGGCTGGGTGTCTATTGGTTAAAAAAAATAGGCGTGGAACTCACTGCTTTAACTGGCAGCCTTATGCTGTTGGCGAGTTTTTGGTTGCTCCATAAGCGTCATACCAATGCCCTGTTTTTGTCTATGGCCTTATTGACCATGTTAACAGGTATCGCTGTGATGATACTTCGCAGCAAAGGTTACCTGCCTGTGGTTGTTTTGACCAATTCAGCGATGGAAATAGGCAACGCTTTATCTGCGTTGTTTTTTGTCTTTGCTATGTTGCAAAATTTGTATCTGGAAAAGAATAAAAAAATTGCTTTCCAACAGCAAATTCTTGCACAACAGCAACATATCCAGAGTATTCAGCACAAAGCACTGGCTGAGGCACTAAAAGATCATATTTCTGGTTTGCCGAATAAGCAGGCCTTAATCAACAGGCTGGAAGAACTGGATCGACAACCAAACAGCAACTTTTATCTGGTGATGATCGAGCATCAGCGTTTTCGGCAGATTGAACGGGCTTTAGGGGTTGAGGAGGCCAATCACACTATTGTTGGTTTTAGTAAATTGCTCAAACGCTGGACCGAACAACAGCGCCAAACAGAGGCTCAGTATCCAGCTATATTTGTATTGGAGCGTGACAGTTATGCTGTGCTTATTGCCCCGACAGATTTTCGTTCGCAGTTTGAACAATTGCGCCATCAGTTGGACCAATTATTGAAAGTAGATAATCTGCAACTGGATTTAGGCACGGCTTACAGCTCAGTGCGTTATCCGACAGATTGCGCTAAAGCTTCTGATACATTGGATTTAGCCTTGGCGACCATAGAACATGCTGACAAAGCCGGGCTCTACCTGCCTTATGAGCCATTGTATCTGGAACATAACCTGGAACATATTCACCTGTTGTCCGAACTAAATATTGCGCTGCAAGATGATCTACTTGAACTCTATGTGCAGCCTATTCTGGATTTGAAGCAACAAAAAATACATGCTGCTGAGTTACTTATTCGCTGGTATCACCCCAAGATGGGCCAGATAGCACCTGATGATTTTATACCTTTGGCAGAACAAACCGGCATGATCAGCCAAGTGACAGAATGGGTCCTCGATAAAACTCTGCTTTTACAAAAGCAATTAGCAGACGCTGGTGTTTATCTGCGATTATCGATAAATATATCACCACTGGATTTGCGCAATACCGCTTTGATTTCGAAGGTGATAGCGGCCGTACAAAGCGCAAGTAACTCTACTGTGCCCTTGCAACTAGAGCTGACCGAAACTGCTTTTGTTGATTTAGTCAAAGACTCAGAACAAGCGCTTAAACTGCTGGAACGATCTAATATTTGCATCTCTTTAGATGACTTTGGTGTGGGACAATCCTCTTTGTCACGCTTACAGGGTTTACCTTTGAGAGAACTGAAAATTGACCGTGACTTATTGTGTCAGGCGGTACGATTGAATGATGACACTGTATTAAGGTATGCCGTTATGCTGGGTAAGTCACTACAGCTTTATACTGTGATCGAGGGAGTAGAAACCTTAAAAGAGCTGGATTTTGTCCGGCGTCTCGGCGCTGATGCGATCCAAGGCTATTTACTGGCTAAACCTATGCCCTTTGCGATGTTTAGCCAATGGTTGATTGAATTTGAACTGCAGGGCTTCAGATTAAATTAACCTAAACTGAGAGTGTCGAAGCATTCAGTCAGCAGAGACTTTGTTTGCTTAACATAACAATTTTACTTCGTTGATTTAATTCATTAAATCGAAAAAAGTCGACACTCATTATCCCGAGTTCAGGTTAAGTAACCTGATGTGAACCCGGGATAACCCCCGCCACTAAATGCTCCGTTTGGCCATAGCTTGTTGCTATACGTACTTAAAGCTATGGCTTTGTTGTATTTGCAGCCCACTGTTCCAAAGTGAATCTCTGCTACAGCAGGTTTGCAGGCTGCCCTGACTTCACATGCTTTCGGATAGACAGCATCAGATACTTTTATTTTTCACAAGTAACAAACCCACCATGGCGGAACTGATAACAACAGTTTGTCCAGTCTCAGCCACGGACGCAGTCTCTTCTGGATCTAACCTCACCCGCCATTCCAGACCACAAAACTGAATATAACTATCACAGTCTTTACGCGCCTGTTGTGTGAGTACCAATTCTGTCCCAACAAAATCAGATATAGCGCTGTCTTCTTGTAAGCGGACACCTGTTTTTTGCAGTTTACGTAAAGGCTTCCATAGCAACACTGCAGATAATGCCGTTAACATCGCCAAAGTAAGCAGCACTAGGCTGGCATCTTGCGGCAACCAATCAAACCACATCAGTCCAGCACTGGCAAAAGCTGCAATGGCCAATGCCAGTAATACCTCCAATACTCCGGGAATGGCAAAAGGTAACAACGCCAGACAGAGTAAAGCCAGCAATAATAAGCCAGATAACAAGTTTAGCTCCATAAATGCCCCTCTAATGTGCCTTAAGATAAAACCCCGGATTTCTGAATAGCAGCAACGACTCCCAAAGCCTCAGCTACTGTGCTGCCAGCTGACGATTTGTCGTTATCCATAAGCACTACGGTAGATTCGCGGGCTATGGCTTTTTTGGCGGCTATGGCTTCCGAAGCTAAGTCCAGTAACACTGCAGCCTGCCCCTCTGGAGTAGCTGCAGCTTGACCTATCATGGTTAATGCTCTGGCTTTTGCCTCTGCAACTAAGGTAATAGAACGCGCTTCACCTTCAGCTTTCAGAACCTGCTGTTCACGTTCAGCTTCAGCGGCCAATACAGTTGCTTGTTTATCCCCTTCAGCTATGTTGATGGCAGCCTGACGTTTGCCTTCAGAATCTAAAATAGAAGCTCGCTTTTCCCGCTCTGCCCGCATCTGTTTTTCCATAGCGTCTAATACTGAAGCTGGCGGGTTAATGTCTTTAATTTCATAACGCATGACCTGCACACCCCAGGCTGCAGACGCCTGATTAATGGCATGGATAATTTTAATATTCAGGCTGTCGCGCTCTTCGAAGGTTTTGTCTAAATCCAGCTTACCAATTTCAGACCGCATTGAGGTTTGAGCCAGTTGGATCACTGCATACACATAGTTATCAATACCATAAGAGGCTTTATAAGGTTCCATTACCTTGATATACAATACACCGTCGATGGTCAGGCTTATGTTGTCTTTGGTAATGGCAGACTGACTTGGAATATCAATAGCGCTTTCTTTAAGCGATACCCTGTAAGCAATACGGTCGATAAAAGGGATAACAAACTGCAAACCAGCAGTTTGGGTTTCGTAGTATTTACCGAGACGTTCAATAATATAAGCCATATTTTGTGGCAAAATCACCACAGTTTTGCTAATCAGGATCAGTACCGCCAATACCAAAGCGCCAGTTACAATTAAATTCATTTCAAGCATAACTTGTCCTAAAAAGAAACCTAGACTCTGGGGTGTAGCTTACCGGATTTTTACGACCATCGAAGAATAATATTCAATTCATTAACAATTAATTTTAACATCAAAGCTAAGCCTCTCTATCAATAACAAAACGCTCGTGAATAAAATTAGGCCTTTGCGTGGGTGGCATTTACACTTACCTATACCGACTCTATGAGGTTTTTCATGAAGTTATTTCCAGCAATCTTAGTCTGCGCCTTGATCAGCTGTATGAGCGCTGCAGCAAGCTGCTCAGAAACAATAACTCAGGTTTTAATCACTAAACCTCATTCCACCTTTGACGTCGACCATCAGTACTACACCAGCTTACTGAATAAAGCCCTGACGAAAGCAGCAGCAGGGCGGACCATACCTGAAATAAAAACCACTTTTGTGATGGAGCAAGGCCGCGCTTTGCGAGAACTAAGCAGAGGAGAATTTTTGGATCTATTGTGGGTTGGTACGGATATAAAGAAAGAACAAGAATTCCGCGCTATTCGTATTCCATTGGAACGCGGTTTAATGGGCTTTCGTAAGTTTATTCTGCACAAAGACTCAGTCGCAACATTTAATAGCATCCGCAGCCTGCACCAGTTGCAGCAATTCACAGCTTGCCAGGGCGCGTTCTGGCCTGATGTGGAAATTATGCGGTACTCAGGCTTAAAAGTAGAAGAAGCTCCTGTTTATGAAAATATCTTTCGCCAAGTAGCAGCCAAACGTTGTGATTATTTTCCGCGTGGCGTGCACGAAGGTGCGATTGAACTGGAAAAACGCCTGGCTATATATCCTGAATTGGTAAGGTATAACCCGATCATGCTGCACTACCCTTTTGCTATCTACTTTTTCACCCACAAAAGCAATGAAGCTTTGGCGCTGTGGATTGAACAAGGGTTGGAGCAGATGATTGATGACGGAGAATTACTGGAACATATGCAACAACAGGAGCTCACGCGCCACATATTTCCTCTGAAGCACCATAGTTCCGATCCATGGATCAGCCTGAAAAACCCGCTGCTAAGCTCTGATACTCCAGTGAATGACAGCAGATACTGGTTCAGTCCTCAGGATTTCAAAGCCGCTGATCAGTAAATATGCAGTGGCTTGTGCAACGAAAAATAGAACCCAAAGGCAGGTTTTTCTGCAAAAGAAAGATTGTAAGCCAGTGTTCAATCCGGTCACCCAATACATCATTTAGATAAACTGATTTATACAATCGGCTTACGCTTTTACTGACTGCATTCGCCTATTTCTGTGGATTTCTGTACATTTTTCGAACGCCACAGCTGGCTGTGGCTCGACAAGGCAACACCGAGAAGCAAACACAGTATGATATAAATACCAGTCAGCCAGATTTGTAGACTCAGTGCAGCAACTATTTACTTGAAGCATCATTTGATATCTGGTCGGATTTCAGTTATTTCTAAACCAACGAACTTCGGGATATCTGCTTATGCTGCACGCTACAGAAATAGCTGATCTTATTTTAAAAGGCTTTCGCCGCCATTTTAGCTTGTTTCAAAAAATCACCGCTTTGGCGCAGCAAGGTTTTGCCGAAAAAAACTGGCTGGAGTTGCAACGTATCAGCTCGGAGCGCATTTCTTATTACGACTTGCGGGTGAATGAAACCCTGAACTTGCTGCAACAAAAGCTGACGGGCACTGAATTAAATGACTGTTTGTGGCAACAGGTAAAGCAGCAGTACCAGCAGTATTTGTTATTTCACCCTCAGGCTGAACTGGCTGAAACCTTTTATAACTCAGTATTTTGCCGACTGTACGAGCGTAAGTATTTTCATAATCAGAATATTTTTGTCGAGTCCACCTTAAGCAAACAACGTTTACCAGCTCCAGTAGCTTCGGTGTATGAAAGTTATTTTCCGGCTCAATATGGTTTAAAACAAAGTATCAGAGCTATTGTTGCCAGCTTTCATCTGCAGGCACCATTTGTCGATTTAGAGCGGGATATCCGCCTGCTGGTACGCACTTTTATCGGTCAGTCCAGCCATGGTCATTTCCCTGTGCACTTGGTGCGCTTTGATATTTTAAAATCGTTATTTTTCCGCAACAAAGCCGCCTATATTGTAGGACGGGTGGTAACTCCTGACGGTCAGCAGCCTTTTATTATCCCGCTGCTGCATAATGAAGATCAGGGTATTTATGTCGATACGCTGATCACAGATCCACAACAAATGACCATTATTTTTGGTTTTTCCCGCGCTTATTTTATGGTGGAAATGACGGTTCCCTCGGCTTTGGTGCATTTTCTGAAAGAGCTGCTGCCGCATAAAACCCTGGCCGAACTCTATTCATCCATTGGCCTGCATAAACAAGGCAAAACCGAGTTTTACCGTGAACTGTTGACGCATCTGGATAAATCCAGCGATCAGTTTGTCGCAGCGCCAGGCATACGCGGCATGGTCATGATGGTGTTTACCCTGCCCTCTTTCCCTTATGTATTTAAAGTCATTCGCGACAAGTTTGCGCCCACCAAAGAATTTGGCCGCGACACAGTCAAAGCCCGTTATCTGCTGGTGAAAAAACACGACAGAGTGGGCCGTATGGCCGATACCATGGAATACTCAGATGTAGCCTTGCCGCTGAGCAGGTTCAGCCCTGAACTACTGGAAGAATTGCAACAAAGCATAGTTGGCTCTATGCAAATTGAAGACGATAGAGTCATTATCAAGCACTTGTATATCGAAAGGCGCATGCTGCCCTTGAACTTGTATTTAGAGCAGGCAAGCTATGAGCAGAAAGTAAAAATGATGGCGGATTATGGTCAGGCACTGAAAGATATGATTGCCGCCAATATTTTTCCTGGTGATATGCTGCTGAAAAACTTTGGTGTCACCCGCCACGGTCGTGTGATTTTTTATGATTACGACGAAGTGCAGTACCTGCTGGATGTTAATTTTCGCTTTATTCCAAAAACCGATAACTACGACGATATGCTAAGCAACGAGCCCTGGTATTCAGTGGGCCCTGGTGATGTATTCCCGGAGCAAATTACCACTTATGTCACAGCACAAAATGATATACGCCAGATGTTAATTCAAAGCCATCCTGAACTGATGGATGCCAGCTATTGGCAGGAGAAGCAGCAGCGTATTCGTGATGGAATAGTCGAGGATGTATTTCCTTATCCTCAAAGCCAGCGCTTTAACGCTTTGTATCAAGCAGAGTATGCAAAAGACTAAGGCTTAAGTACAATGCCGCCGCCCGTTTGGCATGGTGTCTGGCGGTAAGAAAGGATCCGGTTTGTGTCTCATATCAATTCAGTGATGGCGCTTAGAGAGCGCGAATTACAAAAAACGGTCAGGGTATTTAATGCCCGTGGTAGCCGGGTTATTCGCTGCCCTTTGTGTTTATTGCCTGTGCCGGATTGTATTTGTGCTGCCAAACCAACGCCATCCAGCCGCAGTGCCTTTTGTTTTGTGATGTACAAAGGCGAAGCCTATAAGCCCACCAATACAGGGCGTTTAATTGCCGATGTAGCGCCGGAAAATTTTGCTTTTGTCTGGGACAGAACCCAACCTGATCCAGAGCTTCTGGCTTTGCTAAAAAATCCTCGCTACGCCCCTATAGTGGTTTTCCCTCAGCAATACGCGGCGGCTGAACGTTGTATCAACGCAGTCGACACTGGCGATAAAATTCCGCTTTTTGTCATGCTCGACGGCACCTGGCGCGAAGCCAAAAAGATGTTCAGTAAAAGCCCATATTTAGATGGTTTTCCTGTGCTTGGCATTCAACCAGAACAAAGTTCCTTGTATCAGTTACGCGAAGCCGCTCATGAGCATCAGCTTTGTACTGCTGAAGTAGGTATTGCTGTGTTGGAGTTGGCTGGTGATGGCAAAGCAGCAGAGGAGCTGACAACCTATTTTGCTATCTTTCGTAAAAACTACATAGCGGGAAAACCGCATCTGATTTTCAAATAGCACCAAAATGAAGCATTTAATTAAAGCAAATTTACAAAATTAATAACTCAAAACAAACTCTTCGTTACAACAGTAGCGTCTGTTGACAGAGCCACAATTGAAGACATTCCCAGATCATTTCCACTGCCTGGAGCTCTATTGAAATTGAATACTGATCTGAATAAAGCGCTGAGCTCCGCTGCTGTTACTCACCTTATTTTGTATTTTCCATTTTACCTCTGGGCGATATTCTTGTGGAATGGCCTCAGCTTTTATTGGGAAATTGTGGGTGGCGGCTTAGAAACTATAGTCGTGATACTACTGAGTTCCCTTTGTTTTTTTGTAGGGCTAAAACGCAAAGAAGCAAAGTTCAAACACAAGGTCACAAGGTTTATCTTGATGAGTCTGCTCTATTATTGGCTTGGCCCAACAGCTAAACCCAACTCTGTCATTGCCTATCACCCCTTTGATGGAGCTATGTATTTTGTCGAAACCAACAACATGGCCGGAGCAACATCAGGAACAACCAGTACTTTGTATCGCGCCCAAGGCAGTTTTGTGCTGGTTACTGACTTTTGGCAGCAGTTTTATGATCACGACATCGCGGCCTTTGTAGTGCAGGACAACAAACTTTATCTTGCGCTATCAAAAAGTTACATGGGTGATTTAAAAGAGGTCTGTGTAGAAATTGACAAAACTCAGCTAACGGATTTGCCTTGTACAGTACTTCAGCCTCATGTTGACTTTCTGCAGCGCTAAGGCGCTGCACCAGGAGCCTGCCAAGCTTGTTTTTCGGCCTGTGTCTGCCGACTACCAAACCAAGTCTACTTTTTCATCTCGAGTGTTAATCCAACTTACTTCAGTGCATGAGTCAATGCTGGCTTTATGTGTTTTATCTTCAAACTCAACATCAATAATGACTATGCCCCCTCCTTAGGCGGAATAAACCGGGCAGATGGAAAACTGCATGACAGCAGGCTAATAGAAGTTGTATATCCCTGAGTTTAAACCAGCTCAAACCACTGACGTGCTCATTAGATCCAGAGTACAAAAACTAACTTATCTATGAAGTTAACACCGCAATCTAGATTCATGATCGAATGACAGATGAGAAATTAACTGCTCTATCAGCCAATCTGTCGCATCCAGAGGCAAATCATGTCCAGCGGTCGGATGTGTCAATAAAGGCGCTTGTAGTTGATTGGCCAGAGCTACGCTGCATAGTGGCGACACCAGTTGATCCGCCAGACCGGAAAGAATGAATACCGGACAAAGTGGCTTGCGTTCAGCCCGAAAACGGCTGGCGGCCCAAAGCTGGCGCAATGCATTGCTTCTACTGACAGGTTGCTCTATAGCCCACTGTTGCCATTGTTTTAACACCTCAGGCTGCAGTGCTGAACTGACTGTCATTTGCCAGATCAGCTCTTCGCGTTGTATCGGACCTGCCAACACAGCTAATAATACTTTCAAGTAATTACGCATCTGCAGCCTGTGCCAAAACGGACTTAGACCAGCACTGCTGCTGTTAATCATCGACAAAGACTTCACCTGCTGTGGCGCATCAAGCGCCCAGTCCAGTGCCAGCATGCCGCCCATGGATATAGCCACCACATGAAGCTGCTGCCCCTGATATTGTGGATAATGCGCTGCAAATTGTTGTTGCAGTGCAGAGCGTAAAGCTGGGATGGAGGCAGCCGATTTTTCTTTGTGTAAAGCACCACAACCCGGCAAATCCAGAGTCAAAACGGGCCGTTGCAGCTGCTCACTGAGCAAAACCGGGAAATCCAACCAATGCCGGCTTTCACGTAATAGCCCACGGATCAAAAGTACCGGGGTTTTATCCGGATTCAATACCATAGCTCCATTGCCTCTTGCCTGAGCATGCGTGGATGCATCACCCGCCGCCACTGCTGGTGTGACGCAGTGGCTGCTATTAAAAAATGAAATAAAGTTAAATGAGTACGCAACACCCGTTTTACCCTGTGCGGTTTGACCGGATGAAACAAACCTAAACTGGATAACAACTGAAAGGGATTTTTCCGCACCCAGTTCCATGAGCCCATTTCCAGAGTTAAAGGTAAAAACAAAGTGTTTTGCTGCAATGACTCGTCGTACAAATAATCCCATAAATCGCCATGACATAAATAATGCAGCGACTGAGGTTCAAACTGATAAGCCTGATGCGGATAGCTGTCAAACAGCAGCTGGCGTAAGCGGTAGAGTTCAGCTAAATGCGGCAGAGGTTTACGGCTTTTGGCATAAGGAAACCAGATCCTGTCGACCTGGCCAAACCCAGAGTGACAATCCAGCACCATGCTAAAAGAGCTTTGAAATAACTTTTGCCGCACCAGCTCGAACAACACCTGATTTTCAGCTTCAGGTTGCTGCGGATTGCCTCTGAACCAGGGCAAACGAGCTGAATATTGCTGCCCCCCCACTAAAAACGCCGCTTTATCTTCACAGTGCACTGGTGCATTACGCATTAAATCCACACCATTGCCATTACTGCGCCTGTGAGTCGCCATACCTACAGGGTTCACCATAGGTAAAAATAAAACATTCAATTGGCTGAGCTGATGCTGTAACCCATGATCCCACTCCAGTCTTTGCAGCAAACTTTCCAGAAAGGCAATCAGCACTGCAGAGCCAATACGCTCCAGACCATGTACCCCTCCAGTCAATAGCAAAGTAGGTTTGCTGGCGTCAAAACTTGCCATTTCTATCAAGTAACTGGGGTATGAATGCAAACCGGATTGAAAACGGGCCAGTTCTGTGGCTTTAATAGTTGCAGGTAAAGTATCGATCAGTGCCTCCAGCCGGATCAGTTCAGGTAACAGAGAACGTTGTCTTTTGGTTTGCACAGTGAGCGCCAATGAATTGATTTATCATCAGAATAAAAGGTTGTGTTGCAGGCGTTTGAGTTTTTTTGATGAACTTTTAATGACAGCAGTGGCCTGAGCACTCAGGGACAAAACTCTGGTAATCAGCCCTTGAGACATGCATACTTTTATAACCTTCGTACTTGAAGCTGCAGCTTTTTTGACTGCGTGCGCTCGCCCCAATCACATAGGACACTGTACTCATGGGGTCTCACGCTCTTGTCATCTGGCTGCAACTCCAGTTACTTTGGCTATATCAACTTATTGAAACGGAGACTCTTTATGCGTATTGCCATATTGCTGCTGGTTCTGTTGCAAAGTGCCTGTTCTTACAGCCCCAGGAACTCAGATGAATGGTGGTATGAAAGAATGCAAAGGGATCATCGTTCTCAGTGCAATCAGCTTCCGGCACAAGTTAAAGCTCAATGTCTTGAACGTCAGGGCGGAACTTATCAAGAGTATTTAAAACAGCAGAAGCAGCAACAGCCTCCTACAACACCAGCTTCTGAGTCAAAAAATCAATAAAACAACCCACTCTGGGGTTAGCCTCTTCTTCGCTGTACTGCAATGCCTCATCACAGAGGCAAAAGCTTGAGCTCTAATTTATCGAAGTAGCAGGCTTTATATCTAACTGAATACGGTAAAAATCGACCATTTCATTTTTATCCGGCACCAGCACTTGACCATCCTGCTCAAACCCAAGTTTCTGTAACAAGGCCTTAGACGCCAGATTGTCGGGTGACACTATAGCAACCAGTGTTTTTAAACTGCTGTGCTCTGCCACATAAGCCAATACAGCCACTGCAGCTTCATAGGCATAACCTAAACCAAAAAACTCAGGCAGATAAGCATAGCCCAGGTCTGTTTCAGCTAAGAAGTCGCGTTTAATCAGGCCACATAAACCTATGGCCTGGCCCCGCTGATTTTCAACCAGCCACATGCCATAGCCATACTGTGCATAACTGGCGATCGCACCTTGTCGCACATTCTGTTCAGCATCTTCAACAGTACGAACACCTTTATCGCCTATATGCTGTAAGAAGCTGGGGTCGTTATAGAGACGCAAAACAAACTCAGCGTCACTTAGCTGCAGCTCACGCAAAGTTAAACGCTCGGTTTTACAAATCACCATCAATTCCCTCTTAAAAAAAAGGAGCCATTTGCGGCTCCTAATTTCACGATAATCAGTTGTTACTTCTGATCTTTTTGCTGTTGTTCCAGGCGTTTCTCCCAGAAAGTCGCATTTTTAATGCCCAACTTCACGGGATCGAAAGTTACAGGACCACCAGTCTTTTTCTGCTCTTCATAATCACGCAGACAGCGCATCGTTGGCTTGTACATAAAGAAGATCACCAGAATGCCCACTACATTCACCCAGGCCATAATACCCACGCCCAAGTCGCCAATATTCCAGATATAACCAGCGCTGTTGACTGTGCCGTATGCAACCATAAACATCAATATCAACTTAAATACCAGATTAGGCAGTTTATTGTTGAATAGGCGATTCAGGTAGGCGACGTTGGTTTCTGTGATGTAGTAGTAGGCCAGAATAGTGGTAAAAGCGAAGAAGAAAATAGCCAGACCAGCAAACACCTGACCAAATTGACCAAATACACTATGCAAAGCCATTTGGGTAAACGCAGGTGAAGCCACCACAGTGGATGCATCAATATTCTGCATGATCATAGTGCCTGCACCTGTGGCCGCATTAAAATCTTCCGTCTGAACATTGTATTGCCCAGTCATCAAAATCATTAAAGCTGTCGCTGTACAGACAAATAAAGTATCCACATAGACGGAAAATGCCTGCACTAAACCTTGCTGAGCGGGATGGTCAACTTCTGCTGCTGCAGCTGCATGAGGGCCAGTGCCCTGACCTGCTTCATTAGAATAAATACCCCGTTTTACCCCCCAGCCGATAGCAGCACCAAAACCAGCCTGAGCTGTAAAAGCATCACTGAGGATCAAACCAAAAATAGCAGGGACTCTGTCCAGATTAAGAAACACCACAATAAGCGCCAGGATGATGTAACCCAGGGCCATAAAAGGCACCACAATTTGGGTAAAGTTAGCAATACGTTTGATGCCACCGAAGATAATAAAAGCAAGGATAATCAGGATAAAAGCAAGGCCTATTAGCTTATGACTTCCCACTTCACCAAAGCTGGTGACTACAGCTGTGCCTTCACCAAAAACCTGAGTAATAGCATTACCTACCGCATTGGCCTGCACACCTGGTAAAAAGATACCGCAGCCGATAATGGCGGAAATAGCAAACAAGATACCCAGCCAGCGCCAGCCGAGACAACGTTCAAAATAATAGGCCGGACCACCACGGTACTGGCCATTTTCTTCAACTTTGTACAACTGACCTAAAGTTGATTCCACATAAGCTGTACTGGCACCTAAAAAGGCGACTATCCACATCCAGAACACAGCACCTGGGCCACCAAAACCTATAGCAGCTGCAACACCAGCAATATTACCTACACCAACCCGGCCAGATAAAGACACAGCCAGAGCCTGGAATGACGAGATACCTTTGTCAGATTCGTTGTTGTTGAGCATCAGTTTGCACATTTCTTTGAAATGACGCACTTGAGCAAAACGGGTGAGTATTGAGTAGAACAAGCCTGCGCCAAGGCAGAGGTAAATCAGCGCCGGGCTCCAGACTATGCTGTTTAGCGCACTAATAAAGCCTTCCATTTCCCTTCCTTATAATTATTCTGAACTTAAATTTTCATACGCCGCTTAATTTGCCATATCAATAGCTGAATAGCCAGAAAGCAAGCCTATTGGTCAGACTTCTGCGTTAATTCGCAGTTCTGGCTGTTTTGCTCAACACTTTACTTTGCAATAACAAGATACCGCAGCAAAAAGCACAGAACCATTGTTATTTTTTAAACCTGACGGACAGGGCAAAAGCTCTGTATCCAGGTGGTGATCTGTTGCTTATAATCTCTGTATGATTCTGGATTCAGGACTCATGGCCCAAGCCATATTGCCTTTTTTATGTACAGAAGAGCTTAGCTGGATTATAACTGCTCTATTTTTTTAGCGTAATACCAAGTCACTCCCAGTAATAACGCTGTACCGACGACCAGCGAGAACACAGCTGGTGACTGCCATAAGTTTTGCTCCAGATGAAAACCAGCACCCAGCATGACGCCAAAAGCTGT
Source organism: Rheinheimera sediminis (assembly GCF_004005375.1). Taxonomy (GTDB): domain Bacteria; phylum Pseudomonadota; class Gammaproteobacteria; order Enterobacterales; family Alteromonadaceae; genus Pararheinheimera. Next base: position 11,137 of record NZ_RZUF01000011.1, on the reverse strand, counting down.
ACCTACCAAAACCCCTACCAACGGAAAGCCTACAATTACAACTTTTAGACTATTTTTCAAAGCGTTACGTTTTGCATGCTTTACAGCATTTATCATAATGAAGCTCCCTTTGGTTTAAATTAAATAGCTAGTGAGGTAGTGAAAATGTCAGATTTAGGTAATAAAGACAAGACTAAAGCCTTATTGCGCATATAAAAAAGGCAGCCTTGCGGCTGCCAATGTCAGTATAACCCGACCACGTAAATCAAATACTCTTCGTACTTGAAGCCGCAGCGTTGTTGACTGCGACATCAATTACTTTGAGTCACTCTTCTTTTCAGCAATTAGGTCGGGGACATCCACCCTCAGCCCTGTCAGTACCTTAGGTATAGTCGCCATGCACCAGTTGGTTAGGAGAACTGGTTCATGGTGTTGTCTTTCCCTGAGGCTTTCAACGCAGCTTCCCCAGAGAAGTACTCTTTATGATCATCACCAATGTCAGAGCCAGACATATTCTGGTGTTTGACACAGGCAATACCCTGACGAATTTCTTTGCGTTGTACGCCAGCCACATAACCCAACATACCTGCAGCACCAAAGTACTCTTTCGCCAGATTGTCGGTCGACAAGGCAGCCGTATGGTAAGTAGGCAAAGTGATCAGGTGGTGGAAAATACCTGCTTCACGGGCAGCATCCGCCTGGAAAGTCTGTATGCGATTGTCGGCTTCTAATGCCAGCTCCGTGGTGTCGTAGTCGGCACTCATCAGTTTGGCTCTGTCATAAGCAGATACATCTTTAGCCGCAGCTTGCCATGCATCAAAAACTTGCTGACGGAAATTCAGCGTCCAGTTAAATGACGGGCTATTGTTGTAAACCAGCTTAGCATTAGGCACCACTTCACGAATACGATTGACCATTTCAGCGATCTGACCGACATGAGGTTTTTCTGTCTCAATCCACAGCAGATCCGCACCGTGCTGAAGCGAGGTAATACAATCCAGCACTACACGGTCGACACCGCTGCCTTGTTTAAACTGAAACAAGCCACTTTGCAGGCGTTTTGGTTTTAACAGCTTACCGTTCGCTTTAACCACCACATCGCCGTTTTGAATATCAGAGGCACTTTGAATGTAATCACCATCTAAGAAACTATTGTATAAATCGCCTAAATCACCGGCTTCATTGGTGACCGCAATTTGTTTGGTTAAACCAGCACCTAAAGAGTCAGTGCGGGCAACGATAATACCGTTCTCTATGCCTAATTCTAAAAAGGCGTAACGCACTGCATTAATTTTCGCTAAGAAATCAGCATGAGGCACTGTAACTTTGCCGTCCTGGTGACCACATTGTTTTTCATCCGACACCTGGTTTTCAATCTGAATGGCGCAGGCACCGGCTTCAATCATCTTTTTCGCCAGTAAATAGGTTGCTTCGGCATTACCAAAACCAGCATCGATGTCGGCAATAATAGGCACTACATGAGTTTCGAAGTTGTCAATTTTAGCCAGCACTTCGGCTGCTTTGGCTTGATCGTCTTTAGCGCGGGCGTCATCCAGTTCACGGAATAAACCACCTAATTCACGGGCATCTGCTTGCTTTAAGAAGGTGTATAACTCTTCGATTAAGGCAGGCACTGCAGTTTTTTCATGCATAGACTGATCAGGTTGAGGACCAAATTCTGAACGCAGCGCTGCAATCATCCAACCAGATAAATACAAGTATTTGCGTTTAGTGCTGCCGAAATGTTTTTTGATGGCGATCAGTTTTTGTTGGCCGATAAAGCCATGCCAACAGCCTAAAGACTGAGTGTACTGACTGCTGTCGGCGTCATAAGCAGCCATGTCTTCACGCATAATGTCGGCAGTATACTGCGCAATCTCTAACCCTGTTTTAAAGCGGTTTTGTAACTGCATGCGGGCAGCAGACTCCGCATTGATAGCGGCCCAGCCTGTTCCTTGCGCTTTGCAGCTTTGTTCCAGTTGTTTAATGATCTGTTGATAAGCTGACATGATGCTTCCTCGTTTTGTTGTCTGTTGTTTAGCCGGCATTTGGTAACTGCCTCTGTTGACATTCACTATAGGTTTCAAAAAGAGGATTCATATAGCTGATTTTTTTGATTCTCATCATTCATTGTGTGAATATATAAAGCATGCAATCGAGACTTAGTCAGTTATAAAAAGTGGAAACAAATGAATATCAGTAAAATTGACCTGAATTTGTTGGTGTATCTGGACGTATTACTGCGGGAGAAAAACGTTACCCGGGCAGCGAACCAGCTCAATATCACTCAGCCAGCCATGAGTAATGGCTTAAAACGACTGCGGGATTTGCTGAACGACCCTATTCTGGTCCGTACCTCTGACGGTATGGTGCCAACAGAACGAGCCAAAGAATTAGCGCCTGTAGTGCGGGGGATTCTGCTCACTCTGGAAGAAACTCTACAACCGAACAAAGATTTTGAGCCAGAACACAGCCATAGGGTATTTCGTATTATGGCCAGCGATTATGCGGCTTCTACCCTTATTCCAGCTTTATTAAAAAAGCTACGGGCTCAGGCGCCAGGTACCTCGCTGGATATCATGACACCGTCAGACGTGACCTTTCATGATGTGGAAAACGGCAAAGTGGATATGGCGATAAACCGCTTTGATCAGCTGCCACAGTCTTTTCATCAAAAGACCATATGGCGCGATAGTTTTGCTTGTCTGGTCAATAGCTTAAACCCTATTCTTGGCAACTTTAATTTAGACACTTACCTCAAAGCACAGCATATCTGGGTCAGTAAAACTGGTTTTGGTGTAGGTGTGGGCATGGATCCGGCCGATGTGCAGAAGCTTGGCTGGGTGGATGAAGCCTTGGCGAAGTTCGGTAAACAGCGAAGCATCAGTGTCTTTACCCGAAATTATCATGTAGCTATGCATTTGGCGGTAGAAACAGATTTGATAGCGACCTTGCCTTTACGGGCTGCGCTTTTGTATCAGAATGATGTAACCATGAAAGTATTGGATCCACCTTTTCCGATTCCGTCTATCGAGCTGAAGATGATCTGGAGCCCGTTATTGCATCAGGATGCCAGTCATATCTGGCTGCGGCGCTTAATTACAGAAGTGGCAGACGAGTTGCATCTATAAAAACTAAAACGAGGTCAGCTCAGATTAGTTACTCATAACTAATCTGAGCTGACCCCATTTTTATTAAGCCGTTAACAGCTCATACGCTGGCAGCGTCAGGAAATCCACCAGTTGATCGGCTGTGGTAATTTGCAAAAGCAGTGCCTGAGCGCGCTCAAACTGCTGTTGTTGCCATAACTCCTCTCCTACTTCTGTGCGTACCACAGCAGCTTCTTGTTGCAGCATTTCGGCAAAGAGTTCTTTCGTGACCAACTGACCATTGTTCAAAGTTTTGCCATGCTTAATCCACTGCCAAATCGAGGTGCGACAAATTTCCGCCGTTGCTGCATCTTCCATCAGACCATAAATAGGCACACAACCTTTGCCGCTGATCCAGGCCGCTATGTACTGCAAAGCGACGCGGATATTGATGCGCATACCTGCTTCGGTGCGTTCACCTGCGCTTGGTGTCAATAAATCGGCGGCTGTGACAGGCGCATCATCAGCACGGCTGATATGCAGCTGATTGGTATTGCCATCCGTCAGGTATTTATTAAAGACCCCATTAGCTGTAGCTGCTAAACCCGGATGCGCTACCCAGGTGCCATCATGACCGTTACTGGCTTCCCGCTCTTTATCCGCTGTTACTTTGGTTAAAATCGCTTCATTGGCAACAGGATCCTTGGCCGGAATAAAGGCCGCCATGCCACCCATAGCCAAAGCACCACGTTTATGACAGGTTTTAATCAGCAATTTTGAATATGCTGATAAGAACGGCTGGTCCATAGTGACCACCTGACGGTCTGGTAGGACTCTGTCAGCATGATTCTTTAAAGTTTTGATATAACTGAAAATATAATCCCAACGGCCACAGTTCAATGCCACTATATGCTCACGCAGTGCGTGCAGGATTTCGTCCATTTCAAACACAGCTGGCAGAGTTTCTATCAGCACAGTAGCGCGGATAGTGCCAACAGGCTGATTAAACTTCGTTTGAGTAAAACGGAATACTGCATCCCACCATGCCGCCTCTTTATAGCTTTGCAGCTTCGGCAGGTAATAATAAACACCAGACCCCTTGGCTAAACGGGTTTGGTAGTTATGGAAAAAGTACAAAGCAAAATCAACCAGCGAACCGGGTACAGCTTCGCCATCCACTTCTAAATGCTTTTCCCACAGATGTAAACCACGAACACGGGCTATCAATAATGCCTGTTTGTCCCTCAGCGCATATTGCTTACCTGACAGTGGATCGCTATAGCTGATAGTGCCCAGGTTGGCGTCCCTTAGGTTAATCTGGCCTTCAATCACACCATCCCAGCTTGGCGCTTGCGAGTCTTCAAAGTCGGCCATAAAAACTTTTACATCAGCGTTTAACGCATTAATGATCATCTTGCGATCGACAGGGCCAGTAATTTCAACCCTCCTGTCCTGTAAGTCGGCAGGAATAGCAGCAACTGTCCAGTCACCAGCACGGATGTCGGCAGTATCAGCACGAAAATCTGGTAAAGCGCCTGAATCATAAAGCGCCTGTTCGATGCTGCGCTGCTGCAGTAATTGCTTTAATGGCGCTCGAAACTCGCGAGTCAGCTCAACTACCAGACGGCACGCTTCCGGCGTTAAAATAGTCTGGAACTCAGCCGATAAACGACCTTTGATCTCTAATCCTGCAGTGTTGCTGCTTGTCATTGTATTGATCCTTGTCTGTAGCAATAGGAAGTCATCTCACTATAAGCCGAACCCCACCATTTCAGCCATCAATAGGCAATATGCCAAACATTCAGCAAAGCTATACAAATTAGAGTATTAACACTAACTTATTGGCACGCCTTATGCTAAACCCTCCATGCAGTCAAAAAATGAGAACTGCAGAGTCAAAAGTTTGTCGGAGGTCGTTAATGGAAGTATTAATTTTAGTATTAACAGTGTTGGTTGTGGTTGCCGCTTTTTTAGCGAGCCGTTTTATGAGCCATGGCAACCCTTTTCCATTCAGTAAAAAAAGCAGCCTTTTTACTCAGGTCGAACGTTCTTACCTGAACATGCTGGAACAAGCGGTTAAAGGTAAGTACAAAGTGATGAACAGAGTGAAAATGGCCGACATTCTGGAATTGAAGAGCAATGTTGATGCAAAGTCTCGTATAGCTGCTTCAGTAAAACTGAACGCAAAATACTTGGATTTTGTGCTCTGCGATCCAACTGATATGAGCATAGTTGCTGCAGTCGATTTAGTGAATAATAACACCAAAGACGGTCATAAAGCGGTGCCAGACTGGTTTGTTAGCGGCGCTTTTGAAGCAGCTGGTATTCCATATGTGCGAATGAAAATCAAAGCAGGATATACAATAGCCGATATTCAGCAAGGCTTAGCGGCGAAAATAGGTCAAAGTAATTTGAAACCTGAGCCTCTGCTCAAAGGCACAGTAAAGAAAAGCCCAACCAGACCAATTCGCCCTTTGCAACCTGCAGCTCAAGCCAGCACTTTACCTGCAATTATTCCGGAGTCAGGTATTCGCTCACAATCAACGGCCATGATCCACTGACAGATCAGCTGTTAATAAACGAACTTTTACAAAGAGTTCAGCAACTTCAGGCATTTGGAACATAAGTCACTCCGCTCGCCTAAAGACCGAAGCCGCTCGCTGCAACGAGCGGCTTCATTTTTTTCCAGATCCTGAAAAAAAATCTAAAGTCTGGGATCCTTTTGCCGATACGATGTATGGAAATATGGCATGGGAGTGACTATGACACAATCCGTAGGCTCAGCTGCAGTCAGCCAGAGCTATGAACTACTGGGTGCCAGTCTGGCAAAAACCCAGCAAAAACAGGAAGGGAGACAAACGATGCAGTTGCTTGATAGTGCTGTAAAATCGTCTCCGGCATTGCAGTCGCCAAGTCCGGTTCCTGTCGGCAACCTGGGTCAGAATATTGACATCAAGGTGTAAAAGGTCTTAGCGTCGACCCTTTGCACCATGAAGCAGTGGCCTCTAAGGTAAGCAGTAAGGATGACTGCGACTAAATAAAAAGGGCTAACTTGCGTTAGCCCTTTCTATTTAGTCGGTGTAGAGCTGAGTGTCCTGATAACCAGTTAGCTCAGCTTCAGCAAACTGAACTGGGGATAAGCAGCGCGACTACATTAACACCACTCTGCTGCAGTAGGTAACGCAGTGAAGGCACCAAACTTCTGACAAGTTAAGGAGCCTGCTTTGATTGCCTGAGTGATAATCGAATTTTGCAGTTCACTTTGACTCAACAGATCAGAAAAGCTACTACCAGACGCTAACTTATCTGCGACCTGAAACAACCAGGCACCAACAAAGGCGTCGCCAGCCGCTGTGGTATCCAGCACAGGGACAGTGGCTACAGGAACAGAAAAAGAACTGGTTTTACTGTAACTTTGCACTTCATCTGCTCCGGCAGTAACCACCAGCCAGGACGGCCGAAAGGTTAAAATATGCTGTAACCATTGTGCTGCATTTTGCTCTCCAGCCAGATAGGTTAATTCATCTTCACTTAGTTTCACCAGATCAGCCATTTCCAGTAGTTGAGTAACCAAATCAATGCTGGCTTTCCCTTCACTCCACAAATTGTGCCGTAAATTGGCATCTACTGACACCAGCCAGCCATGTTGCTGAGCAAGTCTTACCAGAGCAAAACTGGTTTGAGCTATATCAGGCTCAGTCAGGCTATTGGAACATAAATGCAAAATGCCTTTATCTTGCCAAAGTTCAGTCGGACAATGTTCTGCTTTGTATAGTAAATCTGCAGCTGGCGGCCTGTAAAACGAAAAACTTCGATCACCGAACTCATTTAAGGCGACAAAAGCCAAGGCTGTTTTAGCGTCCATAGTCTGACGCACAGCGCTGCAATCGACGCCATAACTCTGCAACTCCTGCTGCAGAAAGTCACCAAACATATCTTTACCCAGCATACCTATAAATTTACTTTGACCACCTAACTTGGCGACTGCAACAGCCACGTTGGCCGGAGCCCCTCCTGCAAAACGATGAAATAAACCTGGCTGGGTCTTATCCTGCAAAAAGTCGATCAACACTTCACCAAAACAGCATACCGGAGTCGGTTTCATCAGCTTTATTCCTGTTGGATGCCCCATCACAAAGAGGCAAAACTAAAACGTTTCAGATCAACTTTAGCTAGTAAAAGCCCGAGTGTAAATATTCAACACTAAATTTAAAGTTTTCACCGCTAAAAGCCTTGCCAAAATGCTAAAAATGGAGTTCTATTACAAGCATTACAGCTCAAGACCGGAAGAATTTCTATGCCAAGAACCACAGCCCAGCTCCTGGAGAACCCAGAGCTGCTGACTATTGAAAGCCAAAAGATACTTAAACGATTAAGCTCATCTTTAAAAGCAGTGGCTAAAGACTGTTGGCCAGAGCTTAAAGTCCGGCTTGAACAACAACTCCCCGCTTTGCTTGAGCTTTATCTGCATTTATATGCTGATAACTACGATTGTTACCACCATCTCGAACAGCTGCTAAAACTGTTGGCTAAAAGCTCCGCACAACGACCGGCCTATTTAAGAAAGGAGGATGCAGAATCACAAGACTGGCACAAGGCTGAAACAGCTTTGGGTGCAGCTTGTTATGTTGATTTATTCGCTAAAGATTTCAACGGGCTGGAAAAACGCATCCCATACTTAAAACAGAGCGGTATTAACTACTTGCATCTGATGCCGCTGTTCAAAGCTCCAGAGCCCAACAGTGATGGCGGTTATGCTGTCTCTGATTACCGCAGCACCATGCCGCAACTTGGTACCATGCAGCAGTTGGCTGAGCTGATGCAACAATTACACCTGCAAGGTATTAAACCTGTGCTGGATTTTGTCTTTAACCACACCTCTGACGAACATCGCTGGGCAGAAAAGGCTAAAGCTGGAGATAAAGAGTATCGCGAGTTTTATTTTTTCCTGACAGAACAGCAACGCGATCAATTTGCACCCACTTTGCGCGAAATTTTCCCGGAAATTCGCCGCGGTTGCTTTACTCAGGATAAAACCTCTGGCTTGTGGATCTGGACTACCTTTAATAGTTTTCAATGGGACCTGAACTACGCTAACCCTGCCGTATTTAATGCAATGGCTGAAGAAATGTTATTCCTGGCCAATCAGGGTGCTTCTGTGCTGCGTTTAGATGCGCTGGCCTTTGTCTGGAAACAAGCCGGCACTAACTGCGAAAACTTGCCCAAGGCTCATACTTTAATCAAAGCTTTTAACTCAGTAGCACGTATAGCTGCACCGGCTTTGCAATTTAAATCTGAAGCCATTGTTCACCCTGATGAAGTGGTGAAATACATAGCACCGGAAGAATGCCAGCTATCGTATAACCCGCTATTAATGGCGCTACTCTGGGAAAGTTTAGCGACACGCCATACTAGATTATTAACCGAGTCCCTGCGAAAACGCTTTGCTATTGATCCGAACTGCAGCTGGGTTAATTACATTCGTTGTCATGATGATATCGGTTGGACTTTTGATGACAGCATTGCCTGGCAATTGGGTATTAACCCAGATCATCACCGCCAGTTTTTAAACCAGTTTTATACAGGGCAGTTTGAAGGTAGTTTTGCCGCAGGCGTGCCTTTCCAGCAAAACCCTGTAACAGGTGATTGCAGAGTTGCTGGTATGCTGTCCTCTCTGGTTGGTGCCGAAAAGGCTGAACTTGAGGCAAACCCTATACATCTTGAGCATTCACTGCATCGGATCTATTTGCTGAATTCAGTCATTTTAAGTATCGGCGGTTTACCTTTGTTATACATGGGCGACGAGCTGGGTTTAAAAAATGACTATAGCTACGTGCTGGACCCTGCGAAAAAAGACGACAGCCGTTGGGTTAACAGAGTCGCAGTCACAGACAAGCAGTTGGCTCTCGCCGGTAACACGGACTCGCTGTCTGGCCGTATTTATCAGCAATTACAACAGCTCATCCGCACCAGAGCGCAGCTGCCATTATTGGGATCAGGCACTACAGAAATACTGCAGGATGATAATCCACATCTGTTTTTATACCAGCGTCAATTGGACGGTAAACGCTTAGTTGCAGTAGTGAATTTCTCTGAACATCCGCAGCATTGCAGCTCTTTATCAGGCCAATTCTGGTTCGATGAACTGACAGCGCAAAAGCTAGCTGCTGGTCCATTACAACTTTTACCTTATCAGGTGCTGTGGTTAACGCCGGCACACTGATAGTCGATCCCTGATAACACCTCCCCGGGTGTTTGACTTTGACAGCCCCTGCCAAGGGGCTTTTTTTATCTGCTGCCAGATAGAGTTTGTTATATGATTTGAAAAAAACAGCTTAGTGCTTTTCCATGCCGAATTATCAGACCCTGACCACAGAATTATTGCGCCGTGATACTTTTCGGATGGACTGTTTAAAAGCTGCCCGGCAATTGCAGCTGCGGGACTACTATGTAGCAGCTGGTTTTTTGCGCAACGCCATCTGGGATCATCTGCACAATGTGCCCACATCTACGCCACTAGACGATCTCGACCTGGTGTATTTTGACGACTCAGACCTATCCATGGAGCCTGAGCAACAGCTCAGTATGCGGCTGAATCAACTGCAGCCTGATGTTCCCTGGCAAGTGCGTAATCAGGCCAGAATGCATCTGATGCACGGCCATGCCCCTTATCAAAATACAGCCGAAGCTATAAGTCTATGGATTGAAATTCAAACTTGTGTTGGCGTCAGACTGGAGCAAGATGACTCTTTTAGCTTTTGTGCGGCCTATGGCCTGGAGCAGAATTGGAGTCTTGATGTACAACTCAATCCACAAAACCCAAAAGCTGAACTTTTTGCAAAGCGGATACAGCAAAAAGACTGGCTGAAGCTTTGGCCTAAATTGCGATTGCCCGGTTAAATTCAGTGCGCTGTTGCTCTCAGACCTCCAGCCTGTTTATGTCAAAACGCCTTGGCGGGATGCAATCACAATACAGAGTAAAGCCCCAACTTAATCTTGCTAGCATTTACTGCCAAAATTGACCGCCAACTAACGCATTTAGCATTGATCTATAAGCGAAAATCAAGCACTCTGAAATCGCTTTCAATGACAATAAAAAGGACAGGGGTATGCTTTTTTTCAACAATAAACTGACAAAAGTTGCAGGGATACTAAGTCTGGTTTTAGCCAGCACAGCATCGGATTTTAGCTATGCCAACACAGAGCAGGTTGTAGAGACTGCACCTCAATTGAGTGTGCAGTTATGGTCAGTGAAAGATGCTATGCAGGCCGACTTTGAAGGGACTCTCACCAAACTCGCAGCTATGGGTTTTGATGGTGTTGAGTTTGCAGGCTTTTTTGGCAAATACGCCAATGACCCTGCTGCTTTAAAAGCGTTTTTAACTAAACTTGGATTAAAAGCTTCAGGTGCCCATGTACCTTTTGAAAAGCTTAGCGCGGAGCAACTTGAAGCTACTGTGGCTTTTTATAAAGCTATAGATTGCCATTATTTAATTATTCCAATGGATCAGCGTGCTTTTACCGTGGAAGGTGCAAAAGCCGTAGCTGCCGATTTAGCTGCTGTGCAGGAAAAACTGACGCCATATGGCATGCAGGTCGGTTATCACAACCATAAACCAGAAATGCTGGGTGAGATGGGGAAAACTCCTTGGGATGTGATTGGTAAAAACACCAACAGCAAAGTGATTTTGCAGCAAGATGTAGGCTGGACTGAAGTGGCAGGCAAAGATCCGGTCGATTTTGTCAAAGCTTATCCTGGCCGTACTATCACCACTCACTACAAGGCCTCAGCACCTGAGCCCGGTAATACTGAAAATCCTATTATTGGTAAAGACACCACGGACTGGAAAGCTTTAATCACCGCCAATAAAACCATAGGCGGCACTCAATGGCTGGTGGTAGAACAAGAATCTTATCCTGCTGGAATGACACCAATGCAAAGTGTCGAAGCTTCGCTGAAGGGCTTGCAGGCTATCATCGCAGAAATGAAGTAATTCTTGGAGGCAGGCTAAAAAAACGACTTGGGTTAAAACGACTTGGGTCAGGCCTTGAATGTTGAATTAAAATTC
>NZ_RZUF01000100.1 GCF_004005375.1 Rheinheimera sediminis | reverse complement strand
GTGTCTGCGTGGACTATGCCCTTCCCGCAGCAACATAACCCTCTACTTGAGAGCGGAAAACGGGGGCAAGTCTTGCGTCTTGCCCCTATTGTTATGCTCAGTAAAACTAAGCCGCAGCCCTATAGTTATCCAACATAGTATAACTACGTGCATACAAGGCAAACACAGCAGCTGCCACTAAGGCAAAACCTGCAAAGAAGAACATTAAAAAGGCGGTTTCCGATAAGCCTGTGGCTTCAACTTGCGACAGAACTGTTTCACTGCGAATACTGCTATTGGCCAGCAGCACCCATAAGTTACCTACTGTGACCGACAACTGCCAGAAGC
>NZ_RZUF01000010.1 GCF_004005375.1 Rheinheimera sediminis | reverse complement strand
GAAGTAGGTGGTTTAGGGCCGAAAATAAAAAAGCCCGCTTCCGCGGGCTTTTTAGTGACTGGAGGTTTTACTGAACAGATCCGGATTCAATGACAAATTGCCCTGCTTTGGCATCGACTGACACTATTGCATTCGGTTTAATCTGGCCTTTCAGTAAGGTTTGAGCCAATGGGTTTTCAATATAGTGCTGAATAGCCCTTTTTAATGGCCGCGCCCCAAAGACAGCATCAAAACCAGCAGCGGCCAACAGATCCAAAGCAGCGTCTGTGACAGACAATCCAAAGCCTTTGTCCTGCAAACGCAAACGCAAGCGCTGCAACTGAATAGAGGCAATATGACGGATATGGGCATTGTCCAGCGGGTGGAACACCACAGTTTCATCCAGTCGGTTTAAAAACTCTGGTCTGAACTGTTTAGTCAGCACTACCATCAGCATATCTTTCATTTGCTGATAATCCTGATGTTGGTAATGCTCCTGAATAAGGTCTGAGCCTAAGTTCGAAGTCATAATAATCACTGTGTTTTTAAAATCGACAGTGCGGCCCTGTCCGTCAGTTAAACGACCATCATCCAACACCTGCAGCAGAATATTAAACACATCAGGATGGGCTTTTTCTACTTCATCCAGCAGCACCACTGAATATGGTTTGCGTCTTACCGCCTCAGTTAAATAACCGCCCTCTTCATAGCCGACATAGCCAGGAGGAGCGCCGACTAAACGCGATACTGTGTGTTTTTCCATAAACTCCGACATATCTATGCGAATTAACGCATCTTCAGTGTCGAACAGAAACTGAGCCAAAGCTTTGGTCAGTTCTGTTTTACCTACCCCTGTTGGACCTAAAAACAAGAAAGAACCTATAGGTTTATTAGGGTCAGCCAAACCAGCACGGGAACGACGAATAGAGTTAGACACAGCCTCCAAAGCTTCAGCCTGGCCGACTACCCGTTTTTGCAGCTCTTGCTCCATTCGCAGTAATTTATCGCGCTCACCTTCCAGCATTTTGCTGACAGGAATACCGGTAGCTTTGGATAGCACATCGGCAATCTCCTGCTCAGTGACTTTGTTTCTAAGCAGCGTCATTTCCTGCATTTCAGCTTGTGACGCTAAATCCAACCGCTTTTCCAAAGCAGGGATACGCTCGTATTTCAGCTGCGACATCCGGTTTAAATCGCCGGCACGACGTGCAACCTCCATATCCAGCCGGGCTTGCTCTAAGTCCGCTTTTATATTTTGTGTGCCCTGCAAAGCGGCTTTTTCTGAGGTCCAGACTTCGTCCAGCTCGTTGTATTTCAACTCAAGTTCGCGAATTTGTTCCAGGATCATGTCACGACGTTTTTTGGTGGCTTCATCTGTCTCTTTCGCCAGTGCATTGTCTTCCAACTTCAGCTGAATAATACGCCGCTCTAATCTGTCCAGCTCTTCAGGCTTCGAATCCATCTGCATCCTGATACTTGACGCAGCTTCGTCAATTAAATCTATAGCTTTATCCGGCAGTTGCCGGTCGCTGACATAACGGTGTGACAAAGTAGCAGCCGCTACTATGGCTGGATCGGTAATCTCTACCGCGTGGTGCAGCTCATAGCGCTCTTTTAAGCCACGCAAAATGGCGATAGTGTCTTCCACTGAAGGCTCATCCACTATGACTTTTTGGAAACGACGCTCTAATGCTGCATCTTTTTCAATGTATTTGCGGTATTCATCTAAGGTAGTAGCCCCTAAACAATGCAACTCACCCCGTGCTAACGCAGGCTTGAGCATATTGCCTGCGTCCATAGCACCGTCAGCTTTACCTGCACCTACCATGGTATGAATTTCGTCAATAAAGAGAATGACCCGGCCTTCTTCTTTTGATAGCTCGTTCAGTACTGCTTTTAAACGCTCTTCAAATTCACCACGATACTTAGCGCCAGCCAATAAAGACCCCATATCCAAAGACAGGACACGTTTGTCTTTCAAGCCTTCAGGTACTTCTTTGTTAATAATACGCAGCGCTAAACCTTCGACTATGGCAGTTTTACCTACACCAGGTTCACCAATCAGTACAGGATTGTTTTTAGTGCGGCGCTGTAGCACCTGAATACAACGACGGATTTCTTCATCGCGGCCTATCACAGGATCTAACTTACCAGCTTCCGCCCGCGCCGTTAAATCGACTGTGTATTTGTTCAGTGCCTGACGGCTGTCTTCCGCATTAGGATCATCCACATTCTGGCCGCCACGAATTTGTTCTATGGCTTTTTCAACTACAGCTTTATCCACACCCAGAAGACGCAATAAATGCCCTAATTCAGATTTGTCTTCACAGGCGGCCAACACAAATAATTCGCTGGAAATATATTGGTCTTTACGTTTTTGCGCGTATTTATCACACAAATTCAGCAGGCTAATAGTGGCAGCTGATAGCTGCACATTGGCGTCTACGCCATCGACTTTCGGCAGTCGCTCTAAGGCTTGGGAAAGCTTGGAGCGCAATTCGTTAGTATTCACACCAATTTTGCTGAACATATCTTTGGTGGATCCACCTTCTTGATTCAGCAAAGCGTGCATTAAATGAATGGGTTCAATAAACTGATGGTCACGGCCTAAAGCCATAGACTGAGCTTCGGCTATTGCCAATTGGAATTTACTGGTAAATCTGTCGAGTCTCATACTATTTATCTCCACGCACATCAAACTGCTGTTGGCATTAAGATGGGGGAGAGCCGACTAATTATCAAGCAATAAAACGTCAAAAATTTGACTTAGATCAGTCAATCCAGATACAAGACGCCATACGGCCTGTTTCGCCATCACGACGATAGGAATAAAAATCATCTGAGTCGGTGTAAGTGCAAAAACCGCCACCGTAAATCTGTGAAACTCCGGCCGCATTCAAACGCAAACGCGCCAGTTGATATAAATCAGCCAGCCATTTACCTGGTTTATTCGGAACAGCCGTAAAAGCTGCGTCAGCTTTAGCTTCTTTTTCGATAAAAGCCAGCCGTACTTCATCACCGACTTCAAACGCAGTGGGGCCAATAGCAGGACCTAGCCAAGCCATCACCTGGCTTGGATCAGTAAACTGTGTCAGGGTTTGTTCCAGCACGCCATCGACTAAACCACGCCAACCCGCATGAGCTGCCGCAACCTGAGTACCAGCTAGATCACAAAACAACACCGGCAGGCAATCCGCGGTCAGTACCACCGACACCAGACCTTTAGTTTTGGTGGTACTGGCATCGGCGGTAAAAGGACCCGTTGAAAAATCAGTCTGCTCAAGCAGCACGCAGTCTGTGCCATGCACCTGATTTAGCCACAAAGGTTCAGCAGGCATATTTATCTGTTGTCTGAAAAGCTGACGATTCTGCGCCACAGCTTCAGGCCTGTCATTGACATGACTGCCTAAATTCAACCCATCGTAAGGAGGCAAAGAGACACCTCCCTCGCGTGTACTGATCGCTGTTTTGACATTAAATGGCGCAGGCCAGTCAGCTTTGAACATCAGGCAAAGTCCAGACCATGAATATCCGTATCGACACGTAAGGCTAATGTCAGCTCAACCATGTCGTCAGGAATTGGCGCATGCCATTCCATAATCTCACTGGTAATAGGATGAGCTAAACGCAACATAGCCGCATGCAGCGCCTGACGTTTAAAGCCACGTAATACCGTTAACAGCGCTTCATCCGCTTTACGCGGAGGGCGTGGACGGCCTGCGTAAACAGGATCACCGACCAGCGGATAGTTAATATAGGTCATATGCACACGGATTTGGTGAGTACGGCCAGACTCCAGACGTAAACGCAAACGGGTGTGAGCACGGAACTTTTCCATCACTCGATAGTGGGTCACCGCAGGACGACCTGAGCTGGTCACTGCCATATGCGTGCGTTTAGTAGGGTGACGGCCTATTGGCTCATCCACTGTACCGCCCGCTGTCATAGTTCCGTGGCAAATCGCTTCATATTCACGGGTAATTTCCCGCTCCTGCATAGCTTCAACTAAATGGGTCTGAGCCGGAATAGTTTTGGCAATCACCATTAAACCTGTAGTGTCTTTATCCAGACGATGCACTATGCCAGCCCGTGGCACTTCGGCAATAGAAGGACAGTGGTGTAACAAAGCGTTTAACAAAGTACCATCGGCATTGCCTGCACCAGGATGCACCACTAAACCTGCAGGTTTATTGATCACCATAATGTGCTCGTCTTCATAAACGATATTTAGGTCTATAGGCTCAGCTTCAAAGCGCTCATCATCTGGTAACTCGGCCTGGATCAATACAGACTCCCCACCCAGCAATTTCTCTCTGGGGGTGTTACAGAGCTGACCATTGATTTGAACCCAATCGGCTAAAATCCATTCTTTTATTCTGGAACGCGAATAGTCCGGGAACATTTCGGCCAAGACCTGATCTAAGCGCTTACCAAATAGGTGATCAGGTACAATTTCTGCAAGTTTTATCTGTTTTGTCATGTCGGAACCAGTTATCCTGTGTGCATACCCGAACAGTCTGGGTTAGAATCGGGCCATAAAAGGCTATTTTAACGGTTTTACTCCAGACTAAATAGCCAATAGGTTTAAGTAGTAGCGGATTTTTAAATGAAAGTGAATTTTTTAGCCATAATCGCCCTAGCTTTAACACTAACCGCCTGCGCGGGGAACAAAAAAGCCGAAGAAGAACTGGTCAATACCAACCAGTCTGCTCAGCAAATGTATGAAGAAGCCAAAGATGTTCTGGATTCAGGGCTCTACAACAGAGCTATTGAACTGTTAAGAGCTATGGAAAGTCGTTACCCATTTGGACCTTTGTCCCGTCAGGTGCAATTGGATCTGATATACGCTTATTACCAAAGCGGTAATACAACTCAGTCTTTAGCCAGCATAGATCGTTTTATTCGTCTGAACCCAAACCACCCGGATTTAGACTATGCCTATTATATGCGCGGCTTGAGCAATCTGAAAGTTGACGAAAATGCGTTTCAGGAGTTTGTAGGCATTGACCGTGCTGACCGTGATATGTCCAGCACCAAACAAGGTTTCGACGACTTTAAAATTTTAGTCAGCACTTATCCAAACAGTAAGTATGCTGACGACGCCAAAAAACGCATGTTTGCTATTAAAGAAAAACTTGTGCGTTACGAACTGCTGGTTGCCGACTACTACACCCGCCGTGGCGCTCACTTAGCCGCAGCAAACCGCTGTAAGTACATTGTTGAGTATTACCGTGATTCACCTGCGGTAGAGCAAGCCTTGGTTATTATGGTCGAAAGCTATGACAAATTAGGTTTAGTGAAATTACGTGATGACGCCAAAGCTGTGTTGTTGCTGAACTTCCCTAACGCTCTGAATTAAGACTTAGGGTCAGGCCTTGAATATTGAATCTAGATTCAACATTCAAGGCCTGACCCCTTTGCTCCCTTGCCCAACATCAATTAGGTCGGATATAAAAACGGCAAAAACGGCTCTTCGGCCGTTTTTTTATGTCTGACCGTACCTAAATTTAGGTTTACAACGCATCCAAAGCTTCGGATAACTTACTGACTGCTACTACTGTCATACCAGGAATTGGTTCTTTAGGTGCATTGGCAACTGGCACTATAGCGCGTTTAAAGCCATGTTTAGCTGCTTCTTTTAAGCGCTCCTGACCACTGGGTACAGGGCGGATTTCTCCAGACAATCCCACTTCACCAAAGACAACCAGCTCGTTAGACAAGGCTTTATTCTTAAAACTCGATACTAATGCCAGTAAGGTGGCTAAGTCAGCACTGGTTTCATTCACTTTAACGCCACCAACCACGTTAACGAATACATCCTGATCAGCCATTTGAATACCAGCATGACGATGCAATACAGCAAGCAACATCGAAATACGGTTCTGTTCCATGCCCAAAGTAACCCGGCGTGGATTATTTAATGGCGAATAATCGACTAAGCCCTGAATTTCAACCAGCAAAGGTCGGGTCCCTTCCCACAGCACCATGACAATAGAGCCTGGGGTATCTTCTTTGCCGCGGCTTAAAAATATAGCTGATGGGTTTTTCACCTCCCGCATGCCCTGCCCTGTCATCGCAAAGACGCCCAGTTCATTGACAGCACCAAAGCGGTTTTTGTTGCCGCGCAAAGTACGGAATCTGTTGTCTGTATCGCCGTCCAGCAAAATAGAGCAGTCGATACAATGCTCCAGAACTTTAGGCCCAGCCAAAGAGCCGTCTTTGGTGACATGCCCCACCATAATGACAGCTACATTGTGCTGCTTAGCAAAACGGGTTAAATAGGCAGCACTTTCACGGACTTGGGATACACTACCAGGCGCAGACTGAATATCGGTCATTTGCATCACCTGAATAGAGTCAATGACCATTATGCGCGGCTTTTCTTGTTGAGCCAGCTGGCAGATGGTCTCGACATTGGTCTCAGCCAGCATCATCAGATTCTGAGTAGGTAAGCCTAGTCTGTGGGCTCGCAGCGCGACTTGTTGCAGAGATTCTTCACCCGTGACATACAAAGCTTTATCTGTTGTGGCTAAACCACACATAATCTGCAGCAACAAGGTACTTTTGCCAGCACCAGGGCTACCACCGATCAAAATAGCTGAACCCGGCACTATACCGCCGCCTAAGACCCGGTCAAACTCGGCAAAACCAGAGCTAAAACGTGGCACATCCTGCAAGTCAACCTGATCTAAACGAATCACTTTCGCTGCAGTAGCGCCGGCATAACCGTCAAAACGTTGTTGTTTTGTCACGCTGGGTAAACGCACTTCGCTGATACTATTCCAGGTACCACACTCAGTACATTGACCCTGCCAGCGGACAAAGTCGGCGCCACAGTCGTTACAGACGTATGCGCTCTTAGTTTTAGCCATGTTTTATCTCATTTTATTAAAAGGCACGATTATTGCTTTTACGTCCTACTGGTTTTACTCTAACCCAAATTAATCATTCAGGGATAACCTCTGCCCTGTTAGTGTTTAAGCGAGCATGACAACAAACGACTTACAAGCTTACAGCGGCGTCCTGCAGCGCCTCAAACCCCTTATCAACACCCCGCTGTTTGATGAGGAGTTTCGGCTATTGACCGGAGACTTAGCCAAATCGCAACAGTTTCTGATCAAAATGGAATTAAAACGTCTGGGGCAGCCATGCACCTATTATATCGATTTACGTGGCAGGGTCGACGGAGAAGTTCGCGCTTTTGTGCACAAAGGCCAAACTCACTATCTTGATGAGGTAGCCATTCGAACTTTTGAAAAAGGCATTCAGCAGTATGGCCACTATACCATTGGCATCTTCGAAGAAGTGACCAATACCGATAACAACTTCAGAGTCAGGCATAAGCAAGAAACGAATAAGAGGCTGCAGGTTGTTTTATCCGGCGAAACCTCTGACGTTTTAACTGGCTCAGTAGTGCCTACTTCAGACATAGATGCCACGGCTAACGACTATAAAGCGGCTCAGTTACTCCGTTTTGCTGGCTATAATATTCGCAGTGAAGAGCGAATGAATTTTTCAATTGATATTGAAGTCGTATTGCAAGACGAAGATCGTTTTCCAGCCAGCACTAGTGATCTCTCCGTATCAGGTTGTAAAATCAAGATCCCACTGGCAATAGAAATGACTGCAGGGCAAAAAATTGCCATTTTTTTCCGCGGTTTAGAGCAGGAATTTGCCTTTGGTATGAACAATGGCATCCCTTATCAGGTGATTGACGTTGAATCCGCCGACAAAAGTTATTATGTTCGACTGAAACGTTTACCTTTGGCTGACGAAAAAGGCTTTTCTGAATTCCTGCAGCACTTTATACATGGCAATAAAAGACGTTACAAAGTAAACCTGGATAATACTTACGAAGCTGTCTTTATTAAGGGCTATGAACAATTTTATTTACCTCGGATCAGCTCGTTGCCAGTGTTTTTAGCGGTAAAAGAAGGAAAGGCCTTACCCAGCTGTGTCTTGACGACAGAAAACAGCAGACATCTGATGCACTACTTCCAGGATGAGCGTCAACAAAATGTGTTACCTCAACTTCTGCATGTACGGCGGATAAAACAATGCCTTGCAAAAGAGGCCAATGAAAACAGTACCGTACTTTACACTTTTACCCACGCAGCTAAAGGCAGATTGTTTTTTTATTCGGCCACCACAGAAGAATTACAACAATATGCCGAACTAAAAGCCGTTTTTTTTGGTTTTGGTGCAGCAAAAGCCAGCTTCCGTGCATTTCGCATGTCAGTTTTACGCACTGTCCCTGCTCACGCTCATATTTTGCTGTCATTACCTAATACAGTAGACCAAGAAGTACAAAAGCTGAATCAACCTCCAAACCCATTAATTGCAAATTTTATCCGGGACTTACGCTATATAGTCTCTCTGACAGATATCAGCACAACCCAAAGCAACAATTTGTACAAGGCAATGACTTACGATGCTGCTTTAGTTAACCAGTTGAAAGTATTTGGGCATGCCAAACTTGAGCAGGTTCCACCTATTGAAAGTGCTTCGGTACAGTATGTAAATTTGCGTTCTGAAAGTCGATTTTTGTACAAAACCACAGTGCTTTTGGAACGCGACAAAAGTGGCGACATTACAGCTTTTAGTCGTGACTTCTCGAGTAAAGGTCTCCAACTGGAGTGTTCTGAGCCTATTGAATTTGTTAAAGGCGACAAAGTACGCATCAGTTTGCCTGAATTACAAAAGATCACTACTAAACATCAACTTTCAGCTTTGCCCTACGAGGTGATGGCTGTCAGTAAAAATAAGTTGATTATAAATATGAGGGTTATAGATCCAACCAACGATCATCCGGGAAAAATATTTTTCCAGCAGTTGATCAATAACAACAGAAGTAAATTGACCATGGCGGAAGAGACACCGAAGTTTCCCGGCCTTGGCCCTGCATTACGCAATATGTATGTAAAAGCCTTGGATACCTTTGCCTTTTATGTGCATCGTCAGGGGGTTCGCTACAACCTTGATGTAGTGGCTATGGGTGCCAAACCCAGCGCTTTACACAAGTTACTGGCTCATTTCAGTGAGGACTCTGCTTCGATCACCATGTTACCTTTGCTGAAAAACAATGCGACCAATTTGCAATTTGCTAATCAGCTAAAAAAAATGAAACGTCAAGAAGTGCCTTTCAGTTATGAGGTCTTTCTGCGCTTCACGCCTGATCAGCAAAGTATCGAACAAAGTTTTGAAACCCGGTTTGATTTTGATTTCCAGCAGCAAAATGCAAAGAAAGAATTTGTTGATGATGTAGTTAGCAGTGGATTGTTGTTTGCGTTTAAGATCTTTTTATCTCGTACCGGCCGTCCTGATACTGAGCATATTGCCAAAGAGCTTGGCTATGTCAGTACTTATGCTATCCACAAGGCCAAAGTGCTGGAAGAGGAACTTTGGAGTGTAGTCGGTGTGGGGGATGTAATTGATATCACTGACGAGGTTTTATTGCGTTTTAACCTGAGTCATGAGCAGATCGTTACACAACAACAAAAACGACTTGCACTCTTAGCTACACTAAAATCGCCATAGTACCAGCTACTGGCTAAAGCAGTTTCAGCCACTGCTCAAGTCTGGCAAAGTGATCAGTTAAAGCCCTTGCATCCGTCAGCATAGAAATGTGGTCATAATCTTGCTGATGACCAGGCTCTTTACCAAGAAGGCTGTAAACTCCAGAATTCAAACCTGTTTCTACCAAAAACGCTTGTACATCAATAGGATTCCCTAATAGCTTGTCTCCAGTAGCTGCAAAGTGCCAACTGCGCGGCCAACAGATAGCAGCGCAAGCGGCAGCATAATCAAAGCCATCTGTAGGATCAATAAAGGCTCCGCCACAGATCCAGTCAATAGTATCCAGCACATACTGAGCGGGTTCATTGTCAGCACCAAAACGCCATTGCTTAGCCGGTAAATAACCATACAAAAGACACAGCAGCGGCGACAGCCTGTTCCAGACTAAATCAATATGCAGACGTTTTTTAAAGCCTCCCACGCTAATCACTCGTTTTGTGCCGAAGGTAACGATTGCTTTCACCTTAGGTAGCAGCTCTGGAAAACGCGCTAAACTTGCCGCCAACACCACGCCAGCCCAGGAATGCGCCATCACTACGACAGGCTGCTGATGCTGTTGGTACAGATGAGTGATTAATGCTGGAATATCCTGACAAATCAGTTGCTGCTGACTGTGATTAAAACGCCTGCTGGCTTTAGGGCTGGATAAACCACGGCCGGCAAAATCAGCACAAGTGACAACAAAACCACGGTCTGCCAAAAAACAGCCTAAACCCCGGCCTTTTTCATTATAAAAAATCCGGCTGTTTTCAATAGCGCCATGCAGCATCAGCACTGGGTAGGCAGATCCTGCTTTATCAGGCGTCAACTGCCGCAAATGCAGCTGATAATCAGCGACATGAAGCCAGGCTGAGCTTTGCAGGTGTTGCATCAGCTTTCCAGTAAATACAGCAGTTGCAATAACGAGCCTTGCCGTATCGCCGCTTTGGCCTGAGCCTGCACCTTAGGTTTGGCATGAAAAGCCACACCAAGGGCTGCGACAGCCAGCATAGGTAAATCGTTCGCCCCATCACCAATAGCCACAGTCTGACTGGCGGGGATCTGGTATTGACTGGCAATCTGCTGTACTACATCTGCTTTAGTCTGAGCATCAACCACTGCACCCAGCACCTGCCCTGTTAGTTTGCCATCGATGATTTCGAGCTGATTGGCAAAAGTCGCGGTCAGTTGTAAACGTTGTTTTAACGCTTCAGTAAAGTAAGTAAAGCCACCGGATGCAATCACCACTTGCCATTGATGCTGCTGTAAAAACGCCACTAAGGCTTCTAAACCAGGCATTAGTGGTACTACATCCAGCACTTGTTTCAATATGCTCTCTGGTGCGTCTTTCAATGTAGCAACCCGTTGGCGTAAGCTTTGAGCAAAATCCAATTCGCCATTCATAGCCCGGGCAGTCACTGCAGCCACTTGCTCTCCAACACCTGCTAGCTTGGCTATCTCATCAATGCACTCAATCTGGATGGCAGTGGAATCCATATCCATCACCAGTACACCAGGTTGCTTTAACAGCACCGGAGCTGGCAGATAGACCAATTCAGCTGCCCAGGGCTCACTCAACTGGCGCAAAGCCTGGATATGCTCTGTGCTTAAGGCAAAAGGTAAATCGATACGCACAGCTAAAGCTAAATCAGCGTGAGGACGATACAAACTTAAATGATAAGCCGCATCAGCAGGCAATAACTGCAGCACAGCAAAGAGTTGCTGTAACGTGACGCTGCCGGAAAAAATCCGCAGGCTGGCAGCGCTCTGGGCTGTGACTAATCCAGACCAAAATTCTGGAGCTGAAACAGCGTCTGCCGCTTCACGTTCGCTTTGATAGAAACCGGAAGCATGCATCTGCACTGCGTCTTGTGTTGCGCCATGCGCTGTTAACCATTGAATTAAACTGTTGTCAGCAAAGGAGTTTGGGTCAATCTTATAATAAAAGCTCAAAGGGCCACCTGTACTTCATTCTGTTGCCGTGGCATTCTACCGACATTTTTAAGCCATTGTCAGTGTAAAAATCAGGCAAATTGATGCAATCAAGCGGATATCAGCACAACAAAAACTCAAAATACTTCCGAGTGGTCCAGCTATTATTGGCTTTACTGGGAATTTGGGTGCTATCGCAATGGTGGTGGAACAGTAACCAGCAAGGTGAACTGTTGTTTCAGCAACAGAGCACAGAATTGATGCGTTCGACTCTAATAGCTTTATCTCATACTGCAGCTTATTTGATAGACAACGACCAGTTAGAAAGTTTAAACCAACTGACTACACATATTGCCGCTACACCTTATTTGCAGGATGTGGTGGTCTATGATGCCAACGGCGTGAAGTTGTCTGCTTCAGAAGGCACAGCAGCGGCTCAGCTGTTGTACGCGCCTCAGCATGAACAAGCTCTGCTGGCTATGGTGCAGGAAATCACTCAGCAAGGCCGGGTCATAGGCTATATCAAAATCAGTATGAAAATGGATGCTAGCTTATTGCCTGTGACTCAAGCCTGGCAGCAGTTAATGCGGCAGGTGTTCTGGATGTTATTACTTGCAGGAGTTGTGGCTTTTATGTTGCGCGGCACCTGGAGCAAAATCACTCATCAGTGGCAAAAATGGCGTCGCAGCAAACAGGCAGATGCTGCGAATTTGCTTTAGGCAAGATAAGGAGTATTGCTATTTATGAGACTGTTTAAATTCAGGCAGGGAAATAGCGATGATTTAAAAGCTCTTGAAAACAGCCAGCTATGGTTTGCCAGAATAGACACTCTAAATGACGAAGAAGAATTTAGCTGGATGCTCGATAAGAACGTGTCAAATGCTGAATGGGTAAACCTGCTTTGTGAATTTTATCAACGACGTCTCGCCAGATCCAATACGCCAGTGCAGCTTGACGATATGATCAAGACTGTTATTCGTATGCAACAGCCAAGAGCAGAAATAAAAGACATACCTCAAATTTTCCTAAAAGGTATCGACTCGTTTTTGAATGATATAAAAAACTCCATAGGGATCTGTTCTATGGCAATGGCTTGCGAAGATCATATGTATCCCTACCCTTTAACAAACCCAAATTTTTGGAAAGAATACGCGAAGCATACTGAAGGCACCGCGAGTTCTAAATGTTATTGTCTAGAATATGACAGCACAGTTTTGGAGAGTTTTTTTGATTCTGGGGAAGATGGCAAATTTACCCACGGTAGGGTTCAATACTCAGATAACAATACAGTCGTCATCACCGTATCAGATTATGCGGCATACTTGAAAAATGAGCTTAGTTCGGATTTATTGCGCAAAACCAGTACAGCCGCATTTACAAAAAAATCTAAATGGATGGATGAAATAGAATACCGTTTTATTTCAGGGCGTATAGGACTGCAATCAATCCCTGTTGAGGCTCTAAAGGCTATTTATGTGCCTAACACGCTTGAAGAAAAAATAAGAGACAAACTATTCGGCATAGTAGACCGCCAGTACCCTAGTACGGAAAAAATCGAGTTCAATTTGGAAACTCCTTCCGTTGGATTTAGAAAGTTATAAACGGTATTGGAACAGCTGAACAGTGTTGTTATAAAGCACTTGTGCAATATGCTGAGGATCTTCACCTCTTAATTCTGCCAACTCTTTCAGTACCAAAGGTAACATAGCTGGTGTATTGATTTGGCCCTGAAAACCATTTAGTGGCATCGAAGGAGAATCAGTTTCCAGTACTAAAGCATCGAGTGGAAATTGCTTGACGGCCTTGCGGGTTTTCTCAGCGCGATCGTAAGTAATAGTACCGCCAATGCCGAGCTTAAAACCCCTGTCAATAAAGGCTTTGCCTTGTGCAAAGCTGCCCGAAAACGCATGCAAAATGCCGCCTTGATTAAACTGCTGCTGTTTAAGGACCTGCAGTAATTCATTCTGTGATTTGCGGTGGTGTAAAATCACTGGCTTTTTCAGCTTAGCTGCCAGCTGCAGCTGCAGCTCAAAACACTGCCGTTGCAAAACAAAACTTTGTTCATCCAGGGCAAAATCCAGCCCTATTTCACCTATAGCACACACTTCTGGCAGAGCTGCTAAAGCCTCAAGTTCGGTTAAAGCCGCAACTTCAGTCTGACTGGCCCACCAGGGATGTACGCCCAGTGCAATATAAAAACCATAACATCGCTTTAATTCCAGCAAAGGCAACCAGGCCGAGGATTGCACTGCAGGCACTAAAAAGCTTTCAACACCCACAGCTTTGGCGTTCGCAAGATGCAACTCAAGTTGTGGCAATAACTCGGGTAAATCCAGATGACAGTGACTATCAAATAATACAGGCCGCGTATCGGCGGCCTGTGAAGAAAGGGTTATGGGCATAAACGCTCTATGGCCCAACTTTGATCGGCTTGCTGCTTGTACATAAAGCGGTCATGCAGCCTGTGCTCTCCACCTTGCCAGAATTCAATCTGATGAGGTTTGACTAAAAAGCCGCCCCAGAACGAAGGTACTGGCACTTCGCCATGCTCAAATTTATGTTTAATTTCAGCAAACTTTTGCATCAACACCTGACGGGTCGACACAGGACGACTTTGCTCCGAAGCCCAGGCCGCCAGTTGACTCTCTTTTGGTCTGGACAAGAAATAACTCATCACCTGACTGGTCGGAACCCGCTCTGCGGTGCCATAAACAATCACCTGACGCTCCAGTGGATGCCATGGAAAATGCAGACTCACCTTTGGGTTGTGCTCCAGCTCAGAGGCCTTACGGCTGCCTAAGTTGGTATAAAACACAAAACCTTTACTGCTGAAATCTTTAAGCAACACCAGACGTTGTGATGGCTGGCCTGATGCATCTACTGTAGCGACACACATAGCTGTAGGATCTGGTAACTCAGCCGCTACCGCATCTTTCAGCCAGGCTTCAAACTGCAGGAAAGGATCGGCATCAAGCTTATCCATATCCAGTTTATCCATAGTGTAGCTGCGGCGAATATCAGCAATTTTCATCAGTTTGTCCTTGAACAACGAATAGCCAGAGGGGATATCTGGTGTGAAGCGGATTACATCCGCTCCATGACCTCAATACCTAATAAGTCTAAGCCCTGTTTTAAGGTTCGGGCCACCAGAATACTCAGCATTAAACGGCTGTTTTTCAGTTCTGGTTCAATGCCTTCTTTTAAAATAGGGCAAGCTTCGTAGAAACTCATAAACTGGCTGGATAACTCGTATAAGTAGTTACACAACAGGTTAGGCACCGCATCTTTCATCACAGCCTGTAAGGTTTCTTCTAAGCGTAACAGTTTGACGGCTAACTGCTTTTCCTGATCTTCTAAAAGTTGCAACGGAGCTAGAAAGCTCTCGTCGATACCAGCACGGCGCAAAATACCGCTGACACGGGTATAAGCATATTGCAGATAAGGGGCTGTCGCACCTTCAAAACTTAACATGGCGTCCCAGCTAAAGACGTAATCACTGGTACGGTTTTTCGATAAGTCGGCAAACTTCACTGCACCTATACCTACTTTACGTGCCACTTCAGCCATTTCTTCGGCGCTTAAATCAGAGGATTTTTGCTCTACCACAGCCTGAGCACGCACTACGGCTTCTTCTAACAACTCAGCCAGTTTCACAGTGCCACCGGTACGGGTTTTAAACGGCTTACCGTCTTCACCCATCATGGTGCCAAAGGGGCAATGATCATAAGCCACGTGATCTTTTAACAAGCCGGCTTTGCGGGCCACTAACTCTACCTGTTTAAAGTGCAGCGCCTGACGGGCATCGGTAAAAATCACGATGCGATCGGCAGCTAAATCAAAACTACGGTACTGACAGGCAGCTAAATCTGTAGTGGCGTACAGGAAGCCACCACCGGTTTTTTGCACTATAAATGGCGAAGGGTTGCCCTCTTTATCTGCCAGTTCTTGCAAAAACACCACTAAAGCGCCTTCACTTTCTACTGCTAAACCCTGCTGCTTTAAGCCATCGACTATAGGCTGCAGCATAGCGTTATAGGCGCTTTCTGGCTTGATATGCTCATGGCCTAAAGTCACTTTTAAAGTTCTATAGACATCATCGCTGTGCTTTATTGAAGTATCGATAAACAGCTGCCATAACTTCTGGCAGTGCGCGTCGCCGCTTTGTAATTTCACTACATAGTCACGAGATTTATCGGCAAAACCTGCTTCATCGTCAAAACGTTTTTTCGCTTCGCGGTAGAAGTCTTCCAAATCAGCGAGAGCCACTTGCTCTAAGTCGATGCCAGCCGCCAGCTTGTCTTCCAGATGCGCAATCAACATACCAAACTGCGTACCCCAGTCGCCCATATGGTTCTGGCGAATGACTTTATCACCCCAGAACTCCAGACAGCGCACCACGGCATCGCCAATAATGGTGGAGCGCAAATGACCAACATGCATCTCTTTGGCGAGGTTTGGCGCTGAGTAATCTACGACTACAGTTTGCGGTGCCTGATTTGCGCTTAAGGTTAAACGTGGGTTTTGTGAAGCACCAACCAACTGAGCAGCTAACCAGTCTTTACGTAAGGTGACGTTAATAAAACCAGGGCCTGCAATTTCAACCTTTTCAGCCATATCGGCTAAATCCAGTTGTTGCACCAGCTGCTGCGCCAAAGCACGGGGATTGGTTTTTAATAACTTGGCAGCCGCCATAGCACCGTTAATTTGGTAATCACCAAATTCAACTTTAGTACTGATGGTGACAGCCGTATTGGTGTCAGCAGGCAAACCCAGAGCTATCATAGCGGCCTGAGTTTTTGCAGATAATAATTCTTTGATATTCATAAAAAACCTTTAGTGCCTGAATTAATGTTCACGGGTCTTATGGAATTTGATCTTCGGATAACGCTCCATCGACAAATTCAGGTTAACCATAGTAGGTGCCAGATAGGTCAGGTTATCACCACCGTCCAGCGCCAGGTTCATACTGGCTTTGCTCTTTAATTCAGTCATAGCTTTATGATCGTCGCTATAAACCCAACGCGCAGTCGTGACGTTGACGCTTTCATAAATGGCATCGACGCTGTATTCAGATTTTAAGCGATGCACTACCACGTCAAACTGCAGCACACCCACGGCGCCAACAATTAAATCGTTGTTATCCAGCGGACGGAATACCTGCACAGCACCCTCTTCCGACAGTTGCACTAAACCTTTGAGTAACTGCTTTTGCTTTAACGGGTCGCGCAGACGAATACGGCGGAATAATTCAGGCGCAAAGTTTGGAATACCTGTGAAGTTAAACTTTTCACCAGAGGAAAAGGTATCACCAATCTGAATAGTACCGTGGTTATGCAAGCCGATGATATCGCCAGGGAAAGCTTCTTCCACGTGTTCACGATCGCCCGCTAAAAAGGTTAAAGCCTGTGGCACCAGCATATCTTTGCCAATGCGCACATGGTGCATTTTCATGCCCTTCTCATATTTACCTGAACAGATGCGCAAAAAGGCCACGCGGTCACGGTGTTTCGGGTCCATATTGGCCTGAATTTTAAAGACAAAACCGGTAAAGGCTGGTTCTGACGGCTCAATCACACGAGTGGTGGTAGCACGGTGCTGAGGCGCAGGAGCCCATTCAGTTAGACCGTCCAGCATATGATCGACACCAAAGTTACCTAAAGCAGTACCAAAAAATACTGGGGTTAATTCACCTTTACGGAACATCTCTAAATCAAACTCATGGCTTGCACCTTTGACCAGTTCCATTTCTTCACGTAACTGATCGGCGTAATAACCCACACGTTTGTCCAGTTCAGGATTGTTGATGCCTTTAATCACATCCAGTTCCTGAATGGTATGGCCCATACCTGATTTGTATAAAATAATTTCGTCACGATAAATGTGATAGACACCTTTAAACTCCTTACCAGAGGCGATTGGCCAGGTGATAGGAGCACAGGCGATTTTTAATACACTTTCCACTTCATCTAATAAATCAACAGGATCACGAATATCGCGGTCCATTTTGTTCATAAAAGTAATGATGGGGGTGTCACGTAAACGGGTGACTTCCATCAGTTTAATGGTCCGGTCTTCAACACCTTTGGCGCCATCGATCACCATTAAACAAGAGTCTACTGCCGTTAAAGTACGGTAGGTATCTTCCGAGAAGTCTTCGTGACCCGGCGTATCCAGCAGATTGACCAAACAGTCAGCGTAAGGGAACTGCATCACCGAAGTCGTGACCGAGATGCCCCGCTCTTTTTCCATTTCCATCCAGTCAGACGTCGCATACTGGCCCGACTTTTTACCTTTGACCGTACCAGCCTTTTGAATAAGCTGTCCAAACAACAACACTTTTTCAGTGATAGTAGTTTTACCAGCATCCGGGTGAGAGATGATCGCAAAAGTGCGGCGTTTGTTAATTTCTTCTAAAAACAGTTCGGTAGTCATGCCATCCAACTTGATCAATAAACGAAGCCCACAACATAGCCAAGAAGCAGAGTGGGCTTGTGTTCGATAGGAAATTTCGCGCGATTATAACAGCAAGCAGAGCGCAGGCACAGAATTTAGCCACTTTGGTCGGGAAATTATCGTTCTGGAGAGACGATTTAACCTTAGCCTAGGGGCAAAGCCATTAAAATCGCATCTTCCCGGCCTGTCGCTGTTGGGTAATAACTGGGGCGTAAACCGGTTTGAATAAAACCACATTTCTCATACAGCTTAATGGCATTGGCATTGGATTGACGCACTTCCAGCCAGCAGTCCAGTGCTTCTAAATCCTGAGCCTGTGCAATAAAGTGCTGCATCAGTTGCTGGCCATAACCTTGGCCCTGAGCTTTTGGCGCCACACCAATATTAAATAAACTGGCTTCTACTGCGACTTTTTCACCTATGTAAAAACCCAGGATGGCGTCGTTATCACTCACTAGCACGGCATTAAAATAACGCTCACCAAAGCAGGTGCTAAAGGTGCCTACCGACCAGGGATGGCTATTGGCGCTTTGTTCTATCTGCAACATCGCAGGGATGTCGGCAGGGGTGGCACTACGTATTAACGGCATACATCAGCTCTCTTGCTGGAGGCACAACCAGAGCAGCTTTTTCTGCTGGGCTGACTGTAATAATTCAATCGAAGGTGTTACTAAGAGTCCGTTTTGCAACATAGGTTCAGTACTGGCCGGGTTTAACCGCCACTGCAGATCTGGTTGATACTCGTTGAGCGCCACGAAGACGTCTTTGCAGAAGGTCAGTTCCGGGTCTGGTTCATGGTCCTGTTCAGTGTATGCTTCAGAGTAAACAGGCACTGCTGGTTCGACAGCTTCAACTACAGCTTTGATATCAGCAACAGCTTCTGCCAGCACATCAATTTCAGCTTCAGGCGTTTTGGCCATAGCAGAAAACTCTTGATGTAATTCAAGTGGTTGTATCTGGAGTAAGTGCAGCAGTTGCTGCTTAGACGATAAAGAATTCATATCAGAATGAAGTGGCAGGGGCAGAGGGATTCGAACCCCCAACCATCGGTTTTGGAGACCGCTGTTCTACCAATTGGAACTATGCCCCTAGCGTTGGAGGCGCCATTATACAAAACAGAGTTCAAAGGTAAAGCAAAAATCTGTTTGCACTGATTTAACTGCACATAAAACATACGTTTCATTCCTTTTGGCCAACTTCTTTGTTTGCCTCCCAGCATTTTAATCACAAATTACGATACTAGTAAGCGTATTAATTCGTTTTCATCGAGGTATTTACCAAGTTTATGCTGTGTTCATTCACTCAAGGAGACTGACGATGAACATGGTACAAGATATATTTCAGCGAGAATTTCCGCGCCTGCAACAAGACGATACGATAGTTCAGGCTGTACAGCAACTGCGGCAGTTTAACCTGACTGGTGCGCCTGTTTTTAATAAAGATAATAATTTGGTCGGTTATTTATCTGAGCAGGACTGTTTGGCCGCTATGTTACATGCCAGCTACTTCTGCAGCCTGCACAATACGATAGCCCAGGTGATGAGTAAAAAGGTGGTCACAGTGCTTGCATCCGACAGTGTGGTTGATACTGCCGTGATCTTTAGCAGCCTGCATTTGCATCAGCTGCCTGTGCTTGAGAATGGCGTGGTGGTTGGGGTGCTAAACAGAGGTCAGGTGGTTAGAGCGCTGGAGGCTACGCTTGGGGAATGCTATGGCGGGGAACGGGCGGCTTAGTTGGTTTGGTGGTTTGGTGGTTTGGTGGTTTGGTGGTTTGGTGGTTTGGTGGTTTGGTGGTTTGAGTTTAACTCTGCAGGAACTCGAAAGAGCAAAAGAGAAACTGTTGAAGCGAATAGTTCGCGGCAGGAGGATTGCAAGTGGCGTCCTGCCACTTGCCCTGCGGGCCGAGCTTCGCTCGTCCACAAAACGACAGGATGTCGTTTTGCACAGCTTCGCTGCCGAAGGCGAGTATCAGGGATGGTACGAGTGAAAATCGCTCCCGGCGATTTTGTCGAACCTGACGGAGGATCTCACCTCCTCACGTCCACTCTGAGCTTTATTTTGTTGAATTCTAAAAACAAAAAAACCTGCACTTAGCAGGTTTAGTTGTGGTGGACGCAGGAGGATTCGAACCTCCGACCGCTCGGTTCGTAGCCGAGTACTCTATCCAGCTGAGCTATGCATCCATCTGGTACTTTCTTTTTCACATCGTCGTTGCAGTTAAGTGGTGGACGCAGGAGGATTCGAACCTCCGACCGCTCGGTTCGTAGCCNCGAAGGCGAGTATCAGGGATGGTACGAGTGAAAATCGCTCCCGGCGATTTTGTCGAACCTGACGGAGGATCTCACCTCCTCACGTCCACTCTGAGCTTTATTTTGTTGAATTCTAAAAACAAAAAAACCTGCACTTAGCAGGTTTAGTTGTGGTGGACGCAGGAGGATTCGAACCTCCGACCGCTCGGTTCGTAGCCGAGTACTCTATCCAGCTGAGCTATGCATCCATCTGGTACTTTCTTTTTCACATCGTCGTTGCAGTTAAGTGGTGGACGCAGGAGGATTCGAACCTCCGACCGCTCGGTTCGTAGCCGAGTACTCTATCCAGCTGAGCTATGCATCCAATCTTAACAGTACAACTGGCGGAGAAGGAGGGATTCGAACCCTCGATAGAGTTTCCCCTATACACCCTTAGCAGGGGTGCGCCTTCAGCCACTCGGCCACTTCTCCGCGCTACGTTGCGGCGTGTATATTAATGTCTCAGGAAAATAAGTCAAACAATTTTTGGAGCTGGAAAGCGCGTTTGCTGACCTTTTAAACAATTCGACTAATTATTCGCTACAAAGGCTTAAAAATATACAACTTCTACTAAAGGTAAAACGTAAGACTTATTGATCATCATCACTGCTGAAGTCACCCGGGGTGCCTTTTTCAGCTTGTATCCGCATGTAAATCTCTTCTCTGTGTACTGAAACTTCTTTTGGCGCATTGACACCGATACGAACCTGATTTCCTTTCACACCCAAAACTGTGACCGTGACTTCATCACCGATCATCAGTGTCTCACCAACACGACGCGTTAAAATAAGCATTCTTTGCTCCTTTTGTATGATCCCAGCTTCCAATGGTAACGCTTGTTTTAATTACATCGCGTGTACCTGTCGGCTTTATGATAACTCAGCTGACAAATTTATGAAAACCTTGAAATTAATTAACTTGTTCCAATAAAACTGAGTGTAAAGCGACCGCTACTTTATTCAGTTGTGCTTCTGGTACTATGATAGATAATTTAATTTCGGCACAACTGACAGCAACAACCTGTACGGCTAATAACTGCAATTGTTCAAATACTGTCGCTAAAATGGCAGGATTTGATTTCAGCCCTATTCCTACTATAGATAACTTGCCCAAAGACTTCCTGCTTTGTACTGTAAAATTTTGCTTCTTTTTCAGTTCATTACATATATCTTCTACAGCTGTTAGATCATTTTGGTTCAAACTGAACTGCATCTGTACTAAACCAAACTCTGTATAGCCCACCTTTAACATATCGGTCTCAATCGCTAAACGGGCAAACTCCTTTAGCAGGGCTATATGCAACTCACTACTGAGATCGTCTAGCTGAAGCCAGACCTCTCCGGTCTGGCATGCCAGTCCTGTAACTGCTGGCACACTCATATTCTGATCCTCATAACAGACTAAAGTTCCCTGGTCGGGCCTGAAGCTGGATAACACTCGCACAGGCACCCTATGCATTGCGGCGTATTCAACAGAGCGGGAATGCAATACTTTGGCCCCTAGGCTGGCTAGCTCGAGCATACTGGACGCATCGACATAAGGCAGCCGGAATGCATCTGCACATACTCGCGGGTCCATACTGTAAATACCGTCGACATCAGTAAATATCTGACACTCGTCGGCTTTTAAAGCCGCCGCCAGAGCAACAGCAGTGGTATCAGAACCGCCACGGCCTAAAGTCGTGATATTGTCTTCGATATCCCTGCCCTGAAAACCTGCGGCAATCACAATATGGCCCTGCTCCAGCTCCTGCCATAAACGTTCTGTGCCTACAGATAAAATACGGGCACGACTGAATTTATTGTCAGTCAGAATACCAATCTGGTCAGCCAGTAGTGATACAGCAGGATGACCCCGTTTAATCAGCGCCATCGCCAGCAAAGCTATACTGACCTGTTCACCGCTGGCGGCGAGCATATCCAGTTCCCGAGTAGCAGGACGGCTGTCAATCTGATGCGCCAGCCCAAGCAGCCTATTGGTTTCTCCTGCCATAGCAGACACTACCACTACTACTTTATGACCGGCATGCACAGTTTGAATCACCTGTTCTGCCACAGCTTCGATACGTTCGGGGGTACCCACGCAAGTACCCCCGAATTTTTGTACATATAAAGCCACTGAGCTTTACAGCTTAGCCGCAATATAGTCGGCAGCAGCTTTCAGTACGCCAGGTAAAGCGGCCACATCAGTGCCACCTGCCTGAGCTAAATCAGGCTTACCACCGCCTTTGCCCCCTACTTGCTCTGCAGCCCAGCCAATCAGCTGACCCGCTTGTACTTTAGCTGTTAAATCAGAGGTGACGCCTGCAATTAAACTAACTTTGCCATCAGCTGCTGTGGCCAGTAACAAAATGCCTGAACCTAATTTATTCTTCAGCTCATCGACCATAGTACGGAAAGCTTTTGGATCAGCGCCCTTCAGCTCTGCAATCAGCACTTTCACGCCATTGATCAGCTGCACCTGCTCCAGTAAGGAAGCACCGGCAGCGCTGGCCAGCTTAGCTTTTAATTGCTCCAGCTCTTTCTCTAAGGCTTTGCGGCTGTCCATCGCTTGCTGCACTTTTTCAGCAATAGAAAATACATCGCCTTTGAGCATTGAAGCCACAGTTTGAGCTTGTTGTTCCAGCTTATGCACAAAAGCTAAAGCGCCTTCGCCAGTCACAGCCTCAATACGGCGAATACCTGCAGCTATGCCGCTTTCGACCACAATTTTAAATAAACCTATATCGCCAGTGCGGGACACGTGAGTACCACCACAGAGTTCAATTGAGAAGTCGCCCATGCTCAGCACACGCACTTCGTCATCGTATTTTTCGCCAAACAGCGCCATAGCGCCCGCTGCTTTAGCATCATCAACATTCATCAGACGGGTCAGCACTTCGTGGTTTTGCTGTACTTGCTCGTTAACCAGTTGTTCGATACGGCGAATTTCGTCCGCTTTGACCGCTTCAAAATGGGAGAAGTCAAAACGTAAACGCTCTGAACCTACTAAAGAACCTTTTTGCGTCACATGCTCACCCAGCACAGTACGCAGCGCTGCGTGTAATAAGTGAGTGGCAGAGTGGTTTTTACGAATAGCTTCACGACGGGCATTATCAATGGCCGCATCGACTAAATCGCCAATTGCCAAAGCACCTTTTAAACTGCCTTTATGGGCAAAAGCTTTGCCCAGTTTGATGGTGTCAGCCACGGTAAATACAGCACCATTGGCCAGCGTTAACACACCAGCATCACCTGCCTGACCACCGGACTCGGCGTAAAACGGCGTTTGGTCCAGGATCACCAGCGCTTGCTGTCCATCTGTCAAAGAGTTAACAGCATTGCCTTCCAGCAGAATTTCGACCACTTTGGCTTTGCCCTGAATCTGGGTGTAGCCGGTAAAGTCGGTGCACTGGGCCGAAGTTAATGCCTGGTTGTAATCAGCTCCAAAGTTAGAAGCTTGTTGAGCGCGTTTACGCTGCGCTTCCATCGAAGCTTCAAAGCCTGCCTGATCCACAGTTAAACCGCGCTCACGCGCCACATCGCTGGTTAAATCCAGTGGGAAGCCGTAGGTGTCATACAGCTTAAAGGCGACTTCGCCAGGGATCACAGTACTGCCATTCAGTCCTGCTAAAGCCTCTTCCAGAATACCCAGACCACGCTCTAAAGTTTTACCAAATTGCTCTTCTTCAAGCGCCAGCACTTTTTCAATTACGGCCTGTTTTTCAATCAGTTCAGGGTAAGCTTCACCCATTTGTTCAGCCAAAGCGCCGACCAGTTTGCTAAAGAATACGCCTTTGGCACCCAGCTTGTTACCGTGACGGATAGCGCGGCGAATAATACGGCGCAGCACATAACCGCGGCCCTCGTTGGATGGCATGACGCCATCAGCTACTAAAAACGAGCAGCTGCGGATATGGTCAGCGACGACCCGTAACGACTTGTCGTTTAAGTCTTTCGCACCAGTAATTTCCGCTGTGGCTTTAATCAGCGCGGCAAAGGTGTCGATTTCGTAGTTGCTGTGGACGTTTTGCAAAATTGCTGCAATACGTTCCAAGCCCATGCCTGTATCCACGCTTGGTTTTGGCAGTGGTTCCATCCGGCCATCGGCGTGACGGTTAAACTGCATAAAGACGTTGTTCCAGATCTCAATAAAACGATCGCCATCTTCTTCTGGTGAACCCGGTGGGCCACCCCAGATGTGATCGCCGTGATCATAGAAAATTTCAGTACAAGGACCACAAGGGCCTGTATCACCCATAGCCCAGAAGTTATCCGAAGCATAAGGTGCACCTTTGTTATCACCAATACGGATAGCGCGCTCAGCTGGCACACCAATCTCTTTGGTCCAGATATCAAAAGCTTCATCGTCTGTCGCGTAGACAGTGATCCAGAGTTTTTCTTTTGGCAGCATCACTACTTCAGTTAAAAATTCCCAGGCGTATTTAATAGCGTCCTGTTTGAAGTAATCGCCAAAGCTGAAGTTACCCAGCATCTCAAAGAAGGTATGGTGACGGGCTGTATAGCCTACGTTTTCTAAATCGTTGTGCTTACCGCCTGCGCGCAAACAACGTTGTGCTGTCACAGCGCGGTTGTAGCTGCGCTTGTCCTGGCCTAAAAACACATCTTTAAACTGCACCATACCTGCGTTGGTGAAAAGTAAAGTGGGGTCATTACCTGGGATCAGTGAACTACTGCTAACGATTTGGTGGCCTTTACTGGCAAAAAAGTCCAGGAAAGCGCGGCGAAGTTGTGCCGAAGTCATATACATATCTTACTCTTCTTTAAGCTCTGCAAATACAAGTTGGATGATGTCACTGCCAAAGCCACGGCTTTGTAAGTAACGCATCCGTTTAAGTTTGTCCTGATAATCCGCTATGGGTTTATCCGCATATTTTTTCCGGTACGCCTCTGTAGCGACCTCAAACCAATCGATGTCTAATTCTTCCAGCAGTTGCTGTTGTAGTTCTTTTTTAATGCCCTGCTGCGCACAAAACTGGCTAATGTAAAACCATCCATAGCCTTTATGCAACTTTGCATTGACCTGCATACGGGCATAACGTAACTCATTTTGATAATCCCGTTGCTGCGCCCATTCGAGCAATTGGCCAGTTTGTTCCGCCGAAGCGCCTTTTTGCTTTAACTTTTGTTTTAGCTCCTGCGCGCTGTATTCACGGCGTGATAACAAGCCCAATAGCCATTGCCGCAATTCCTGCTCTGTTGGAAGCTTTGGCTCTTGCGAGGGCTGAGGCTCTGCCATGCTTATACTTCCAACACAGCAGGTGCTGAGTCATCCAGTTGCAGGGCAAAAAAAGCACTGAAAGACAAAAAGAATGCGATTTGAAGTACAGGGATGATCACAATAAAAGCGAAACCAAAGGTAACAATACCAAACATGCCTAGTGCTACAGCCATAATGCCAAATAAGGTTAGGGCACCCACATTACGCCAACAGGCTGTCAGGCTGGCCGTTAAAATAGCCTGCAAACGTTGTTCATTCAGAAAATAAGCAATAGCGACTGCATAAGCAAATAGCATAAAAACC
The DNA here is from genome assembly GCF_004005375.1 of Rheinheimera sediminis. Lineage (GTDB taxonomy): Bacteria > Pseudomonadota > Gammaproteobacteria > Enterobacterales > Alteromonadaceae > Pararheinheimera. The sequence goes on along the minus strand of NZ_RZUF01000010.1, from coordinate 138,846 downwards.
AGACTCAATACCACAGCTAATAAAAACATCGTCATTGGGTCAACCACGCCAGTTTTGGTTTGCTCCATCAACCTGGCAGCCAATAGCATCAAAGGGATATTCGCCAGTAAGTTAGCACCAGCTAATCTTATAAAAGTACGACGATAGCGGGTCTCACTGAACACACTAAAAAGCAGTTGGAAATTCACTTCCTTTTGCTGTTGCAACAGCACTATGGCTTTGTAAAAGCCTGCAGTTAAAAATGGATTTGCCAGCACCAGGAATACTGCCAGCACTGGGTGCAATTGGGCCACTAAACTCAGCACCGTCATAAAAGCAACCATAGCTATCATTGTGGAAGGTGCTTGCCGAAATAATTCCCAGGCTTTGGTCAGCCATGACATGGCAGCCTGGATTGGCACCCGACGAATAATAAGTTTTACCTGCACGTTCTGATCCACAAACTTTAACCCTTTTATCACTACTCTAGTCGCAACCCTCATGGCAACGAACTGCCGACTATCTTACTGCAAAAGCAGGGTTACTAAGAATAGCTGACGCAGAAAAAGGCAGTTTTAGCCATAGATTATGCAAACTAGCAGAAATCAGCGGCAATCTAAAACCAAAACGTCACTCCCAAATCATTAGAGCCTATAGTACAAACATATGAATTCAACCCTCTACCACTGGGCAGAAATCAAAACTATGGGGGTTTGATGAACGAAATACGCAGTGTTTTTACCTGGGTTATTGAATTAACAAAAAAGTACTCAGGTTTGATGGCTTTATTTGGCTTTTGTACTGGCTTATTCAGCTTATGGCAGGTAGAGCAACGTGAGCAGTTTGCCCAGTTTTTTGCCATCTTAATGGTCATTGGCTGGGTATGGCTTACTGGCGAATATTGGCTGCGTAAAGGCTTATTGAACACATTTGGCGTGAGTTTATCCAAAGACTTAACCAGCTTTGTGACTCAGTTATTGCATCAGGAAAGTTTGTTTTTTGCCTTACCTTTCTTTCTGGCGGCCACCGACTGGGATCAACCTCAGGCGCTTTTTACCTCATTACTGTTGATCTGCGCTTTAGTGGCGGTGATTGACCCGGTTTACAACAAACTACTGACCAGACGACGTGCTTTGTTTCTGGTGTATCACTGCTTCTCATTGTTCGCAGTGATGATGGTAGTGTTACCACTGTTATTTTTTATGACCACCACCCAAAGCCTGGGTCTGGCTTTGATTATTTCTACTTTGCTCAGCATTCCCAGCATCCGTCCTTTATTGGCACAACCAGGCCGCTGGCGTTTACCTGTATTATCCTTGTTGTTAGTTGTACTTGTCACAGGCATCTGGTTTGGCCGCAGTTTGATCCCCGCCCCAGTCTTGCGCTTAAACGACATTCAATTGAGCCAGCAACTGGATTACGAGCAACGTTTACCTGGTTCAACTTTTACAGAGCTTACACTGTCACAATTGCAACAAGGTGTGTATGCCTATACTTCAGTACGGGCACCACGAGGCCTGAAAGAACAGATTTATCATGAATGGGTTCATAACGGTGAGTCCGTAGAACGCATTCGACTGGATATTTCCGGCGGACGGGAACAAGGCTACAGAGCCTGGACACGAAAACAGCAGTTTCCACAGGATGCTGCGGGTAAATGGAAGATTCGGGTAGTGACAGACTCGGGGCAATTGCTTGGGGCTATTAGTTTTACTGTAACGCCTTAAAGCAACTATCCCCGGTTGTGATTTGAATTTGAGACGGACGCCCCTAAAGCCTAAACAGCATTTGATTTGAATTTTAGACGGGCGGGGACAAGCCCTTATAAAGATTTGTTTGGAATTTGAGACGGACGGGGACAAGCCCCGCCCCTACAGGCTATTTAACTATTGTCATTTCTTTCAGAAGGTTATTGGCGCCATCAACTTTCTCCATCTGCCAAAGCATATAACGGCTGTCGACGTGAATAGAGCGGTTGGTGGCCGGATCATAGTCCCAGTTGCCGATAATACCTTCAATCACCCCATCAAATAACAAACCCACTAACTCAGCTTTACCGTTTAGCGTTGGCGAGCCTGAATTACCGCCTGTAGTATCTACAGTACTTAAAAAGTTTACTGGCAGATTGTTATAAACCGCATCTTTGTAGATACCGAAATCAGCCTTTTTCAGGGCTTCTACCTGAGCTGGTGGTGCATCAAAAGGATCTATACCTGTTTGTTTCTGTAAAATACCAGCAGCTGTTGTAAATGGCTGATAAGACACTGCATCTCTTGGTTGGTAGCCTTTGATAGAACCATAAGTCACACGCAGTGTGCTGTTGGCATCGGCATATACCGCCTTACCATTGGCTTTGTTAAACGCAATGATAGCTTCCATCACCTGCGGACGAGCAACAGCCAGCTTGCCTTTGTGTTCTTTATCTGCAATTTCCAGCGCCATATCAGTGTCGTACATAGCAACAGCGTATTGGATCAATGGATCTTCGCTCGCTTTAAAATCTTCCACAGATTTACCCATCCAGGCTAAACGTTCCACTTCATCAGACAGGGTTGTAACCTGATACAAAGCTTCAAGTTTGCTGCGAAGTGTCGCCACGTCCAATTCACCAGAACCTATACCAAAATAACCATCCAGCGCTTTTAACCGCTGATCTTTAGGTAATTTTGCGTAATGTTGCAGGAAATGCAGCATCAGCTCTTGCTCCACTTTGGCATCGAAGCTACGGGATAACCGTTTCATGCTGGCAGAAAAACGCCCTAAATCGCGCTCTTGATACCCCATTTCACGCTCTGTATCTGGTTTTTGCTGTTCATGAGCTAAGCGGTATAAACGTTTAGCAGTAGTAAATAGCTGACCATAACTCAAATAGCCCAGAATCAGATCGCGCTGTTGATACTCCTGCTCCTCCTCTAATAATTGTTGCAAGCTGCGAACTGCCGGAGCATATTTCGCCTGGCGAGCCGGACTGGACTTAATCCACAAATTCAGGCCTTTATCAAACTGATCTTTACGCTGCTGAATATCACCTGTTTTGTAACTGTGGATCATGCCTTCGAAGTTTTTTGCATAGTTTGCCAATGACGCCAGAATGCTTTCGTATTTGATTCGGGCCTCAGACCCCTCGGCAGAATGCAGCTTAATCACCTGTATAGCTTCTTCGCGGTAAGCTTTGGATAAAGGCAAAACTTGCGTGAACTGATTTTCCACTTCGGCGGCCGTATTGTATCTGTTGGTTCGGCCCGGATAACCAATCACCATGACAAAATCGTTTTCCTGAAGAGGCTTCGCAGATACCTTTAGGTAGGAAGGAGGGTTAAAAGGAATGTTCTCAGCGCTAAAATCTGCTGGCTGACCATCTTTACCTACATATGCACGATAAAAGGCATAATCTCCGGTGTGACGGGGCCACATCCAATTGTCGATATCACCACCAAATTTGCCCACACCAGAAGCTGGCGCATGCACTAAACGCACATCACGAATTTCCATTTGCTTGATCAAGTAATACTCTAAACCACCGTGAAAACTGTAGACATCACAGCGGTAACCCGGCGTTTCGCACGCAGCTATCTGATCTTTGCGCAACTCGCTAATACGGTCAAAACGAGCCTTGCCTTTGAGTTGTGGAGTTAATTCCTGATTGATCTGAGCTGTGATATTTGTCACTTCTTGGGTAACAAATACCTTAGAACCTGGTGCTGCCGGTAATTCCTCGTCGAAATCTTCGGCTAAAAAGCCCTTAGCTAACAAGTTATTAGCCGCGGTGCTGTTGTGCTGGATACTGCCATAAGCGCAGTGATGGTTAGTGACCACAAGGCCTTTGTCAGAGACAAAAGAGGCAGTACATCCACCCAAGCTAATAACAGCATTCATTGGAAATGCTGTCAGCTGAGCAATACTTTTGGCATCAATTTCTAAACCTTTGTCTTTGAGGAGTTGTTCAAGTTCAGGTAACTGATGAGGTTGCCACATACCTTCATCGGCATGAGCAAAAGTGGCGATGGACAAAGCCAGCGCGAGCAGAGATTTTTTCATTTGGAATTCCTTGGCATTGAGGCCCAGATAAACTAACAGCATCAAAGCTCGCTGCTGAGGCTGTTGCGGGTAACGGCCGCTATTGTGCGATATTTTGCAACAAAGTAAAACGGACAGCCGCTTGAATTTCTGTAGTATTTCCCCCATAAAGCAAAGTGTTAAACAGACTGGAGCAAAAATGGAACAGCTAATAGAAAAAACGATGTACGCCACCCGTTGGTTAATGGCTCCTATCTACCTTGGACTGAGTTTGGCTTTGCTTGCGCTTGGCATCAAATTTTTTCAGGAAGTGCTACATATAGTGCCTGTCATTTTCAGCATGAAAGAAGTGGACCTGATTTTAGTGGTATTGTCTTTAATCGATATATCGCTGGTTGGCGGTTTACTGGTGATGGTGATGTTTTCCGGCTACGAAAACTTCGTATCACGTATGGATATTAATGATGATGGCGATAAATTAGGCTGGTTAGGTAAGCTTGATTCCAACTCACTGAAAAATAAAGTGGCAGCTTCTATTGTCGCTATTTCTTCTATTCATCTGCTTAAAGTGTTTATGGACACCCAAAACATACCTAATGACAAAATTATGTGGTACCTGTTAATTCACCTAACCTTTGTAGCATCCGCTTTTGCTATGGGTTATCTCGATAAAATTACCAAAGACACAGTTAAAAAAGATAATTTTTGATTGCAGTCTGAGCCCGGCTTGAAGGCCGGGCTTTTTGTCTCCAGCCTCAGCTGCCGAGTATTTTTCACCATTCATCATTCATCATTCATCATGAGTTTTTATCCTTGTCGGTCTGTAGTCGGGTTCAATTCGTTGCCGACACTGCTATGGTGGAGCCAGTATGGACATTCACAGCAATGCAGAGGCAATCATGATCCTGAAAAAACTACGTTATCAAAAACGCTGGTCGCAAGAGCAACTGGCGGAAATAGCAGGCCTCAGTGTACGCACTGTACAAAGGCTGGAAGCTGGTGGCAAAGCCAGTATGGAATCATTAAAGTCGCTCGCTGCCGTGTTCGAAGTGAATGTTAGCCAACTTGAACAGGAGATCAGCGTGATTGATAAAAGCACAGAAGACTGGGAAAAAGTACCGTATTGGCTTAGAGGTTACTTTTTTGGTTCGGGCTTGTTAAAAATGCCAGAACGAACACTTAATATACGCATAGAGCAAGGTACTGTAGTCTTAGGTTTTGGATTTTTAATGCTCAGCCCCTTCCAACCCAATGCCTTTTTCGCCAGCTTTGTTTTATTTACCGCCGCTTATGTAGTTTCGATATTTACCAGAGCAGGAGATAAATATTCAATTTGGTAAAAGGTCAGCAGCGACCCTGCATGTATCAGGCAGAGTCGTTGCTTTTTACCGTTGACGTAATCAATGAGGTGAAAAAAGCCCAGCTTTCCATTGAGGATAAGCCTTCAGAACGGCTTCAGCATTTGACTGATACCAGCCGTAACCATTTTGTCGTTCAATTGAAAGCTCTGCCATGCTGCTGACTATGCGTCCGTCACGGTCAACAAAAAGTGGCTGCTGATTTTGTAAATCATAAAACCTGGCCCAAAGCGGCTTAGCTCCGTTTTTTTGTAAAAAACGTACTCCCTGGTCACTGCGCTGCATAACAGTATGACTAATTTGTTTAGCTGAAAACCAGGCAACGGCGGCTTCAACACTTTGAATAATAGCTTGTGAAGGCTTGGGGAGTTGCATTAACAGTAACACTATTTCAGCACTTTCACTGCTGACCAAAGCAGGCAATTCATACGATCGGGCTTTTATAGCCTGCAATGTTAAGGGATGATGCTGAGCAGCCCACACAGTTAGCTCTCCATTGAGTCTGATCTGAGCTCTAAGTAATAGTTCTATACCTTGAAAAAACTGCCGCTCTGCTTGCTGTCGGATAGCGGGCGCTATAAAAGAAAATTGTGGATCTGTTGCTACTTTTTGCAATAATTTTAAAAGTTGCACCATTACATGATCATTGAAGGTAATAGCATCATGATAACCACCACGTAACGGATAAGTCTGCGCAAAACCACCATTTGGATACTGAGCTTGTAATACAAAACCTATGGCGCGTTCTATTCCTTGTTGCAGCAGAGGACGCAACTTATCACTGGCATAAGGCATAAAGGAGCTGAGCCAGAGGATCTGAGTGCTGGTTGCTGCATTGTCAAAGGTTGGAATATAGTCTTTTTCCACACCAAACTGCTGACCAGCCTCTCTGCGCTGAGTCGCCATATCCGTTCTTTTACTCCAGCCACCGGATGGCGTTTGAAAAGACAAAATAACCAAAGCCATTCTCTCGGCCTCTGGCGAAGCCCAAAAAGCCGGATCCGGCTGCTCAGGAAAACCAAAATTTTTGTGTTTCATAGGTTTGCTGGCTTTGGTTTGGTTTAGTAGCCTTAACTCCTCTGCCAGAAAGTGCTGATCGAGCTGCTTTAATAGCTCTGAGTGCGCAAAATACTGTTGCCATACCTGCTGTGTTTCAACCTGTCTGCGCCAATCAGGCGTAAGTTCGGATTCAACGGCAGCAAGCAATTGAGTTGTCAGGCATAACATTAAAAAAAGCAAAAGTGTTTTCATCACAACCCCAGAATGAAGTAAGGCCAACCTCAGGTTGGCCTTAGATTGAACGCCCTGATCCTAACTTAGAATGAACCTCTGACACCTACCAGATACTGCCGGCCGGTCAATAGATACTCTGCAGGCCTTGGCGTGTAGACATCATTCCACTGCTCTGTTGCGGCATTCGTCAAGTTTATCGCTTCAAAGGATAAAGACAGATTGTCATTTATTTTATAGCGAGACGAGAAGTTCAACTGGCCTTTATCACCGTAACCACGCCCAAAGCTAGACTCATCCTTGTACTTATTCAGGTACTCTTTGGTGTAGTTTTCCCTGAAGTTATATGAGATACGGGCACTCCACTGATCTTGCTCATAATACAAGGTCGCGTTGTAACTTAATCTGGATGTCTCTTCCGCCATCATACTGCTGACAATTTCAGTAAAAGGGTCTTTAATATCTCTTTTGTAGTCAATCCAAGTCAGGTTAGATTGCCAGCCAAAGGCATTAAAAGGTGCTGGTAAAAAACTGAAAGGTTGCTGATAAATAAACTCAGCACCTAATACACCTTCTGCCGGCGTATTTTGCAATTGAGTAACATCCCAGGTAACAGTTGCAGGATCAACGTCTCCCAAATCTATGCCCATAGACTGTAACTGGGCAGCATTAAAGACCTCTTGCGACGAGCCTTTGCTTAAGCCGGTAATATTTTTATGGAATAGCGCCAGCGCCAGCAAAGATTCATCAGTAAAATACCACTCCAATGCCAGATCGATCTGATTCGACTCATACGGCTTTAAAGTGGGGCCTGCCCCCAATTCAATGGTGGCGGTCGGATCTTTTGCATCCGGCGTGTTTACTTTGATGGCTGACGCCAGGTCCGCTATAGCGGGTCTGGTAATGGCTTGAGATAAACTTAAGCGAGCGACCAGATCGTCAGTCAAATCATAAGCCAGGTTCAGTGAAGGCAACAGGTCCTTACTTTCACTGATAGTTTCACGAAAGCCATAACCTGCAGCCAGTGCAGCACCTTCACCCCGTCCCGCTGTATAACCATCGGCGTAGATATGATCTAAATTAACAATACGTGAGGTATTGGTGTTATCCAGTGCCCTCACCCCAATATTGCCTCGCAGTTCCCGACTCCACAGTTGTTTCACGAAATCAAGCTGAAGATAAGCACCACTGACCTTTTCCTCGACATCATAAGTTGAGGCATAACGCTCTTTGGCTTGAAATATGGCTTCATCTGCAAAAGCGGCCAGAACTTTGCCGTAATCTGCTGTCAGCCAGCTACCCGCATTTAGCGTCGATGTGCCAGGTACTGAAGCAGCATTACCAAAGTGTTGACCGGCTTGGCTCAGCGACAAGGCATACAGAGCACCAGCAGTTTTATCGGCGCCCATTTTCTGAACCAAAACTTCCGCGCTGTCACCACTGGTTTTGTTCGTACTGGTATTGAGGGCTTTCCAGGCGTTGTCCCCCTGCACGTTGGCAGTGTTAAACACCCTGTGATTAAGGCCAAACTTCAGGCTGTAATCATCGTTCAATACGTAGGTAAAACTCAAAGATAGGTTACTGTTCTCGCTATTAATCGCCTGAGTTTTTTTCCGTACTAATCCCAGACTATACAAATCCGGATCCATCATCAGTTGCTGCAACTCAGCTGAAGTGAAGCTTTGGCCGGGAGCCTGAGCTGGCGCAAAGGCAAAAGACGGCATATCCATATTCATCACACCACGACCAATGGCGGTACCGGTTTGGCCCAAAAGTGCGACAGGATCAACACTCTGATCGTAACTCCAGGCAAAAGTTGAGTTGAATGAGTCCAAGCCAAAGGTGTGCTGGAATGGAATATCCAGCTTGGACTCACCATAACCAGCCAAAGCTACCAGACTAAGCTGATCGGTCAACTGCCAGTCGGCACTGAGAGTCACTTGGTTAAAATCAGACTCAGAAACATCTTTGCGAGCCTCAGAGCGAATGGGAACGCCGGATAAGACCCCTGCAACTACGGAGTTATTTGCATCAACTATCAGGTTTTCGGCATACAACTTGGTTTTACTGCTGACATTACCCCTTAGCAATGCTGAGTATTGAAATTCGTCCATGGTACTGTCGAGCTCAGCATGCAACAGATCCAGATTAAACTTCAGTGCATCCGTAGCCTGATATTGTAAAGCTCCGGTCAGACCAAGCCTTTCCTGCTGCTTGTTAAAGATGGAATAACGCGGGATACGCGGCACATACAAGCCTTCCATATTTGCATTGGTATAGGCGCCTTTTGGTGATAACTGAAACACTGGGGCAGCAGTTAATTTATTAGTAGGAGAATCCTTGGCCCAGGATGGGTTGTTAATGTTCCAGCGACCAGTGGTTGAACCTTCACTTTGCACCAAACCCTCAGAATAAGCTGCAGAGAACAATACACCAAACTTATTGTCCCAGTTCTGGCTGAACATAAAGGAGCCGCGTGGCGTGACCTCTTCTGCAACGTCGTTGTAACGGCCGTTGAGGTTGTAAGCAAGTTTACGGCCCTGATACTGAAAAGGTCTGGCCGTTTGTAAATTCACATTACCGGAAATGCCACCATCTTCCAATTCAGCAGAAGTGGTTTTGTTTACATCGATTTGAGTAAATAATTCAGAGGCAAAAACGTTAAAGTCAAAGGCTCGGCTTTTGTTTGAGCCACCAGCCGCATCAGTGGCAGCACCGGCGGACGCGGATTCCATGCCGTTGATTGTTGTTTTAACGAAAGTAGCTCCAAGACCCCTTAAACTAATTTGTCTACCCTCGCCTGCGTCCTGCTCTATGGCAATACCAGGCACTCTGGCTAGTGAATCAGCAATATTCAGATCCGGGAACTTGCCCAAATCTTCAGCCAGAATAGTTTCTTTTGAGCCTACAGCTTCTCGTTTTGACATTAGGGCTACATTTAAACTGCCACGAAAACCCGAGATTTCAATACGCTCAATCTCTTCATTTTTTTGCGAAGTTTTACTGGCGGATTCAGCCTGAGTTTCTTGCTGTTGTTCTGCTTGCTGCTGAGCTGCAGCTTGCGCTGAGGAAAGCGATAACCCCAAAGCGCCGCTGAGCAGCATAGCTTTAAATAAAGGCGTAAAGGTATAGCGGTGCAAAGACGCACTTAGATCTGTTACTTGCATTGGTATTTCCCTGTCTTTAGAGTTTTTAACTACTGGCTCTGACTGCGGCCAGCTTTTTGGGTCGAAACTTCTATAAAATCGTCTTCTCCAACACCAGCCACCGGTGGCATTTTAGAAAAAATAACAAATGTGTTGATATGACACAGCACAGCACTCAGGCAACTAAGCTGCAGAGCCTCTCCCCAGGGGCAACGCAACCACCAAAAACAATGTGCTAAATTCATATCATTCACCCACTTTGCGCCAGACTTTTTCAGGTTGTCCTTTTGGCCGCATGCAGGTCTATAGGCTCAGATCATCCGTTATTCTTTGCTAAAACAGAAAATCTGTAGCTAAAAATTGTGATGAGCCTTGTTTAATCATCTCTTTCATCAGCGCTATTTGTTCAGGGTTGTATTTACAGGCCACTAAAGTTGGAATGGAAAACTGCAGCAACGCATCTTCTACCGACAAGGTGCCTTCCGCTGAGTTTTTCCGTCCGGTAAAAGGGAAACTGTCCGGGCTGCGCTGACATTGGCTGTTGATGTTAATACGGCCTACCTGATTGGCGAAGATATCGACCAGTTCACCAATTTGCTGTGCGTCCTGGCCAAAAATACTCAATTGCTGACCAAAGTCAGAGTGGATCACATAATGAATCACTTCACTGATATCGTCATAAGGCACTACTGGTACTAAAGGCCCAAACTGCTCTTCCTGAAACAGGCGCATCAGGTGATTGACCGGATACAACAAAGCAGGACGCATCAAAGATCCGGCGCTTTGACCACCTTGAGGATTGATCACTGTGGCACCCTGAGCCACAGCATCCGCAATCAGACCTTGCAAAAACTCGACTTTGCCAGGTTCAGGCAAAGGCGTAATCTGCACTTTGTCAGTCCAGGGCAAGCCTAACTGTAAAGCACTGATAGCCTCCGACAGCTGCTGTACAAAAGCATCAGCCACAGCACGATGGACAAAAAACAGTTTTAACGCCGTACAGCGCTGACCGTTAAAGGACAAAGCACCAGCCACGGCTTCTTTGACTGTTAAATTCAAATCGGCATCGGGTAGCACTATGGCCGGATTTTTTGCGTCCAACCCCAATACAGCGCGCAGACGATGTGGTCGTGGATGCAGTTTTTTTAAGTCGCTGGCGCCTTTATTTGTACCGATAAAAGCAAATAAATCGACACTGCCACTTTCCATCAAAGCACCAACGGTTTCACGGCCACGACCATAAATCACGTTAATCACGCCAGGCGGAAAGGATTCAGCAAAGGCCTGCAATAATGGCTGTATTAATAACACCCCATATTTAGCAGGTTTAAAAATAACAGTATTTCCCATAATCAAGGCTGGGATCAGGGTGGTAAAGGTTTCATTCAGCGGGTAGTTAAAAGGCCCCATACAAAGTGCAACACCTACGGCGACACGGCGTATTTTGCCTAAAGTGCCCTGCTCTATGACAAAGTGGCTGGCACTGCGGTCTTGCTGTTTTAACGCCTGTATAGTGTCGCGGATATAATCACAGGTACGGTCAAACTCTTTGGCAGCATCCGGCAGAGGTTTGCCAATTTCCCACATCAATAAGCGGATCACCGCATCCCTTTGTTGCAACATAGCAGCGAGGAATTTCTCCACTGCCGCCACTCGTTCCATCACCGCCATAGAGGGCCAAAGGCCACGGCCTAAATCATAAGCCTTAAGCGCAGCTTCCAAAGCGGCTTTGGCAGCAGTTTCATCCATTAAAGGCGTAGCGCCTAATAAAGTGGGGGTTAATTCACCCGAACTGTTACGAAGCGCAACAGGACTATAGACAGGAGCTAAATCGCCCTGCCACTGACACAACTTACCATTGAGTAAATAGTCACGCTGCTCTATTGGCCCTCCGAGTTGCCACTGGGCCGGGATTTCAGCCTGGGTTGGAAAATACAAAGACAGATCAGCAGACATGACAAACTTCCTTTTAGCTAAATGAATTCAGATTAAAACGGCCGGAAAAACTACGGAATTGCTCTTTGGTGACAATAGCGCCTGTATGCTCTACGACAAAACTGGCTAAAGCAGCAGCATACTGACAGGAGGCAAGCGCAGATAAACCATTCAGACGCCCGGCCAGATAACCCCCGTTAAAAGAGTCTCCTGCTGCTGTGGTATCTATTACTTTTTTCACAGGCACTGCAGGGCATTGGAAACTCTTGCCATCGCTGACCCCAAGCACACCTGAGGAGCCATTTTTGACGATAATTTCTTTGACGCCCAACTGCTGCAGTTGGGCCAAAACATCAGCTGCGCTGCTGCTTCCGTACAATACTTTATGATCATCCAGACCAGGCAAAGCAAGATCTGACAGCGCATAAGCCTGATCAAAATTGGCGCGGCAAATTTCAGCGTCAGGCCAAAGCGCAGGTCTGTAGTTCGGATCAAACACAATCTGTACACCCTGAGCTTTCAGCTCCTTGATCAGCGAAAACAGATAAGTGCGATCCTCCAGCGATAAAATAGCAAGGCTGATGCCGGAGAAATAAAACACATCGGCAGGTAATAAATGAGCCACTGTGCTGTGCTGGCGAAATAAAGCCAGACTTTGCTTAGCTGCTGAGCTGTCACGCCAGTAGACAAAACTGCGCTCACCAAAACAGTCGGTATTGATCATATACAAACCAGGCCGTGCCGTTTTAGTACGAAGCACCAAGGTACTGTCGAGTTTTTCCTGCTCCAGTTGGGCTATCAGTTTGTCGCTAACTAAATCTGTGCCCACTGCAGATAAAAATTTCAGGTTGAGCTGTGCAGGTGCGCTGCGTTTGCAATACACAGCTGTGTTATACACATCACCGGCAAAGGCCTGATGGTAGACGTTATCCACCAGTTGGAATAACTCCACCATGCATTCGCCAAAAATAATGATTTGTTTCATTGCTTGGCCCTCAGGCTACCTTGTGCTGTTGGATCCGGCTTTGTTCGGCCTGCTGCACAGACAAAAGCGCCAGTTCGGTAATAGCGGCCCAGTTCTGCTGTTGCACCAGATCTTTTGGCGAGATCCATGAACCGCCAACCACAAAGACGTTAGGCAAAGCTAAAAACTGCGCCATATTGTTCAGTTGAACCCCACCGGTAGGACAGAATTTTACTTTCTGGAAAATACCGGAAAGTGCTTTGAGCATCTCGACGCCGCCCGATAAATGTGCCGGGAAAAACTTCAGTTCAGTCAGGCCCATTTCAATAGCCATCGCCATTTCAGACGGCGTAGCAACACCTGGCGCTAACGCCAACTCTGTCGCCAGCATGGCTTTTAACAGATCCGGTGTACTGGCTGGACTGACTAAAAACTGCGAGCCAGCTGCTTTGGCATTACGGGCGTCTGCAGCAGACAAAATAGTGCCTGCGCCTGTTAACAGTTCTGGAACTTCAGAGCGTATCGCACTGATACAATCCAAAGCTGCCGAGGTGCGCAGCACCACTTCCACTGCAGTCACACCACCTTGCTGCATAGCTTTGGCAATAGCCACGGCTTGTTGTGGCTGTTCGGCCTGAATAATAGGCAATAACAAGCCACCTTTAAGCAATGAAGATAACGAAGTCATCAGAACAAATCCTGTAAAAAGGAGGCTGAACTAGCCCCGGTTGGAGTAAGCACTGGGGAAAGGCGCTGATAGGCAGCACTCAGTTCCAGCTGAAACTGTTCCGACTGCTGTAAGGCAGGCGGAAATACCGCAGATAACGCCAAAAACAACGCGGTATCTGCCACAGCTTCACCGCTACAGCCCGCTGCGGTGTCGAGCAATACCTTGGCCAGAGGATCGACCAAAGCAACATCAGGTTGCTGTCTGGCACGCAGCCGGATAAACAGCATCCAACTGGCCACCACCAGGCAAAGCAAACGAATAGATCGACCTGCGGCCAGGTTATCGAGGATCACCGGAAACACCCGCATAGGTAATTTCTGCGAGCCATCCCAGGCAATTTGCGCCAGCAAATGCCGTATAGCAGGATTATCAAACCGCTGGAAAATATCCTGGCTGTACTGCGCTACATCCAACTCTGCTGGTGCGTGAAAAGAGCCAATTATTTCGTCCTGTGCCAGCTGAGTGACAAAGGCACGTAATGCGCTCTGCTGCATGGCATCAAATACAGTGTCCAGTCCAAACAAAGTACCTAAATACGCCAATGCCGAGTGAGGAGCATTTAATAAGCGCAGCTTGGCTTTTTCAAAGGCTTTCACGTCCTGAGTGTAAGTAACTCCGACCTGATGCCAGGCCGGTCTGTGCGCTGGCAGAATATCTTCAATCACCCACTGGCAGAATTTTTCGCGCTTAATAGGCCAGCTGTCCTGATAGCCCAATTCAGACGCCAGTTGTTTTGGCAGCTCAACATCAGTGGCAGGGGTAATGCTGTCGACCATGGTACAAGGGCATAACAGCTGCTGTTCCAGCCAATTCGCCAAAGCAGGTTGTTTTTGCCGGGCAAAAGTGATCAGTGCATTTTTTAGCTTATGGCCATTGTCAGTCAGATTGTCGCAACTGACGACGACAAAAGGCGGAACGTTAGCTGCGAATCTGAGCTCAAGTGCCTGTATTAACAAACCAATAGCAGATCGGGCTTTCACATTAGGCTCTAAGTCATGCTGAATGTCGGCATGGCTCAAATCCAGTTCACCCAGCGCATTTAGGCAGTAGCCTTTTTCAGTGATAGTCAGGGTTACATAATGACTAGTGGGCGCTGCTAAACGCTGCAGCACCTGCTCGTACTGCTCTGCAGCCACTAATAACTCGCGAATAGAGCCAACCACCTGATAGCTGGTTTCGTTATCCAGCAGCGCCAGACTGTACAATCCTTGCTGCGGTATTAGGGCTTTGGCTAAATCAGAGGATCGCATCGACACCACTGAAATGCCCCAGTCACCACCGTATTTCAGCGCTAAATCTGTGTACCAGGCCTGATGCGCCCGAAAAAATGCGCCAGGGCCAATATGTACTATGCCTATACCTACAGCAGATGGATCATAGGCAGGCAGTTTTAGTTTGCCTTGCAACTGCTTTAACAAAGCCGGCTCTAAACGAGGAATATCAATGCTCATGGGTTGTCCTTTAATCCAGCTGATAGGCTTGTTTCACCAGCTGATAGGTCAGCTGCTGCGCCAGTTCATGGGCTTCGTCTTCGTTTAAGCGATGTTCAGCCACCAAGCCAGCTAAAAAGCGGCAGTCAATACGACGCGCCACATCATGGCGGGCCGGAATAGACAAGAAAGCTCTGGTATCGTCGTTAAAACCTACTGTGTTGTAGAATCCTGCGGTTTCAGTCACCTGATGACGGAAGCGCAACATACCTTCAGGACTGTCATGGAACCACCAGGCAGGACCCAGTTTTAATGACGGATAATGACCAGCCAAAGGCGCCAGTTCACGGGCATAAGTGGTTTCATCCAGGGTAAACAGAATGATTTTCAAAGCGGCATTGTTGCCGTATTTATCCAGCAAAGGTTTTAAGTTACTGACAAATTCAGTCGGGCTTGGAATATCCGCGCCTTTGTCTGCACCAAAACGTTCGAAAATCGACGGGTTATGGTTACGAAAGGCACCAGGGTGAATTTGCATTGTCATACCATCTTCAATGCTCATCCCGGCCATTTCCGTCAGCATCTGGCCACGGAATAGCTCGGTTTGCTCTTTACTGGCCTTACCGGATAAACAAAGCTGAAATAGTTTACTGGCTTCATCTGCCGATAAATTGGCCGTTTTCGCTGTGGGATGACCGTGATCGGTGGCAGTAGCACCATGGTCGCGGAAAAACTGGCGACGAATACGCAAGGCCTGCAAATAACCTTGCCAGCTATGCGTATCCTGACCGGTTTGTTCGGCCAGTTTTTTGATATTACTCAGGAAATCAGCACGGTCAGCATCTATCACATCATCTGGTCTGAAGGTGGTGATCACGCGTTTTTCGTAGCCTGTACCTTTTAACGCCGCATGATGTTTCAGCGAATTCACCGCACCTTCGGTGGTGGCAATCAATTCGATATTAAATTTATCCAGCAAAGCGCGGGGTTTAAATTCAGGTTTGACTAGCTGCTCATTGATACTGTCGTAGTACAAATCGGCTGTTTCCGAACTTAATCCATACTCTAAACCAAAGACGTCATGGAATACGCTGTCCAGCCAAATACGGGATGGCGTGCCACGGAACAAATGATAATTTTGGGCAAAGGTATGGAAAATTTTGCGGTAATCCGTTTCAACCGGCGTGCCGTCTTTAGTGCGAATACCCAAAGACTCCAGTGAAATGCCCTGGCTGTACAGCATGCGGAATACATAGTGATCCGGCAGCAACAGCAAGCTGGTGGCATTGTCGAAATTGGCATTGCTGGCAAACCAGCTTGGGTCTGTATGACCATGCGGGCTGACAATAGGTAAGTCCTTAATACCGGCATATAAACGTCTGGCTATGGCGCGAACTGTTGGATCGGCCGGAAATAATCGGTCTTGATCAAGTACTAAAGCTTTAAAATTGGCCATATAAATTCCTTACAGGGTCACGCCATTTTTCCAAATGGCGATTTCTTTGTTGTCTGATAATTCGTTTTGAGTGCGTTTGCCGGAGGCGATATCTATTAGCTCTCGGAAAAACTGGTAGGAAAAATCCTGAGCATTCTGGCCTTGTTGCAACAAAGCGCCGGCGTCAAAATCTATCCACTGCGGTTTGCGTCTGGCTAAATCGCTGTTGGACGAAATTTTTACTGTAGGGACAGGGAAACCAAGCGGGGTGCCCCGGCCTGTGGTAAACAGCAGCATGGTCGCGCCGCTGGCGGCTAAGGCCGTAGACGACACCGCATCATTGCCAGGTCCTTGCAGCAAAGTTAAGCCCTGCTGTTGCACCAAAGCACCATAAGGGATCACTTGGGTCACTTTGGCTGAGCCGCCTTTTTGAATAGCGCCTAAGGACTTTTCTTCCAGAGTGGTCAAGCCACCTGCTTTGTTGCCAGGGCTTGGGTTTTCATACACAGGCTGTTTGTTATCGATAAAGTACTGCTTAAAGTCGTTGACCAAAGTGACTATGTCGGAAAACACGGTTTCGTTGACAGCACGGCTCATCAGCACTTGTTCAGCGCCAAACATCTCAGGAGTTTCAGTCAGCACCACTTTGCCGCCAGCTGCACAGACTAAATCGGCAATACGGCCCACCAGCGGATTGGCCGTTAAACCACTTAAACCATCAGAGCCGCCACATTTCATACCTACCACTAAATCAGACACAGGACAGGCTGTACGTTGATCTTGCTGCATCAGTTGAATAAGTTCTGCTGCTGCCTCCAAACCTTGATCTAATTCATCTTCCACTTGCTGGGCATTAAAAGAGCGTAAACGGCTTTGATCCAGTTCAGGGCAAGCTTTAAGCAAAGCCGCCAGCTGATTATTTTCACAGCCCAAACCCAGCACCAGCACAGCGCCGGCATTGGGGTTTTGCATCAGGCCAGCCAATACAGCGCGGGTATGGTTTAAATCATCACCTAACTGAGAACAGCCAAAAGGATGGGTGTAAGCAAAAACACCATCTGTTAAACCAGCAAATTGTTGATTGGCTTTCTCGGCTATTTTCATTGCTGCGCGGTTAACACAGCCTACTGTATTTAAGATCCATAGCTCGTTGCGGGTACCGACCCTGCCATTGGCACGGCGATAACCCATAAAATGGCTTGGTAATTCGGTTGGGAAGGCTAAATCGTCAGCCGCACAGCCCTGATACTGGTACTCAATCTGATCAGACAATAAGGTTTTCAGGTTATGTGAATGCACCCAGCTACCAGCCGGAATATCCTGCTGCGCGACGCCTATGGCGTAGCCATATTTGATGACTGCTTCGCCCTGTTTTATCAGCTTCAGTGCTACTTTATGGCCTGGCTGAATATCCTCTTTTGCCTGTACTTCGTGCCAGGGTGCAATTAATGACTGGCCTGACGCCAAAGGTTGCAATACGACCAGCACATTGTCGCGCGGATGCACCTGCAACAGGCTCAACTGAATGGCAGCCGGATCGGCAATATGTGGGCTACAACCTTTTGTTTGCTCTGTCATTTTTTACCTGCTACATAACTTGTCTATCGGTGGCAAAATCAATCTAAAAAAACACTAGCTGCTCTGCTTTAACAGAGCTGCAGTGAGTGCTTTACCGTTCAGACTGACGTTTTCCAGTTTAAAACCACTGCTATGCTCTAAAACACCTAAGCTTGCTTGCTCAAAACTGACATCTGTCATCTGAATGCCGCTGATACCAGCACGGGGTAAGCCACGAATTTCAAAAGCACGTTGGGCTTTTTTCACTCTGAAGTTACTGATTTTCAGATCTTTGACTTCAGGTAAAAAGTTGCCCGCATCGCCTTCTTCGTAATAGAAATTGATCACAATGGCGTCTTTGACTTCACCAATCTCAATATCATCTACCGCAATTTGTTCAATTAAACCGCCGCGTACTGAGTTGGTTTTAATACGTAAACCGCGCTCCAGATTTGGGCTGCTCATGCGGCAACGGCGGGCAAAAATTTGCTTAGCGCCACCCGAGATTTCACTGCCGATCACTACACCGCCGTGACCGGATTTCATCAGACAATCCTGAATAACCACTTGCTGTATAGGAGTGGCTAAACGGCGGCCTTCCGCATTGCGGCCAGATTTCAAGGCGATGCAGTCATCCCCTGTATCAAACAAGCAGTTTTCAATCAAAACACGCTGACAGGATTCAGGGTCGCAACCATCAGAATTTGGGCCAAAACTGACACAGTTCACACCACGGATCACCACATCTTTACACAGTACAGGGTTGATCAACCAAAACGGCGAGTTGCGGATAGTGACGCCTTCAATCAATACCCTTTCACAGCCATAGGGCTGAATAAAAGGGGGTCTTAATCTGTTGTTGTCCAGAACACGTTTTTCGACTGGCACACCAGCTTCGGCCATAGCAAATAGTTGATCACGGCTCGGTTTTTGATCTGTTGCCGGATCCAGCTTCCATGGCGTATGTTTCCATACCCCTTTCCAGGGCCACCAATTGTCACCACTGGCATTACCTTCCAGAATACCTTCACCTGTCACCGCTATATTCTGTTGCTGATACGCATAAATGAGCGGAGAAAACCCCATCAGCTCCACGCCTTCCCAGCGGGTAAATACTGCAGGTAAATAAGCTTGTGGGTCTGTAACAAAGGACAAGACTGCATTTTTTTGCAGATGTAAATTCACATTGGATTTTAAATGCACAGGACCAGTGGACCAGACCCCTTCAGGCACCACCACACGACCACCACCGGCTTGATGACAAGCCGCTATAGCTTGCGCTATGGCCTTATCACACCGCTGATTTTGTTTGGCACCAAAGGCAGTGATGACAAAATCGCGCTGTGGAAAGGATGTAAGCTTTATATCCCGCAGTATTTGTTCAGCCACAGCCCAAACAGGATCCACAACTTTAGCCGCAGCAGCCGTCACTTTAAAACTTAGCAAAGGTTGTAGTACCGCAGAAGCAGCACAAGCTTTGAGTAAAAAACGTTTTTTCAGATCAGGTATCAGCATGAGTTTTCCCTTTTTCTGCATAAAGCTATGGCTTATCTTCTGCTTTATGCTTATTTAAAAAGCATAATAACGCATTTGCCACCGGTAGCAATAGATAGACAAAAAATTTTGCCACCGATGGCAACTGGTCAGAGAACTTCAGAAAAAAGATTCCATTATTGAAATCACAACCACAGAGAATTGAATACAACTCAGGCTGCGCAGACCTGATTTCGACCTTGTTGTTTGGCCTGGTATAAGGCCTGGTCCGCTAAAAACAGCAATTGTTTAGCGTCAGATAACTCATCACTGATCGCAAGGCCGATACTAACAGTAATGCTGATGTCATCCGCTATATCCTGCCATTCCAACGCCATAATCTCGAGTCTTAAACGCTCGCACACCATATGCGCCTGCTCAAGACTGGTAGAGGGCATCAAAAGTGCAAATTCTTCCCCACCCCAGCGTGCAGCGCAGTCCACAGAGCGGGAATGCTGGCGAATTTTTTCTGCAATGGCGACTAAAGCTAAATCTCCAGCATGATGCGACCAGGTATCATTGATTTTTTTAAAGTGATCTATGTCGATGAAAGCCAGCACCAAAGGGTGTTTCAGTCGCTGAGAACGACTGAATTCTTTGATTAATACTTCATCAAAAGCACGGCGATTGGCAAGACCTGTCAAACCATCCTGTCTGGCTTGTAATGCCAAAGCCAGGGTTTGTTGGTGTAACTGAGCCAATAATGTTGATTTTTCTTGGTCTGCGGCCTGCAAACTATTGGCTTTTTGCTGCAACTCTGCAGTTTTTTCCGCAACCTGAAGCTTTAAACGCTGCTCTGAATGGCGCAGGCTTGACACACGCCAGTACCCCAGTATCGACAGAAGCGCCATCAAAGATATTGCGCTTAGCCACTGAAAATTACGGGTTTGCCACCAATGCGGATGCTTAATCAGTTCAATACGCGCCGCTTCACTCCATTGGCCGCCAGAGTTGGCCGCTTGCACCAGAAATTCATAGCTTCCCGGTGCCAGGTTGGTATATTCAGCGAAGTTTTGCTTCCCTTTGTTCAGCCAATTTTCATCGAAGCCAACCAAGCGACTTCTGTACTGGATACGCTCGGGCATGACATAACCTAAACCAGCAAAATGCAACTCGACTCTGTCGCTGTCCGGTGGTAAATCGATACTCCCACTAATTGTTTTCTCCACACCATTGACCAGTAACTCTTCCAGAACCACAGGAGGTATGGCATCTGAAAATGTGGTTAAACGGCTGGGCTGCACTCTGCTGATACCTGAAGCAGTGGCAAACCATAAAACACCATCATTGGCCATTATAGCAGCCGGGTTAGAACCACCATTCGCCTGGGCACTCAGCATACCGTCACTTTCACCAAACAACTCAAAGGGAATTGCAGCCAAAGTGCCATCAGCTACCGCATTGGCTTCCAACTGATCAATCCGCAAAATACCCCTGTTGCTGCTGAGCCAAAAATTGCCATGCGAATCAGGCTGAACCTGAAAAATTTTGTCGAATGGCATACCAGCTTTGCGCCCAATCAAAGACAACTCACCGCTACCCAATCTGTAACGTACCAAACCTCGGTCTGTGGCAAGCCAAAGCAAATTTTTTTCTGGTTGTTCATAAAAATCAAAAGCGTATTCAGCCTGATCGAGCTGAGTTAACACTAAAGCCTCAAACTGGTCATTCACCAGCCGGGTTACGCCCGCACCAGTACCAATCCATAGCACATCTGCTGTTTTGTGTAGCGCTATTACAAAATCTGCAGGCAAACCATCTCGCGTGGTGTAACTACTTAGTTTGTTATCTTGATAATGATTCAGTCCTTGCGCAGTACCCAACCAAATATCGGCTTCGGATAAGGCTAAAATGGCCCTGACTTCGTTGGATAATAAACCTGAATTACGGTCCAGTAGCTTTGCCACTTTCCCCTGACTGTAGTGAAATACACCGGATGAGTAGGTTCCAATCAGCACATCCCCTTGTGGCGTTTCAGCCAGACTTAACACCGACTGGTCCGTCAGCAGATGATTGGCCGTGAGCAGTTGTCCATCTTTGTACCTTGCCACTCCCCTTGCAGTACCAATCCAGATAGTGCCATCCGAATGCTGTAACACTGTGCGCACGAAATTATCGGGTAGACCATGTTCTGCACTTAAAGTAGTAAAAGGCGCATCACGTAAACGAAACAGCCCACCGTTGGTGCCCAACCAGATGCTATGTTCACTGTCCTGATAAATCGCCAGGACTCTGTTATTCGGCATACCATGCCGGGCACTCAGTTGCTCTAAGCCATAATTACTCAGACGAAATACACCTTCCTCTATTGTCCCTATCCATAAATCGCCCTGATGGTCCACTAATAATCTGGAAATAGCAGTTTGATGCAGTTCAGGTCGCACTAAAACAAAGTCCTCTCCCTGCTGTTGATACAAACCCCGTTCAGTTCCTAAATAAAGCTGATCCTGGTAATAAGCCAATGCAAAGACAGGAAGTTTGGGGCTATTCGCTACTGTCTGTACTTTCCCCTGTTGCAAATAGGCTAAACCTTCAGCAGTTCCCAGCCAAAGCCCATCCTGATCGTCATGCAACAGACTGTATAACGTATTACTGGGTAAGCCATGATGCCGGGTCCATTGCTGGCGAGAACCATCGGGGTGCAGACAAAACAAACCGCCACCTTCTGTGCCAACCCACAACTGACCCTTTGCATCTCCGCGGACTTCATTAACCAGAGCAGACACGGCATCCACAGGCCGCCATTGTTGATCTTGCAATAGCGCCAAACCACCGCGGGATCCGCCCACCAGTAAACGCCCTTTCGGATCCAGATGCAAAGCGCGGATACCAGAATCAGGCAAGCCGGTTTGCTGTTCACGGCCAAAGACTTTAAATTCACGGCCATTGTATCTGGCTACACCTTCCCAGGTCGCAAACCAAAGATAACCGTCTGGAGTCTGACTGATACTGTTAATAGTGTTATGAGGCAAGCCTTGGCGGGTGTTCCAGCTTTCACGAAAATAATCCGTCAAAGCAGCGGTAGCAGCAGTTGCGGAAAAAGGCAGAGTTGAAAAAAGCTGTAGCAAAAGTACAGTGAAAACTACTCTGGACTTTTTACTGCTTAACAATTTGATAAATACTGCAAAAATTAACATCAGTGCCATCCCAGTCAACAGATGGTTTCATTTTTTCTAATAAAACCACATTACTCTATTTTACTGACTGGGAAAACTAAAAAAATATAAATTCAATCAAGCTTATGAAGGCAGACTGACAGAAACCTTGGCTGTGGATTCCCTTACAACCAAAGTGGGAGCAACTTTCGCTGCGACTTGTTGTGCGGCTTTGTCGTTTTGCTCAATCACCATAATCATTTTGGTGGTCGCTAACTGCGCCATTTGTCGTACAGGCCGTCTTATCGTAGTCAACGCCGGAATCACTCTGGATGCCAGCAAGTTATCATCAAAACCAGCAACAGATAGCAGCTCTGGAATAGCTATACCCATTTGATGCGCTACTTTTAGTACACCTGCGGCCATCTGATCGTTATTGGCGAAAATTGCTGTAGGTAAAGGACTTTGACTCAGCAGGCTGCGGGCACATTCAATGCCTGTCTCATAGGTATTATTACCTTCCATAATACGTTCAGCTTTGAGGGCTATACCATAAGCTGACAAACCCAATTTAAAGCCTTCCATCCGTTCCGTAGAGGATTTATAACGCTGAGGGCCACTGATAAAAGCTATATCCTGATGACCCAACTGAGCAAAATAACGCGCCATTTCTGCCGCAGCAGAGCGATCGTCAGATACCACTATATGTTTGGCTTCATCAATAGCCACAGAGGTTAGCCGCACATAAGGTCGTCCTGCATCTTTCAAGGCTTCAGCCAGAGACTCCAGTTCAGAAACCGGCGGCAGAACAATAACGCCATCAAGTTTTGACCTATTAATAAAATTCAGGCAGTCCTGCACCAGCGTCTCGCTACGATAGCGACAAGGGTGCACCACCAACTCGTAGCCCAATCTGGAGCAAATCTCCAACACACCCCGTTGTACATCATCCAAATACAAGGCATCAGGGTTGTCGTAGATTAAACCCAATAAATAAGAACGGCTGGAGGCTAGACCTCGCGCTTGTGTGTTTGGCGAATAATTCAGTTCAGCGATAATTTTTTCGACCCGGACTCTGGTGCTGTCACCCACACTCATAGAGCCATTGATTACCCGCGACACAGTGCGCTTGGACACGCCAGCCAGACGGGCCACATCGTTAATGGTCGAACTTTTTTGTATCATCCACTTATCCTGTTATTTATCATTAGCCAATAAAGCAGGCCTGTAGCACGCCAGACTAATATCGATAGCCGCTTGTTTTACGGCAGCAACCACAAGCGGCAAACGTTGTTTGCACAAAATACTACTTAACCCCGTGACTCCAACAGCAGCAACCACAGTACCCTGAGCGTTTCGGATAGGCACAGCAATGCATCTGATATTGGCTTGATACTCTTGATCGTCCAGCGCATAACCCCGACCTAAAACGCTATGCAATTCTACTCGCAAGCGGGCTAGATCGGTAATACTTTGCGGTGTTCTTGCACTCATATGCTGTAAACCTGGCAAAGTTGCTAATTGGTCGAAGTAATTAAATGCCAAAAACACTTTACCACCAGCAGAGCAATGCAAATCAGCCAAAAAGCCTGGCCTGGCCGCCAGATGGCTGGGATTGGGACTATCACAAACTTCAGCTATCAAAGCCCCATCGGGCCTTGGTAATGCCAGATGGCTGGTGAGCCCGGTGCTGATTGTGAGCTTGTGCAGCACAGGCACAGCGAGCTGATGCAGGTGATGATGCTGCAGCAAGTCCAGCCCCATCTTGTATAAACTGCTACCCACCCGGTACTTTTTGCCTTCTTTGTATAACATTTGCTGCTGGCAAAGCGTTTGTAAAATACGAAAAGCACTGGTTCGAGGTACCGCCAGTTGTTGTTCCAACTGGGATAAAGTTAAACCAGAACCTGATGCCGCCACTAACTCCATCATGCGGCAGGCATTGGCAAGATTTGGGATCAAATAACTGGTCATGACAGCTCCTAAAGCCCAAACAAATTAGGCAAAAATTCACTGATCGCTGGCACATAAGTGACCAGCAATAACACCGCCACCATAGCCAGATACATAGGCAGCAGCGGTTTGATCAAAGCTTCCAGTTTGGTTTTGGCCACAGCGCAAGCGACAAACAACACACTGCCAACAGGAGGTGAAACTAAACCAATAGATAAATTCAAAATCAGCATAATGCCAAAATGTAACGGACTCATGCCAAGCTCCACCGCTACAGGCAGGAAGATAGGCGTGAAAATCAGCACTGCGGGTGTCATATCCATAAAAGCCCCCACCACCAACAGAATGATATTAATGAGTAGCAAAATCAGCAGTGGATTTTCGCTCAAGGTTAATAAGCCTTGACTGACAGTTTGTGGGATATTCTCGTAGGATAAAATCCAGGACATGGCGGCAGAAGTAGCAATGAGCGCCATCACTATGGCAGTAGTCTCTGCCGATTTAAGCAAAATAGCAGGCAGCTCTTTAACTTTTACCTCACGATACACACAAACCGCAAGAATAAACGAATAAACCACTGCTATTGCACCAGCTTCTGTTGCAGTAAAAGCACCACTGATAATGCCGCCTATCACCAGCACTATCATCAACAAACTGGGAACTGCAGCAGCCAGCTTTTTGCAGGTTAAAGACAAAGGCAAGCGGGCCGCCAGTGGATAACCTTTCATTTTGGCATAGCCTGCACAGACCAGCATTAAAGCAGTACCCAACAAAATTCCCGGCAAATAGCCGGCGACAAATAAAGCGGCAATAGACACTCCACCACTGGCGATGGCGTAAACGATCATTATATTGCTTGGTGGGATCAGCATACCTGTGGTTGCAGCAGCCGCAGTGACAGCAGCACTGTAGTTCACATCATAGCCCTGCTTTTTCATCTCAGGCACCATAAAGCTGCCTATAGCCGAAGTTGCGGCAACAGCTGAGCCTGAAATAGCGCCAAACAACATACAAGACAACACATTCACCAATGCCAGGCCACCTGGCAAGCTGCCGACCAAAGCCATAGCGGCTTCAATCAATCGTTTGGCGATACCGCCCCGCCCCATTAAGAGTCCTGATAATACAAAAAATGGAATAGCCAGCAAGGCAAAACTATTCAGGCCACCCGCCATTCTCTGCGCCAGAGTGATAACAGCAGGCAGCAAATCCATCGACAGCAACATGGTGCATAAAGTGGCTAAACCAATACAAAAGGAAATAGGTACATTCAATAACAACAAGGTAAAAAACACAGAGATTAAAACAAGTACAGACCATTCCATTATTCAGCCTCCTCTGCCGGGACCAATTGAATTTTAGCCGCCAGACAACGCAGCTGACATACCCCATAAAAAGCGATCAATAGCCCGGCTAAAGGCAAGACCAGATAAATCCAGGCGATACGAATGCCTAAAGCTGCCGACATTTGATTTAACTCGTAGGTTAACCACACTAGTTCACCGCCGCCCCATACCATCACAATGGACGCAAAAACCACTACAGCGGCGGTTAGTACAAAAGCAATACGGTGCTGCCACAAAGGCGGCATTCGGCTGGTGACAATATCAAGGCCCAAATGCTGTCCGGTACGATAGGCGTAAGCTGCACCCAACATGGCAATCCATAACAATAAACAACGGGCAATTTCTTCTGTCATTGAACTGGGATTGGTCAGCACAAAACGGGATAACACCTGCCAGCACACCACCAATACTATGCTGGCCATTAACAGCATTAGACAGCGCTTTAACATCCAATCGACGAACAGTACTAATTTAGTCATTAGACCCTCCGGTGGTTTCAGCCTGAACTAACGCAATTTCAGCCATCAAATCGCCCACAGCAGTGCCCTGCAGCGATTGATGCAGTGGCTGTACTGCTGCGACAAAGGAGGCTTTGTCCGGATAAATCACTTCCACACCAGCAGCTTTGACTTTCGCTAAAGCATCATCACTGGCCTCTTGCCATAAATCGCGCTGATAACGCACTGAATCATTCATGGCTTGTTGCACCCAGCCTTGCTGCTGAGTATTCAGGCTTTTCCAGACAGGTAAACTGATTAAAATCACGTCCGGCACTGAAGTGTGTTCGTCCAGACTGTAGTATTTGGATAATTCGTAATGACGGGATAAATAAAAACTAGGCGGATTGTTTTCAGCACCATCCACTACCCCTTGCTGTAAGGCAGTGTAGAGCTCGCCCCAGTCGACTGGGGTCGCAGCGCCTCCTAAGGTTTGTACCATCTGCACTGCGGTCTGACTGTTGGGCACCCGAAACTTTAAACCTTTTAAATCAGAAGGCTGATGCACAGCTTTGTTGGTGGTATAAAAACTGCGGCTACCCGCATCGTAATACCCTAAACCATGCAAACGGGCGTTTTGCATCGAATGGAGTAAATCCTGGCCTATTGGACCGTTCAGTACAGCCCATAAATGCGCACTGTCTCTGAACACATAAGGCACACTGAATACTTGCATCTTAGGCACAAAACCTTCCAGTGGGCTGGCCGACACTTTCGTCAAAGCCAGGCTGCCAATCTGCAACAATTCAATCAGCTCACGTTCCGAACCAAGCTGCCCACCACTGTAAATCTGAATATGCATTTGGCCTTTGGAGTAGTATTCCAGCCGTTCTGCCATATAAACCATAGCTTTGTGGACTACATGCTCCTGGTCCAGTGAATGGCCCATGCGCAAGGTGATCTGCTCTTGCTGACGCTGACAGCCTGTATTGAATAGCAGAGTCGCCAAACCGCAGCACAGCAAGATGCTGCGCAGTGTAGAAATGTTCATCGTCTAACCTACCTGTTGCTTTCCCCGTCGTACTAGAAGCTGCAGCTTTGTTGACGAAGTTCTCTCGCCCCAATCACATAGGACACTATGTATGTTGGGGACTCAAGCCCTCGTCGCCTCCCTGCAACTCCAATTACTTAGGGGATGTCTTTTATAAGTCAGCGCTCGTACGGCTGGCGCTGTCGAAGGGCACACTGTCTGTTGCAGTGATTGCAGCCCTGTTTTACTAAGCTATTACTGATAAACGAAGCCCTCCCCAGGGCTTCGTGGTCCTTATCTCAATTGGTCAGGGCCAAATTTATCCATATCGTGATAATCCAGATTTTCACCAGCCATACCCCAGATAAAGGCGTAGCTGCCTGTGCCCACACCACTGTGAATAGACCAGGGTGGAGAGACCACAGCTTGCTCATTGCCCATCCACAAATGACGGGTTTCTGTTGGCTCGCCCATAAAGTGGCACACAGCCTGGCCTGGGGTCAGATCAAAATAGAAATAGGCTTCCATCCGTCTGTCATGCTGATGCGCAGGCATGGTGTTCCAGACACTTCCCTGACTCAGTACTGTTAAGCCCATTTGCAACTGACAGCTTTGCACTACGTCTTTAATCATCAACTGATAAATAATGCGCTCGTTACTGGTGGCTAAAGCGCCCATCTCCAGTTTTTTACAATCGGCCATCCGCACATGCTGTACTGGATAAGCGTGATGTGCAGGAGTGGAATTCAAATAGAATTTAGCCGGAGTTTCGCTGTTCAAACTATGGAAACTGACGTTTTTACAGCCCATACCGACATACAAGGCCTCTTTGTTCGCCAGCTCGTATTTGTTGCCATCGACTTCAACAAAACCAGTGCCACCAACATTAATCACACCCAGTTCACGGCGTTGCAGAAAAAACTCGGCTTTCAGCGCGTCCACTGTTTGCAACAGCACGGGAGCCTGAACAGGCACAGCACTGCCAACAATCAGACGTTCGTAGTGGGTGTAACACAACACCAGTTGATCGGCCTGCATCAGGTTATCGATCAGAAAATTCTGTCGCAGCTTGTCGGTGTCGTAGTGTTTGACATCCAAGGGCGCTGTAGCAAAACGGTTCTCAAAAATTACGTTCATTTTATTCTCCTGCAAACACTGGCGTTAATTAGCCTTATCGGGCCAGCCAGCCTCCATCCACAGCCAGTACATGGCCATTGACATAATTACTGGCGCTGCTCGCTAAAAACACAGCAGCACCTGCTAAATCTTCAGGTTCTCCCCAGCGTCCGGATGGGATCCGCGCCAGAATAGCCTGATTGCGAACCTGATCTTGCTGTAAGGCGAAAGTGTTGTCCGTTCGGAAATAGCCAGGTGCTATCGCATTGATATTTAAACCTGAAGCGGCCCATTCGTTCGCCAAAGCTTTGGTCAAGCCTGTAATGGCATGTTTACTGGCAGTGTAAGCCGGCACGGTAATTCCACCGCTGTAGGACAACATAGAAGCAATGTTGATAATTTTGCCCTGGCCACGTTTAAGCATTTCAGCGCCAAGCAACTGACTGAGCAAAAATGCCGAATCCAGATTCACCCGCATCACCTTCTGCCACTCTTCCATCGGGTAATCCACAGCAGGTGCCCGGAAAATAGTACCACCACAGTTCACCAGAATATGTACTTCACCCAATGCCAAAGCACTGTCTGCCAGAGCACGAACCTGTTCCATATCCGCTAAGTCTGCAGCCAGTACAGCAGCCTCCCCCCCTTTAGCCCGGATCAGACTTGCTGTGGCGCTGGCCCCTTCTAATGTGGAACTGCAACAAAGGACACAAGCACCAGCTTCTGCCAATGCCACCGCAATAGCTTTACCCAGGCCACGGCTTGCACCTGTGACTAAAGCCTTTTGCCCTTTTAACGAAAATAAAGCCGACATGCTTGCCTCCTCTTTTTGCCCGGAACAGGACACTTTGGTTATGCACTGTTATCGCCTCTGTCACCCTAGACCGGATAGCTAAAATACAGCTGAAAATCAGTCCGATCTGAATTAATTCCATATCTGGAACAAAATCTATTTTAACAAGCGTAAAAACATGCAATATTATCAATACAAAACAACAACTTAACCATCAGAACCAACTAAAACCCAATGACAGGACTGATTTTTTTTTGTGCGACGTTTGACAGTGATCTAAGCTTGGTGTTAGCTTTTTGCCATCGGTGGCACAAAATTGCAAGCACTTTTTGCCACCGGTAGACAAAATCAACAGGGAGTCGCACAAAGCGCCTTCCATTATTAAAAAAACAGCTGGCATGTACTGGCTGAACGCTTTGAACCAGACAGGACGAGGTAGAGATCATGGCCAAAACCAACACGCCATTTCACCCGAATAAAGTTGCCTTAGCTCTAGCTATCGCAGGTTGTACTTCACTATTTTCTGTATCAGCACAAGAAACAACTGAAACTAAGCAAGCAGAAGAAAGAATCGAAGTGATCGAGGTAAAAGGTAGTTTCCGCGATTCGTTATCCAATGCTTTAAATCAAAAACGCCAGTCCGATGGTGCCATCGATGCCATTCTGGCTGAAGATATTGCCGACTTTCCGGACTTAAACCTAGCCGAATCTTTACAGCGTATTCCTGGTATTGCTATTTCTCGTGCAGCAGGTGAAGGCCGACAAATTTCAGTTAGGGGCTTAGGCCCTGAATTTACCCGTGTTCGTATAAACGGTATGGAAGCAGTATCCACCAGTGGTGGTACAGACCAGATTGGCGGCGCCAACCGTGGCCGTGGTTTTGACTTCAACACCTTCTCTTCAGACTTATTCAGCTCTTTGACTGTTCGTAAAACCGCATCAGCTGACGTCGAAGAAGGCTCTTTAGGTGCCACTGTTGATTTAAGAGCAGCTCAGCCTTTTGACTACGACGGTTTTACTTTCGCAGCCTCAGGCCAGATGGGCTACAACGACTTATCAGAAAAAACCGATCCTAAAACTTCATTTTTAGTCAGTAACATTTTTGCCGACGGTAAAATTGGCGCTTTATTTTCCGCTTCTTATTCTGAACGTCAGATCAAAGATCAGGGTGCCAGTACAGTACGCTGGAACAGTGTCAATGACTTTGGTTTTTATCAGGGCAATGCGACTGCGCCTGAATTAACTGAAATCAATAATGCATTCCGTCCACGTTTACCACGTTATGACTCCTACACCCACGATCTGGATCGTTTAGGCTTAAGTTCATCTTTTCAGTTCAGACCAAATGAAGATACCAAAATTGATTTAGATATTTTGTATGCCAAAACAGATGCGACCCGTAATGAAGTTTTTTTACAGGGTATTTTAAATGGCGGTGCAGCAGCATCAAACAGTGCTCCAGCAAGCGGCACATACGTCATGGATGTCGTAGATTATTTTATCGATGATACCAACACCATGACCTATGGTAGTTTTAAAAATGCCACAATTCGTGCTGAAAACCGTTTTGATGAACTCGGCACTGAATTTCTGCAATACAATCTGTCCCTAAAACAGCATTTAACCGATAATCTGAGTATGGATGCCATGATAGGCACAGCAAGCTCCGAGTTTGATAACCCGGTGCAAACTACGCTTGTAGCAGAAAAACGGGGGGTCGATTTCTCTTATGACTATCGTGGTGAAAAACGCCAGGATCCATTGCTGACTTTTGACGCAGGCGTGTTTGAACCTAATGGCTGGACTTCCAATAGCGTAAGGTTACGGCCACTTGGGGCTGAAAATACCTTTGATACTGCAGAAGTAAATTTCGCCTATCTGCTCACCGACAATATGACGTTAAAAGCAGGTTTGCATTACAAAGACTTTAGTTTTGAAACTTATGAAGCCCGTCGTCAAAATGAATTGGGAGCAGGTATTGTTTATACGCCGGATCTACTGATGCAATATAACTCTGGGTTAGGCACTCAGCCTGTTTGGTTAGTACCTGATTTTGCAGCTATTGATGCGCAATACAATATCTATAGTAACACTGGTGTTTTTACCGTCAGTCCAGACTTCCGTCGTACTGATAACTATTCAGCAAACGAAAAAAGTTTAGGTTCTTACCTGCACTTAAGTTTTGATACAGATATTGTGAATATGCCATTAAGAGGCAATATAGGTGTGCGTCATGTTAAAACTGAGCAAAGCTCTACAGCCTGGGCTACCTTTGCTGCTACGCCAACACAAATAACAGCTGATCATGATTATAACGAAGTATTACCTTCACTGAACCTGGCATTAGAGCCATGGGACGATGTGATTATACGTTTTGGTGCGGCAGAAGTGATGGCTCGCGCCGGTCTGGCCGCTATTCGTCCTAACGTCTCTGTTTCTGCATCAGGTGGCAGTCGTACTGTAGGTGGCGGTAATCCGCAACTTGAACCCACTAAAGCTCAAACCTATGACTTAGGTTTTGAGTTTTACTTCTCTGATGAGTCGATGCTAGGTGTGGCGTTTTTCTTTAAAGATATCGATAGTCACGTACAAACCTTACGAGAAACCAAAGCTTTTACTGAAACAGGTTTACCTATCCAGGCCGCTATCGACGCCTGTACCGCAGGCCCCGGTTACAATGCAGATTGTAATGAAAATGTAGACTGGCAAGTCACTACACCACTGAATGGCCCTGGTGGTGATTTAAAAGGGATGGAAGTCAGCTATCAGTTGCCTTTCACCTTCTTGCCAGAGTTCTGGAACAGATTTGGTTTTATTGGCAACTACACTTATGTCGATGCACAGATGGACTATATCAGCGCTGCCGGTGTAGTGCAGGCAACCCGTGATTTAAATGGTTTATCTAAAAACACTTCTGCCGCCACTATTTATTACGAACATGAGGATTTAAACGCCCGTGTCTCCATGGCAAAACGTGGTAAATACCTGACGACAGCTATAGGCCGCGACAACAACGATATGGAAGGCACTAACGCCACAACTAACGTCGATGCATCTGTTTCCTATGCATTAAACGACAACTGGAAAGTCAGCTTTGAAGCTTTAAACCTGACTGACGAAGTAGATGATCAATGGGTAGATTCAGCGGGTAATCGTCTGACTTACTACCATGAAACAGGTCGCCAATACTACTTAGGTGCTCAATACAAATTTTAATTTCTCTCATAGCTTAGCCTGAGAAGGCGCCTTTGGTGTGACTTGCGGTGCCGCACTGCAAGTCACGATTTTTTTTACTTTTTCAACAGGTATTAGCCGTGACTTCGATCTTTAAAAACCCACTGCTGCTCTCCAGCCTCAGCTTAAGTTTTTTAGCCGCCTGTGGCCAACCAGCACCAGCACCGGAACAACAGGCAGTGCTTGCTCAGCCAGCCACCACCACAGCTGTCGCCAGCTTAAGCATTCATAACCCTTCTGATTTCGCCAGAGTGCAAGAGGCCATCTATGTTTCTGCTGCAGATTTAGGTTTAACCGAAAGCTCGGTACAGAATTCAGCTTTTATTGCCACAGGTCCAAAAGGCCAAACGCCATCACAGTGGATTGACCTTAATGCCGATGGTCAAAAAGATACCTTACTCATCAGCCCTACTCTGAATGCAGGTGAAACCTTAGCACTGCAGATCACGGCAGGCACAGCCACAGAGCTGCCGAAACAAACGCAAGCCGAAATTTCGCAAAAAACCGGCGGACAGTGGCAAGAGAAAAAATATGTGGGTGGTCATTTTGAGAATGTCAGTAGTCTGACACCTCCACCTCAGTACACAGATCACAGTGAATTTATTCGTTACGAAGGCCCCGGTATTGAATCCGATAAAGTAGCGTACCGAATTTATCTCGACTGGCGTAATGGCTTTGATATTTTTGGCAATAAAACAGGTAAACCAGTATTAGATCAAATAGGGGTAGACGGTTACCAGTCTTACCACGAACCAGCGGACTGGGGCATGGACGTGCTTAAAGTTGGTAAAGCTGTGGGTGCCGGTGGTTTTGGCTATTGGGACGGCAGTCAAGTAGAGCGAGTCTCCAAGTTAGACGGTCATACTGTTAATATTATCGAAAATGGGCCTTTGTATTCAGCTTTAACCATAGACTATAAAAACTGGCAAATTGCCGGGAAAACTCTGGATATCAGAGCACATTTGTCGATGACAGCGGGCAGCCGTTTGCTGCAAAATCGCCTGACTTTAAGCCAGCCACTGGATAATCTGGCGCTTGGCATAGTAAAACTTCCAGATACTAAGTTGTTAACAGGCACGCTGGAAAGTAGTGGCCATACCTATACTTACCTCGCTACTTATGGCAAACAAAGTCTGGATGGCGCCAATTTGGGCATGGCGATTTTATTTAAACGCGGCAAGCTCAAAGAGTTAACCACAGACGAACATAACCACGTGGCCGTAATGAGTGTGTCAGGCCAGTATCTGGACTACTACCTGTTAGGTGCCTGGCAACATGAACTGAATGGCATCAGCAACGAACAGCAGTTTGTAGAATATTTGCAGCAGGAAGTGGAACGTTTAACTTTAACCCCACGCTTAAGATTAAAAACAGAATTCACCAACACACAAGTCAATCAGCCTCTGACCAGCGAACGGGCTTTATACTGGACCCGACAATTAGCCAACTCCGATCTAAATCGTCAGGCAGGCCAATACTATTGGGGGGGGTGGGATACCGAGCGTGACCGACCTGTCAGCTTTGAATACACCACAGGCTTATTGGTGCAGGCTTTTGATGATTTAAATAAATACGCCGCAGATCCGGCCTATCAGGCCGTTGTCAGTAAAATGGCAGATACCTTTGTCACCGAAGACGGCAGCATTCACAGCTATAACGCCAGCAAATTCAATATCGATAGCATCAATAGTGGCAACGTACTACTGCGCGTATTTGAACAAACCAAAGAGCCTAAATACCAACTGGCTGTTCAAGCCTTGCGCGAACAATTAAAACATCACCCCAAAACCTCAAATGGCGCTTTCTGGCATAAAAAAATTTACCCGCATCAGTTGTGGTTAGATGGAGTTTATATGGGCATGCCGTTTTTGGCCTATTACAGCAGTCTGTTTGAACAAGGCGCCAGCTTGGAGCAGGTGGTGCACGAGTTTGAAGTCACCCGTGAGCAGTTGCGTGACGACAAAACCGGCCTGTATTTCCATGCCTGGGATGAATCCAAACAAATGGACTGGGCCGATAAAGAAACAGGTCGTTCCGCTTACTTCTGGGGCCGAGCTGTGGGTTGGCTGAGTATGGCGCTGGTGGACGTGCTGGATTATATACCAGCGGATAACACCGAATTACGTCAGCCGTTGCTGACTATGGTGACTGAGCTGGCCGCTGATTTAGCAAGGTTTCAGGATGCTGAAACAGGCGTTTGGTACCATATTATGGATAAAGCCGGTGAACGTGGTAACTATCTGGAGTCGAGCGGCAGCAGCATGTTCGTGTATTTTTATGCCAAAGCCATCAATAAAGGCTATTTACCGAAAGAGCAGTATCTGGATATTAGTAAAAAAGCCTGGCAAGGCCTGCTCAATGAATTTGTGCTGGTGCATCCGGATGGCAGTGTCAGCCTGACCAACATGGTACAAGTTGCAGGTTTAGGTGCTGGCCGTGATGGCAGCTATCACTATTACATGAGTGAACCTATCTACCGCAACGACAGCAAGGGCACAGGGCCTTTTATTATGGCTGGTGTGCAAATGTCTCAGCTATTAAAAGACTAAAGCTATGACAGCTCTATTCAAACTGCTGAGCGCACTGGCGCTCAGCGTTTTATGCCTGAACCTGCATGCCAGTGAGCAACCACTGCGCTTGCAGGTTGCTTTAGATGGCTCAGCGCCTTTTCGCTCTGTGCAGCAGGCGCTGGATGCTTTACCCGCCACCAAGCAATGGGCCTTAATTGAAATTGGCCCAGGTATTTATAAAGAAAAACTCTATCTGACACGCGACAAAGTAGTGCTGGCGGGTAGCGGCAAAGCCAGTACCACTATTGAATTCGCCGAACTTCGTAAAAACCATTTAAAACAGCAACCGGATGACTGGGGTTCTGCTGTGGTGAATATCAAAGCCTCAGATATAGTGCTGTTAGATTTAACCGTATTTAACAGCTACGGCGCTTTGCATGGCGATCATGACCATCAGTTTGCTATTCGGGGTTTTGAGCAGGCCAGTCGCATTATCACCGACCAATGTCGTGTCATTGCAGGTGGCGCCGACAGCTTGAGCCTGTGGCACAAGCAAGGCCTGTATTACCATAGCAACTGTTACTTTGAAGGCCATGTCGATTATGTCTGTCCACGCGGCACAGCCTGGATCACCCAGAGTCAGTTTTATAGCCAGGCCACATCAGCGTCACTCTGGCATGATGGCGAACTGGACAAAAATGCGAAGTTAGTGGTCACAGACTCTGGTTTCTCTGGTATTCAGGGGTTTTTACTCGGCCGCCGTCATTATGATGCTCAGTTTTACCTAAAGAATAATAACTACTCCCCCCTGATGGCAGACCAGCCGATATTCCGCAAAACCTATCCGGATGAACCCAGCCGCGACAGAGCTAACTTATGGGGTGAACGCAGCTACTTTGACGGTTCCAGCGGTGCCAATTACGGCTGGTTGCAAAACAATTGGCCCAAAGGTACTCCAGGCATAAGCGCTGATTGGGTTTATCAGGGCCAGTGGCAACCAGAACAGCTGTTAAAAACAATCCGCAGCTGGTTAAAAGCCAAAACCCATACTCCGCCAGCCAGACTCTATCTGGTGGGCGATTCCACTATGTCGGATAAAACCAATCTGGCCTATCCGGAGCGCGGTTGGGGCCAGTTACTGCCTGACTTTCTGTTGCCACAATTGCAAGTGATTAACTTAGCAGCCAATGGCCGCAGCACCTTACGCTTTTTAAACGAAGGCCGCTGGCAAATGCTGCTCGATGAATTACAAGCTGGTGATTATGTGCTGATCCAATTTGGTCATAACGATCAAAAGCAAGACGACCCGAAACGATACGCTGAAGTGAATACGCGTTACCCGGAGCTGCTGCAGCAGTTTATCCGCGAGGTCAAAGCCAAAGCTGCAATTCCACTACTTGCTAGTTCTATCTGCAGACGGAATTTTAAAGGTAACACTTTAGAGCGGGATTTAGCCGCTTATGCAGCTCAGGCCAAACAGCAAGCCGAATTAGCTCAGATCGACTTCTTTGATTTGCAGCAGCAAAGCTGTGATTTATGGCAAGACTTAGGCCCTGCTGGCAGTCAGCCGTATTTTATTCAGGTGCCTGCTGGCTTGTATCAGAAGTTTCCTGATGGAAAAACCGATAACACCCATTTGTCGGTGCAAGGGGCTTCGAGAGTTGCTCAGCTATTTGTACTTGAGCTTCAGAGACAACAGCATCCGCTAGCGACCTATGTTTACCGAACTAAGCTTTAACACATAAACCAGTCACGGTTTCTGGCACTGGTTTTTACCAGTTGCCAGCTTTCGCAGCTATTAAAACGGGCATAGCCAACTACAGCTTTGGTCAAAGCCGCTTTTAATGCGTCCGTCAGTTTTATCTGCTCATCCAGCACTAAATGCTGCAGCAATAAGGTTTTGCTGGCTCTGTCAGCTTTGACATCCACCTGGCCGATAAACAGGTCTTTATACAAGATGGGCAAGCTGTAATAGCCAATCTGGCGCTTGGCCGCTGGTACATAAACTTCAATCTGGTAATCAAAGTTAAACAGCTGCTTTAATCGGTCACGCTGGATCACTAAGTTATCAAAAGGCGACAGCAACCAGACTTTATTCGGCACTTTTGCGGCTAATTTGTCAGTAAGCACTAACTGGGGCCTGTAATACCAGACTTTCCCATTCAACATAAAACTCTGCAGCCTGCCCTGCTCCAGTTGCTGTTGTAATTGGCTCTTCAGAACGGCTTGCATATTTTTCCGCAAATAACCTATCTGCTGTACTGTGGCCACAGCCTGACTTCGTAGACAACTATCTATTAAATAATCGGCAAACTCGGCCTCTGTAGGCGGCACCTGCGCGCCATGATCAGGCCAAACCCGTTCTGCCAGATCATAGACCTTCTGGAATTTATCTCTTTTGGCCACCATTAGCTTGCCTTGCATAAACAACTGCTCCAGTGCCTGCTTGGCCGGTTGCCAGTCCCACCAGGCCCCATTTTTTTGGCCTGACTTGATTGAATCAGTGACAAAGTCACTGGCTTTCAGTGGCCCTTCGGCTGCCACCCGCGCCAGTACTTCGTTCATCAGTTGTTGCTCGGGGTTAAACCAGTGGTTGTTGCCGTTTTGCAGCAACAGCTTACGCTGCAAACTAAAGCGATAATCTTCGGCGGGTAAAAATGCCGCGGCATGTGACCAGTATTCAAAACTTTGTTTTTGCTCCAGCGCTTTATCCAACATGGACGGCTGATAGTTTTTCACTCTGTTGTAGAGCACATGATGGTGGGCTCGTTCCACTACGTAGATCGAATCAAGCTGTACATAACTAATTTGCTGTAACACCTCAGCTACAGCAGATTTTCCCTGGGCTGGCTTGAGCAAGCCTTGCTGTTGCAATAGCCACTGACGCAACTCTTTGGGGCTAAAAGGACAAGCAGCGGACATGGCTTAAAACCTCAGGTAAAAATCTGCCAGCAAAGTCTGGTAAGCTTCACTGTAATGGCCCGGGCTTTGCTGGATCAAGAGTTCTGTCTGCTCAACCTGGCAGGATACGGCACTGGTACTAAATTCAAGCAGCTGCAATTTAGCCTTTTTATCTGCTGTAGTTCTCACCAAACAACGTCGTTGCAAAGCCCAGCCTGCCTGTTCTGCTACAGAGATAAAATCTGCTTCAGCAGGCAACACTAAACAAAAATGTGCATCAGCTGTAGCAAGCTTTTTGGCAACAAAGGCCAAATCAGTAAAAGCCAAGCTATCGGTATGGCGGGCCTGGTGCCGCTTCGGATCTGAAGCGGCTAAACTCTGCTGAAAATAAGGTGGATTGCTGATAATCAGCTCAAATCCATGCTCTGGTT
Source organism: Rheinheimera sediminis (assembly GCF_004005375.1). Lineage (GTDB taxonomy): Bacteria > Pseudomonadota > Gammaproteobacteria > Enterobacterales > Alteromonadaceae > Pararheinheimera. The sequence continues at coordinate 100,686 of NZ_RZUF01000010.1, read as the reverse complement.
GGTTATCCGTCGCTGCATAGGTTAGAATATCGGCCTGAATGACGTGGATTTGTGCTGCCCAACGACTGGCCGCTACATTATCCTGTGCCTGTAAGGCCGCATCCTGGTCCAGCTCGACTGCATATACCAATGGGTTCAGCCCTGATTTTTGCATTCGCTGCGCCAGCATCAGAGACAAAATGCCACTGCCTGCGCCTATATCCAGTGCTGTGCCAGCCTTGGGTAAAGTTGCCCAGGCGCCCAACAGGAAGGCGTCCGTGCCGACTTTCATCGCACAGCGGTCGTGGCCAACAAAAAACTCTTTACACCGAAAGCCGCTCACCACTGTCCTTACTTACTAAGGTCAAAAGAGTGGCAGTGTATAAGAAGCTGTTTTGTGTGTCAGTACAGAACATCATCTTATTTAATGTGATCTAATAGAAGGTACTAACAGCGTGAGCGAAATTAACACTGCACAGGAAAAAATGACCTTTGCTGAGTTTCAACTGGATGAAAGCTTAGAAAAAACCCTGAGTAAAGCTGGTTTTAAAGAAGCGACCAGCATTCAGAAACTGGCTATTCCTGTGGCTTTGGAAGGCCGCGACATACTGGCCAGTGCGCCTACGGGCACAGGCAAAACACTAGCGTTTTTATTGCCAGCTATTCAGTACCTGCTGGATTTTCCGCGCCGTGACCCGGGTTTTGCCCGTGTCTTGATCATGACGCCGACCCGTGAGCTGGCCTATCAGATTTTTGAACAGGTGCAACAGCTGATTATGCTGACCGACCTGCACGCTGGTGTAATTACTGGCGGTATCAACTACGGTAGCCATAAAGAAACTTTAGAAAAAAACAACGATATTCTAGTGGCGACACCAGGTCGTTTAATTGAGTATCTGGATAACGAAAGTTTCCATGCCGACGAAGTGGAAGTACTGATCCTCGACGAAGCCGACCGTATGCTGGATATGGGTTTTGTCGGTGAAATGAACCGCATTATTCTGGAAGCTAAACGTCGTCGTCAGACCATGCTGTTTTCCGCTACTTTGGATGGTAATGGCGTCAACAAGTTTTCAGAGCGCGCTTTACGTGAGCCAGTGCTGGTTGAAGCTACGCCGCCACGTCGTGAAAAAGCCAAAATTCTGCAGTGGATGCACGCAGCTGACGATGCCGAACATAAGCTAGCGCTGCTGATTCATATTCTGAAACAAGAAGATGTCAGCAAAGTCATCGTCTTTGTGAAGACCCGTGAGCGTTTAGCCACCCTAACAGGCCAGCTTGAAGCAGCAGGTTTAAAATGCTGCTGGTTGCAGGGCGAAATGGCGCAGGACAAACGTCAGTTGGCTTTAGCCCGCTTCAGTAACAACCAGGTGCGTATTCTGGTGGCGACCGACATAGCAGCCCGTGGTCTGGATATCGACGATATCACTCATGTAATTAACTACGATATGCCGCGTACTGCCGATGTCTATGTACACCGTATTGGCCGTACCGGCCGCGCTGGTAAAAAAGGTACTGCCATTTCGTTAGTGGAAGCTCATGATATTGGCGTAGTAGGGAAAGTAGAGCGTTATACAGAGCAGCCGTTAAAGCGTCGCTTTATTGAAGGTATGCGCCCTAAACACAAAGAAGCCAAAGCGCCGACTAAACAGAAAAAACCTAAAACAGCAGCCAAGAAAAAGGCGCTGAAAAAAGCAGCAAGGGCCAAAGGTTAATTCTTCATTCTGACACTACAGATTTCGCTGTGCTTTACAGTAGTTCAAGCACGGCGAAATCTGCTTAGGTCCCTAACACTCTGCTCAGCTATTACAGCAACCAGGCATAGCTAAATTTCATAAAGACTGAACGTTGATCGCGTTCAAGGCTATTTAGTTCATCATCCTGATACGCATTGTCACTGTAGCCTGCAAAAAACAAAGTCTGTGGATTTAGCTTATAGGAATACAGTAACTGACTGCCCAAGCTACGTTCTAGCTGCTGTTCAAGCCCCGGATTATTCAGCGGGTTTTGCACAATGTCGCTGTAGATCAGCGTCAGGCGTAACATACTGCGCACAGAAAACTGATAGCTAAAGCGCAGGTCGGTCAGATTGGCGGTAAAAACTTCAGCACCATCGGCCTCTAAATATCTGTAGGTATGACGCACTTCAATATGCAAATGAGTACTGGCATTCCAGCTGACTTCAGGCGATACCTGCAGTAAATCCCCCAGCCTGTTATTGCGGTAATCTATGGCATCACCCAGCTCGATTTCCGTATTGGCATAAAGTGCTGGCAAAGGCCTGAATTCAGCAAAAGTACTAAAACGCTTTTCATGAAACATCAGCGTATTACCATCAATAGCCAGGGAGTTGTTATTCAAGCGTGGGCCTGTTTTATCTCTGTCGGTCAGACCAAAAGAGAAGAAACTTTGTTGTGGTCCCCATAACTCTAAAAATAGCTCTGCTTCTTTTTCCAATAGCTCGTTATTGGCGTTATGACTGATATCCCAGTCGCCGCTTAAGATAGCCCTGTTCCACCAGCTGCTGTCAGAAAACCATTGATAGCCCAAACCCTGCACTAACTTAGTAAAGTCGGTTTGTGGCATATACCCCATATCAGCCCGAAAGTCTTTTTCCAGCGCCAGATATTCGGTATTCCAAAACCAGGCACCATCATCATGTTCATACATCAAAAAATAAGCCGGGGCTGATAAATCATCCGCTAAACGCAAACCAGCTTCGGACTCACCAAAGCGTTGGCGTAATGGCTCCGAATAAGCAGAGTCAGAATATAAATACTGCAGTACCAGCTCATCTTGCTCAGTGATTTTATACTTCAGATCCAGACCTGATAAGTTATTGTGATAGCTGTCACTCTGCCGCAAGCTGCTGATCCAGCCCAAAGATACATCTGCATTTAGATCGTAACGATATCGAAGCACGGCGTTGGTACTTTCCTCGTCCAATACGGCGACGTCAGAACCAAGATTGCCAGGTACGATAAAAGTGGTTTTTTCATCATTGGCGGCAAAAAAAGCAAAGGAGTGTTGCTGTTGTTTGCCCGTCAACTTAGCACCAATATCAGGTGCACCAATATTACGGGTGTAAACTAAATCCAGCGGTGAGCTGAAGTAGTCCTGGTTATCAAGGAAAAAAGCCCGTTTTTCGTCAAAAAATAACGAGAAGGTATCATTCATCGACACTTGCGCTACATCGGCTTCGACCTGAGAAAAGTCAGGATTGATGGTCGCATTGAGGTTAATATCCGGTGTAATACCCCATTTTAAATCCAGACTGGCTTCGGTATTAGGCTCTGTTTGCCAGGCTGTTTTTGCATCTGCTGTTACATCCCGCTGCTGGCTTGCGCCAGTGACTAAAGACGGCACTACACTAAAATGGCTACCTTGTTTGACGCCGGAAAAGCCTGTGGCGACGCGCATTTGGCAGATCCAGCAGGGATTAGCCCGCTCTATTTTATTGCTGGATAAACGGTGCCTGATATCTCTTGGGTAAAACCGCAACAGTTCAATACGCCACTGCTGCACAGCTAGCTTATCGTTGAAGTTTAAGATCCGCAGCGGGATAGCAATCTCCACCTGATAGCCATCAGGGGTAAGCTTGCCAACGCTTTGCCAAATACCGTCCCATGCATCACTTTCGCTGCCTGTCACTTCATTTTCAATAGAGTCTTGCTGCACACCCAAAGGGTTACTAAAGAACTGATAAGCCAGTTTTTGATCATTGTAACTATCAATTTTGATACCAACCAAATCATCATCCCAAACACTGTCTCTGTCTTTTAAAAAGGCGCGGATTTGAGACGGATCAGGATCTTTGGCTTTAAAAGCCAGATAGAAATACTCGCCGTTTTCCATCAGCAACACTTCAGTTGCTACCGGAGCCGGGGTGTTTTCAGAGGGCCAGCTGTTGATCGTTATCTGTACTTTATTGGCTTGCGCCCAGGCAGCGTCAGATAAATCGCCATCAATACTAATACTGGCGGTGGTTTTAGGAATGTGAATATCAGCCAGAGCACTCACAGAAAACAGGGCAACCAACAGAAGAAACCAACGCAGCATTTACATTCCTTGTACAGCAAGAGAAAAAGTCCAGGGCACTATATAGAAAGACGCTGAAAATAAGAAGGCCGGGAATACCGGCCTTCAGTGCTGAATTTGTAACTGGCTGTTACCTGTCCCAGTAGCTCTCTTCCAGGGAGTCTTCTTTTTCCGGTAAGCCTTTAGACAAGCGTGGCGCATTTTGCACCAGAATGGCGTAACTAACGCGGTTAGCGTATTTACAGATCTGAGCAAAAGACGAATACGCCAGATAAGGCTGTTCGTGTTTACTGGACAGCGGCAATGTTTGACGATGGAAATGATTCGCCGCTATATCATGCAAAATAGCAGCTAAAGCACCATCGCCTGCACCATTGGTATTTTTAATCCGCTCAGGCCCACCTAAATAAGGGTCTATATGCGAGTAGACTTTCACTGGCTGCTGGCAGTCTTTTTTCTGCATAGGACGGCTGAACTCAAACTCGTTGTAATCCGCTAAAGCACCGGATTTAATCGGATTCGTAGTTTCACGTTTGGCAGATGAGTCTGTGTAACCACATAAATACAAGCCCTCTGGGCCTGCAGTTAATAGCACCATATCAACATAATCCAAAGCTGCTTCTGCTGCGAGCAATGGATCGGAAAAACCAGTTAAAGCTTCAGCTTCCAGTTCATTCATCGCCAGCACATTGACATACTGCGCCAGAGTTTGCTGAATCAGCTCCCTGTGCTCTTCAACTAAATGTTTAGTGCCTAAGCTCATCACGACAGGCACATCCGCAGCTTTAGCATCGGACAACATTTTCACCATGGCCTGCTGGATCGGCTGATCGGTGGCGCGCAGCGGATAAGCGCTGACCACAATGGCTGCGGCTTTAGAAATAATATCCGTAGGAATATAAGCTGCTGTCAGCTCGTCCATGTCGCCCGGATCTATCACAAAAGTACGTTCGCCATCAGGCGTAATCATGGTAATACCACGGCCTATATCACCAGCTACGCCTTGCAGATGGTTCATATCCACTTTGCTGCTGGTATGGCATAAGTAGTGATAGGCTGGAGAACCTAGTTGAATATTGGCTGACATCACACCCAATAACACGGATTTATCATCAGCCAGTACAGAGTAGTTATGCACTGTATTGCCGATAGTGCCGCCAGCAAAGTGATCAGAAATAGCATTGGAGCCAACCAGTTCCTGATAAATCAGGTCAGCTTTGCCATGCTCCACTAAGTTGGATAACCCTTTGCCTATGCCGTACTTTTCCAGGAATTCATCACTGACGTTGGCAATCACATCCACTATGGTTTGGTCCAAACCCACAATATAAGTATCCAGCTCAGGCCGTACTTCGTAGCTGGGTAAAGTCAGCTTAGGCTGAGACACAGGAAAATAATGTTTAAGTTTACGACGACCAGGGAATTTCATAGGGCAACACTCGGATCAATAGAGCCGCGCATTTTAGCAAAAGCCAATTAAAAAAGCGCAACAAAAAGCCGCAGTTTTCTGCGGCTTTTCTGGCTTACTTCGCCTAAAAACGGCGAAGTATTAATTTTGTTGTTGCATCCGTGTAAAAACTAAGGTATCAGCGTTGGATTCGGAGCTGCTGAACTGGTAACCGGCACTGCTAAATTGCTTTAAGCCATCCACCTGATCTATCTGGTGCTCAATGACATAACGCGCCATCAGACCACGGGCTTTTTTAGCAAAAAAGCTGATGATTTTATACTGACCATTTTTGAAGTCTTTGAATTCCACATTCAGTACTTTGGCGTTCAGCGCTTTTTTATCCACGGCTTTAAAGTATTCCTGCGAGGCTAAGTTCAGTAGCATCTGTGAATTTAACTGTTCCAGCTGTTGATTCAGTTCAGTACTGATACGATCACCCCAGAACTGATATAAATTTTTACCACGGCCATTTTCTAACGAAGTGCCCATTTCCAGACGGTAAGGCTGCATCAGATCCAAAGGCCGTAATACTCCATACAAACCACTTAAAATACGTAAGTGTTGTTGGGCATAATCGATCTCCTGCTGTTTCAGACTGGACGCTTGTAAGCCCTGATACACATCGCCATTAAAAGCAAACAACGCCTGCCGGGCATTTTCCGGTGTAAAAGGTGTGGACCACTCTGCAAACCGTGCTGCATTCAGGCCAGCCAGTTTGTCACTGATATGCATCAGACTGGATAACTGAGCTGGAGTCAGATCGCGACAATAAGTCATCAATTCAAGGCTTTGATCAAGCAAAGCAGGCTGGCTAAAAGCAGTGACTGATAACGGGCTCTGGTAATCTAAATCTTTGGCGGGTGATATCACCATCAACATGGGTTTTAGTTTCCTGTACAACGAATTGATACAACTATATCAAATTAAATGCTTTAGCTCGACAACAACACTCAATACGGACGCGGCTTTGACATGGTTTTTACTTTTTTTCATGCTAAGCTCGGGTTAACATAAAAGCTTTATGCTGTATGAGAAAGAACCGCAAAATAAACAGAATTCCGGATGCTGGAAACTTGCCACAAAAGCCTGTTTTTGTGTTGTAATTTTCCTACATTTATTTAGTATTAAGCCCCACATCACTGACTTGTGATCAAAAAAATGGTAATAAAACAATATGAGCACTTTACTTGAACAGCTAAAAGCAGTGACTACGGTTGTGGTCGACAGTGGTGACTTAGGCGCCATTGAACAATTCCGCCCTGTAGACGCGACAACAAACCCCTCTTTATTACTAAACGCCAGTCAGCTGGAATTTTCTAAGCCATTATTAGCTCAGGCCGTAGCTTATGCTAAAAGCAAAAGCTCAGATCTGGCGACTCAGGTTAGCATAGCCAGCGATAAATTTGCGGTCGATATCGGCTCTCAGATCAGTAAGTTAGTACCAGGTCGCGTGTCGACTGAAGTGGATGCCCGGTTATCTTTTGATACTCAAGCCAGCATTGATAAAGCGCTGCAGTTGGTGGCTTTATATGAAGAAAATGGTATCAGCAAAGATCGTATTTTGATCAAGATAGCCTCCACCTGGGAAGGTATTCAGGCAGCACGCCATCTTGAGCAACAAGGTATTCAGTGTAACCTGACTCTGCTGTTCCATATGGCACAAGCACGTGCTTGCGCTGAAGCCGGCATCTTCTTAATTTCTCCTTTTGTTGGCCGTATTCTGGACTGGTACAAAGCCAACACCAAACAAGACTACACAGCAGAAACCGATCCAGGTGTTGTGTCAGTGCGTGAGATTTATCGTTACTTTAAAACTTATGGCCATAAAACCGTAGTGATGGGTGCAAGCTTCCGCAATATCGGCGAAGTTTTAGCTTTAGCAGGTTGTGACCGTTTAACCATCAGCCCAGGCTTATTGGAAGAACTTAGTCAGCAACAAGGCACTTTGACTGTGCATCTGCAGGATACTGGCGCTACCGCCAAAGAAACTGCGGCTTTAACTGAAGCAGAATTCCGCTGGGCGCTGAACGAAGATGCAATGGCTACCGAAAAATTGTCGGAAGGTATTCGTAAATTTGCCGTTGACCAACGCAAGCTGGAAACTTTAATTCAGGCGCAGTTACAGGCTTAATTACCAGCCCAATCAAAGGCTTAATTAAAGATCTAAATACAGGCTTAACTTTAATCACCATCGGATCACTACAGGAGTTTATATGATGTCGTCTGCACTCTGGGCAGAGTTAAAACAGCTCGCGCAACAGCCTTTATCCTTGCGTCAAGAGTTTGCTGCAGATCCAACACGGGCTGAGAAACTCCAGGTCAATGCCTGTGGTATTCACCTGGATTTTTCCAAAAACCTGATCACAGATGGCATCTGGCAAAAGCTGTTGGAGCTGGCAAAACAAAGCCAGATCCACAGCAAAACTCAGCAGATGCTAAGTGGCGACAAAATAAACAATACTGAACAACGTGCCGTTTGGCATATGGCGTTACGTGCAGATGCAACAACTCCGCTAGTGCTAGATGGTGTTGATTTACAACCTGAAATTCAGGCCTGCCACGCACAGATGGCAGAACTGATTGGCCAGTTGCATCAAGGCAGCTACAAAGGCTATCAGGGCGATGCTATTACCGATCTGATCTGGATTGGTATTGGTGGCTCTTTGCTTGGCCCACAAATGGCCTGTGAAGCTTTAGCACCTTTTAACCAAAGCCCGGTGCGTATTCACTTTGCCGGTAATATAGATGGTGCAGTCGTCTCTGATGTGGTGAAAGCTTTGAACCCAGCAACAACCTTGGTGTTCGTTGCCTCTAAATCTTTTGGCACTGAAGAAACCAAACAAAACGCTTTGGCTGTGCGTCAGTGGTTCATTGACAAAGGCGCAGATAAAGCCGCCATAGCTCAGCATTTTTGGGCGACCTCGTCCAATATCAAAGCTGCAGCGGAGTTTGGCATAGTGGCTGAACATATTCTGCCGATGTGGGATTGGGTAGGTGGTCGATATTCGTTATGGTCTGCCATCGGCTTCCCGGTCGCATTGCAGTTGGGTATGGAGCAATTCCAACAACTGCTCAAGGGCGCGCGCGACATGGATCAGCATTTTATCAATGCGCCACTTGAGCAAAATATGCCTGTCATTTTAGCTTTGCTTGGTGTCTGGTATATCAATGCCAAAGGTTGTCAGGCGCAAGCCTTACTGCCGTACAGCCATTATTTACGTTTCCTGCCCTCTTACGTACAGCAGCTGGATATGGAAAGTAATGGTAAAGGGGTGGATCTTGATGGCAAGCCATTAACAGATGCGACAGCTCCTGTCATTTGGGGAGATGCAGGCACCAATGGCCAGCATGCCTACCACCAGTTATTGCATCAAAGTGTATTAGCTGTGCCTTCAGATTTTATTCTGCCGGCCAAAGTCAGTCATGAGCTCAAAGATCATCACCACAGGTTAGCGGCACACTGTTTTGCTCAAACCCAGGCATTGATGCAAGGCAAAACCTTTGAAGAAGCTAAAGCAGAAGTACTGGCAAGCGGAGCTTCTGAAGCTGAAGCCAGTGCTTTGGCACCACACAAAGTATCCCCGGGCAATAAACCAAGTAATACCTTACTACTGCCAGAATTGTCGCCTTATTACCTGGGAGCCCTGATCGCACTCTATGAGCAGAAAGTGTTTTGCCAAGGCGTGCTTTGGAATATCAACTCTTTTGATCAATGGGGCGTAGAGCTGGGTAAACAGCTATCTACGCCGATTTATCAGGTGTTGTCGGAGCAAAAGCTTAATAGCTTCGATGGCTCGACAGAAGCTTTGATTGCACACTTTAAACAGTTAACCTCGAACTAGCCCAGAGACTGAACGAAAAACATTCATTTTTCGTTCATATTTGTGTCAAAGAGTTATTTTATTTTTAGACAAAGTGTGGTACTAATTTGTTGAAAATAACAACAACTCAGAGGGGCAACCATGGAAAGCTTCGAAGATTTACTGAATATGTTGGAGCGACCTGCTACAAAGAGCCGCGCAGTAAAACGTAAGTGGCGGGAAATTGAAGCAGTGAAAGAACGCCAGCGCTTAAAACGAGAACTAGAAGACATAGATTGGACCATAGAACCTGAGTTAGTTGATATAGAATTAAGTTAAATGAAGCCCCGACAGCAATGTCGGGGCTTTTTATTTGGCTGTAATTCAGGCTCTGAAGAAACCGTCGAGGCGGGGTTTATCCCAGCCCGCACTATCGCTATTTATACTTGCCAACAGATTGGTGTTTTACCCTGCTGCTGCAATAACTCATTTGCCTTTGCAAAGTGACCACAGCCTAAAAAGCCGCGGTGCGCTGACAAAGGTGATGGATGAGGTGCAGTCAGAATATGGTGTTTCGTTTTATCGATTAGCTGTGATTTTTTAATCGCATGACTACCCCATAACAGAAATACTATACCTTCTGCATGAGCACTGATAGCTCGTATCACCTGATCAGTAAACTGCTCCCAACCTAAGTGACGGTGTGAGTTGGCTTCATTCGCCACCACAGTTAATGCGGTATTGAGTAATAACACGCCCTGCTGTGCCCAGCTTTCCAGGCAGCCATGCTTTGGGGTCTGAAAATCAACATATTCCTGCGCCAGCTCTTTGTAGATATTGCGCAGCGAAGGCGGGATAGCCACTCCTGCAGGCACTGAGAAACTTAAACCATGCGCCTGATTCGGGCCATGATAAGGGTCCTGCCCTATCACTACTACTTTCATCTCTGCAAAAGGCGTTAACTTAAAAGCATTAAAGACCAGGGATTCAGGTGGATAAATCACCTGGCCTGCAGCGCGTTGTTGCTTTAAGTAATCCATAGTTTGCAGAAAATAGGGCTGATTTTTTTCAGCCCCAATCACGTCTTGCCAGTTTAAAGACACAGTTTATTGATCCAGAGTCAGTAAGAATTGGCGTAATTGTACAAAATCCGGCGCCATATCTGCACTTAAACTTGTCTCTGATGCCACAGCAGCTAACTCAGGTGGCAAAGCTATAGGACTACCAAGGATATTTTCGACCTGCTCCTTAAATTTAGCCGGATGAGCAGTGCCTAAGAAAATACCAAATTCGCCATGCTGCAAGCTGCGCTTTAAGGCTTTATAAGCAATAGCAGCATGAGGCTCACTGACATAACCTAAATGTGCCAGTTGACGCATCGATACCTGAGTATCCTCCTCATCCACCATCACAGCTTCTAAGTCGTCGCGGGAAATCTTGCCTTGCGCCAATAAAGCTTCGACTCGTGGCCAGTTATTCGGCGCACTCACATCCATCGCATTGGATAAAGTCGGAATAGTTTTATGTGGCGTCCACTGACCGTCTTTCCAGTAACGTGGCACTGTGTCATTTAAGTTGGTGGCAGCTATCATGCGCTTGATAGGCAAACCTAATACTTTGGCAATTAGACCAGCGGTCAGGTTACCGAAGTTACCACTAGGCACAGCAATGACGATTTGATCTCTTTTGTCTTTAGGTACCTGAGCTACAGCTTCGAAGTAGTAACAGATTTGTGCAAATAAACGACTGATATTAATAGAGTTCGCTGAATTGATATTCAACTGTTTCACTAAGTCTCTATCGTTAAAGACCTCTTTGACCAGCGCCTGACAATGATCAAAGTCTGCTTCTACGGCTAAGGTATGAATGTTATGACCTAAAGTGGTAAACAGCTTTTCCTGCAAGGGGCTGATTTTGCCTTTAGGAAATAAAATCACCACATCCACACCAGCCTGCTGATAAAAAGCATGGGCGACAGCTGCACCAGTATCACCGGAAGTTGCTGTGACAATGGTGGTTTTGCTGACGTTTTGTAGCTTCTGCGCCTGAATTAACGCCTGCGCCATAAAACGGCCACCAAAATCTTTAAAGGCTAAAGTGGGGCCGTGGAACAACTCTAAACAGGCCACATCTTCTGTCACTTGAGCTAAAGGGGCCGGAAACTGAAAAGCATTGCTCACCATCTGATGAATTTGGGAAGCCGACAGCTCGTCACCTATCAAAGCGTGCAGCACTTTGGCGCTGCGCTCAACAAAAGGCAGTTCCAACAGAGCATCAATATCCAGACTTGGCCATTGGGTAGGGAAAAATAGGCCCTGCTGTTCACCCAGACCAATACGTACCGCATCTAAAAAACTCACTTGCTGTGAAGCTACTTTGGTATTAGTTAATTGCATCTTTACATCCTACAGCGCTCGTGCGCCTTGTCTCGACAGACGACACACAGTAGTGATGGCATCTGAGTTTTTAGCATAATGCTGTTGTAAATAATCAGCGGCAAATTTGGCCTGAACATCGTTTTGACAGACCGCAAAAATAGTAGGGCCAGCGCCAGAGATACCGACATGCCCTATACCCTGAGCCGTTAACTGTTCGCGTATAGGCAAAAGTTCAGGCATCAGATGCTGACGGGCCGGTTCAGCGACCAGATCCTGCAAAGCAGCAAAAGCTTCAGCTTCATCCCAGGCATACAAAGCACTGATAAAACGGCTCAACATGCCGGCAAAAGCTATGCTGTGCTTCAGCGTCAGTTGTTGCGGCAACACTGCTCTTGCTTCTTTGGTCGACAGTACAGTGCCTGGGTAACAAAGCACCACCTGCCAATGCTCAAACCAGGGCAAAGTGCGGCATAACAATGGGCTGTCAGGCAACATCAACAATAAACCACCGTAGAATGAAGGAGCTACGTTATCGTAATGCACAGAACCGCTGACCCCACCTTCCAGCTGCGCCATCAGCTGCAGCAACTGGTAGTCATCCAAAGGTTTACCGAAATAGTCATTAAAGGCATAACAGGCAACTACTATTGAACAGGCGCTGGAACCTAAGCCACTGCCTACAGGCAGATTCTTTACCAGCTCCAGCTGCAATCGGGGCAAAGTACGACCGATTTTTTGTTCAAAAGCGTAAAAGCACTTCAGCACTAAATTATCGTCAGTCTGTTGCGGTAACTGATGCACATAACGGCCAGACAGCGTTAAGCTGTTTTCTGCCTGTTCGCCATGAATACGCAAAACGTCACCAAACAAAGAGCCATCTACAGGCTCAAAAGCCGCACCTAATAAATCAAATCCAACAGAAAAATTCCCTGTGGACGCAGGCGCAAAATACGACTTCATATTACATCTCCTGCTGCCAGGACAAAGTCCGCATTACATCACTGAACACACCAGCTGCGGTAACAGCAGCACCGGCGCCATAACCACGCAATACAAAAGGAATAGGCTGGTAATAACGGGTATGAATTGCCAGCGCATTTTCACCGTCTTTCACTTTCGCCAGCGGATGATCCAAATCCAGTGCTTTGATAGCCACTTTGCAACGGCCTTCGCTGATTTCGCCTATATAACGCAGCACCTGACCTTTAGTTTTGGCCTCTGCAATACGCAAAGCAAAAGCTTGATCAAGCTGCGGTAATTGCTGCATAAAACTTGGCACATCTGTGCCGGGCGCAAAATCAGCTGGCAGCACACCTTCGACTTCAACATCAGCTAAATCCAACATCAAACCAGATTCACGCGCCATAATCAGTAACTTACGGGCTACATCCATACCGGATAAATCATCCCGAGGGTCAGGCTCAGTAAAACCCAATTCACGGGCTTTAGTTGTGACTTCAGACAGAGACTGCCCCTGCTCCAGTAAGCCAAAAATGTAGGATAAAGAACCGGATAAAATCCCTTCAAATGCCATCAGTTCGTCACCGGCATTAAACAAGCCCTGCAAGGTATCAATGACGGGTAAACCAGCACCAACAGTGGTCTCATACAAGAAACGACGCCTGTGCTGCTGTGCAACCTGACGCAGTTGGTGGTAATAATCCAGCGAACCTGTATTGGCCTTTTTGTTTGGCGTGACTACATGGAAACCGGCTTTTAAGAAATCGACATATAAATTCGCTACAGGCTCTGCGCTACTGCAGTCAATCAATACCGGGTTAGTCAAATGCTGCTCTTGTACAAAACGACTTAAATCCGCTACTGAAAACTGGCCTTTTGCCTGCTGCATTTGCTGCTGCCACTGACTTAACTCTATGCCCTTTTCATCCAGCAATAAAGTTTTGGAATTGGCAATACCATAGACCTTCAGCTTGACGTTGCGCTGCTGCAAAAACTCTTGCTGACGCTGGAACTGAGCCAGCAACTCGCTACCGACTACACCGCAACCGACCAGAAACACATCTATGCTGGGGATATGACTAAAGAAGTTCTCATGGCATACCTTCACAGCGTTCTGACAGGCTTTTTGTTCAACCACAGCTGAGATAGAACGTTCACTGCTGTCCTGCGCTATAGCCACCACGTTGACCCTGGCTTGTGCCAAGGACGCAAAAAACTTAGCTGCCACACCACGGTGCTGGCGCATGCCATCCCCCACCAGACTGACTATCGCCATATCGGATAAAATTTGCAGCGGACGTAATAACTTACCTTGCAGCTCCAGTTCAAATTCAGCCTCAAGTGCTTTTTTCGCTGCAGCTAAATCCAGCTGCGCCACGCAGAAGCTGATGCTGAATTCTGAAGAGGACTGAGTGATTAAACTAACAGACACCTGTTCACGCGCCATAGTGGCAAAAACACGGGAGGCCATACCAACCACACCTTTGAGGCCTGGGCCAGAGACAGTGATCAGCGCCAGATGTTCGAGGCTGGAAATGCCTTTAACCAACGAATCACCGTTATTATTTGCATCAATACAAGTGCCAGGCGCAGACGGATTTAAGGTATTTTTGATGTAACAAGGAATTTGAAAACGAGCTAAAGGACCAATAGTTTTTGGATGCAGCACTTTGGCACCAAAGTAGGACAACTCCATAGCTTCGTCATAGGATAAATGATCAATCAGTTTGGCTTGTTTCACCTGGCGTGGATCAGCACTGTAGACACCATCCACATCAGTCCATATTTCACAAACCGAAGCTCTGACTGCAGCAGCGACAATGGCAGCTGAATAGTCAGAACCATTGCGGCCTAATAAGCACAGCTCGCCCTGCGCATTACTCGAGACAAAACCGGCCATCACGTAAACCTGCGCCGATTGCTTAGCTAAAGCTGCGGCAAAACTTTGTTCAGAAGCTGGAATATCAGCCACAGCATTTAAGTAATCGCCCTGACTTTTGACTAAAGCCACAGAATCCAGCAGCACCACATTGACCTGACGGGATTTAAACAAAGCCGTCATCAGACAGACGCTAAACTGCTCACCCATACCAAGGATCTGCGCTTTGATATGATCAGGGCAATAGCTCAATAAACTAATACCGTGTAAACGTTCAACCAGTTTGTGTTCCTGCTCTTCTGCAAGCAGTTGCACAGCTTTTAACTGCTCGGCATTTACCCTAAGCGCCGCCTCCGCTACCAACTGCGCCAGACGCTGCTTCCACTGCTGTAACAACGGCTGATAATCAGAGCCTAAAAAAGCTAAATCTGTTAACTCTACCAACAAGTTAGTGACTCCTTGTGGGGCGGATAACACCAGACCCACAGGCTGACTGCCAATTTGTTGCTGCACTATATCCGCTACCTCGAGGAAGCGGGTTACCGACGCCAGAGACGAACCACCAAACTTAAGCACCCTCATGTTTTACTCCTTGCTAAACGAAAAAGGCCCGTGACGGGGAGGTCACGGGCCTTTTTAAAAACAATACGCCGCCGACCTCCTACCCCGCAGGGTTGGTGGTAATAATAATGGTGAGTGTATTGCGGATTTGTGTCTTTTTCATACTGTCTATATGCTCAAAGTTTTAGACGTCTGTCAATCTAAATGTTTAGATTATTCTAAAATTTACTCAGGCTTGCTGTGTCCTGAGCAGAAATTCCGTTTCACCTTCGCTAAAAGCAACCACCCTGTTGCGTCCTTCTCGTTTGGCGTTATAAAGCGCTATATCAGCCTGCCCAATCAGAACTTCATGTGCCCTGTCACCCTCAATATATAATTGCGCAGCGCCAATACTGACCGATGTTGGTATAGATTGCTCATGGAAAGTGACAGCAGTGTTGCTTACAGCCAAACGAATTCTCTCTGCGACTTCGATAGCACCAGCCAGTCCAGTATTGGTTAACACTATACCAAACTCCTCGCCGCCATAACGCCCAAACCAGTCGGTATCACGCAACAGAGCACGCACCCGAGCCGTTAATTCAATCAAGACCGAATCACCACCCAAATGACCATATTGATCATTGAGCTGCTTAAATTTATCTAAATCAAAAAGTAACAACGATAAAGGCTGTTTATAACGCTGAGCTCGCTGCACTTCCAGCTTTAATTGCTCCTCCCAATAACGCCGGTTTAAGGCTTGAGTCAAACCATCAATACGGTTGCTCAATTCAAGTTTTTGCAAGGTGCTCTGCAAATGTTGCTGATAGACAAAAGCGTCAGTGGCGTCTTCGATTAGTAAACATACATAAAGACGACCACCAGGGTCTTTCAGCGGCAACATAGTGCAATTTTGCGCCATATACTGACTAGAGCTGGTCGCAGGCCTTAAATGCGGTAGTTTAATAATATATTGGCGCTGCTCCCAACTGCTAAACGAAGGGCTCTGCAACTCAAGTACAGATGCAAATTTGCGTCTGAGCCAGGCTTCCGGTAAATCATTAAACACTTGGAACAGGCTTTTCCCTTTCACTTCAGACAGCTGAACACAGCTATGCCGCTGCAAAAAACTATTCAAATAGACCAACTGAAATTGCTCATCCACCACCAGCACACCACTGTTGAGTTGCTCCAACACAGGGCCGGTTAACCAGTCTTCAGACATCAGTACTCTTCCAAAATACGATCCAAAATTTGCTGAATATTCAGTACAGCTTCTCCTGGTATTAACAACAACATATCGCAATTAAATGAATGATCGACGAGCTGATAACTGATATCTACCTTTAACGCCAGCTCCCAATGCACAGCAGTTTCCTGCAAAGCCTCAGGCACATTATTCTGTCGCGATGACAATACTCTGGGCGCACTATAAGACAAACTATTGTCAATTTGGTCCGCCAGCCCGTTTAAAAAAGTGGTTGTCAGAATAGAGCTGATATCTGTAAGCATCTCAAGTTCTGATGCACTGTCCGTGTCGTAACCTAACAAAGCGGCAATCCGATGCGCGTTGTCCAGCTGATATAAAACGATAGCCTCCCCTCTCAAACCATCATTACCCAAAAAACCTTGACTGATTAAAGCAGCTTCGGTGTGGCTATAACGGGCTTCAAATTGAGCAGGGATTTGTACTGAGTTGACCAGCTCAATAGCCGGTACTTGTAAGTGGACAAAGGTATTCAAAAAGCGGGCAAGTTTGTCGCTGGCCAAGCCCATAGCGACATTAATAAGCTCCTGCAAACAATCCCTTTGTTCTTCAGAGAATGCTGTACTCATATCAATCCATATTGTTTCAAAATAACCACAAGTTTCTCAGGATTCACCGGCTTATGGATAAAAGCCAAAGCTCCCAGCTCCGTGACCCGCTTTTGCATCTCAGGCTGAATATCAGCAGAAATAACAATTACGAAACAATCCAGACCGTCTTGTTTAATAGCCTCCAGCACACCTATACCATCCAACTCAGGCATAGTCAGATCCAGAAACACCAGACCAATTTCCTGGCTACGCAGAATAGCGAGAGCTTCTACGCCATTGCCAGCGGTCAGAAATTCGGCATCAAAAGACTCAGGTAGAGATTTACGCACTTGTTTTCGTGCCAGCAGAGAGTCGTCACAAATTAATACAGGTAACGCCATTAACACAGCCTCATTATTATCGTTTTATTTGTTGTCGCTTCTTAATGTCCAGCTTAACTATTGGACTGCGATACCATACTGAATGCGACTGCAATTGAACACCATTAAATGCGTGTTTTGCTTTAATCTAACAATTTACTGCAACATATTGCTAAAGCAGCTCCAGTTGCCTAGTTTCTAAGTAATTTATTACATATAGTATTTTCATTTAAACAGATCTTCTATAAGTTAGTATCCCAATGCTATTGATCATTAAGCCGAATCAAACAAGGTAGTTCCATGCAGCAGAAAAGTTTATCGCGTAAGCTGCTGACTAAAGTTTTGTCAGTCTATTTTATCCTGACTTTTGTTGTGACTTTAGGCCAGATTGTTGCTGAATACTTCAACACCAAAGATCATATCAATGGTGAACTAGCAACATTACAACAGACATTTTCCGGCAGTCTGACCAGAGCGATTTGGGAATTAAATACGCAACAGGCACTGATTATTGCTGACGGACTACTGGCGATCCCCGCCATTGAAGGCATCATAGTAAGGGACGATAGTGGCGCCGTTATTACACAACTAGGCCGGTACATAGATATTAATGAGCGCTACAGCAATCAGTTGGTGCAGGAGGGGGTTCGATTAACCGAACAAAACTCGGGTTTGTTTGGTTATACCTTCCCGTTGATTTTTGAGTTTTCCGGCCGAGCTACTCAAGTCGGTGACGTCACGCTGTTTTCTAGCCGGGCAGTGGTGTTGGATCGGATTAAAATTGGCATTTACTTTTTGGTCGGCAATGCAATGTTAAAGACCACCTTTTTAATACTGTTATTTTTGCTGGCATTTCGCAGCCAACTTACCTTGCCTCTGAGTGAACTCACCCAACAAATTGAAGACTTAGAGCTTGATCATCTGGAAGGTACAAAGGTGGAAGTAAGGCATGATGAAGCCAATGAACTAACTGTCATGGCAGATGCCTTTAACCGTCTGATTGCCAGAGTGCAAGATTATAAAGTCCAGCTAGAAAGCACCCAGAAGCAATTACTGCATTCCAATGAAAAACTCGATCAGCACAATTTATTGTTAGAGCAGGAAGTTGCCAGAAAGACCTCAGGTTTAAGTCAAGCGATGATGGATTTACAACAGCAAAAACAAGAACTTGAAGTAAAGCAACAAGCGTTGCGGGAAGAGATTGAACGCCGTCGGCATAGCGAAGAAGCTTTACGTGGAAAACAAAGCGAACTAGAAAAAACCGTTGATGATTTAAAGCAGGCTCAGGATCGTTTAGTACAGTCAGAAAAAATGGCTGCTTTAGGTGGCTTTGTTGCAGGTATTACCCACGAGGTAAATACCCCTGTAGGTATTGGCGTCACAGCAACCAGCTTTCTGGCCGAAAAACTGGAAGCACTGGACTATGCCTACAGAGACAAAACGTTATCGCCCAAAGTGCTTGAGCATTTTATCGAAGAAGCCAAACAAAGCACTTCGTTACTGCAATCCAACCTAACCAGGGCGTCCGAGTTGATTGCCAGTTTCAAACAAATTGCAGTAGACCAAACCAGTGATGCTATTCGAACTATCAATCTGGCCGAATACCTGCACGAGGTGATCCGCTCTTTGCAGCCTAACTTTAAAAAGACCAGACATCATATAGACGTCAACTGTCCGGAAAGTTTGATGCTGAGCTGCCCTGCTGGTGCTATTTCACAGATTTTCACTAACCTACTGATGAACTCGTTAATTCACGGTTTTGAAGAATTAGAAGAAGGTTATATCCGCATTACAGTGCTGGATGAGGGGCAGATGGTTGATATTACCTACTCTGACAATGGTCGTGGCTTAACCCAAGAGCAGTTGGAAAAACTGTTCCATCCGTTTTTCACTACAAAACGTGACCAGGGCGGCAGCGGTTTAGGCACTCATATTACCTATAATCTGGTACGTCAGACGCTGGGCGGCTCGATTCAGGTCAGCAGCGAACCAGGCCATGGTCTGAGTTACCATATTCGTTTTCCGAAAAACTTAAAACGTAACTCCTGAACCTGCCCAAGTATAATAGAGCCCGGTCGAAAGCACCGGGCTTTGTTATTTTTTACCCGAAAAACTCTAAATCCCGTAGTTGAACTCTGTATACTAAGCCGCATTTCTTATATCAAGAGTACTTCCTTATGTGGTTTAAAAATTTACGTTTATATCAGGTCACTGAAAACCTAAACACTGATCAGGATCAATTAGAGCAGGCCTTAGCTGCATTCAAATTTACCCCTTGCACCTCTCAGGAAGCCATTAAAATGGGCTTCACCAGCCCTTTGCATCCAAGTCTGAAACAGTACTGCCACCAAACCAATGATGTAATGTTATTTGCGGTGAAACGTCAGGAAAAGGTACTGCCGGGTTCAGTGGTCAATGAAGAGCTGGCCCCCAAAATTGATGCAATGGAGCAGGAAAAAGGTCGTCCTTTAAGCCGCAAAGAAAAGCAGGCGTTAAAAGAAGAACTGATCCAGACCCTATTGCCCCGTGCTTTCAGCAAATCCAGCGTCACTACAGCTTTGTATGACAAACAACAAGGCTGGTTGCTAGTGGATACTAGCAGCGCTAGCAGAGCAGAAGAATTACTGGCTTTGCTGCGTAAAGCTTTTGGTTCCTTGCCTGCGATGCCACTTTTAGACAATCATCAGTTGAATCAGCAACTGCATTTCTGGTTACAAGGCAAAGAATTACCACAAGGATTCCAACTAGGTGCTGAAGCTGAATTAAAAGCGCCGGATGAAGAAGGTGCTAAAGTACGTTTTATCAATCACTTGCTGAGTGCCGATGAAGTACAAAGTCACTTACAGGATAAACTTGTCACTAAGCTGGCCTTAGAACAAGACGAAAAGGTCACCTTTTTGATCTGTGAAGATGGCAGTATTAAACGTCTAAAATTCCACGACTTGCTGTCGGGTTCCAATGAAGAAATGGGTTGGGATGATGTAATAGGTCGCTTAGACGCAGATTTATTACTGATGACAGACGCTTTGCGTCAGGCTTTGCTGCCGCTAAAAGCGAATATCGCAGCACAGTAAACTAGCGCTACAGCCAAGCAGCCCTGTCTTCTGTCGGGCTGCTTATTTTGAATATGTCAAAATTAATCCACTGATTTTATTGATTAAATAAGCAGAGGCCGACATTTGTTATCCCCAGTTCAGCTTAACTAAATAGCGCTTTCACTTCTTGAGAAATAACACGAATCTCTTCTATGTCCATAAAATTAGCATCTGGTACCACATGTCGCTCTATATAAGGTTGTAAAGCCTGTACACGAACAGTGTCGTCCAAAGTACTCTGTACCAAAGCTCCAAGCCGGATAAAATCGATGTAACTGACCTGATCGTCCTGATAAGAGGGATCGCTCCAGTTCTGCACTATCTGCACATAAACCTCGGCAAAGTCCCAGGCACGCATAATGCCTGAACCAATTTGACCTGATAAGGTCTTGATAGCATTTTCTAAAAACTGCGGATCTCCAAACACAGTCTGATAACGCTCGGCCTCAGTTAATATAGGTAAAGCACCAATTAAGTGCATCAAACCAGCGAGTGTCATGACATCCAGATTTAAATTGCAGTGCTTATTCTCTGCAATATAGCGCTTTAAACAAGCCAGAGCTATGCTGGTGACGTTCACGCTATCACGCCAGATTTGCGCCATCCTTTCTTTGATTTGCTCATGCTGGGAGACAAATAATTGCTCCATCGCCATGGCGGTCGCTATATTTTTTACCTGACTTAAACCGATACGAGTGATTGCCTGATTGAGCGAGTTGACTTTAATAGAGCGCCCCATAAAAGCACTATTGGCAACTTTAATCATACGAGCAGCCAGCGCAGGATCCTGAGCTATAACATCGGTCATCATCAATAAGTTACTATCAGGATCGTCTGCTGTTCTCCGGACCCTAATAGCCATTTCAGGTAAAGTGGGCAGCACCAGCATATCTGTGCGGATCTTCTCAACCAAGATGGTCAATAAGGCATTTTCGGCCGACATAACAAGGTTCCTTACAACAAATTTTTCAGACAATGAAGTTTAATAGCGAATCCAGTCTAACCACAAAAGTGGTGATGCTACCAGTGTAGGTCGGAACCATCTTCAAGGGAGGTTTAAAAACGTTAACTTTTGTTTTAACTGCTGCAAAGCGATTTCACTGTAAGCTTGAGCTGGTAGTTTTCCCCAAACGGGGGCGGGCCAAGCCAGATCATTTTCGTAACGCACTATATGATGCAGGTGCAATTGCGAAACCATATTACCAAGTGCAGCCACGTTTAGTTTTTTAGCCTGAAACTCTGACTTTAAAAACCTCGACAAATAAGCACTTTCTTGCCACAACTGTCGCTGTTCTTCTTCGGATAAATCAATAATTTCAATCATAGCCGCTCGCCTTGGTATCAAAATAAACCAAGGATAATTAGCATCATTTTGCAACCTTAACTGGCACAAGGGCCAATCTGCTAACCAAAGACTGTCGCGCTCTATCTCTGGTGCTAGCTCAAATCCAGTCTGTGCCACTTTAGATCTCCTATTTTGTTCCATGTTCGGCAGACAACAAAGCTTCAAATTCAGCAATTAACTGACTGATCTGCTCAAGATCAGCAAGTTGTGCAGCTAACTCTATTTTTGACATCAATGCAGTTAACTGCGGATACCCCATACTGCCCGCACTACCTTTAACACTATGAGCCTCATACTGTAAACGCTGCCAATTCTTACAAGAGAGCCATAAACGGAAGTCTTTTAACATGTCAGGAAGTGCAAGCTTAAAGTCTTTTTTAAGTTGAATAATCACAGGATCAGCAGCCAACTGACGCTCTAGTTGCTCATCAAGCGAGCTGGCGGTATGACAATATTTACGAATCACAGCTAAGAAATCTTTTTGTACTATAGGCTTAGATAAAACAGCTTGGCAGCCAGCCTTCAGATAACGGTTTTGATCTTCACTCATCACATTGGCTGTCAGAGCAACGATAGGTAAATCTATACCCGCGTGTCGGATCAAAGCTGTTGCCTCTTCTCCTCCCATTTCCGGCATCTGCATATCCATCAACACCAGATCAAAACTTTCCAGCAGAACTCGTTCTACCGCCTTGTGACCATTTTCCACCACAACGGCCTGAATACCCAACTTCTTCAACAGCACTTGGATCAATAGCTGATTGTCTGGATTATCTTCAGCTACAAGTATTTTAAGCTTCTGATAATTAGCAGGAACTTCTACTTTTGTACTTTCTGCGACAGGACACTGATAGCTATGAACAAGACTAATATGCTGATGCTCACAAGACATTACAATCTCAAAACAACTACCTATACCTTTGACACTCTCTACTCTAATATCTCCCTGCATTTGCTCCATCAGCTTTTTTGAAATACAAAGTCCAAGCCCGGAACCACCGAAATTTCGAGTAACTGCTGCATCGGCTTGTACAAAAGGCTGGAACAGCTTACTCAGTTCAGCAGAGGTAACGCCAATACCAGTGTCTTTAATTTTGATCCTCAAAAGTTCTTCAGGAGTCTGATAGGAAACGCTGATAACCACTTTGCCTTTCTGAGTAAATTTAACAGCGTTAGAGGTCAGATTCAGCAGCACCTGACGAAATCTTAAAGTATCAGTGTAGATATAGTGGGGTAAAGGATAATTCAGCTCGAGGAAACATTGCAGACCTTTGTGCTCGGCTTGCTGTTTAGTTAATTGATAAATATCGTCCAGAACAGCTGGTAGGTTCACACGCTCAGTCAGTAACTCCAACTTGTCGGCTTCAATTTTAGATAAGTCGAGAATATCATTGATCAAGGCTAATAAGTGGTCGCCACTGCGCAATACCCGACTCAAATAATCCAGTTGTCGGTGAGGATCGTTTTCATGAATAGCTTGTTCACTAAAACCAATAATAGCGGTTAAAGGTGTACGAATTTCATGGCTCATATTCGCCAAAAATACACTTTTGAGTCTATTGGCCTGCTCTGCGACCTCACGAGCGAAAGTCAATTGCTGATTCGCGTCTTCAAGCTGCTGATTAGCATTGGCCAGATCCTGTGTTCTGGCTGCGACTTTGTCTTCTAACTGCAACTGGTAGGCACGCTCACGCTCTCTGTATACTCTGAGCTGTCGCACCATGACATTAAAAGCAGCAAACAGATCACCTAATTCATCCTGCTTTTTTACTTTCAATACTGTTGATAAATCTCCACGACCTACCGCAGTTTTAGCTGTGGTCAACTCCCGGATCGGTGAAAATACAAAACGCGCCAATACCCGATAAATCAGCAGAGGCAAACCTATGCAACACAACACACAAAACAATGCAATTAACGAAGGCTTAAGTGTCATGCTGTTATCTAGTAAAGCAGGCTGCACTCCTATAAGTAGCTGATAGGGTCCAGCTAAAGATACAGCAGTGACCAGCATGGGCTGACCAAGTAATAGGGTTGAAACAAATTGCTCCTGGTCAACACTGGCCTGAATTTCAGCGAAATGCACAGGTGTGAATGCACTCCCCATCAGCAGCGTATTTTCGGAAAAAGCTATGGTAGCGGCCTGACTCACCACCAAAGGCGCTCGCCACTCGCCAGCTAACTTACTGATAGCGTACTCAAAAAGTTGCGGTTTCATGACCAAAACTATATAACCCCAAAGACGTTTGATATCGCCTTGAGACTGGCCGGACGAATACAGTTTCTGAGCAACATACAAATTGATTTGGCCAGAACCTTGTTCACTGGACAGGAAAAATCCACTGTCGTCCATCATGGACTGCAACACAGAAAAATACTGGTTTCTGAATCTACTTGGACCACTTTCCTTTTGCTCTGAAGGCACAGTCAACTGATAGTCGCCATTTAAACGAATAAACTTCACAGCACTGATGTCCTGATGAGCAGTGCGGTAACGTTCAAAAATCTGGAATAATTCAGGTGCAAGCTGCTGTTCACCTGCAATAAAACGATCGACCAAAGGCTGATTAGATAAAGTGTGCAAGCTTTGTTGGTAAGAAGACAAGGTTAAGCGTATCTGCTGTTGTTGTTTTACAAGCTCTCCCTTAATTTGTAAAAACAGCTTTTGTTCGTAGTAGCGATCGCTGAAATGGTAGGATAAGTAACCCAAAATTAACAAAGGCAAAACCAGCATAGGTAGCATGTAGACTACTAAAGTTTCACGTAACCTCATGAAGATCCTGGTTTATGCCCTAAAAGCGCTCTGATATTTGCCAAAGCATACCCAGAGCGCTAACGAACTACAAGACTAAGCTTTAAATAGCGTGCGGATCCACCGTTCTTCAGTGATAAAATTCCAGCTCCAGCTTTTCCATTGTGCGGATAAACCTTGCACCACTATTTGCTCTTCGGTTTTGCCTTCAGCTTTTAACACCTTCACTTCAGCAAGCGTCTGTTCCATCATAACTAAAAAACGCTGTAAGCCAGCCTTATCCATTAAATCACCATGACCTGGTATCAGCCGCGTTTTATCATCAATCTGGCCCAGCAGAGTTTTAACGTTATTGATATAGCCTTGCACTGAGCCGCCACTGTTCAGATCGATAAAGGGGAAACGGTCAGCAAAAAACAGATCACCCATATGCAATACATTGGCCTCTTTAAACCAAACAACCAAATCGCCATCAGTATGACTGACAGGCATAGTCACTAGCTGCAAATCAACCCCATTCAGCGACAGCTGTTTTTCACCGACAAAAGTTTCAGTTGGCAAGCCGGCCATCGGGAATTTGCTGTCCGCCTTTAACCGCGTTAATACATTGGTATGTGCAATAATCTCAGCGCCAGCAGCTAAAGCCGCATTGCCATTGACGTGATCACCATGAAAATGGGTATTGATCAGAGTCTTGATCTGCACTCCGGCTTGTTTGCTTTCAAGCTCAGCCTTAATTTGAGGCGCCACATGCTCGTACTGTGAATCCACCACCAGCGCCCCTTGTGGCCCTACAACAGCAGCAATATTACCGCCAGCCCCTTTAATCATATATAAATGTGGTGCTAATTCTGTGCTTGTGACCTGTACTTTATCCTGCGCTATTGCCGCGGCAGACAACAACAGAGCGAATAACACTGTAACTTTTTTCATATTCATCCTTAGGCAAAGAAAAATTTAGCCGCAAAGACCGCGGTTAATACCCAAACACTCAAGGTCGTTTTTGACAAACGGCCAGTGACCAAACAAAGCACCGCATAAGTAATAAAGCCCATACCTATACCATCAGCAATAGAAAACGTCAGCGGCATCATCATCAGAATTACGACCACAGGTACAGATTCGATCAGATCGTCCCACTCTACATGCTGCAAACTACTTAGCATCAGGGTCGCTACATAGAGTAAAGCTCCCGCCGTTGCATAGGCTGGGACCATAGCAGCCAAAGGGGAGAACCAAAGTGCAGCTAAAAAGGCCAGCCCCACCACTACAGCAGTTAAACCTGTTCGTCCACCCGCACTGACACCCGCTATGCTTTCAACATAACTGGTGGTGGTAGAAGTGCCAAATAAAGAGCCCGCTATAGTGGCAGAACTATCGGCCAATAAAGCATCTTTTAAACGCGGTATATCACCATTAGGTTTCATCAATCCAGCCCTTTGGCTGACAGCGACTAAAGTGCCTGAGGTGTCAAATAAATCTAAAAACAGCAAACTTAAAACAACCGGAATCATCACCCATTGCAGCACAGAAGCGAAATCCAACTGTAAAAAAGTTGGAGCTAAGGAAGGTGGCATAGAGACGAAACCTGTAAAACTGGTATCACCACGCCAGCAGCCAATAGCTGTGATCACTAAAATACTGATAAACACAGCTGCATGCTGCTTACGATGAGCCAGCGCAAAAATAAGGAAGAAACCTGCAATAGCCAGCAGTACTTTAGGGTCATGTAAATCACCCAGTGTCACTAAAGTGGCTGGGCTGGCCACTATAATATTGGCGGTTTTTAATGCAATCAGTGCCAAAAACATGCCTATACCAGCAGCTATGCCCATTTTTAATGCGAAAGGAATACTTTGAATAATCCACTCGCGAATTCTAAAAATGCTCAGCAATAAAAACAAAACACCTGAACAAAATACTGCGGCTAAAGCCGTCTGCCAGCTATGGCCTTGTTCCAGCACTATGATATAAGTAAAAAAAGCGTTCAGGCCCATGCCCGGAGCCAAAGCTACAGGCAGGTTCGCCAGCATGCCCATAGCGATAGAACCAAAAGCTGCAGCCAGACAAGTGGCAACAAAAACAGCACCATGATCCATACCGGTTTGCGCCAGCATACTGGGGTTCACAAAGAGGATATAACTCATCGCCATAAAAGTGGTTAAACCTGCGATCAGCTCTTGTTTGATATTGGTTTGGCGCGCTGTCAGCTCAAAATAACGATCAATAAAATTCATCAGGTCAGATCCGTTTGTCAGATACAGAAATGCAAAAACCCGAAGCATAGCCTCGGGTTTTTCAATAGCCAAGTGAATTCTGGTTTATAAACAGTAGTAAGCGGCCAAAGCAGCCACTGGTGCGGCTGATGGTTTGCCATGTTGCCAGTCGCCGCCGTCAACACCACTGCCCGCTATATCCATATGACAATAAGGCAGTGGTTGTTCTGTATTTAATCCATGTTGATCTAAACCAGCAGCAGCCACTAAAAATGCCATTGGGAACTGATGGCCACGAGGAGTAACAGAAGACGGAGCATTATTGCAACTTAACAAATCGTCGGCTGAAGTACGGCCTTTGATAAAGCTGAAATCTTCACGGCGACTGCGGGATATTTCGCTTGGGTCGGCCCATAAATCACCAATCATTGCTAAATCGGCAGACAAACCTATACGACGGGCAGCCCCGTTTTCAACCAGAGCACTGTATGGCCCAACTGCACGGGCCGCATGGCCTGTTAAAGTAGCAATAGAATACAAGGTAGGATTCACAGCTGTTTTGGCATCTTCACGCAGATGGGATAACAAATCAGCCAGCACCAAGCGGCCCTCTGCATCCGTATTACCAATGCGTACCCGCACTCCGGCATGACTGGTAATAATTTCGTCCGGCACAAAAGCATCAGCACCAATGCTATTACGCACTGCGCCAATTTCTGCAATGATTTTTAAGCCTTTAGGCTTTAGCAAAGCCACAGTTTTCAAGAATCCCGCTACAGCTGCAGCACCGCCCTTGTCGCGGCTCATGCCAGCCATACCGCCGCCGATTTTTAAATCAGCGCCGCCTGTGTCATAGACCAGTCCTTTACCGGCAAACAACAGAGTTTGTTCAATTTCGCCTTCGCCCTGATACTCAAGCCTTATTACTGCAGGTTTGTGACGATCCACTTGCAAAGAGCAGCGTGCCACGGCCATCAGTAATGGATAATCTTTTTGCAGCACATCGACTTTAGTTTCTACCGAAACCAGAACATCAGTGCCCGCAAAAGTTTCAACACAATAATCGGCAAAGCGACGCGGAGCCATACGCTCAGGTTCGGTGCCGCATAAGTCACGGGCGACACGCTTCCCGGCTTCCACAGCACTGATGTAACTGGCTTGCTGTTCCGATACTCCAATCACACCAATCTGGCTAACAGGTTCAAGCACTGCTTCGCCACGGGCTTCACGGCCCTCTAATGGCTGCCATAGAGCCTGACAAGCCCCTAAATAAGCCACCTCTGCGGCATACTGGTAAGCATCAGAGTCTGGCACTATCGTATACAAGGCTGGCGCCTTAGCACCTGCGGCTTTGGCCTGGGCTATCCCCTGTTTGGCTGCATCATAAAAACTACGGACATCATCATAATCTCTGTCCAGCGGGCCTGTAGGCGAAAGCACCAGACGTTGTCCCGGAGCTTTTTCAGATAACAGCAAGACTGTTTCTTTACCAATACGGCTATCTATAGCCGCAGCAGCATGAATTGCAGCTTGTAATTCAGTCACTGCAGTGAAATCAGACGCAACAATAATCAGTGCATCCCATTGGGCGTCATTCAGTGCAGCCTGAACAGAAGAAACAGCGATAGCAATAGGACAAGACATAAAAATGATCTCTGGAAAAAATATGCTGCATTATTGAATAGGTCGCGCCTTGAGGCAATAGAACGAAATGAAGTGAGTTACAGAGCCTGTAGCTAAAAACTGACAAGCCAGCTTTAGCTGGCTTGACGGACATTCAACAGATAAATATCAACAGCATCAGATAATTTTATTCTGCTGCCATTCCTGCTCTTTTTTCAGCCGCTCTTTGCGTTTCTCACAAGGCGTATCGCAATCACAAGCTTTTTCTATCCCTAAAGCACCTAAACCACCACAGCTGCCTGCTATGGTTTTACGTTGCACCATATAGCCGATAGCCATAGCAGCAACTACAACTATCAGGATGACAAAAGTAAAAATAAAAACTTCCATAGCAACCTCATCAAACTTAGAAGCATTGAACAAAGAGTCTGCCTGCTTGCTCAATAAAGGTGACTATTGTAACAAGTTTCGATAACAATCCCTATCCAAAAAATAGATAAAAAGAAGCCAGCACTCAGGCTGGCTTCTTTTATCAATCTATAGCTTTGGCTTAACCGCCGAAGTCGTCCAACAGTATATTGTCGTCTTCTACGCCTAAGTCTTTCAGCATGTTGATCACCGCTTTGTTCATCATCGGTGGACCACACATATAGAACTCACAGTCTTCCGGAGCTTTGTGGTTTTTCAGGTAATTTTCAAACAATACGTTGTGAATAAAACCTGTGTAACCAGTCCAATTATCTTCCGGCTGTGGATCAGACAAGGCGGTATGCCAGACAAAGTTTTCATTCTCTGCTGCCAACATGTCGAAATCTTCAACATAAAACATTTCACGCTTGGAACGGGCTCCGTACCAGAAGCTCATCTTACGTTTGGATTTCAAACGGCGTAACTGGTCAAAAATGTGCGAACGCATTGGGGCCATACCAGCACCACCACCTACGAATACCATTTCTGCTTCAGTTTGCTTCGCGAAGAATTCACCAAATGGACCAGAAATCGTTACTTTATCGCCGGCTTTCAAGCTCCAGATATACGAAGACATTTTACCGCAAGGTAAGCTCAGGTTATTTGGCGGCGGAGATGCGATCCGCACGTTTAACATGATAATACCTTCTTCTTCCGGGTAGTTCGCCATAGAGTAAGCACGAATAGTTTCTTCGTCTACTTTGGACTCCAGCGTAAAGAACTTAAAGCGTTCCCAGTCACCACGGTATTCAGCCGGAATATCAAAATCGGCATACTTTACATGGTGCGCAGGGGCTTCAATCTGAATGTAACCACCAGCGCGGAAAGGTACCGATTCGCCATCAGGAATAGCCAGCTTCAATTCTTTGATAAAGGTTGCTTTGTTATCATTAGAGATAACTGAGCATTCCCATTTTTTGATACCAAAGATTTCTGGTTCAACTTCGATTTCCATGTCAGTTTTTACACTAACCTGACAAGCTAAACGACAACCTTCACGACGATCACCTTTAGTCAGATGGCCCATTTCCACAGGTAAAACGTCGCCGCCACCTGCATGAACATGAACACGACACTGACCGCAAGAACCACCGCCACCACAAGCTGACGACAGGAAAATACCTCTATCAGCTAAAGCGTTCAGTAGTTTGCCGCCAGCTTTTGTCTGAATAGCTAACTTAGGGTCGCCATTCACTCCAATGGTAATGTCACCTGAAGACACCAGTTTGGCTTTAGCAGCTAAAATCATAACAACTAAAGCTACAACCAGCAGGGTGAACATCCCAACGCCAAGATATATCTCTTGCATTGTTCTTTCCTTTTACAGCAATTGCTTACAGTGAAACGCCTGAGAAGGACATAAAGCCCAAGCCCATTAAACCAACCATGATAAAACGTGAACCTAGACCACGCACGCCTGCTGGCATGTCGGCATATTTCAGTTTCTCACTGACGGCGGCCATTAATGTGATAGCCAGAGTCCAGCCAACACCACTACCTAAACCAAACACTACGCTTTCACCGAAGTTATAATCGCGCTCAACCATAAAGGCTACAGCACCAAAAATCGCGCAGTTTACTGTGATCAGAGGCAAGAAAATACCTAAGGCGTTGTACAAAGCAGGTACGTACTTGTCTAAGAACATTTCTACGATTTGGACCAAAGCCGCGATCACACCAATGTAGGTGATAAAGCCAAGGAAGCTTAAATCTGTATCAGGAAAACCAGCCCAGGCCAAAGCACCAGGTGCTAACAGGTTATGGAAAACCAGATTGTTCACTGGTACAGATAAACCCAAAACGAAAGTCACAGCAATACCTAAGCTGAACGCCGTTTTGACTTGTTTAGACACTGCAATAAAAGTACACATACCGAGGAAAAAGGCCAAAGCCAGGTTCTCGATAAAGACAGCACGGACAAATAAACTAATGTAATGTTCCATTGATAGCCCCTTATGCCTTCTCAACTTGTTCTGGACGGAAAGTACGAAGTATCCAGATCAACAAGCCGATAATGATAAACGCACTAGGTGCAATCAACATCATGCCCATAGGCTGATACCAGCCGCCGGCGCTGACTAAAGGCAGAATTTCTACACCAAACAGAGTACCTGAACCAAAAAGCTCACGGATAAATGCCACAATCAGTAACAGTACTGAGTAGCCCAGACCATTACCAATACCGTCCAGGAAACTCATACCTGGACCAGTTTTCATCGCATAAGCTTCAGCACGGCCCATCACGATACAGTTGGTAATAATCAAGCCTACGAATACCGACAGCTCTTTTGCCACGTTATAAGCAAAAGCTTTGAGCACCTGGTCCACCACTATGACCAGAGACGCAATAATAGTCATCTGAACTATGATACGAACGCTAGATGGTATATGGTTTCGGATCAAAGAGATAAATAGGTTAGAGAATGCAGTTACCACAGTAAGTGCAATACCCATTACCAAGGCTTTTTCCATTTTGGTGGTTACTGCCAAAGCAGAACAAATACCCAAAACCTGTAAAGCTATAGGGTTGTTGGCAAATATAGGGCCAAACAGAACTGTTTTAATTTCTTTTGCACTAGCCATTGTTTAATGCTCCGTCACGAACTTTGGTCAGGAAAGGTGCAAAACCTTTGGCTCCTGCCCAGAAATCGAAAGTATTCTGCACACCATTGCTGGTTAAAGTAGCACCTGACAAACCATCTACTTCATGAGCTGAACTAGGGGCCGCATTACCAGGCTTCATCACTTTAATAGCAGGAGCACCAGATTCATCCAACAACTTTTTGCCAACAAATTGAGCAGTCCATTTCGGGTTTTGTACTTCACCACCTAAACCAGCTGTTTCGCCTTGCTCATAATAGTTAATACCTTTGATGGTATTACCGTCATTATCCAAAGCCAAAAAGGCATGCATAGTAGACCATAAACCATAACCATGAACAGGCAGCACTATCGCAGATAACTGGCCTGACTCAACGCCATCGTTATAAGCAAAGTAGACAGGAGCAATATTGGCGCGGCTTTTAATGGAGGCCATATCGTCCGCACCTTCCAGTTTTATGCTGCTCTCAGGCGCTTTCATTGCACGGCGGTAGTCGTAGCTTTCGGGAGCCATATCAACGAACTCACCTGTATTCAGGTCGACTAAACGCTCCTGGATATGTTTGGTGTATAGCTCTTTGATATTGCCATCAGCTAACAAACCTGTCACAGCCAGAACGTTTTTCTGGCTGTCCAACAGCTTGTTTTCAACTTGTTTTGGCCGCAACTGAACTGCAGCAGTCGACACCAAAATAGCGCAGACTAAACATAAAGCAATCACCACAAAGAAGGTTTTGCCAATACTATCGTTATTACTAAACATTACGAGCAAGCCTCCGATTGATATTCGCCTGAGCCACCATGTAGTCAAACAATGGGGAGAATAAGTTAGCAAACAAAATGGCTAACATCATACCTTCAGGGTAAGCAGGGTTGACCACACGGATCATCACCACCATAAAGCCAATCAGGAAACCGTAAGCCCATTTGCCTGTGTTGGTAAATGAAGCCGATACCGGGTCAGTCGCCATAAAGAACATACCAATAGCGAAACCACCCAGAACTATGTGCCAGTACCATGGCATAGCAAACATAGCGTTCGTCTCTGAACCTATCACATTCAGTATAGTAGCAAACACAGCAGTACCAGCTAATACGCCGAGCACAATACGCCATGAAGCAATACGGAAATAGATTAGGGCTAAACCACCAATCATCAGCGCTAAGAAGGAGGTTTCACCTACTGAACCAGGGATAAAACCGAAGAACGCATCCCACCACTGAGCATTGATTGACCAGTCAGACACTTCACCGTTAGCTGCTTTAGACAACCAGGTCGCGCCAGAAAAACCGTCCGCTACTGTCCATACTTTGTCGCCTGAAATCTGTGCCGGGTAAGCAAAGAACAGGAAAGCACGGCCAGCTAAAGCTGGGTTTAAGAAATTACGGCCTGTACCGCCAAAAACTTCCTTCGCAACAACTACACCAAAAGTGATACCCAAAGCGGCTTGCCACAGCGGGATAGAGGCTGGGAGAATTAAGGAGAACAGAATAGAGGTTACAAAGAAGCCTTCATTCACCTCATGCTTGCGCACTGACGCAAATAAAACTTCCCAGAAACCGCCAACAACAAAAACAGTGGCGTAAATAGGCAGGAACCAAACAGCACCGTACCACATTTTACTACCCCAGCCTGATTCAGCAGTCAATTCACCACCGAGCAACTGGAACAAAGCAACCTGCCAGGTATCAGGCGTGCCAAACCCAGCCTGCAGTGCGATAACCGCCTGATGACCGATATTGAACATACCAAAAAATAACGCAGGGAATAACATTAACCAGACAAAAATCATAATACGTTTCAGATCGATACTGTCACGCACATGAGTACCCTTTTTGGTCACCAGACCAGGGGTGTATAGAACTGTAGCTACGGCTTCGTATAAAGCGTACCACTTTTCGTACTTACCGCCTTTTTCGAACTGCGGCTCAATACTTTCTAAAAAATGCTTCAAACCCATTTTTAGCCTTCCTTCTGGATCGTCGTCAGGCAGTCACGCAATGCTACGCCATAGTCATACTTACCAGGGCAAACAAAGGTACATAACGCCAAATCTTCTTCATCCAGCTCTAAACAACCTAAAGAGACTGCACCATCTGAATCGCTGACTAACAGGTCGCGTAACAACAGAGTAGGCAGAATGTCCAATGGCATTACACGCTCGTAATTGCCGATAGGCACCATAGCGCGTGACGATCCATTGGTCGTAGTGGTCATATTAAACAGACGCTTTGGATTTAGATGAGATAAATAAGCACGAGTCACAGAGAATTTATCAGAACCAGGCATCACCCAGCCTAAAAACTGTTTATCGTAGCCTTCAGCCAGTACAGATACCTGATTGTGGAAACGGCCTAAATAACCGTGCACACCACTAGCTGCCGCACCTGCTAATACAGAACCAGAAATGATACGGTTCTGGCCGTCTTGTAGCTCACCAGCTGTCAGTTCAGCCAATGAAGCACCCAGTACAGTTTTTAGCAAACGTGGATTTTTCACTACAGGACCGGCTAAAGAGATCACGCGTTCAGCATTCAGTTGACCTGAAGTGAAGAGCGCACCGATAGCTATAACGTCCTGATAGTTAATGTGCCATACCACTTTTTTGATACTGACTGGATCCAGGAAGTGAATATGAGTGCCTGGTAAACCAGCAGGATGTGGGCCATCAAACTCTTCAACTTGTACTGTCGGAACTGAAGGGATGGACGCGCCTGCTTTTTTACACAGATAGACTTTGTCAGACAAACGGGATAACACAGTTAAACCATTGCTGAAGTCTTCGCTGCGCTGCGCTATCACTATGGTCGGATCAGCCGCTAATGGATTGGTATCCATAGCAGTGACGAAAATAGCTCTTGGCATGCTATCAACAGCTGGCGAAGTGCTGAATGGTCTGGTGCGTAAAGCAGTCCACAAACCTGAACCAGTTAAGTTCTTCTTCACTTGTTCAACAGTTAACGAGGCTAGTTCTGCAGCGGTAAAGGAATCAAAAGCAACGGACTCGTCACCTTCAGCTTCAATTACAACAGACTGCAACACACGCTTAGCACCGCGGTTGATTTCTTTGACTGTACCGGCAACAGACGCCGTGAAAAATACGCCAGGATTCTTTTTGTCTTCAAAAAGAGCCTGACCTTTTTTCACACGATCCCCAACCTCTACCAGCATTGTAGGACGCATACCGACGTACTCTTCGCCTAGTACAGCAACGTGTTTGATGGACGGGCCATCATGTATGTCTTGTTTGGGACTGCCCGAGAGGGGAATGTCCAATCCTTTTTTGATTTTTATCATACGTACTTGCACTTTTTAACGGGAAGAAACAGGGCCTGGTTTATCGGCTGCTCGCCGCGCGTAGCATCCGGAACCTCAACAGCCTAACCTCTGTTGCAGGTGGCGGACACAGATACCAAAGTCGCGGATTCTAGCACTAAACATAAGTGCTATCTATGTTAATCAACAAAATTATCCGGCATTTCAGCCGACTGAAGCTCAGTGTAGTCAAGTTTTCTAACTTTGCCTTTTGTCTGCGGCTGTAACGCTTTCAAATTCAGTGAAATTAACCAAAAACCAAAGATTCTATGAAAAAAAAGCCGCATTAAACGGCTTTTCAAAGTTACTAAACCAGATTTTTCAGCGCCAACAAGGCAGGTACATCGGCATTGTAATCGACATGGCTGTAGCCAAAACCGAATAAGCGCAAGAATTCATTGTGGTAGCCTTTGTAGTCGGTCAACTCATCAATGTTTTCTGTGGTCACCTGACCCCATAAATCTTTTACTGCAGACTGGATATGGTCAGACAATTCTTTGCCATCCATACGCAGACGACCGCCTTCATCTAAAGTACGGTTGTTGTTGTAAAGCGCTTGCTGGAACAAACCATAAATCTGTTCGATACAACCTTCATGAGTGCCTTCGGCTTTCATCACACGGTACAACAACGAAATGTACAGCGGCATAATAGGAATAGCTGAACTGGCCTGAGTGACTAAAGCTTTTAATGAAGCCACATAGGCATGACCGGCAACCGAGTTCAGTTTTTGTGTAATAGCAGTAGCAGCGCGATCTAAGTCTTCTTTAGCTTTGCCGATAGTGGCTTTGCCATAGATTGGCCAGGTCAGCTCTTTACCAATATAGGTGTAAGCAACGGTCTGGCAACCTTCAGCTAAAACACCAGCAGCGTGCAGCTGATCCAGCCAGCGCTCCCAGTCTTCCCCACCCATGACTTTAACCGTATTGAAGATTTCCTCTTCGGAGGCAGGTTCAACAGAGACGCTTTCAATTTCACGTTTGCTGGTGTTTAAAGTCTTGGCTGTATATGCCTGAGCTATTGGCTTTAATACTGAGCTGTACACTTCACCTGTCACAGGGTCTTTACGACGCGGCGCAGCCAGGCTGTACACTACTAAATCGATTTTGCCCATTTCACTGCGGATCAAATCAATAGCCTGAGATTTTAATTCGTCGGTAAAGGCGTCACCATTAAGGTGCTTATTCCATAAACCTGCGGCAGTTGCAGCCTGTTCAAAAGCGACAGTGTTGTACCAACCAGCCGAAGCTGTTTTGCCTTCTGTTGGTTCTTTTTCAAAGAAGATACCTAAAGTGTTCGCACCTGAAGCAAACGCAGAAGTAATACGCGAAGCCAGCCCATACCCGGTTGAAGCACCTATAACTAATACATTTTTAGGGCCACCGGCAACAGGGCCCTGCGCTTTGACATAATCAATTTGTTCTTGCACATGAGCAGCACAACCGACTGGATGAGCATTAGTGCAGATAAAACCACGAATTTTAGGTTGGATAACCATAACAAAACCTATTGTTGGTTGAAAATTGTCAGCTAGTTTAAGCCGTTAGCTTAAAAAACAGGTCTGATCAGCAAAAATAGCAGTATTGTGGATTAAAAAACAAGAACTTAGTCAGGCAGAAAGCGCAGCTCACTAAGGTAAATAGCCTGAGTAGAAAAGATAAAAGCGCCTTGCGGCGCTTTTATCTACTAACTCGTTCAGCAAGTCTGCCTGCAAATCGATCAAGACTCAGGCAAGGCAGTTTTTTCTCTTTTACTGCCACCAAAACATTTAGGCGAAGCCGGTGGTTTTTCGGCGTAATACTCGTACCATTCACCAGGCGTATAAGTATGCAAGGCTAAAGCATGAATTTTTTCGGCTAGCTCCTCTGCCACTATGGCATTGACTGCCCTGTGGCGGTTTAACAACCTCATGCCATCAAAGGCATTTGTCACTATCACAACTTTAAAATGTGATTGTGAACCCGGTGCCACATTGTGCATATGACTTTCATTGACGACGTCAAGAAACACAGGATCAAATGCGCTTAATAACTTCTGTTCTATTGCGGTATGAACCAACATAGCTAAACCCTTTTGTTGCTCCGTCATCTCTACTTTAGTTAAGCCGATACACCTTGTCAGCCCATATTTTTGCAAAAGCGCAGGAAAACTTACTAAGCGACTGCTGCCATAGAGAAAATATAATTAAGTTAGTTTTTTCTTGATTTCACGGAAAGTCAGGTTTATACGCCCCTCTGTGGCTGAGGCCATTTTAGGAACTCTATGCTGCCAAAATGCCTGGCATTGCCCCGCCATCAGCAGTAAAGCACCATGACCCAATTCTAGTTTAATCTGTGTTCCTAAGCTTTTGTGTTTTAAATCAAAAAAGCGTTGCTGCCCTAAACTTAATGAGGCGATCTGAGGGTTATCGCCCAATTCAGGCTCATCATCACTATGCCAACCCATATGCTGCTGACCATCGG
This sequence comes from Rheinheimera sediminis, assembly GCF_004005375.1. Taxonomy (GTDB): domain Bacteria; phylum Pseudomonadota; class Gammaproteobacteria; order Enterobacterales; family Alteromonadaceae; genus Pararheinheimera. Next base: position 63,607 of record NZ_RZUF01000010.1, on the reverse strand, counting down.
CGTACCAATTCAGCAATACCGAATTAAAACCAGTCTGACAGAGTTGATTCACCCTGTCTGTTAATTGCTTTACCAGAGGATGCCAGGGTTCAGGTTCAAACAACACACCTGAATATTTGTAACTACAGTGCGGGTCGCCCATCCATACCTGCTGCCTTGGAATAAGCACTGCTTTGCCAAAAATTTTTATTGCTGGCTGCTGCCAGTTTAATTGCTGCGCTAACTGCTGATAGCAGCGCTCTGCCTGCTCTGACGAGAGCCAGTTTGGCCAAAACAACAACTCTGCTTGCGGTAATACAAAGTGTTGCGACGATCCATGGTTGTCGCTCTGGTGTGCTCGTGTCAAAATACAACCTTCTCTTCTTTAAGTTGAATGGCATGAATACTATTTTTACCGTCGCTGACAAGCAGCTGCAGCTGGACAGATTACCACTGGGGCAAAGCAATCGTAGCTTACAAGCCTGGGATGCAGCCGATGAATTACTGCTACAGCAAGCCTTGCCTTTGCTTGCTGAACGCGCCGATTTAAAAGTCCTGGTGATGCACGACTTGTTTGGGGCTTTGTCTTGTGCTTTGGGTGACTACCCACATAGTCAGCAAAACGATTCTGTATTAAGCCAGCAAGCCACTGTGCACAACAGACAACAAAACGGTTTATCTGCAGACAGCGTCAGTTTTATCGACAGTGTTACGGCCTTACCTGCTGATGTGGATCTGGTACTGCTGAAAGTTCCTAATAATCATGGTTATCTGCGTTTTATGTTACAGCAGTTAAGCCAGGTGGTTCGGCCTGATACAGTGGTCATAGCTGCGGCGAAAGCCAAAGACATTCATAAGAATTTGCTGGCTATTTTTGAGCAGGAATTAGGAGCAACACAAGCTTCGCTGGCACAGAAAAAATGCCGGACTATTCATTGTACGCCTCGCGGTACAGCCCGTGCTTTTACTTACCCTATTCAATGGGAGTTGCCTGATTATCAGCTAACACTGGTTAATCACGCTAATGTATTTGCGAAAGAACAACTGGATATAGGTGCACGATTCCTGCTCGAGCATTTACCAGTGCTGGATGCAGGCGCTTTAGTGGCGGATTTAGGCTGCGGTAATGGTGTACTTGGCGTAGCTTTATTAAAACAACAGCCTGAAGCCAGAGTTATTTTTACCGATGACTCCTATATGGCCGTGGCATCATCAAAAGCCTCAGTCGAAGCGAATGTACCTGAACTAATAGCTCAGGCCGAGTTCAGAACAGACGACTGTTTAGCCAGCCAGGCCGATCAGAGTCTGGATTATGTGATTTGTAATCCACCTTTCCATCAGCAGCAGGCCGTAACAGAACATATTGCATGGCAGATGTTTAACGATGCTAAACGTTGTTTAAAGGCTGGTGGTAAATTACGTATTGTGGCCAACCGACACTTGCCTTATTACGAAAAAATGACGGTACTGCTGGGTGGATGTCGCCATATTGCCAGCAACAATAAATTTGTGATCCTCGAATCAACCAAAAGGAAATAACCATGGCTTCTTTTATGCGTCCGGTTTTAGTGGCTTTCAGTTTGGCTCTTGCCGCCTGTAGCAGCACTTCATCTTCTTTTTTAGTCACGCCTCAAGTGTTCTGGAATCAAAGCAAAGCGCTGTCTGGCGCCGAATTTGTGTTAACAGTGGTGGATCAACGCCCATCTGATCAAACCCTGTTTTTACGCAAAGGCACGGCTGTCACCAGCATGCCAACCAGTAATAACCTGGCTCAACAGCTCGAGTCTACATTGACAGACGCAATGACGGCCCAAGGCGCTAAATTAACGTCCAGCAGCGTCACCACCATGACCATTCAAATTCTGAAACTATCCGCTGACGCAGACCAACGTACAGTAGAGCACGTGGTGAAAAACGATGTGGAACTGCGTATCGCTATTCAAAACCACAGTGGTTCTTTTGATAAGGTCTATGCTGGAAAAAGCAGCTTCTCAGGTCCATTTAAACTGGATAATGCCGTAGCAGAAGGAAAATTACGTGTCTTAACAGAACAAGTACTGGCTGAGTTGTTGAATGACAACAGCTGGCATTCTTATGTGAAGGGCTAATTTATGCGTTTTCTTACTTTTACATTATTTACTCTTTTTTCTCTGTCTACTTTAGCTGCAGTGGATTTGAAAAAACCAACAGGTAAGTATGTGCAGCAAGACAACTTGTTTCCCAAAGTTACACTAGTAACATCTGTAGGCGATATCACTGTTGAGCTCGATAGAACAAGAGCTCCTTTGGCTGTTAATAATTTTCTGAGTTACGTCAATACAAAAGCTTATGACAATACGGTTTTTCATCGTCTTGAGCCAGAGTTTGTGCTTCAGGGCGGCGGTTATAAGCCTGATCTGGCCCCTGTAGACGAATTCCCCGCTGTCTTTAATGAATCGGGCAATGGTGCGAAAAATCAGTTCGGAAGCATCGCAATGGCGAGAAACAACGATCCCCATAGTGCGACTAGCCAGTTCTTTTTTAACCTTAATGATAATTCAAGTCTGGATCCAGGCCGGAACTGGGGCTACACCGTTTTTGGTCAGGTCCAGGATGGCTTTGAAGTGCTGGAAAAAATCAAGCTGCAGGAAACACATACCGACGAGAATACCGGCTGGCAAAATGTGCCTAAACAGCCCATTGTCTTAAAACAAGTGATTTTACAGCCAGAACAATAAAGCCTGACTATACTAAGTTTGAGTTTACAGAGCTGGCATGGTGCCAGCTCTGACAGGGATCAGACCTATGTTAGAGCCCTTTATTGAACAAAAATCTCGTCAGTTGATTTATTATCTTTCTCGTTTCCTGCGCGGCCGTTTGCCTTACAGAGAATTGCATTTATTCGTCTGGGATACGCTGGAAGAATGGTCGCATTTTCGGGTCAGAAGCTGGCGGCCTGAAACTTTACGCGAGCAAGTATTTTGGCATTTGCTTTACCAAATTGAATACTGGTCAGAACCTGAACTGAAACAAAACCTCAAAGTACGACGCGAGCTGCGATACTGTTTGCGCTTTTTGCATGGATACGGCCAAATCCCGAGCTATTGTGTTGGCGTAAGGCCTTGATCTAATTTGTTGAAGCTGTAAGCTAATCTCATTTATTTCCGCACGGACTGCTGTCTTGTCTGCTATTGCTGTGTTTTTTTCTTCATTAAAACTATATTGTCAGCGCCGGGTGCTGACGATTTTTATTATGGGCTTTTCCAGTGGCTTGCCCTTGATGCTGGTGTTTGGCGTTTTATCATTTTGGCTTAGAGAGGCTGGCGTCTCTCGCGAACAGATTGGTTATTTCAGCTGGGTCATTATGGTATATGCCATCAAGTTTATCTGGTCACCTCTGATAGACCATTTAAGCCTGCCTGGCCTAAAACAGTGGCTTGGCCGCAGACGAAGCTGGCTGATATTTTCACAAAGCCTCATTATTCTGGCAGTTTTTCTGATGGCCAGCATGGACCCTCAAACCGAACTAAAATGGATGGCATTTTGCGCCGTCATGCTGGCAATAGCATCAGCTACACAAGACATCACCATAGATGCCTACCGTATCGAAGCTGCTCCAGAGCATTTACAGGCAGTGCTGGCAGCTGCTTCTCTGGCGGGTTATCGGCTGGCGATGATTTTCTCTTCCGCAGGTACTTTATGGATAGCTGCCCTCTTTAGCAGTTCTGCAACAGGCTATGATCTCGCGGCGTGGCAATCTACCTATCTGGTGATGGCGGGTTTTATGGCTTTAGGTTTATTAACTACCTTGCTCTCCCCAGAACCTTTGGTAGAACAGCAAACCATCATAAGCTCAAGCCATGGCTCAGTTAGTCACAAGCTCTTGAACTGGCTCAAAGTCGCAGTAGTAGGTCCATTTGTTGATTTTTTTGCTCGTCATGGCCTGAATGCGTTATTGATCCTCAGCTTAATTGCCTGTTACCGGGTATCAGATGTAGTCATGGGGGTGATGGCTAATGTGTTTTATGTCGATATGGGTTTTACTAAAGAGGAAGTCGCCAGCGTATCCAAGATATTCGGTGTCTTGATGACCTTACTTGGCGCTGCACTGGGAGGTATGCTGATCAACAGCTTTGGTACCTTGAGGATACTGTTGCTTGGCGCATTACTTAGCGCATGTACCAATTTGCTTTATTGTTACCTAAGCACTCAGGGCCACAACATACCATTGTTAATCGCTGTGATCTCTGCTGATAATTTAAGCGCGGGTATTGCGACCAGTGCTTTTATTGCTTACTTGTCTTCTCTGGTGAATCTCGCTTTTACTGCCACTCAATATGCTTTATTTAGTTCCCTGATGTTATTGTTACCAAAGTTTCTTGGTGGTTTTTCGGGTGGCTGGGTTGAAGTAATGGACTATCAATCCTTTTTTGTGATGACTGCATTAATGGGAATACCAGCTATAGTGCTTTGCATGCTACTGATCAAAAAAACGCCGCATTAATGCGGCGTTTTTTTTCAGATACAAGCAGATTAAGCTTCAATCAGAACTTGCTTCAACCCATCCATAGGATCTATGGAAAGAGCCTGACAATAACGAACGTATTCAATTACATCAAGACGACGTTCCTGATTTTCTACCTTGCCGATAAAAGAATGCGGAGTGCCTAAAATTTCAGACAAACTGCGCATAGTATGACCTTTTTCCTGACGCTGACGTTTCAGCCATACACACAATCTTTTATTCTCATCTGAAATAACGCTTTTAGTACCTTTCATTTGTTGTTCTCCCGGCGCCCAGGCGCCTTCTGTTTACGACTTAAACTTCCTGCCAAAAAAAATCCAAAAGCCTATGGGAATGTCCCAATAAGCAAAAAAAGCGTTTCATTAAACCATAGGTTGTTCAGAGCGTACAGTTAGAAGGCTGAAAAAATAGCAGCTTATCTCTGATTTTTGTCGATCAATCGTTCTGTTCATAGAGAAGGAACGATCAGTTTTGCTTACACCACAGATACAAATGAAAGCGACTATCAGCTATGTTTCCGCTACGGATCCAAGTGCTGACTGAGTGCTGTTTTTGTGACATAAAACTAAAAGGGCCTCCACACTGTGGAAGCCCTTTTTAATGAGATCTGAATGACGGAACTAAACGGAAAAACTGGATCCACAACCACAAGTAGTTGTTGCATTTGGGTTCTGTACAGTAAAACGGCTACCTTGCAAACCGTCAGTGTAATCCACCACACCGCCTGCCAAGTACTGCAGACTCATTGGGTCTACCACCATAACCACACCATTTTTTTCAACTACCAAATCACCTTCATTTACTTTCTCATCAAAAGTAAAACCGTATTGGAAGCCGGAACAACCACCACCTGTAATATAAACCCGAAGTTTTAACTCAGGGTTTTCCTCTTCGGTGACTAAAGCCAATACTTTATTGGCAGCTGCGTCGGTAAACTGAATAGGAAGTTGTAACTCTGACATATGTCCTCCGGTATAACTGGGCGCGGATTATCTAATACCTGACTAATTTATTCAAGTATTTCGCCGGACTGTTCACTTGGCCAGAAAAAGCTCTTATCAACCTTAGCGGACTTCACTGAACGCGCCGCAGCAACCTTTAGTGCAACATCTACTTTTTCTGGCTTGAATCCCTCCGGCAGCGAAAACTCACCTTCGATAATCTGGAAATATTTAAAACTAAAGGCCTTATCACTTTTACTAAAGCCTGCAAGCTGCAACAAATCGAGACTGGCTCTTTTATCACCGGCAAAGCCTTGTAGCTTCAAATCCACAGTACCTTTGGCAAAATTACGTTGCTTATCTTGCTGGATCAACACCAAATTAAACCTGTACTTAGTGGCAGAGGCCCCCGGGCTTATACTAAAGCTATCAACGATAAGGCTATCTGCCTGCAGTTCAGGAGAGATAATACGCTGGTAAAACGCCAACTCTTTGCGGGTGTCAAACAGCTTTTGTTGTTCAGCTTTTAATTCTTGCTGCATCAACTGCCCGGCACTTTTCTCCACCGCCAGTTCAGCCGTCAGATAGTCATTTTGTTTTAACTGCTCATTCAGACGAGCTGTCAGACTGTTACTTTTTCTCTGACTTTCCTCAAGTTTGGACGACAACATATTGACTTGCTTTACATAAAAGTAATTACCAACCAATTGCCCAGCCAGAGCTGCAAGCCCCATCAGGCCAGCTGTGACCAAAACCAATCTCCAACGCGCCTTGAGCCAGGGCACAAACTGCATACGATTCATCAATTTACTCAAATAATTACACCCATCGGATTTAAAGCCGCAACTCTTTCTGCCAGCAATCTGTTCCCTCAATCACATGGGACTTTTATGCTAGAGGGACTCTTTCATTTGTCGTCATACTGCAACTTCAATTACTTTAAGTATATGTTACACTTCACTTATCTCAGATTCAGACACTATAGCATGTTACTACCTGCAGACTGGCAAGCAAAATTACGACTCAGGTTAGCTTTCCCACTTACGTCAGTTCAGCTTTGCCTGCTGGCCATAATAGCTGGTTTTTTAGCCGCCTTTATCATTTTGCTGTTTCGTCTGACTATTATTGGTATCCAAAGTTTCTTTTTAGAACGCACTGATGACTTTTCCGGCATAGCTGAGGGCTATCGCTGGGTTTTACCTTTTGTTGCCGCTTTTCTGATCAGTGTGATGGCGATGCTGGTCGGGCTTTCACATTATCGTGTAGGTATAGCCTATGTGATCCATCGCATCAAAACGCGCTATGGCGTCATGCCTTTCTGGAATACCTTTAACCAATTTTTTGGTGGCATTATCGCCTTGACCAGTGGTTTCTCCGTTGGGCGTGAGGGCCCTTCAGTACATTTGGGCGCTTTTGGTGCCGGCTTGCTTGGGCAATATCTTCGTTTACCATACAACAGTATCCGAATTCTGGCTGGCTGTGGAATCGCAGCTGCTATCTCAGCGTCTTTTAATACCCCCCTTGCTGCTGTGATCTTTGTGATGGAAGTGGTGTTACGGGAATACCGTATTCATGTGTTTGTGCCTGTAATGCTGGCCTCTGTGGTCGGCGCTTTATTGACCCGTGGCGTTTTTGGCATGGGCAATGATCTGGCCGCGTTGAAAATTGTCTCTATTAGTGGCTGGCATCTGCCTTATCTGGTGCTTTGCGGTATCGCCATAGGCGCTGCCGCTTATGTGTTTAACCAGAGTATCTGGCGTATTTTAAAGTGGTTTCAGAAGTGGCATTTAGCTCTCAAACTATTATTGGCTGCAGCTATAACAGCAGCTGTGGGTCACTTGGTCCCTCAGGCAATGGGCGCTGAAACAGGCGCAATCTTTTATGCTGTTACCGCATCCACTGAGTTTTGGTTATTGTTGACTATTCTATTAGCGAAATTTCTGTTAACCATAGTTGCTGTAGGCCTGGCGGTGCCGGGAGGTGTGATAGGTCCGGTTTTTGGTATAGGTATACTGGCTGGTACTTTATTGGCCTTTTTACCTGTGTTTGTATCAGGAGATGCCAGTTTATCTGGCACTTATGCCACGTTAGGAATGGCGGGCTTTATGGCCGCCACTTTACATGCGCCTTTGGCCGCTTTAGTCGCTGTGATGGAGTTATCCTATAACCCGGATATTATAGTGCCTGCCATGCTGGTAATTACCTGCGCTTATGTCACCACAGTACAGCTGTTTAAAAACAAATCCATCTTCGTTCTGCAACTGGAACTGCAACAGTTACCTTATAAACTGGCACCAGCTGATGATGTGCTGCAAAAAGTCGGTGTGCTGGCCATGCTGGATAAAGAATATGTGGTGCTATCCGCTTCAGAAGAAGACAAAATTGAAGCTATTCTGACCGAAAAACCAGCGCATCAGTTGCTTATTCAGGCCACAGACAATCCAGAGCGACCTTTCCTGCTCATTGATTACGATCTCGACGCCTCTATGACTGGACAGTCCACCTTGCTGCATCAGCCTATCCAAGGACTGAGCCATCAGGCAACTATGGCTGAAGTACATACCCTGCTGGATGAACAAAAAGGTGGAGTAGTGTATATTTTTGACCCAGAACAACCGAAACAACTGCTTGGCCTGATCCGTTGGGAGCAAGTCCGCGCCCTATTAACTAAACAGAACAATCTAATCTGATGAATACATTACTTATTATTAAAGCCTTGCATGTAAGTTTTATGGTGGCTTGGTTTGCCGGAATTTTTTATTTACCCCGGCTTTTTGTCTATCATGCAGAAACCACAGATCCTGCCGTTGATGCTCAATTTAAAGTGATGGAAAGGCGACTACTCTATTTCGTCACGCCTTTTGCTGTGCTGACTTTGGTATTTGGGCTTTGGCTGATCCATTTATACGGCGCTGCCTGGTTTGCAGCCAGTAGCTGGTTGCATTACAAACTGCTACTGGTGATTTTGCTTTATGCTTATCATGGTTACTGTTTTAAGCTGTTGAATGATTTTAAGCAGGGTAAAAACAGTAAAAGCAGTAAATTTTACCGTTTTTTTAACGAGTTTCCGGTGCTGTTACTTTTTGCCATTATTTTTCTGGCGATTTTGAAGCCGCTCTAGGCTGATTTTAAGCGGCTTGTTTGCTATGATACGCGCCGACTTTCAGCCAGTTTCGGCGCCCCGCAACCTCTAGCAGATGAGCACCCAGTATGAGCTTTAAAGGCGAACATATCCTCTCCGTTAAACAGTTTGACCGTGACAAAATTCAGCAGGTTTTCGATATAGCTCGTAGCATGGAACCTTACGCCAAACGCCAAAAGCGCACTACTGTGCTTGACGGTGCCATTTTAGGTAACCTGTTTTTTGAGCCCAGCACCAGAACCCGGGTCAGCTTTGGTTGTGCTTTTAACTTACTCGGTGGCGAGGTTCGTGAAACTACAGGTATGCAGTCTTCGGCTTTATCCAAAGGAGAATCTTTGTTTGATACTGCCAGGGTGATCAGTAGCTACAGCGATGTGATTGCAATGCGTCACCCACAAGCGGGTTCAGTGGCTGAGTTTGCTGAAGGCAGCCGGGTTCCGGTATTAAACGGCGGTGATGGTGCCAACGAACACCCCACCCAGGCTTTGCTGGATTTATTTACTATCGAAAAAGAGCTGGCAGCGTCGCAGCAACCTATAGATGGTATGCACATTGCCATGATTGGTGATTTAAAGTTTGGACGTACAGTGCACTCGCTATCCAAATTACTGGCATTGTATAAAAATATTCAATTTACTCTGATAGCGCCGAATGAACTGGCGATGCCGGACGATATAGTGTCGCTGATTGAAAACGCCGGCCACAGAGTGACAGTGACCGACCAACTGGCTGGCAACTTAAACGCTGATATTGTGTATCAGACCCGTATTCAGGAAGAGCGATTTCCATCGCAGGAAGAAGCCAATAAATACCGCGGTAAGTTTCGCTTAAATCAGGATATTTATACCAAACACTGTAAATCCAATACGGTGATTATGCATCCGTTGCCAAGGGATTCTCGTAGTGAAGCCAATGAGTTGGACAACGACTTAAACCTGAACCCTCACCTGGCTATTTTCCGTCAGGCAGATAACGGCGTTTTAGTGCGTATGGCCCTGTTTGCGTTGACCTTAGGTGTGGAGCAGTTGGTGACTAAATACGAACGCGAAGTGCCCTGGTACAGCAACAAATAAACCGCAAGCCAACTCTCATCCATTTTGAGTCGGGCTTTGCGCCCGGCGTTCTTTTAAAGGTTTAGTTTTAAGGATCTTTTATGTCCAAGTCAGAACAGTTATTTCAGCAAGCGCAAAAAACTATTCCAGGTGGTGTCAATTCTCCGGTTCGCGCTTTTAAAAGCGTCGGCGGTACGCCGGTATTTATCGACAGCGCGAATGGCGCTTATTTATACGATGTCGATGGCAAAAAGTACATCGACTACATAGGCTCATGGGGCCCCATGTTGCTGGGTCATAACCACCCTGCTATCCGTGAAGCTGTGATTAAAGCGGCGGAAAAAGGCTTAAGTTTTGGTGCGCCTTGCCCTGCAGAAATCACCATGGCAGAAACCATTTGCGAATTAGTGCCCAGCATGGAAATGGTCCGTATGGTCAGCTCAGGCACAGAAGCCACCATGAGCGCTATTCGCTTAGCCCGAGGTTTTACCGGTCGCAACAGCATTTTAAAATTCGAAGGTTGTTACCACGGTCATGCCGACTCTTTATTGGTCAAAGCAGGTTCAGGCGCTTTAACTTTGGGTGTGCCTAATTCACCTGGCGTACCTGCTGATTTCGCTAAATACACCTTAACAGCAGAGTTTAATAACTTAGAGCAGGTGAAACAGATTTTCGCCGAACAAGGCGCTGATCTGGCTTGTATTATCGTCGAGCCAGTTGCAGGCAATATGAACTGCATTCCACCAGCGCCCGGCTTTTTAGAAGGTTTACGGGCACTGTGTGACCAGTATGGTGCTGTGCTGATTTTTGATGAAGTAATGACAGGATTCCGGGTGGCTTTAGGTGGCGCTCAGGCTTATTACAACATCAAACCTGACCTGACCACTTTAGGCAAAATTATAGGTGGTGGTATGCCAGTCGGCGCTTTTGGTGGCCGTCGCGACATTATGCAGCATATAGCGCCTTTAGGTGGCGTCTATCAGGCTGGCACTTTGTCAGGTAATCCTATTGCTATGGCGGCTGGTTTAGCTGCGCTGACCGAAATCCGTAAGCCTGGCGTCTATGATCTATTAACAGCCAAAACCACTCAGTTGATTGAAGGTTTGGCCGCTGTTGCCAAAGAAGTGGGTATACCGCTGGCGACCACTCAGGTCGGTGGCATGTTTGGTGTGTTTTTCAGCAATGAAGCGCAAATCACCAACTATCAGCAAGCCACTCAGTGTGATATCGCTGCCTTTAAACGTTTTTTCCATCTGATGTTAGAGCAGGGTGTGTACCTGGCACCTTCAGCTTATGAAGCAGGCTTCTTGTCTATAGCTCATTCTGATGAAGATTTGGCTTACACCATAGCAGCAGCTAAAAAAGCCTTTATTCAGTTGAAAGCTTAACTAACCTGAACTTGGGATAAGCCGTGCCACTGAATAGACTTTGTTTGCTTGACGCAATAATTTTACTTCGTTGATTTAATTCATTAAATCGAAAAAAGGCGACACTCATTATCCCGAGTTCAGACCAGTTATTGGAAGACATAGACAAAGAAGATATGTCCTTGCATCAGGACGGCACCGCTGAATGTTCAGTGTATATTACTGAATGGGATTTCTTTTTTGCCGGAGCAGGCGCTTATATGGCTTATAGTTACCAACCTGCTGTAATAGCTGAGTTTAATCCCGATATTCATCTGGAAGATAAAAGAAGTATCACAGAGAAAATTTTTTTACTAAAGCCTTAGCGGATGGCTGGTATATCGAATATTTAAAGCAGCCTTAAGCCGGGACTGAATAACCTAGAGTGATATATCAAAAATTAGGATCTTTTATTTATTCAGCAGGCTCAGGATGCAACCAGACAATGTCTGTATCCTGAGCCCTGAATTGCTGCACAAATAAAGCACCATTACCGTAGACCAAAGCCTGAGCAGGTTCTACCAAAGGCCATTTTTGCTGTAACTTGTCACGCCAATCGTAATAATTTAACGTTTTACCACTATCAGACAACCAATATAAGCCCGCTGCAGTACTGGCCCAGGCTGCAGGTTCAGTAGTACGCCAACTGATTTGGATCGGTAATGTAAAAATTTGGCCTTGTCGCCATTGTTTTACATAAGCAGAGTTTTGCTGCTGCAACAACAAGCTGCTCTCTGGTCCACACTGCACATTAACCACATCTTTTACAACTTCGCTCACATTCCCCTGTTGCAACTGATACAAGGCCCAACTTTGCTTGTTTCTGGATATCCAGTATAGGGTATCTGCACAGACCACAAAATTCTCACTTCCGACCATTTTTTGCATAAAAGGCTTTAATTGACCATCTGAAAAATAGAACAACTGTCGGTCAATCCGCACAACTAAATTCCCTTCAAACCATAACAACTGTTCAATCTGGTATTCAGTGTCAAATTGACTGATTTGCTCCGTCACTGGTCCTTTTGAGCGCCACAGCTGAGGTAAACCAGAGCGCTCTGATACAAAAAAATACTGTTCCTGATGTGTGACTAAAAGATAATCTGACCTGTTACTGTCGACAAAAGGTAAGGCCACCAGTTTGTTGTTTTGTTCTTGCCAGTCAAGCTGACGCAAGTCGGTCGCAGCCTGTGCAGGATAAGTGCCCAATAAAGAGTTTTGCCAAACCGAGCTGTCGGCCAAATTAACAGCCATTTCGCCAAAGACCCTACTGTTGCCGGTACGTAACGACAATACCTGTAACTGACGGACAGATTTATTCACCAAAACATCATTATCCCCCCACCAAGCAAGTTGATTGGCTGAGAAATCAAACTCTGTGACAATTCGCCAATCTAACTCAGAAAGATCAAGCTCCAGAAGCGCCGAGTAGCTATACCCAAACTGCGCAATAGCATAGGCTTTTTTGTCTTTGACTATTAAATGACTGACTCCACGCCAGTGGCCGGGAAAAGTCATTAATAAGCGCTGAGAGCTATCTTGTTGCCATAACCAGAGTTGACTTTGCCCTGTTGCGGGATCTAAATCGAGCCAATACAATCCCTCGGACGTCATAGCCTGCCCCTGCGCAATAAACTGATGGCAGGAAAATAAAGGGATGGCAGCATCGAATCTGTGTTTCACTGTTTTTCGCCAGAAAGCGCAGTGCTGTTGCTGCTGAGCACGAAATACGATTTGCTCTGAATTCGCCCATTGAGGCTGAGAGAGCTGCTGATACCTTTGCTCATCCTGAAGACTTTGCATGGAAACGAGTTGTTGCACCACCCAATACCAATCCAGACTGTCTGAAGCTTGATGTTGGAATACAACTAAGGATCGATCTGCAGATAATAAGGGAGTCTGTTCTTTACCATCCAGCGCACTGACCGGACTCACCTGCAGATAACGAGGCAGAGCTGCTTTTTCGTTCATTTTGTTTAGTAGCAACGCAAAAGCAAAACTAAAAAGTAATAAAACTAAAGTACTTAACCAGATATAGCGAATACGCTTGAGCTTAGATAACTTTTTAATTTGCCACTTTTCTATAGCTTTTTGAGTACTGATTAAATCCAGAGGCTCTGCAGGAACTCGTTCTTGAACTGGCTCAGGAGGGACCTCCAGTTGCGTTACAGCAGCTTGCCAGCAATAGCCTTTTTTAGACAAAGTGGCAATGTAAAAAGGTTTAACTCTACTGTCATTCAATACACGCCGCAGTGCTGCAACAGCACGACTCAAAGACTCATCTGATCCCAGGCCTTCGCCCCAGACTCCAGTAAGCAATTCTTCCCGGCTTAGCACCAGATCTTTGTGATCAAGAAAGAAGTTAAGCAACTTATGCAGACGAGGTTCCAAGGTCAATACCTCCGGATCAGCAGCAGCTGACAGAGACTGTAATTGTCCTATGGAACGCAGATACCGCCATTGACCAAAGGTCAGGTAGTCTGCCGTATAATGCATAAGGGTCCGCCTACATAACTAAGTAGGCGGATTATAACCAATTCAGACGAAAAGTAGAGAGGTGTTGTATTCAAGCTTCTGAACTATTTATCAAAGATTCCTGCATCATCGAATCCAATGAAAGTTCATCTACTTTAACTTCTCCTCGACAAATTGGCCACGCTGGACATACTCCAGCTATATCTTGAGCTACATTTTTTTCTATAACGGGTTCTTGTTCTGTGACGAAAAATACTGACGCCGTAAAAGTAACAGCTAGAATGAATTTAGTAACTTTCATTTTGTGACTTCCCAGTTAGTTGGTTGAATTTGACCAAACCAGTATCCTGTTGAAAAGTCTCTATAAACTGATGAAAAAATTATAAATTTATGATTATTTTGTGGTTTTTAACTCTAATTTTGCTATATCCACATCTTTAGTCTCGCCGACCACCATAAAAATAAACTGCCCGTCATGGCTTAATGAAAATCTGGAAGAGTAAAGATCTGACATCAAGCCCAAAGGTGTAATTTTTTTAGTGTTGTATGAATAAAAATAGATCTGGCTTTGCTGTTCAGTATTAACGCTCGAAAAGTAAATCCCATTGTCCCACAACACTATCGTTGCCTCAGTAACTAACAAACGCTGCAACTCTGCTGGTAGTTTTTCTTCTCCTAATTTGGAAACTAATACATAGATACCGTCGGAAGCACTTCGTTTAAGCTGGTATTCCCCGTTACGGCTTTGTAAATAAAAATCTATACCGTCTAAATAAGGAATAGCATGCTGCTTCTGAACTAAAGAGTATTGCATCAACTGCCAACGGCCCTTTTGCTGAATAGTATAAAAAACAGTATCGGCCGCTTTGCCCCATGTCATATTTTTTACGACCTCGCCTGGTTTGCTAATAGGATGAGAGTTCCCTTTTAGATCGAATAACCAAACCTGCTGATCTATTAACGCTAGTAATTTTCTTCCATCAGGAGAAAACTTCATCTCAGAAATCAAGACAGAATTCGTAAAGTTACTCACCATCAACTGCTCACCATCAGGATAGAACAACCATATCTGAGCTAATCCCGTACGCTTCGAAGCAATAGCAGTAGGCCCTGCACTGAGAGGATTTGCTTCAACTTGTCGTTCGCTACGGTTAGATTTAAATACGACAATATCGGAGGCGATATTATTTAAAATTGGATTATTAGACTTTTTAATATGATAGTTACCATATAAACCAATAGTGCCGTAGAACTCACCATGTTTACCCAGCAAAATCTCATAAGCTTGATTGTCAGTTAAAGCCACAGTTTTAGTTATACCGCTTTTTACGGCTACTGCTTCGATGTTCCATTTCTTCGCGGGGTAATAAATCAACTGGTCGTCTTTACTCCAGGCTATATCACCTGGGTAGCTGTCTTTTAAATGTAGAATTAAGGAAGTTTCACCACTGACTAAATCTTTTAACCAGATTTGCACTGAGTTGCTGGCGACATCGCGTAAAAATGCAATTTTATCACCGCTATGTGAATAACGAGCGGTAAAATCGCCCATGCCACTGTTGTCAGGTAAAACCAGCTGAGTTTTATTTTTTGAAGTTAAATCTAAAGAAAAAATGGCCATACGCTGAGGGCTATTTTCATCGCTGGTATAAATTAACGAGCGAGCATCGGCAGCCCAAGATATACGGCTTGAAACACTGCTGTTACCGCAATTAGTTAATAACTCATCAGTCCAGTCAGACTGGCCGGGCTCGCCCTCAAAGCTCAGTAAGCGTATTTCACAGTATTCTCTGTATTTTAGTCGTTGATAAGCGATGGCTTTGCCATCAGGTCGGAAACTGGCGCCATAATCATCGGCATCACTGTTGGTCAACTGTTGCGTTTGATGGTTTTTCAAATTTTGTAACATCAATACATTAGGTGAGTTTTTATCTTTTTTATAACTGTACACCAAAAAATTTAAATCGGCGGATAAGGCCGGGTAATATTCAAAACCATCTTTAGAAGAAACAGGGCTCCAGTTGACAAAAGGCACCTGATCATCGGCAAGGTCTGTAGCAGGCCAGAAAAACCAACTGACAAAAATAGCTACAAACAAGGTTGCGGCTGTCAAACCAAGCCACCAAAGCTGGTTTTGTTTTCTCTCAGCTACGCTTTCTGGCTCTTCATCTGAAGCAGAGCCCTGGGCTATCAGTTGCTCCTGCTCTATCACTTTAGCAATAAAACGGTAGCCTCTTTTTGGGATAGTTTCGATGTAACGGGGCGCTTTAACGCTATCACCCAGCACATCGCGCAGAATACTGATCACTCTGGCCACACGACCATCCGTAACAGCGGTCATTTGCCACACTTCTCTTAACAACTCTTCTTTACTAATCAAACGGCCAGGATTCAGCAAAAAAAAGTTCAGTACACTTTGACACAAATGATCAAGGTCAGCCTGTTCGCACACCTCCATTTTGCTGTTGAGCTTTGCCAGCTTATCCAGCTGTGGCAAATACCACCACTCTTCAACTTTTAACTGTTTATCTGGCTTGAACGACATAGGTTATTAATTCCCGTTTATTCGCATTCTGTAGCTAGTGTCGTATTGACAACTTTTGGCAACAACAGGGTTCCATCACAGTAGTCAGCCACGGCTCGACCTGTAGTTGCAGAAAAGCGTCCTAGCGCAATATCTGGTGGTACAGCCCTGAACAAAGAATTAGCAGGCACACGTCTGAAGTAATGACTAAATAGCGTTAAAGCTCCCGACCCCCCAGTCAAACCTATAGATTTATTATCATCTCTTCCTAACCAGATAGTAATAGAGGTTTCATGCTCAAAACCTGTAAACCAACTGTCTTTATGATCGCTGGATGTTCCGGTTTTTCCCGCAAAACGTATGCCTGGAAACTGATTCGCCAGTACCTTGCCCGTACCACTGCGGGTGCTTTGTTGCATTGCATACTGCAACAGGTAATTCGCTTCTTCTGTAACTCTTTGTTGCCGAATGTTTCTGCGTTCATACAGCATAGTACCGTCTGTTTTGGTAATTGACTCTATACTGGCTAATTTTATATAAAGCCCTTTGTTGGCAATAACTTGATACAACTGTGCCACTTCAGCTGGCGTTAGCTCTACTGCACCTAAAAAAGCTGAAGGCTGAAGTTTCAGTTCACGCTCCAGCCCAAGGCGCTGAAAGCCATCTTTTAATGCGGGTAAACCCAGTTTTAAACCCAAACGCACTGTGGGTACATTTAACGACTCAGACAAAGCCTGGATCAAAGGGACCTGACCACGAAACTTTTTATCAAAATTTTGTGGACTCCAGCTCTTCGGATTCCCTTTGAGGTGAATAGGACTGTCGTCCAACATAGTCGCCAGACTAAACTGCTCGGATTTTTCCAGAGCCTGCAAATACAATACGGGTTTGACTATACTGCCAATTTGCCGGCGGGCATCTAAAGCTCTGTTGTAGCCAGCAAAATGCACTGCTTTACCACCCACTATGGCTTTATAAGCTCCAGCCTGATAATCAGTCACCACCATAGCTGCCTCCAGTTTGCTATCGAGCGCAGACAGCCTTTGTTTAACAGCATCTTCAGCGGCCAGCTGTGCCTGAGGGTCCATGTAAGTAAAAATTTTCACGCCCTTTTCGATAACACTCTGATCGGCAAGAAGCTCTTTAAGTTCACGCTTTACTGCGTCTAAATAGGAAGGTGAACGACCTTTTAAATGCTGACCCATAGGGATCACAGCTAAAGGTTTGCTAATAGCCGTCTTATACTCAATGTCCGACAACAGACGCTCGTTGTGTAACATTTTCAGAACCAGATCGCGACGATCTTTGGCCCTGGCACCAAAACGGCGCGGATCGTAATAGGAAGGCCCCTTAACAATAGCCACGAGCAACGCATATTCTTCCGGTAGTAGTTCATCGAGCGGTTTACCGAAGTAGAACTTACTAGCCAGACCAAAACCATGCACAGCATTGTTATGAAACTGGCCAAGAAATATTTCATTCAGATAAGCTTCAAGAATCTGATCTTTGCTGTAACGATAATCAAGGATCAATGCGATGAGTGCTTCATTGACTTTGCGGATCAAGGTTTGGTCTGAGGTCAGATACATATTTTTCGCCAACTGCTGGGTCAAAGTCGACCCACCCTGTACTGTTCTGCCAGCCTGTAGATTGACCCAGAATGCCCGAACAACAGACCAGAGGGAGACGCCATGATGTTGATAAAAATCTCGATCCTCTACAGTCAGCAACGCATCTTTGATATGCTCAGGCATATCCGCCAAAAATACCATTTCTCTGTCTTCCTGCGCAGAGGACACCAGATGCTGCACCAGTTGGGGCTCTATCCTGGCTTTTTGTACCGACTTCTTTAGCTGGTGATCATAAATGCTATGCACCCGTTGACCAGCAAAAGATACAGTAAAGACCTCTTCCTGATCATAACCATCAGCAAACTGAAAAGCGCGACGAAAAACAACAACTTGCTCGCCATTTTGGCTGTATTGCCCTGGCCCTTTTACTGCAGTCACAGCTCTGTATTGCAACAAGTCCAGTTCGCTGACCAACTGCTTTTTCGTCAAATTCTTACCAGGTATGATCTCCAGACTTCTGGCATAAACCTGGGCCGGAAATTGCCATTTATTACCAGAAAACAAAGTGGTAATTTTGCTGTCCAAGTAAATCAGATAGATAAACAAGGTCAACAGTAGCACCAGGCCTAATTTCAGTCCAAACCAAAGCATCTGCCGGGCGAAGCCTGGACTCCTCGGGTGTTTGGCAACAGTTTTTTTTCTGGGTGCACGGCTTTTTGTTTGGGTCATTTTTGCATAGCTTTTTTAGTTTTATTAGTCGGCATGGCCTCTGCTGGATTATCAGGCCAATAGTGTTTAGGGTAACGACCTTTCATTTCTTTTTTTACGTCGGAATAACTGTTCGCCCAGAAACTTGCCAAATCCTGCGTTACCTGCAGTGGTCGACGCGCCGGTGACAATAAATGAATCTTCATGGCTCTTCGCCCCTTTGCAACAGTGGGGGTCTGAAGTTGGCCAAACATTTCCTGAATACGGATCGACAAAATAGCCTCCCCTTCCTCGCTATAACTCACAGGGATCATAGAGCCTGTCGCTGAACGCCAACTGTCTGGCATACAGCTATTGAGCAACTGTTGTTCCTGGTAAGTTAAACGTTGCCACAATAAAGTATAAAGATCTAACTTATTCAAATCATTCAACTTTGTAAATTTACCCAAAGCTGGTGCTAACCAAACGTCAGCATCAGCCCACAAGCTATCTTCATCCACCTTGGGCAACTGATGTTCAGGCATATCAACTTGCATAAGCTGCAGCCTGTAGCGCAGCTGCAGGGCTTGATCTGTCCAGGCCAAAGACTGCAAACCCTGCTGTTTTAACCAATCCAGCCAGGCCTGTTGCTGCTGTACTTCTGTTAGTTTGAGATTCAGTGGTTTACGTTCCAGCACGCAGCTGCCTAGTGTTAAACGTTGCTCTGCGATAAAACGCCCTTGTTGAGCATCAAAACCCACATACTGCTGTTGTTGTAAATCAGCCTGCCACTCCTTTATCAGCCCTGCCATACTCCAGCGAGCTGCCAGACTAATTTGGGTACTTTGACCAAAATACAAATCACAGATCACCAGTACTTCAGCACCAGCTAAAGGGCTGTCCGGAAACAACGAAGCACCGGCACTGTTGGTTAGCAGATAACCTTTCCCCCTTAATAACGCGATCCTGTCGGGAAAAGCCCGGCTTAATAAGGCGGCTGTTAAATGCTGTGGTAAAAAAGCACTGACTTTAATTTGATTCTGCTGTGCCAGTTGTTTTGCCTGTTGCAATAAAGCGCCATACAAGGGTTGCTGTAGTAACTGGTCGATATCCTGCTCCCGGCTGCGGTTTGGGTTTTCCAGCAGAGTTGCCAGCACCACAGCTAACCAGGCTGCACCTTGCTCACCTTGTTGTTCCAACTCTTTACCATGCAGCACTAAAGCGGCTAGTCTGGGTTCAGTCCCTGTAGCTAACAACCGCCTGCCAAAGTCGGTGATTTGGCCTTTGTTCGTGATGGCTTTCAGTTGCAACAACACCCAGGCTGCAGATTTCAAGTTGGCTTGTGGCGGTTGATCCAACCAGAAGAGTTGCTCTGCTGAACAGCCCCAGGCCGAGATTTCTAACAGCAGCGAAGTTAAATCCGATTGCAGTATTGAAGCCGGAGTGTACGCAATACGGCGCTGCCATAACTCGGCACTGTCAAGGCGATAACAAATACCGGCCGATAAACGCCCCGCCCGACCCGCTCTTTGAATAGCAGCAGCCTGGCTGATAGCGACAGTATCGAGCCTGGTTAAACCATGTTTCGGATGATACACAGCCTGACGACACCAACCCGAATCCACTACCACCTGAATACCTTCAATAGTCAGACTGGTTTCAGCAATATTAGTGGTCAGCACCAGTTTACGCCGCCCTGCCGGACTTGGTGCTATGGCTTGCTGCTGCTCAGCTAAAGTTAAAGCACCGGATAAAGCATAAATATCTAAGTTGCTGTCTCTGCTTTGCTCCAATAACCAGTCCTTTGCCTGATTAATATCACGCTGGCCAGGTAAAAAGGTCAGAATACTGCCCTGATGTTTTTGGCTGGCTTGCAGACTTAATCTGGCACTTTGTAACCAGATGGGTTCAGAGCTCGGCGGCTGATACAGGATCTCAACCGGATAACTGCGACCTTCACTGCTAAGCACAGGTGCATCTAAAGCCGTTGCAAGTTTTTGCTGATCTAAAGTCGCAGACATAATCAGCAGTTGCAACTCAGTATTCAGTTGCTGCACTTCCAGCGCCAAAGCCAAAGCTAAATCGGCTTGCAAGGAGCGTTCATGAAATTCATCAAATATAATCAGGTCTATAGCTGTAAGCTCTGGATCCTGCTGAATTTTTCGGATTAATATCCCTTCTGTGACTATCAATAATCGGGTATTTTTGCTGAAATTTTTTTCATGGCGGATTTGATAGCCTACCTGCTGACCCACGGCTTCGTTCAACTGGCTGGCCAGATAACTGGCAATACTTTTAGCCGCCAGCCGTCTCGGCTCTAACAGCAAAATAGTTTTGCCTGCAAAATCAGCATCGTTAAGTAAATACAGGGGTAGGTAGGTTGATTTACCAGCACCAGGCGGTGCAGATAAAATCACTTTGTTGTGCTGTTTCAGGCTCTGAACCAGCCTTGGGCAAATCTCTGCAACAGGTAACAAATCAGGTCTCGCAAAAAACAAAAAGCAGCCTTATCTTAGCTGCTTTTTTCGTTGAACCGAAGCCAGAAACAAACTTTATGCAGCTAACTGCTGCCTTAAACAGCAATTAGCCAACAATTATTCCTGTGTAAGGGTTTGTGCTACTAAACGGATGCCCATACCTGTAGCGCCAGCGGCCCAAAAACCATTGGCTGAGTTATGAAAAGCAGCAGCTAAATCTAAATGCACCCAGCCTTTGCCATCGTTCGGTACAAAACGGCTTAAAAAACCTGCGGCATTGCTGGCGCCACCTGTACCACCGCCTTTCACCGGTCGGCTGTTGGCCGTATCAGCATAAGGTGAAGGACATTGGCCTTGGTGCCATTTCTCCAGCGGCAATTGCCAGGCACCTTCCTGCACTTGTTCGGCATATCCTAAAACCCGTTGTGCTAAAGCTTTATCCAAAGCAAACACTGCATTGTATTCAGAACCTAAAGCATTCATGGCTGCGCCCGTTAACGTAGCTGCATCAATAATGAGTTCAGGTGCCGCTTCTGCCGCTTTTTGTAAACCATCAGCCAGCACTAAACGGCCTTCCGCATCCGTATTAACAATTTCTACAGTGACGCCGTTTTTATAGGTCAGAATATCGCCCAATTTAAAAGCGCCACCTGAGATCAGGTTTTCAGCGCAGCATAAAATCAGCTGCACTCTTTTGTTTAAACCCTGCAATATCGCCAAAGCTAAAGCTGCTGTGACTGTGGCTGCGCCGCCCATATCACATTTCATGGTGACCATGCCTTCGCTGGCTTTAATCGAATAACCGCCCGAATCAAAAGTAATGCCTTTACCTACTAAAGCGGCAAACACAGCAGCGTCAGCTTTTCCTGTAGGGTTGTAATCCAGCACCAACATGGCGGGAGGCCGCTCACTGCCACGACCGACCGCATGAATACCTACCCAGCCCTGTTCTAACAAAGCTGAGCCCTCAATAATCTCGCTGGATACTGTACCTGCAGGTGCAATGGAGCTGATAAAAGCCAGGGCCTGCTCAGCCAAAGCCACAGGAGCTAAATCTTCAGGCGTCTGATTAATAATGGATTTAGCCCAACTAAAGGTTTGGTGCAATTGCTGCAACTGTTGCTGTTCAGCTTCAGTGCCTGTCCAGCCAATAGCGCCAAGCTTTTTCGCGTTACAAAACCCCTGATACAAAGCCCACTGGCTATCGACAGTCCAGCCATCACCTGCCAGTTGAAATTGTTGAATGCCTAAAGCGTCCAGTTGGCGACCGGCTTTTTGCACAGCGCGTAAATCAGCGGCTTTCACATGCAATTGATAGCCAGTTGTGTCTGGTGTCAGCAGCACATTTTTGCCCCATTTGGCATCTGCAGCAGCACGACTTAAACGAATTTGGATCAGATCAGACATAGTTTTTATTCTCTTTATTTCTGGATTTAAAGCCCGGATAACATATCAGCCCGAGTGTATCACAGGCCTTCACAGCCCTTTAAGAGCTTAAGACGCTGTGTAACATTTTAGCGCTTAATGCGATAAGCAAGGCAGCAAATACTTTCTTTAAAGTAGCCACTGGCAAACGGTGCGCCAGCGAAGCGCCAAGCGGCGCAGTAAAATAACTGACTGCAGCAATCAGCAGCATAGCGGGTAAGTACACATAGCCCAGACTGTAGTCTGGCAACACAGCGTCTGTCGAAGCACCGGCGAGGAAATAGCCTAAGGTACCACTGATAGCTATAGGTAAACCTACGGCGGCAGAAGTGCCAATGGCCTGCTGAATTTTGACATTACACCAGGTTAAAAAAGGCACAGTCAAAGAGCCACCGCCTATAGCCACTAAAGCAGAGACAGCACCAATAACTAAACCTGTCAGACTAAAGCCAACTACTCCCGGCAATTGCCTGCTGGCTTTGGGTTTGATATTCAGCAGCATTTGCACTGCGACGTAGCTCATAAAACAGCAGAAAAATATCGCCAAGGCCAAAGAAGATAAAGCAGCCGCCAGATAAGCGGCAGCCACTGTGCCTATTAATATAGCCGGAGTTAATTTCCAGACCACTGGCCATAACACAGCACCATGCTTTTGGTGACTGCGCATACTGGAAAAGGAAGTGACAATAATGGCCGCCATTGAAGTCGCCAGCGCCATATGCACAGACAATTCAGCCGGAAATTGCTGTGCTAGAAATAAAGCTGTTAGTACGGGCACCATAATACCGCCACCGCCAACCCCTAATAATCCAGCAAAAAAACCTACTGCGGCGCCCAGCAGCAAATAAGCAATAATCCATTCAATGGCCATATCAGCCTGCCTTTTGGTCAGAAAAAGAGCCTTACTTTAACAAAGACAAGTGGTAAAAATCTTCTGTTTTTAACAAGTTAGTTTAGGTAGTACAGAACAATGCTTCCCAAGCTGGCTTTGGGCGGTTTAGAGTGTTTCTTTTTTAAACCAGCCAAATTTGTAGACAACAGGAAAAAAGGTGACGCAGGCTGTTCTGCTCTGTATACTTCGGCGGCTTTTTTAATAGTGATTGCAGCTGTCATATTTTTCTGCTATCACTAGCCGCCAACTTTTTGCTTGGCACTGTTTTACAGGAGATGATCATGCCAGAAGGCAAAACCGTAAAAACCTTGGGACTGTTAGCCCTTGCTGGCGTAGAGCCATATCAGGCCGCGCAAGGCGAAGAATACATGAACCCAAAACAGCTGGACCATTTCCGCCGCATTCTGGACGCATGGCGTCAACAGTTACGTGAAGAAGTGGATCGCACCAAAAACCATATGGCCGATGAAGCAGCAAACTTCCCGGATCCAGTGGATCGTGCTGCTCAGGAAGAAGAGTTCAGTCTGGAATTACGCGCTCGTGATCGCGAACGTAAATTACTGAAAAAGATTGAAAAAACTCTGCAGAAAATCGAAGACGAAGACTTTGGTTACTGCGACACCTGTGGTATCGAAATTGGTATCAAACGTTTAGAAGCCCGTCCTACCGCCGATATGTGTATCGACTGTAAGACACTGGCTGAAATCAAGGAAAAACAACTGGGCGGTTAATGATGCCTGTTGTACCTCCTGCTTACAGGGGCCGGTTTGCGCCATCGCCATCCGGCCCTTTGCATTTTGGATCCCTCATTGCCGCTGTGGGCAGCTATCTGCAAGCCAAATCCCAACAAGGCCAATGGCTGGTGCGGATGGAAGATATAGATACACCCCGTATGCAAGCTGGTGCAGCCGACGGCATTTTACGTACTTTAGAGCGTTATCAGCTGTTCTGGGATGGCGACGTCTGGGTACAAAGTCAGAGATTAGAACGCTACCAGCAGGTACTGGATCTATTAAAACAGCAACAACTCACCTACGCCTGCAACTGCAACAGATCCCGTATTCAAGGTCTGGGGCAAGGTTATGATGGCTTTTGCCGTGACAAAAATCTGGCTGAAGGCACGCTTGCATGGCGCTTAAAAGCGCCTGCCACAGACACAAGTTTTATCGACAAATTGGCAGGGGAAATACAAATCCCAGCCACTCTTGCCACTGAAGATTATATTTTAAAACGCCGTGATAGCTTATTTGCTTATCAGTTGGTGGTGGTGGTCGATGACATGGATCAGGGCATTACTGAAGTAGTGCGTGGTGCAGATTTAATTGACCTGACCAGCAGACAACAAGCACTGTTTCATTTACTCGGCGCAGCCGCACCTGATTATCTGCATTTGCCTTTGGCTGTGACTGAACCTGGCTTTAAACTTAGTAAACAAAACTACGCACCAGCAGTAGAATTCTGGCCGGTCAGTCAGACCTTAACTGCAGTTTTGTGTTTTTTGGGTCATCCGCCGCCAGCGGAATTAGCAGGGGCTGATGCCAAAGAATTACTGGCTTGGGCTGCTTCTCACTGGCAAATCAGACAAATACCGACACAAAACGAACAAAAAGCCGCAGATTTTTTATAAAGCATCAGGCCGCACATTCTATTTTTCCAGCTGCTGCGGTATCATTAGCCGCTTTTTTCATCGAGTTCATTTATAGATGCTCACAAGGAGTACTGCCATTATTTCGCGAGTCCTGGATTTTTGCCGCCGCACCCTTGGCAGCAAAAGCGTTGAGAGCGTTGCTCAACCCAAAAAAAGCCGTCAGTCCATTCTGCCAGAGCTGAAAAAAATCTCCCGTGATGCTCATTCTGTGTCGCGCAAAGACATCAGCCCCAATGCATTAAAAGTATTGTATCGCTTAAAAGATGCCGGTTATGAAGCCTATCTGGTCGGTGGCTGTATTCGTGACATTCTGCTTGGCTTAAAACCAAAAGATTTTGACGTAGTGACCAATGCGCACCCTGAACAGGTCCGCCAGGTGTTCAAAAATAGCCGCCTGATTGGCCGCCGTTTCCGTTTAGCTCATGTGGTGTTTGGCCGTGAAGTGATTGAAGTCGCTACCTTTCGTGGCCACCATACAGGCGATGATGAAACCAGCCCTAAAGCCAGCCAAAGTGATGCAGGCCAGATTTTACGTGACAACGTCTACGGCACTATTGAAGAAGACGCTGAACGTCGCGACTTTAGCATCAATGCCTTGTACTACTCAGTCGCTGACTTTGCCATTTACGATTTTGCCAACGGCATTGAAGCCATAGCAGCACGTAAAATTGAGCTTATTGGCGATCCTGAAACCCGTTACCGCGAAGATCCGGTGCGGATGCTGCGTGCTGTGCGTTTTGCTACCAAGCTGAATATGGACATAGCAGCAGAAAGCAAAGAGCCAATTAAAGAGCTGGCTGTGCTTTTGAAAAACATTCCGGCCGCCCGTTTGTTTGAAGAATTCCTCAAGTTATTTATGGCTGGAAAAGCCTTTGACAACTTCGTGATGCTGAACGATTTGGGTATTCTGAAACAGCTGTTGCCACAACTGGCTAAAGTATTAAAGCAGGACAGTAGTGGCAAAGTGTTTAATCTGATCACTAAAGCCATGCAGGATACGGATCAACGTATCGCCATTGATAAACCTGTGACTCCGGCTTTCACCTTTGCTGCATTGTTATGGTATCCGGTAGAACAACGTGCAGAAAAATTGCTGGTTGAAAGTGGCTTAAATGAAGTCGATGCGCTGAACATTGCCATGATGGAAGTGCTGGATGAAGTGCAACGTTCTATTGCTATTCCAAAACGTTTTAGCCTGACGATTAAAGACATCTGGTTCCTGCAAAGTCGGTTAAGCAAACGTGCTGGCCGTCGTGCCTTTAAGTTGATGGAACAGGTGAAGTTCCGTGGCGCCTATGACTTTTTACAACTTCGTGCTCAGGCTGAAGGTGGCGAATTACTGGAGCTCGCCAACTGGTGGCAACGATTCCAATCAGATGACGAAGCAGGCCGTGAAATTTTAGTGCAAAACCTCGGTAAAGAAGGCATTGAACGCCGGCCACGTCGTCGTCGCCCGCCGACTAAACGCCGCCCACCAGGCCCTGCAGCCAATGGCTGATACACTTGTATATATCGGGCTGGGAGCTAATTTGAACCAGCCTGTCCAGCAATTAGAACGTGCTGTATTGGCCTTGCAGAACATCAAAGAGACTGAACTGGTAAAAGTATCTGGTTTTTATGGCTCCAAACCTATGGGGCCACAGGATCAGCCGGATTATGTTAATGCCGTGGCTTTGCTGAGCACCCGCTTATCTGCCGACGATTTGCTGACCCAGTTACAACAGATTGAACTGGAACAAGGCCGGCAGCGCAAAGATGAACGCTGGGGCCCGCGCACTCTGGATTTAGATATTCTGCTGTTTGGTGATGACAGCATTCAGACAGAACGTTTAACAGTGCCGCATTACGGCATGAAGGTGCGTGAGTTTGTGCTTTATCCGCTGGCAGAACTAAACTTGAGCCTGGTATTACCTGATGGCACTTTGCTGACAGAACTACTGGCCACTGTGCCGCGCAATGGCCTGAGTCGTCTATAACCGTCGTACTTGAAGCTGCAGCTTTGTTGACTGAGCCATCTCGCCCCAGTCACATAGGTTTACTATGCTCCTGGGGTCTCACTGGCTTGTCGCCGCCCTGCAACTCCAAGTTACTTGGTTATATAGAAAATGGATAACTTGCACAACACTTGGTTTTATGCCAAGGTGCGCCCCGAATTATTCCCTTGTGGTCGGATGAGAGAAAAATGGCAAAAATTACCACTGCTCAATTGCTGAAGTTGAAACAAAAAGGCGAAAAAATTACCGCCTTAACGGCCTATGATGCCAGTTTCGCTAAATTGTTTGCCGATGCCGGAGTTGAAGTCATTCTGATTGGTGACTCTTTGGGTATGGTGTTACAGGGCCATAGCGATACTCTTCCTGTAACCACAGCTGAAATTGCGTACCACACCCGCTGCGTCCGAGCTGGTGCGCCTTTGGCTTTTGTCATTGCCGATATGCCTTTTATGAGTTATGCCACAGTGGAACAAGCGATGCAAAACGCTACACCACTGATGCAAGCCGGCGCTAATATGGTCAAGCTCGAAGGTGGTGATTTCTTATTGCCTACCATCAAGGCACTGACTGAACGTGGTATTCCGGTTTGTGGCCATTTAGGCTTAACTCCTCAGTCTGTGCATGTATTTGGTGGTTTTAAAGTCCAAGGCCGCGATGAACAAGCCGCTGATTTAATGGTGCAACAGGCAATAGCCTTGCAGGAAGCCGGTGCTCAGCTTTTGGTGGTTGAATGCATTCCTTCGGCTTTAGCTGAACGTATATCCAAAGCTCTGGTGATACCAGTGATTGGCATAGGTGCGGGCAAAGAAACGGATGGTCAGATTTTAGTGATGCATGACTTATTAGGCATCAGCTCTGGCTATATTCCAAAATTCTCCAAGAACTTCCTGCAGGAAACCGGCGAAATTAAACAAGCCATCGGCAAATACATTCAGGATGTAAAACAAGGCCAGTTTCCTGGTCCAGAACATAGCTTTTAAGGTCAGCTTCCTATGTTAATGATTCAGGATATAGCCCAGCTACGTGCTTTAATACGTCAATGGCGTCAAGCTGGCGAACGTATTGCTTTTGTGCCCACCATGGGCAACTTGCATAAAGGTCATTTGCAGTTAGTAGACACGGCGAGGCAACATGCCGACAGAGTCATTGTCAGTATTTTTGTCAATCCAATGCAGTTTGGTGCCAATGAAGATTTGGACAAATACCCCCGCACTTTAGAACAGGATTGTCAGGGTTTAACTGAACATGGCGCAGATGCGGTGTTCACTCCTACACCACAACTGATCTACCCCAGGGGTTTGGATGTGCAGACTTATGTCGAAGTGCCGCTCTTGGGCGATTATCACTGCGGCGCCAGTCGTGCCGGGCATTTCCGTGGTGTATCGACCATAGTCACCAAACTATTTAATCTGGTACAGCCTGACATCGCTTGTTTCGGTCAGAAGGATTATCAGCAACTGGCTATTATCCGCCAGATGGTGATTGACCTCTCTATGCCTATTGAAATCATTGGGGTTCCCACAATCAGAGCTGAAGATGGTTTGGCATTAAGTTCTCGCAATGGTTATTTGACAGCAGAACAACGCGCTACAGCACCGGCTTTGTACCGCACTTTACAGTGGATGAAACAGCAGTTAAATCAAGGCTTCAGCGATTTACGTACTTTGGAGCAACAAGCAAAACAGCAACTTGCTGCTGCTGGTTTTAAAGCGGATTACATTAATATCTCCAATCGCCAGACCTTAGTACCAGCGACAGATACCACTGCTGCATTGGTGATACTGGCGGCTGCTGCTTTGGGCAATACCCGCCTGATTGATAATATCGAAGTTTAAAATGTGGTCAGATCACATTGTTAACTGTTAACAATGTGATCTGACTCCGTTGTTATAGTCTGTACGACAACGAACTGAGAAAAAACCTCTGCTGTTCTAGCCTGTTAGCCTTCTCCTCAAGCAGGCTTTCGCCTTATGAATTCATTTCTGCATACAGCCTCTGGTTATGCCCAACTCTTTTGGCCGGAAAAAAATGCTTTAATCTGGCAGGATACAAACCCGGTTCGTGCTGAGTTATTTAGTGTGGAGCGGCTTGAGCAACACGCAATAAGTCTGGCCACAGAACAGCGGATCCTCAATAAAAGACAAAGTGCTTCAGGCTGGCGTGACTGGCAAAGCCCGTTACATACCCGATTGGACAGCAATGCAACTGTGCTGCTTGCCGCCTACCGCGCCAGTGCCGCAGAACTTACAGCAGGTCACGCTATAGTTCCTGCCGCTGAATGGTTACTGGATAACTACCATCTGGTGGATCAGCAGATCAGGGAGATTTATGATGATCTTCCTGTAGGTTTTTACCGGCAGTTGCCCAAACTTCAACAAGGCCCTTTTGTCGGCTATCCCAGAGTTTTCGCTATAGCCTGGGCTTTTATTGCCCACACCGACAGTCACTTTGACCCTGTTATTTTGCAACGCTTTTTAAATGCCTATCAGCAAGTGGATGTACTGACTATTGGCGAATTATGGGCTGTTGCTATTACCTTACGCATAGTACTGATTGAAAACTTACGCCGCTTAACCGATCAAATCAGTCTGGGTTTAACAGACAGAGCCACTGCAGACCAACTTGCTGATCAATTGCTGCGACCCGATACCAGTCAACAAGCCCTGCACTCTTATATCAGCACTTTGGCTGACAAAGCACTAAGTCATACCTTTGCGGCTCAATTGGCTAAACGTTTACGGGGACAAGATCCTCACAGCACCCCGGCTTTGCATTGGCTGGAACAAAGGCTATTGCACCAACGCAGCAGTATTGAATTGGTAGTGCTTTATGCACAGCAACGGCTGGGCGCTTCTAATGTCAGCGTGCGTAATGTTATGACCAGTATGAGACGTATCTCCGCGATAGACTGGTCTGAGTTATTTGAGCATGTCAGTCTGGTCGATAGGTATTTGTGCCAGCATAGCGCCATCCCTGTTTGTCAGAACTCATCTGCACCCAGCGCATATGCAGCAATGGATTTTACCAGCCGGAATTTATACCGCAGTGCGATAGAGCAATTAGCACGTGGTGCTGACTTGTCCGAATTTGATGTAGCCAGAGCAGCTGTAGAAATGGCTTTATCCGCAGAAGCTGGGGTAGATCCGGTCCAACAAGCACGAGAAGCCGATCCTGGTTATTACCTGATTAGCGCTGGCCGTCTGAAATTTGAACATCGAATTGGCTTTAAGGCAGCTTCAGGCTTAAAACTGCACAGAGCTTTGGCCGCTATAGGTCTGACCGGCTACTTATCCACATTGGCTCTGCTTACTTTGGTTTTTTTAGCTCTGGCCTCGCTGCTGCTGTCTGGATACGCTGATTATACTTTGTGGTGGTTGCTGCTCATTCCTCTGGCGTTGTTACCAGCCAGTGAACTCGCCAGCACCCTGCTGCAGTGTTTTATAACCCGCTCAAAAATACCCAGCTTGTTACCTGCTTTGGATTTAACGGCTGGTGTGCCCACAGCATTACGCACTTTGGTCGTTGTGCCTTGCATGCTAAGCCATGCAGCCGATGTACAGGAATTAGTGTCACGGCTTGAAGTCCATTACCTCTCTTCTGGCGGCGGAGATTTAAGCTTTGTGTTATTAACAGACGGTCTGGATGCAGTAGAGCAGGAGTTGGCAACAGATCAGCCATTGCTATTGCTTGCCAGTCAGTTGATAGCGCAGTTAAATCAAAGCTACCCAGCAGGCCCTGCAGGTCCAGTGTTTTTATTGTTACATCGACGTCGTCTATGGAACAAACAAGAACAGCTCTGGATGGGCTGGGAACGAAAAAGAGGCAAGTTGGCAGAGCTTAATCTATTGCTGCGTGGGGCGACCAATACCAGCTTTATGGATGGGTCTGTCGAATTACCGCTGTTATCCAACAAAGTTCCAACCGGCGTCCGTTATGTCATTACCCTGGATGCAGACACCCAGTTACCCAGAGATGCTGCAGTGCGAATGGTGGCTAAGCTGGCTCATCCGTTAAACCGGGCTCAGTTTTGCCCGGAACAACAACGAGTGATCAGCGGCTATGGCCTGTTGCAGCCAAGGGTGACGCCGGCTCTGGCTTGTGGTCAACAAGGTTCGGCTTATCAGCGGCTGTATTCAGGCCCTGCAGGTTTAGACCCTTACGCCGCAGCTGTTTCGGATTTGTATCAGGATCTGTTTGCTGAAGGCTCTTTTACGGGCAAAGGTATTTATGATGTGGATGCCTTTAGCGCTGCTATGGCCGGTCGTGTGGCTGACAATACTATGCTCAGTCACGACTTATTTGAGGGTATCTATGTTCGTGCTGCTTTAGTCTCTGATATTGAAGTGGTCGAGGATTTTCCGGCTCGTTACGATGTTGCGGTCAAACGCCAACACCGCTGGACCCGAGGTGACTGGCAACTATTACCATGGTTAATAGGTTGCCCGCCCAGGCAGCAGAATCCATCATCAACGCCACAGCAATTGCCGCCGCTTGGACGCTGGAAGATGCTGGATAATTTACGCCGCTCTTTAGTGCAACCGGCCTGCTTTATTTTATTGTTGTTATCTGCTTTGTTGCCATTTTCAGCCGCGGTTTGCGCTTTGCTAATAATTGCTTCTGCGTTGATGCTGCCTGCTTTATTGCCCTGTAGCCTGAATCTGTTACCGCACCGTAAAGGTATTCAATGGCCGAACCATCTGAATAACCTGCTGACAGATTTCAAACTGGCCTTGAGTACAGGTCTGCTGAGTCTGGTGTTTCTGGCTGACCATAGCTGGCGCATGCTGCATGCTATTGGCATTACTTTGTTTCGTCTGCTGGTGAGTAAAAAACATCTGCTGCAATGGACCACAGCGGCGCAAAACCAACGCGATTCCAGCTTAACCTTGCCCAGATATTATATGTTGATGGGCACAGCTGCACTGCTGGCCTGTGCTGGCCTTGGTTTTCTGCTCTGGCTGAATCCGGCCAACTGGCCATTATTTTTACCTTTACTACTGCTCTGGTGTGCAGCTCCTGTAGTGGCTTTGGCGTTAAGTAAAGCTTTTCGCATCCAACCCGACTTACAGCTGTCCGCACTTCAGGAAACTGAACTGCGTCTGATCGCCAGACGTACCTGGCGTTATTTCGAGCGTTTTGTCACGGCAGAAGACCATATGCTGCCACCGGACAATTTCCAGCAACAGCCGCAACCTGCAATAGCCCACCGCACTTCGCCAACCAACATTGGCATGTATCTGTTGTCTGTCGCTGCAGCACGGGATTTTGGCTGGCTTACCACAGGTCAGGCGATACAAAGATTGGAAGCCACTTTTGCGACTATGAAGCAACTTCGTACCTGCCATGGTCACTTGTTTAACTGGTACGATACCCGTGATTTACGCCCGCTTGAACCTGTTTATATCTCCTCAGTGGACAGCGGCAATCTGGCTGGCCACCTGATTGCTCTGGCCAATGCCTGCGATGAATGGCAACAGCAGCTCTGCAGCACGGCCGCCATAACAGGTTTATGCGATAACTTAGCTCTGGCGCAGCACAGCCTGCAACAAGCTCCTGAAGCCATGCTGCAAAGCCAAAGTGGTTCGCAGCTACAGGCTATTCTGAGTCAGCTGAATATAGTGCTGCAACAGCCGGATTGCCTGCAGCACCAGCCAGAGCAATTAACGGAACTCTGCCAGCAAGCCTTGCTGCTTGCCAGTGCACGACAAAGCCTTACCTTTCAACGTGACACAGAGCAGCAAAAGTCAGCACAGCACAGCCTGGTCTTTTATTTACAGGCATTGCAACAGGCTTTGACAGAACAGCTGGTACAACTGCATTTGACCGCCGCAGAGCAACAACAGCAACTAGTGCAGCTACAGCAGCTGGCAATAGAGTCGCGCCAATTTGCCATGGCGATGAATTTCGCCTTTTTTATCGACCCGGAGCGCAATTTATTGTCCATAGGTTATGCGGTGGAAGAAAACCGCATGGATACCAGTTGTTACGATCTGCTGGCCTCTGAGGCCAGGCTTGCCAGTTTATTTGCCATAGCCAAAGGCGATGCAGACAGCAAACACTGGTTCCGTTTAGGCCGCGGTGCTACCCCTCTGGGTTATGGCTCAGCTTTATTATCCTGGTCAGGTTCTATGTTTGAATACCTGATGCCTTCGTTGGTGATGAGAGCTGCTGCTGGCAGTTTGCTGGAGCAAAGCAACAGACTTATTGTTGAACGGCAAATCAGTTATGGCCGTCAGTTGGGTATTCCCTGGGGTATTTCCGAATCGGCTTACAATGCCAGAGATTTGGAGTTTACCTATCAGTACTCCAACTTTGGTGTGCCTGGTCTGGGTTTAAAACGTGGTTTGGCGGAAAACAAAGTGATAGCGCCCTACGCTACTGCATTAGCCACTATGGTCAATCCTGTAGCCGCCTGTGCCAATTTCGAGTTGTTAAAACAGTCAGGCGCTTTGGCCGATTATGGCTTTTTTGAAGCCATAGACTATACCCCTGCCCGCTTACCGGACGACACCTCTTTCGCTTTGGTGCAAAGTTTTATGGCGCACCACCAGGGTATGACCATAGTGGCCATAGCCAACACCTTGCAACAGGGCCTGATGCGCGGCCGCTTCCACCGTGAACCTATGATCCAGGCGTGTGAGTTGTTATTGCAGGAGCGACTGCCACGTTATGTCGCCATAGCTCACCCCAAAGCTGAAGAAGTCAGTATTGCCGCCAACTCTGCTGCTGCACAGCAACTGACAGAACGCAGACTACATGCGGCTGCTTCTGGCCCACCCTGTAGTCATGTACTGTCCAGCAGCGGTTATGCTGTCATGTTAACAGCCGCAGGCGCTGGTTACAGCCGCTGGGGCGATATAGCCATCACCCGTTGGCGCGAAGACAGCAGCAGGGATCCCTGGGGCGCTTTTGTGTTGTTGCGGGATAAACAAAGTGAGCAAATCTGGTCCAGTACCCTGACGCCAGACCTACCGGCTCTCGCCAGTTCCGATCACTCCACTTTCAGTCAGAACACAGCTCCTGTGGCTATCTTCAGCGAAGATCATGCCGAGTTCAGCCGTCAGTCTCATAATCTGACCTGCACTGTCGAAGTGGTCCTTTCGACCGAACATCATGGCGAAGTCAGACGGGTTTCACTGATCAATCACAGCTCCTTCTGCCGGGATATTGAATTAACCTCCTATGCAGAAGTGGTGTTAGCCCCTGTCAGCACAGACAATGCCCATCCTGCTTTTGCCAAATTGTTTGTCCAGACCGAGTTTGTCGCCGAGTTTGGCGCTTTAGTTGCCACTCGCCGTTTACGTTCAGCTGATGAAACTGCTGTGTTTGCCGCTCATTTTGCTGTGGTAGAAGGTGAGATTTGTGCGCCCTTGCAGTACGAGACCAACAGAGCCTTATTTTTTGGTCAGGGCCATCAGTTGATGGACGCAGCGGCTATGCAAAATAAGCCTCTGACCAACAGTAGTGGTACTGTGCTTGATGCAATTTTTTCCTTGCGCCAGTCAGTACGTATAGCTCCAGGCCAGGTCTGCCGGGTGGCATTCTGGACCTTAGTGGCTTCATCGCGGCAGGAATTGCTGGATATGGTCGATCAACATAATGAACGCAGCGCTTATGATAGAGCCTGTACTTTGGCCTGGACTCAGGCTCAGGTGCAATTGCGCCATCTGGCCATCACCGTTGCTGAAGCTGCTGATTTTCAAAGACTGACAGGTCCGCTTTTATACAATGATCGGCGCTTTAGAGCCTCAGGCGCCGCTATTACAAGAGGTGCAGCAGCCCAGTCAGGCTTGTGGCAACATGCCATTTCCGGCGATTTACCTATAGTGCTGCTGCATATCGATGATATCGAAGATTTGTCTGTGGTACAGCAACTGCTGCGGGCCCACGAATACTGGCGCATGAAACAGCTGGCTGTAGATTTAGTTGTTATCAATGAAAGAGCAGCGTCTTATGTACAGGAATTACAAACGGCCATTGAAACCCAGGTGCGCAGCAGTCAGAGTAAACCCAATCTGGGCTTACGTTTAGCAGGAGGCAGTGTATTTTGCCTGCGCGCAGATTTAATGACAGTCGAATCCAGAGCTCTATTAGCAGCCGTTGCCCGTGTTGTGCTTTATGCAAACCGCGGTAGTCTGGCCACTCAGTTAAGCCGGATCCCCGCTGCTACAGCTGAACCTCTGAGGCTCAATACCACTAAAGCAGCCCGACTGCCTGAGCAGGAGCAAAAGACCGAGCCACAACTGCAGTTTTTTAATGGCTTGGGGGGCTTCAGCGCAGATGGTCGCGAGTACCACACCCAGATGCTGCGGCATCAACGCCCTCCTATGCCCTGGATCAATGTAATTGCTAATCCGGCTTTTGGCTTTCAGGTTTCCACTTTGGGCAGCGGTTACAGTTGGTCGGAAAACAGCAGGGAAAATCAACTGACCCCATGGTCAAACGACCCCGTGACTGACCCTTGTGGTGAAGCTTTTTATATACAGGACCAGGGCAGTTCTGAACTGTTAAGCCCAACAGCTCAGCCGATCAATGACGGCGGTTTGTATCGGGCCTGTCATGGTTTTGGTTACAGCCAGTTTGGCCATCAGGCCGCAGGTATAGACATGCAATTACTGCAATATGTACCAGTGGCTGATCCTGTGAAAATATCGCGCTTAACTCTGACCAATAACTCAGCTCAAACACGAAATTTAACAGTCACAGCTTATACCGAGTGGGTCCTGGGTAGAGACCGCAGCGCCAGCAGTGCCTTTTTACAAAGTTCTATGCATCAGGACAGTCAGACCATGTTACTGTCCAATCCATGGAATACAGCTTTTGCCGGTCGTATCGCTTTTGCCGCTTTAAGCCATCACAGCACTGCTCAAGCCTCTGCGGATCGGCTATCGGGCTGGACAGCGGATCGCACCGAATTTATTGGCAGAAACGGCTCTTTGGCGAGCCCACTGGCTTTAAGCTGTACACAGCCTTTGTCCAAACGCAGTGGAGCAGCCTTAGACCCTTGCACCGCACTGCAACTCGAACTCAGTCTGGCCCCGGGAGAAAGTTCTGAACTGGTATTTTTACTGGGGCAATCGGCAGACAGCCAAAGTGCTACTGCTCTGGTACGGCAATATCAGCAGTTGGATTTACAGAATGCATTACAACAAGTGAAAGACTTCTGGCAGCAAAAGCTGAACTCTGTGCAGGTGAAAACACCGGATCCGGCGATGAATATTATGCTGAACGGCTGGTTGTTGTATCAAACCATAGTCTGTCGGCTCTATGCCAGAGCCGCCTTTTATCAGGCCAGCGGCGCTTATGGTTTTCGCGATCAATTACAAGACAGCATGGCACTGAGCTTTGCCGACCCGGTTTTTGCACGTCAGCATTTGTTAAAAGCCGCAGGGCGACAGTTTATTGAAGGCGATGTGCAGCATTGGTGGTTGCCCCATTCAGGCGCTGGTGTACGCAGCAGGATTTGTGACGATAAAGTCTGGTTAGTCTTTGCCTGTGCCAGTTATATCCAAAGTTCAGGTGATCAGGCGGTACTGGATGAGCAACTACCCTTTCTGCAAGGCCCTGCACTGACGGCCGATCAGCACGATGCTTTTTATCAGCCTATGCCATCAGACCATAGTGCGTCTTTGTTTGAACACTGCGCCCGCGGCTTAGATCTTTGTATTGCTCAGACAGGGGAACTTGGTTTGCCCTTAATGGGCTCTGGCGACTGGAATGACGGCATGGATTTAGTGGGTGCAGAGGGCAAAGGCCAAAGTGTTTGGCTGGGCTGGTTAGTGCTTGCCAGCATTAAACTGTTTTTGCCTTTTGTTCCCACGGATGAGCAGGACAGAACCAGCCGCTGGCAGCACTATGCCAAGAGATTAATACAAGCGCTGGAACAGCATGCTTGGGACGGCGAATGGTATAAAAGAGCGACTTTTGATCAGGGTAGCTGGCTTGGCAGCAAGGCATCACCTGAATGTAAAATTGATTCTATTGCCCAGTCCTGGGCCGTGTTATCTGCAGCTGCACGCCCCGACAGAGCCAAAGTGGCGATGGCTTCCGTTAGTCAGCATTTAATCAACACAGCACAAGGTTTGGCACTGTTGTTCAGCCCACCTTTTGAGCATATTGAACCCAACCCTGGTTATATCAAAGGCTATCCGGCGGGTTTACGCGAAAACGGTGGCCAATACAGTCATGCCGCCATGTGGGCTATTTTTGCCTTTGCGAAGCTGGATCAGGCGGAAAAAGCCACTGAGCTGTTTAGTATGCTCAACCCCATTCAGCATGCGCTGACACCAGAAGCTGTGGCTCGTTATCAAACCGAACCTTATGTGGTTTCTGCCGATATCTATTCAGTTGAGCCTCATAACGGCCGTGGAGGCTGGAGTTGGTACACTGGAGCTGCAGCCTGGATGTACCGCTCTGGTATTGAAGCTATTTTAGGGCTAAGCAGAAAAGGGCAATGGCTGCAGTTTGCGCCTTGTATTCCATTTGCGTGGCCGGGCTTTAGCATTAGCTTGTCAGTTGCCGGTACTCTGTATCAACTGGAATTGCAGCAACATCAGTCTGCAGCTTCAGTTAGGTTAGATGGCAAAGACATAGCTGCAGACCCAGCCTATTACAACGTGGGTATTTTGCAGTTACCTTTGGATGGCAAACCCCATCAGTTGGTCTGGTCTATAGCTTCTGTTACGCAGCTATGAATCAGTGTCTGCCGGGTTCATGGCTATCATAGCGGGGCAAATCTGCATCCAGATTGTCCCAGCAGGCTTTTGACGAGACAAAGTTATGACTTATGGGTCGCTCAGTAATAGCAGAA
The DNA here is from genome assembly GCF_004005375.1 of Rheinheimera sediminis. Lineage (GTDB taxonomy): Bacteria > Pseudomonadota > Gammaproteobacteria > Enterobacterales > Alteromonadaceae > Pararheinheimera. The sequence continues at coordinate 26,080 of NZ_RZUF01000010.1, read as the reverse complement.
TCCAGTATGCCCAAACGAATGCGGATCCGATTCGGATCTGCAGCGTTTGAGCTATATACAGGAGAACCACAACGGGAACAAAAATGCCGTTGCCTGCCTTGCTGTAACGAAAACGCATTGAGCAGCTCTTTGCCTTGCACCAAACTAAATTCAGCACTTAACACAAAACCATTAGTGGCATAGGCTGTGCCGCTGGATTTACGACACAAGGAACAGTGACAATGAATAATGTCAGTAATAGAGCCACGAATTTCAACTTTTACAGCGCCGCAAAGACATTGACCTGAATACATAATTTACCCTTTGCTGAACTGATATCAGCTCAGAGGCTGTGTTTTTTTGGCATCACCAACCATAAAATGATGTAAACAAAAAAACCAGGAAAAGCTGCTGATAACACAGACAGCAATACATAAACCAGACGTACTCCGCCTTTGGACCAGCCAAAATACTCAGCTATACCACCACAAACTCCTGCAATCATCTTGTCATTAGATAAAGCTAAGGTTTTCGTCGACATCAAAACGCCCTCCTGCATTCAGCAATATCTTAAGTTACTACCGCACTGCCGACTAAGCAATGCCTGAAGATGTAAGCAACTGTGTAGCATAGTTCCCTCAAGCTCTAGGACTATACTAAATAACCTGATGTGATGGTCGGGCTCTGGCTGGCCTGGCTTTGGAACCTTAATAGGTCTCTTTGGCTGCAGTAAATCATCTTGCCGCAGCCGAAAAAATGTTAAATTTGTTACAAAATAAAGTCCAGCTGATATTGCGATAGCATAAACAGAGCTATAGCATTGTATTTCTTCAATAAAATGGACTTTATAATGGGACACAAATCAATACCTTTGCTGGTATCAGCTCTTATCACGCCTTTACTATTGACAGCATGTGGCGGAGGCAGCACAGAGGGCGCAGCGCCACAAACTCCAATCAAGGATGGTGGTAACCCTGTCGTTGCAAAATCAACTATCAAAGGCAAAGTCATAGACGGTTATGTCCGTGGTGCCACGGTCTGGCTTGATATCAATGCCGATAAGATCCGAAATGCAGACGAGCCTTCAGCTATCTCAGGGCAAGCTGGTTCCTATATCCTTGAACTGACCGAAGCACAACGGGAGTGTGTGGCTTATTCGACTATTTACGTGGATGTCCCGGTCGGAGCCATAGACGAGGACAGCGGCGTGGTGACCCAGGCTTATCAAATGTCTCGTCCACCTTTACTTGCGGCTCCCACAGTAGAGGACGTTCTGAACATATCCCCGCTGACCACTGTATTGAGTGAGCAGATCCTGGAAAAATTTTCTCCTCTGGGTTCAAGCCCCAGAACTTGTTCTGAGCTTAAAGCAAACAGACAGCTGGTTCAGGATTTTAAATATGAGTTAAAGGTTTTATTCACTAACTTTGTGCAAAGATACAACCTTTCTGAACAGCAAATTTATGCTGATTTTATTCAGACAGCGGACCAGGCCAGTTATCAGCTGGCCCAGGTGATAGTCAAAGGACTCAAAGCAAGTTTCAGTTACCGCCAGCAACTGAAAACTCAGCACCCTCAGGCAAGTTCTATCCGCACTCTGTTTTATCAGGACAAACAAAGTAGCGAGCCAGGCCACTGGTACAGAGAAACCAGTCTCTGGTTTGATAGCAGCTACAACTATGAATTAGTGATCATGTCTGATGATCTGCAGACTGTACTGCGCCCTGTCTATGTAAGAGAAACCAAAGACAGCAGCTGGGGCAGCGGAATTTATAGTCTGAGCCGGGACAGATCCAGTTACAACGGTACTGATTATGTCTGCAGTGCCCAGGAAGCGGTTCGCTTCACTGCTCAGCAAGTACAGTATGAACTCAACAATTTATCTCAAATTCAGACGGTGTCTGATCTAGCTTTATGCACAGAGCCTAACTTTGAACCTGCATCCAGCAGGTATTACTCCATCAACTACACAAAAAATGGCATCAATTACCATACTCGCTTCACTATTTTGCCATCAGACAGTGAATTTTCCGCCTTAAGTGGCTGGAGCCAGCTGAGCTCCAAAGCTGGTATTCTGGACCCTCAACAGCTAATCAACAGAGCTGAAGTCTCTGGTTATCGCTTTGACGAAGAGGTTACACTGAATGTCTACGACTGGTACAAAAGATCAACAGATGACAGCAGCGGCCAGCGCATTCAGATTGATCGTTGGAAGGACGGCCACTGGCTAAAACTGAGTTATAAAGCAGATAACACTTATAGTAAGGAATGCAGCACTGATGGTGTGGTCTGGGTCAGCTGTCAGATTTAACTAACCTGATGCAATGGTACTAATAGTTCGCCAGCTGCAGCACCGCAGCTGGCGAGTTACTCAAAGCTGTAATCAGCTTTCTTTCGCCAATTGTAGCAATTTCGGCAGGAACTCTTTATCCAGTGCAGCCACTTGCTGCTGCTCCTCCAGCACATCAAATAAAATTTGATCTGTTGTCAGAGGGTTCGCCAATACGACACGAAACACCACTGTATCCTGGCGCTGATATCGCTCTGGTTTAATCCGGGTACGGGAAACAAAAGAGCGGCCCTCTTCCCTTTGCGTTTTCTGGATAAAACGGGTTAAACCGTTCAGTAATTCATTAAACTTCAGCAGTTTCTCGGCAGAAGCTACAGCCATAGCGCGCTGCACTTGTGCTGGTACATAACGATAAGTTAATAAACAAAGCTCAGGTTCAGTGATTAGCTCAAACTCTGCATGGTCTTTAATTAAACTGGCAAAATATCGCGCTTTATCCAAACTGCGATTGATCAGAATTTCATATCCCTGACGGCCAATCACCTGTAAGCAGGCATGCACCAACATCGCCATACCAGGGCGTGAACCTTCCAGCGTCTGACTGCCTAAATCTTTGGAGCCTTTACGCAAAATGTATTCGGCATGATGTTCTATCGCATGGGCCGAAGATGGGTGCTTAAACACCACCATACCAGCCCCCATAGGCACATACATTTGTTTATGCGCATCGATAGTGACTGAATCTGCTCTCTCTATGCCACTTAGCAAATGACGGTATTTATCCGACAACAGTGTAGCGCCCCCCCAGGCCGCGTCCACATGGAAATGACAGCCCAATTCAGCGGCTAAATCGGCTAAATCATGCAACGGATCGACGTTGCCTGTTTCGGTCGTGCCAGCTACACCCACTATGGCCATTACTTTTATGTTTTTGTCGTTCAGCTCGCGGCTAACCCGGCGCATTTCATCGCTTTGTACTTTGTTATTGGCATCGGTTTTTACCGGCACTAAAAACTCACGGCCAATACCCAAAATATCTGCAGCTTTGCCTAAAGAATAATGACCGCGCTCTGAGACTAAAATGGCTAAACCTTCATAGCCATAATATTTCATAGCGCGAAACAGGCCTTCTTTCGCCACACCTTTAAAATCACCATCTGCTTTTAATAAGCGGTTACGGGCAATCCAGAGCGCCGTGATATTGGCAATGGTGCCGCCGGAACAAAAAGCACCGAGCGAATGATTGGCGCTGTGCATCCATTTTTTATAAAAGCTGTCACCTTCGCCATACACCAAGTGGTGCATCATGCCGATAACCTGACGCTCTAACGGAGTAAAGGCTTTGGAGGTTTCGATTTTCACCAGATTCTGGTTTAAACCTACCATCATTTTTGATAGCGGCAAGACAAAATATGGCAAAGCCGACGTCATATGGCCGATAAAGCTTGGCGCAGCTGTATGTACTGAATGGGCCACCAGCTTCTCCATCATTTGCTCAGCATAATCTGAGACAAACTTTGGTTCAGACGGAATTTGGTGGGCCTGAAAATCACGCTCGATTTGCCACAGTGGTTTTTCCACAGCAACAATGCTCTCGCGCAAAAATCCAGCCAGATTTTGCGAAATATTCTGCTCTATGATACTTAAGGTCGAGTCCGGAGCCTCTGGCACAGTAAATATCCGCCACAAAGCCTCTTCAGACGCTGTAGCTTGGCGCTTGTTTGATTCTGTCATTCGTATCCTGTCTCACCGGGGTCACATTATCGGCTTATAATTTTGTGTTTTCGGGCCGTAAAATCAGTAAGTCAAAAAGGAAGTCACTGTACTAAAAGCCCCTTTAAATGTCTTTAAAAAATTTCATCTGTAATGTTTCTTGCTGCTATCTGCTGTAAAGAGCGGCAAAAGAGCGGCAAAGCGGCAAAAAACACTTAGTGTTTTGCCTACTGCAGTTTTCTGCTTGAATCAGATGGCCGTAAACACAACAACAAAAATCAGATCTAAGTATTAGCTGTCAGTCGGAATGAAATCAGCTAAGCTATCAAGGTATTGTTTTCCGGTCCCTTTTTACGAGTCATAGCATGCTACGGATCCGTTCAGCACATTTTATTCTTATTAGCCTGGCTGTATACCTGCTCGCTATCGGCACTTATGTGTATTATCAATATCAGCACACCTATCAGACTAAACTGAACCAGCTTGACTCACAGCTGGTCAATGCAGTCAAAGCAATGCCTTTTCTGCTCGGTGATGACTACCATAATAACATCAGCGGTCCACAACATATTTCAAGAGCTGAATACCTTCAACTGGCAAAGAAGCTCAGCCTTTACGCCAAAGATGTAAAACTGCAGTATGTCTACAGTATGGTTCAGGTCGACGGAAAAGTGCATTTCACCTCGTCCAGCTATACAGAAGATGATTTATTACGTGGTCAGTTAAGCTATTTTTTATGATTATTATCCTGAAGCCACCGCAGCTAACAAAGCTGCCTTTACTGCTTCAACCCCGGTATTTGAAGAGTCTATAGATCAGTTTGGTCATTTCCGCTCAGTCTTAATACCTTACCAAAGCTCAGACGGCACAGTGTATTTAGCCGGTGCAGATATAGCTATTACCGATCTTGATTATTGGTTAATGGCGAGCATGCAACAGTCGGTATTAAGTGGATCCGTATTTTTTGGCCTGGCCTTGTTGCTTGCTTTAAGTTATGCCATGGTACTGCGGCACAATCTGACCACAGACCGCAGTTCAGGTACTCGGAACGGCTTGGCTTTGGAAGCGCATCTGCGCCATGAAACCAAAAGCTTAAGCCAATTAGCTATTTTGCAAGTGAATAATCTCGAAGAGATTGGTAACTTGTATGGCACTGCTATTGCGGAGCAAGCGTTCAACCAGTGCCTCAAGCAATTGCAACAGCACTTGGGCTCTTCCTTCCGCTTGTACCGTTTATCTTTTGAAAAATTGGCAATACGCCGTGTCGCCGCCATTTCTGACGAAGATTTGCATGCCAAACTCAACAGTTATGATTTTTCTCAGCCAGTACTCAACGATCCTTATGTGCTTTTTACTGTCACTTTAGGTGTCGCTTTATCACCAGCAGCTGTTGTACTGGAAAATGCAATGTTGGCCGTTAATACTGCCCGTCTGCAACAACAATCATTAGTAGTGTATTCGGATAACTTATTGGCGCTAAAACAGCATCTGCATACCAATATAAAAATGGCGAAAGAAGTACGGGAAGCTATTGGTCATGAACAAATAGTGCCTTATTTCCAACCAGTAGTACAAATCAGTACAGGCGAAATTTTCCAGTACGAATGTCTGGCCCGTGTTTTGCGCAGTGACGGCAGTATACTGACTCCCGACCAGTTTTTAAGCGTCATCAACCGCAGCCATCTGGATGCAGAATTAACTAAAATGATGTTCATAAAAAGTGCCAGTCAGTTTGCAGCCTCTAAAGTGAGCTGGTCTATTAACATCACTTGTCGTGATTTATTGGATGATGAATTGCAGCAGTTTTTTCTAGACTACCTGAAACATTACCCTCAACCAGAACGGGTATACTTTGAACTGGCCGAGTCTGGGGTTTTACCCCAATTTGAGCGTTGCCGTGAGGCCATAGCAGCCCTGCAAAAAGCTGGAGCCAAAGTAGTTTTGGACGATTTTGGTATAGCCAGTGGAGTTGGGATGGCGGATTTATTGCAGTTGCATGTGGATGGTTTAAAAATTCACGGCAGCCTCATTGAGATGATAAGCACAGACCCGGACGCCCAGCTATTTATTGAACATATCAGCTCCTTTGCCAGACAAACTCAGCTAATCATTATTGCTGAGATGGTCGAAAGCAAACAATCCCTTGATGCATTGGAACGTTGTGGCATCAGTTATGCGCAAGGCTACTATTTTGGACCCGCAGCGCCAGTGCCACTGCGGTATTACGAAAGAGGCTCTGTTTAAAAATTGGTTTAGCTTCGAAGGCCTGTGCCTTTATTAATCAGGTACATAGCAAAACTGAAAAACACCAGAATAAAGCCAATAATCACGCTAAATGCAAACACCAGATTGACATCACTGACACCTAAAAAGCCGTAGCGGAAGGCGTTGACCATATACACAATAGGGTTGATTTGCGATACGTATTGCCAAAATTGTGGCAATAAACTCAGTGAATAAAACACTCCCCCTAAATAGGTTAAAGGTGTCAGAACAAATGTTGGAATTATGCTGATGTCGTCAAATGTTTTGGCGTAAATGGCGTTAATTAAACCAGCCAGCGAAAACAGAGTGGCAGTGAGCACCACGGTCGACATCAGAATAAACAAGTGATGCACTTTTATATCGACAAAAAACAGCGATAACAAAGACACTATCAAACCCACCAGAATACCGCGTGCCACACCACCGCCGACATAACCCAGCACTATGATGTAGTTAGGCACAGGAGCGACTAAAAGCTCTTCGACATTACGCTGAAACTTAGCGCTGAAAAAAGACGAAGCCACGTTGGAGTAGGAGTTGGTGATCACTGACATCATAATCAGGCCAGGCACAATAAACTCCATATAACTGAAGCCACCCATATCGCCAATACGCGAGCCGACCAAAGCGCCAAAAATGACAAAATACAAAGTCATAGTAATGGCAGGAGGCACCAGGGTTTGCACCCAGATGCGCATAAATCTGTTGGTTTCTTTATAAAGAATGCTTTGCAGCGCTATTAAATTACCTGAACTCATGCTTTGGCTCCGCGTCCGTTTTCGACCAGACTGACAAACAACTCTTCCAGACGGTTGGCTTTATTGCGCATTGAAAGCACCTGAATGCCCTGCGCTGTTAACGCACTGAATACGCCATTTAAACCTTGTGCTTTGACTACATCCACTTCCAGACTGTTGTTGTCCGATTGGCGAAAGCTATATCCTTCAAGAGTAATGACGGCATCTGTCGGCGCTATATCGAGTAAAAAGGTTTCTTTATTCAGTTTACTCAGCAGGTTCTTCATACTGGTATTTTCGACTATCTGACCTTTGTCGATAATGGCGATATTACGGCACAAAGACTCAGCCTCTTCCAGATAGTGGGTGGTCAGAATAATAGTTACGCCTTGCTGGTTAATTTCTTTCAGAAATTCCCACATAGAGCGGCGCAGTTCAATATCAACACCTGCTGTAGGTTCGTCTAAAATCAGTAACTTGGGTTCATGCATTAAGGCACGGGCTATCATCAGACGGCGTTTCATCCCCCCAGACAGCTCACGAGAGCGGGCATTGCGTTTCTCCCATAAGCCAAGCTGACCTAAGTATTTTTCCGCCCGGACCAGAGCAACAGAACGTGGCACCCCATAATAGCCAGCCTGATTCAGTACAATTTGCAGCACAGTTTCAAACTGGTTAAAGTTAAACTCCTGTGGCACTAACCCCAACTGGCTTTTGGCCTCTTCAAGGTGAGTGTCCAGATCGTAATCAAAGACTTTGACTGTACCGCTGCTTTTATTCACCAGTGAGCTGATAATGCCAATGCTGGTACTTTTACCAGCGCCATTTGGGCCTAACAAAGCAAAAAAGTCGCCTTGCTGCACTTCCAGGTCAATACCAGTTAAAGCAACAGTGCCACTTTTATACACCTTGTGTAACTGCTTAATTTCTAACGCTAAGGTCACTGTGATTCTCCATAGCCCCAACGGCTGACTAACTGTTGCTTTAAACCTAAATGGTCAAGAATTCGTGCCACCATAAAGTCGATTAAGTCCTCAACAGATTGTGGCTGATGATAAAAACCAGGCGCTGCGGGCATTACCACAGCACCCGCCTTGGATAAGGCCAGCAGATTTTCCAGATGTATGGTACTAAGTGGAGTTTCACGGGGCACTATAATGAGCTGACCGCGTTCTTTCAGTACTACATCAGCAGCACGCTCAATCAAATTATCGCTCATACCATGGGCGATAGCGGCAGCTGTGCCGGTGGAACAAGGACAAATCACCATCTGCTTCGGTGCAGCAGAGCCTGAAGCACAAGGCGAAAACCAATCATCTTTGCCATACACAGCCAGCAGCTCTTTGGTAGCACCGGTTTTTTCCAGAATAAAATCACGGCAGGCCTCAGGACCACCTGGCAGTTTTAAATCATATTCAGTAGCAAATACCACACGGGCTGCGCTGGAAATTAACAGATGCACTTTGACCTGTTGCGCCAGTAAGTTTTCCAGCAAACGCCAGCCATAACCAGCGCCTGAAGCGCCAGTAAAAGCTAAGGTGACTTCTTGGGTCATGGGGTTCTCTTTTTAAAGTGGTGACAACAGACTGCTCTGCGGCTTTAACCTTATGCTAACGCATCGAGTAATTTTTGGTGAATGCCACCAAAACCGCCGTTGCTCATAATCACTATATGATCCCCTGCGGCCGCTTTTTCAACCAAAGCCGCCACTATTAATTCCACCGACTGAAATACGGTAGCTCTGCCTGGCATTTGTTCTGCCACAGCAGCCAAAGACCAGCCAGAATTAGCAGGTTCAAACAGCAGTACATCATTGGCATCATGCAGGGAATCAGCGATAGCCGACTTATGTACGCCCATTCGCATGGTATTGGATCTCGGCTCCAGCACAGCCCAGATTTTTGCGTCACCTACACGAGCCCTTAAACCAGCTAAAGTAGTTGCAATAGCTGTGGGGTGATGAGCAAAATCATCATAGACAGCTATGCCTTTGACTGTGCCTTTGAGTTCCATCCGCCGTTTTGGCGCCACAAACTGCGTTAAGGCTTCAATGGACACAGCCACAGGCACCCCGACATGACGAGCCGCAGCTATCGCCATCACAGCGTTTTCAACATTATGGTTGCCACATAAATCCCAGTGCAAGCTGCCTTGCGAAAGTCCCTGATAAAACAGTTCAAACACACTGCCATCCGGTTGTTTTAATTGCACAGTCCAGTCTCTGCCATAGCGCTGCTGTTCGCTCCAGCAGCCCATAGCCAAGGTTTGATCCACAGCTTCAACATTAGCTGGGCTTAACACCAGACCACTAGCTGGCACCATTCGCAATAAATGATGGAACTGGCGCTGAATAGCGGCTAAATCCGGGAATATATCAGCGTGATCGTATTCCAGGTTGTTAATGACTAAAGTGCGGGGTCTGTAGTGGACAAACTTGGAACGCTTATCAAAAAAAGCCGTGTCGTATTCGTCGGCTTCAATGACAAAAAATGGCGAGTCACCTAAACGGGCTGAGCTATCAAAATTCTGTGGAATGCCACCTATTAAAAAGCCGGGTTTCAAGCCTGCGTATTCCAGCACCCAGGCCAGCATACTGCTGGTGGTGGTTTTGCCATGAGTACCGGACACAGCCAACACCCAGCGCTGATGTAATACCTGCTCAGCCAGCCACTGTGGTCCTGAACTGTAAGGAATATTTTTATCCAGAGTGTATTCCACTGCCGGATTGCCACGTGACATGGCATTACCAATAATCACCAGATCAGGGGCGGGTTGCAGCTGCACCGGATCATAACCTTGGGTCAGCTCTATACCCAATTGCTCCAGTTGAGTACTCATAGGCGGATACACATTGGCGTCAGAGCCAGTCACTTTATGCCCAAGACTTTTTGCAATAGCGGCAATACCGCCCATAAAAGTGCCACAAATGCCTAAAATATGAATATGCATACTGCATCCTTACTGCCTGTAAAACGGGGTCTGCGGCCATTCTAGCAAAGGACTCTGCAGAACAGCTGAAATAAAACCAGCATTAACCTGCAATTTAACCTGAACTTGATTAAAATAGCAGCCGCTGTGGTCGACAGCCTCTTATCAAAATTCACACTGCGGCCAAAGCTACCTCTACCTACACAACAAAAGGATTTTATTATGCGTCGATTGGCTCCAGCTCTGCGTCTTGATGGTGCAGAAGCAGACCTGATAGATCTGATTAAAAGCATCGTAGCAGCCTGCAAAGAAATTTCGTTTCGGGTCGGCCAGGGTGAACTCTCAGATGTGTTGGGCTCCACCTTGAACGAAAACGTCCAGGGCGAAACTCAGAAAAAACTAGATCTGATCTCCAACGAGCTACTTAAAGATCTGATCCTGGAAACGGGTTCGGTGATGGCTATTTCGTCAGAAGAGGAAGACAGCACTGTAGCTGGCAATCCGGCTGGCAAATACCTTGTCACTTTCGATCCGCTGGATGGTTCATCCAACACTGACATCAACAGCTTAATAGGCACTATCTTTTCTATTCTGCCAGCGCCCAAAGGAGCAGATCCGGCCGACCCAACCATTTTTCTGCAGCCAGGTACAGCGCAAATAGCCGCAGGTTACATCTTGTATGGACCATCCACTATGATGGCATTGACCACAGGCAAAGGCACTAAAATGTATACGCTGGACAAAACCTATGGTGGCTTTCTGCTAACCACTGAAGAAGTCAGCATTCCTGGTGTGACAGCTGAGTTTGCCATTAATATGTCGAACCAACGCTACTGGCAACCCCCAATGCAAGACTACGTAGCGGATTTGTTAAAAGGCAAAGAGGGCCCTCGTGGTAAAAACTTTAATATGCGCTGGATCGCCGCCATGGTAGGTGATGTGCACCGAATTCTGTGTCGTGGTGGTATTTTTGCTTATCCACGGGATTTAAAAGACCCAACCAAACCAGACAAACTTCGGCTGATGTACGAAGCCAACCCAATGAGTTTTCTGGTGGAGCAAGCTGGTGGAGCAAGCATAACAGGCACTGAACGTATTATGGATATTCAGCCTGTCGATATCCACCAGCGCGTCGCTGTGATTTTAGGATCAAAACACGAAGTGGAAAGCTGCCTGCAGTATCATCAAGCTTAATTCAAATTGTAGCCGCAGGGTTTATCCCTGCCCGTCCTAATGGACAAAAGTATGTTGAAGGCAACAAAGCTGCAGCTTCAAGCACAACGGGTATAGCCATTTTTTAGGCCGCCGTTATAATAGGCAGCCAAATTCAGCACAGAGGAAGCGTTATGAGTTTAAGTCAGGTTGCCGCAGGTAAAAATCTGCCAGATGAAATTAATGTCATCATTGAAATTCCGGCCAATGCCGATCCGATCAAATACGAAGTAGACAAAGACACCGGTACAGTCTGGGTTGACCGTTTTATGTCTACCCCTATGTTCTACCCTTGCAACTATGGCTTCGTAAACCACACGCTGTCGTTGGACGGTGACCCGGTTGATGTATTAGTGCCAACACCTTACCCACTGGTGCCTGGCGCTGTGATCAAATGCCGCCCTGTTGCTGTATTAAAAATGGCAGATGAATCAGGTGAAGACGCTAAAGTATTAGCTGTACCTGTAAGTAAACTGACTAAAATTTATGACAACATTCAGGACCTGAACGACGTGCCTGAACTGCTGAAAAACCAAATTCAGCACTTCTTCGAACGTTACAAAGAATTAGAGCCAGGCAAATGGGTAAAAGTTGTTGGTTGGGGCGATAAAGCCGAAGCCAAAGCAGAAATTGTCAGTTCATTTGAGCGTGCTCAGCAGAAGTGATTTTTTGCGTGTGAAAACGGCACTCAGGTGCCGTTTTTTTGCAAAACAGCAAGCCCACTATCACTCTTACTCACCAGCATAACTCTTCAGCTGATAGCTTCACGCAAAAGTCCTGTTTTTTTTCAAAAACCATAAAATCTGATAAAAACTTACGTAAAAATCTGTTATTTTCAACCATAGATTTGGTTTGATTGTTCCAGCCATTTCCACTATTACAATAATAAATATCACTTCAAGCAGTTGTTTGAAGTAATTAGGGGTAAGGTTTATGGCTTTGTTTGAAGTTGGGTCTGCACAAACCAAATTTGTGCTGTCTGGTATTACTACTCTGCTGGGTATGTTACTCATTGTCACCGTATTAGCAGAGCAACATTGGCTCTGGTCTGCTCTGATTGTAGCTGCAACGCTAGTGCTGCAATGGGTCTTAAGTCAAACTGCTTTACATGGCTACCAAAGCTTCGTTGCAGAACAACAACTGCTCCTCAAGCGTTCTGTGCAGGAGAAAAATTTGAGCCTCCAATTAAGTACGGGAAGCTCCACAGATTTAGCCCCTGCCCGTGAGCAATTTAATCAGTGGCTCACTACATTAAAGCAGCAACAACAAGATTCGTATAACCATAATGAAGAGATAAGACAATTGGTTAGCTCTCTTCGCCATATTGTAAAAAATGAACAAAAACATTTGCTTCAGTTAGAACATACAGCCGGCCAAACGCTGACAATGGTAGAGTCGATGAACCAAAGCGTGTTGGACGAAGTACGAAGCGCCAACTTAGCAGCAGAAGCAGCCAATCATTCCAACCAAATAGCACAGCAAGGCCAGCATACTGTGACAAGCACTGTGCAAAATATCGAACAACTGGCAATACATTTACAGCAAGCCTCCGCCACTATAGCTCAGCTGGAACAAGATAGTAATCAGGTTGGTGCTGTGCTTGAAGTGATTAAAGGGATAGCTGAACAAACCAATCTACTGGCACTGAATGCCGCTATAGAAGCTGCCCGCGCCGGCGAACAGGGCAGAGGTTTCGCTGTAGTTGCTGATGAAGTAAGAACTCTGGCATCCCGCACCCAAAAGTCGACGGAACAAATTCAGCGCACTATTGAACAGCTGCAAAGCGCTGCCCGTGATGCGGTACAGAAAATGAAGTTGAGCAGTGAACAAGCGAACCTGAGTGTGCAATCAGCTAATCAGGCAGGGCATTCCTTGCAGCAAATCACTGGCAGTATTTCTCAGATTTGTGCGATGAATCAGGAAATTGCGACAGCAACAGATGAGCAGCAACACCTGACCAAAGCCATGGTGAATTACATGCGAGAAATCACTACTCATACAGCGCAAAGCCAGCAAAGCAGCAGAGATTTTCTGCAATTAGGCGAACAACTGGCTGTAATTGCAAAAAGCTAAGACCAACACATTTCTTAATCAAAAGCCGACTTATAGTCTAATGCCAGTCAGTTAAACTGACTGGCATTATTTTTTCGGAGCAGAAGGCTGTACCCTCAACAACACGCATGCACTGTCTTGGAACTGAGTCTGAAAAAAGTGACCATCCAAAGCAAGGAAAGGCAAAGCACTCAGCAACCCCTGTCAGGGTAACTGCGGGATTTCGATAAGCCAATAATTTGGCTTATCCGCAATAACGCCCTTTGCCAGCATTGGACTTATAGTCGGCTTTTTTATAACAGCTTTAAAACTTAGAGTGTTTAGATAAAAATGCCACTAAGTCTAATCCAGTCATAGGTTTGGCATACATAAACCCTTGAACCTCCTCGCAACCCATAGCGCGCACAGCATCTTCCTGAGCCTGAGTTTCAATACCCTCAGCTATAGAAGCTAAACCTAGCTTTTTACCCAGATTGACGATAGTTTCTGCGATTAAAGTGCCGTTGGGACGAGCAAAGTCCTGAATAAAAGCACGATCAATTTTAATTCTGTCCAAGGGTAACTGCTGTAAGTAACTCAGGGATGAAAAACCTATACCAAAATCGTCGATTGCGACTTTAATGCCAAAACACTTAAGCTTGTTTAAGGCATCTATCACTATCTTTGGGTCATCCATCACTACAGATTCAGTAATTTCCAGCTCCAACGAGGCAGGATCCACCTGATAACGTTCTACACAGTCTATAACAGACTGCACAAATCTATGATTGCGAAACTGTGGCATCGACACATTGACGGCTATCCGCAGGTGCGACAAACCTTCTGTCTTTAAAATTTGTAACTGTTTACAAGCTTGCTGCAATACCCAGTCACCAATTTCAATAATCAGACCTGAGTATTCTGCCAAAGGAATAAACATAGCAGGCGAAATAAAACCGCCGTCAGACTGAGGCCACCTTAACAAAGCCTCCATTCCCAGCACTTTGCCGCTTTTTAAACAAATCTGTGGTTGATACCACAGCTGTAGTTTGTCTTTCTGGAAGTCTGATCTTAAGCTTCTTAGCATCACCAGCCGATCAACCATCTGTTCTTCCATCTGAGCGCTGTAATACTCGTAATTTTGCGCCAGATGCTTTTTAGCTCTGTTTAATGCAATGTAAACGTGCTTGAGGATGGTTAATCCATACAAAGCGCTCTCACGTAATCGGCAAAAACCGAAAGTCGCATTAACTTGCAGCGAATGTTCAGAACACTGGAAAGGCATCTCAAAAATACTGGAGAGGGCTTCCGGAGTTAACGCCTGTTCAGGCCCAATCAACCCAAAAACATCGGCACCAATACGCCCAATCTGCGCTATCTCACCAAATTGCGCCACCAGCCTGTGTGTGACCGCTATCAGCAACTCATTACCGGTTTCCTGACCTAAACCATCGTTCACGTCAGAAAAATGGTCGATATCGATCAGCACGGCCACATTTAATTCAGGATCGAGACGTCTGGTTTCCTGCAGTAAGGAAGTAAATTCATTGCGGTTTGGAGTTTTGGTCAGGGGGTCAATATAAGCAGCATGTTTAAGCTGCTGAAACAAAGTCACGTTTTCATAACCAATAGAGATATTGCTTAAAAATACTTCTATTAACTGACGATCAAAATCTTCTACAGGCCTATTGGTTTCTATATAAACTGCAGCTGCATGATCAGTATTGCCAAGATAGAGCACTGTATCTTTTTCAGTAAAAATGTGGCGGCGCTCTGCCAGACAAGTGGTAATTTGCTGAATAATTCTGTTGTTATTTAACCGCTCTAACTTGCACTTAATATAAGGAGCATAATGCCCTGCGGCGCCTAAAACATAGATGTTCTCACTGCTAGTGCCATCATCTTCAATCTGAGCGCATAATACTCCCTCCGCATGTAAACCAATCAGCGAAGAGATCTGAGTCACTACTCCCTCAGAAAACTCATGTAAAGAATGTTGCTCCAGCAAATTAGCGCCGGCATTGATAATTTTCTGTAAACCAATACGATTCTGGTTAATAGTCCGAATTTGTTGATAGCTACGAATGGACGAAATAATAGCTGTAACCAGCTTGTTGCGGGTTAATTCGGTTTTTGTTTTGTAGTCATTGATATCATATTCTTTGATCACACTCTCTTCCGGAGCATAACCTGGTTGACCTGTACGCAGTACAATACGCACTTCATCCATTTTTAATTCATCGCGGATCTGCTGAACTACTTTTAGACCTGCATCATCAGACTCCATCACAACATCAAGCAAAATAACGGCTATGTGAGGGTTACCCACCAAAAACTTCAACGCTTCTTTGCCTGAAAATGCATGGTGGAAAATCAGCTTACGGTCTAAAACCAATAAGTCTGACAAGGCCAGTTTTGTGACCGTGTGAATTTCTTCGTCGTCATCAACAATCAGCAGGTGCCATTCACCATTGGATTGTGTTTCCGCTTCCGAATCTGCTTCGTCTTCTGCGAGGAACAGAAAATCATCATCTGCTGCTTTTGACACCATGCTCCGACCTTTATTACATCAGCTATAGAGGAACTACTTTTTGACAGCATATCAAGGCACTATTGCATAAATACTAGTATATACCCATAGTCCTTGAAGCTGCAGCTATGCTCGCTGCGCCATGCTAAAACTGCAAATGACCTGAGAATGTACCTGGGCATGTCCCCTGAATCAGCTTTGGCAATAAGCGCCGCCTCTGTCGCTATCCATTGTAAGCTTTTAATCCAGTTTATCTACACTATACCCTAGCGCAAAAAAAGCAATTAATTTTATTAAAATCTTTTTAAATCATAATGTTAAAAATTTTACAAACTTCTTTTAGACTAGTAGTCATTTTTTTACGCTATGGTGAGAATCCAGCGATGAGATCTGTCACCATCAGGAGGATTGATGCAGAAAGTATCAGCAGGCCGGGGACACCAGCGTTTACTGCAATTGGCTCGTAGCCAGCTCGGTCATGAATTTGTCAGCAAAACCAGTCAAGACAGCCAGGACCTGACTGCCACTGTTCAAAGTAGCGAATTTAATCAGCGCCATCAACGTCTGTCACAGCGATCTGGTGTGCCAATCATTGCTGAGACTGGTTTTAACGGACCTAGTCTGCAGCAAAGGGCTGAGCGGCGCGAACGTATGCACAAAGAGCGGCAACAAAGTAACTTAGAAAAAATAATGGCGCTGGCGTTGGATTATTGCCCCGAGCATGTGGCAGACATAGAAGTTGATCCTGACTGGTTTCAGCAGTATTGCGATTTGGTACTGAATATATCCAATCAAACCATGCAGCAGCTCTGGGCTAAAATACTGGCAGGAGAAATTGGCCAACCCGGTAGTTTTTCCTTGAAAACCTTATTTTTGTTACAACGCATGAGTTTTAAAGAAGCGCTGGCTCTGCAAAAAGCTGCCAGCCTGACCTGCAGAGTCCGAATGCAAGAAAGTGGACAAATTTATTTTGGTTATGTGCGTAAACCGTCGATTTGGCAGATTCTGACTGGACGCAGCAGAGCATTATTGAATCTGAGCCAATTCGGCCTGACCTTTCCACAGATTTTGAGTTTGATTGATTTAAATCTTTTACATCAAAGTGAAATAGAAAGCGGCGAACTGATCCCGGATCAACCTTTACAGTTGCAGTACCATCAGCATCAACTCAGCGTTAAAGCCAAGTACTCAGGAGTGGTGCTGCAATACTATAAATTTACCGCTGTCGGCTTTGAGTTATTGCCTCTACTGAACAGCCAGGCTAACCCTGCCTATTTGCAGGCTATGAAACAACTGTTCAACCAGGTGTTAGACTTTGAAGATTAAGCTGCTGACATCGTCTGATCAAATCCGCCACTTTTTGTGTATCTAAGGGTTTGATCACTACATCATTCATACCCGCCTGATGGAACTCTGTGATCTCATCAGGTAAGGCGTGAGCCGTAAACGCCATGATCATAGTGTGCTGATGCTGCGGTAATTGCCTAATCATATGGGTGGCCAGAATTCCAGACATATCAGGAAGTTGAATATCCATAAGGATCAACTGATATCTATTGCCTTTTGCAAGCCTGATGGCCTCAGCACCGCTTTCCGCCGTATCGACCTCAAATTCCTGCTGACTTAGCATAGCTTTGACAAAAGTCAGGTTGGTCTTATTGTCATCAACTACCAGCAATCGCAGGCAGTTATTTTTGGCAGCGCTACTAAGATGCTGGCGAATATCTGCAGATAAGATCGGGTTAGTTAATACTGTACAGCTGAGCTTACTAGCCCAATAAGACTGGTCTGTTTTATCGCAGAATGCCAGTAATTGGCTACGCGCTGAAATCTCACTCAGGTACTGAGTCATTTCAAGTGCGACTTCGGGTGGGGGCAGTTGTATCAAAACTAAATCAATCAAACGGTTCTGCAACTCAGCTCTGAGTTGCTGCGGTTGTTGCACACAAATTACTTGTTCAGCTACTGAATAAAGACTTTGCTTTAACACTGCCGCCCGCATGCTGTTGCTGTCCAGATAAATTGCTGTCTGGTACATGGGCATATCTTTAACTGTAACTGAGGTTAAAGGCAATTCGAGTCGCACCGAGCAGCCCAAATCTTCTAACGCAGAAATAGACAACCTGGCATCCAGCCGAGCCAACAAGTTAGCACAAAGTTTCGGCAATACGTCACTGCTCGTGCCCTCTGATACACTAAGCACCTGCTGTATAGTTTTACTCTGGCCGGCATGATCAAACTGCAGCAAAAGCTTGTTATCGGAGAAAGCCTGCAAGTTAATAGACAAATTCAGCTCCTGCTGCTTAATATCCTGCAGGATCAAACAGAGCATTTGCTTCAGTAATTCTGAGGTATGTTCGGCATAAAACTGCAAGTCCAACAAACTTAATGCCGCATCTTCAATCAGCACAAAGGAGACGTCCGCCAGTTCGAATTCCTGTTGCCATAGTTGCATTTGTTGCGCCAGCCACTGTGGAAACCATACAGATTGCAGTTGCAAAGGAGTATTTTCCAACAAATCCTGCTTTAACAACCAGTACAGCAGTTGAGATTGTTGTTTTGATTGCCCTGCCCGCTCCAACACACAAAGCTGTTGCCATTGCCTGAGTTGTGCCTCACTGACCTTCAACTTTGCGTTCAAACTGGCTAACTGCTGCTGGTAGCTAATTTCAAGTTGCTCGCAAGCTGAGATTTGGCTTTTTCCTTTCTCTTGCTGTTCCTGCCCTTGTTGCTCTAGTTGTAGCTGCAGTTGTTGCTGCTGCAGACAAAGCGAGCGAAATAATAAGCTCAGCTCATCGCAGTCAAAGTCTGCCAATTTTTTGCCATCAGCCTTAGTCGGCGTTAATGACCTGAGTTGCCGCAAAAAACCTTGCCAGCGTAGATGTTGGGTTTTGAAAATACGCCTTTGCCACATCAGAGCTAACGCAAGAATAATAAATAAAGCAAAACCCCATAAACCACTTTGCCACCACCAAAGTTGCGACAGACGAAGTGGAGAAATTTGAATAGCGACATAGCCTAAGGTACTGCCTTCTGCAGCCACTTTGGCTGTATCAAAATAGCTCATACTGACAGGAGTAACCATTACAGTAGACCACATCAATACTGAACCATCCTGTAGCGCTTTTTGTCCAGTTTCATCTCGGATTGGGCTGAAATTCAATAATTCACGGGGAAATTGAGTAGCCGCAAATAAATTACCATCGGCCTGATACACCAAAATAGCTTTGATAGGTAGAGTACTGGAAAAACTAGTCGCCAACAGGTGACCTTTAACCTGTTCCACTTTATTTTGTATTAAAAAAGGTTCAACCATCAAAGACAAACTCATCAGCAACTGCTGCTCAGCCTGCACTCTGACTAAAGTTTCGTGACGTAGTTGCAATTGCGCTGAGGCGTAAAGACAGACCACAATAAGGCCAATAGACCCTAACACCAGACCTAGTTTAGCTTTTAACGTCATGTTAATTGAACCCTGATATCCCTGAAGTGCACTATAAGCCGGACCTCAAAGCAGAACAATAGTTATTCTGCTTTGGGTCAGGTCTACCTCATAATGCTTTCAGGTCTTAGAAATGCAATTCTGCGGAAACAAAAGCGCCATCGAAGGTTAAATCTGCGTCGATGTTGTCAATATCATCCAGCTCAAGTTTAGTCTGTTTGATACCGGCTTTTAACGACAGATCCACAGCCAGTGAATCCACCAACTTATAGGCAAGACCCACTTGCATATCGGATAATGTACTACCGTCGTAGCTGACATAATTTATTTCAGTGTAAATTTTAGTCGCAGTACCCAACAAGCCAAAACTACCATAGGCGTATCCCATAGGGATAACCGCAGACAAGTCTTGCGTTGCAGTTCTGCCTGCAGTGGCCACACTAATATCGCCATCTATGTATTTAGCTGTAATACCTAAATCCAGACTCACTAAGTCATTGTCCAGAATTTCATAATAAAAAGTGGCGTCTAGATTGGACAAATCAACATCCTGATCAACCTGAGTCCCTATAGCAAAGATTTGATCATCAAATTCAAAAGTCCGACTTAAGCTGGTGTTGCCATTTGAACTCAGGCCGTTACGCTGCAGCTTAATATTTGGCAAAAAAGGCACAGGGTGTTCAACTTTCACATAAAAGCTGCTTAATTTTTCATCCTCGAAACTAAAGCCTTGCTGATTACCAGTTTGACCAAAACCACCTTTTGCTTCCGCGAAATGCAAATCGGCCCCAATGTAAAGGCCAGCAACAGTGTCTGCCATTGCCAATGGAGCAGCCAAAGCTGCGACAAATACCATACTCACTACAGACTTTTTCATGCTTTATCCTTGCGCTAGTAATTCAGTTAAATCCAACAGAGCGGCATTGGCTCTGGAAATGTAATTCGCCATCACCAGACTGTGATTTGCCATAAATCCAAAGCCGCGGCCATTCAGAATCATCGGACTCCAAACCGGCTCTTGGGTCGCTTCCAGTTCACGAATAATTTGCCTTAAACTAATCATGGCATTTTTATTGGTCAGAACTTCAGCGAAGTCCAATTCTATCGCTTTTAGGAAATGTAACAAAGCCCAGCAGGCTCCACGGGCCTCATAAAATTCATCGTCAATACTCCACCAACTGGTTTTAATCCGGCTGGATTCCGCCGTTGCAGTGGACTGTCTGGCACTGCTATCGCCAGCTAAATCTGTATTGAGCCTGTCTTGGCCTACACTGACACTGAGGCGCTGGCTGTAGCTACCCAAGCGTTTTTCGACGTTTTTCAGTAAATCACGTAAATTATCCGCCCTGGTGTAAAACTGACTATCAGTCTTGGCGGGGTCTAATAAAGCTGCACGGTACAGAGCTAACTGCTCAATGGCTTTGCCATATTCAGCTTCAGCTGCAGGCACAGCCCAGCTACGGTGATCAATATTCAACATAGGCTGCGCCAGTTTTAAGTATTGATTTTCAATAGACTGTGATTGAGAACGACTTAAATCCTTACGCAGCGCCAAAGCTAAGTCGCGCGACATTTCCAAAGCACCCAGCTCCCAAGCCGGCATATTATCGAGCAGCGAGAATGGCGGTGTTACGTCATTACTGATAAAACCACCATTTTTGCTCAACAAGGTTTCCAGCACCCGAATAAGTGAACTTGTGGTGGTGTAACCCACAGTTTGCTTATGCTCAGGACTAAGCGCAGCCGATACGTCTTTCACATCAAACTGCTCTGGTTCGCTACTGGCCCACCAGGCTGTGCCGTATCCCAGAATAAAAAAGAACAGCATGGCTAGACTAACAATCCTGAATCTGTTCACTTTAGTACTCCTAATGGGTTGGTATTGCGCTGACCTTCGCCTGAACTTCGATGATATGGCCGTCTTTAAACTCTAAACGTAAAGGGATCTGCTGCCCTGTGCTGACAGGGGCTTTGGCATCAAATAACATCAGATGTAAACCACCAGGCTGAAAAACGACGTCCTTGCCTGCGCCAACTTTTACAGACTGAACCTGCTCCATTTTCATCATGCCATCTTTGTGAGTATGTTGATGCAGTTCGATAGAGCCAAAGTGTGGGCTGCTGGCTGCAACAAGTTCTGTGTCCAGACTGTTTTGATTACTCAGACTAAAATAACCTGCGGTCATGCTGCGTCCCGGTAACATTTCCCGAATGGTGACGTCTTTTACCAAAATTTCGGCTATCGACAGACCACTACTCAGGCTTAACAATGCTGCAAGTATCCACTTATTCATTCTGCTTCTCCTTTTAAGATCAGGTCTTTATCTTACACCACTAGTTTACACAACAGGGGGGAAGCCAACAAACTTCACTGACGAAAAGCGTTGACTTCTTTCGTAACAGCTTTTTTCAAAGCTGAAGTGAAGCAGTTGGTGACAAAAACAACAGCTATACAATTATCTGCAAAGCCTACCCCTGATTTTATTGGGTTTTGCTTTTCAGAAAGTCTAGTTTTCAGACGTTTAGCTATTGTCAACCCAGCAACCCCCTATAAATTTATACTTTTGTTTAAATAATAACCTTTGCATTGTTGGCAAAAATCCGTAAACTTAGCGCCCCTTTAGGGTAGAGCCTTGGTTTTAGCGGTGCGCATAGGTCCATATCAATTAACGAACAACGTAATTTGTGCTCCTATGGCCGGAGTGACGGATTACACTTTTCGTGAGCTTTGCCGTCGTTTTGGTGCAGGTTTAGCTGTATCAGAAATGATGTCGAGCAACCCTTTGGTCTGGCAAAGTGAAAAATCGCTAAATCGTATGACTCACCAGGACGAATCTGGTCTTCGCTCGGTGCAAATTGCCGGCTCAGATCCAGATCAGATGGCTGAAGCTGCCGTGTTTAACGTTGAACATGGCGCCCAAATCATCGACATCAATATGGGATGTCCGGCAAAAAAGGTGAATAAAAAACTGGCTGGTTCGGCGCTATTACAGTATCCGGATTTAGTTCAGCAGATTGTTCAGGCCGTAGTTCAGGCAGTATCAGTACCTGTGACCTTAAAAATCCGTACTGGCTGGGACACCGAACATAAAAATGGCGTACAGATAGCGCAAATAGCGCAGGACAACGGCATTGTGGCTTTAGCGGTTCATGGCCGCACCAAAGCTTGTATGTATAAAGGAGAGGCGGAGTACGACACAATCCGCGCTATTAAACAAAATGTGTCTATCCCGGTGATTGCCAATGGCGATATCACCACGCCGGAAAAAGCCAGATTTGTATTGGACTATACCGGAGCAGACGCGGTCATGATTGGCCGGGCCGCTCAGGGCAGACCCTGGATTTTTCGTGAAGTGGTGCACTATCTGCAGACAGGTGAACATTTGGCTCAGCCTTCAACAGCTGAAGTCAGGGATATTTTGCTGGAGCATGTCCGTGGCTTACACCAGTTATATGGTGAGGTGCCTGGCTCACGTATTGCCCGCAAACATGTGGGTTGGTACCTGGCTGAGCATGACAGCGAAGGCATGTTTCGCAGTGAATTTAATGGTATCGAGCAAGCCCAACAGCAGCTGGATACCTTGTATGTGTATTTCGAGCAATTACTAGCAGCAACCTAACGTAAAAGAGAATAGGCAATGTTTAATCAAAACGTGACTTCGCCATTTATCACCAACGCCCATGTTCAAACGCAAGAAAAACCGCAGCCTTTAAGCAACGCGGTACAAAAAGCGGTGGCGAACTACTTACAACAACTGAACGGTCAGGACGTCAACGACCTGTACGAATTAGTGTTGTCCGAATTAGAAAAGCCGTTATTAGAAGAAGTGATGAAATACACTCGCGGCAACCAGACCCGCGCAGCCAACCTGATGGGCATCAACCGCGGTACTCTGCGTAAGAAGCTGAAACAATACGGCATGAGTTAATGCCCCCGCGGGAGGAGTCCCGCAGTGAAAAGCACCTTAGGGTGCTTTTTTCTTTTCCGCGTCGCTCTTGACGCTGCAGCGTTGTTGGCTGCGGGCTTTCGCCCAGGTCACATAGTAAACTATGCTCCCTGGGTCTCTATCCCTTGCCGCCTAGCTGCAACGTCAATAGCTTAGCGGATGGGACTTAAAGAATACGTTGAATAAATAAGGGATTTCACCAGCTAATCCCGGCGATACAGCAAAGCCTTTTTTCTCTATGCTTATGTCCTGGCTTTGTGTGTTATCCAAAAGCTGTGAACCACAGCAGTGCTGGTCCGAATTAACCATTACAGCGGAGAATGATCCAATGAACGCAGCTCGTCCAATCCGTCGCGCCTTATTAAGCGTGTCAGATAAAACCGGTATAGTTGAATTTGCCCGTGCTTTAGCCGCCCAGGGTGTGGAACTGTTATCCACAGGTGGCACAGCCAAGTTATTGGCAGAGCAAGGCATAGCTGTCACTGAAGTGTCTGACTACACAGGTCACCCGGAGATTATGGACGGCCGCGTGAAAACGCTGCATCCAAAAGTACATGGTGGCATTCTGGCCCGCCGTGGTATGGATGAAGCTGTCATGGCTGCCAATAATATCAATCCTATCGACTTAGTAGTGGTGAACCTGTATCCATTCGCTAACACTGTGGCCAAAGCGGGTTGTACTTTAGAAGACGCCATTGAAAACATCGACATCGGCGGCCCAACTATGGTGCGTGCAGCAGCGAAAAACCATAACGACGTGACTATTGTGGTCAACGCAGCTGATTACGACAAAGTCTTAGCAGAAATGGCGGCCAACGCCGGCTCTACCACTCATGCCACCCGCTTTAGCTTAGCCATCAGCGCTTTTGAGCATACAGCTCAGTACGACGGTATGATTGCCAACTACTTCGGCACCATGTTAGCGGCCTATGGCGACGACGAAGCTAAACCAAGCAAATTCCCACGCACTTTTAATACTCAGTTTGTGAAAAAACAAGACTTACGTTACGGTGAAAATAGCCACCAAAGCGCGGCATTTTATGTAGAAAACAGCATTCAGGAAGCTAGTGTTGCCAGCGCCACTCAGCTGCAGGGCAAAGAGCTGTCGTACAACAATATCGCTGACACAGATGCCGCTTTAGAGTGTGTGAAAGAATTCGACGAACCCGCCTGTGTGATCGTTAAACACGCTAACCCTTGTGGTGTAGCTATTGGCGACGACATTCTGGCCGCTTATGAGCGCGCTTACAAAACAGACCCAACCTCTGCTTTTGGTGGCATTATCGCTTTTAACCGCGAATTAGATGCCAAAACTGCCGAAGCTATTGTCAGCCGTCAGTTTGTTGAAGTGATTATTGCGCCAAGCGCTACAGCTCAAGCAGCTGCTGTGGTATCAGGCAAACCCAACGTGCGTTTATTGGTCTGTGGCGAGTGGGACAGCAAAACTACTGGTTTTGATATCAAACGTGTTAACGGTGGTGTGTTGGTGCAAGACCGTGACCAGAAAATGGTCGGTTTGGATGACTTAAAAGTCGTATCCAAACGCCAGCCTACAGCAGAAGAATTACGTGACTTATTGTTCTGCTGGAAAGTGGCGAAGTACGTGAAATCGAACGCCATTGTGTATGCCAACGACAGCATGACTATTGGGGTGGGTGCAGGCCAGATGAGCCGAGTCTACAGCGCTAAAATCGCCGGTATCAAGGCTGCTGACGAGAACCTGGAAGTCAAAGGTTCAGTCATGGCATCAGATGCGTTTTTCCCGTTCCGCGATGGTATTGATGCCGCAGCAGCTGCAGGTATCAAAGCCGTGATCCAGCCAGGTGGCTCTATGCGTGATGCAGAAGTGATAGCTGCTGCAGATGAGCATGGCATGACGATGATCTTCACTGGCGTGCGTCATTTCCGTCACTAAACTTCATTAATATCTGGCATTAGAAAACGGCAGCTTCGGTTGCCGTTTTTTTATTTGCGTTTTCGTTGTCATATCAATTTCACAGCAGCAGTTCATCAAAAAGCCACAGTAATCTCCACCACATCGGACATAAAGTGCCTGAATTTCAATACCAACAACCTGTAAGTGTTTTTTGGGTGACACCCTAAGTCTATAATTTTCCTCGGATCATTTAAAACTAAAACCAATCTAAAAGACGACGTAAAACATACGCCTCGCTTTCTGAAAAATCCAAATAACCAACTGAAGTTATCTAACAACACAGCCCCTCCAATCCCGCTCCCTGAAATGGAGATTTCATGATGCTACAAAACAGAGATTGCGAGATTCATTAAAAGTAGAAAATTCTGTTCCTCACCTGATTTACAACCAAAAAAAGAAACAAAAGAAAATAATTGATTAACAAGAAATGACTAAGTAAATTAAAGGTAAACACAGTATCCAATCACCACAATTTTGCCCTCTGTGCTTAGGTGGTGCATGCGAGTAACACAAGGACGAATGAGCAATGAATTGGACTACAACAACAGCGCACGATGCTGTTGAGCCTTATATGCTATGGTCACGTTATCTGGCTGGCGGCGTTTCCTTGCGTGCAGCGCGTACCACCACCAGACGGGAGTTTTTTATGCGGAGTTGTCTGGCGGCGCCCTGCAATGCGGTGGTTACTGATTTAGTCGCGGCGGTAAACAGATACAACGAGACGGTTTGCGTATCCAACAGCACAGATGCCCGTGGCGTACAGGCAGTTTATGACTATGATGCTGTTGGGCGAATTCAATACAAAAGTAATGGCAGCCTGGCCCTCTGGACTTATGACGAAGGTGCTTACGCTAAAGGTAAACTGAATAAAGTAAATAACGACAGTGGCTCCACCAGTTACCAGTTTAATGAATGGGGTTTATTAAGCAGCCAAACTCAAACCACTCTGGCAGCCAACTATGTTAGCAGCTGGAATGATGTGACCACCTGGGGTTACGACACTGTGGGCCGTGTCACCAGCCTGACCTATCCTGGTGGTAACAGGGTGAATTACTCTTATGCGGTCAATG
>NZ_RZUF01000001.1 GCF_004005375.1 Rheinheimera sediminis | reverse complement strand
TGGCCGGATTTGTGGTGAACGAGCTGACTTTTGGCGGCGTGATAACACTTAACTTTATTGAACCTGTACAAATTGCTGTCGCAGAAGAATTCAGATAGATTTCGAAATCACTATCTTGGGTGAGTCCCGAATCTCTTACATAAGTAAAAGATCGCCCAGAGCCCTGCATGAGGTTACTGGTTGAATTTCTGGTAAATCTAACACTCATCCGGTTTACTGAAACGGATGTAGCGACATTCATTGTAAATGATTGATTTGCTGTTACTTTTTGGGGATTGATCGTAATGCTACTAACGGTGTTATTACTGCATGAGAATGTTAAACCTTCAGCAGAAACGCTCGTTGCAAAAAAAAAGAGAATGATTAAATTTGCGAAAAAAATCCAACGCGTTTGCACTATAGAACGAATCATACAACTCCCTATCGATTCAAAAATCCAAAAAAAACATTTAAATCACAATGAGATACCATATTGAAAGTTTAAAAAATATAATTCACGTGAACAATTTGAACTTGACGTAAATGTTAACAAACATAATGATAATACTTGATACTCGAAGTTGCAATCTTCACAAAATCTGCCTGACCCTGAGCAGTTTGCTGATGGTGGAGATGTGTAAACTGAAGTGTTTGGCTAAGTCTGTCATGCTGTATCCGCCGGAGTGAAAGGCGGCTGCGATGGCTTGGTTTCTGTCGGTGTTGAGGCGCTGGTATTCTTCCAGTGGCAGAACGGGCGACCGGCGCTGAACCACTGGAATGTCTGTTGTGCTGGCGGGCTGGGCTATTTTTGCCAGCTGTAGTTGGGTAAAGCTATCATCGCCCAGAAATATCTGGTTGGTCAGTTGGTCCCAAAGTGGTTTTTCGTCGGTGATCTGGCAAAAAGCAGCAAAAGCAGCTTTGGCTTTGGTGCTGTCGTGATGAAAGTACTGCAATACCTGCTGCACAACCAGCCAGTCAGGTGCAGGCCATTTGCCAATGCTTGCATGATAGCTCGTCCACTTGTACTCAGCGATATGGCTAACCATCTGAGCGCGCAGCGGATTTTGCAGTACGTATCGGATCAGTGTGGTGTAGTAGCTATCGCTATCAACCACAATGCTTTTAAAGCGGCCCTGAAAAATGTGGCCACAGCGCTCGTACACTTTGTTCACGTACTGAGTGTACACGCCATTCAACTGCTGCATTCCAATGGACAAATTGGCGACCGGAGTTTCTACCACCAGATGATAATGATTGGTCATCAGGCAGTAGGCATGAATGCGCCAGAAATGCCGTTCACACACGTGCTGTAAAACTTCTAGAAATTTGAAGTAGTCCGAATCTTGGAAGTATATAGCTTGTTTGCTGTTGCCTCTGGAGGTTATATGGTAAAACGCGCCTTCAAACTCCAGACGTAATGGTCTAGCCATTTTTGCCATCCTGCTATTTGTTGCGCCGGATATTGAAAATAGCTACTAACGGGACTAAGTCAAGCCCACCCAGGGTTCTCTTTCGAGTCATCCCTCGGGGTCAGGCCTTGAATGTTGAATTTATTCAACATTCAAGGCCTGACCCCACAGAAGTCTTTTTCTATGTTTTTTTGGGTTGAGCTGGCGAACTCAGCTTTTTTAAGTCGTAAATAGATGCAAAACTGGCGTTGCAGCTGGTATTGTTTGCTGGTTTCTACCGCTTGCCTGTAGGTGCTGTACGAGTTTTTGATCATCGCTTCAAGCGCTTGAAAACCCATAGCTTTTTGGCTGCCACTAAGAATAGTCCAGTGGTGTGTGGCTATGGTAAAAGTGCGCTGAAAGGTTTCGGGGATAAAGGGGCCGAATTTTTTTGCGTTTTGCAGCGCAGTAAAAGCCTCGGTGATTCTGAAGTTAACCATGCCTAAAAAATAAGCGTAGTCGGCGTAGGCGTTGGGCCAGCTGGGCCTTAACTCAATGGCTTTCAGGTAAAGTTGTTCGTTTTCGGCTATTTGTTCTGCTGTTTTAAAACCGCCATACCAGCCCCATTCGTTGACTTTGGCTTGAGTTAGCAAGTAATGAGGGTGTTGAGGGTGGCGCTGTACTGCCTGAGCCATAGCATCGGCCGCTTCCTGCCAGCTGTGCTGATCGAGCGTTTTTGGCTTGCGTTGCCACAGGTTAATATAATAATCTGCTTTAAAGTAGTAAGCGCTGGCAAGCCCGGCGTTGCTGATGGAATGCCCTAACCAGCCTGCCGCCAATAGCAACAGCACTGCCAGTAATTTAGTGGTGACCGTTACCTGCAGCGCTGGAGCAGGGGGCGTGGCAGGGCGCCTGCTGCGCCGGCCTGAACTGAAGTAGCTAGCTGGCAAACAGCACCTCGCTGATCAATTTAGGGGTATGCAATACCAGTTGCTCGGCGTAGTCGTCGCTTACTAATTGGCTAACCCTTTGCGCTGCTTGTTGTAACTTAGGAGGGCGACGTAGCAGGTTATGGCTGTCTGTGGCCATAATGCTAAATAACTTTTGTTTTAATAGCTGCTCAGATAAAGCCGCGCTGCGTTCACCCATATCGCCCAGTACAGAACTGGCTGTTAATTGAAATAAGCAGTCTAAGCGGATAAAAGGCGCCAGCTTAGCCGGATCGGCCTGCACATCTCTGTTGCGTTCCGGGTGGGCTATCATAGGCAGAATATTTTTATTCAGCAGCCATTTCACCAGCTTATCGGCGCCTGCTGGTACATGACTGTGGGGAAGTTCTAACAGCAGCACGTTAAAGCCCTGGTACTGACCTATAAAAGGCAGCATGCCTTGCTCTGTCCATTGCAGAATTTCGCTCGACAAACGTACTTCAGCTGCAGCAGCCAATTGTACTGCTACCCCTGCAGTGGCGCAGGCGGCTTTTAATTCTGACAAGCCTTGCTGAATGATGGCGCTGGTGTTATCAAACTGGCCAGGGTGAATATGAGGGGTAATCACCATATGGCTAATGCCTTCCTGCTCTGCAATCCGAAGCAAAGCAATGGCTTCTTCCATGTCCCGGGCGCCGTCGTCTATGCCGGGTATCAGGTGTGAATGTAAGTCAAACATTTTCCCGTCGTCCTTGCCGCCGCAGCCGCGTTGTCTGCATTCTCTCACCCCAATCGCATAGCTTAACTATGCTCATGGGGACTCGTTCATTTGACGCCTTGTTCTGGGGTCAGGCCTTGAATGTTGAAAAAATTCAACATTCAAGGCCTGACCCCAAGGTTGTTCATTGAATCAATTCAAAATTCAAGGCCTGACCCCAAGGTTGTGACCCCAAGGTTGTTAGCTTTCGTTGCTGCTGTAGTAGTGGTAGTAACCGTATTGGCCGTAGTCGCCGTATTGCTGCGCTACTTTCTTCATATCCACTTTGTTTAATACCACACCGTACAGGTTGTTTTCTGCTTGCAGTAACTTGGCGATACCGCTTTGGATAGCGCCACTGCGGGTATGGTCAGAGGATACAACATAAACCACAGCATCTACTTGTTTAGCTATCACCAGAGGGTCGCTTACGGCCTGTACTGGCGGTGTATCTACAATAACCCGGTCGAAGCGTGAGGCCAGCTCAGCCAATACCTGGTTAAAGCGCTCAGAAGCCAATAATTCCAGTGGGTTAGGCGGCACATTACCAGCCGATAACAGCGTAATACCAGATGCCTCGTCTACCACTAAGCAATCTTCAATTTGCTCACGGCCGGCAATAATATTGGCTAAACCAGGCTGGTAAGCCGGTAAACCAAAACGTTTGGCCAGAGTAGGGCGGCGCATATCGGCGTCTATCAGCAGTACCTTTTCCATTTGGCCAAAAGCAAAAGCTATATTTGAAGCCACAGTAGATTTACCTTCACCTGGTACCGAAGAGGTTACTTCAATGGTTTTTAGGCTACGGTCCAGCGCTAACAAGGTAATACTGGTTCTGATACTGCGTACCGACTCGGCATACTGCTTGTGCTGGTCGCTAAAAAAGGTATGAATAGGTAAATCCACTGTCTTTTTATGCGGTATTTCAGGAATAAAGCCCAAAGAGCGCTGCGACAACATGCTTTCTACTTGCTGTGGCGATTTTATCGTGTCGTTTAACGCATCCAGTACAAAGGCCAGCATAATGCCTAAACCTAAAGTAGCAACAAAAGCCAGTACTACAATTAGTTTGCGCTTAGGCGCTACAGGCTCAGTGGCTGCTACTGCTCTGTCGGTAAAACGTGCTATAGCTGAGTCGAAGTCGCTGGTCACTTCGGTTTCTTTTTGTCGTGACAAAAAGGTGTCGAACAGCTGCTTATTGGTTTCAACTTCGCGCTCTAAACGCTGGTAAGTGGTTTCTTTTAAGCTCACATCCTGATACAGGGTTTTAGCTTTAGCTATTTCTATTTCTAACGAATTGACCGTTTCCTGTATGGTTTGGGCTTCGTTTTCTATACCTGAAATCAGCTTTTTAATTTGGTTGCGTAAGTTATCCTGCACCGCAGTTAACTCACTTTGCGCAGCCAATAAGCGCGGGTGTTTAGCACCATAGACTTTGGAAAGCTCAGACACGCGGCGCTCTGTTAGCACCTGTTGCGCTTTTACATCCTGCACCCCTTTGTGCGCAGTAATTTCTGGCAGGCTTTCCAGACGCTCTATTTTGTCTGTGCCGTACTGTTTAATCACCCGCATAAAGCCGTCTACCTGGGCTTTGCGCGAACGGGCTTCTGTTAAGGCTTCAGAGAGCCTCTCCAGCTCTTTAGCACCTAAACCCCGTACACCTTCTACGTCTATTAAGCCTTCTTGTTCACGGTATGCTTGCAAACGGGCTTCAGAATCGTCCAGTTGCGCCCTTAATTCACCTAAGCGGCCACCTAACCAACTGGCAGCTTTTTGCGTGATACCAAGTTTGGCTTCTAATTGGCTTTCGATATAAGTGTCGGCTATGGCATTGGCTACATCGGCCGCTAATTGCGGCGTAAAGGTAGTAAAACTAATTTGTACCAACTGAGTTTTACGTATTGGATTAATACTCAGCCTTTGCTGAAATTCAGTGATCAGATCTTCGCGTGCTTTATGCGCCAGCTCAGCTTCAGTTAAATTACTTTCGAAGTCCGGTAAAAAAGGCACTAAGTCTTGGAGTCGCTTTAATAGACTCGGTTTTACCTCAAAGTCTGGGTGATTGGTTAAGTCCATTCTGTCTACGACAGTTTGGGCTATAGAGCGGCTTTTTAAAATTTCAAATTGGGTTAGGTAGTACTCCTGCTGGCTGGAGTTCATGCCATACACTTCTTCAATAGAAATAGCCTTGGCTTGCTGTGCTTCAATCAGCAAGGTAGCAGTAGCTGAGTACCTGGACTGCATATTCAGCACAGCCAGCACAGTAATCACAGCAACCAATACCGCCAGACCCAAAATGCGCCATTTATGAATATTGATCACGCTAAAGTATTTACGTAGGTCTATCACGTCCTGCTGTGGTGCAGGGTTAACCATTAAGTCCGTTACTGCCATAATTAAAAGAATCTCTGCTCTATGGTAATGGTGTCGCCTGCGTTTACTTTAAAGCTCAGGTCTGCTGTGGTGGCCTTGTTTTTGTCGCCTTCGCGGTAAATAAAAATTTTCTCTCTGGAAGCGCGTTCTGTCAGGCCGCCGGCCAGTGCCACGGCCTGGTTTATTGTCATGCCGGGTTTATAAGGGTAGCCGCCTGGTTGTTTGACTTCGCCATGAATAAAAAATGGCCGGTATTCCACCATGCCAACGAATACATTAGGCTCAACAAAATAATCGCCTTTTAAACCGGTATAAATACGGTTTTCCAGTTGCTTAATGGTCATGCCTTTGGCCATTATTTCGCCAAGAAAGGGGTAGTTGATTTTGCCGCTGTCGGTTAACTGAGTTTCTATTTTCAGATCCTCTTCGCCATACACCTGAATAATAATTTTATCGCCCGGCCCTAATAAATAAGCAGAATCGTCCTGGGCAAACACCCAGGACGACCAGCTTAAGCAAAGGGCAACAAACAGCACTACGAGTTGTTGCATGAGGTTTAACCTAAAGTCGTGTTGAACACTAAATCAATAAAAGCTATTAAAACACTTAAACAATAAAACAGTTAAATATTAAAACTTTAAAACATCAGACCGCTTACATCGAAATATCGAAGCTAATGCCTGTGATGCTACGGTCAAACTCTATACCAGGTACAGTTGAAGTTTTGTCAGACACTGTAGTAAATAAGGTCACGTCAACAAAACGACGGAATGCATATTTTACGCTGGCATTGTAAGAGTCGTTTTCATCTGTACGTACTATACCTACATACTCTTCTTCCATCTTGTTGTACGACAAGTTGGTTTGTAAGCTTGAGCTCCAGTTGTGGCTCCAGCCTAAAGTGTAGGTGGTTTCTTCAATGTAATCGCCGCCCTGCAGTGGGTCTTTGGCTTTACGGCCAGTACCAACATTAAAGCTGCTGTATGTTAAAGGTGACCAGTTGGCATTGACTATCCAGGACACGCCGCTGAAGTCTTCACGGCCTGCATCGTCAAAGTCTTTTTTCTGGTAACCAATTTTAGCTTCGCCTGAGGTTAAAGCTGAAATTTGCCATTCCACACCCACCCGGGCATTGCTGTCTGTACTGTCGCGTGGTGCTGTTGGGTCGACGAAATCGTAGCTTACGTCTTCCACACTGGTTTCCAGCACTGCAGTAGTGCCAGACATAGTGTCGTAATAAAAGTTTACGCCGCCCAGTAACGAGTCGTAGTCACGGAACTGAGTGATAGCTCTTTGGTTCATATACTCTTTGTTAAAGTATTTAGCACCAAAACGCACACGGGCAGGGGCTGCTTTAGCACCGTATTCATAATAGCCAGACAAAGTTTGGTTATTAAAGCGGGTAGGCTCTTCTTGTGCTGCGCCTGCACCTTCAGTAATACCTGTACCTCTGTCTTCATGGCCCCAGACTAAGTCTGCTTTTACATTAAACTTGCTTTGCTCAGACAGCTGGCTGTCGAACAATCCACCAATAAAGGTGTCGGTAAAGTTGTCGTCACTGCTGCTGAAATAGGTACCATTGGCAATAGCTGCTGTTAATTCAGTTTTGCTGACGCCTGTGTCCAACACTGCTTTCACAGAAGGGACTACAGAAAAAATCCAGCTGTCGGTTTCATTGGCGCTAGTGCTGGCAATGTTGTCGTCGTATTTTAAACCAGTGGTCAGTAACGGCGTAATATCAAAACCCGAACTGGTTTGAAACGACTGTGGATCAACAGCAAAAGACTTTGCACTGGTAATGGCCAGTGCGACCATTATAGCTACCTTAGATTTCATTCATTTTCCCTTTTTTAGTAAACGTTTTTTCCTGTAAAGCCTCGGAAAAAGGTTAAAAATACAATTTTAGTGTCCCACCACAATGACCAGTTTTTGATGTAGTTCAGGTCGTATTCTACTCGTTTTTCCATTTTTTCTAACGAGTCTGTTTCACCGCGCCAGCCATTAATTTGCGCCCAGCCAGTAATACCTGGTTTCACTTTGTGCCTGAGCATATAAAAGGCCACCAGTTTGCGGTATTCCTCGTTGTGGGCTACGGCGTGTGGGCGAGGGCCAACAACCGACATATCACCAAAAAACACATTAATAAATTGTGGCAGCTCGTCCAGAGAGGTTCTTCTTAGCACTGCACCCAGAGGGGTAATGCGAGCATCTCCTTTTTTAGCTTGCACTACTTTAGCGCCATTATCCTGAACTGTCATGCTGCGAAACTTAAAAACTTTAATTGGTTTGCCATCTAAGCCGTATCTGTCTTGCTTAAACAGCACTGGGCCGCGACTTGTTGCTTTAATAGCTACGGCAATGCCTAGCATAGGCAGAGCCAATAATATCAGCGCTATGCTGCTGACTACAATGTCAAAACTGCGTTTTACCCAGTCGCGTGCTCCATAGTAGGGCGATTCGAATACGCTTAGGGTTTCTACTTCACCTACGTTGCCAAGCCGGGCATGCATCAGGTTGTAGAGTAAGAAGTCGGGCACTAAGTGCACATCTACTGTGGTGTCACCCAAACGCTGGATAATATCGGCTATGCGCTTATCGGCCGACAATGGCAGCGTAATATACAGTTTGTCGAATAAACCTTGCCTGGCCGCCTCAACACATTCTTCTACCTTGCCAATCAGGTTGGCTGAGCATTCGGTTAAGCGGTCGGCTTCTCTGTCGTCGTACACGCCACAAAAGGTTAAGCCCATTTCTGGTTTGCTTTGAATTTCTTTAATTAAGCGAATGGCATTGGGTGTGCAACCTACTACTGCTACCCGCCTTACGCTGATGCCTTTGGCATGCAGGCTGTTTTTCACCAAACGCCCGGCAATACGCCAGAAGGTGGTGATACCAAAAGAGATGCAGAACCATAAACCAAACACCACCCGTGAATAACTGGCAGTACTTTTTAAGGCGAAGGTGATCACCAGCATCATGCCAAAGGCCACGCAAAGGCATACCACAACCAGCGCCAAGTTACGCTGTATTGTGCCTACGCGCCATGAACGGTACAACTGCACGGATTCAGCCATATACAAATACACGGCCATTACGGTGAAGTACAACATGATGTAACTGGTGGTAACAACCTGGCCATGTAGTTTCAGGCCTAGGTACAACGCGGTGCCTATTGCAACGATGTCAAATAATCTGTTAAAAAAGCAACTGCCGTTTTCAGCAGTTCTGAAATTTGTGCTCGTATTCATAGCCATTTCCCTTTAACTATTCTCCATGCAGAAAAGCTGGCATGGATTTAGAGTGGTCAGATTCTACACAGCAAAAAATACTAAGACAAAGGGTTTCTGCATTAAATTTTTTGCCGCCCCGCAACTGTACCAAGCATATGTGGCAGCTGTCTTACACAGGCTTAACCAAAATAGATTATTTATCAATCAGATGAATTTTATTCACTCGTTTGGGCTGTTTCTGCTATCGCGAATTTGAGCTGGCCTGCTTTGGCAAACATATTTGATCTTACTTGCAATTTTTATCAGAAACTTGTGGGCTTTGTTCCGGACAGGCTGGGGTACAAGTTAAAATATTTCGCCTATAACAGGAGAAAGAACACATCAGTTACGTGTAACTTATGTGTTCCGTCCCCATTTTTATCAGAGAGTGGCAGCTTTCATGCTGCTGACAAAATTGAACAGCTGTTGTTGCAGTTGTTCAGGTTGGTGTTGATTTTTTTCGATGATTTGCACTATGGCTGAACCTGAAATAGCGCCAGCTGCACCGCTTTCAATGGCGGCCTTTACGTGTTCTGGTTTGGAAATACCAAAACCCAATAAGGTTGGGGCAGCATTGTACTCTTTCAGGGTATTGATTAAGCCACTGGCTGGCATAGTGGCCTGAGTTTCAGTACCTGTAACGCCGGCTCTACTGAGTAAATAGGTGTAACCACGGCCATAAGAGGCCAGTTCACGCAAGCTGTCATCTGTGATGTTTGGCGGCGCTATAAAAATAGGCGCTATGTCGTGCTTCAGCGCAGCGTTTCTGAATAGTCGGCTTTCGTGCAAAGGCACGTCGGCGATCAGAATAGAGTCTACTCCTGCTTGCTGTGCTTGCTGGTAGAAGGCGTCTATGCCTTTGGCCATTACCAGGTTGCTATACAGCAACAAGCCAATAGGAATGTCTTGGTTGTACTGGCGAATGCGGCCAATCAACTCAAAACACTGGGCTGGCGTCACGCCAGCTGCTAAAGCGCGGATGTTAGCGTTTTGGATCACCGGGCCGTCTGCTATAGGGTCGGAGAAAGGGATACCCAGTTCTAAGGCATCGGCACCTGCGTCTATTAAAGTTTTGATAATGTCAAAAGACAGCTCAAGGCCAGGGTCGCCCATAGTGACGAATGGTACAAAAGCGCCTTGTTTGGCTGCGGCAAGGCGGCTGAATAACTGCTGATAACGTTCCATAACTAAATCTCCTTAGCTGCGCTCTGCCATGTTGTTTGGTTTAATATGGGCTTCGCCAATAATTGAGTAAACGTGGTTTAAGTCTTTGTCACCACGGCCTGATAAGTTCACCAACAGCACCAGTGGCTCTGTGGCTGCGTCTGCCATTTTTAGCGCATGAGCCAAAGCATGTGAGCTTTCCAGTGCCGGGATAATACCTTCGGATTTGGCCAGATGCTGGAAGGCTGCCAAGGCTTCGTCGTCGTTAATAGCCACATATTCAGCGCGGCCTATGCTTTGCAAATGGGTGTGTTGCGGCCCTACAGCCGGGTAATCTAAGCCGGCAGAAACCGAATAAGATTCTTCGATTTGGCCTTCTGTGGTTTGCATAATAGCGGTATAAGCGCCGTGCAGAATACCAAAGCTGCCTGTGCTTAAGGCGGCACCATGCTGATGGGTGTCGATGCCCATACCGCCTGGTTCAATACCTATTAAACGTACACCTTCTTCTTTGATGAAATCGGCAAAGATACCAATAGCGTTGGAACCACCACCGACACAAGCCAGCACTGCGTCTGGTAATTTACCTTCGGCTTGCAGAATTTGTTGTTTGGCTTCTTCACCAATCATTTTCTGGAATTCGCGCACTATGGTCGGGAATGGGTGCGGGCCAGCTGCTGTGCCTAATAAATAATGGCTGGTGGCATAACTGCCAGACCAGTCGCGCATGGCTTCGTTGACCGCATCTTTTAAGGTGCCAGAGCCTGCAGTGACTGGCACTACGGTGGCACCCATCAGTTTCATGCGGAATACGTTGGGTTGCTGACGTTCTATGTCTTTGGCACCCATATAAATTTTGCAGTTCAGGCCCAATAAAGCACAAGCCAGAGCTGTGGCGACACCATGCTGACCAGCGCCGGTTTCGGCAATAATGTCTGTTTTGCCCATACGTTTAGCGAGTAAAGCCTGACCCAGCACCTGGTTGGTTTTGTGGGCGCCGCCGTGCAGCAAGTCTTCACGCTTTAAGTAAATTTTTGCCAGTGGGTTAGGCGACAAATTGCGGCATAAAGTTAAAGGCGTAGGCCGGCCCGCATAGTCTTTTAACAGCGCCTGAAATTCAGCAATAAAAGCCGGGTCCTGCTGGGCATCAACAAAAGCTTGTTCCAGTTGTACTAAAGCCGGAACCAGTAATTCAGGCACAAACATGCCGCCGAAATCGCCAAAATAGGGGTTTAAATTGAGTTTAGTCATGATTGAATTCTCTGATATTCGTGAATGCCTGTTGAATTTTGCCCGCATCTTTGATGCCGGGAGCGGATTCGACGCCTGAATTGAGATCCAGCGCCAGCACCTGATGTTTAAGTGCTGCGACGACGTTGTCCGGATTTAAACCTCCAGCCAGCATCACCTTTTTGTCCAGTAATTGTTCATCCAATAATTGCCAGTTAAACACCTCACCTGTACCGCCTGGTTGCTCTGGATGGTAGGTGTCGAGCACGTAACGGTCAGCATAGCGGCTCAGTGCGGGTAACTGCTGTTTCACCCTGTAGGCTTTCCAGATCTCTGTATCTTTTGGCAATAAAGGCCGCAGATGTTGTAAATAGCTGTCGGACTCTTCACCATGCAACTGCACTGCAGCCAGTTGTAAATCCCGCGCCAGCGCCGCCACAGTTTCTGCGGCTTCGTCGACAAATACACCGACATAGTGCAAAGCCGCAGCGCCTTGTTGCACTGCTTTGGCTTGCTCTGTGCTGACAAAACGTGGTGATTTTGGATAAAAAATTAAGCCACCAAAATAAGCACCACTGGCATAAGCGGCGGCGCTGTCTTCCGGACGGGTTAAACCACAAACTTTGTGTTCACCGCGAATTAAAGCTCTGCAGGCATTGGCCAGATCTGGCTGCGCCATTAACGAGCTGCCGACTAAGTAAGCGTCTGCTACTTTGGCCAGTTGCCGTACTTGCTGAGAGGTATAAATACCGGACTCAGATACGACAGTAATACCTTCTGGGATCAAACGCGCCAGACTGAAACTGGTTTCCAGGTTGGTGTCGAGGGTGCGTAAATCGCGGTTATTAATGCCGATCAGCTCTGCGCCTAAGGCTACAGCGCGCAGTGTTTCTGCTTCGTTGCTGACCTCGGTTAAGATGGTCAGGTTTAAGCTTTTGGCCAGTTGCGACAGTTCCAGATACTCTAAATCGTTCAGCACAGATAACATCAGCAGCACAGCGTCTGAGCCTTGCAGCCGACCCAGGTAAATCTGATAGGGGTCGATAATAAAGTCTTTATGCAGCAGCGGCTGATTGACTTTAGCGCGCACTTTGGCCAGATAGTCGTAGTTGCCCTGAAAAAATTTCTCGTCGGTCAGTACAGAAATACAGTCGGCGTACTGGCCATAGGCCGCACAGATTTCTTCTAAATCAAAAGGGCTGCGAATTAAACCTTTGGAAGGTGATGCCTTTTTGCATTCCAGAATAAAGCGTGGGCCTGGTTGCTGCAGTGCTTTTAGAAAATTACGCTGGCTGGGTTGCACCAGTTCGCGAAACTGCGCCAGTGGCAGCTGTTGCTTGCGCTCTGCCACTTCCAGCCTTTTATGATCGATAATGGTGGTTAACACATTAGCCATGACTAAGTTCCCTTAACTGCGTCAATGTCGAAACAGCCTGGCCTGAAGCTAAATGCTCAAGGACAGAATGCGTAAGTTGTTTTAAATCTTTACCAGCGTCAGCGCCGCAAATATGCAGCATGGCTGCTACATTGGCTGCCACTGCCTGATTGTGGGCTGTTTTGCCAGTGCCTTGTAAAATCGCCAGTGTAGCTGCAGCGTTGTCGGCCGGGCTGCCGCCTGTTAATTCGCTCAGGCTGATGTGTGGTAAACCAAAATCAGCTGCTGTGAGTTCAAACTGCTCTATAGCTGCTGTGCTGCTGAAAGCACTGACATTGGTGACACCATGCAAAGCTATTTCATCACAACCACTGCCATGCACCACCCAGGCGGCTTTTACACCCAATTGTTGCAGCGCTTGCGCCATCACTGGAGTTAAGGCCGCATCGTAAACGCCAAGCAGCTGATAATCAGGTTTAGCCGGGTTAATCAGCGGCCCTAACAAGTTAAAAATAGTGCGGCTTTTCAGTGCAGTTCGCACCGGCATCGCATGTTTAATGCCGGCATGATACAAAGGCGCAAACAAGAAACTACTGTTACATTGGCTCAAGGCTTTGGCTGCTGTGGCTGGGCTCATTTGGATATTGATACCTAGTTGTTCCAGCAAGTCGGCCGAGCCGGACTGAGAGGATACGCTTCTGTTGCCATGTTTGGCCACTGGCAAACCCATACTGGCAGCAACCAGCGCTGCAGTGCTGGAAATATTAATGGTATTGGAGCCGTCACCGCCTGTGCCACAACAGTCGATAGCGCCTGCTATGGATGCCGGAAATTCAGTCGCGGCAGCACGCATAGCGGCAGCGGCACCGGCAATTTCTTCAGCGGTTTCGCCACGCATTTTCAGCGCCACCAAAAGTGCAGTCAGCAACACAGGCTCGACTTCACCTTTGACGACAGCACTGAAAAAGCTGTGGCTTTGCTCGAAGGATAAAGCTTCGCCTTTCAGGCTTTTTTGCACCAGTTCTAAAATGGAAAGGCTCATGCTGTGGCTCCCTGGGCGGCAGAACTTGTCATTAAATAATCCAGACTTTGTTTCAGCAAAGGTTTGCCTAAAGTGGTCAGGATAGATTCAGGGTGGAACTGATAACCCAAAGCTTTGTGTTCTTCATGCACTATGGCCATTGGAATATGCTGATAGGCAGCTATGACCTGCAAGGAGTTAGGCACTTCGGTTGCCATTAAAGAGTGATAACGGGCCACAGGAAATTGTTTAGGTAAAGCACCAAACACAGGGTGGTTGCTCAGTTCAATAATGGAGGTTTTGCCATGGACTGTTTCACCAGCACGACCGACCACACCGCCGTAATGCTCTACCAGCGCCTGATGACCTAAACAAATGCCGAGCATTGGGAATATTCCGGCGCAAAGCGCAATGAGTTCAGGCATGGAACCCGCTTCAGCTGGAGCGCCTGGGCCTGGCGATAACAGCAGCACTACAGGCTGTTGTTCTTGCTGCATTTTTTCAAAAATATAAGCAGCTGGCACTGTGTTACGGTACAGCTTTAAGCTAAAACCTAGTTGGGCGACTTCGTCGACCAGGTTGTAGCTGAAGGAATCTAAATTATCTAACAGATAGACCACGCTCATACAGATACTCCTTGTTGAACCGCTTGACCTGCAGATTGAATAGCGTTAATTACAGCCTGAGCTTTGCTGCGGGTTTCGTCGGCTTCGGCTTGGGCGATACTGTCGTACACCACACCAGCGCCGGCCTGAATATAAGCTGTGCCGTTTTGTACATAAGCAGAGCGAATCACAATGCAGCTGTCAAAATCGCCATTGCCCGCTAAATAACCTACAGCGCCGCCATAACTGCCACGGCGTTTTTTCTCGACACCACGGATCAGCTCTGCAGCGCGCACTTTAGGAGCACCCACTAAGGTGCCCATATTCATACAGGCCTGATAGGCATGCAAAGCGTCCAGTTCTGATTTTAAGGTACCGACCACGCGGGAGACTAAATGCATGACATAAGAGTAACGGTCGACTTTCAGCAGTTCTTTGACATAACGACTGCCAGGCACACTGATACGGGCTACGTCGTTACGGGCTAAATCGACCAACATTAAATGTTCGGCTTTTTCTTTTTCGTCCTGGCGCAGCTCCAGTTCGATGCGGCTGTCGAGGTCGCGATCTATAGTGCCATTGGCTGCAAAACCACGGCGGCGGGTGCCGGCTATAGGATAAATTTCGACTTGCGCTGTTTTTGCTTCATATTTCAGTGCTGATTCAGGCGAAGCTCCAAACAGGCTGAAGTTTCTGTCTTGCAGGTAGAACATATAAGGGCTGGGATTTTGTTGTTTCAGTTTGGCGTAGGCTGCTTGTGGGTCGGGGCAGGGCAGGCTGAAACAGCGGGACGGCACCACCTGGAATACGTCACCAGCCACTATATTTTGCTTCAGTGCTTCAACCTGAGCGACGAAGTCGGCGTCGCAGATATCGACTTTGACGTCGGCTTTGGCTGCAGGCGCCGCTGTTATGGTTGCTGCTGTTGTTGTATCCGTTGCTTGTTGTAATAACTGCTGCAGCTCTGACAGGCGCTGACCTATGACAAAATATTGCTGCTGGGCAGTGGCACCACAAAATACATTGCCAATCAGACGGCTGTTGCCTGCCTGATGATCGACCACTAACAGGGTTTCAGCCAGATAAAACAGATAGTCAGGGCATTGGTTTTCAGCGGTTGGCACTTGGGGCAAGTCTTCGACCATGGCGACTAAGTCGTAGCCAATAACCCCACCTAAAAAGATGGCCAGTGGCTCGTCGCTGTTATTTTGCAGCTGTTGTTGCAGTAAACGTAACACAGTTAAGGAGTTTGGCAGTAGTAAGCGGCTTTCTTCATCCAGCAGTGGGTCGGCTTTGGCAAAAGCTACTTTGAGTTGGTTAGACGACAACTCAAGAACTGCTTTGCCTTGCAGCAAAGACGCCAGATAAGGCAGCAGGGTTTTTCCGTTGTCGGTTAAGGCTTCAACCTGCACCTGCAAGGCGTTGCATTCAATCCGTAATGCGGCGTCGATTAACATCAAACTTTTCAGGCTGTTTTTGCTGTCTATTTCAGCTGATTCCAGTAACAACGCCATTTGGCCCTGATTGGTTAAAGCTCGGAAGCTTTGCAGCGGATCGGGCTGAATACTCAGTGTTTGACTGAAACTGGCCACTTGTCCTGTGGTGGTGGTTATTTGCTGTAAGTTCATCGCTAATCCTAAATTCTTCGTATAAAAATGGTCAGGAACTACTTTTTACTACCTACTTTTACTACCCAAAGCGTTGGCCCCAATAAAAAACCCGCTTTAAGCGGGCTTTTTGGCTGTATTCGGACAATAGTTGTCCGGCCCGCTAAACAGGAAGTCGCCACCAGTGCCAACGTGTTACTTGAGAATTCATTATGGTTTTTCCTGTTGTTAAATTTTATCAATCCTAAGAAAACAAAAGGCCCGCATCTTTCGAAACGGGCCTGGTTTTATAGCGAATACAACGCCTCCACACGCCCGTTAAGGAGTATGCCACCACCAAATGTGAGTTTGAGTTGTTGTTTGAAATTGCATTGGCTATAAATCCGTTATTAGTCAACCACTCCGAACTGAGTAGCTTTGAAAACGCCTCTATAAAACCCTGAAATCCGATGGCCGTCAAGTCCTGTTTGGTTATAAGTCCAAAAAAATACGTATAAGCGGATAGATGGCTAACTTGTTTATGCTGATACTGTTGTTTCAGATTGCGGTTTCACAAGCGCTATATGGACAGCATTTTCTCTCTGTATTGGCTGGGCGTCACCCCTTCGAGGCGTTTAAAAAAGGTATTAAACACAGATTTGCTGTTAAAACCCACTTCGTAATAGATGTCGGTAATAGTTTTGGCATCAGGGCCTTTATCGGCCAGCAGCTTTTTCGCAGCTGTGATCCTGTGACTATTAATGTATTCATAAAAATTAAGCTGATAGGCTTGTTTTATGGTGAGTGAAACCTTCTTCGCCGGAAAACCTGCCGCTTCTGCTAGTTTGTCCAGCGTGATATCCGGATGAGCGTAAAACTTCTGGTGCAACATTAGTTGTTCCAGTTTTTGCACTATCAGCGGATCACAGAGTGGGCTTTGCTCTTCTTTGGCTTCATACAAAGGTTGTTCGCTGACAGGAGCCACGCTGGAAAATGCGGTAAAACGTAAAAAAATCAGTATGTTTAGCGCAATAAAGTTCAAATAGTAACTGGATAAACCCACCACGTTCAGTAGTTCTAAATTAAAGTTGTTGGTGAACAGGCCATAAAGTTTGATGCAGTGCACAGCGCTGTCCCAGCCAAAAATAACCAGAAAAGACAGCAGCATTAGTTTTAACCAGGCCACATCAGCAGTTTTTAGATCGGCCTGTTCATGCCTTAATTGCTGGCGGTAGTTCCAGACCAGCAGGAAACAGCAAATCACATAACCGACCCGGACAAAACGGCCCATGGCTTCAAAATACAAATGCGGTGAAGAGTAAGCGATATGCTGGCTTTCAATCAGATCCAGCCGTATTGCATGGTCCAGCGAGTAGAAATTCCACAGCATATGCAG
This sequence comes from Rheinheimera sediminis, assembly GCF_004005375.1. Lineage (GTDB taxonomy): Bacteria > Pseudomonadota > Gammaproteobacteria > Enterobacterales > Alteromonadaceae > Pararheinheimera. The sequence goes on along the minus strand of NZ_RZUF01000001.1, from coordinate 248,911 downwards.
CGCATAGAGCAGCAAAGGCGTGAGATGCCAGAGATGTTTTGTTTGCAAACGCACATCTTTATACAGCAAAGCGCGGACAAAAAAGTACAACAAAGGGCCGTCTAGAAAATAAGCATAACTGAACAAAAAAAAGATGTTGGGTGAGATATCCAGCAACCAGATGCGAAACAACTTGCCCCAAAAGGTGAGCTCGTGCAGCGGTATTAAAAAATGACAAAACAGAAAAGCGGCTAACAACCAGTTACTTAAAGACGAGCGAGGTGAAGAAGCAGCCAGCAGTAATGCCAACAGCAGAGATTCGAAAGCCGTGACCACCATCAGCAGGTCATGGAAGTTAAACAGAATGGTATCCATAGCGCGTGTCGTCAGCTTTTGTTGTTGTTTTCGTTATTGTTTTGCACATCGTTGGTGCAAGCTGATCTTTACTATGCCTTTGTCACCAGGGAACGGCAAGGACTTTGTAGCCCCAACTGCAGGTTAGGGTAGCAAACACTATGATGGCGTTTGAATANAGGACTTTGTAGCCCCAACTGCAGGTTAGGGTAGCAAACACTATGATGGCGTTTGAATAAATACCACAACCAAATCGTAGGGGCGGGGTTTACCCCCGCCCGTGTTTCCGCGTCACATACCAATGCAGATGTTGGTTCAATACCACAACCAAATTGTAGGGGCGGGGTTTATCCCCGCCCGGGTATTTCAACGTCACATACCAAGGCGGGTATTGGTTCAATACGACAACCAAATCGTAGGGGCAGGGTTTATCCCCGCCCGTTGATTTCAACACCAAATACCAAGGCTGGTATTGGTTCAATACGACAACCAAATCGTAGGGGCAGGGTTTATCCCCGCCCGTGTATTTCAACGTCACATACCAAGGCAGGTATTGGTTCAATACCACAACCAAATCGTAGGGGCGGGGTTTACCCCCGCCCGGGTATTTAAACGTCACATACCGAGGTGGGTATTGGTTCAATACCACAACCAAATCGTAGGGGCGGGGTTTACCCCCGCCCGTGTTCCATGTCACATACCAAGGCGGGTATTGGTTTTACATCGCGGGCGACCATAAAGGTCGCCCCTACAGTAATTCGGATGAATATCAGTTAATTGTTGGTTTGGGCTTCTACACCACATACCCCAGCCTGCGGTTCAGATTGACCTCAGAAAAAAATCATCGGCCTTGAACGTTAAAATAGTCCGCTTGCCAGCGTTGAGGATTGGTTTGAACATAGTTAGCTATATGCTGATAAGCCTCGTCATTACGAATCACATGGTCATAGTAGCCGCGCTGCCAAAGATGCGGAGTATTTTGACCAAATTCACCACGAATCGCTTTTTGGGATAAAGATTTAAAAGAGCCAACCACTGAGCCTAAGGTTGTACGTTTTTTCCCTGGCTCGTTGGATAGCGTGAGAATGGCATGAAAATGATTTGGCATTAGAACCCATGGATGCAGCTCTACAGCAGGAAAACGTTCTGGTACTTTTTGCCATTCCAGAGCTACAACGCAGCCAAGAGCATTGGTTTGCATCTGCTGGTCGACAATGTCACCGAAGAGCAAAAAACGCTTGTAACAACATAAAGTGATGAAGTAGAAACCGTTGTTACTGTAGTCAAAGTTTTTTAAACGGCCTGTGCGCCTTTGAGGTAATACAGAGTTCAGCATCCCCGCCCCCTGTGAAAATATTCTGCCTAAATGATCATGATTTAATTCACTCAGTTTAGTAGACGCTGGATACTCTCGACAGCAATTTAAATTGGTTCAATACCACAACCAAATCGTAGGGGCAGGGTTTATCCCCGCCCGTGTTTCCTCGTCATATACCAAGGTGGGTATTGGTTTTATATCGCGGGCGACCATAAAGGTCGCCCCTACAGTAATTCGGATGAATATCAGTCAATTGTTGGTTTGGGTTTCTACACCACATACCCCCGCCTGCGGTTCAGATTGACCTCAGAAAAAAATCATCGGCCTTGAACGTTAAAATAGTCCGCTTGCCAGCGTTGAGGATTGGTTTGAACATAGTTAGCTATATGCTGATAAGCCTCGTCATTACGAATCACATGGTCATAGTAGCCGCGCTGCCAAAGATGCGGAGTATTTTGACCAAATTCACCACGAACCGCTTTTTGGGATAAAGATTTAAAAGAGCCAACCACTGAGCCTAAGGTTGTACGTTTTTTCCCTGGCTCGTTGGATAGCGCGAGAATGGCATGAAAATGATTTGGCATTAGAACCCATGGATGCAGCTCTACAGCAGGAAAACGTTCTGGTACTTTTTGCCATTCCAGAGCTACAACGCAGCCAAGAGCATTGGTTTGCATCTGCTGGTCGACAATGTCACCGAAGAGCAAAAAACGCTTGTAACAACATAAAGTGATGAAGTAGAAACCGTTGTTACTGTAGTCAAAATTTTTTAAACGGCCTGTGCGCCTTTGAGGTAATACAGAGTTCAGCATCCCCGCCCCCTGTGAAAATATTCTGCCTAAATGATCATGATTTAATTCACTCAGTTTAGTAGACGCTGGATACTCTCGACAGCAATTTAAATTGGTTCAATACCACAACCAAATCGTAGGGGCGGGGTTTATCCCTGCCCGTGTTTCATGTCACATATCAAGGTGGGTATTGGTTTTATATCGCGGGCGACCATAAAGGTCGCCCCAACAATAATTCGGATGAATATCAGTTAATTGTCGGTTTGGGTTTCCACACCACATACCACAAGCAAATCGTAGGGGCGGGGTTTATCCCCGCCCGGGTATTTCAACGTCACATACCAAGGCGGGTATTGGTTCAATATCGCAACCAGATTGTAGGGGCGGGGTTTACCCCCGCCCGTTGATTTCAACACCAAATACCAAGGTGGGTATTGGTTCAATATCACAACCAGATTGTAGGGGCGGGGTTTATCCCCGCCCGTGTATTTCAACGTCACATACCAAGGCAGGTATTGGTTCAATACCACAACCAAATCGTAGGGGCGGGGTTTACCCCCGCCCGGGTATTTAAACGTCACATACCGAGGTGGGTATTGGTTCAATACCACAACCAAATCGTAGGGGCGGGGTTTACCCCCGCCCGTGTTCCATGTCACATACCAAGGCGGGTATTGGTTTTACATCGCGGGCGACCATAAAGGTCGCCCCTACAATAATTCGGATGAACATCAGTTAATTGTTGGTTTGGGTTTACCCCCGCCCGTGTNTCGCCCCTACAGTAATTCGGATGAATATCAGTTAATTGTTGGTTTGGGCTTCTACACCACATACCCCAGCCTGCGGTTCAGATTGACCTCAGAAAAAAATCATCGGCCTTGAACGTTAAAATAGTCCGCTTGCCAGCGTTGAGGATTGGTTTGAACATAGTTAGCTATATGCTGATAAGCCTCGTCATTACGAATCACATGGTCATAGTAGCCGCGCTGCCAAAGATGCGGAGTATTTTGACCAAATTCACCACGAATCGCTTTTTGGGATAAAGATTTAAAAGAGCCAACCACTGAGCCTAAGGTTGTACGTTTTTTCCCTGGCTCGTTGGATAGCGTGAGAATGGCATGAAAATGATTTGGCATTAGAACCCATGGATGCAGCTCTACAGCAGGAAAACGTTCTGGTACTTTTTGCCATTCCAGAGCTACAACGCAGCCAAGAGCATTGGTTTGCATCTGCTGGTCGACAATGTCACCGAAGAGCAAAAAACGCTTGTAACAACATAAAGTGATGAAGTAGAAACCGTTGTTACTGTAGTCAAAGTTTTTTAAACGGCCTGTGCGCCTTTGAGGTAATACAGAGTTCAGCATCCCCGCCCCCTGTGAAAATATTCTGCCTAAATGATCATGATTTAATTCACTCAGTTTAGTAGACGCTGGATACTCTCGACAGCAATTTAAATTGGTTCAATACCACAACCAAATCGTAGGGGCAGGGTTTATCCCCGCCCGTGTTTCCTCGTCATATACCAAGGTGGGTATTGGTTTTATATCGCGGGCGACCATAAAGGTCGCCCCTACAATAATTCGGATGAACATCAGTTAATTGTTGGTTTGGGTTTACCCCCGCCCGTGTTCCACGTCACATACCAAGGAGGGTATTGGTTCAATATCGCGGGCGACCATAAAGGTTACCCCTAGAATAATTCGGATGAATATCAGTCAATTGTCGGTGCGGTTTTCCACATCACATATCACAACCCGCCAGGGTATTTCAGCAGTTCGACTTTATTCGAACCTTAATAAGTGAATTTTTTTAACGCGTTCGACCTGTTTCAAACGACAAGTAAAGATCCTTGGAGTAGGGTCAAATTGGCATAACAACATAAATACCCGTCGGCCTTGAAACTGCAGCTTTGTTGACTGCAATTTCAAGTGACTTGGGTATAAAAGAAACAAAGTTGGCATCAACAGGGGAAGGAAGACAATATGATGAAAAAAACCAAGTTAGGCAGTGCCATTCAACAGATCTTAGGTCTGGCTGTTGGCGTAACATTGCTGCCGTCGCTGGCGATGGCTCAGCAAGCTGAAACTAATACGCAAACAAAGCCGCAGGCTGATGAACAAATTGAAGTGATTTCTGTGATGGGCATTCGCCGCAGCATGGAAACTACTATTGATATCAAAAAGAATGAAAGCTCTATTGTTGAAGCTGTCTCTGCTGAAGATATAGGTAAGTTACCTGACCAGAGTATTGCCGAATCCCTGACCCGTTTACCCGGTTTAGCCGGACAAAGAGTGAATGGCCGGGTGCAGGTGATTTCAATTCGGGGTCTGGCGCCGGATTTTTCCACCACCACTTTAAATGGCCGGCAGCAAGCCAGCGCTGGTGATAACAGAGCTGTGGAATACGACCAGTATCCGTCTGAGCTGATTAATGGCGCTGTAGTGTATAAATCTTCAGATTTAGCCATAGCGGGTATGGGCTTGTCCGGTACTGTGGATATGCGCACCATTCGGCCTTTAACTCATGGTGAGCAAACAGTGGTGCTCAACCTGCGGGGCGAAAAAAGCTCTATTGAGCAAATGCATCCTGAAGTTTCAGCCAATGGCTGGCGCGGTAGCTTGTCTTATATTGACCAGTTTGCTGATGACACCATAGGTGTGGCTGTGGGTTTTGCCCATATGGATACGCCCACTCAGGTGAAGCACTACAAGGCCTGGGAGTGGAATACGGTAGAGTCTGCTTTAGAAGGCACAGAGAATGACGATGCTTTGGGTTTAGTAGGGCAGGAGGTGACAGCAGTAGCCCGCAGTCAGGTGCGCGATGGTGTGATGGCGGTGTTCGAGTACAAACCTAATGATCAACTGCACAGCACTATAGATACTTATTATTCCAGGTTTGAACAAGACGAAATTATGCGTGGCGTGATGTGGTTCACCAATCAGTGGACAGGCGATGGCATGCAGTTTGAAAATCCGACTTTCACTGAGTTTGGTGGCACTAAAGTGGTTCAAAGTGGCACCGCAACCAATCTGCGACCTGTGCTGAGAAACGACAACAACACTCGCGAAGATGAACTCAAAGCCATAGGTTGGAATACCAGTTACAAGCAAGACCGCTGGACTCTGGAGCTGGATTTATCCTATTCAGGCTCTGAGCGTGATGAGCAGGTACTGGAAACTTACGCTGGTATCAACAATGGCGGCTTTGATTCTATAGCTTTTGATTTGGTGCCGCGCGGTTTCCCCACCTACAGCCCAGCGACAGATTATACCGATGTTAATCAGGTGCAATTAAGCGACCCTGCTCCCTGGGGAGGTTGGGGTCACGATGGCTCTATTCGTTTTCCTCATGTCAAAGAGCAGGTGCGTGAAGCTGAAGCCAGCGGCCGTTATGATTTAACCGGCTCAGCCTTGGGCGATAGCTTTAGTTCTCTTGATTTTGGCCTGAACTTTATCAAACGTACCAAAGATAAAGTGGTGGACGACAATGATTTATTCCTTAAAAACGACAGAACTCCTGTTGCTGTGGATCCGTCCTTGCTGGTGCGCCCAACCTCTTTAGCTTTTGCTGGTATTCCTGGCGTGATTTCGTACGACATTTTACCCACAGTAGCCCGCTACTACGATATCAAACCTATTTTAGACACCAACAGATGGAATAAGGCCTGGGGTGTAGATGAGGAAGTGCTGACCAGCTATTTGCGGATGAATCTGGATACCGAAGTTTTTGGTTTAGCGCTCAAAGGCAACTTTGGTACCCAAGTGGTGCAAACCGATCAGCTGTCCAGCGGTTACCTTGCCAGTGATTATGATCCGGATAATCCTGCCACTTTAGTGCAGGTAGAAACCGGTGCTTCTTATACAGATGTGTTACCGGCGCTGAACCTGAGTCTGGAAGTGCTGGAGGATCAGTTTGTCCGTTTTGCTGCGGGTAAAACCATGGCAAGGCCACGGATGGATGAAATGCGCGCCAGTATTACCGCTGGTGTTGGCGTGGATTCACGGCGCTGGAGCGGCAGCAGTGGTAACCCTGAACTAGAACCATGGCGTGCTAAAGCGTTGGATTTAACTTACGAAGCCTATCTGGATGGCAGCACTTATATAGCTGCTGGTGCTTTTTATAAAAAGCTGGATAGCTATATCTACACCCAGAATTTTGACTTTGATTTTTCCAACGCGCCGAATAACTCCACCATTGAGCCTATCAGCCCTATTGGCAATATGAGTCGTCCGGCCAATGGCCAGGGCGGCAATATCAAAGGCCTGGAGCTGAGTATGTCCATTGATATTGGCAACTATGTATCTGCATTAGAAGGTTTTGGCTTTATTGGCAGCCAGTCCTGGTCGGATTCGAGTATTGAGCCTGATGGCCCTGGAACTTCAAGTAAGTTGCCGGGTTTATCAGACAAGGTGCGTGATTTAACGCTGTACTTTGAGCAAAACGGTTTCTCAGCCAGGGTCAGTCAACGCTATCGCTCTGAGTTCCGTGGCGAAGTAGTGCAGCTGTTTGCGACCCGTGGTTACACCGAAGTGCTGGCGGATAAACAAGTGGATGCACAGCTGAGTTACAGCTTTGATCAAGGCCGTTTTGATGGTATCACTTTGCTGATGCAGGTGAACAACCTGACCAACTCGCCTTACACCACCAGGCTCAATACGCTGCAGGGCGGTGGTAGTTATTTCCCTGAAGTCTATGAAGAATACGGCCGGCAGTTCCTGCTGGGCGTCAGTTACAAGCTCTAGTAGAAGGACGACACAATGCTTGAACCTATTCAGACCATTGTGATCGTCGGAGGCGGCTCATCCGGTTGGATGAGCGCGGCCTTACTGGCGAAACTGACAGGGCAGCGTTATCGGATTGAACTGGTTGAATCTGAACAGATTGGCACTGTAGGGGTTGGGGAGGCCACTATTCCTGCCATTAAGTTATACAACCATTTATGTGGAATAGATGAGCAGGAGTTTATTCGCGCAACAGGCGCCACCTTTAAACTAGGTATTGAGTTTGTTAACTGGGGGCAAAAAGGCGACAGTTATTTTCATGCGTTTGGCGCTTTAGGCCGGCAATGGGAGTGGCTGAGTTTTTATCAGTACTGGTTAAAGCTGAAGCAGCAAGGGCAGGCTTTGCCTTTTGAGCACTACTGTATTGCCAGTCAGATGGCGCAGCAGCATAAGTTTATGCCAGCAGACCCCACTAAGCCGAAATCGCCTGTCAGTGAAATTGCCTATGCCTACCATTTTGACGCTAGTTTGTACGCAGTGTATTTGCGCAAATTAAGCGAGCAGCGTGGGGTAATTCGTCACCAAGGCCTGATTAAGCATGTGGAGCGTGATGCAGTCAGTGGTCATATCCGGCATTTATTGTTGGAGGATGGCAGGCAAGTGGCCGGTGATTTGTTTATCGACTGCTCTGGGCTGCGCGCTTTATTGATAGGACAGACCATGGGCGTGGGCTATGACGACTGGAGCCATTGGTTACCCAATGACAGCGCATGGGCTGTGCCTTCGGCAGCACTTTCTGAGTTGCCGCCTTATACCCGCGCTACTGCTCATGAGTTTGGCTGGCAATGGCGTATCCCGCTGCAGCATCGCACCGGCAATGGTTTGGTGTTTAGCTCGGCTTATGCCTCTGATGATTTGGCGCAACAACGCTTGCTGCAGAAGCTGGAGCCGCAACACAGCGCTGAGCCACGGCTTATCCGCTTTACCACGGGTAAACGCAAACAGATGTGGGTGGGAAATTGTGTGGCTATTGGCTTGTCCAGTGGCTTTTTGGAACCTCTGGAGTCGACCAGTTTGCATCTGGTGCAAACCGCTATTACCCGTTTGGTGAATTTGTTTCCTGACCGCAGTTTTGCTCAGGCCAATACCGATCATTACAACCTGCTGGCTGCAGAGGAAATGGAGCAAATCCGCGATTTTATTATTGCGCATTACAAGGTGACAGAACGAGACGACAGTGAATACTGGCGCTATTTAAAGCAGATGACAGTGCCGGACTCACTGCAGCAAAAACTGGATATTTTTCAGGCCTATGGCCGGGTACATCGAGTGGCTGATGAGCTATTTCGCGAAGACAGCTGGGTGCAGGTGCTGTTAGGGCAGCGCCTGATGCCAGAGCGTTACGACCCTATGGTGGACAACAAAACTCTGGCTCAGATCGGCGATTTTGCTGCGTCGACAGCAGGAGTGATAACAGCTTGTGTGGAAAAAATGCCAACACATACAAATTTTTTAGCCGGTTTGGCCGCGCATTAACTGAGGTTTTTTATGCTAATTGTAAAAAAGCAGCTGGAGCTTTTGGCTCTGGTGTGGGTATTTATTTTGCCTTTTTCTGCACAAGCAGTCAGTGAGAGCTATTTATCCACAGCGGATAAAAAGCAGTTACTCAGCACTGACACTGGCTTATGGCAGCGGCCCCAGAACAAAACACTGCCGGTGTTGCAACTGGATGCACAGACTAAGTTTCAGCCAATGGATGGTTTTGGTTATACCTTGACCGGCGGTAGCGCTATGCATTTGATGGGGCTAACCGCAGAGAATCGTCAGCAGTTGTTGCAGCAGTTGTTTGGTGCAACAGGATTGGCGGTGAGTTATTTACGCCTGAGTATAGGTGCCTCAGACCTGGACCCTGCACCTTTTAGTTACAACGATTTGCCTGCTGGCCAGCAGGACCCTGCTCTTGACAAGTTTTCTCTCAAGGAGGACGAAAAATACCTGATCCCTGTGCTCAAACAAATACTGGCGATCAATCCGAAGATTAAACTGCTGGGCAGCCCCTGGTCGCCGCCGGTCTGGATGAAAAGCAATAATTCGACTGTAGGCGGAGAATTACTGCCAGAGCATTTTGGCAGCTATGCGTTGTATTTTGTCAAATACCTGCAGGCAATGCAGCAGCACGGTATTAGTCTGGACGCTGTGACTATACAAAATGAACCTCTGCACCCGGGCAATAACCCAAGTTTGTTAATGCCTGCTCTGGCTCAAGCCAACTTTATTAAAAATCATCTGGGACCGGCCTTTGCCAAGGCTAAACTTGCGACCAAAATTATTATTTATGACCATAATCCCGATCATGTGGATTACCCAATCACAGTGCTGAATGATCAGGACGCCAGGGTTTTTATTGATGGGTCGGCTTTTCATTTATACAACGGCAGTATTACTGAGCTGGATAAAGTGAAAAAGGCGCATCCGGATAAAAACATTTATTTCACTGAGCAGTGGGTGGGCGAGGGATCGGACTTTGGTGATTCGCTGATGTGGCATATGGAACATTTGATGATAGGTGCACCACGACATTGGGCCCGTAATGTACTGCAATGGAATTTAAGTTCGGATGCGAAGTTACAACCTCATACTCAGGGAGGCTGCAATAAGTGTTTGGGGGCTATAACCATTGACGGTCAAAAAGTCAGCCTGAATGTAGCCTATTTTGTGATAGCGCATGCCAGTAAAATAGTGCCACCGGCGTCGGTTCGTATCGGATCTGAAGCGACACTGGGTATTGGGCATGTGGCTTATCAACGGCCTGATGGCCGATATGCGTTGATTATTCAAAATGCTGCAACGGAAACCAAAGCCTTTAATGTGCAACTGAAAGGTGTGTTACAGCCCTATTCGCTGCAGCTACCTGGCCGTTCTGTATTAAGTTTGGTGCTTTAACAGCAGAACCCTTCTTTCGCTCTGAGCAACACAGCCAGAGCTGAAGGGGCTGCGTCTTTCTGGTCGCGACCGGCTTTCTGTGGCACAATGGCCGCCGTTTTGTCAGGTAGCCTGCTATGAAAATTGATTTACACAGCCACACTTATTGCTCAGATGGCGTATTAAGCCCAACTGAATTGGTTGAGCGCGCAGTCAGCAAAGGGGTGGATGTGCTCGCCATTACCGATCACGACACTATTGCAGGTTTAGCCGAAGCCCACGCCGCTATTGTGGAGAAGCAACTGCCTTTGACTTTGATCCCGGGTGTGGAGATTTCCACCAGTTGGTATGAATTTGAAATTCATATTGTTGGTTTACATATCAATACCCAATGTCCGGTATTTTTACAGCAGTTAGCCACTCAGCAGCAGCGCAGGGTAGAGCGGGCCGAAGAGATGGCGCGCCGGTTAGAAAAAAATAAAATACCTGATGTGCTGGAAAATGTATTAAAAATTGCCAATGGCGCCGCCTTAACCCGCACTCACTTTGCGCGTTATCTGGTGCAGATAGGCAAAGCCAGCTCGATGAACACTGTATTTAAAAAGTACTTAAGCCGCGGCAATACAGGCTATGTGCCGAATAATTGGGTGCCGATGCAAGAGGCTGTGCAGTGGATTTTAGCCGCAGGCGGCACTCCTGTTTTAGCGCACCCTTTAAAGTACAAACTGAATGGCCGTTGGTTGACCCGTTTGGCTGAAGAGTTTTCCGCCGCTGGTGGCAAAGCCATGGAAGTGGCTTCTGCACAAATGACGCCGGTGCAAAAACGTCAGGTTTGGATGCTGTGCCAGAAGTTTGGCTTAACGGCGTCTGCTGGTTCTGATTTTCATCAGGAAACGCCATGGAATGAGCTGGGCCGTCAATTGTATTTTACCGATGATGTAACCCCTGTATGGCATGACTGGCAGCTGCCACAGCCTGAATCAGCACAGCTTTCACCTTGATTTTTAACAAATTTATTGCTATTGCTTAACTATGCTTTAGTTACAAGTGCAGACAATAAGAAGAGTTTTATGAGCCAGTTTTTTTATGTTCACCCAGAAAATCCGCAGCAACGTTTAATTAAACAGGCTGTGCATATTATCAAGCAAGGTGGGGTGGTGATTTACCCTACAGATTCTGGTTATGCTTTGGGTTGCCATATAGGCGATAAAGCAGCGCTTGAGCGTATTTTACAAATTCGCCAGATGAGCACAGAGCATCACTTTACCCTGATGTGCCGTGACTTTTCTGAGTTGTCTGTCTATGCCAAGGTTGAGAATAGCGCCTTTCGCTTAATCAAAAACCATACGCCAGGTGCTTATACCTTTATTTTAAAAGGCACCAAGGAAGTTCCTAAACGTTTGCTCAATGACAAGAAAAAGACTGTAGGTTTACGTATTCCGCAAAACAAAATTGCGCTGGACCTGTTGCAGGAGCTCGGTGAGCCTTTGATGTCGAGTTCTTTGGTATTGCCAGGTAATGATTTTGCTGAATCTGATCCGGAAGAAATGCGCGACCAGTTAGAGCGTCAGGTGGATTTGATTATTCACGGTGGCGTAATTGCAGAAAACCACACCACAGTGATTGATTTATCTGAAGACAATCCAGTAGTTATCCGTCAAGGTGCGGGCGATAGTAGTGCTTTTGTCTAACAATTACTTTGGCTTGGAAATCCGGTTGAGCAGTAATGTCTGAGTCTTTAGCCGACAGCTTTGCCAGCCTGACGATACAGCAGCCTTTGCCGCTGGCTTTTGTGCGCGGTGAGGCTGTGCTGGACAAGCCGGAAGATTTGTATATTCCGCCTGAAGCCTTGTCGGTATTGCTGGAAAGTTTTGAAGGCCCGCTGGATTTTCTGCTGTATTTAATTCGCCGTCACCGCTTTGATATTGTCGATTTGCCGATCAACGAAATCACCCTGCAGTACATGGAATACATTGATTTAATGCAGGATATGAACTTTGAACTGGCAGCAGAGTATTTGCTAATGGCCGCTATGCTGGCGGAAATTAAATCACGTTTATTATTGCCGCAGCATGATTATAAGTCGGACGAAGAAGTGGATCCGCGTGCTGATTTAGTGCGGCGCTTGCAGGAATACGAAATTATCCGTAAAGCAGCCACTGACGTGGATTTATTACCACGCCAGGAGCGGGATTATTTCCCGGCCAAAGCTGGCTTGGACGATAACTTTGAGCCCTATGTGATTTTGCCTGAAGTGTCGTTACAGGAAATTTTGCTGGCACTGAAAGACATTGCTAAACGCGCCAAAGATTTTCAGCATCACCAGATTAAAAAAGAGCATTTATCCACCCGTGAGCGCATGAGTAAGATTTTGGAGTTGCTGCGTGGCTGCACAGACTACCTTGAATTTGCTGAATGTTTTGAATTATCAGAAGGCAGACAAGGGGTGGTGGTTAGCTTTTTGGCTATTTTGGAGCTGGTAAAGGAAAAGCTGATCCAAGTCATACAAGTAGAAGCTTATGGTCAGATCCACGTCAAGTTGGCATAATATGCCCTTCGTAATTGAAGCCGCAGCTTTGTTGACTTTGCATTCTCAATCTTGGTTTGATGAGGCGGGCGCGGATAAACCACGCCCCTACAGGTCGCCGCGCTGCAACTGCAATTACTTTGGGCATAATAACCAGCGTATTTGAAGCTACAGCGGCGTTGACTTTGCATTCTCAATCTTGGTTTGATGAGGCGGGCGCGGATAAACCACGCCCCTACAGGTCGCCGCGCTGCAGCTGCGATGATTTTGGGCATAACAACCGGCGTATTTGAAGCTACAGCGGCGTTGACTTTGTATTCTCAATCTTTGTTTGATGAGGCGGGCGCGGATAAACCACGTCCCTACAGGTCGCCGCGCTGCAACTGCAATGATGTTTTGGCTATTGGTTGTGATAACGGTCTGACAGATAAAAGGGAAGAGCATGGCGAAAAAAATTAACGAGCAACAACTGCTGCAGTTAGTCGAAGCCGCTATTTTTGCCTCTGATAAACCTTTGTCTGTGAATGACTTGCAAAGCACTGTGCTGGAAAGTTTTGAGTTAACCCGAAAACGTTTGCAGCAGGCTTTAGCGCAGTTGCAACAGGATTATTTAGGCCGGGGTATTCAGCTGATTGAAACCGCCTCAGGTTTTCGCTTTCAAACCCGTGCTGATTTAAGTGAATACCTTGCTTTACTCTGGCCAGAACGTTCACCGCGTTATTCCCGTGCTGTGCTGGAAACTTTGGCGCTTATTGCCTATCGTCAGCCAATCACCCGCGGTGAAATTGAAGAGGTGCGGGGCGTGACGGTCAGCAGTCAGATTATGCGTACTTTGCTCGACCGGGGTTGGGTTAAAGTGGTAGGGCATAAAGAAGTACCGGGCCGTCCTGGTTTGTATGCCACAACAGCGATATTTTTAGATTATTTTGGCTTAAAGGATTTAAGCGATTTACCTGCTCTGGCTGAGTTTCAAGCAACGCCGGATTTTTTTAACCCAGTCTCAATGACTGAAGAGATACATTAAATCATGAGTGAAAAACTACAGAAAGTGCTGGCGCGATCCGGTGTTGGATCCCGCCGCGAGATGGAAGAATACATCAGTGCTGGACGTGTGACCGTGGATGGCAAAGTGGCGACATTAGGCGACCGCATTAATGCCAATCAACAAGTGCGGGTCGATGGCCATCCGGTTAAAATTGCAGCAGAAGCTGAGCAAGTTTGCCGTGTTATTGCCTATCACAAACCTGAGGGCGAAATTTGTTCGCGTATCGACCCTGAAGGTCGTCCTACTGTATTTGACCGCTTGCCAAAAATTAAAGACTCGCGCTGGATTGCCATTGGCCGTTTAGATATCAATACCAGCGGTTTATTACTGTTCACTACAGATGGTGAAATGGCCAACCGTTTAATGCATCCAAAGTTTGAAGTAGAACGTGAATATGCGGTGCGGGTATTTGGTGATGTGAACGATGCAATGATCCAGAAGCTGCGCATAGGCGTGGAGCTGGAAGACGGTAAAGCCAACTTCAAGAAGATCAAAGCTATGGGCGGCGAAGGCATTAACCGCTGGTTCCACGTGGTGCTGACAGAAGGCCGTAACCGTGAAGTTCGCCGTATGTGGGAATCGCAGGGCGCTGTGGTGAGCCGCTTAATTCGTATCCGTTACGGTGATTTGTTACTGCCTAAGCATTTACCTGCTGGTGGTTATGCCGAATATCCGCTGGAAGATGTGAACTACTTACGTAAGCTGGTGCATTTATCGGCTGAGACCGAAAGTTTAATGAAACCAGAAGACCGTGATGAGCGTCGCCGTCGTATGGCAGGCATCAAGCGTGCAGTGCGCAAGCATCAAATCATGGTGCAGTCGGGTGTGAAGCCTGAAGTAGTGAAAGCAGAAAAAGCAGCTGCGGCCGAAAAAGCCAAAGCGAAAAAACCAAAACAAACGCAGAAAAAACGCACCCGCATCTAAGCTTTTGGTTGGGGTCAGGCCTTGAATGTTGAATTTTAATTCAACATTCAAGGCCTGACCCCAACCAACCCCACCTAAATTCTCATCAAATTCATTCAGTTAGCATTAATTTAGCTGGTCGGACATCAAAATGACGTTTTTGAGCGTCTAACTTGGTATCTGAATGAAATAAAAATGCCTGAGGAGAACTGCGATGAATGTACTTGAGCTGAAATTAGGTATGGTGTGTCAGACTAAAAAGGGTATAGGCGTGGTGAGTTGGATTGATGCTCAGGATAGAGCTGTGTATTTGTCGGATAGAGAGAATAAAGATCAGCATATAGCCGTATCTTTTGACGATTTGCAGGATGAACCTCAGTTGCATCAGAAAGCGGATGTGTATTACTAAGCTTGTGATAGCAGCCCTGTTTGGATAAAAACCCGTTGCTCCCATCAACGGGTTTTGTTGTTTATATATGCCAGCCTTGGTACTGTAACTTCATCATCCCCTTAGAGAAATATCAATGAAAACCATAGGGTTATTAGGCGGCATGAGCTGGGAGTCTACTATTCCCTATTACCGTCAGATCAACCAGTGCATTAAACACCAGATGGGTGGTTTGCACAGTGCCAAAATCATTTTGTACAGTGTGGATTTTGCTGAAATTGAACAGCTGCAGCGCAGTGGCGACTGGCACAAAGCTGGTGAGTTGTTGGCCTATGCCGCGCTCAAGTTACAGACAGCTGGTGCTGATTGCTTAGTGCTTTGTACTAATACCATGCACAAGGTTGCCGCCGTTATTGAAACTGCTGTGACTATTCCACTGTTGCATATTGCTGATGCGACGGCCGAAGCTATACAGCAGGCTGGGTTTCACAAAGTCGCTTTATTAGGCACACGTTTTACCATGGAGCAGGATTTTTATAAAAAACGCCTGACGGAGCTTTATGGTTTAGAAGTATTGGTGCCGGATGAAGAGGGCAGGAAGCTGGTGCATCAGGTGATTTATCAGGAATTATGCCTCGGCATAGTGAAGCCGGAGTCACGCCAGCAATATCAACAGATCATGGCGGATTTGGTGACACAAGGCGCAGAAGCTATTATTTTAGGCTGCACTGAAATAGCTTTATTGGTAAGTAGCGAAGATTGCGCTGTGCCGTTATTTGATACCACGGCTTTGCATGCGCAAAAGGCCGCCGACTATGCGTTATCCCCGTTTTCGCTGTAAATCTGTTGGGGTCAGGCCTTGAATGTTGAATTAAAATTCAACATTCAAGGCCTGACCCCAACCATGTGACCCCAACCATGGGTAGAATAAGGAATTGATGATGTTGTATTTATACCTTGAAGTGGATTTATCGGACGATGATGCCGATTTAGACGAAGTCGCACGGGATTGTGGTCACACCCTGCAACATCCAAAGCTTGCTGACTGGCATTTGTCAGGCGTGACTCAGTGGCATGGGCATGCTTGTCTGGAATTTCAGCTGGAGATGAAAGAGTCCATAGTGCAAGCAGAACTGCATACGCTGATCAGTGATATCAAAGTGCAGATCTCACACCCTGCGGTGTCGGCCAGCCGTACTATGCTGGTCAGTGATAAACAAGAAACTTAGCTTTTTAAATCGATACGCTGGTGGATATTGTGCCACTCGTCTGGGAATTTGCCCTGTAGCACATAAGAAAAGGCGATGAGCTCGGCGATAATAATGTAGAGCTCTTTGGGGATATCAGTGCCCAGCTCAATACGTTGCAGCACCTTCACCAGCTCTTCATCTTCATGCACCAGAACGCCATGTTCTTTGGCGGTGGCAATAATATCCTGCGCCAGTTCGCCATGACCTTTGGCCACAATCTGTGGTGCATTTTTACCATCATAAGCCAGAGCAACTGCGCTGGCGTCTATGTCTATGCTATCAGGGGTTTTAGTCAGGTCTTTCATTTGTATCCTAGAGAGCGTGTTAACGTATCGAGATTAAATTTTGTTCGCTCTGGCGCCGCTTTGAACGCGAAACGAGGAGCGAAGTTTAGTTATTCTAAATGAGCGACGAGTGAAGCTTCCGCTCCAGCTCACGCCCCTTACCTACATCCATGTAGGCAACAAAGAAGCAAAGCGCCGCCAGACGAACCCGAAGGGCAGCGCCTGGCCGGCCTTTCTGCTGCGTTAGCACTCGTTTATGTAGAATAACTAACCTGAACTCGGGATAACGAGTGTCGACCTTTGTTGATTTAATCAATAAAATCAAAGAAGTAAAAGTATGTTTTTAAAAAGCTGCACTATTTCCTGGCTGAATGCGCAGATTTTTATGGATCTCAAGGCGCTTTGTCGTACGCCATAGCAAGCTATGGCTAGACAGAGCAACGCAGAGAGGCGTTAAAAGATGCCTATTCAGTGGCGCGGCTTATCCCGAGTTCAGGTTAACTACACTGCACTCGCGCTGCCTTGCATAAAAACCGGCCAGACTGCTGCAAAAATAACCCTGAAACGTCAACACGCTCTACACCCGAATCGCCAGCAAGCTGGTGGTTTTAGGCATTAAACTCTCTGGGATTTTACCCAACTGACAATGGGCTTCTGTGACTTCTATACCCTGAATTTTGCATCTGTCCTTTAACAGCGGCAGGTATTTTTCGGCTAATAACTTCAGCATTGTGGTGTCGGTATACAACTGCAACGACAAGGACGAGCCAGATAACTTGCTGATCGCCAACAATTGCCCCAGCTGTTTTAAATCAAACTTCATCGATAACTGCCAGGCCACAGATTTGCCTTTGCCTTTTTCCTGTTCTTCTTCTTGCTGAGTAATAGCGATTTGGCAAAAGTCAGATACCTGCTGATTCTGGATCGGCAAGGTTAAGAAAATCTGCTGCAACGGATCTTTGCTTTGTTGTTCAAGTGTCGCTAACTGGGCTTGTTGCAGTGACGAGCTTTGGCTGGATAACTGCTTTAGCAACTGGCTGCTTTGAGTTTGATCGAGCTGTGCAACAAATTCTTTCAGTTTGTGATCTTTGTTTGGGCCTTTCTCGTTTTGCGGCAAACTTTGCCCCAAACGGCCTAATAATAACTGAATAGCGACAGCTAAGGTGCCAGCTGCAGTTTGCGGCAGAGCGACGTTTTGCAGCGGATTAAACTGTAACAAAGCCTGCAGTTGGGCTGGCAGTTGAGCCAGATGGGTCATCTTACTGGCATCAGGCTGACTTTGCCGCACCAGTTGTAAAATAGCTTTGACTGCCTCCGGTAATTCGGGCGTTTCAGCCAGATTTTCCCACTGTGGATTGAGCATAGGCAATAATTGCCGCCATGCCTGATTCAGCACAGCGGGCTCAATGTGCGGTTTTATAAATTTAGTTGCTTCGACTGAGCCTGACACAGTCAGGCTTGGTGCTGTTTTAGAGCTTTGCAGCTGCAACACTTTAGGTTGCGCTTCAATCACTATAGTTTTTTGCTCTGGGATAGCTTTCAGTTGTAACTGGCCTTGCGGTGTGAGTTGCAACTGATACTGAGGATCGGCCAGTTGTTGTTTCATCGCCAGCGGTATCGGCAACTGTTTTAGCTCGTTTAAACTCAATACAGTGCCAGATGCGGCGTTGGTCAGCTGTGGCAATACCAAAGGCAAAACCCGTTGCTGCACTGCAGCAGATAACGGAATACTAGTGTGCTGCTGAGCTGAGCCAGCTGCTGGTGTTTTTGTCGGTGCTGCAGTCGGCGCTGCGGTCTGTGCCGATACAGCAGTCTGCAGTTGAGTTTTTATCTGGCCTGATGTGGCTTCGCTTTTCAGCGCAACAGTTAGCAACTCAGGCGCTTTTGCGGATAATGGGCCAGAGTTTTTGCCCTGACTGGTATCAGCCGAAGCTGGTAGCAAGGCGGCTTTTGGCAACACCAGGCTTAATTGCCCGGCTTTTAACTGCAGTTTAGCCTCCAGCCATTGGCTTGGCGGCAAGCTTTGTAAGGCGGCAGGTAAAGGGAATTGCACTTTGTTTTGTCCCAACTGCAAAATCAGTTGCTGATCCTGACGCTGAATTTGTACTTGTATTTGTACAACTTTGGCCAGGTTAGTGCTTGGCTGGGTGTGCAGCTGGGCTGCCAATGGCGTGTTAAGTTGAGTGGTGAGTTGAGTACTGAGTTGGGCGCTGGGCTGTGCCGACATCTGCGCACTGAGTTGTGTCACTAACTGTTGCAATTGCGGCTGGGTTAACTGCACCGGCATAGGCTGAGGGCCGTTCTGACTGAGCTTTAACTGCAGCTGGCCTGACAAGGCCTGAGTCAATTGCACCATGAGCTGACCTTGCAAGGCCGGTAAATTCAGTTTGGCATCCTGAATCAGCACCAGACCAGCAGGAGTCTGTAGCTTTAACTGGCCTATGCCATCTTTGCCAATATTTAACAGCGCCTGATAGTTGTGTTCTTCCACCAGCACAGCAGCGGGTACAGCCCCTTTGGGTTGGGCACTTAAGGCGCTATCTATGGTTATCTGGTTCACTGATTTCTTTTCCATTGGCAGTCATCGGGCATTTCGTCAGACTTCTATCGGCTTACAGGCTTTGATCTGAAACATTAATTTCTACAAAGCCCAGTGTTTCAAGGTTATAGCGCATTCGTATTCTATTGCCAATATGCTAAGATGCCGCGACTTTTTTTGGGAGTTTGCCCTTTGTCGATAATTTTGGCCGCCGAAGCACTAAGCTGTGTCCGCCAGGACAGAGTGTTATTTGAAAACTTAAATTTTCAGTTAAGTGCAGGGCAAGTACTTTATATTCAGGGAAAAAATGGAGCCGGTAAAAGTTCGCTGTTGCGACTGCTGGCGGGTTTAAGCTCGCCTGAAGACGGTCAGATTTTATTCCATGGTAAACCTCTGAGTGCAGTTGCAGAGCATTTTGCGGAGCAACTGCTGTTTATCGGCCACCAAAGTGGCATTCATCCTCAACTGACCGCCTTGCAAAATTTAGCCTTTTGGTCTGCTTTAACCGCGCAGCAGCCTGCAGATCCTTATCAACTGTTGGGCTCTTTGGGTTTGGCTGGTTTGGAAGATATTCCCTGTTTTATGCTGTCTGCCGGACAGCAGCGCCGTGTCTCTCTGGCTCGATTGTGGTTCACAACTAAACCCCTTTGGATTTTGGACGAACCTTTTACTTCCTTGGATCAGCAGTTGATTGCCAAACTGGAACAGCATTTTTTACAGCATCTGGCCTCAGGTGGCGTCATTGTTTTGACCAGTCATCAGGCGTTGTCTGCTTCTTACCCAGAGCTTCAGGCGTTAGAACTGGAGTACAGATGGTGATGTGGCGCTCTTTAATTAAACGCGAATTACAATTGCTCGGTCGGCAAAAGGCAGATTGGTTGAATCCGCTGGTATTCTTTTTGTTGGTGCTGAGCTTGTTTCCGCTGGGCATTGGGCCTGAACCCGGCATGCTGAAACAAATAGCGCCAGGTTTAGTCTGGATTGCAGCGCTGTTAAGTGTGTTGCTATCTGCTGAACGCTTATTTAAAGATGATTACCGTTATGGGGTGATAGAGCAATTAGTAGCTGGCAGAGAGGGCTTATTCAGTTACGTCACGGCAAAAATTTGTTGCCACTGGCTATCCACTGGTGTGCCGCTTATTCTGGTATCGCCTTTAATCGCTGTGTTGCTGGGGTTAAATTTTGACAGTTGGCAGGTATTAGTAGTGACCTTAGTGCTGGGTACGCCCGTATTAAGCTTGCTCAGTGTGTTGGGCGCTGCGCTCACTATGGCGGCTGACAAAGGCGGTATATTGCAGGCACTGATTATTTTACCTTTGTATATTCCACTGCTGATTTTTGCCAGTGGTGCTATGGAAGCCGCAGCTACAGCTTTGCCTTACACCGGGCAACTGGCTGTGCTGCTGGCCTTTTTATTATTTGCCTTAGCGCTGGTGCCTCTGGCCGTGCGTCAGGCACTTCGAATGAATGTGGGGTAGTATGTTCCGTTGGTTAGATCCTTATGCCAAACCTGAAACTTTGTACCATTTGTGTGGCCGCTTATTGCCTTATTTGATGGGACTGGCTCTGTTTACCCTGCTGCTGGGCAATATCTGGGGCCTTGCTTTTAGCCCTGCCGATTATCAGCAAGGTGACAGTTATCGGATTATTTACATTCATGTGCCCTCAGCGATTTGGTCTATGGGTGCCTACAGTAGTATGGCTATTGCAGCTTTTATTGGTTTAGTCTGGCAAATCCGTGTGGCGCAGTGGGCTGTGCTGGCCATAGCTCCTATAGGTGCTGTCTATACCGCTATCGCTTTAATCACTGGTGCTGCCTGGGGTAAACCTATGTGGGGTACCTGGTGGGTATGGGATGCGCGTTTAACATCGGAATTAGTCTTGTTGTTCTTGTATTTAGGTGTCATTGCATTAGCTGGTGCTTTTTCCGAGGCTGCCCGTGGTATTAAAGTAGCGTCTTTGCTGGCCATAGTGGGGGTGGTGAACTTACCTATTATCCACTTCTCGGTGGAGTGGTGGAATACGCTGCATCAGGGCGCCACTATTACCAAGTTTGCCAAACCTTCGATTGACCCTTCTATGTTATGGCCACTGTTGATCAGCTTGTTAGGTTTTGCCTTGCTGCTGGCGGCTCTCACTTGTTTACGATTACGCAGTCAAATTTTAATCTTTGAACAGCACAGACCCTGGGTACGACAGCTGGTTGATGCCAAGGGTGACTCCAGTCAGAAGGAGCAAAACTAATGGCTTTTACATCCTGGGCAGACTTTTGGCAGATGGGCGGTTATGCACTGTTTGTCTGGCTATCTTTCGGTACAACTTATGCTTTGTTGCTTGGTCTGTGGTGGTACAGCAAGCGGCAACATCACTCTATACAACAACAAATCCGCGCCAAAGCAGCGCGGGAGCAACGGGTGCGGCAACATCAGGAGAGAGAGAAGTAGATGAATCCGAGACGTCAGAAACGCTTAGTGGCTGTAACAGCCTTTGTGTTGTTGTTAGGAGGTGCCATAGGCGCCATGCTGTATGCATTGCAGCAGAATATTGATTTATTTTACACCCCAAGCCAATTGATTGAAGGTATAGGCAAAGACAAAGTAAAACCTGAAGTGGGCCAACGCCTGCGTATAGGAGGCATGGTGGTGAAAGGCTCGGTGCGCCGCGCGCCGGAGTCACTGAAAGTCAGCTTCGATTTAGTCGACACAGGTCCTATAGTGACAGTGGAATACGAGGGCATACTGCCGGATTTATTCCGTGAGGGGCAGGGCATAGTAGCTCAAGGTGTGTTGGTGGATGCAACCACCATACTGGCCTCAGAGGTGTTAGCCAAACATGATGAAGAGTATATGCCACCGGAAGTGGCTGAAGCGATGAAGGGCATTAAGCATGTACCTCCATCACAGTTGTATAAAGAATCTGATAAAGGTCAGCAGCCATGATTGCAGAATACGGTCAACTGGCGCTGACGTTTGCGTTTTGTGTTTCTCTGGCCTTAGCTGTGGTGCCTTTGTATGGCAGCTTTAAAGGCAATCAAACGGCATTAGATCTGGGGAATCCTCTGGCTTATGCCCTGTTTTTTCTAACCGCTTTTTCATTCTGGGCTTTGTCTTATGCTTTCTGGAGCAATGACTTCAGTGTGGTCTATGTGGCCAGCAACTCGAATTCTTTACTGCCCTGGTATTATCGCTTAACGGCGGTCTGGGGCGGGCATGAAGGCTCGATGTTAATGTGGTTGCTGGTGCTCGCTGGCTGGACAGCTGCAGTAGCTTTATTTTCCCGCAGTTTACCTTTGCAGTTTCAGGGGCGGATTTTAGGCGTCATGGGCTTAATAGCGGTCGGTTTTTATGCCTTCGTGCTTTTCATGTCCAACCCTTTTATGCTCAGTTTGCCGTATTACCCTGTGGATGGTCGTGATTTAAATCCATTGTTGCAGGATTTTGGCATGATTATTCACCCACCCATGCTGTACATGGGCTATGTAGGTTTTGCGGTTTCTTTTGCTTTTGCCATAGCAGCGCTGATGGGCGGTAAGTTTGACAGTACCTGGGCTCGTTGGGCCAGACCCTGGACTTTAGCGGCCTGGATGTTCCTTACTCTGGGCATTATGCTCGGCAGCTGGTGGGCTTATGCTGAACTGGGCTGGGGCGGCTGGTGGTTCTGGGACCCGGTTGAAAACGCTTCTTTTATGCCATGGCTGGTGGGGACTGCGCTTATCCACTCTTTGGCTGTGACAGAAAAACGTGGCACCTTTAAATCCTGGACAGTGCTGTTGGCCATAGGCGCATTTTCCTTGAGTTTGTTAGGTGCCTTTTTAGTGCGGTCGGGGGTTTTAGTTTCAGTGCACTCTTTTGCAGCTGATCCGGACCGCGGCTTGTACTTACTGGCGTTTTTACTGGTGGTGATTGGAGGCTCTTTGCTGCTCTATGCCATTCGGATGAACTCAGTGCGCAGTCAGGCCCGTTATGAACTGTTTTCCCGCGAAGTGTTGCTGTGGGGCAATAACATTTTCCTGTTAACCGCTACTTTGGTGGTGTTGTTGGGTACTTTATTCCCACTGGTGCATAAAGAGTTGGGCTTAGGCTCTATTTCGATAGGTGAGCCATTTTTTAACCAGTTGTTTTACTATCTGGTGATCCCATTTTCCTTATTGTTAGGTTTAGGGCCTTGGGTGCGCTGGAAACAGCAGCAAGTACAACCTCTGTTAAAGCCTATGAGTTTAGTGGCTATCGCGACTTTAATTCTAGCTTTGGGAACTATGGCTGCCACTCAGAGTATTCAGGCCAATTTGGCTCTGCTAGGTTTGTTGTTGGGAGCCTGGGTTGGTTCATCTGCTATTTTCGAGTTGCTGCAGCGTTTACAGCAGTTTGGTTCTGTGAAACAAGGCTTAACTAAACTCAATGCCAGTCATTTCGGTATGACGTTAGCTCATATAGGTTTTGCTGTGCTGGTGGTTGGGGTTGCTATGACCAAAACCTACAGTGTGGAAACTCAGGTCCGAATGAAAGCTGGCGATCAGGTCGAGTTGGCCGGTTATCAGTTTAAGCTGGTGGAAGTTTATGACTTAAAAGGTCCGAACTACAACGGTGAAGCTGCTGAGCTGGATGTCAGTTACCAGGGCGACTACGTTACCCATTTACATGCGGAAAAACGTTTTTATAAGGTGCAGCGCAGCGTTATGACCGAAGCTGCAGTGCATGCCCGTTTAAGCCGTGATTTGTATGTGGCTTTAGGCGAGTCACTGTCTGAAGACAGCTGGGCTTTAAGTTTGTATGTAAAGCCTTTCGTGCGCTGGATTTGGTTAGGCGGTTTACTGATGTCGTTAGGTGGTTTAATTGCGCTTTGCGATAAGCGCTATCGCCGTCGCGTGGTTGAACAAAAAGATGCCACAGAACAAAAGGGCGCCGCTGATGCGTAAACTTGCATTTTTTATCCCATTTGCACTCTTTCTTGGCTTGTCGGTATTTTTGTTTAGTGGCTTGTTTTCTGACCCTATGGAACGTGAGTCCTCGGTATTGAACAAAGCATTGCCAGCCTTTGCTTTGCCGGATCTGCAGCGGCCAGACACTATATGGACTGAACAGAAACTCCAAGGTAAGCCTTATTTGCTGAATGTCTGGGGCACCTGGTGTGTGACCTGTAATGCAGAGCTGGCTTATCTGACCGAACTGCGTGAGCAGGGCGTGATGATCATCGGCTTGTACTATCAACAACCCAGTGATGCGGCTTTTGGCGAGGTATTTAACCTGGCTGAACTGCAACAGGAAGTGGCGCTGAAGCTGCAACAACAAGGCGATCCCTACCAGTGGAATATTCTGGATAAAGACCGCACGCTGATTTTTGATTTAGGGGTCACAGGTGCGCCTGAAACCTTTTTGATCGACGCCAAAGGTATTATTCGTTACCACCATGTAGGTG
Source organism: Rheinheimera sediminis (assembly GCF_004005375.1). Taxonomy (GTDB): domain Bacteria; phylum Pseudomonadota; class Gammaproteobacteria; order Enterobacterales; family Alteromonadaceae; genus Pararheinheimera. Next base: position 224,475 of record NZ_RZUF01000001.1, on the reverse strand, counting down.
ATATTAACCCGCAAGTCTGGCAACAGAAGCTGGCCGCTGCTTATCAAAGTTTGGAGGAGTAGGGCATGAAAGCATTTTTTCTAAGCCTGCTGTTGTTTGCAGCAACAGCCCAAGCCTCACAAGCGTTGATAGAGTTTCAAAGCCCGGAGCAGCAAGCTTTGTTTAAGCAGCTGACGCAAGAGTTGCGTTGCCCTAAATGTCAAAACCAGAATATTGCTGATTCCAACGCTGTAGTGGCTGTGGATATGCGCAATAAAACGCTGGAGCTGGTGCAGCAGGGGCAAGACAAAGAGCAGGTGCTGGCATATATGAAAAGCCGCTATGGCGATTTTGTGCATTACCAGCCACCGCTGAATAAATTTACGCTGATTTTATGGTTGTTACCTGCGTTGATGGTTGTTGGCTTAGTTCTGGTATTACTGGTGCGTCGCAGAACTGCAACCTCTGCACCAGAGCAGGAAGACAGTGCGCAGCCGAAACAGTTAGAACGGCAATTAGACCAACTGATTGAGCAGTACAGGAGGAAAAGCTGATGCTGATGTCGTTAAGTTTTGCTGGCGCGATAATGCTGGCGCTTATTCTTGTGTTGCTGCTGTTTTTTCGCCGCAAAGATGCAGCTGTGCAGTTAAGCCCGGTACTGCAGTTTGAAGAGAAACTTCAGTTGCTGTCCCAGGCCCGTGATCAGGGTGAATTAGCAGAGCAGGACTTCGTTCAGGCTGCAGCTGAATTAAAAAACCAATACCTGCAGCAGCAACAAAATCACCAGCGGGTTTCTGGTTCTGCAATCGGCTGGGTGCTTGGCACTACAGTGTTGATATTGCTGGGTACAGTCTGGCTGTATAGTTTAACCGGTCATTTTAGTGCGCTGCAAAACTGGCAAACTGCGCAGCAAAAGTTGCCCGAGTACGGTGAACGGGCGCTGCTGAACAAAGGCGAGCCATTAACAGATGAAGAAATCAGTCTGTTTGCTTTGGCGCTGCGTACCAAAATTAGCAAAGAAGGCGATGACGCTGTAGCCTGGTTTGTGATTGGCCGCATTTGGTTATCCAAAGGTATGCTGGATGATGCGATAGAAGCGTTTGAAAAGGCACTGGCTTTAACTCCCAATCGCATTAATGTGTTGATTAGTTACAGTCAGGCTTTGTTGGTTGCTGGCAGCGATGAACATCTGGCAAAAGCAGCTCGTAGTTTATCTGCTGTATTGCAGCAGGATCCGGATAACACAGACGCGCTTTCCATGCTGGCGATGGTGGCGGAAGAGCGGGGCGATCAAGATCAGGCTCAACAAGCATGGCAGTTGTTATTGCCGAAACTTGAGGTGACGGATCCGCGTCATGAGATGGTAAGGCAAAAACTGGGTCTGGCACCTGCTGCGAAGCAAAACAGCACTGAGCAGGTATCAGGGCGTCGGGTCAGTATCGAATTAAACATCAGCCCTGAACTTGCTGAGAAATACAACACCGGTACTTTGTTTGTATTTGCAAAAGCTGTGGATGGGCCGTCTTTACCTTTGGCTGTGCAAAAATTGGCGGTTTTTAGTGGTGTTCAGACTGTTCAGTTGACCGAAGCTCAGGCCATGCAACCAGGCTGGACTTTAGCCAATGCCGATCGTATTCAAATCACTGCTCGTTTGTCTTTGTCGGGCCAGGTACTGAATGATGAAGATGGTCCACAAGTGCAGTCCGGGGTCCTGACATTAGAGGGTGAAGAACTGAGTCTGAGCCTGAATTTGCAGCCTTAACCCGCACTGAAATTTGCCATAAAACTGGATAAAAATTGAGGTTTAAATAAGCAAAAGGTCTGATCCCGACCTTTTGCGCCCTCCTTCTGTCTTGTTGCCTCTTTTCATTTGATCTGCAATACGCTATAACACGGCAGCTTTAAAAAGTCTGTCCGCTGTTTAGCTCTGCACTTTGCGGTCTGTATCGGGCAGTCTGTTACCTTCAACATTATTAAAATAAACCCACAATCTAGGATCACGTTATGAATCAACCGCCAGCTTCGGGGACTTTATTCGGTCATCCGAAAGGACTCTTCCTGCTTTTTTCCACAGAAATGTGGGAGCGTTTTTCCTATTACGGGATGCGCGCTTTACTTATTTTGACTTTAGTTGCCGCTACAGAATCGACTAACCCGGGTTTTGGCTTGAGTAATGGCGATGCCTTATTGTTATATGGCTACTATACAGGTCTGGTCTATGCCGCAACCTTATTTGGTGGTTTGATCGCTGACAACCTGCTTGGCCAGAGGAAATCCATTATTTTGGGTGGCGCTTTGATGGCCATTGGCCAATACACTTTGTTTGCTGCCACACCACACAGCATGTCGCTGTTTTACGTTGGTTTAGGCTTTATTATTGCCGGTAACGGTTTATTTAAACCAAATATCTCTGCCATAGTGGGTGACTTGTATCCACAGGGCGATGCCCGTCGTGACGGCGGTTTCACCATTTTCTATATGGGTATTAACTTAGGTGCTTTTATTGCGCCCTTAGTCACCTCTTCTTTAGGTGAAAGTGATGCCTACGGTTGGCGTTACGGTTATTTAGCCGCTGGTATTGGTATGACTTTATCTGTAGTTATCCAGTTGCTGTTTGCACAAAAGTACTTAGGTGACTTAGGTAAAGTGCCAGGTCGTATTTCATCCCGTAACGCTTCGGGTACGCCAACGCCTTTAACCAAAGTAGAATTTGATCGTTTACGTGTGGTGTTATTCCTGTTTGTGTTTGTCACTATGTTCTGGCTGGCCTTTGAGCAAGCTGGTGGTTTAATGAGCCTGTTTGCTGCGGAACATACCGACCGTATGGTGGGTGCTTTTGAAGTGCCAGCGGGCTGGTTTCAGTCATTAAACCCGCTGTTTATTCTGATGTTTGCACCACTTTTTGCCTGGTTATGGGTGAAACTAAATGCGATGAACAAACAGCCCGATGCACCTGTTAAAATTTTGTTTGGTATGTTGCTGACCTCTATCGGCTTTATTTTCCTGATCGTCGGTGTATTTGAGATGCAGGTGAACCCTTCAGCTAAGTCCAGCATGATGTGGTTAACTTTAGCCTTTTTATTCCATACCTTGGGTGAGCTTTGTATCTCTCCGGTGGGCTTGTCGTTAATGACTAAGTTGGCACCTGTGAAATTAGCTTCACTGATTATGGGGGTCTGGTTCCTGATGCCTGCTGTTGCGCATTACCTGGCCGGTTTTGTCGGGGCTTACTCAGACACAGCGGGTGAAAACAGCGCAGTGGTTGAATTTGCCGCTTCTTTTGGTATACAAGCTGCTCATGCCGGTTTATTGGTGGTGTTTGGCGGTATTGCCTTTGCTCTGGTGTTTTTTGCCGCCTTACTGTGGATGTTATCCGGTACTTTAGTACGCTGGATGCATGGCGCAGAGCGTATGCAAAGCTAATTTTTAATCGGGTTGAAAAAGGCCAGAAGCAGCGTCTTCTGGCCTTTTTGTTTTCTTTGGAGAGTAAAATGATCAAGTTTGTTCTGCCAGTGCTGTGCTGCTTAAGTTTTCCATTGTTGGCAGCAAGTCTGGATTGGCAAAGAAAAACCGACTTATTGTTGCCAGTACAGGAGATTTACCCTGCAGTATTCCAAGGCGAAATTTATGTAGCTGGTGGTTTAAGTTCAGAGTTGCCAAAGCAACAAGGTCAGATGACCGCAAAGGTGCAGATCTATAACCCAACCACTGATCAATGGCGTTTTGGTCCTAGTTTGCCTGAAGGCCGTCACCATGGTCAGTTGGTGGCTGCCGGCGGCCAGTTGTATTTGTTTGGTGGTTTTGTCTCAGCCAATGGCGGCCACTGGAGTGCCAGTGCGGATGTTTTGCGTTTAGATCTACAGCAACAAGTATGGCTAAAAGTGGCGACATTACCTGCCCCTTTAAGTGAGACTGTCAGTTGGGTCTGGGAGGACAAAGTGCATTTAGTGTCCGGCCGCTCTCCTGCGGCTGCAGCCAATGCACAGTGGCAGGATCAGGCCGATGTAGCCATACACTGGGTCTTTGATTTGAAAAGCTTCACTACTGCAGTGGCCGCTGCTTTGCCAGAAGTAAAAAATAGTGCCGCTGGCCTTCAGTTGCATGGAGTTGGCTATCTTTTTGGCGGGCGACAGGTGCAAGGCGGTAATACCGATCAGGTGCACAGTTTTGATGCCAAGAGCCAGCAATGGGCTTTGCAAAAAACTATGCCTATGGCACAGGCTGGGTTAGCTGCTGCTGCGCTGGATCAACAGATTTGGCTGTTTGGCGGTGAGTTTTTTCAGCAGGGAGGTGGCGTGTTCAGTAAAGTCTGGTCTTATTCACCAGCAGACAACAGTTGGCAACAGCAAGGTGAAATGCCGGTTCCCCGTCATGGTTTAGGAGCTGTGACTCTGGATGATGCTATTTATGTGATAGGGGGCGCTACTGTGGCGGGTTTGAAGCAAACCAGCGCTGTACTGGAAAAAGTAACTAGCCTGAACCCGGGATAATGAGCGTCGAATTTTTTCGATGTAATGAATTAAATCAACGAAGTAAAATTATTACGTCAAGCAAACAAAGTCTTTGCTGATTGAATGTACAGATTTTTGTGGATCTCAAGGCGCTTTGTCGTACGCCATAGCAAGCTATGGCCGGACGGAGCAACGCAGAGGGGCGCGAGAAGATGGCTATTCAGCGGCGCTGCTTATCCCGAGTTCAGGTTAACAATCCGCTACAGCTGAAAATGGGGTCGTAACACATTAGTTACTCATAGCTAATGTGTTACGACCCCATTTTTATTAAGGCAGGTATTCGTCCAGATAAGCGTCGTCTTCTTCCACCTTTTTCGGCGGATTACCGTCGTGGATCTGGAATTCTTTACGTTGATAATAGGCTTCTTTGATAAAAGCATAAGGGTCGACTGAGTCGTTCAGCAGTTGTTCTACGGACATCACCTGCTCACGAGCATCTAACACACTAAAAACGGCTTTAGTGATAGACAGAGGCGTATTTAACCAGGTTGACGGGAAATACAGGTTGTCTACCACAGTACCTGTGGTATCACGCACTGTGGTTGAGCCTAAGGCTGGTAACATCAGATAAGGGCCGTTTGCTACACCCCAGGTGGCTAAGGTTTGATTAAAATCTTCGTCCTGATTTTGCAGATCCAGGCGGCTGGCCACATCGAACAAACCAAATAAACCCAGAGAGCTGTTTAAGACAAAACGACCCAGACTGATGGCGGCGCTTTTAGGTTTAGCCTGAAGCGTTGCGTTAACGAAATTGGTAGGTTCATCCAAATTATTGATCACGTTGGCTATGCCGGTGCGGGCTGGTTTGGGAACCACAGCCATATAACCGACAGTTACAGGGCGCAATACATAGGCATCCAGTACTTCGTAGTTAAAATCCCAAATACTCCTGTTCACGGCTTCTAATGGGTCACGCGGGTCCTGATAATTGGAGTGTGCTTGTTGCTCATCTGCTGCTTTTTTGCTGGAGCAACCCGTAGCTATCAACAGCACCAGGCATGACAGTAAAAAAGGCTTTATGCGTAAGACCATAAATTTGCATCCGTTGAGGGGGAAATAATAGATTGATGATTATACTGGTAAAGCATGAATTGGATCATCAGCTTTACTGCATTGATTTGTATTCATTTATAGGAAAAAGTTGCATCAGACAAAAAATATACGCTGAGTTGCCGAAAATCTATCTCAGCTGAACTCAAGATAACTACTGTCGAGCAGTGTTGATTTAATCAATAAAATCAGAGAAGTAAAAGTGTATTTTTAAAAAGCTGAACTCTTCAGTGGCGCGGCTTATCCCAACTTCAGTTTGAGCTACTACTTTCTGCTTCAGTTTTTGCCAGGAGTTGAAGTTCAGAGCTGAAGATCTCTTGTTCAATACGTATCCAGCTTTGGTGATAGTCCCAGTCTGAGCTCAGTGGCAACCAGTTCATACCGTCGAGCAGACAATTTAAGTTAAACAGAAAAGGCTGGGTGCCTTGCAAGCGTTCAATAGATAGAGTGTTACTGGCACTGCTTAACAGCGCTATGCTGCCAAAAGAGACAGCCCAATTCGCAAAGGCCATTAAGTCTGGGGTCGCTGCGGCTTTGGATTGTAACTCTTTGGCTGCTACGGCTTGCTGCAGCAATAGATCAACCAGAGCTGTCACTTCTTTTTCAAGTTCCCGCTGCACAGTTAACCGGGCTTGCGAGCTTTTTTCCTGTACCCAGGGCGACTTAGCCGTCAGTAGGCAGCTAAATAAAATTGGCTGCATTTGGGCGGATAATAGGTAGGCCTGGTGTAAAGCCAGCACTTTTTCTCTGCTATTGCCGTTAAATGAGCCAGCTTTTTTAAACAAACTGATTTCATGGCGCAAGGCTGAATTACACAGTGCGGTGATCACGTCCTCTTTGCTGGAAAAATGATTGTAAATAGTACCTTTGGAATAAGGACTGGCTGAGGTTAGCTTGTCCATTGTCAGATTTGCATATCCTTCAGCTTCAACTAACTGCTGCGCTATCTGCAGCAGCTCTTGTTCTCGCTCTGCTATAGCTTGCTGTTTTTTGCTGACCCGCTGTTCTGACGATCTTTTACGGCTTTGTTGACTGGTATTGGTGATATCACACAAAAACTTCAGCATAAAAAACAGTTTTCCTATCCAGGTATATCCGCCAGTGTTGCTGCCTCATATCCCGAGCTTTGGTAAAGTCTGATGTTTTATTCTGCGCTGAACTAGCAAACCCCTGAGCTGGATCTAAGTAGAGCAGAGTTATTCTAATTTAAGTTTGATTCGTGCCTGATGTAAGTGAGGGCTGCATAAAGCAAAAGTCAAAGGGCGGGTTAGTAGCGGATAGGCTGCCAGTAAAACCACTATAGTCAAGGTGCTCTGCCAAGAGTGCCATTGCGCTATCGTCAAAAATAACGGAATTAGAATGGCTAGTTTCAGTAGGTTCAGCAGCAGCTTTTGTGGTGTTGCTACCTGTTCTGTTGCGCTGCGGATCACTTGCATGCGCTGTGCAAACTTAAGGCCTTTGAGTTCAGGAATATTCTGACTACTAAAATACATAAGATAAACTCCGTAAACACAGGCCCTGCCAATACAGGGCCTTTCATTCACTCAACTTCAATCAGAAGGTTTTTAACTGAGTGACGACATCAGCGAGACTCAGTAACTGCTTATCACCGTTCAGACGGTTTTTCAGTTCTACTTTCTGCTCGTCCAGGTTGCGTTCGCCTACTATGATTTGATAGGGGACGCCGATCAGCTCCATATCAGCGAACATGACGCCCGGGCGCTCTTTACGATCGTCAAACAGTACTTCAAAACCTGCTGCAGTCAGGTCTTTGTACAGCTGCTCTGCAGCTTCCTGTATCCGCACTGATTTATGCATGTTCATCGGTACTATAGCGACCTGAAAAGGAGCTATGGCTGCAGGCCATTTAATACCGTAGTCGTCATGGTTTTGTTCAATAGCTGCGGCCACAATGCGGGAAACACCAACACCGTAACAGCCCATGGTCATGATCTGATGTTTACCTTCTTCGTTCAGCACGCCTGCTTTCATTGCTGAAGAGTAACGGTCACCTAACTGGAAGATATGGCCGACTTCAATACCACGACGTATCACTAAATTACCTTTACCGCACGGACTTGGATCACCTTCGACTACATTACGTAAATCAGCCAGCTGATAAGTGGTGATATCGCGGTCAAAGTTGACGCCTGTAAAGTGGAAACCGTCTTTGTTTGCACCCGTGACAAAGTCAGCTAAGTGGGCTGCTGCATGGTCGACCAGCACAGGAATAGTTAAGCCTACAGGGCCAACGGAGCCTGGTTTAGCGCCTGTTACCGCAATGACGTCTTCTTCTGATGCAAATTGCAGCGGAGAAGCAACCAATGGGTGTTTTTCAGCTTTAATTTCGTTTAAGTCGTGATCGCCACGCAGTATCAGGGCAACCACTTTTGAGCGCCAGGTGTTTTCAATCGTTTCGGCACCTGCATAGCTCAACAAAGCTGTGAGCTCATCAAAGCTTAAATCCGGGTTCAATTGCACCAGTAGGGTTTTAGCTATGGAAGATGCCTCCACCTTTAAAAAAGCAGACACTTCTTCAATGCTTTTAGCATCAGGCGTTGCGACTTCAGTTTTAGCCTGAACCGCAGCCGGGCGCTGGCCTTGAGGGGGTAAAGCTTCGGCTTTTTCGATGTTGGCGGCATAATCGCTGGCATCAGAGAAAACGATGGCATCTTCACCAGAAGCTGCCAGTACATGGAATTCGTGTGACATGCTGCCACCAATAGCGCCTGTGTCCGCCAATACAGGACGGAAGTCTAAACCTAAACGGGTAAAGATATTGCAGTAGGCTTGGTACATAGCGTCATAGGTTTGCTGCAAACTGTCCTGGCTTAAATGGAAAGAGTAGGCGTCTTTCATTAAAAATTCGCGGGCACGCATCACACCAAAACGCGGACGACGTTCGTCACGGAACTTGGTTTGAATCTGATACAGATTGATAGGCAGTTGTTTGTAGCTGCTGATTTCTTTGCGCACTAAATCTGTGATCACTTCTTCGTGCGTTGGGCCTAATACAAAGTCACGCTGGTGACGGTCTTTAAAACGCAGCAGTTCAGCGTCCATTTTTTCCCAGCGACCTGATTCCTGCCACAGTTCGGCATGTTGTACTACAGGCATCAGAACTTCGATAGCACCGGCTTTGTTCATTTCTTCGCGAACGATTTGCTCTACCTTACGTAAAACCCGCAAGCCACTGGGCAACCAGGTGTATAAACCTGAGGCCAGACGACGCACCATACCGGCACGTAACATCAATTGATGGCTGATAATCTCGGCATCGGCCGGGGTTTCTTTCATAGTGGAGAGTAAATACTGACTTGTCCGCATAAATAAATAGTTCCGTGTTTTTTAAGTTTAATTGCTTTGGAAATTGACCGCTGTACTCAGATTAATTTGCTGCTTTACCCTAAGTAATTGATGTTGCAGGGAGGCGACAAGTAGATGACACCCCAGGAGCATAGTTGTCCTATGTGACTGGGGCGAACAACTATAGTCAACAAAGCTGCAGCTTCAAGTACGAAGGGTAGAGTGTAACAAGGCTGTTAGTTTGGCAGAAGCTTAATCTGATGTTTTATCCATTCTGCGGTCAGATTTTGTCCTGCGACCATACCACCTAAACTGTAGAGTTCATTGTTCATAGTGACTAAGGTACGTAAATCCATCACAGCAGTGGTATTTTCGGCTTTCAGCCAGCTTTTGTCTGTAATGGAGTAAGCCCAGACTTGAGCTGAAGGTTCAGCCGGAGTGCCGTTGTAGCCTATGCCATTGTAGTTATAAGCGGTTTCGCTGCCACCAATAAATACGATTAAGTCTTTGCCATCCTGTTTGACCGCAGCAGCTGCCATGCGGTAACGGGCTTTGCCTGTCGGGTGCTGAATTTGCTGCCAGCTGATGCGGTTGGCGTTGGATGCATTGATTTCACCTAACCAACACTGAGCTTCAGTTTCGTACTGGCGTGGTAAGGTCTGATAATTGACTTTTACCCCATCACACAACAGCATATGCTGACCTGATAAAGCGCCTGCCAAGCCAAAAGTCGGGGTGCCCGGAAAAGGTGTCGCCTGACTCCACTTTTGCGTGAAGTTATCGAACAGCTGAACCAGGTTTACGTTTCCATCCTGAGACCAGCCGCTGGCCAGGTAAATGTACCTGTTTTTATAAGCCAAAGCCACACTGTCGTCCACCGCAACCGGCATGTCCGGCAGTTTGTTATAGGCTTTGGTGACAGGGCTGTAGCGGTAGCCTTCGCTACTGGATACTTCTGTGCCATTGGCCGCTACTGTGTAGCCGCCAAATATAAAAAAGTGATTTTGTAAGGTGACGCCAGTGCTGGCCAACCGGCCACTTAAACGTTGACGGCTCGGCACTACGGGTGCTTTCAGCCAGGTGGGGTCACCTACTGTCCATTGCCAAACTCTGTTATGGACATCGGCGTGGGTTTTCCCTGCAGAGAGTCCCATAAAACTGCTGACATAGGTGCGGCCCGCCACACTGGTGCTCATCACCAGATTGTTACTGACGGCTTCAGGTAAGGCTGGTAATTCAGCAGCATGAAGCCATAAAGGTGTGCTAAGAGTCAGACAGAGGCTGAACTTCATGACCTTGTTGTTTTTCTTTAACATGCCTGATTTCTGTAACATGATTGTGTACTCCGTTCACTGTCCATTTGATATTAAAGTGATACAGCGTCATGCCGTAGCTTTGTTGCTCCGCTTTTTGTTTTTTGTAAGGAGGGCGCGGGTCTTGTTTTAACACCTTTTCTATCAATACTGCTAATTCCGGTTGATCTTTTTGCCGCTGGCAAAATTCCAGCACTGCAGGTTCAAAGCTAACCGTCATATCAGTTTCTGGTGCTGAGTCAGCAAAACCACCAGCTGCATTCGGTAAGGCATCGGCATAAGGCAGGTAAGGTTTAATATCCAATATGGGCGTGCCATCCAGCAGGTCTACACCGGATAATTGAATAATCAAACGGCCTTGTTTACGCACTACGCCTTCAAGTTTTACGACAGAAAGGCCAATTGGGTTTGGTCTGAATGTGGCGCGAGTGGCAAAAACGCCTTTTTTTTCATTGCCACCCAAACGTGGCGGCCTCACCAGCGGTGACCAGCCTTTGTCAGCGGTTTCATGAAACACAAACACCAACCACAAATGACTGAAGGCTTCAATGCCCCTTACTATGGCATCATCATCATAACCAGGCTCCAACACCAATTCAGCTTTAGCTTCGGCAATCAGGCCCGGCTGGCGGGGTATGGCGAATTTTTGTTTGTAGGGTGAGCGAATGGTGCCCAGCACCTGCATTTGATAAGAGGGCATCAGATCCTCAGTGGGTGAAAAAGCCAGCAGACGGCGAAAAACGACGTCTATTATGGCGTTGCACGAGTTAAAGGACAAGCAAAGTGGTAAAAGCCTGAAGTTGAAAATAACTTTACAACGGAGTTAAAACTTGGGATTAATAGTAAGTACATGCTTTGTCCTGATTATCATCTCAGTCATCAGATAGCACTTAGCAGCGAAGAGCGGTATAAGCCGCCATAAAAACAACCAAAACCACCTGAAATCACTGTATTGATGCAGCAGCTTTGTGCTGTGTCTGGTCTTGCTATGCGTTAACGAGAGTTATGATGGAAAAGAAAGTTTTATTGATTGAATGCCCGGATTCAAAAGGTTTAATCGCACAAATTACCAATATCTGCTACAAACACCAGCTGAATATTATTCGTAATACCGAATATGTCGACCCGGATTCTGGTCAATTTTTTATGCGCACTCAGCTCGAAGGTATTTTTAACGACAAGACCTTAATGCTGGATTTAGACCGCGCTCTGCCTGATGGCAGTAGTCGTCAGCTAGTAGCAGCAGGGCGAAAAAAAGTGGTGATACTGGTCACCAAAGAGGCGCATTGTCTGGGTGATATTTTAATGAAGGTGTATGACGGCTCCTTAAAGCTGGATATAGCTGCTGTAGTGGGAAATCACCCGGATTTACAAAGCCTGGCAGAGAAGTTTGATATTCCGTATCACTTTGTCAGTCACATCGACCTGAGCCGTGAACAACATGAAGCGGCGTTGCAGCAGGTAATAGACCCTTATCAGGCAGATTATCTGGTGCTGGCTAAGTTTATGCGGGTATTAAGCCCGGCTTTTGTGGCTCACTATAAAGAGCGCATTATTAATATTCACCACAGTTTTTTACCGGCTTTTATTGGTGCTAATCCTTATCATCAGGCGCACAAAAGAGGGGTGAAAATTATTGGTGCTACAGCCCACTTTGTCACAGATGATCTGGATGAGGGGCCTATTATTAAGCAGTTAGTGACTCCGGTTGATCATACCTACAGCGCTATGGATATGGTGAAAGCAGGCCGTGATGTAGAGAAAAACGTGCTGAGTAAAGCTTTGCAGTTAGTGCTCGAAGACCGGGTCTTTGTGCATGGCAATAAAACAGTGATTTTGTAGCAGGTATTTTATGAAACAGGCCGCAGATCAGTGGCTTGTCTCGATTTTTTCGCTAAAACGGCTAGGCTCTGGAAAACAAAATAAGGCACCCTTCAAATGTCAGGCAAAAGAGAAGTTGAATTCAGATTTTTAGCTGAACCTACTCATGTGAACTTTGGCGGCAAAGTACATGGTGGTATGGTCATGAAATGGATAGACCAAGTGGCTTATGCCTGTGCAGCCGGTTGGAGTGGTTTGTATTGCGTTACTATCTCAGTGGGCACTATTCGGTTTCGAAGACCTATTCTGGTAGGGCATCAGGTAGAGTTGATCGCCCGTATTGTTTATACAGGAAACAGCAGTATGCACGTGCTGGTGCAGGTGCGCTCAGGTGATACCAAAGGCGGCGAAATGCTGGAGACGAATCATTGCATCATCAGCTTTGTTGCGTTGGATGCAGAAGGGAACACAGCGACAGTGCCTGCCTGGGTACCTCAAACCGAAGAAGACAAATTTTTGCAAAGTTATGCAGAAAAAACCAAAGCTTTTTCGCAAGAAGTAGAACAAAACATGCTGGATTTTTATCAGGAGAAACAGCAGTGAATGTTTAGTCCTCGCACTTTTCAGTTTTTCATCCTATACCCATGGCACTATGAGCTATAGCCCAGTTACTAATAGTATTGAGGCTGTAGAGCAAGTAGAAAACAATGCTCAGGGGATCACGCAAGTGCGGTCACATTCAGTGCTGGATCAAAGCGGAAAACTGGAAGTTAGTTCAGAGTATTTACAAAACGGTAAATGGGTGAAAGGGCACAGCGCTTTGTATAAAGCTGTGCCCCAGACCGAACTGAAGTTTCGCTGAAATCTGTAATTTTTAGGGTACAAATTCTTCAGTAGGTTCCAGTGCATAGATATTATCTATTTGTGTAGCGCTGGAATGACTGACGCGTAAATCTTTAATATGACCGTTGCGCAGGCTGTATACCCAACCATGTACAGTCAGCGGCTGACCACGCTCCCATGCATCCTGCACAAAACTGGTATGGCAGACATTACGCACTTGCTCCATCACGTTCAGCTCACACAAACGGTTCACCCGTTCACCATCATCAGCAAAACCGTCCAGCTCTTCTCTGTGCAGCGCATACACATCTTTAATATTTCGTAACCAGTTATCGACAAAGCCAATACGTTGTTTATTCATTGCAGCGGCAACGCCGCCACAGCCGTAGTGTCCGCAAACAATAATGTGTTTGATCTTTAAAATGTCGATAGCGTATTGCAGTACAGATAAACAATTGATGTCGGAGTGCAGCACCAGATTAGCCACATTTCGATGCACAAAAAGTTCACCTGGTAACAAGCCTACGATTTCGTTGGCAGGAACTCTGCTGTCAGAGCAGCCTATCCATAAATATTCAGGCGCTTGTTGTTCAGAGAGTTGCTTAAAAAAGCCAGGAGCTTCCAGCTCAACCCGCTCAGCCCATGATCTGTTATTGGCAAATAAGTGTTTTAACGAACGCATGGAATCACCTTATAAAAAACTGGCGCTACCTTAACAGATCTTACCTGTGGGAGAACACCGACCAGCAATTAATAGCGAAACGACTATTTCTACCCAACTGACCTCAAGATGCGAGTTTCAGCGCCGCAGGGAGTTTGCAATACAAAGCAGCCTGGCGAAGCAATCTAGATTTATACCCTTAAATAACATGAACTCGGGATAATGAGTGTCGACTTATCCCGAGTTCAGGTTAAATAGTCAGAGTAGCTTTAAAACAGTCTGGCTGCGAACTGGTGCCCAGAGTATGATAGAACCATAACCGAAGTCCGTAGTGAAGGAACTAAATAAGATGGTGAAGTTAAAAAAAGCAGTGATCCCAGTGGCAGGTTTAGGGACTAGAATGTTACCTGCCACTAAAGCTATTCCAAAAGAAATGCTGCCAGTAGTGGATAAACCTTTGATCCAGTATGTGATAGAGGAAGCCGCAGCGGCAGGGATCACTGAAATCGTATTGGTGACTCATTCCAGTAAAAACTCGATAGAGAACCATTTTGATACCAGCTTTGAGCTGGAAACACAGTTAGAAAATAGGGTAAAGCGTTCTTTACTGGACGAAGTACGTTCTATTAACCCTAAAAATGTGACAGTTATTTCAGTACGCCAACCTGTTGCCTTGGGCTTGGGCCATGCGGTGTTATGTGCAGCACCCGTGGTGGGCAATGAACCTTTTGCCGTGATTTTGCCGGACGTATTAATAGACAAGTATCATGCAGACGCTCGTATTCACAATTTAAAAGCCATGATAGAGCGGTTTGAAACAACGGGTGCCAGTCAGATTATGGTGGAACCTGTACCAGCGCTGGAAGTGAATAAATACGGCATAGTCGACATTGCCGGTAAGGAGCTGCAACAGGGACAATCTGTTTCCATTCGAACCATGGTTGAAAAACCTGACATTGAAGATTCTCCTTCTAATCTGGCTATTACCGGTCGTTATGTTTTATCAGCAAGAATTTGGGATTTATTACGCAAAACTGCTCCTGGTGCTGGCGGTGAAGTTCAACTGACAGACGCTTTACATCATTTATTACTGATTGAGCAAATAGAAGCTTATCATTTACAAGGCAAGTCACATGACTGTGGCAGTAAAATAGGTTATCTCAAGGCTATCGTAGAATATGCGTTGCAGGATAAAAAACTGTCGGCTGAGTTCCGAAGTTATTTAAAAGATTTATATCTGCTAAAAAACTAATGCGAAAAAGATGATTCGGCTGTGTCACTACTTCATCATTGTGTGACGCAGCAGAATGGGTGATAACGCTTCATAGATTTGTCTCAGTTTGTCGACTTACACTGTTATTTTTTAAATAAGATTGTATTTATGCTTTAATTAGGCAAAATGATTCTGTACTATCATCAATAATATGTATTCACTGGAGATTTTCATGTCATTGTTACTTGATAAAAAAGAACTGAAAAAAGCCGCCAAAGAAATTACGACGGTTAAACTGCATGAAGTGATTGAGATATTAAACTCTGTTTTGGTTGAACGCCAAAAAGAAACGGAAGTATTATCTCAGATCAGAGCTCTGGCTAAAGCCCAGGGTTTTACTCTGGAACAACTTGGTTATCAATTAAATGCTGACGTTATTGTCAGTCATGATGATGATGAGTCAGAGCCAAAAGGCAAGCGCCCGGTAAAGCCAAAATTCAAAACGATTAACAAAGAAAGTCAGTTCTTCTATGTGGATGCTGGGCAATTAAATTTACTGAAAACCCATACGATGAAAAAGGCATTGCTTGAACGTGGTATTAGCGTTGTGCCATTTCACAAAGTGGAAAGCAAATACAGCAAAGATATCGAAGCTTTATTAGCTGAAGCAGGCACTCAGGCTGTTGAAAATTTCAATAGTAAAGTGGATGTCTGGAATCTGTGGGCTCAGGCCAACGGCGAAGAAATTCTGTCGAAGAAATAATTGTTCGAAGTTTAAAAAAAACCGGCTTTAATCAGAGCCGGTTTTTTTATTGCTACCATAAAGTTATAGTGAACGGCCAGCACAGTGTGCTGCTGTTTTGAACACTACAGCTGTGCTATTTTTGCTGCGCATCCAGCGACTGTCCATTGACAGCTTTGCTGTCGTCACTCATTAAATACAGATATAAAGGCATAATCTGTTCAGCCGTTGGCAAACTTAACTGATCTTCACCAGGGTAGGCTTTACTGCGCATTTTTGTGCGGGTTGCTCCCGGGTTAATCGCATTAACCCGCAGCGTTGTGCCTTCATACTCAGCCGCCATCAGTTGCATTAAACCTTCAGTAGCGAACTTTGATACGGCATAACCACCCCAGTAGGCTCTGGCCTGACGGCCGACGCCTGAAGAAGTAAATACCACAGAGCTTTGCGGCGCTCGCTTTAAAACAGGGATAAGTGCTTGGCTCATCAGCATGGCTGCAGTGACATTCACTTGTAAAATATCCTGCCATGTCGGTAAGTCTAAATGTTCAAAAGGGCTTAAGACCCCTAATAAACCTGCGTTGTGCAGCACGCCATCTAATTTTCCAAACTCAGCCTGAATAGTGCTGGCCATATCCTGATAATGCTTGGCGGTTGCTCCTTTTAAATCCAGCGGAACTATAGCGGGTTCTGGCCAGCCAGAAGCGACTATTTCGTCATACACTGCCGTGAGTTTGGCTGTGGTTTTTCCCAGTAAAATCACAGTCGCGCCGTGTTTGGCGTAACAAAGCGCCGCTGCTTTGCCTATGCCGTCGCCAGCGCCTGTTACCAGAATAACTTTGTCTGCCAGTGCTTGTGGCTTCGCTTGATAATTAAACATAAAAAGGGTCCCAGACGTTGAAAAACGGCGGCAGCATACCTGCTCTGTACTAATTTTGCACCTTTCTTCAACAAGCTTTAATTTGAGCTAGCGAATTTTATCTGATTGGGTTAAGTTTAACTGGTCGTAGCTGTTAACAGCTCACATTACAAAACGAATGACTCCTTTAGGTAACTATCGGGGCAGAATAAGAAAAATACAGGACACGGGGAGAAGATATGAACAAGCTTTTGCTTAGCTTTGCTATTGCCAGTGCGTTAGGTTTGGCCGGTTGTGGTGGCGAATCACTGGACGACATTAAAAAAGATACTCAAACAGGTGGTGAGGTTCAGATCCCTTTATCACGTATTATTTACGACCCAGCCAACGGCATATTATCCGCACCTAACGATTTGTTATTGCAAGGTACCAAAGACGGTACTTTATTTATGCCTACTGAAAAAGATGCTGCGGGTGCGCATCTGGCGGCTCCTAACTATGCCGACCCTTCAACAGCTTTAGGTGCCCTTGATGGCTGGTCTACGCAACAACCATTCACTGTAGCACTGAGCTTCGCCACTGGCGTAAGTTTGGATGCAGCCAGCGTACAGCAACCAGGTTCGGTCTATCTAGTCGAAACATTAATGGGCGACCCTGCATCTCCTGATGCCGATTGTCGCGTAGTGCCGCGCGGAGCAGCCTGTAAGGCGGTAAAAGCTCTGACCTTTGGTGTAGATTATGTAAGCCGAGCCAGCGGAAACAATGTCGCTGTGATACCACTAAAACCATTAAAGCCGGCTACGACCTACATTTTAGTATTTACAGACAGCTTGAAAGACAGTGAAGGCCGGTCTGTTTCTCCATCCGTGACTTATGAATTGGTAAAACAAGACATAGCGACCAAGCCTTTGGGAACAGCATCTCAATTAGCATTGCAAAGTGTGATTAATGGATTTGAGAATGCAGTCTCTACACAGTCTATTAACAAAGCTGGCATTATTTACACTGCAGCTATTACCACTCAGTCTACAGCTCCTGTATTTAGCACGATCAAACGATTGATGGCGCCAAGTGCCTTGAACAACAACACGCCTCCTCAAGTTCTTATTGCTGATACGGGCAGGTTAGTGTCTGACCTGCTGTTCCCCGGTCAGCCTATTGCGGATAGCGCGGCAGACCCACGTTTTATATTTAAACTGGCAAAATTATACAGCGGTACTATCAATCTACCTTATTATCTGGGGGCAGCTACTACTGAAGAGCCAATGGCTCCTTTAAACACACGTTGGAAAGCGCGTTGTGATTCGGGTGCTATTATTGCCCAACTGACCGACGCTGAGAAAACAGCTTTAGAAGCTGCTATGACTGATCCAGCCCAGATGGGTAATGATGCCTTCTGTAACGGAGCCTCTAATGGTGCTTTACGCGACTTCGGTTTGGATAAACAACGTCATTTGACCCAGTTTAATACGATCCCAAAAGTGAACAGCACTCAGACACTGGCTGTGCAGGTTACAGTGCCTGATGAGGTTCGTGGTGCAGCATTAGGTTTAGTTAAACCAGAGGCAGGCTGGCCTGTTGTGATATTGCAACACGGCATAACCTCGAAAAAAGAAGACATGTTGGCTATTACCGGCGCTTTATCGGCCCGTGGTTTTGCCACCATCGCTATTGACCACCCTTTACATGGTAGCCGTGGTTTTGGTGCGTTAAACGCCAGCAACGGCAATGCAACAGTATATATGAATCTGTCCAATCTGCTGGTGACCCGTGACAACCTGCGTCAAAGTATTGCAGATATGTTAGGTCTGCGTTTGGGTTTAAACTTTAATAACCAAACTAGCTTGTTGAATAGCCAGAACGTCCAGTTCTTAGGGCACTCTTTAGGTGCTATTACCGGGACCTCTATGGTGGCTTTAGCCAATAGTACAACGGGCAATGCTCAACTGGATGCGTTATACAAAGTCCAGTCTGCAACTTTAGCTATGCCTGGCGGTGCTGTTGCCAACTTCTTGTTGGATTCTGCAGCTTTTGGCCCAACCATTAAAGCCAGTGTATTGTTAGGTGCCGGTGGTGCAACAGCTGAGGGCTATATAGCCTATGCTACAAGCAACTCCTGCGGAACAGGGCAAACTGCACCTTATGCTGCTTGTTTCAATGATTTTGTTCAGGCATTGGCGGTGTCTAATCCTGCTGCACTGGCTGCATTAAACGCCTCGTTCTCGTCTTTTGCTTTTGCTGCTCAGACAGTCACAGATGCTGGTGACCCAAATAACTATGCTTCTATGCTGGTAGCTTCCGCAACTCCAACCTATATCATTGAAGTGGTTGGCAACGGTTCTGATCAGTTACCTGACCAGGTGATCCCAAATAGCTCTGCTGCTATGCCTCTGGCAGGCACTGAGCCTCTGGCTGCTTTATTAGGAGCTGCAGCTCTAAACAATGTGGCTGGGACGTATCCGGTGACGGGCACAGCATTAAGCCGTTTTATTGCGGGCAACCACAGCTCTATCCTGAGTCCAACAGGCAGTGCTGCAGCGACAGCTGAAATGCAAGCCCAAAGCGTAAGCTTCTTTATGGGCCGCGGTGCAGCTGTGGTTGTTACCAATGGTGCTGTAATGGCTCCTGCCAACTAATAGTTCACACCCATACAAAATGGGGCCAGATTACATTGTTAACTCTTAGCAATGTGATCTGGCCCCATTTTTACTTGTGGCGAAGCTCAGGCTACAATGCCGTTAGTTTTTGTTAAAAAGGAATGGAAGTGGAATTTTTATATCAATACGGTTTGTTTCTGGCGAAAACAGCTACTGTGGTTATCGCTATTGCAGTGATTATTGCCCTGGTAGTTTCGGCCAAACAAAAGGCTAAAAAAGGCGAGCTGGAGTTTAGCGATCTGTCGGAAGAATACCGTGAATTAACCGCAGATCTGCAGAACCAACTGCTGGATAAAAAAGCCTATAAGGCTTGGAGTAAAAGCCAAAAACAAAAGGATGAACCAAAAGAGCGGCTTTTTGTGCTGGATTTTAATGGCAGTATGGATGCGCATGAAGTGGAAGCATTACGTGAAGAAGTCACAGCAGTGCTTGCTGTTGCCACTGCAACAGATGAAGTATTAATCCGCTTGGAAAGTCCGGGTGGGGTAGTGCATGGTTATGGTTTGGCGGCGTCGCAGCTCGACAGAATTAAACAACAAAACATCCGGCTGACAGTAGCAGTCGATAAGGTAGCCGCCAGCGGGGGCTATATGATGGCCTGTATTGCTGATCGTATTTTAGCTGCGCCTTTTGCTGTTGTTGGTTCTATAGGTGTTGTCGCTCAATTGCCTAATTTCCATAAGCTTTTGAAAAAAAATAACATAGATGTAGAGCAGTTTACTGCAGGTGAATTCAAACGAACCGTAACAGTTTTTGCCGAAAACACCGATAAAGGCCGTGAGAAATTTCAGCAAGAATTAGAGCAGACTCATGTTTTATTTAAAGATTTTGTGTTTAAACACAGACCTGTACTGGTGATGGAACAAGTGGCTACTGGAGAGCATTGGTTTGGTTATCAGGCGTTGGAGTTAAACTTAATCGACCAGTTGCAAACCAGTGATGATTATCTTGTGCAGCAATTTCATACGAAAAAGGTGGTGCAGGTGAAATATCAGCTCAAACGTAAACTGGCGGAAAAGGTTGGTTTAGCGGCGAGCACTGTCCTGACCCGTAGCCTGAATTCATTGTCGCAACTTAGTTTTTGGCGCTGATAGATGCAGGCTGAATTTTGGCATAACTGCTGGCAGCAACAGCGAATAGGATTTCATCAAAGCGAGATACATCCATTGTTGCCGGTGTTGTGTTCTCAGCTGAGTTGGGACAAGTCTGGCGCGATATTTGCGCCTCTGTCTGGTAAGAGTCTTGACCTCTGGTGGTTATCACAGCATGGCAAAGTCATAGGCGCTGAATTATCAGAGCTGGCCTGCCAGCAGTTTTACCAGCAGCAGGGCCAAGACTACATGGTGCAATCCCAGCATAAGTTCAAGCGGTTTAGTCACCCCGCTGTGGATATCTGGCAAGGTGATTATTTTGCTTTAGCGCCTGAACAATTAGGCCAGGTTGGGCTGATTTATGACAGAGCAGCTCTGATCGCTTTGCCTCGTCAGATGCGGATTGATTATGTACAGCAGCTAAAACAATTATGTCCAGGCTCTGTCTGCATGGTGTTATTAAGCCTGGAGTATCCACAGCATGAATTAGCTGGTCCGCCATTTTCTGTGACAGAGCAGGAAGTCAGGCAGTTGTTTGATTTTGCAGCCTCAATAGAGTTAGTTGCAGTGCGCAATTTAACCGGCAGACCTTTTGCCCAGCGTCAGTTTAATCTCAGCCAACTACTGGAAAAAGCTTTTGTGATCTACTGGTAATTTTCGTCTGAGCATAAAGCATAAAAAACGCCGCATAAAGCGGCGTTTTTCTGCATTATTATTAACTGTTTCTTCCGGCATCCGGGTTATTAAAACACTCTGTATCAAACTGGTTTTCACTTTTTGCGATAAGACAGGACACCATTGCATCCCCTGTAATATTGACTGCGGTGCGGGTCATATCCAGTAAACGGTCTACACCGATAATTAATGCTATACCTTCGACGGGTAAACCCACTTGCTGCAAGACCATGGCCAGCATAATCAGACCTACGCCCGGAACACCAGCAGTACCTACTGAGGCTAAAGTGGCGGTGAGTATAACCATCAGATAATCCATGGTGGTGAGTTCAACCTGAAACACCTGAGCAATAAATACAGTAGCCACACCTTGCATGATGGCGGTTCCATCCATATTGATGGTTGCACCCAGAGGGATAGTGAAAGAAGCAACGCTGTTACTAACACCTAGCTTTTTGGTGGCAGTTTCCATATTCACCGGAATAGTGGCATTGCTGCTGGACATACTAAAACCAAATAAAGCAGCATCTTTCATCTTACGGAAAAACATCAGAGGGTTTAAACGACCTAAAATGGAGATAAATAAGCCATAGACAATAAAACCATGGAAAAACAGCACAAAAAGTACAGTACTAAAATACCATCCCAGACTTTCCAGATTTTTTAGATCTAAGCTGGTAAAAAGTTTAGCCATTAGAAAAAACACACCATAAGGTGCTAAAGCCATCATAAAACCAACCAGTTTCATTACCACTTCGTTTAAGTCATTAAACAAAGACCTGATCCTTGCGCCTGCTTCTCCGGTTAATGCAACGGCTAAACCAAAAAGTACCGAGAATACAATGATTTGTAACATTTCACCTTTCGCCATGGCTTCCACCGGGTTACTTGGGAACATATTGATAAACACCTGAGTAATAGAAGGTGCTTGTTGCACGCTAAAGCTGGTATCTGCAGTCATTTGCACTCCGGTGCCAGGCGACACCAGCAGCGCAAAAAAGATGGCAAGCGCTATAGCAACAGCTGTAGTAAGGATGTACAAGCCAACAGATTTGCCTCCAAGACGACCTAGTGTGCTGCCATCACTCAGTGAGCTGGTGCCACAGACCAGAGAGACAAAAACCAATGGCACGACCAGCATTTTTAAACTGGCGACAAAAATTTGACCACCGGCATGAAAAATACCGTCGACAAAAAATGCTTTCAAGCCAAGTTCAGCGCCAAACAAACTTAAAGTTAGCTCCGCTTCACCTGCCAGCAGGAATTTAAAAAAAGCACCGACCAGAATGCCCAGTGCCATACCAATCAGAATTCGAGGGGTTAGACCTAATTTATTTTTTAAAGCCATTTTTATCTTTTTTAGTTCGGAAAAATGCTGCTTAGCCTACCAGTTTGTGAGGCAAAAGCAAAATCGCTACTAACTGAATTATTGTGCGTCTGAGCTTAGCGACTAAGTTAACACAACCAGCCCGGGTTCAGGCTAGTGAAGGCAGATTGAACATCTGCCTCAGGTAAGGCAAGTGATTGCAGCTGTGACTTCAGACCTCTGTAGTGTCAGTATGAGGTCTGAAGTGTCAACTGCTCACTCTTTAATTGCGCTGGAATGGATAGACAGAACCTAATTGTAAAATTTGGGTCAGTTCATCTAACGCCTGGCGGCTTTCAATCAGTAACTGCGGATCGGCCAGATCGGCCTCGCTGATCTGGTCGCGGTAATGTGTATCTACCCATTGATTTAACCGCATAAACAAGCTGTCGTTCATCAGTACTGCTGGATTTACCGCCTGATGCTCTGCTTCACTCATCGCCACCCGCAAACGCAAACAGGCTGGCCCACCGCCATTTTGCATACTTTGTTTCACATCAAAGTAATGCACCTGGCGTACCGGAGTGCCGCGCCCCGTGAGTTGCTCCAGATAGGCGGATACAGTGGCACTATCCCGGCATTCTGTCGGCGCAATAATGGCCATATCGCCGTTTGGTAAAGTCACCAATTGGGTATTAAACAGATAAGTTTTCACCGCTTCTGATACTGACACTTCCGAAGTTTTCACTTCGATAAAGTGCAGATCAGCTGAGGTGCCAAACTTACGGCGAATTTCATCCAGTTTGCTTTGTGTATCAACAAAAGCTTGCTCGTGAAAAAACAACAGGTTTTGGTTACCGACCGCAATTACGTCATTGTGAAATACGCCCTGATCAATCACATCCGGGTTTTGTTGCATCATCACAGCGCCGTTTTCGGACAAGCCATGCAGACGGGCGACGGCTTCACAGGCTTCCAGCGTATGTCGGGCAGGGAAGCGTTTAGGCGCTGGCTTAGACGAATCAAAGGCATACCGACCGTACACAAAGAGTTCAACACCTGCTGCACCATATTCGCTGCACAAGCGGGTATGGTTGGCAGCACCTTCGTCACCAAAGTGATCGTTATCCGGCAAATGCTGATGATGCGCAAAGTGTTTGTCATCACTGAACATGGCTTTGAGGATACGCCCTGTGGTCACAGGTTCGAGTGAGCGGTGAAACTTATTGGTTAAGTTTGCTGGCGTAAAGTGAATTTTACCATCCGCTGTATCTGCACTGGGGGATATAGTAGCGGCGTTTGCTGTCCACATACTGGAGGCTGAGCAAACAGCTTTCAGTACTGCAGGCGCTTGTTTTGCCGCTTTGCTAATCACTTCACTGTCAGTACCAGTAAAACCTAAACGTCTTAACGTATAGACATCAGGTCGCTCCTGTGGTGCCAACACACCTTGTACTAAGCCCAATTCAGACAAAGACTTCATCTTCTGCAAACCCTGCTTAGCGGCTTGTTTCGGACTGGAGGTGTTTTTGGCGTTATTTAGCGAGGCAACATTGCCGATGGATAATCCGGCATAGTTGTGCGTCGGCCCGACCAGGCCGTCAAAGTTTGCTTCAAAGAACTTCATTTTTGCTTTATTCCTTCATTTTTGGGAAGGGGCTCTGCTTTTATTATTGTTGCGGCCGTTGCTTCATTTTTTCCCTGCGTACTTAAAGCCACAGCGTTGTTGGCTGCGCTACTTGCCCCAGTCACATAGGATAGCTATGCTTCTGGGTCTCGCTCGCTTGCCGCCTAGCTGTAACTTTAATTACTTTGGGCAACCACCCTGCGTACTTAAAGCCACAGCGTTGTTGGCTGCGCTACTTGGCCCAGTCACATAGGATAGCTATGCTCCCGGGTCTCGCTCGCTTGCCGCCTCGTTGCGACTTTTATTACTTTATACAGGTCCCGCTGATTTATTCAGCGAAAAGTCACTAAATTGTGACCTTCTGGCATAATAATGAACTTATTCTCTTGTCACAACTTGAGTTTGCGGATATACGTTAAAAAAGAAGTGCCCTCCGGCACGCTAAAAGGTCAGGGATCTCAATCACAAAATGGCGAAATCACTAGTCATAGTCGAATCACCGGCAAAAGCTAAAACTATTAATAAATATCTGGGAAACGATTTTATCGTCAAATCCAGTGTTGGTCATATCCGCGATCTGCCCACCAGCAGCAATAAGGATAAAGTCAAAGAAGACAAGACTAAGCTGAGCAAAGAGCAAAAAGAGTACCAGGCTCTGGTTGAGCGTATGGGCATAGACCCAAGCAATAACTGGCAAGCCCGCTATGAAATTTTGCCTGGCAAAGAGAAAGTGGTCAAAGAGCTGAAAGCTCTGGCTGAAAAAGCAGACACTGTTTATCTGGCAACCGACTTAGACCGTGAAGGGGAGGCGATAGCCTGGCACCTTCAGGAGATTATTGGTGGTGAGCATCAAAAGTTTAAGCGGGTGGTGTTTAACGAAATTACCCAAAATGCTATAAAAAATGCTTTTGTTGAACCAGGTGAAGTCAATCAGCACCGCGTTAATGCTCAGCAAGCCCGTCGCTTTTTGGACCGGGTGGTCGGCTTTATGGTGTCTCCACTGCTATGGAAAAAGGTAGCCCGTGGCTTATCTGCTGGTCGTGTCCAGTCTGTAGCTGTGCGGTTGGTGGTCGAGCGGGAGCGTGAAATTAAAGCCTTCGTGCCGGAAGAATACTGGACTGTTGCTGCGGATACGCAAACTAAGGCCGGTGTAGCTTTGCAGCTGGATGTGGCTAAACAAGCCGGAAAAGCCTTCAGACCAGAAAACAAAGCCCAGACTGATGCTGCTGTGGCTGTGCTGCAAAAAGCCAGCTACCAGGTCACTGAGCGCGAAGATAAGCCGTCGAGCAGTAAAGCTCAGGCGCCTTTTATTACGTCAACCTTACAGCAAGCTGCAAGTACCCGTTTAGGTTATGGTGTGAAGAAGACCATGATGCTGGCGCAGCGTTTATACGAAGCGGGTCACATTACTTATATGCGTACCGACTCGACTAACCTGAGTCTGGATGCACTGACGGCTTGTCGTGATTATATTGAACAAAATTTTGGCGCTAAGTATTTGCCGGAACAGCCATTAAGTTATGGCAGCAAAGCCAATGCCCAGGAAGCGCACGAAGCCATTCGCCCATCAGATGTCTTTGTACTGGCCAGCAGCCTGCAAGATATGGAAGCCGATGCCCGTAAACTTTACGAGCTGATTTGGCGCCAGTTTGTGGCCTGTCAGATGCCGTCTGCACAATACGATGTGACAGTGATCACAGTGGCTGCAGCAGATTTTGAATTAAAAGCCAAAGGCCGGGTATTACGTTTTGATGGCTGGACTAAAGTACAGCCTGCGCAGAAACGCAAAGACGAAGAAGAGCTGGAATTGCCGGATGTAAAACCGGGTGAAAGTTTAACGCTGGAGCAATTAACTCCTGCTCAGCACTTCACCAAACCACCGGCTCGTTTTAGCGAAGCCAGCTTAGTCAAAGAGCTGGAAAAGCGCGGTATAGGTCGTCCTTCCACTTATGCTGCCATTATTTCAACTATCCAGGAGCGCGGTTATGTCAAAGTCGATAACCGCCGTTTCTACGCCGAAAAAATGGGTGAAATTGTTACAGACCGTTTAGTTGAAAACTTCGGCGATTTAATGAGTTACGACTTTACTGCCAATATGGAAGTGCGTCTTGATGACATAGCTCACGGTGAGCTGCAATGGCGTAAGGTATTGGATCAGTTTTATGGCGATTTCTCGCAGCAGTTAAAAACGGCGGAATCTGACCCAGAGCAGGGTGGCATGCGCACTAATCAGTTTGTGCTGACGGATATTGCTTGTCCAACTTGCGGTCGCCAGATGGGTATTCGTACTGCATCTACCGGTGTGTTTTTAGGTTGCTCAGGTTACAACCTGCCGCCAAAAGAACGCTGCACCACGACAATGAACCTGACTCCTGGTGATGACGCTGTTGAAGTGGCTGATGAAGATGAATTAGAAACCGAGATACTGCGTCATAAAAAACGTTGTGCTAAATGTGGCACAGCTATGGATCATTACCTGATCGACGAGCAGCGTAAGCTGTATGTCTGTGGTAATAATCCGGGTTGTGACGGTTATCTGGTTGAAGCTGGTGTGTTTAAACTCAAAGGCTATGACGGCCCGCTGATCGAATGTGAGAAGTGTGGTTCAGATATGCAGCTCAAATCAGGTCGTTTCGGTAAATACTTTGGTTGTACCAACGATGCCTGCAAAAATACCCGTAAGCTGTTAAAGAGTGGTGAAGCGGCACCTCCTAAAGAAGATCCGGTGCATTTGCCTGAACTCAAATGTGAAAAGTCAGAGACTTATTTTGTGCTGCGTGATGGCGCTGCAGGTTTATTCCTTGCTGCTGCTACTTTCCCTAAATCAAGGGAAACACGAGCGCCACTGGTGTCTGAGTTGGCGCGTTTTAAAGACCGGATTATGCCGAAGTTCCATTATCTGGCAGAAGCTCCGTCAGCTGACGCTTCGGGCAATCCGGCTATCATTCGCTGGAGTCGCAAGACTAAACAGCAATACGTGATGACAGAAAAAGAAGGCAAAGCCACTGGCTGGTCAGCCTGGTATGAGAATGGTCGCTGGGTTGTGACTAAAGAAAAAGAGAAGTGATTGAACACAGTAAAAAGGCGCCTCGAGCGCCTTTTTACTATCTGAGCAGTTATACCCGCAGTCATTTGAGTTGCACAGCGGCGACAAGTTATTGAGACCCAAGCAGCAGAGTTAACCTATATGCACTTGGATAGAAGTCAAAGCTTGCATGCCAGACCAAGCTTATATTTTGAAAATGACTAGTGAAAACACGCAGTCAACAAAGCTGCAGCTTTAAGGGCAAAGGGGACATCCCCAAAGTCATTGGAGTTGCAGCGCGGCGACAAGGGATTGAGACCCCAGGAGCATAGTGACCTATGTGACTGGGGTGAAAGCACGCAGTCAACAAAGCTGCAGCTTCAAGGACGAAGGGGAGTTACCACTTACGTTTCGGGGCAAATAGTACATCCAAATCATTATTTTCCTGCTCAGCTTTTTTCTGTCTATCGCGCAGATTACCCTCTTTAAGTTCAGTCGCAATGTCTTCGAGTATGGTCATGACTTCGCTTTTACGAGTGGTGATATAGTCATCAGCATGAGCACAATTGGATAAGGTGGTAAGCGCCTTTTCATAACATTGTCGAGCTGATCCAAGCATATTGCCCGATCTTGCCTGATTGCCTCTTTTGATCTGACTTTCCACGTTAATGCGTAATTGCAGCATTTCCAGTCGTCTGTCTTCCTGTACTACGGTTTGAGTGTCAATATTGCCACGGGCATGTTCGCTCCGTAATATAGTTCGCAGTTTCTTGATCCCCTGGATCATGCCGATAATTTGTTTATCATTATCTGGCATGGTTAAGCCTTCAACTGCTGTGTCACCACCAGCTGATGCGTCATTTAAACGGGCTTCCGTTTCGCCAATGCGTTTTTTCAGGTCTTTAGAAGTAGGCTCCAGCTCCAACATAGCTTTGAGCGTAACATTTATACGTTTAAGCAGCATTTGCATGATGCCTTTCGTCATAGGGACATTGGCGGCGTTGAGCAGAATGTCTTCTGTTTCTTCCAGCAAAGTGCGGAGTTTAGAAAACTCTGCTCTTTTCAGCGCAGCCAGCCGCTCTTTATGTTGCTGTACAGCGTTGACTATGACGGCGATAATCACCAGTGCAATAACCAGCACAATGATAATAGTAAAAAGCATCCAAACTCCGTTGCTCCCGTAGTCTCCGGGTAATGTCAGCCCAGACTTGATTTTAAGCTGAGCGTTGAAAAATAACTATCTAAAGGTTCGATCAGGGCAAATACAGGCTAAACATAGCGCCGCCGTACAAACCGCCATTACTTAAACGAATAAAGCCAGTTTTACCATGGTTTTTATGTGCTTTTGCGATTAACCCTGCAAAAAACAGGCCTAAACCTGTGCGGCCTGCGGCTAAATTTAAATCTTTCATTAAGGTATCGGCATTTTCCAGCATAAATTCAGGATATCCCGGACCATCATCATGCAGTTCTATTGCCAGACCATACTCAGTTAATTCGGCTCTTAATACTAATTTGCTCTTGGTGTAGCGTAGTGCGTTTACAAACATATCATTGAGCAGATTGCTGATCAGATCGCTGTCAAAATACCAGAGTAAATCACTGCCATCCTGTATTTCCACCTGAATGTTTTTTTGAGTACTGTACATTTCATTTTTAAGAAAGATTTCTTCAAATAAATCGGAGATATAATACTGATCAATTTGCAAAGGAAGCTGGTTTTTCTCGATTCGGTATAAAGACAATAATTGCAGCAAATTGATATTAAGTCTGTTTGCTTCGTAATGAATTCGGGATAACTCTTCGCGGCCATTGCTATCCAGATGTTGCTGCTCTTGTTGCAGGTTATCAATAGACTGGATCAGTAAGCACAACGAGTTTTTCATGTCATGTGCGGCTGATGCAAGCACTGTCGCAAAGTCGATGGATAAGTCTGGCGCCGACATAGGGTCCCCTGCTGCTTCTGTTGTCATAGTGTTAACCAATAGACTGCATTTTTTAGTTACTATTGGTTATATATTCCAAGTAAATCAAAATAAGTTGGAATATCCAGATGAATATGTATAGTGTTTATATCATATGCCAAGAACGGATCACTGACACATGAAATTACAACAGCTGCGCTATATTGTTGAAGTTTTGAATCACAACCTGAATGTCTCTGCAACAGCAGAGAGCTTATATACGTCACAACCCGGCATCAGTAAGCAGGTACGGATGCTGGAGGATGAACTGGGTATCCAGGTCTTTGGCCGTTCGGGTAAACATTTAACTCATGTTACGCCAGCTGGCAGAGATGTTATTGAAATTGCTCAACAAATACTAGGAAAAGTTGAGAGTATCAAGGCCGTTGCCAAAGAACATACCTTGCCTGATCAGGGTAAGCTCAACATAGCTACTACTCATACACAGGCACGTTATGCCTTGCCTCCTGTGATCAGTGGTTTTATGAAGAAGTTTCCCAAAGTATCTTTACATATGCACCAAGGTACCCCCTCACAAATTGCTGAAGCGGCTTCCCGCGGTGATGCAGACTTCGCCATAGCTACTGAAGCTATGCATCTGTTTAACGACTTGGTGATGCTGCCTTGCTACCATTGGAACCGCAGCGTCATAGTGCGTCATGATCACCCCTTGGCAAACTTAGGCCGTAAAATTGCTGTAGAAGATGTGGCTGAACATCCTATTGTCACTTATGTGTTTGGTTTTACTGGCCGTTCTGAATTGGACCGTGCTTTTGGTGAAAAAGGTTTAGAGCCTAAGATTGTGTTCACAGCCACAGATGCAGACGTGATTAAAACCTATGTGCGTTTGGGTTTAGGTGTGGGGGTCATTGCTTCCATGGCTATGGATAAGGAATTAGACAAAGATTTAGTCTCTGTAGAGGCGAGTCATTTATTTGCTGCTTCCACTACAAAAATTGGTTTTAGAAAAGGCACTTTTTTACGTACTTATATGTACGATTTTATTGAGCGCTTTGCACCACACTTAACACGCGAGGTGGTAGAAAAGGCCAATTTACTGCGCAATCAGGACGATATAGACCGGATGTTTGCCAAGTTTGAGCTACCAGTGAAGTAGCTTGTGCTGATAACAACAAAGGGCCAAATTGGCCCTTTGTTGTTTCGGCTCTTCAGGGGCAAGTTATTGCCGCAATTCCATCATGCAACGCGCTGTTTAACTCGTTATTTTATTTCTAAGTGTAGACATCTAGGTGTTTAAATGTCTAAAATTGCTAGTTGTTCTAAACAGAAACATACAAATGGGTTGCATGATCAGTATCAAGACTATTCTTGTTATAAAAAATAGGCTTTAAAGGAATGGGGCTATGATAGATTTAAAGCTGTTGCGCACTTTGCAGGCGTTACAACAAACGGGCACTTTAGTGGCTGCAGCAGATCAGCTTTGCCTGACTCAGTCGGCTTTGTCGCATCAACTCAAAGAAGCTGAGTCTTACTTTGGCGCCGCACTTTACCTACGTAAAAGCCAGCCAGTCTGTTTTAGTGCTCAAGGTCAGCTGCTACTGGACTTGGCAGCTCACATCCTGCCTTTGGTAGCGCAGACCGAAGCTCAGCTCAAAGGAAAGGCCTTAAGTCGTATTAGACTCGCTGTAGAATGTCATGCCTGTTTCCACTGGTTAATGCCAGCTGTTAAAGCATTTGGATTGCAGCAACCCGACTGTCCGGTTGAGTTTTCTGCAGAAATTGAACACAACGCTTTGGATGCTTTATTAAGTGATGAATTGGATTTGGTGCTGACGACAGACCAACGCGAGCTTACAGGCTGCCATTTTTCAGCTTTATTTGAAATGGAATTGTGTCTTGGTGTTAGCATGGACCATGCGCTGGCGCAGCAGCCATTTGTGCAGGCGCAGTTGCTAAAGCAAGAGAGTTTATTGGGTTATCCATTACCTTTGGACAGGCAGGATTTATACCGTTATGTGCTGGCACCACAAGGCTTGGACGCTAAATTCAGAACTGTGGCGCAAAGCAGCCAGATTTTGCAGTTGATTGCTGCCGGGCAGGGGGTTGCTTTATTACCACGCTGGCTAATGGAGCCTTATCGGGCTCAGGGCCTGCTGGCTGTTATCCCTATTGGAGAGCAAGGTTTATTTCGAACTATGTATGCAGCCTGTCGGCAGGGGCAGCAAGAGGCTAACCCGCTGCGACAGTTGTTGGAGCAAATAAGGCTGCATCAGCCTTCGTAAATTAACGGGTCTGTCGCATTATTTAGCTCAAAAGCTTCCAGTCGTTCCTGACAAGAGCCACATTTACCACAGGCTTTTTCACGACCGTTGTAACAGGTCCAGGTTTTGCTGTAATCCAGCCCCATAGCTAAACCATCGCGTAAAATTTCAATTTTGGTCTGACTTAAATAAGGGCTGACAATATCTACGGGTTCGTAGTTAGCCACCTGACAAACTTCATTCATTTTATGCACAAAATCAGGACGGCAATCCGGGTAGATAAAATGATCACCAGAATGAGCGCCATAATACACAGCGCGTGCATTCAGCGAGACTGCATAGCCTACGGCTAAGGATAATAAAATCATATTGCGATTCGGCACCACGGTCGATTTCATAGTATCCGCAGCGTAATGGCCTTCAGGGATCTGAATATCTTCATGCGTACTGTCCGGTGCCATCAGGCTGGAACCCGCCAGTAGCTGATTTATCGCTGAAATATCTACGATTTTGTGTGGTACGCCTAATTCTTCACAGACGCTCTTAGCACAGACCAGTTCTTTGACGTGGCGCTGCCCATAGTTAAAAGACAGCGCATAGACTTCATGACCATCAGCTATGGCTTTATGCAACACGGTAAATGAATCCATACCGCCGGAATAGATCACAACAACTTTTTGCGGCATCTGTCAGGCTCTCTCGCTATAATAGGCAAAATTTCGGGCGCGCATTGTACTGTATCTGAGCCTGTAGCTAAAGGAAAACCCCATAAAGTGTATAAAGTAAACGAGATATTCGAGACCATTCAGGGTGAAGGCAGTTATACCGGTACCCCAGCTATTTTTCTGCGTTTACAAGGCTGCCCTGTGGGCTGTTCCTGGTGCGATACCAAACAAACCTGGGAGATCGACCCTGAGTTGCAATTAAGCCCAGCTGCTATTTTGGAAAAGAAAGCCGATTCTGATCACTGGTGCAGTTTAACTTCAGCTGAAGTAGTGCAACTTTTTGCTGATAAAAGCTACAGAGCAAAGCATGTGGTGATCACAGGTGGCGAGCCCTGTATGTACGATTTGCGACCTCTGTGTGAGCTGCTGCATAGCCAGGGCTTTTCAACCCAGATTGAAACCAGCGGTACTTTTGAAGTTCTGGCACCGGATAGCACCTGGGTCACAGTATCACCTAAAGTGAATATGAAGGGAGGCTATCAAGTGCTTCGCACAGCAATGGAGCGAGCCAACGAAATTAAACACCCGGTGGCCATGGAAAAACATGTAGAGGAGCTATTAGCACTATTACAGGGCCTGGATTTAACAAATAAGCTGGTGTATTTGCAACCTATCAGTCAAAAAGCTAAAGCAACTCAGCTGGCAATAGAATTCTGTAAACAGCACAACTGGCGATTGAGTGTTCAGGTACACAAGTATTTGGGTATCAACTGAGCCTGTTCGCTAACTGTGCTCTTCCAGACTATCTTCCAGACTGTCTTCCAGCCAAAGCTGCAGATCTTTGGCTGTGTCTGTCAAACTTTGTTTTAACCACTGTTGTTTTAAATGAGGAGTCAGTGGCAGTAGTTCCATCCAGCGTGAGACCAACCAGCATAAATTCTCAGGAGCGGGTTGTGGGTAAAGTGTGGCCAATTCCGGGTATTGTTTAAACACCAATTGTAATTTGTGCCATAACTCCTGTTGCTCTGTTGTGGTATTGTCAGGACTCCAGAAGGACACAGGGCTCAGCTCTGCGACATGCAGTTGATCGTATTCTTGCCACCTTTTGCTGATTTGATAACGGCCTATACCTTCGACTGTGATGCCAAGTAAACCATCAGGCAGTTGTTCAAAATCAACAATAGACACTAGCGTTACTTCAGGACAGATCCTGTCTTGATGGTGCTGACTCACCAGAGGGTTAATACTGGCCATAGCGAAAGAGCGTACACCACTGCTGGCCTCTTTCATCAAACGTAAATAACGTGGCTCGAATAAACGCAAACGCATTC
Source organism: Rheinheimera sediminis (assembly GCF_004005375.1). Taxonomy (GTDB): domain Bacteria; phylum Pseudomonadota; class Gammaproteobacteria; order Enterobacterales; family Alteromonadaceae; genus Pararheinheimera. Next base: position 191,614 of record NZ_RZUF01000001.1, on the reverse strand, counting down.
TGCCTTCAGGCAGAAGCAAGGTATTCAGTGGAAATAAAGCTATTGTTGGGTTCATAACCGCATGTCGTTAACTACTCTGCGGTTATGTACGCAACCTGTGTGGCTTTAGATTAGTCTTTGGCTGTTCTTATTGGATCATCTTTCAGTTTGGGTATTTTTAAACCCAGCTCTCTGCCTCTGTTACGGGCATAATAAGTGCAGCCGACAAACATCAGGCAGGAAAACAGCAATTCCAGCAGCGCCAACAAAAACTCTGTGCCAGAACTGACCCATAAGTGGGTCAGGCTGTGGATCATGTACAGCATCACAATAAAATTGGCCCAGGCAAAGGTATAAGCTTTGCCCCTGATCATACCCCAAAGTGGAAACCACAATGGCGTCCATAAGAGTGCCAGCAATACCTTAGCACTGCCAAGCTCAGGCGGCGCTAACCATAGTACCCAGGCGGGGATCAGGATGAAAAGTCCGGTGAAGCCGATGCGACCAAGCCAGAGATAAAGGCGGGTGGAGGGGGCCATCGCCACAGGAGAGAGTGTCATAAAGTAGTGAATCCCGAAGTTTTTAGTGCTATGGCTGCCAATGCCAAACGTTTGCCAAATTGAATGGCCAGTTGATGTTCATCTTTACTTAACTTATCTGAACCCGATAAACCACTGATATGGCTTGGACCATAAGGGGTACCGCCGCTTTGGGTATGATGCAGTTCTGGCTCCAGGTAGGGCAAGCCGATCACCAGCATGCCATGGTGCAATAAAGGGAGCATCATACTGAGTAAGTTGGCTTCATTACCGCCATGCATACTACCGGAGGAGGTAAATACACCGGCAGGCTTATCCATCAAAGCCCCCTTAAGCCATAAGCCACTGGTGTTATCCCAAAATGCTTTCAGTGGTGCGGCCATATTGCCAAAACGTACCGGGCTACCAAAGGCAAAACCATCTGCCGCCAGCAGGTCTTGTTCTGTGACAACCGGATGTCGGCCTGATGTCGAGCCATCCAGAGCTGGTACTGTTCGCACCAGGACTTCAGCACCGGCTTGCTGTGCGCCAATAGCAATTTTTTCAGCCAATGCCGTCACAGAGCCATGGCGCGAGTAATACAAAATCAGTACCAGTGTTTTCATGCCAGCAATGCCTGCATTTTATCGGCAGGGCGTGCTATGACTGCTTTGTCTGCTACTTGTAAAACGGGTCTTTCCATTAGTTTTGGATGACGCGCCAGCGCTTCAATCAGCTGCTGCTCAGAACACGCCGGATCGGCCAGGCCCAGAATTTTGTACTCATCTTCTTTACTACGCAACAGCTCACGGGCAGGCAACTGCAGAGCAGCGAGTAAAACCTTTAGCTCGTCAGCAGATAAAGGGTTTTCCAGGTAGTAGCGAACTGAAAAGGTTTTGCCGCTTTGTTCCAGTAGAGCCAAAGCTTCACGACTTTTTGAGCAGCGATTGTTGTGATACAGGGTAATCATAAATAATGCCTTGATGTTACAAACGTTTCAGACGGTTTAGTTCTGTTTGCCATTGTTTTTTCTTGGCTTCAATACGTCGGTTTTCCAAACTGTTATTTGGCTCCAGATGATTTAATGCCTCATTTAAATCATCAATAGCTTTGGGGTAGATAGCCATTTGGTAATATAACTCAGCTCTGGCTTCGTAATAACGAGCGAAGTCCTCCATCGCTTTATAAGTATCCGCCAGCATTTCATAGGCTGGGAAAATATCATTCTTGTAATACAGTAAGTTACGTAATAAATGTATGGCCAGTCGGTAGGCTTTGCCCTGAATAGCGGCATTGGCATAGTTCAGTGTCACGACCTGATTATTAGGTTTGAGCAAGTACTGTTGCTCGAGCATGGTCATGGCTTTTTCAGTTTTGCCTTGCGATAGCAATATGTCAGTGTAGACATCGATGTAATACAAATTATCAGGTTCTTGTTGAAGTAGTTTAGTGATGATTTGTTCGGCTTTGTCCACTTGTTTATCATCAAAATAAGCAATAGCCAGACCATATTGGTTGGCCTTGGTATTGCCACCTGGCTCAGCGAGTTTGCGTAAAAAATGGTTTTGCGCGTCTTCGGTTTTATAGTGGTATCTGGCCATAACACGCGCCTTAGATAAGACATAATCCTGACTATCAGCGACAAAACGTTTGGGAAACTGCTCAGCCCTTAAGCGAGAATCAGCTACCCGGGATTGTGACAAAGGGTGGGTGTATAAAAAAGCCAGTTGAGTATTGGCAAAGCGGCTTTTTTCCGCCAGCTTGTTAAAGAATTCAGGAACAGCATAAGGGTTGTAACCAGCGTCTGCCAACAGTTGAATACCGATACGGTCTGCTTCTTGCTCATTACTGCGGGTAAAATTGATTGCGCTTTGTTGAGCCAGCCCCTGAGCAGCCATAATACCCGCCATGCCTGCTTCAGGATTCACTGTAGCCAGCAGAATTGAACCTAAAATACCAGCCAGTGTGAGAGGGCCGTTTTGTGATCGGGCTTCAACAGAACGGGCTATATGGCGCTGTGTGACGTGAGAAATTTCGTGTGCTATTACAGAAGCAAATTCACTTTCGCTGTCAGAAACCGCCAAGGTGCCGGTGTGGGACACTATATTGCCGCCAAGAGTGGCAAAAGCGTTGATGTTTTTGTCATTGACCCAATAGAACCTGAACGGGAATTTAACATCCTGTGCTTTCGCCACCATTTGATTACCCATAGAGTTCAGGTATTCATCCAGCAGAGGGTCATATACCATAGGCAATTGGCCTTTGGTTTGACGCATCATCACATCACCAAGTTGTTTTTCTTTATCCGGTGTTAAAGTTGAAAAAGCATTACCCCCTATGTCAGGTAACGCATTATTGGCCTGAACTGAGGTCACGGAGGTCAAAGCTAAACATAAACCAAACAGGCTAAGCTTCACGAGATGTCTTTTTACTGCAATTTGCTTCATTTATTTTTTGAACTCAGTCATATCTGCGTTAAACACGGGCGATTTTAATTCAGTTGGTTCGCTTACCCCAGCTTTTTTTCATCCATTTACCCTGGCATTAAGCACCGAAACCATCTTAGGTTTGGCTTATGGCAATGGATAGGGCCAGAGAAAAACGGAGTCTACAGTGGTTCAGCTCGAACCTGTTAAATCACTTGCTAATTTCACTGTCTTTGGCAGGAAAAAACCTATGAAGTTCAACATAATCTGCATTTTAGCAGCAGGCAGAGCTTAGTCCGTGATAGTTAAGCTCTGCACTGAGATAAGAGTAGTGTGATTAAAAACTCAGGTTCAGCCCCATGGAGACAGAACGGGGTAACGCAGGTTCAAATGCGCGTCCATTAGCTTGATTGACTACCACAGCTCCAACGTAATTTTTATCTGTCAGATTGTCTACACCCAACCAGTACTTCAATGCCAGATCAGCCAGGCTGGATTCCGCCATCAGTTTGAGGTGATAAACAGTAGAAGCGGGCGCAAACAATTGATTTTGGTCGCTGGTTGCTACCTTGCTACGATATAAAGTTGTAAGCTGTACCGTCAAGTCAGAGCTTTGTTGCGGCATCCAACTGATTTGCCATTGAGCTTGTTGTCTGGCGACACCCGGCAGCCAGTTACCATCCAGCTCGCCTTGCTGAAAAACGGCATTGAGTTGAGTCAAAGTCCATTGGTGTTGCCACGCTGCGGAAGCGAACCATAAGGCTGACAATTCCACCCCTGTTCGCTTTGTTTCACTGGCATTTCTGTAGCTGGTGCGACCGCCTATTGATCTGTCTACCACTAACTCATTTTCACTTTTGACCAAAAATACGGCGGCACTGGAACGCCAGTTATGTTGCAGCCATTTGTTTCCCAATTCCCATTGCTGATTGGTACTGGCCTGGAGGCCCAAATTCAGGCCAACTCCATCGGTCTGATAAGCCATTTCAGTAAAAGTAGGGGTCTCAAAACCACGACCTGTACTGAGGTACCAGGATAAATGCTCAGACTGAGCAAAATTGACGGCTAAAGCAGCGGAGATTTTGTTGAACGATGTCGAACCGCTGTCGTCCGGATTTTGTGCTGTGATATAGAAGTCAGTCACATCAAAATCCAGCTCAGAGTGTCTTACCCCTCCACTAAGCTGCCAATCTGGGGTTAAATCCCAGACAAAACGGCTGTATAAGTCGACTGACTGTACTTCGCCTTCCTCGTTCCGGCGCAGATCACCTTGTACGCCCTGATTATTCACATAACCGCGACGTTTGTCCGTGCTTTGTTCCAGGCTTGCCCCTGCAGTTAAACGCAATTGCCCAAGTTGCCAGCTGTAGGATGCATCCAAGCCCTGATAAGGCCGGCTTAAATCAACCACACCACCCGCTGAAGTCGGGGCAACGCCATCAAAGCCCAGATATTGGCCCACATCACGTTGGCCTGCCCATGCGGCCAGACGCCAGCTTTGCTGCTCCAGTTGTTGCGACAGGTTCAGGCTCCATTGTTGTTGTTTGCTAAATTTTCGGGTGTTAAATCTCAGTGCATTGGCGGCAGTCTGACGAGGGTCGTTTTGCCATTCTTGTAAGGTCAACCCCAGTGGATCCTGCAACAAAGGATCGTAAGACCAATCGTAGCGCAGTTGTAGTTTTAGCTCGTTATCAAAAGCACTTTGCCATAACCACTGCGCTTGTTGCTTTTTTGCATTGCTGTGTTGGCGTGGGCTTTGTAACTCAGCATTCTTCAGACTAATGGATAACGCATGCTTACCTTGTACTAAAGCGCCTGATAGTAGCTGTTGGCGGGCAAACTGACTATGACTGAGCTGCACTGATGCAAGGTTTTCTGTGGGCCAGCGGCTTTGCAACGCGACCACTCCGCCAGCTGCATTGCCGTACAAAACAGCGAGAGGACCTGTCAATACTTCAACGGATTCCAGTTGATCCAACAATACAGAACTCAGCTGGCCTTGCCCATCCGGGCTGGATAGCGGAATACCGTCTTGCAACAAGCGAATGCCGCGAATACCAAAACTGCTGCGACTACCAAAACCTCTGGCGCTTAATCTGCTGTCTTGTGCATAGTTTGCCCTGCTGTCTGCCTGAATGCCTGGAATATGCTGAAACAGAGCAGCCGCATCAATTTGCAGCGACGCGTTGGCAAGGTCTCTGCGAAAACTGCTGGCAGCACTACCCAGCCATGGCGATTGCTGACCCTGAGCTGTGACTACTATAATTTCATCGGGTACTTTGGTTTCTTCTGCGCTGGCTGCGACAGAAAAAAAACTGAGCGCTAAAGCGCTCAGTTTAAAAGGTAATGTGTTCATGCAGAGAAGTTGCTCTTTATTGTGGTGATAAACGTAATAACTTACCGTCATCTTCGTCAGTCAGCAGATAGACAGAGCCGTCTGGACCTGCCTGCACGTCACGAATACGTGCGCCTATCCGTATACGTTCTTCATGACTGACTTTATCACCTGTCAGTTCTAACCTGACCAGTTGGCCAAATTTTAGTGAACCGATTAAAAGGTTATTTTGCCAGCCATTAATTTGGCTTCCAGTGTAAAAGCTCATACCGCTAGGGGCGATAGAAGGTACCCATAAATGCAGTGGCTGCTCCAGGCCTGCTTTGGTCTTTTGACCTATCACACCGCCACCGTATTCTTCACCGTAGGTAATTACCGGCCAGCCATAGTTTTTTCCTGCAGCTGGAATATTGATTTCATCACCGCCTTGAGGACCATGTTCATGTGTCCATAGCACGCCGGTTTGTGGGTGAACTGCAGCCCCCTGGATATTTCGATGCCCATAAGACCAGACGTCTGGTTTCGCATCGGCTCTGTCAGCAAAAGGGTTACCCGCAGCAGGGGTACCATCTTTATTGACTTTGACGACTTTACCAAAGTGACCTGACAACTCTTGTGCCCCATCACGACGTGAGCCCCGATCGCCTAAGGTAATAAATAGCTCACCTGAAGGGCTAAATACCAGACGACCACCGTAGTGGTAGTTGCTGTCAATGGCTTCAGCCTGACGGAAAATAACCTTCACTTGTTTCAGAGTCTGGCCATCCAGAATGGCACTGGCGACAGCTGTTGCATTGACGCCACCATCACGTGGTTCACTGAAACTAAAGTAAATGGTTTGATTTTTTGCAAAGTCAGGATCCAACACCAAACCCAGCAAGCCACCCTGGCCTTGAGCATGCACAGCAGGTAAGCCCTGAATGACGTCACTTTTTACACCAGTTTTGCTGATATAGCGCATGGATCCTGCGCGCTCAGTAACTAATAAAGAGCCATCAGGCAAAAACTGCATAGCCCAGGGATGATTTAATCCCGAAGCCAGAGTTTGCATATCCAAGGTAACTTTCTCAGTTTTCAGGGATTCTGCCTGCAGTGGCAGTGCAGCCAGACTCATAACAAGGCCTAGCAAGGCGGATTTGTGCATACTAAAGATCCTTTTACAAAGCTTTACAAAAAGATTAAAAAACTCAGCATAATGGATAGCCTGAAAAAAGAGCGAAAATGCGGCTGACGTCCAAATGAATGAGATTAACCGACCTACACCGTACTTTTTAGATATGCCAAAACGACGTCATGATGATTGCTGGTTTTAAAGTCATCAAAGACCTGACTGACTTTACCATCTTGCTCGATAAGGAAACTGATGCGGTGAATGCCGTCATAGATTTTCCCCATAAACTTTTTTTCACCCCAGACACCAAAAGCTTCCGCTATTTTGTGGTCTTCATCACCAAGCAGCTTAAAGTTTAATTGCTCTTTTTGTACAAACTTGGCTAAACGAGCAGGTGCATCAATACTGATGCCAACTACTTGTACATTAAAATCTGCCAGTTGTTGTTTGCTGTCACGCAAGCCACAGGCTTGTACTGTGCAGCCTGGAGTCATTGCTTTAGGGTAAAAATACACTAAGACGCGGCTTTTTTGCAGTAAAGTGCTGAGTTGCACCAACTGGCCTGATTGGTCTGGCAAACTAAAATCCGGAGCTGTTTGTCCTGTAGTTAATCTGTTCATTGTGGTTCCTTATCCCTGCTAAATGAGTTCTATAGCTGTGCTTCAAAGCGTCCTGTCAGCTGTAACTCTTGAAGTAACACAAAGAGTTCGTGCCTAATGGCTTCAACCACCGCGCCTTGTGGCAGCTGAACCGTCATGGTGCAATGATTTAACAGCTGTCCAGTTTCTGGGGCAGTTAATGTTTCAGTACGCAGCGCCCCAATATGGATCTGGTGATTAGCCAGCAAAGTTGTGATAGCGCCTAAAGTACCTACTTCGTCTTTTCCTGTGTATTCCAGCACATAATGTGCGCTGATGGCTGTTGTAGGCCGTGCTGTAGTACGTTTGGTCATGGTCAGCAGATCAAGTTCATAGCCTAAACCTGGTAATAAATATTCAATTCGGCTGATCGCCACTGCATCGCCCGATAGCAGCATAATAAAAGTGAATTCACTACCAAAAATTGCCATACGGCTATCTACTATATTGCAATTACAATCCGTAACCAGACGTGCGAGACGACTGACCAGCCCTGTTCTGTCTGCGCCTATCGCAGTGACGACCAATTGTTGTGGCATGCTAAGTTGATGTCTCTGAATGAAAAACGGCTGCGAAGTTTAGCATATTTAGCGTAAATTTCACCTCTGTGACAGTCACTTGCTTGTGTTTGTTGCCGCTCGTCATTACCATAGGCAGCCTGAAAATTATGGAGCCTTTAGCATGTTTAGCGGAAGTATTGTTGCTTTGATCACCCCGATGGATACTGATGGTGCTGTGGACTATGGCAGCCTGAAGCGGCTGGTCGATTTCCATCTGAACAATCAGACCGATGCTTTGGTGATTATGGGCACCACAGGCGAATCCGTTACTTTAAGTTTTTCCGAACAGTTAGAAGTACTCAAGGCGGTTTTGGCCCAGGTCGATGGTCGCATTCCTGTGATAGCGGGCAATGGCTCGAATTCGACTGCTGATGCGGTGGAGAAAACAAAAATTTTATCCGCATTGCCAGTAGCTGGCTTTTTAACAGTGACGCCTTACTACAACAAACCTATGCAAAAAGGCATGTTGGCGCATTATCAGGCTGTTGCTGCTTCTACAGACAAGCCTGTTATTTTATACAACGTGCCAGGCCGCACTGGGGTTGATTTATTACCGGAAACTGTGGCTGAACTTGCGAAAACCCCGAACATTGTCGGTATTAAAGAAGCGACTGGCTCTATGCAACGTCTGGCTCAATTACAGGCTTTGTGTCCGGCAGATTTTTTATTATTCAGTGGTGACGATGCCAGTTGCTGCGAATTTATGTTAAAAGGTGGTCATGGTGTTATTTCTGTAACCACTAATATCGCGCCTGCTTTGATGGCTCAGATGTCAAAAGCAGCCCTTGAAAAAAATACTGAATTGGCAACGCAACTCGATCACAAGCTGCAAGGCTTGCATCATCAGTTGTTTATCGAAGCCAATCCTATCCCGAGTAAGTGGGCACTGCTGAAAATGGGGTTAATCGCTGATGATATGGCGAGATTACCTTTGACCCGGTTGGAACCAATTCACCAAAGCGTAATCGAACAAGCGCTGAGACAAGCCCAGATTAATGTGTAGGAGTTTTATAGTGCAGTATTGGATACCGGCAAGCTTAGTTGCCTCTTTATTTATTTCTGGTTGTTCTTTGTTCCCTGACGACGTGGTTGAGCAAGCTCCGGCAGAGGCAAAACCAGTGGCTGAGTTAAAAGTACCAGCCGGATTGGTGGCAGCGAAAAGACCTGCACAGTTCGATATTCCTGCAGCTCCAAACGCCCCCGTGACGGAAGTGGAACTGAAATCACCCATGCAGGTACTGGCGCTTGCAACCAATAGCAGGGTGGAGGAAGAAGAAAAAGAAGCCCGCATTTGGTTTGAACGTTCGGAGTTTACCGGCGAGTTATTACCTTATCTGAGAAAGAATGTGCAGGATTTTGGTGCAGAGAAACAAATCGAAATCACACAGAAAGATCAGGATGCTTTAGTTTTTGAAACAGGCTGGGTCAGCCGTTTTGAAGAGGAAGGTTTTTGGCTGTGGAAAGATATGGTTGAAAAAGAACAAAGCCGTTTCCTGGTGGTTCTTGAACCAAAAACTCACGGTCGTTCTGTAGGAGTTCGGGTACAGTTACTGGAGCATCGTTTCATTGACAATAACGCTAAGTTGTCAGCCATAGCGCAAAAACGAGAAGAAGTGTACTTCCTCAATCGTCTGGTAGACAAAGTGGCTACGGTCGAGTTGGCACAAATTAAGCTGAAGAAAGCTCAATCTCGTCAGATCACTCTGACTACTGGCTTTGATGCAGAGGGCAATGCAGCGATGCTGACTGGTCAGCCTATTGATTTAGCCTGGTCACAGTTAGAATTGATGTTTGAACAGAACGGGTTTTTAGTCAACGATCTGGATAGAACCAAATATATCTTTTTCCTGTCTTATCAACAGCCAGACAGTGGATTCTGGGATTCCTTATGGGGTACTGAGAATTCGGTTGTGGTGCCACTGGCAGCAGGTGATTATCAGTTGGTTTTATCAAAGGCTGAGGTTGGAACCCGCCTTAGCTGGCGCGATAGTTCTGGCAAAGTACTGACGGCCGAGCAAATTACCGCTTTGCATCAAGCTTTGGTGCAGATTATTAGAAAAGACAATATCGAACTTTAGGCTTTAGACCATGGACTCGAGGCTTTAACTGAGTCAAAGACTCTGGTTTGGACTGTAGTTTCGTATTTCGTGCGACATAGTCAAAAAGTCATAGCTGTGTAATATGGTGCTCTGATCCAGTCATCACCAGTTAAAAACCACCTGCGGGTGGTTTTTTTATTAGGTTTTACCAGGTATAAGCGTCGCAACAGCGGTTAAAATACTCTTGTATCAGGTCAAACGATGCAGGATGAAAAAAATAACGCTATGATTAGGCTCAATTAAATCAGGCCAAGACATTAATAAGGGACAGTAAATGCTTGATATACAGGATTACCTGAAAATTTTTATCGGCATTATTGCTATCTTAAATCCTTTAGGCGCTTTGCCTATGTATTTGTCTTTAACTGCGGATCATAGTGCGCAAGATAAAAAGCATGTGGCGATGACAGCAGCGAAAGCAGCCACTGTTATTTTATTAGTCACACTGTTCTTTGGCGAATTTATCCTTAGTTTTTTTGGCATTTCCGTGAACTCGTTCCGGGTAGGCGGCGGTATTTTGATCTTACTGATGGCTATCTCAATGTTGAACGCTCAAACCAGTGGGGCCAAAAGTACCGAAGCTGAACGTCAGGAAGCCACTCAAAAGTCTTCTATTGCGGTGGTGCCACTGGCAATGCCGATGCTTGCCGGACCTGGAGCTATCAGTTCTGTTATTTTGTATGCAAACAGGGCCGACGGTTGGCAGCATTACTTAATTATTTCTACAGAAATCATTGTTGTTGGCATTCTTCTGGCGACCCTGATGCGCTTATCAGGTAAAATAGCCAATAGACTAGGGCAAACTGGCATGAATATTATCACCAGGGTGATGGGGCTTATTCTGGCTGCTATTTCTATAGAATTTATTAGTCTTGGCTTAAAGGGCATTTTCCCTGTGTTAGCGGGTTGAGGATAAAAGATGCGATTACTAATTGCGACACTATGTTTTGTGTTCGGCATCAGCAATGCAGATGCAAAAACGTTGAACGACCTGTATCAGGCTGTTGTACCTGCAGGTCAAAGCCAAAGTGTCTGGCAACAACAGGCTTTGGCTCAGGTGCTGATTAAAGTGGCAGTCAATCCTGATGTAGTAGAGCATCCAGAGATCAAAGCTGAGTTAAAAAATGCGGGCAATTATATCAAAACATTTGCTGCGGTGAGTTCAGAGCAGGGACCTGCGTTAAAAGTTGGGCTGGATGAACAGAAAATACAGTACTTGTTAAGCGTCAATCAGATTGCGATTTGGGGCAGCAGAAGACCTACTTTGGTTCTTTGGGCTGTGGAGCAAACTGCGGACAGTCGTCTATTTATGCAAGGTGCTAATCATCCAGTGCTCAGTCAGATACAACAGTTGGCCTCAGCTATAGGCTTGCCGTTGGATATACCTACGGCAAGTGACACCTATACAGCTCCTTTATCTCAAGACGAAGTCTGGGCTGCGAATTGGTTGCTGATTGAACAGGCCAGCTTGCCGTTTAATGCAGATCAAACACTAATTTTGTTGTTTGATCAGCCTTCAGCAGGGCAATACAGACTGACCTGGCAAGGTTATGAAGCCGACCAGTTCGTCAGTAATGAGTTGCTGGCAGATTCACAACAAGAATTGGCAAAACAGTTTTTAACCAGTCTGACGGCCCAGCTTGCCGGCAAATTTGCAGTTCAGCTTGGCAGTCAGCAAGGCGAAAGCGAGTTAGAGCTTGATATTGAAGGTTTAACTAATTTTGTTGATCAGGTCAAAGTGCAGCAGTTACTTGGCGCTATGTTGACGGTGAGACAAGTGACAGTGGTAGAGCGTCAGGCAGATTTACTCAAGTTTAAAGTGAAGCTGGCGGCAGATCGTAGCGCTTTTATTAACTCTCTGTCATTAGAGCGCCGGTTACAATCGCTACAAGCGCAACTCGAACCTGCTTTGCCACCAGAAGCTGTACAGTCAACTGATGCCGCTGATCAATTGTTTTATGAAATGGCTGCAGAGATGATAGATCAGACGACAACTGTTCCTACGGATTTGCTGTCAGATGCTGTGCCTGCCTCGTTACGTTACAGGTATGTTCCGAACTAATGACTCCAGTGCAATATACTCTGGCAGTAACACTCCCGGAAGATGAAACTCTTGACACCTTTTATGGGGCTGACACCAGCCCTGTAGTGGGTTATATCAAACATTTTTTAACAAGGCCTTTTGAACATCGCCTGCCTGTGTATTTATTCGGCGCCAGTGGCAGCGGCAAATCGCACTTATTGTACGCCGCTTGTGTGCAGGCACAGGAGCTGGGTTTAACCAGTCAGCTGTTAAGTCTGGAGGATTTTAAAGCCTGGAGTCCACGGATATTGGATCAGCTTGAAGAGCTGGATCTGGTTTGTCTGGATAACATTCAGGCCATAGCAGGGGATATTAGCTGGCAAGTGGCGGTGTTTGATTTATACAACCGCATGACAGAGCAGGGTAAAGCTCTGATTATTGTCGCCGATCAAGCGCCGACCGAGCTGGGTATTACCTTGCCGGATTTAGTATCGCGCTTGCAGGCCTGTACCAGTTTCCAGCTGCGCTTGTTAGGCGATGAAGATAAACAAAAACTGCTGCAACAAAAAGCCCGTTTACGTGGCATGGAGCTGCCGGACGAAGTAGCGCGGTTTTTACTGAACCGTCAGCAACGTGATATTCGTGAACTGGTGCAAATTCTCGATTTACTGGATAAAGCCTCTATAGTGCATCAGCGTAAGCTGACCATTCCTTTTGTTAAAGATATGCTGAGCTTATCTCACTGATTTTTGGTTGTTCTTTCTTGTTCAAATAAGCGCGCAAATACAAAAAAAGCCTTATTTTACGCAAGCTCTGAGCGAAAATCTGGTGTATTATTGCCACCTTTTTATACGACATCTTTGCCCAAACAGATTGAAGCTGTAGCACATAACGCTACAGCTTTATGTATGCAGGGAATTAACGCTGGTCTGAGGATAGCGATGAACTTAACCGCCATTTTAGAAGAAGCCTTACAGGCAGTCGCTGTAGCGAACGATATCAACGCACTGGACGATGTGCGAGTGGCCTTTATGGGCAAAAAAGGCAGCATCACTGAGTTGCTGAAATCTTTAGGTGCCATGGATCCGGAAACCCGCAAAATTGCAGGTCAGCAGATCAATGACTTAAAACAGCAAGTGCAGGACGCGTTAAACACTAAACGTGATCAGATGCAACAGGCTGAGTTGGCACAAAAACTGTCAAAAGAGCAGATTGATGTGACTCTACCAGGCCGTGCTTTAGAAGCAGGTGGCTTGCATCCTGTGACCCGCACCATTCGCCGAATTGAAAGCTTTTTTGGTGAATTGGGTTTTGAAGTGAAGCATGGCCCGGAAATCGAAGATGATTTCCATAACTTTGATGCGCTGAATATTCCGGCTCATCACCCGGCCCGTGCTGATCACGATACCTTTTATTTTAATCCTAAGCAGATGTTGCGTACTCAGACCTCTGGTGTGCAAATCCGTACTATGGAAACAGAACAGCCACCACTGCGGATCATCTCCCCAGGCCGTGTGTACCGTAATGACTACGATCAAACCCACACCCCGATGTTCCATCAGGTGGAAGGTTTGATGGTCGACAAAAACGTCAGCTTTACTGAACTTAAAGGCATTTTGCACGACTTCCTGAATAACTACTTTGAAGAAGACTTGCAAATCCGTTTCCGTCCGTCCTTTTTCCCTTTTACTGAACCATCCGCTGAAGTGGACGTGATGGGTAAAAACGGCAAATGGCTGGAAGTATTAGGCTGCGGTATGGTGCATCCAAATGTACTACGTTCTGTTGGCATAGACCCAGAGGTGTATAGCGGTTTTGCTTTTGGTATGGGCGTTGAGCGTCTGACCATGTTGCGTTATGGCGTAACAGACCTTCGTTCATTCTTCGAAAACGATCTGCGTTTTCTAAAGCAATTCAGATAAGCGGGAGCAGATAATGAAATTCAGTGAATCCTGGTTACGTGAGTGGGTCAACCCGCAGTTATCGACCAATGAGTTAGCAGAACAAATTTCGATGGCCGGTCTGGAAGTAGACGGTGTTGAACCTGTTGCCGGTGAATTTAGCGGTGTAGTGGTAGGCCATGTGGTTGAATGTGGTCGTCATCCTGAAGCCGACAAATTACAAGTCACCAAAGTGGACATTGGCACTGGTGAATTACTAGATATCGTTTGTGGTGCAGCCAACTGCCGTCAGGGCTTAAAAGTTGTGGTTGCGACAGTAGGTGCTGTATTGCCGGGCGATTTTAAAATTAAAGCCGCTAAGTTACGTGGTCAGCCTTCCAATGGCATGTTGTGTTCTTTGTCTGAGCTTAGCATGGCTGAAAGCTCAGAAGGCATTATTGAATTGCCCGCTGATGCGCCGCTGGGTCAGAATATTCGTCAGTACCTGACGTTAGACGACAACGCCATTGAAGTGGATTTAACGCCAAACCGTGCTGATTGTTTAGGCTTAAAAGGTTTAGCCCGTGAAGTAGGCGTACTGAACAATCTGGATGTGTGCCAGCCTGAGATTGCTGCTGTTGCAGCAACAATCAGCGATGTGAAAGCCATCCAGTTATCAGCGCCTCAAGCTTGTCCACGTTATTTAGGCCGTATTATTCGCAACATCAATACAGCTGCTGTAACGCCTTTGTGGATGGTGGAAAAATTACGCCGTTCAGGTATTAGGTCTATCGATGCTGTGGTGGATGTGACCAACTTCGTCTTGTTGGAACTGGGTCATCCGATGCACGCTTTTGATTTAGCAAAAATCGAGGGTGATATTGATGTGCGTATGGCCAAAGAAGGCGAAAAGCTAACTCTTTTAGACAGCAACGAAGTGACGTTAAAAGCCAATACGCTGGTGATTGCGGATAGTCAAAAAGCCTTAGCCATGGCTGGTATCTTTGGTGGTTTGCACAGTGGTGTGACGAAAGACAGCAGCGACATTTTCCTTGAGAGCGCATTCTTCTCTCCTGTTGAGATGGCAGGTGTAGCTCGTCAGTACGGCTTACATACTGATGCTTCACACCGCTATGAGCGTGGTGTCGACCCTGAATTGCAACGCACTGCGATGGAAAGGGCAACAGCCCTGCTGCTCGCTATTGTTGGCGGCGAAGCTGGCCCTGTGGTTGAAGCAGTGTCAGAGACTCATGTACCTAAAGCAGCCCAAATTGCATTAACCCGCACTAAGCTGGACCGTATTTTAGGCATTTCTATTGCAACAGAGACAGTGACTGAGATTTTCCAGCGTTTAGGGATGCAGGTTCAGGTATCAGGTGATGAGTGGCAAGTCACAGTACCAAGCTACCGCTTTGATATTTCAATCCCTGAAGATTTAATCGAAGAAGTCGCCCGGGTCTATGGCTACAACAATATTCCAAATGTAGCGCCACAAGCATCTCTTGCGATGAGCAAACATCAGGAAAGCCGTATTGCTGTGCACAGCTTACGCGATGTGCTGGTTGCCCGTGGTTATCAGGAAGCTATTACCTATAGCTTTGTTGACCCTAAAGTGCAGGAAACTTTATTCCCTGGTCAGGCTGCTTTGGTGCTACCAAATCCAATTTCTGTCGATATGTCGGCGATGCGCTTAAACCTCTGGCCAGGTTTGTTACAAGCCGTGCAATACAACCAAAACCGTCAGCAGACCCGTATTCGTTTATTCGAATATGGCCTGAAGTTTATCCCTGATGCCAGCGCAGAAGGTGGTGTACGTCAGGTGCCGGTGTTAGGTGGTGTTATTGTTGGCAGTTATGGCAACGAACACTGGACTATCGCAGAGCGCGCCGTTGATTTTTATGATGTTAAAGGTGATGTGGAAGCGCTGTTAAGCTGCACTTCAGCTGCAGAGCGTTTTACTTTCAGCACAGGAGAGCACAGCGCTTTACATCCTGGTCAAACGGCTGTGTTAAATCGAGATGGTAAAACTGTAGGTTTCCTTGGAGCCTTGCATCCTGAAGCGGAACGCAAACTGGGTATTAAGGGCAAAGCCTTTTTATTTGAAATAGAGCTGGAAGCATTTGGTGATAAGCACATTGTTTTAGCTCAGGAAACTTCAAAATACCCTGCAAACCGTCGCGATTTAGCTATTGTTGTGAAATCTGATGTGCGTTTTTCAGATATCCTTGCTACTATTAGAAAAGTTGGCGGAAATCAATTAGTTGACCTAAAATTGTTTGACGTCTACACAGGGCAGGGTGTTGCACAAGGCCACAAGTCATTGGCAATAGCTTTAACCTTGCAGGACAAGGCGCGAACGCTTGAAGATAAAGATATCCAACAGGTTATCTCTTCTGTGGTCGAGGTGCTGAGCAATGAGTTCAACGCAACGTTGAGGGATTAAGAATGGCGCTTACCAAAGCCGATTTAGCAGAACGTTTATTTACCAAGTTTGGCATCAGCAAGCGCGATGCAAAATTAATAGTCGAATCTTTTTTTGAAGAGATCCGCATTGCTTTGGAAGCAGGCGACCAGGTAAAACTCTCGGGTTTTGGTAATTTCGACCTGCGTGTGAAAAACCAGCGACCTGGTCGTAACCCAAAGACAGGTGAAGATATTCCTATCTCAGCCCGTTGTGTGGTGACCTTCAGACCAGGTCAAAAGTTAAAAAGCAGAGTCGAAGTCGGCACCGCCAAAAAGTAACCTTGTTGTTGTGTGATTAAAAAGGAGTGTACCTTAAAGGCACTCCTTTTTTATTGCCTCTGTCTTTACATTTATCAAATCCTGTTGTTTAGAGTGACGGACTATTTAACTTAAGCTCGGGATAATGAGTGTCGACCATTGTTGATTTAATTAATAAAATCAGAGAAGTAAAAGTATCTTTTTAAAAAACTGATCTCTTTACTGACTGAATGCGCAGATTTTTGCGCCTCCCTGCCACCCAAGTAGTCTGTTGTGTTAAAAGCATAGACCTTATGCAAAACAAGTCATAAATTTTAATAAATTCAATGAATTATAAAGAATATATAATAAATATATAACACATATGTAAAGACTAATTTGGATGCCTTGCTAAGTTTGGAGCCGCAGGACGCAATTTCACATCACGGACTTCAATACTCTTACAAGGTACAGATATGAAAAATACAAACAAAGTACTGTTATTGGGAACTGCTGGTTGTTTTGCTTTATCCTTTATCTCAATGGCTGTGAATGCAGCTGTCGATGGGCCAGAGTTTATTACTGCAGCCAGTCTTGCCACTATTGATCCAACTGATGACAGCATCAGCAGATACATAGTCAGATTTAAAGATGGTGCTACAGTTTCCGTACAAAATGGTGTTCAAACAGCTGTATTCTCTGAGCAAGAGGCTGAACTTTTCGCACGTAAATACAAAGGAAAGGTGATCAGACACTTAAGTTCAGTCAAATCCAGCGTGCTGGAATTAAATCCAAGCCAGTTAAAAGCTATGGTGTCCGACCCTGAAGTACAGTTCATCGAAGTGGATCAAAAACGTTATCTGTTTGATCTGATCACGCCAATGGCGCAAAGCACGCCTTATGGGATTGCCATGGTTCAGGCTAATTTGGTCAGCGACAACAATGCTGCTAATACCCCGGTTTGTGTGATTGATACGGGGTATCGCTTAAATCATGTTGATTTACCGAGTTCAGGAGTGACAGGTTTTGCGTTTTCAGGCCATGGCACTTGGTCAACAGATGGCAGTGGTCATGGTACTCATGTGGCCGGAACTATGGTAGCGCTGAACAATAATGATGGTGTGGTCGGGGTTTTACCCTCTGGCCAGGCTGGAGTTCACATTGTTAAAATTTTTAACGACTCAGGTAACTGGACTTTTGCCTCTGATTTGATTGATGGCATTCAGTCTTGTCAGGATGCAGGCGCTAAAGTGGTGAATATGAGTTTAGGTGGTGGCAGTTCAAGTCAAACCGAACAAACAGCCATGACTAACTTTTACAATAGTGGCATGTTATTGATTGCTGCCGCAGGCAACGCCGGCAATACCAGTTTATCTTATCCTGCTTCTTATGATGCAGTGGTGTCTGTGGCTGCCGTTGACTCAGGCCGCAACCTTGCCAGTTTCTCTCAGCGTAACGCACAAGTCGAGTTAGCAGGCCCTGGTGTTGCTGTAAACTCAACCTGGAACAATGGCGGTTACAATAGTATCAGCGGCACCTCTATGGCGTCTCCCCATATTGCAGCTGTGGCGGCTTTAGTCTGGAGTAACTATCCACAGTGTACGGCAGGACAAATTCGTGCTGCTTTGCAAGTCACAGCGCAGGACAGAGGTAGTACTGGTCGTGATAACTCTTTTGGTTTTGGCATAGTTCAGGCCAAAGCAGCAGCAGATTATCTGGCGGTCAACGGCTGTAGCGGTGGAGGTAATACAGCTCCAACAGGCGGTGAAACTTTCCAAAACTTATCAGCGACTTCAGGTAACTGGTTGCGGGGTTCTTATAGCATTCCTTCGGGAGTCAATAGTCTTAGTTTCAACATAGCAGGTGGATCAGGTGACGCTGATTTGTATGTCAGATACAACAGCCAACCTTCCACCAGCCAATACGATTGTCGTCCTTATCTGGATGGCAATATGGAGCAGTGCACTATCTCAAACCCTCAGGCTGGTACCTGGCATATTGGCGTCAGAGCCTATACGACTTTTAGTGGTCTAACTTTCAGTTATTCGTATCAATAAGAGGTCTGTTAAACAAAAAATAAACAAGCTGCGTTCTCAGGCGCAGCTTGTTTATTTTACCTCGACAAAACTCTAGGGTTAGTAGCTCTGCCACTGGCTCTAACTATGCTCCGTTAGGGGGCCGTATATACCCAAATGACCTCAGGATGCAGGGCGGCAATGAACCCCCTGAAGCATAGTTAATCTATACGAATTGGACGAAACAGCGCAGTCGAAAGCACTCTAGCTTCAAGGAGGACGGGGATAAACCGGCTTTGCTCATAGCGGTTACAGTCGCTGCGCTTTGTGTGCATAAACAGCAGCTGTGTTGCTTTGCATATCTGTAGTGCCGGTGCCAAAGTCCTGGCTGGCAGATAAGCTCAGATTAGCCTGCCCATGTGTTAGCCTTGGTTGTCAAAATTTTCTCTTGTGGTGATCCAATGAAGCAGCGGAACTGTAAACAAAACTATTCATCTCCGTGCTTTTTCTGCGAGTAATTATTATGAGTATCCAAATTGGCGTCAGCGCTTGCGTGCTTGGGCAAAAAGTGCGTTTTGATGCCGGACATAAAGCGTCAGAGTTTTGTAATAGTACTTTGGCGCCTTTTGTATCCTACGTACCTGTCTGCCCTGAGCAAGCAATTGGTCTGGGTGTACCACGTCCAGCAATTCGGCTTCAGCTCAATTCCGCTCAGCAAGTACGATTGGTCAACAGCAAAGACAGCAGTATTGACCACACTGAGACTATGCTGCGGTTTACCCAAAAACTGTTGCCACAACTTACGCAATTATCAGGTTATATTGTCTGCGCTAAGTCCCCGAGCTGCGGTATGGAGCGGGTGCGGCTAAATGATCAAAACGGCAATCAATTAGGTAAAGTTGGCGTCGGTATTTTTACCCAGCAACTGATGAATAGTTATCCTTGGTTGCCAGTGGAAGAGGATGGTCGTTTACTCGACAGCAATCTGAGAGAGAACTTTGTGACCCGGATCTTTGCCTGTCATGACTACCAGCAGATGTTGCAGTCGGGTTTTAGTGTCGGTAAATTGGTGGCTTTCCACAGCCGTTACAAGTTTTTAGTCATGGCGCATAGTCCTACAGCGTACCGCGAATTAGGACGCTTAGTGGCTCAGGCGAAACTGTTTGCTCCTGACGAATTGGCGCAGCGTTATTTGCTGGATTTAATGCAGGCCTTAAAGCAACAAGCCACTCGTAAACAGCAAGCGAATGTATTAATGCATTTGCAAGGCTTCTTCAAGAAAATGCTCAGTGGCAGTGCTAAACAGGAGCTTTTGACCCTGATCCATAAGTATCGGCAGGGGCATTTGCCTTTGTTAGCTCCATTAACTCTGTTACGTCATCATTTGGCTCAACATCCACACCAATATCTGGCAGCGCAGCAATACTTGCAGCCATTCCCGGACGAATTGGGGTTACGCGCCTGATGAATCACACCGCATTTTCTTTAGTCTGGCTGCGTAATGATTTGCGTGTCTATGACAATCAGGCCTTGTTTGAAGCCTGTCAGTCTGGTTTGCCTGTGGTGGCGCTTTTTATTGCCACGCCGGACAGCTGGCAAGCGCATAGTATGGCTCCGATCAAGCAAGATTTTATTCGTCGTCGTGTTCAGCAACTAGGCCTTGAGCTGGCGGCACTGAATATTCCGTTACTGGCAATTGAAGGTAGTGATTACGCTGCTGTACCAGAACTAATGCAGCAGTTGATAGAAGCTGGTGCAGAGGCCTTGTATGGCCATAATGAATACGAACTGCGCGAGCGTCTGCGCGATCGCAAGAGTAGCGATATTTTTGCTCGTTCAGGCAAAGCCTGTTTTTGGTTTGATCGCAAAGCGGTCATGCCGCCTGGGACTATCCTCAGCAAAACAGGAGGCATTTATCAGATTTTTACCCCTTTTAAGAAAACCTGGCTGGCGCGTTTGCGTGAGGTTGGTATAGGTTGTTTTCCTAAACCCAAAGCTTTAGCTGAGACAAAACTTCAGCTGCCTGAATTGCCTTTGATGAAGAAAGGAGATGGCACTTCGCTTGCTTATGCAGTAGATGAGCTACTTGTGTTGGAGCAGATGCGGCAATTCTGCAGGGATAAAGTGGCTCATTATCAAGCTGAGCGTGATTTTCCTGCTCTGCAAGGTACATCATCATTGTCTGCTTATCTTGCTATTGGAGTGGTGTCAGCCCAGCAGTGCATCAGTCGTTTGCAACTGGAAGCAGCCAATGACTGGGACAGAGAAAAATCCGGTGCTGCTGTCTGGTTATCTGAACTGGTGTGGCGGGATTTTTATCATCATATTTTGATGGCTTTTCCACAACTGATTAAACATAAGGCTTTTCAAAAAGATACAGATGGCATTGTGTGGCCGAATAATACAAAGTTGTTTCAGGCCTGGTGTGATGGTCAGACGGGGTATCCTATAGTGGATGCAGCTATGCGCCAATTAAATCAAACGGGTTGGATGCATAATAGATTACGTATGATAGTGGCCAGTTTTTTAGTCAAAGACTTGCATATCGACTGGCGCTGGGGGGAGCAGTATTTTATGTCGAAGTTGATTGACGGCGATTTTGCTGCCAACAACGGCGGTTGGCAATGGGCAGCTTCAACTGGCACTGACGCTGCACCTTATTTCCGTATTTTTAACCCCGTTACACAAAGTGAACGTTTTGACCCGGATGGGGTATTTATAAAACGTATGTTGCCTGAGCTGGCGGATGTGGCTAAAAAGCAAATTCACTGGCCCCATCCTTTGCCATTGTGGAGCGACTATGTCAAACCCATAGTGGACCACGGCAAAGCGCGGTTAAAAACCTTAGAGTTGTTCCATACCGTAAAAAAACCGCAGGATGTATTGGATCATGAATAAAAATAACGCGACAGAACGACTGCAGCTTTTTTTAGATTTCTACAATAGCTTAAGCCAAAACAACCTGAACTCCCTATCGCAGCTTTATGCTGACAATGTAGAATTTGTCGATCCTGTGCATCACATTATAGGTCTGGAGCAGTTGCTGCAGTATTTTTCACATGCGTATGCGCGGTTAAGCAGTTGTACTTTTGTGGCTACAGCAAAAATTGCCGATCAGGATCAAGGTTGTCTGAGCTGGATCATGACCTTTACCCATGAAGCTATTGGTAATGGCAAAGCCATTTCAGTGCATGGTTGCTCCATAGTTCACTGGAACAGCGAAGGTAAAATTGCCTACCACAGAGATTACTACGACTTAAATGAAATGATAGTGGGGCATATTCCGTTACTGGGCTGGGTCACTAACAAAATTAAACAAAAAATGGCAAAGGATACATAAATGAGGATAGCGGTCGTAGGCGGTGGTATTTCCGGCATGATGAGCTGGTATTTGTTGCAGCGCCAGCATCAGGTGACTGTGTTCGAGGCTGGTTCTTATCTGGGAGGCCATACCGCAACAGTAGATGTGAATGTTCAGGGTAAAGAGTATGCGATAGATACTGGCTTTATTGTTTTCAATAACTGGACTTATCCACTGTTTAATAAGTTCCTGAATGAGCTGAAAGTAGAGTCTCAGCATACGCAAATGAGCTTTTCGGTGAAAAAAGCCGATACTGGTCTTGAATATAATGGTCATACTTTAGGCACTTTATTTGCTCAGCGCCGTAATTTGTTTCGCCCGTCGTTTTGGCGCATGCTGACCGACATAGTGAAGTTTAACCGTCTGGGCAAGCAGCTGCTGGAGCAAAATCATCCTGATCTGGACTTGCTGATTGATGAATTTTTGGCGAAGCATAATTTAGGCAAAGCGCTAAGGAATGATTATTTACTGCCTATGGGGGCCGCCATTTGGTCATCTGGCTTGGCTGATATGCCATCTTTTCCACTGCGCTTTTTCCTGCAGTTCTTTAAAAACCATGGTTTGCTCAATGTGGCAGACCGGCCTCAGTGGTCGGTCATTAAAGGCGGGTCACGTCAGTATGTGCGCGCTTTATTAGATACGCTTAATTCTGAGCAGGTAAAACTCAATAGTCCGGTCAAAGCAGTCTCTCGAGACAATAAGGGGGTCACTCTGGAATTTGCCGACGGTCGGACAGAGTCTTTTGATCAAGTTGTTTTTGCTTGTCACAGTGATCAGGCGTTGGCGCTGTTAAAGGACCCCAGCGAGGCTGAGAGACAAGTGTTAGGTGGTATTGCGTATCAAAAAAATGAGGTAATACTGCATACAGACCAGCGGATTTTGCCTAAACGCAAAGCGGCCTGGGCGGCCTGGAATTATCATTTGACTGACGATTTATCCAGCCATGCTACTTTAAGCTACAACATGAATATTTTGCAGAATATCACGGCTCCTGTTACTTTTATTGTTACCCTGAACCACAGTCATGCTATTGACCAAAGCAAAATTTTGAGACGTTTCAACTACGACCATCCGGTATTTAATCACTGTACTATTGCAGCACAGCAACGCCGTGCTGAGGTAAATGGTGTTAACAACAGCTGGTTTTGCGGTGCTTATTGGTACAACGGCTTCCACGAAGATGGGGTTCGCAGTGCTGTAGATATAGCTCGTGCCATGGGAGTGGAGTTTTGATCCCATCAGGGCATGCATTATTAATGGGGGAGGTAGGGCATAAGCGCTATCTGCCTAAAGTCCATGGGTTTGACTACCAGGTGCATTATTTCTGGCTTGATCTGGATGAGCTTGAGCGTATTCCGGCCAAAGGTTGGTTGTGGTCAAAAGCCAGGTTTGCCGCTTGCAGTTACAGGCGAGCCGATTATTTAGCTGGAGCTACAGATTTAACTGCTGCTGTTCGGCAAAAAGTGTGTGAGCTGGGTTTTACAGGCACTGTGGCTAAAGTCTGTATGATGAGCCCCTTGGCGAACTGGGGCTACTACTTTAGTCCACTGACCTTGTATTACTGCTTCGATCAGAGTGCTCAACTTGTAGCTTTGTTGGCTGAGGTCAGCAACACGCCCTGGAATGAACGGCATTATTATCTGGTGCCTGTGACTGACGCAGCACGTTCTTATTATCAGCATGATAAAGCCTTCCATGTGTCGCCTTTTAATCCTATGGATATGCAGTATCATTGGTCTGTTTGTGCAGAGCCTGATCGTTTGGAGTTAAGCATTACTAATTTCAAAGCTGAGCAAAAAATATTTAGTGCCTGGTTTGATTTGCGGATGCAGCCATTCAGTCTCGCCTCGCTTAAAGGTCTACTGATCCGCCGTCCATGGCAAAACGTACAAGTTATGACACGAATTTATTGGCATGCAGTAAAGCTGTTTATCAAAGCAGTACCTGTTTACGGCCACCCTAAGTCAAAGGAAACACCAAGATGACGGTTTTGATCACCGAACAATGTCCTTTTCAGAATTTGCGTTGGTTTGACAAAACCTGCAGGAAGCTGGTCGTTACTCATTTAAGCCAGCTGCACTATGGTGCAATATTACTGGTTGAAGGCCAGGAAAAAACTTTACTCGGCGATGCTCAGGGGGAACTGCAATGTACCCTCACAGTGCTAGACCCTGACTTCTATCAAAAGCTAATGTTTGCAGGTTCAGTTGGTGCTGGAGAGTCTTATATTCTTGGCCAGTGGCGCAGCGATAATTTAACGGTGTTGGTGCAACTATTAGCGCGGAATTCTTCGCTGCTGGATAAACTTGAATCAGCTTGGGCGCGATTGAGCAAGCCCGCCTTAAAGTTACTTGATTGGCGCAATCGTAACACTAAACAACAGTCTCGCAAAAATATCGCCGCTCATTACGATTTAGGTAACGAGATGTATCAACTGTTTTTAGATCCTAGCATGATGTATTCCAGTGCTGTCTATGCAACTGATACTTGCACTCTGGAGCAGGCCCAGATGAATAAGCTCAAATCTATTTGTGACAAGCTTCAATTAAAACCCAGTGACCACTTAATAGAAATTGGTACAGGTTGGGGCAGCATGGCTATTTTCGCTGCTCGGAATTATGGCTGTAAAGTCACGACTACTACTATTTCGCAAGAACAGCACGATTATGCAGCGGAGAAAATCCGTCAAGCTGGTCTTGAATCCCAAATCACACTATTGTTCCAGGATTACCGCGATTTAACCGGTACTTACGACAAACTGGTATCTATTGAAATGATTGAAGCTGTGGGCGATGATTTTCTTGATCAGTATTTTGCTAAATGCTCCAGTTTGCTTAAGTCTGACGGACTGATGGTGTTACAGGCTATAACCATAGCCGACCAGCGCTACAGCCACTATGTCAAAGAAGTTGACTTTATTAAGCGTTACATATTCCCGGGTGGTTGTTTGCCTTCTATTCAGAGAATGAGTAATGCTGTAGCGGGTTACACTGATTTAGTGCTCCGCCAGGTGCAGGACATCGGCATGGATTATGCCCGAACTCTGCAGGACTGGTGTCATAACTTTATGGCATCGCGCGATAAGTTGCACCAGTTAGGGTACGACGACCAATTTATCCGGTTGTGGCATTTCTACTTATGTTACTGCGAAGGTGGTTTTTTGGAGCGAGCCACAAGCGCTGTACATTTAGTGTTCACTAAGCCTTTGAATAGGAACAAAATCTAACTTTTGATTGATTATTAAACTAGGGTCGTTTATAACTTTCTACGGATTAATCTAGTAGAGTCTGTATGACGACCCTGACCACCTCGCAGCATCAATCTGATATCCGTAGTCTTCATTTTCAACTCCAGCAGTTACAGCAGGATAATGCCAGACTGCGTTTAATTAATCAGTTTGCCATTGACCTGCATGAGTTGACAGGTATGGACCAAATTCTTACATACACAGCGAAACATGTGGTCGCAGGTTTAGGTTTTGTCGATTGTGCCATTTTTATTCTTGCTGATGATCAACAAAGTCTTATCCGTAAAGCAGCAACAGGTACCCGTGATTTACCTTCCCATTTAGGCATAGCTGAATTAAAAATAGGCGATGGACTGGTGGGATATGCTGCGAGTGTAAAAGCTTCTGTGTTAGTGTCTGACACCCGAAACGACCCCCATTATTTGGCTGATTTAGTCCCAAGCTTGTCTGAGTTGGTTGTTCCTATTCTGGATGGGGATGAATTGCTGGGAGTGATTGACTGTGAACACTCTCATACCCATTATTTTACGCTTGAACATCAGCAAATTCTTGAAGTAGTCGCCTCAATTCTAGCTAGTAAACTGCGAAAGTCTGAGATAGTAGACAGGCTAGAGTCTTCAGTTAGTAAACTTAAATACGCAGAACGACTACAGAAAGCTTTGTACGAGATTGCTTCCTTTTCTTGTTTCGCTAACGACTTCTCTAATCTCTACAAAAGAATGCATCAGATTGTAAATTCGTTGATTTATGCTCCGAATTTCTTTATTGCTTTGTACGATGAAGAAACAGAGTTACTGCAGTTTCCCTATTTTGCTGATACCGAGGATGATTTACATCCCGATCAGGTTTTTGGCAAAGATCTGCTGGAACGCAGTCTGACGGGCTATGTATTTCGAACGAATAAACCTTTATTAATCTTAGGTAACCAACTAGCAGGCTTTGAGCAGGAGTATAAGGTCAATTC
This sequence comes from Rheinheimera sediminis, assembly GCF_004005375.1. GTDB lineage: Bacteria > Pseudomonadota > Gammaproteobacteria > Enterobacterales > Alteromonadaceae > Pararheinheimera. The sequence continues at coordinate 165,758 of NZ_RZUF01000001.1, read as the reverse complement.
CTATGGTTCCAAGCCTCAGGCCTGGTTAGGTGTGCCCTTTCAGTCCAGTGAAACTGTGCGTGGTGTAGTGGTGGTGCAAAGTTATGTCGCCAATATTCAGTATACTGAGCGGGATTTGGAGCTGATGATTTTTGTCTCTCAGCACATATCAAATGCGCTGGAGCGGGTCTTTTCTGAAAAACGATTACAATATCAGGCTCTGCATGATGCGTTAACTTCTTTGCCGAACCGCGGTTTGTTGATGGATAGAATTGCCCAGGCGTTTCGGCGGATGCAACGTTTTCCAGCCAATCATCTGGCCGTGATGTATCTGGATTTAGATCGCTTTAAGACAGTCAATGATACTCTGGGGCACCAGGTCGGCGACGATTTCCTAATTCAGGTCGGACGAGTTCTGAAGACATGTATGCGTCAGAGCGATACACTGGCACGTCTGGGCGGAGACGAGTTTGCCGTGGTATTGGAGGATGTAGCCGGGCTTAACGATGTTATAGAGGTTGCTCAACGTATCATTCAGGCGTTGCAGCAGCCTTTGCTGGTGGGTGGGCATCTGCTGCTTACATCCTGCAGTATTGGTATAGCGCTGGCCAGTTCTGAGGACCAATTGCAATCGGCGGACGAGCTGATCCGCCGTGCTGATATCGCTATGTATCAGGCCAAGCAGGATGGTCGTGCTGTGTATCGTATTTATTCTGCGGATATGCAGGCACAGGAGAGCCAGGAATTCAGGCTAGGGCTGGAAATTAAGGCAGCTTTGGCACAGCAGCATTTTGTACTGCATTATCAGCCTATTGTCAGTCTTGAAACCGACGATACTCTGGGTTTTGAAGCCTTAATTCGCTGGACTCACCAGACTCAGGGCGTGATCGCGCCCGATCAATTTATTCCCTTTGCGGAAAAAAATGGTTTGATAGGTTTGATTGACCATTATGTATTGAGGCATGGCATCGAACAGATCCGACTCTGGATGCAGGACTACGCTGCAGCTTTTTATGTCAGTGTGAATGTGTCAGGACTGGCGTTTTCTGAACCTGATTTCGCCACAGCTGTGATCCAGAAACTGGCCGAAGCGGATGTACCAGCCCGTTATCTGGCGATCGAAATTACCGAGCGGGCACTGATTGAAAATATTGAACAAGCACGTTTGTGTCTAAAGCAACTGCGCCAGCATGGAGTCCGTGTGCTGTTGGATGACTTTGGTACCGGCTATTCCAGTTTAAGTTATTTAAATGAGTTTAAGCTGGACGTACTGAAAATTGACCGCTCTTTTATTGCCAATATGAAGCCCAGCATACAGGACAATCCGGTGGTGAATACTGTGATTGCTTTGGCTAAAACTCTGAATTTAAAGGTAGTGGCTGAAGGGGTAGAAACCAGTTTACAACGGCAATTATTAAAAGAGCTGGGTTGCGATGCAGGGCAGGGTTATTGGTTTGCTAAGGCTTTGCCAGCAATAGACGCCATCAAATGGCTGCGTTAAATACTGCGGACCTGTAGGGGCGGGGTTTATCCCCGCCCGTGTCGAATTCCAAACAAATCTTTATTGGTCTTGTACCCGCCCGTATCCGGTTAAAATCCGATTTAAAGCGGGCCACATTAAACCAGGCGGATGGCCTCTGCTTCAATCACGATTTTTCCTGCTTTGTATAAAGCGCCTATGGCCTGTTTGAACATTTTTTTACTGACACCAAACTCACCATATATTTGCTCCGGCGTGCTTTTATCTGATAGCGGCAAGCTGCCGCCTTTGTGCTTTAAGCGCTCTAAAATCACATCAGTAAAGGCCTGCGCTTTTTCATACCCAGGTTTATCCAGCATTAAATCAATACGGAAGTCGTCACGCATTTTCTGCACATAAGCTGTGCCTTTGTAGCCGATGCGCAGTGGTTTAAAGACCTGATTTTTATACAATAAACCCCAGTGCTGATGATCTACTACTACTTTGTAGCCAAGATCAGTCTGAGACGCGACATAAAACTGCACTTCATCACCTGGTTGGTAATCCGGCGTCTCTTTGCCTATATATCTGTCCAGTTTGGCTGAGGCGACAATGCGGTTACTTTTATCAACATAACAGTACACCAAATAATATTTATCCAGCTGCATTGGAATTTGTTGTTCGCTAAAAGGCACCAGCAAGTCTTTTTTCAGACCCCAATTTAAAAAAGCACCTACTTTGGTGATGGCCACAGCTTTTAGCTGTGCCACCTGACCGACCATCACATAAGGTTTTTCTGTAGTGGCAATCAGCTGATCTTCAGAGTCAAGATACAGCAGCACTTCAAGCACTGTACCAATCTCTGTGCCGACAGGTACATAACGTTTAGGCAATAAAATATCACCCCAGCTTAAGCCATCTAAGTACACGCCAAATTCGACCTGCTTTTTTACCGCCAGTTTATTCAGTTTGCCTAAAGCGAGTTGGGTCATGTAATTACTCCGATGCCAGCAAAGCTGGATTTGACTGTTGAATAAAGTGTAGTTGGACTTGTACGCTGTGGGCTGCATTACCAAGCCAGATTTGACCTTCGTTGATAGTGCATTGTAACTGCATAGTACGGTCGCATAATTTGGCAAGTTCTGCTGTATCTGCCGGGGAGACAGCTACTATGGTCAGGTTTTTTAACTGACTCAGGGCTTTTTGCTCAGAGCTGTACCATTTATCCACTGCTGTGCCACCGTAAGCAACTAAAAGCAACTGTTCTGTTTTATGACTGGCGCGACGTAGACGCTTTTCTTCCGGCAAACCCAGCTCAATCCACAATTGATAATCACCTGTCAGGTTTTGACGATAAACAGCTGCCTCATCGTCATCGGAAATGCCTTTGCCAAAGGTTAAATCTTCATGGGCACACAAAGCGAAGGCCAGCAGACGTAACATCATACGCTCTGTGGTTTCAGAAGGGTGCTGGGCAAGTGTCAGGTTATAGTCCTGATAATGATGGCGCGACATGTCGGCCACAGCAAGGCTTGCTTTAAAAATGGTTGCCTTTAAGGCCATAACAAATCCGCGGAACAAATCAAAAGGGCGCTAGTGTACCTTGTTCGTAGGAATAATGCAGCTTGTGTAATAGCCTGAGGTTAAGCTGCTCAGGCTTGCAGTTGATGATGCTGCTTTTGCCGCAGAGCAATACGGTTCCAGGCTTTCTCGTGAAAAAAGTAAGCGACAGTATTGATGGCTGGCTCTATGGTTGCCACTAAACCACCCACCAACAGATCTCCGGTTAATAAATAGGTGACGCTAAAAGCAACACTAAAATGTAGTACAGCAAAAGTCATAGTTTTTAACATGATGTGGCTCCAGATGCCTTAATATGTAGTGAGCTTAGCCTGCTGTGCTATTCATCGAAAACGAATTAATCCAATCGCCGCTATCGTTTTTTATGTTCAGCCGATCCTGAAGTGATATTCGAACGTATTATCTGAACTAACAGGAGCATAGGATGAATTCACTAGAAGTTTTTTATGATGGCGGTTGCCCCTTGTGCCGGCGCGAGATTAGTTACTTTCGCGCACTGAAAAGTAGGGTGCCTATTATCTGGCTGGATTTAACCGATGTACATGCACAGCTGCCACCAGAGCTTGACAGATGCAGCGCACTTGCGCGAATGCATGTGCGGGTAAACGGTCAAATCTATTACAAAGGGGCCGCTGCTTTTGCTACGCTCTGGTCGCAGTTTGCTTATTGGCGTATGCTTGGCCTCTTACTCAAGGTACCGCCCGTGACCTGGTGCGCTGATAGGCTGTATAGCTTGTTTTTGAAATTAAGGCCGCGCCTCCAGCGCTGGGTGCAAAGACAGGAGAAACCCTGATGGGGTTAGATTGCCGTGAATTTTTGGATGTCAAAGAGTATGAGTTTTTAATTAATTGGTTTATGCGTCAGCAAAAGCAGCACCAATTGGCTGAATTGAGCGAACCCTATAGTTATGACGGTTATTCTTTATATGATCAAAAGGTGAACCAGTTGATTGCAGAAGCTACTATAGCTTTTAAAGAAACCTTTCAGCGTGAGGCTCCGGCTTTGGTGTTCACTAATTTGTTTCATCTGGCTGAGCTTGAGCTACAGGGCAAACGTGACCGATTGATTAAAGCGCCAAAAACACTTCAATAGGTGCAGGCAATAAAAAACCACCGCCCGGTGGTTTTTTATTGCCTTGTTTTGCAGCTACTGCTGTTGCACACGTTTTAATGCGTCGGTCAACTGAGGGATATCCAGTTTTTCATTTAGCGGTACCAGAGTACCAGCAGACCAAACGCCGTAACTGCCATCATCCCGCACTAAAATCATTTTGTCTTTTTTAAAACTAACCATTTGGTGAGGTAATAAATTCAGTTTTGGATAGGCTGAAGGTTTGAACCAATTATCACCAGGCCAGTTAGTGTGGCAACCAAGTTGAGCCAACAAAGTAGGGATCAGATCCAGATGTTGGGTCACTGTATCGGATGTAGCCCGATGCAGAGCAGGCCAGCGGCTGTAAAGCTGAGCGGGAGCTAAATCAAATTGTGAATCCGCTGCCTGTTGAGTGAGTACCACTAGATGTTGTCCTTGATCGGACTGAACTAAGTCTGTTGCTAAATCGCTGCTGAATTTTATCTGCACTGACGCAGGTGCATCCGGGGTCAAGGCTAACCAAGGCAGTAGTTGTTGGAATTGCGCATCACTGGCACTGATACTCAGTTGCCCTGCTGGCATTTGCGCCATCCAGACAGGAGCTTGTTGTAAAACGCTAGTCATGTCTTTATTCAGCTGCATACTGCCATACAGTAAATTCAGCAATGCACTGGGTGCTTCGACCGGTGCAAAATGGTGTTGATGTACTTTAAAGTTCCGTTGCTCTAAAAGTGCAATGTCAGCAGCAGATAAAGCAGGCACAACTAGCACAGTGACAGCGTCCATTGATTGATTTGTGCACTGCAAAGCTTCAGGTTCACGCCAGTTAGTGGGGCGCTGCAACTGTTCTGCTTTATTTTCTTGTAAGCGTGATAAATCCAATACTTTGTATTTGGCTAAAAACGTATTAGCTGTCGCCGGGTAAGTGAAAGGCAATACATTGTCCTGTTTCAGCACATCCAGATCCAACTGGGCATCTGCCCATATATGTAAGCTGTGGCTGGTGACAAAACAGCCTAAAAACAGATAAAGCGCGGGTTGACCTAAACCTGATGCTTGCAGTCGTGGCACTTTTTTCCAGCATAAATTACTCAGTACCAGCTCTATCGCCAGCAATAATGCAGCCACTACAGAGGTGATCAGAATAAAATTACGCAGATTAGTAACCACTTGCTGGCGCAATAAATCTATGGTTTGTTCACTGGATGCGCTGCCGACATGGTAGCCAAGCGCCTGATACACATAAGCATCAAAAATCAGCGCCACCAGCCCGAGCGTTGCTAAAGTTGCCGCTATACCGCGCACATGGCGCTGGTATGGAAAAATCAGAGTAACAGGGAATATCGTCAGAATAAAAAACAAAAAACACAAAAAGGCGGTGTGGCCCAGCCAGTTGGTCACCAGATACAACCAGCCAGTGATACTTTGTGGCAAAGGTTCTGCCCACCAGTAGGCTGATGTGATCACCAGCGCCAGCAGGATATTAAAAAAAGTAAACCAATGACCCCAGTTCAGCAGGCGGTTTACTTTATTCACCAATGACAGGTTTTGTTCCAGCACCATAGAGTTATTGTTTCTTGCTGTTAACGGCGTCTTTCAAAGCCTGACCAAAATGAGTGACCACATCCATACGCTGAGCTGCAGGAACACTGGTATTGATAATATGACTAATGGTATTACCTAAACACATCAGGCTTAATTCCGTTGTCGCTTCCTCTGAGCGTAATTGCTCCAGCAGAGTGTTAACGATCTTTTCAATTTGGTCGGTCGAATACTTTGATACAATAGGCATGAAGGTCTCTGCTCGAAATAAAATGGAACAGCGGGGAATACTAGCAGAATTAGCTGAGAACAGGAAAATATATGTCCGTTGATGTGTTGCATCTGGCAATAAATTTTATCGAAAGTACTGAAAGTGAGCAGTTGCAGGCACAATTTCGTCAGGAGTTGGTCCCTGTATCGCAATCTGTGGCGCATTTAATTGAACAATTGCATTTAGCCTATAACGGCAAACCAGCCAAAGGGTATGCGACCTTTTCTGATGATTTACAGGATAGAATGGCGCTGCCTTTAGCGCAGTGGCAAGCGCAGGAGCGCAGCTTTTTGCAGTTGGCAGAACAAGCTACCAGCCAATTGGTAGTGCAACTGGTACAGCACCAAATTCAGGAAACCGGCTATTTTATGTTATGCCATTATCGTTATCTGGCTACGGAGTATGTGCTGGTGACTTTATTAGGCAGCAAAGATCACTTCAGTGTGACGCCTGAGTTATTACTTTCGACCGATCAGCATCTGGATATAGCCAGGATGCAGCTGGCAGCCCGTATTGATTTAACTGAATACCAAACCAGCCCAGAGCAAAACAAATACATCTCTTTTATTCGTGGCAGAGCAGGGCGTAAAGTCGCAGATTTTTTCCTCGACTTTTTAGGCTGTGCCGAAGGCATGGTCGCCAAAGAACAAAGTAAAGTGGTGTTGGCTTCTGTGGAAGAGTATTTGTCGGCTTCTGATTACGATGCCAGCGAAAAGTCGGCCGTACGTAAACAAGTCTATGACTACTGTGAAGAGCAAACCAAACAAGGCCTGGATGTGCATTTACAGGAGCTGTCGGCCACGATCGACAGCAGTGATGCCCGCGCTTTTGCCGATTACTGCGCAGAGCAGAATATCGAAGTGCCAGACCAATTCCCAGTCGATGTCAAAGAGTTAAAAACCTTAGTGAAGTTTTCAGGCGCTGGTGGTGGCGTCAGTATCAGCTTTGAACAAAAGCATTTAGGCGAACGTATCCGCTACGATATGGACAAAGATTTGCTGATTATTCAAGGCGTGCCGCCGAACTTAAAAGATCAGCTACAACGCTTTTTAAAAGGCTTTTCCAGCTTTGACAACAAAGGCTAAAACGCCTGCCGAAAAATGCTAGTCAGAGCCACCACCGCCATCAGAGCCACCCTCTGATGAGCTGTGGTGGTTGCCGGTATCTACTTGTTTAATCCGGCTGCCATCTGTGCCGCTGCCTGCGGCTAAAGTTCCGGTTACAGCACCCTGCGCAGTATTTTTTGGGCGTATTTCTCTTTTTGGTTTTTGCTGTTGTAGTTTTTTGTTACGGCGCAGTAACCATAAGTTGGCAATGACCAAGCCAATAATAATAAAAAGGGTCCACCACAATGTCAGGGTCATTCTTCATTCCTTACAAATGTTACAAACATAACGTCGATAAATAAGGGGTATATACTCAAGCAACAAGGCTGTATCAGGCAGTTCGCTCAGTGCTATAACCTCAGCCAGCATAGTTTCGTTAAAGTGGTTCAAATAGTCCTCTGCCAAAGGGCGATAACTAATATGCCAGGCTTCTTTGGCTACGCCGCCTTGATCGCGTTGATAAGGCCGGAAAAAACCAAAGCGTGCAGCATGCTGGTTTAGCCATTGATCCAAACCGTAAAAAGGCCCAGCGGGTTGGTATTCTGCATCCAATAACTGAACCTGATAATCGGCAGCTACCGCTGCTTTATCATACAAGTCAAAATCTGTGCCCCAATGATGACGACTGGCGCCGGGCAAAGCTGAGTACAACAAAATAGCTTCTAGTTTGGCAAAGCCTGTTAAGTTATGGATATCGATTTGCTGTTGGGCTTTGTTATAAACAGCGCGCTGACCGCTATATTTAGCTGTCCATATGCGCGCTTGTTGAGCAAAAGAGCGATAAGACGATACGAGGGCCAACTCGATGCCATCTAAAGCTGCAGCCTGCTGCATCTGCTGATAAGCGGCTTTGACGTCCGGCAATAAACGATGTCGCTGCTCCAGTTCAACCAGAGCAGTTTCATCAAAACCTGTCAGAAGCCTGGCCAGACTCATTTGGCGACCAGTTGTTGCAATATATGCTGGTACATATCGGCTAAAGGCTCTAAATCAGCGACTGCTACAGATTCGTTAATTTTATGTATGGTGGCGTTGCAAGGCCCTAATTCCAGCACCTGCGCACCAGTAGGCGCGATAAAACGACCATCTGAAGTACCGCCCGTAGTTTCCAGCGATGGCGCAAAGCCTTTAACTTGTTGTACTGCGTGTACCGCAGCAGCCACCAATTCACCGCTATCAGTCAGGAAGGGCAGGCCGTTGAGGATCCAGTCGATGCTATAGTTCAGGCCATGTTTTTCTAAAATCTCCAGAACCCGCTGTTGCAACTGTTCTGCTGTCACTTCAGTGCTGTAGCGGAAGTTGAAGGTCAGTTGCACATCGCCAGGTACTACGTTAGTGGCACCAGTACCTGCATGAATATTGGAGATCTGAAAACTGGTGGCAGGGAAATAAGCATTGCCTTGATCCCAGACCGTTTGTGCCAATTCCGCCAGCGCAGGAGCCGCTTTATGAATAGGGTTGTCCACCAGGTGTGGATAAGCCACATGGCCCTGAATACCTTTGACGGTCAGATAACCAGTTAAAGAGCCCCGACGACCATTTTTAATCACATCACCCAATTGTTGGCTGCTGGATGGCTCACCCACTAAACACCATGTTATTTTTTCCTGCCGGCTCTCCAGTACTTCAATGACTCTTTTGGTGCCATTGATAAAGGGGCCTTCTTCATCGCTGGTAATTAAAAATGCGATATCACCGGTAAGCTCTGGATTGCTCGCTAAAAAACGCTCTGTTGCCACCACCATAGCAGCCAGACTACCTTTCATATCTGCAGCACCACGGCCGTACAGCATGCCATCCCGAATTTCAGGCGCAAATGGCGGGCTGGTCCACTGATCCAGTGGTCCTGTTGGCACTACGTCGGTATGGCCGGCAAAACAAAACAAAGGTTTGCCCTGACCCCTGCGAGCCCATAAGTTGAGGGTGTCTTCAAAGAACATGGATTCGATAGTGAAACCTAAAGCTTCAAGACGCTTTGCCATCAATTGTTGGCAACCGGCGTCTTCCGGCGTGACCGACTGGCGGCTGATTAAGTCTTTGGTCAGATCTAATACTGCTGTACTCATGCGGAGATCCCAAAAATTGTCTGATAATTTTGTTCTGAAAAACCAAGATGATACTGGCCATTGTGTTCAAGCACTGGTCGTTTAATCAGCGCAGGTTGCGCCAGCATCAGTGCTACCGCTTTGTCTGCCGTCATGTCTTGTTTGTCTTGATCTGGCAAAGCTCTGTAGGTGGTGCCTTTGGTGTTCAGCAGTTGTTGCCACTGCAACTGCTGCATAAATTCTGCTAAAAGAGCCGCACTAATTCCATCCTGACGGTAGTCAATATAGTGGTGTGGCAGCTGCTGCTGTTCCAGCCATTTGCGGGCTTTTTTAATAGTGTCACAATTTTTAATGCCATAAATGCGGGCCATACAGTCATAATTCCTAAGCGCTAACCAATTGGATAGCCAGCAAGTCATCTTGTAGCGCCTGATGATAACCTGCGCGGCAATGAATACTTTGAATTTTGGAGTGAGGAGCAATACGTAAAAATAATCCGAAGCTCAGGCCTGGTTTGCTAAGCAGTGCCTTGTCGTAATGCAAAAGTGCTTGCCCTGCTTGTACCTGAGCTTGCTCGCTGACCAACCAATGAAAACCAACCCCATGTTTATCCCGACAATAAAGTGGGAAATCTAACACTAACTTCAGTCCGCTGGAATGGATAAATTGCAGATGTTGGCCTGTATGATTGCTACGGCTGAATAAGGCGGTAAAGGGGCTGTATAAGGTAGTACCTCTTAATTCAAGCCATAGCCCATCACCTGACAAGCCAGATGCCATCAAAGGCTCAGGGCTTGCCATACGGTTGTGACTGAAGGCGTCGACCGGACTTCTGATCCTTAACTTTAACTGTGGGTCAAGACTCGTATGCCAGTGCAACAAACTAAAAGGGCTGAACATGGGCTAAAACATAAAAAAAAAGATAGGCTGATAGTAACGAAAAAAACATAATTTGGCGAAGACTTCCTGCAAGACTTAGTACTGATTCTGCAGTTCTTTGCGCTGACGAACTTACGCAGAGCAGCTTCACTTAATAAAAGATAGAAATTCTGTTGTTTGAACATGAAAGTGTCACGAAAAGCGAATAAGTGAAAGTTATTTTTAATGACAAAACCATGAAAGCCTTATGCATTCTTTGTTACGGTTGTCCACAGATTCTGTGGATAACTTTGTGTGTTGTTATGTTTAACTAGGTTAACTGTATGAATGTAATGAAAAAAAACTAATGGCACAAAATTTGTTTAGTGAGGTCCTTGGTAAATAACTGAGCAAAGGCAGTAAACCGATAGTTTTTTATCTCCAATCTGAATCTTTCACCCTAAAACATTTGCGCTGTTTTTGTGTTAAGAATGTTGATCGTTGCGCTCTCTTGTCCCGTAAATGAACGGTAGTCAGACTGATGTGAAGCATACGGCATGCCGTTGACGGTGGAGTCTTAGTGCATTTTCGCCCTGAGCTCTTTGGCAGAGTCCACTCTGCTTTACTACAAAGCGACTGACGCTCTGCAAAATGCTGTGAATGCAGTCAAGTCTCAAGCTGCTGAGAACAATGAGTTGCTGTTGATGATTGACAAACATGGTTTGTAAAGTTACATGCAGTGTATCCGAGGCTCATTACCCTGCTCACAGGTGACTTAGAGTTAACGCAAATGTCTGCTTTAGTTTTCGCCAAGGCTGGACCATAGTAAAAACTAGGGTTAGACTCCGGATTAATGCCCTTGTTGTCAATACAGCCATCATCAAGAGGAGTGCCTGTGATGTCAGTTATGTTTTCGACACTCAAAGCCGGGATGCAGTACAGTCGTGACTGGCCTGTAGTTCCTCAACTAAATGCTGTTTTCCCGGAAAACAAAATTATTCGGATGACGGTGTTTGCACAAAAAACTCTGCCTGTGATCGCTGTGATTGGAGCCCTGGTGCAGTTCAATCAGCTTGGCACAAATCAGTTGCCGTTAATCCTGACGATGATGCTGTTTATTCTATCTCTGCCGTTGCAGGGCTGGTACTGGCTGGGAAAAAGAGCGCAGACGGAATTGCCCCCGAGCTTGAATAGCTGGTATGGTGAAATTAAACAAAAGATGCAGGCGCAAGGCCTACAGACTCAAAATCCTCAACACAAATTACGTTATTCGGATCTGGCGTTGCTGCTCAAACAGGCTTTTGGCCAACTGGATAAAACCTTTCTTCGCGATTGGCTATAACAGATCAGCTGGACCTGAAGCCTCTGCCTGATTGTCTGCGCGCTTGAGCCCGGTTGTATAATATGACCAAGCAACCAGGGCCCAGTATGGGCCTTCACAGCAACAACCTTGCTGACTACTGCTGTTTCCGCTGCATTTTGACGTGACTCGGCGCTGTTATTTTCCGGCTAAATAAATCCGCTGATAAAAAGTATAGACCCATTCTGGTTTGTAAATGACCAGTAGGGTCATTGCCATGCCATTAAGCAAGGCCTCAGGCAGAGCTGCAAGTGGAATGAAAATTAAGTAACTGTCGTAGAGCTGGTGCGCGCTGTATTGATCGGCTTGATACCAGGCTTGCAGCATCATAAAGACCACCATGCCCAGAGCGCTGTTTAAAAAGGCGCCTACAAATAAATAGATAAACAGGTGTCGTGGCAAATAGTGATAGCACAGCAGGTATACAGCGTAATTCAGCGCCATTACCAACCAACCACAGGCCAAAGTCCAGACCAAGGTCTGAATGTCTTGGGTATTCATAAGCCATTGCAGGGTGATGACCAGCACAAAAAAAAGGCAACTTAAGCGTAAGCCAAACAACAGCACCAGAGTAGTCAGTGCCAGAAAGTGGATCGATAACGCATCCAGCACAGCGGCATCAGTTTGCCATAACAGAGCAAGAGCGCAGACACTGGCCCCGGCAACAGGCCAGGGCACAGCTTTGTAAGGCAATTCGCGCCAGAAGTCGCGGCTGAATAATAAAGCTGCCAACAACAGCAGAAAAAATGCAGTCAGTAGCATTTAACTCAGATCGAAACTAGACCAGACAGGCGCATGATCAGAGGGGCGCTCAGAAGCGCGAATTTCATAATCTATGTCACTTTCTGTGCATAAGGCAGCTAGAGGTGGAGTTGCCATTACCACATCAATACGCAGACCTCTGTTGTCATCAAAACCTTTAGAGCGGTAATCAAACCAACTGTATTTTTCGGTTGCATCCGGATGCAAAGCACGGAAAGTATCAATTAATCCCCAGCCCTTTAAAGTGGCTAACATTTGACGTTCTTCCGGTAAAAATGAACATTTCCCTTCTTTTAACCAACGCTTGGCGTTCGCAGCGCCAATACCTATATCCAGGTCTTCCGGAGAAATATTAATGTCACCAATGACAGCAACATAATCATCAGGACTGTGATGGCTGACTAAATAGTGCTGTAAATCGGCATAAAACTTTTGCTTAGCCGGGAACTTAGTTTCATGACTGCGGTTTTCACCTTGCGGGAAATAGCCATTTAATAAGGTCAGAGTTTTACCATTGTCGAGCGAAAAGGTGCCTATGAGCATTCGACGCTGAGCATCGGCAGCATCTGTTGGAAAACCATAAAGCATTGTCAAAGCAGGTTTTTTACTCAGAATAGCTACGCCGTAATGACCTTTCTGGCCAAAATAATACAAGTGATAGCCAAATTTCTGCATTTCTTCGAGCGGAAATTCATCATCATGCACTTTAATTTCCTGCAAGCCGACAAAATCAGGAGAATGTTTGGCCAGTAAGGCTTCGATTTGATGAGGTCTGGCACGTAAGCCATTTATATTAAAAGAAATAATTTTCATAACTATGCTTTGATCCAGATAAGAGTAATAGCCTTTGGCCCTTATACTAGCATTTTGTCTGCCCTGAGGTGAACCGCAGACTTGCTCAGTCTGTTGACAAACTTTAAGCTATGGCTTTGCTTTGATGAGTCTGATGTTGTGAGTTCTGAATTACCTGTTTACCACTTAAAGTTTTCCAATCGAAGACGCAGTATTCAGCTGAAAATTCAGTCGGGTCAGCTGTGGGTATCTGCGCCCGCAGGTTGCGATGTGCAATTGATCCAGCAATTGATCCAGCAAAAACAAGATTGGATTGACAAACACCTTAATCAACAGCAACAGCTCTCAACTCCAGGTTGGTTAGCACAGCGGCAAATTCCTTTATTCGAGGATAAATTGCAACTGAAAATAGTACAGGACACAGTCAACCAGTTTAGTCTGGACGGCGATTGTTTATGGTTGCAGTTATCAAATCGAAACAAAAAACAAAGTCAGGATAAATGGATAGAAAAGCTGGTCAGCGACTTTTACCTGCAGCATGGGCAGCTATGGTTTGAGCAGCAGGTGCGCTACCAGCAACAGCGGATGTTGCTTACCAGCCGCGCAGTGAGGGTCTGTAATTTCAAGTCCAAGTGGGGCAGCTGCGATTCATCTGGTGTGCTGAGTTTTAATTGGCGCCTGCTAATGGCTCCAGCCTGGGTCGCTCAGTATGTTGTGGTCCATGAGCTTGCTCATCTTGCTCATATGAATCACAGTAAAAGCTTTTGGGCTTTAGTCAGTCAGTTTAATCAGGACGCTGCCAAAGCACGGCTCTGGTTGAAACAAAATCAACACTGGATGCGGTTGTCATGACTGAAAAGATAAAAAGAAAGCCGACCTAAGGTCGGCAAAGTTTACATCTTGGGAGAATAGTAAGGATGATTCACTTAGTCAGACTCAGGCTGTTGCAAAAGATTCCATTTTTCTTTTTATTTTTTTGATCTGCGTACTTTTCTTCGTACTTAGTTGGATTTAAAGCGCAACAGGAGCTTTTCAGCAGGTAGTGTTTTCTGTTTTAATTCGCGGCAACCTCACTTACACAGTGAAATCAATCAACAGCAAATTGGCCGCAAGAGCCGGTATTCTCTTTCTCAGGACTACAATATGACGAACCCTCTGCGTATACAGCAGCTGATGAAGCTGGTGGATTTAACCCGTTTAACGGATCAGGACGATGCTGATGCAATGCAGCTGTGGCTGGACAAGGACTTAGCTGGAGCTGCAGTTTTGCCCGCTGCTGTCTGTGTGTATCCGGCGTATCTGGCGCAAGTCAAAAGCTTTTTACAGCAAGGTCAATATGCCGTAAAGCTGGCTACAGTAGTGAATTTCCCCACTGGCACTCTGCCGCTGGCAGAGGTGTTGGAGCAAATCCAACATGCCAGAGCTTCAGGTGCTGATGAAATTGACTGTGTTTTGCCCTATCAGGCCCTGTTATCTGGTCAGACAGAGCAAGTGCGGCAGTTTTTAGCTGCAGTTCGACAAGCTTCTGCAGGGCTTAGTTTGAAAGTTATTATTGAGTCGGGTGAGTTAGTGACCTGTCAGCAAATCAGTAAAGCGACAGAGCTGGTGGTGGAGTCGGGCGCCGATTTTGTTAAGACATCCACTGGCAAGGTCAAGGTTGGTGTGACTGAAGAAGCAGCACGCATTATGTTGGCGGTGATCGCCGCTTCAGATCGCCCAGTAGGTTTTAAAGCCTCAGGTGGGGTGCGTTCAGTCGAGTTTGCACTCAGGTTGGTAGGCTTATTTGAGGAATTAACAGGTAACCTGGCCACACCTGATGCTATGCGCTTAGGCGCCAGTGCTTTATTAAATGATTTAAGCCAACAGCTGGATTATTAACGCCTTTTTGTGTCGAGCCGCTGAAAGCACTGTTAGCGGCTATAACGTTTTTCTTCTCTAAGTTTATTAAACTGCTGCAACAACTCTTGATGACGAATGCGATGATGTTCAGGCAATGGCATATTGTCCACAATTCTGAATGTCTTGCGGCACTTTTCCGCCAACTCCAGTGGTTTTTTACGTTTAGGTTCCGCCATCATTTGGATGGCGGTTTGGATATAGTTCAAGGCACTGCCTGTGTTCATAGGAGCGACTTCCAAGGCTTGCTCAAAACGGATCAAAGCTTGTTCATAATTGCTTTCTTTGTAGAACTGAATACCTTGTTTGTTTAATTCATTAAAGCTAGCCTGGCGGCTCAATGAGCGGCTTTGTTGTTCACTAAAAAGCTTTTCCAATATAGGGTCGATGGCACCTGTCAGGCTTTGGAGCTTTTGCGTCAGGCTGGATGCTTGTTCGAATTCACCAATTTGGTTTAACAACAAAACGGCATCAGCAGCACAGTGCGGTAGAGCAGGTATTTCATCCGGGTTATCCGGATCGATCTCTGTCTCAAGTTGGGCGTCAATGCGGCTAGAAACAGTAGCAAAGGTTTTTTTTGCCAGATATTGCTGGCCGCTTAAGGACTCTAAACGGGCCTGACACAAGGTTTCAAACAAGTCGAAGTCAAAATCACGGATCACAGTATCTTCACGTTTTGCTCTGTGAATCGCCATCAATGCTTCTTGCTGGTACTTGTTACGCTGGTTCAGCTCTTCAGAACGTGAAGCAGCATCTATCACAGTCCTTATGTAGTTCAACAGATGCACCACTTCCTGACGTGCAGATCGTCTGGTGATCTCGTAAATCTGCTTACTGGCTTGAACTAAACTGGCTAAATCATCCATAGCTCTTGCAATGTCCATCAGCAAGTTTTGCCGGCTGACAGAAAAAGGTGAAATGACAATGGCCTGAGTGACCACCTCCATCGCCTCTTCCATTAAGCCCTGAGCCACCAGAGTGCGCGCTTTCTGATCATAAGCTTCTGCAAAATATCTATTGGTATCAATAGCCTCATTACAAAGCTCCAGGCTTTCTTCAAGACGTTCTTGCTCGTAACACAGACGTGCCTGAAGCAATAAAGCCCAGTTTGTGCGGCTGAAAGACAGTGTTTCCGAAAGCAAGGCTTCAGCTTGCTGAAATTGTTTTAGTTTTAAATGAGTTTCTGCCTGAATACGGCCACACAAGGAGTGATAACGACTAGCCCGTTCACGTTCTTGTTTACAGGCCTCGATCACGAGCTCAGGCTGCTCATCAAACAAAGCCTTGTAGATAGGGGCAAGTTGTTTTTTCTTATTCTGAATTTTAACCAAACGGGTACGTAGTACACTTTGTGAAAAAGGCTTAATGATGTAATCGTCTGGTTCAGCTTCGACAGCACCGACCACCATGGGCAACTGATTTTCCCCAGTGACTATCATATAAACAGACGATGGGTGTAACAGTTTCTTCTCGCGCAAATCTTCCAGCAACTGACGACCATTTTTACCTGAACCCAGGTTGTAATCAACAAATAACACATCGTAAGAGCCATGCATGCATTTCCATAAGGCCTGCTCACCTGTCATAACAAAGGCGATATTGGTTGCACCCATGGAGTACAGTATGCCTTTGAGCAGTAACTGGAAGGGACGTTGGTCATCAACAATAAGAACTCGAAGGTTTTCGAGAGTTTTGTACGACATGCAGCAAACCTATCGATTAAATTATCGCAAGTCTTGATAATATGTCTGATTTTAGCAAGAAAAATTTAGAAGCTTAAACAGAGCTGAAACGCGAGAAGGAAATGGTGGAGGGGGAAGGATTCGAACCTTCGAAGGCAGTGCCGGCAGATTTACAGTCTGATCCCTTTGGCCACTCGGGAACCCCTCCACAAGTGTGGTGCGCATCTTATCAAAAAACATTTTTATGTAAAGGAAATTACTTAACTTTTTTGTCTGACTGCCGATAAAGCAAACAATTGAGCGTTTTTGTGCAGATTATATGCTGATAAATGAGTGGCAAACCGGTGTAAGGTTAAATGAAGCAATACAGCAGCACAGGCAAAGTGACTTTTCACTTTGGCTGGCATTTTTATCGCCTGCGGTAGATGAGTTTGCTCAGTTTTACACACCAGATACACAAAGTGCCAGATTTCAACCAGACTTGTACCAACAGTTGGGTATACAGCAGGCCAGGCCTTTTAATTTCCTGCCTGAGGACGAGCTGTATCTAAAACAGCAGGCCATCGCCTTGCAGCAAGGAGGCGCTGCCTCCTTGCGATTAATGCACTGTTTGCAAGGTGCACCTTTGGTTATGGAAGACAATAAATATAAGCTGCAGGATGAGGTGAAATCGGCTTTAAGTCTTCATACAAAACGCCATGTGCTGCAGCAAAAACCAGACATGGTGCAGGCCGATCCTACCGCTTTGTACGAGATTTTAAATCAACTGCATGTCTGAACATCAGCCTTCTACACCTGATGTTGGCATTTCTTAAATTTAATACCGCTGCCACAAGGGCAAATGTCGTTGCGGGAGAGTCGCACTGCTGGATGCTCAGTGAGCACACCGCTGCGATACATCCAGTGGCCTTGCTCCATTTCAAAATCTGATACTTCGTCCAGCTTTTCTAATCTATCGCCCACCAGATAAGAGGCAACAAAATGAACTTGGTTGCTTTGTGGCTGTGGCTTTTTTTGTGAGGAGTCAGAAAGAATTTTTAAACCAACAAAATGCACTGCTCTGGCAAAGTCGGCAATCTCTGTTTCAGTATGTGCAGCCCTGACGCTGGAATGGTAAGTCTCCATGATATAACGATAACATTGCGGATTCTTATGATGATGACAATAGGCACTGTATCGTGAGCGCATTAATTCTTCTGGGCTTTGTGCTTTGGCTTGACCAGAGATCAGCGGCTCACAACAGGCGGAAAAAATCTGGCCTGAACCGCAGTAACATGGAAATAGTAATACTGCTGACACTTAGTTTTCTCACTGTATTTCTATAGCCTGAACAAAAGATTTCAGTGCAGCCTTGCTCAACTCTATAGAGTAATTACTTTTATCAGAGCCTAGTGTAAGCAATATAGTATCCGCAGCCAAGCAGGCCAGACTTAGCCACAAGCTTTAATGCTGATTTAGTGATGAGCTGGCTGTGTTTGTTTGGCGCTCTGAGACTCTGTTTTTTTGCTACTGCTCATCTGATAAAAGCAGGTTTGGTATTGCTCAGCCAACTGTTGATAATGCTGCAAAGAGCTTTCGCTGAACTGATCCTGCCATACCACAACTGCGCTGCAAGTACTGCTGCTTAGCGCATCGCACAAGACGGTATCAATATTGCTGATTTGTTTTTGCTGGATCATCAGTACTTTGGACATATCTAGATCAAAACCACTGAAAGTTGATTTATCCGGTAATTGCGTAGGTGCTAATAGCAGCACCCAGCCGCTTTGTTGTTGATGTTGCTGAATAATAAACAGCAGCTCAGGCAGAGCCAATTGACCTGCAGTCACCTGCAACCTCTGATAGAAAGCTGTTTGACCTATTAGATGCTGTGACTGATTTGGCTTCAGTGAAGAGTAGGTCTGAACTGCTTTATTTATATTCAACATCGCTATGCTCCAGTACTGTTTGTATTTACAGTGTATGGATATACAGTAGTTTTCTGCTGTTTAAAAAGCAAGCTCTTTTTGCAATGTTTTTGGCTGTTTTCTCTTCGTTTTATAAAGAAGAAATGTTACTTGTTGTTTTGCAATATAATTTTTTCAAAGCGTTCTGCGGCTAATTGCTGAGCTTGTTGTTGGTCCAGCTTTGTTAAGTGTTTACACAGGACGGTACAAGCTTGTTCAGCTGTACTGTCCTGTTGCAGTGCTGCCAGAATAAACCAGCTATAAGCAAAGACAGCTGACTTGGGTACTCCAGCTCCTTTCAAGTAACAGTGGCCTAGTTGCACCTGAGATTGCAGATGACCGCTGTAAGCTGCTCGACAATACAAGCTGGCAGCCTGGTGCTGGTCTTGTTGTGCCGCCAATGCGACAGCCTGCTGAAAAAGTAACTCAGCGTCCTGCGGATCTGTTTCAACCTGCTGAACCGAAGCTGCATCCTTCTGCGGTAAATATGACAGCATACTGCCTGGTGATTGCAGCAATACCTGCAGTAATTGCTGATGTTCTTTTAATCTGACGTCCACTTCCGCCAGGGTTAAATCATCAATACCGGTAAATTCCGGTCGTACAAGCTGTGCTGTTGGCATAAATACAAAGTCCGATTCTGAAAAAGCGCGCTATTAGACCCAAGGCAATTGGTGGGGTCAAGTTTTTGAGTCGCTCTGTACTGTCTTCTGTCGGATTTCTGACAGTAAACAGGGTGACGCTATTTACTCAGTTGCATCGCATGCCAGAATTGAGCCAAACCTGGTCTTGGTCCCTTGTCGCAGAAATAGGGCATAGTCATATGGTTGTCACACAGCCTTCTTACACTTCGCCTATAAATCCAGGGTGAGCGTAGTCAGATGTGGACAGATGAAAGTTACAGGCAAGAATTGGTTAGTATTTTACAACAGCGCAAGTTGCATCCGCTGTTCCAGCCTGTACTGGATTTTAATACTGGCCGTATTCAGGGCTATGAAGCGCTGATCCGCGGTCCATCCGATAGTCCACTGCATTCACCTTTGGTGTTGTTCAAAGTGGCTCATCACTGCCAGTTATTGCCAGAGCTGGAAATGTTGTGTCGTGAATTGAGTATTGCTGCATTTTCAGCGGCCGCAGTGCAAGGTGACTTGTACTTAAACGTCAACCCACTGCTATTGCTGTCAAACGATCATCCTTCTGGGTTAACTTTGGCATTGTTAAAGCAATACCGATTAGACCCAAGTCGGGTTGTTATTGAACTGTCCGAGCAATATCAGGTGGATGACTCTTCAGTGCTGGTAAATGCAGTGCATCACTATCGGGAGCTGGGGTTTCGTATCGCAATTGACGACTTAGGCAGCGGTTTTTCCGGTTTAAAGCTTTGGTCTGAATTGAAACCTGACTTAATTAAAATTGATC
Source organism: Rheinheimera sediminis (assembly GCF_004005375.1). Classification (GTDB taxonomy): domain Bacteria; phylum Pseudomonadota; class Gammaproteobacteria; order Enterobacterales; family Alteromonadaceae; genus Pararheinheimera. The sequence goes on along the minus strand of NZ_RZUF01000001.1, from coordinate 145,968 downwards.
GCTATTTTATCAGTCAGGTCCATGCAGACCCGACCAAAAAAGAATTTGTCCGCAGTATTATCGCCTTAGCAAAAAGTACAGGGTCGGCTGTGGTAGCCGAAGGCATAGAAACCCGTGAAGAGTTACTGCTCTGTCAGGAGTTGGGTGCTGACTTTGGTCAAGGTTACTTATTGGGACGCCCTCATGCGGTGATGAATTCGGTAGCTACTGGTTGTTATCAACTAAATCCTAATCAGGGTAGTGCTCTTCTGAATTCGACTGAGCAGGTTGGTGCATTACTCCTCAGTGTGCCAGCGGTAGAAAGTATGACAACAGTAGCTCAACTTTTTGATGTTTTTGTTAAAAACCCGCAGTGGTCAAGCCTGGCCGTGGTTGAAAAAGAGCAACCCGTGGGTATTATCCAAAAGTCTGTGTTATTTGAGTTGTTCTCCAGTCCTTATGGCCGCGCTTTGTATGAAAAGAAAACAGTGAAAGCTTTGATGGATCAAGATGCGGTAATAGTGGACGAGCATTGCAGTCTGGATCAGCTTAGTCAGCAAGTGACGGATCAGGATGAAGAGGGGAGTTGGTATTTTGTTGTTACCCGCAACCAGAAGTATTTAGGATTGGGGTCAGTCAGGGCTTTATTAAAACGAATTACTGAAAGTAAATTACAGAATGCGCGCTACGCTAATCCCCTGACCTTATTACCGGGAAACGTACCTATTTACCGGGAAATTGACGGTTTACTACAACGAAGAAAAAGTTTCCATATTGCTTATTTTGATTTAAATGACTTTAAACCTTATAACGATACATACGGTTATAGCAAAGGTGATTTAGTCATCCAACTGGTCGCTGAGCTGCTTACCAGCATAGCCGGGGCGAACGGACACTTTGTTGGTCATGTCGGGGGCGATGATTTTGTGGTGATCTTCACCAGTGACAAATGGCAGGCCTTATGTCAGCAAGTATTGAATGAATTTGCCGAGCGGGTGTTGTTTTATTACGAAAGATCCCATCTGCAGGCTGGGGGGATCAGCAGCCAGAATCGTAGCGGTGAGCAAGTGTTTTATCCTTTACTCAGCCTGGCTGTTGGAGTAGTGTCACCAGATCCCAGGTTATGTGTTTGTCATCATGATGTAGCCGCTTTGGCGAGTGATGCCAAAACACAGGCGAAAAAGCCGCAGGGGAATTTTTTGTTTATCTCACGCCGACGTGGGCCTGGCCAGAATACGTTTATCAACGAAATGACTGGCTAGACCAATTCAGGTTGATAGCTGAGGTACACTGCACCACTTCGATAGTCGTCAGGACGGGGACCCATGTTTTTAAAGCAGTTTATTACCGAGCATAATCACGAAGTTAGTTTTAGTCGTCAGCAGGCCTGCCGTTTTGCCAAAGAGGTGGCTGCTGATTTTAATCCTATCCACGACGCCGACAGCAAAAGATTCTGTGTGCCGGGTGACTTGTTGTTTGCCCATATGGTCAGTAAACATGGCTTAGCGCAAAAGTTGCACTGCAGCTTCGCTGGTATGGTCAGCTCCGACGTACTGCTGCATTCAGAGCAGCAGGGTGATGAATGGCGCTTGTGTGATCAGCAAAACAAAAATTATTTAATTTTGCGCCAGCAAGGCGATGTTTATCATGAACTGGGCTACATAGAATCCTTAGTGAAAGATTATGTGCGTTTTTCTGGTCAAAACTTCCCGCATATTTTGCAGCCTTTAATGCAGCAGCACCAGGTGATGATCAATGCCCAGCGTCCGCTGGTGATTTACGAAAGTATGACACTTGAATTCGATCGATTCTCAGAAGCACCACCTGGATTACGTTTAGCCCACAACGATCTGACCGTCGAGGGAAAACGAGGTTTGGCTCGTTTAGGTTTTGAGTTGGTCGACAATGGCGAAGTCATTGGCCGTGGTGAAAAACGAATTATTTTAAGCAGCTTGCAGCCTTATGAAGAGACTGTGATGCAGCAAATGGTTGATTTTTATAACGAGCGTAAAACTCAATTTCAGTACGCTGTATAACAGGCTTTAGTCTCTGCGCATTGCCGCATTCGGCTTGGTTTGAGTAGCGGCTTCTGCTATGGTGCTGCGTCTGAATACACGACAACCGGGTGTAGTGTTCAATCACTGCCCGGCAGAATAAAGTGGAGAGACGGATGTATTACATGATTTGTTCGGAAGATGTGCCAAATAGTCTGGCATTGCGCAAGCAAGTGCGTGAACAGCATTTAGCCCGTTTGCTGGAGTTAAAAGCTCAGGAACGTTTATTGGTGGCTGGCCCTCTGCCTGCAGTGGATTTAGAAGATCCTGCAGAAGCAGGTTTTACCGGCTCTTTAGTTGTAGCACAGTTTGAATCTTTAGAGCAGGCCAAAGCCTGGGCTGCTGCTGATCCCTACATAACGGCAGGTGTTTACGCCAACTCTGTAGTGAAGCCGTTCAAAAAGGTGTTGCCCTGAGCTTTGTCGGCTGCCAATCTCTGTTCATTATCCCCGGCTTGTTCGGGGACTCTGTTTAGTTTTGCTGTTTTTTAACCTTCGAACTCAGATTGACAAGGCTGCACCAGGCCGTTCAAATCATTCCCTTGCTGTTGCCTCCGCCTGATTTTTGTGTGTTGGGGTCGCTGCTTTGTTCTCAGCAGAGCGGTTAAGCTACTCAAAATGGCGTCTGAAATTTTACAGTCTTGCCTTCGCTTCGTTCTTTTTCCCTGCAGATATCCAGGCTCTTTCTAGCCAAATCAATCATTTCGTGCGGGTATCTGTCAATAAAAGTCAGCTCTGTTTTTAGATCCGTGACTCTGTTTAGAGCAAAATTAAAGTGCAAGGTTAAGCCAGTCTTATCGCTGTCTGGCAAAGTTTAACCGGCAGGCGGCTACTGATAGTTATACTTTATGCAACAGATAGAGCAGAACCGTCATTAAATTGTAAGCAAAAAGTAGTTCCAGTGTCATTTAGAGCCATTACTTTAATCCGCTGTTAAACTCACCCAGATGGATTTTAGTCATGACGTATTCCACAAAAAAACAATTTAAAAAGAAGATGTTAAGCTCACTGATCGTGGCCAGTTTTGCGAGTGGCGCCTTCGCAGCCATGGCAGAAGAAGGCGATGAAGCTGCAATAGAACGTATCACTGTAACCACTCAAAAACGGGTGCAGGCTATCCAGGATGTGCCAGTGACTGTCACGGCTTTTACCGGTGAAATGCTGGAGCAACTGGGTATTGCTGATTTGGATGTATTGTCCGAAATTACCCCGGGTTTAGTGATCCAGGAACAAAGTCCAAACAATCCGGGTTTTGTTATTCGCGGTATCACCTCTGACAGTGGTTCAGCGCAATCCTCCCCGCGGGTTTCTGTGTATTACAACGGCACTGACATTTCTCGCTCGCGCGGCTCTTACTTTGAACTCTTTGATATTGAGCGTGTTGAAGTAGTGAAAGGGCCTCAGGCAACATTATTTGGCACAGCGGCCTCTGTCGGCGCTTTAAGTGTCACCACCCGTAAGCCACAAGAAGAGTTTGAAGCAGCTGTTACCCTGGGCTCAGGAAATTTCGCTGCAAAAAATATGAATGGTTATGTCACAGGCGGCGAGCAAAAAGTGCAAGGGCGTCTGGCTTTTACTTACAAAGAGCGCGATGGCTATGTAGAAAATATCGCGCAAAACCAGCCGGACCTGCATGGTATTGAGCGCACAGGGATCCGACCTTCGCTGCGTCTTACTCCCAATGATGATTTAACGGTCGATTTGGTTTACAACTACGAAAAAAATAACGATACAGGCACTGCGTTTAAGAGTCGTCGCTTTGCGCCTACAGGCGGTGATACCAGTCCTTATAGCTTTGTTGAAGCAACGGGTAGTCCTGTAGCTGATAAGGTCTTTGGTAAATCTGATCTGGGTGTAGAGCGTACCGTGAAAGATTTGAATCTGACCGTTAACTGGGATCTCAGTGAGCAGTGGCGGTTAACCAGCATCAGTGCCAAGCGTAGCTTCGATTCACTGGAGGTTTTTGATGCAGATGGCACCCAGGCCTGGTTTTTAGAATTTGCTGAAGATGCTGTGGGCGAACAATTCAGTCAGGAATTACGCTTTAACTATAACGGTGACAAACTCAATAGTTTTTTTGGTATTAGTTACTTTGACGAAGACGGCTCGCAATTAGTGCCTTTTAGTACAGAAGAATCCGTGTTCCTGAACTGCATCGGACGTTTAGCGGCTTTTAACCAGCCTTGCATTAACCCCAATGGCACAGTAAACATTTTGACGCCGCTACTGACAGAAGGTAAAGCACAATTATTACCTTATCAGGGCAGTTTTCAGAACTTTGGCGAGAACCAAGCCTTTTCTGTGTTCGCCGACATGAGTTATGCCGTTACGGATGAGCTGGAGCTGACTGCTGGTTTACGTTACGTTGATGAAGACAAAACCAGCCGTTACGCTTCAAATTTTGCCAATTCTGTATTGGCAAAAGCACCGCTGTTGCCTGTAGTGTCAACCAGTGGTCAAATTTTTAGCGCCGAAGGTAATTTTGACGCCTGGTTACCGCGTTTTAACGCGCTATATCGTATGAACGAGCAATTTAACCTTTATGCCACAGTTTCAAAGGGCCGTCGTTCAGAGTTGATGGACGTAGGTTCTGCCAATAGCCCAGCTGGAGTAGTGCCGCGAGTGACAGAAGTTCCTGCCGAAACGATTTGGAACTATGAAGCTGGTATTAAAGGCAGCACTGCAAACAACGAGGTGCGTTATGCAGTCTCAATGTTTTACCAGGATTATCAGAATTTCCAGGTCAGCTTGCGCGATGATGCCGGTGCTACTTATACGGCTAATGCCGGTAAAGCCAAGAATATAGGCATAGAAGCTGAACTGAACACCACACTTACGCCTGATTTAGAATGGTTTGCCAACCTGGGCTGGATTGACGCCAAAATTGACGATGACAGCAGCAACGGCAACTTGGCGGGCAACAGATTCCGCCTGCAACCGGAATATACTGCAGGTACAGGCCTGCTACATTCCTACGAGTTGAGCGGCGAATATCTGTTAAACAGCTCGTTGTTGTACAGTTTCCGCAGCGATATTTTCTTTGAAGAGGCCAATGTACCTGTGGCAGGTTTTGATATTACTCAGGGTGCTGTACAGCTCACCAGCTTGCGTTTTGGCCTGGAAAATACTCAACAACACTGGTCTGTCACTTTGTATTCCAGCAACTTATTTGATAAGGAATATCTGGTCGATGCGGGTAATACAGGCGGGGCTTTCGGTTATCCGAGCTTTGTGCCGGCTGCACCAGCCTTTTTTGGTATTGAGTTTACCAAACGTTTTATGTAACAGAGCTTTATAAAAAGCTGCGGTGGGAGAGGCTCGGAATACAGGGCTTTTCTTATCGCAGCTTTCGTTATTTTCTGTTCAGACTATGTCGCTTTTTTAAGGAGCCATTGATGCGCCTCTTTACCCTGTCTTTTTTAGCTTTGTCCATAACAAACAGTCTATTTTCTGCTTTTGCCACTGCGAATACCGCGGCTGCAACAGCCGCAGAGCAGCTGTATCAGCCACGCCCTGTGGAAATGCAACCGCAACTTGCTGTTACAGGAACACAGCAAGTGGGTGTGACTAGTTTACGTATCACCAACCCTGCGCAATTAAACCTGCTGACCCAGCAAAAACAAGACCGTGAAATGCTGCTGGAACTCTGGTACCCGGCAGAAAAAACTTTGCCAACTGGTGCAGCAGCGCAGCCAGCGACTTATGACAATGTGACCAAAAGCCATCAGCCTTTCAGTATTCAGGCCAAGGCCCTGCGTGATGCTAAAGCCAAAACTGATCAGAAATACCCGCTGGTGGTGTTGTCTCATGGTTATGTGGGCTACAGAACTTTGATGTTTTATCTGGCCGAGCATTTAGCTTCCCACGGCTATGTGGTGGCTGCTATTGATCACCCACAATCGACTAATGCCGAAGTGGATGCCATCAAAGCGCCTTATGCCGGTTTTCCAGCTACTTTGTATCATCGCTCGCGCGATCAGCAGTTTGTATTGTCCTACTTTCGCGAGCATCCAAAGGCGCTAGAAGGCGTGATCAACACTGATGTAGCTGCTGTAATTGGTTACTCAATGGGCGGTTATGGCGCTATTAATACAGTAGGGGGCTGTTTTAACTTTACCGAGCAAAGTGTTCAGGCCTTTACCGGCAGTAAAGACCAGGCCACTAACGCGGCTTTAAAGCAATTGCTAAATAGCTGTGCTGGTGGGCAATACCCAAAAACAGCGACAGAGTTAAAAGTAGACTCAGCCTGGAAAGCGGCTATCGCCATAGCGCCTTGGGGAGGTCAGCATAAGTTGTTTTCAGCCGATGCGCTGGCAGCTATCAAAGTACCAATGCTGTACTTTGCTGGAGATCAGGATGATGTGTCGGGTTATGAAGGTATGCAGTGGCTGTATAGCCAAACTGGCCGCCAAGCCAGCAGCAGTAACAGCAACAGCAAATACATGCTGACCTATCACAACGCCCGTCACAATATTGCCCCTCATCCGGCACCTGCTGTAGCACGGCAAAACAAACTGGACTTTGGTCATTACCATGAACCCAGTTGGTCGGCGCAAAGCATCAACGACATCAATAAACATTTTGCCTTGGCGATGCTGGACTGTCATGTTAAAGCCATTAGCAAACAATGTGAGTACTTGAAATTAGCAGCAACTCCGACTGATGCCGCAGCTAAAGCAACAGAAAACAGCAGCGGTTGGTTAGGTTTTCCTGCACGTTATGACACTGGCTTGTCCTGGCAATATCAGTTGCAAGCCAAGTAAAAAATGCGTCAAAGGCCAGTACCACCTTAGCTCTGTGGTACTGGCGCGCAACGCCGCAATCTGACAGAGCTGCACTGCTATTTTGTTTAATAACTGCTGTAAGTGAGTTCAGCCCTGGTGATCCGGGCTAAATCTATTGAAGTAAAGTGACAGAAGCGTTAGCTTTGAACTGAGCTCAGTGCATTAAGGCGCAGGCTGTAAATAGGTGGAAGCATAGTGAAAAGATTTGTGGTAGCAATAGCGCTATTTATTCTAAGCGGCTGTTTGGGCATGCCTGAAATGGTAAAACCAGTATCAGGTTTTGAGCTGAATAATTACCTGGGTAAATGGTACGAAGTGGCTCGATTGGACCATTCATTTGAACGGGGTTTAAGCCAGGTTACCGCAGAATACAGCCTGCGGCAAGACGGTGGTGTTGCTGTGATCAACAGGGGGTATTCGGAGGCAGAGCAAAAATGGAAGGAAGCGGAAGGCAAAGCCTACTTTGTCAATGATGTGACAGAGGGGTATTTAAAAGTATCGTTTTTTGGTCCATTTTATGGCTCTTATGTTGTCTTTGAGCTGGACAAAGACAATTATAGCTACGCTTTCGTTTCAGGCCCTGATACAGATTATCTGTGGTTGCTGTCGCGCACGCCCTCTGTTGCGCCTGAAGTCATGGATAAGTTTATCCAGATGTCAAAACAGCGCGGTTTTGATACGAATCAACTTATTTACGTACAGCATCCCAAAGTCGAGGACAAAAGCTAAGCGTTCTGCCTGGCTCAAGGGGATCAAGTCAGCTGAGGCTGTTAAATGAGTGGATGAATACACAGTGTTATTTGTTTTCACTATAAAAAAACAGGCTCGCTTTGGTCAAATGAACAGGCGCATTTAGTTGTTGCTGTAGAAGGAAAATCTTCTAATTTAGCCACTTAGAACGGACCAACTTAAAAATAACAGGTCAGACAAAAGTAATAATGTGCCAGCACGCTTTTTATCACAGCTTGCATTGACTGATTGGAATGAGTTGTATTTTATCAATAAACTGAGTTTTATTGCTGATCTGGTACAACCAGTGAAAGCGTGTCTGCACAATATACAAATGTTAGTTTTCTAGGAAGCTATGAAGTTAATCCCATACGAAAAATTCCAAATTGATTCAGGCTTATCTGCTGCTGAGGTATTGCAACGGATTAAACAGTGCACCGGAGAAAGGAAGCTTTTTAGTTTCCGATCTTCTCATGAATTTAGTGGTCATATTAACGAACGAGAGTTTGAGATTACGAAAAATATTTCATATCGGAATTCATTTCTTCCAGTAATTCAAGGAAAAGTTGAGCAAACTAGCACTGGTGCGCGTGTAACAATCTCAATGCGTCTGCACTTGGCGGTAATATGCTTTATGTTTATTTGGTTTTCGGGAGTAAGCATTGGTTGTATCGCAGTCCTTGCACACCTCGACAGGTTTTCAATGCCGATGTTAATACCATTTGGAATGCTAATTTTCGGTGTAGCATTAGTGTCAGGCGGATTTTGGTTCGAAGCCTCTAAACAAAAAATAAGGCTTATAGAATTATTATCAAAAAACTAACAAGGCAAGTCAGCATCGCACCTCTGGTGCTGGACTCGCTAACGCTCGCCGCTGCTTGCGGCGTTAGCATGACGAAAGGTTCTTATGCATTATCCCTTCGAAGATGAGCAATATAGACAACCTGATTTTGTTGTTGAATATGAAATTGATCTTTGCGATGAAATGAAAAATGCCAAACCTCATCAGGGTATGCGGACAGACTTTTTGTACGATGGTGATGACCCTCAGTTAGACGGCGTTTATATGATTTGGCCTGAGTTACTCGACGAGAATGGCCAAGTTATCGAAGATAAAATTCCTGGAAGCGCACTACATCAAGCTAGAGCGAATATGTGGATTCTTTCTGAGGAAATGCGTGAGTTTCATCGTAAACGCATAAAAATTGGCACGAAAGGATATTGGGTTCGAGGCCCATTTAAAGTAGCAAATGTAACTGTAATCAAGCTCGGTGCATTGTCATGCTGACAAGTTACTTAATGTCGTTCCGGCTACAAACAACGCGGCCTCGACGTAATTGCCTGCGCTGCGCTGGGGCAGCCCATTAGTAATACGTTATGTGCCTGGAGGCATCTATGCGCAACAAGTTTAGTTATTTTGCTTTTGTACTATTTGTTTTATCTGCATTATTTCAATCAACAGCACAAGGCAAGGAAAAGCACATGTCAGGGCCAGCGCAAAACGGTGTTCTTATCTACTCTCGTGATTTGAGCAACTTATCAGAGTTTTATGAAAAACTTTTCGGGATGCGAGTTGTTCGCAAGACCAATGATTTTATTAGCTTGGAAGCTAATGGTTTCAATTTAATCATTCATGTTCCACCATTCGAGATGCCGACTATAGTATTCAGCCCTATTAAGCTTTTCCTTACGGTAGATAATATGGCCATGTCGAGAGAAGAAGCTGTTAAATTAGGTGGCCAAGCATTCGAGGGGGAGTGGAGTAATCCAATATTTAAAGTGTCAAACATCGCTGATCGTGATGGTAACCATATTCAACTCCGCCAATTCAGTAAGTAAAGGCCGATTAAATTAGGATAATGATTAATGCACATAACAATACGCAGCACTAGTTCCCTACGGTCGCTGGTATTTGGGTATTTAGGGGCTGGGTTCAATATTGTTTAGCGGTTGTTAAGTCGATGAATATAAATAGGATCACTCCCCAGACAGAAAAATGCCGAGCAGTCGTGATAAATGCAGATTGTGGCGCTACGACGAATGGGCAAACTCAAATTTTCGTTGAAAAACTGGATGGAAGTAAAAAACAGGTAATGTTATTCGGCTTGATAGGCACCCTCAGGATCTCGATTTTGCTAGTTCCTGGCTGAAGAAATATGAGCTGTTAATCTCTGATTTTGTGAGAGTATATTTTAAAGTTAAAAGCGACTAACAATCGCAATCAAAACGCCGCTTCGTGGCTTGACTCGTAATAAGTTACTCGCCTGTGTAGCGGGCGCTATAACCTTTCTAAGGACATTCATGTTTGGCACTACACTTAAGCATAAAGTTTTTTCTGCAATCTTGCTTTGTTTGGCTATAGCTACTTTAGCAAACACAGTGTTTGAAATTTATGAGCAAAGTTCAGACACAATTGATGTTATAAAAGATTTTGGTTTGTTTTTGGTTCTGGTATCAATGGCTTTATTTCCTGAGTATTTTTCCTCTAAGGCATCAAAGGCATTTCAATCAGACGGAAAAAGCAAGATAGAAAAAATCTCCGAGCAGCTTCTTACGAGTGGTTTTTTCTTGTTTGGAATCGCTGTTGTTATAGACATCGCGCTATAACAAAGGCCAGCACAAAAAGGCTTAGGCGCTCAGCGCGCAAAAAGTTGCTGGGGTTTGTGGCGGGTGTTAGCACTATTGCAGGGATTTAATATGCTCTCCAAGAAATTGGTTAACTACGGTGCTCTCACTCAGTTTATTTTGTATGGTCTGGTATTTTTGTCTTTCTCCTGAATCAAAACACGATACCAGATCACTATGTTAATTTTTTGCTGAGTTTTCTGGGGTTGAATTTTGTTGGGCTAACGACAGCAAAAAGTGCTGATTGTGACCACTAGCTTGAAAAACGCCGCCGATGCGCGGTTTATCAGGCTTAATTCGCGTTGTATTTATAGGGATATTCGATGAAACATATAGTCTTTGCCTTTTTTATTACTATTGTTGCTGGTTGCGCCAGCACAAAAAGCGAGTATGTATTTGATGGTTCTACAGTTGAATCAACGAAGCAGGGGGTTTTAGCAGTCAGCAAGCGCTTAAAGCCTGCACAGCGATTGGAGTTTTTAATGGCTTTAATGGCCATACAGTTTTCAGATGTGACCAGTGTTTATGACATATTAGGTGACCCGACTATGACTGACGAAATAAACTATTTCATTATTGGTAAAAAAATTGACGGTTTAAATTACTACGAGGTTTTAGAGTTGGCAAAATCCTCACCGACAAAAGTCAGTGTGTCTTCAAAATAAAGAGAACAAAGCGCAAGGCTTGCTGCCTTCTGCAGCCGCGGTGTCAACGTCTAAGACGTTTGCCCCTGTGTTTTGCGACTGTGTCGGGGCTGCCTGCACTGGGTATCAGTTATGTGTTTTAAGGAGTAGAGAAAGTGGATAACAGCATAGGTGTATTGATTAGTTTTTTCTTAGTAGCTGGCATAGGTATTTACACCCAACTAAACACTTATCGTAAAAAAATTCGCTTTCTGGAAGTCAAAGTAGATGCTTTGATCAAGCTCACTGGTATTGAGTTTGATGACAACAGCCTGGTTCCGCTTGAAGTTAACAAGGCTATCAAGTCTGGTCAGAGGTTAAAAGCTATCAGGTTATATCGAAAAATTACAGGTGCAGCTTTAAAAGATGCATCAGAAGTCGTAGATGCTTTGCTTAAAAACAGCTAACAGGCGTATTCAGCTTCTGCAAGCCTCCGCTGCCAGCTCCTTCAAATGTATGGTAAGCTGATGTTGAGTTAGTCGCTCGAATATTTTGGCCAGTTGCTTAATCCTTTTAATTTAGCCCGATCAATAAATGGCTTATCTTTTTTAAGAAACAGATACTGAAATATCTATAGCTGGCCGCCCCTCGCCAAAACAATAGAGCAGTCCTGATCCCGGTTCAGCCTCTTTTTCCATATGCCTCCAAAATCAACGGCTTGTTTCGCCAGGACTTCTTTGATTGATCGTAAGCGTAACACGAACCCCACATTCCAGTTTTAGCTAATCCACCATACCCTGTTTGTATCATTCACCAAGCAGGGTTTCTTATGATCCGCAGAACCTCCGAACAATGGCTGGCGCTGTTTGACCAGTGCAAAGCCAGCGGTTTAACCCAGACCGAATTTGCAAAACAACAGAGTATCGATCCAAGTTATTTCAGCCTTCGCAAGCGGCAGCTGCTCGCCTGGCAACAGGATGACAATGATGGCTTTGTTGAGCTGACGCCGCACGGCATGGTGTTTTGCCAACCGATGCTGCTAAAAAAGCGGGATATTGAACTGCATCTGCCTGCTTGCACCGATGCCGTATGGCTCGCCACCTTGCTCAGGGCGATGTCGTGATGAAGATGTTTATCGATGCGCCAAAAATCTATCTGCATAAACAGCCTGTCGATTTTAGAAAATCCATCAATGGTTTGTCCTTGTTGGTTGAGCAGGAAATGCAGCTGTCGCCTTTTAGCGGCGCACTCTTTGTCTTCTGTAACCAACAGCGTTCGCGCTTAAAAGTGCTGTACTGGGACCAGACCGGCTTTTGCCTGTGGTACAAACGGTTGGAAAAAGATAAATTCCGCTGGCCACGCCTGATGTCGGGGAAGGTACTCTCTATCAGCGAACAACAGTGGCACTGGCTACTACAAGGCATTGATATCCAAAAGTTAACGCCGCATCAGCCCCTGAGTTACCAGAGCGCGGGCTGATATGCAGATCAGCTATAAATCCTTCGGATCGCAGCTGAAACAATCTAAATCAGGACAAGCACTTAGCCAAACGGGCCGTTACAATAACGGCCATGAAAAAGATACCTTCTGAATTGCCGGACGATGTTGAACTGCTCAAGAACATGCTGCTTGAGCAGTCGCAGCTTCTTGCTAAACATGAGCAACAGCTCACTAAAAAAGACAAACGCATCGTCAAACTAGAGACGCTCAATCAAAAGCTGACGGAGCGCATTCAGCGCTTTGAAGAAGTCCTGAACCTGGCGCAGCACAAGCGGTTTAGCCCAAGCAGTGAAAGCTATGAAGGTGATGGTCAGGTTTTTAACGAAGCGGAACAAGTCGCTGAAATTGAAGCACTACAGCCATCTGAAACACAAACGCTAGCCGACGAAACGACATATAAACAGCCTGCCAAAGTGCGTCGCCCACGCATTGCACCAGAGCTGCCACGTATTGAAGTGCTGCACGATATCGACAAGAAAACCTGCACCTGCTGCGGAAATGAATTGCACCGGATGGGTGAGGAAGTCAGCGAGCAGATTGAGTTTATCCCTGCTGAAATCCGCGTGATAAAGCATGTACGCCCAAAATACAGTTGCCGCACCTGTGAGAGGGAAAGCACTGAAGTTGCGATACACATTGCCGATGTCCCTGACACCCTCTTCCCCAAAAGTATGGCGACCCCCAGCTTAGTGGCCCAAATCATCAGCGCCAAAATGCACTATGGTCTGCCGCTGTACCGGCAGGAAAAAATGTTTAACGAGGCAGGTATTGAACTGAGCCGCCAGACCATGAGCCGCTGGTTGATTAGCTGCGCCGACAAACTGGAGCCGTTGTTAGCCCTGATGAAAACGGAACTGTTAAAGCAATCCGTCCTGTGGGCCGATGAGACCACATTAGATGTGTTGGAGGTTGATAAAAGCACTTGCTACATGTGGGTGTACGGCTGTGGCGTAGAAGGCTCAGCCGGTGCAAAACTGGTGCTGTTCGATTACCAGGATGGCCGCAGCGGTCAGCATGCCGCGCAGTTCCTTGAAGGTTACAATGGCTATCTGCAAGTCGATGGCTATGCCGGTTATGAACAAACCTCTGCCACCTTAGCAGGTTGTTGGGCACATGCGCGTCGTAAGTTTATTGAAGCGCAGCAGGCACAAGGCAAAGGTAAAACCGGCAAAGCCGACTGGGCCATCAACCAAATCCAGAAGTTATATGCGCTGGAAAGCAAACTGAAAACACAATCGTTCGAGGTAAAACAGCAGCAACGTCAACAGCTTGCCGCACCGCTCCTGAAACAACTCTGGGACTGGCTGGAAAAATCGAAAGACACCATCCCCAAAGAAAGCCTGGTGGGCAGAGCCATCAGCTACACGCAAAAGCAGTGGCCGAAGTTGATACGCTATCTGGACGATGGACAACTGAACATCGACAACAACAGAGCAGAGCGGGCAGTAAAGCCCTTCGTCATCGGTCGAAAAGCCTGGTTGTTTGCCAACACAAAAACCGGAGCCAAAGCCAGCGCTGCGCTATACAGTCTGGTCGAAACGGCCAAAATCAACGGATTAGAGCCTTATCACTATCTAACACAGCTGTTTGAGCAACTGCCAACAGCAAAAACGCCTGAAGCATTAGCTAAACTGCTGCCGTACTGAACGAAACAACAACCCTACCGCAAGGTGTGGTTGTTGTGACGCTTACGATTGATCCACAACACACTATATCTGAGAGCCCAGATTTTTTGGCCGCCTTAGAAAAAAGCGTGTTTTAGAGCCCCTGGTTTGCATGGCTAAAAGCTAGCATCAAGTGCTACCTTTTTAATATTCAGCCCTAAATCTATCCAAGCCACTAAATTCGAGAAAAACCCGATAGTCGAAGCTAACCCTCTGTGGCACAATCGCTTTTATAGCTAAAACAGCAAACTAATATACCCAAGTAACTTCAAGATGCAGAATTCAGCGGGAGATAAAAGCGCTTTAGGCAAGGCCGCTGTTGGAAGCTTTAGTGGTTCTAAAGCGACAACAGTTAACGCGGCATAAAGCGCTTTTAGCCCCGCCCGAAGGGAGTCGCTGGGCGATTGCACTGCGGTGTTAGCCTGTCTCACAAGGTAGTCGACATTGCTTCGCCAGGCTGCCTTGCATTGCAAGCGCCCAGCGGCTCTGAAACTCGCATCTTGAGGTCACTTGGGTATAAATACTAACGGAGTACTGTCGCATTGGCACTTGAGCCTGGTTTTTTAGTGATCCATTCCAATCAGCTGGAGCAGCTGCGCTCGCTTCTGGTGCAGTTTTGTCAGCGTTATCCGCTCTCGCCCTTAGAGCTGGAGCAGGTGCTGGTGCAAAGCAACGGTATAGCGCAGTGGCTGAAATTAGCCTTTGCTGCGTCACCGGATGAGGCCGATCCCTATGAGCGTGGTTTAGGCATAGCCGCTGCTATGCAGGTGCAGTTGCCGGGCCGCTTTATCTGGAGCATGTATCAGTTGGCGCTGCCAGAGCAGCAACTGCCTGATTTATCAGTCTTTAGTAAAGACAGTTTACGCTGGCGTATTTTCCGTTTATTGCCTGCTTTAGTCACACAAGATGAATTTGAGCTGCTGCGCCGTTTTATCAGTGACGATAACGATCAGCAAAAACGCTCACAGCTGGCATTAAAACTGGCGGATTTATTTGACCAGTATCAGGTGTACCGTGCTGATTGGCTGGCCGATTGGGCCAAGGGGTTGTATCGCTTAGCGCAAATGGAAGGTGACGCGAAAGCAATGCCGGATGATCAGCTGTGGCAAGCCAAACTCTGGCAGGCGATTTTAGCTGAGCTGCCCGCAGAACAGCAGCAACAAAGCCGGTTTTCCTTGCATCAGGCTTTTTTACAGCAAGTAAAAAGCTGGAAAAAAGCGCCAAAGAATTTACCACGTCGCGTCATTATTTTTGGTATCTCGTCTTTGCCGCAACAAATGCTGGAGGTGTTGTCGGCACTCGCACCTTATTGTCAGATTTTACTGGCTGTGCTGAACCCTTGTCAGTTGTATTGGGCTGATATTATTGCCGAAAAAGACAAAGTTAAAGCTGCGCAAAAACGCCAGCCACAAAAGGCCGGTTTTTTACCTTTTGCCAGTGCAGAGCAGTTATCAGGCCAGGCACAGCCTTTGCTGGCGGCCTGGGGCAAGCAAGGGCGGGATTATATTCGCTTGCTGGATCAGTTTGACGAAACTGCCGCCCATAAAGAGCTGTTTGCCCATCAAAAAGTCGATTTATTTGAAAGCCCCAACACTAACCATCTATTAGGTCAGTTGCAGGACGATATTTTGCAGCTGCGATCCATCACTGAAACCCAAAGCCAATGGCCCGCTTTAACAGCTGAAGCGGCGCGCAGCATCAGCTTTCAAAAAGCCCATAGCCCACTTCGCGAAGTGGAAATTCTGCATGATCACCTGCTGAGGCTCTTTACTGATAACCCGGCGCTTGGCGCTAAAGATGTGATGGTGATGGTGCCGGACATTAATTTATATGCGCCTCTGATTGAAGCTGTGTTTGGCAAAGTGCCGATGGGCGATTTGCGCTATATCCCTTACAGTATTTCCGATCAAAACAGCAAAAAGCAGCAGCCTTTGCTGCAGGCGTTAGAAGTGCTGTTAAGCCCAGAGCAACAGCGCTTAAATGCCAGTACAGTGTTCGATATGCTGGATATCAGCGCCTTGCAGCAAAGGTTTGGCTTAAAAGCTGCCGCTTTACCCAAGATTAAACAGTGGATTGAAGGGGCTGGTATTCGCTGGGGGTTGGATCAAAAGCATCGTCAGCAACTGGGGTTACAGCATAGTTTTGAGCAAAACAGCTGGCTGTTTGGTATTCGCCGTATGCTACTTGGCTATGTGGCGGGCGATACAGCGCCATGGCAAGGCATAGCGCCTTATGCCGATGTGGCAGGTTTAGAAGCGGCCGAACTTGGCCCTGTGCTGGTGCTGCTGCAAAAAATCGACGAGCTATGGCAGCAACTTAGCGTAAAACGCAGCCCGGCCGACTGGCATTTGCTTTTTACTCAGCTGCTGCAGGACTTTTTTGCCCCCGACGAGTTGGAAAGCCAGCAGCTCGTGCAACAATTACAGGCTCAGTTGCAAAGCTGGCTTGATAACACCACTGGCGCTGAACTTGAAGAAGAATTAAGTTTACAAATTGCCCGTCAGGCTTTGTTAGAGCCTATGCAGGCTGGCGGTTTGCAGCAAAAGTTTTTTAGTGGTCGCGTTAATTTTGCCACCTTGCTGCCGATGCGCTCTATTCCTTTTGCGGTTATTTGTTTATTAGGCATGAACGATGGCGCTTATCCCAGGGTGCAGCAGCGACAGGACTTTGATTTAATGGCGCTGGATTATCGCAGTGGCGACAGGTCGCGCCGTGACGATGATCGTTATTTATTACTCGAAGCTTTGTTATCAGCTCGCCAGCAGTTTTATATCAGCTGGGTAGGTTTTAGCGTCTTTGATAATAGCGCTCGCGCGCCTTCAGTGCTGGTGAGTCAGCTGCGTGATCATTTGTCTACAGGCTGGGCTATGCAGGATGGTTCTGAACTTTTAGAGCAAATCACCTGTGAACACCCTCTGCAGCCTTTTAGCCGTCGTTACCGGGAAGCAGGATCTGGTCTTGTCAGCTATCAGCAGGAATGGGCCAGCTTGCATCAAAAAGCTGGTATTGCAGAGCAGGGCGAGGCGCTTGCAGAGCTTGACGATTTGCACTGGACCTTAAAACAAGCCAGCGATTTTATGCGTGAGCCGGTGCGGTTCTTTTTTAATGAACGCTTAAAAGTACGGCTGGAATTGCCTGAACTGGCCAGTATTAACGATGAAGTCTTTGCTTTGGATCCGCTGGAGCGCTGGCAAATGCAGCAGCAGTTGGTGGCTGAGCTCAAGCGCGGTGTCGAACAAAATGGGCAGTGGCAACAACAGGCGGAGCAGCAGCTGGAGCTATTCCGTTTGCAAGGCCGTTTGGCTGTGGGTTCTGGCTCTGCCTTAATGCAGCAGGAATTGCTGGCTGGGCTTGACGAGCTGGCCTCAGGCTATCTGGGTTTTTTAACCGCTTTTCCAATAGCGGACACAGGTTTTTATCCGCTGCGTTTTGTTTGTCAGCACGGCGAGTTGGCTGAGCAGTTAACAGGTTTTAGGCGAAGTGCGAACAACGCAGCTTTGGCTTATGCCGAACTGTTGCCTGTTGCCCTGATTAAAGACCGCAGCATCAACTGGCGCCATTTAGTTGCGCCTTATCTGAAACTGCTTTTATGCTCTGCCAGCGGTGTGCCGCTTACGCTTTATGTGCTGTCTCGAGTTGGTCAACTGGTGCTGCAACCTATTGAAAAACAACAGGCAGAACGGCAACTGACCCAGATTTTACAGCTGATGCAACAAGGGTTATCGGCACCTTTGGCGCTGGAATTTAATGTTGGTATCGAACTTGTGAAACAGCTGGAAAAAGGCTCGGCTTTGGATGACAAACTGCTGACGAAGTTGGAACCTTTATATCTGGGCGATAACTTCAACGCAGGAGCTCTGCAACGTAGCCCTTATTTGCAACGCGCTTTTGCCCAGTTTGATGCGCTTTGGCAAGAAGGCAAATTCGCAGATAACGCCAGAGCTTTATACGGACCATTATTGGCTATCAGTTACAGCGAGGTGTCGGCATGAATACCTCTATAACACCAGCTATAGCCAATCTGGATTTACTGTCTTTTCCGTTATCCGGCAGTCAGCTGATTGAAGCCAGTGCTGGTACAGGCAAAACCTTTACCATAGCGGCTTTGTATTTACGTTTGGTGTTGGGCCATGGCACCAGTAAAGCCTTATTGCCACCTGATATCCTGGTGGTGACTTTTACCGAAGCTGCAACTCAGGAGCTGACCGAACGTATAGGCCAGCGTTTAGCAGACGCCGCCCGTTATTTCAGAGAACAGACAGACGCTTTAAATAAAGATCAGGCGGATCCCTTTTTACAAAGTCTGCGCCGCGAATTTACCCCAGAGCAATGGCCGCATTGTGCTTATCAGTTAGAGCTGGCGGTGCAGTATCTGGATGAAGCGGCCATTTCGACTATTCACGGTTGGTGTAATAAAGTACTGGCCGAATTTGCCCTCTCCAGCGGCTATTTGTTTGAGCAAAATCTGGTGACAGACGTTGAGCAGTTGCAACTGGATGTGATGCGCGATTACTGGCGTAATTTTTATTATCCGCTGCCGGAAGAGCATATAGCAACCGTCTGGCAACAGCTGCAAAACCCTGACACTTTACGCAGAAAAATTCTACCGCTGATAAGCCACCTGTCGTTGTTTACCGAACCTGCGATACCAGCTGTGTTACTGCCTGAAGTCAAAGCGCAGCGTAAGCAAAAACTGGCAGAGCTTAAAGCGCCCTGGAATAACTGGATCAGTGAGATCCGGATTTTGCTGCATGGCGCTATTGAGCGTAAAGAGGTGGATGGCCGTAAATTGCAGGCGCGTTATCTCGACAGCTGGCTGGCAAAATTAGTGGCTTGGATCACCGACCCTGAGATGGTCGACCCGGATTTAAAAACAGGCCAAAGCCGCTTAACGCCAGAAGGTTTAGCTGAGGCCTTTAAAGGCCCGGTGCCGCATCATCCGGCTTTTGAGGCTATGGCAAAACTGGCTGATGCACTGGCGGCTTTGCCGGATCCTCAGCAGGATTTAGTGCTGCATGCTGCCTTTTGGTTTGCGCGGCGTTTCCATCAGCTGCAATTAGAACGCTCTGAACTGGGTTTTGATGAGCTGTTAAGCCGCTTGCAGCAGGCGTTACAAAAAGATGAAGCTGGCTTATTGGCCGAGCGATTACGGCGTAAATTCCCGCTGGCACTCATCGATGAATTCCAGGACACAGACCCTGTGCAGTATCAGCTGTTTGATGCTGTGTATCAGCTTAATGAAAACAGAACAGATTGCGGCATTTTGTTGATAGGCGACCCCAAACAAGCCATTTACGCCTTCCGTGGCGCTGATATTTATAGTTATTTAGCCGCCAAACAAGCCACAGCAGGCAGGCATTTTCAGCTGCCGAAAAACTTCCGTTCAACCCACGCAATGGTCAGCGCGGTCAATCGTTTATTTAGCTACGCAGAACAGCGCGCTTTAGGCGCTTTTGTATTAGGCCGACCAGATTTATTAAGTTTTTACCCGGTAGAAGCGCAAGGGCGGAAAGAAACTTTTGTTGCAGAGCAACAGCCTGTCACAGCGGTGCAGTTTTGTATTAAAGAATCCCCCGATGGCAAGCCTTTTAGTAAAGCTGCCTGTTTAGCTGAAATGGCGCAGGCTTGTGCTGAGCAAATTGCAGTGTTTTTAACGGGTAGCGCTGGCTTTGTGCAGGATGACACATTCACGCCCCTTAAAACCAGCGATATAGCAGTGTTGGTGAATAACCAGCAGGAAGCCAATGCCATTAAAAAAGCTCTGGCAGAGCGGGCGCTGGCTTCGGTGTATTTATCCGACAAAGGCGCTGTATTTGAAAGCCCGGTAGCCCTCGATTTATTGCTCTGGCTACGCGCTTGCGCTGAGCCACAACGCGAAGCTTTGGTGCGCTCTGCGCTCTCGAGCTGGAGCTTGTCGTTAAGTTATTCCGAGCTTGAACAGCTGCTGCAGGACGAACTGCTATGGGAGCAACAACTGGCGCGTTTTGTCAGCTATCAGCAACTCTGGCAACAGCAAGGTGTGCTGGTGATGTTATGGCAGCTGATGCGTGATTTTGCTGTGGCCGAGTTTTTACAGCAGCAGCCATCAGGCGAGCGATTACTGACCGATATTCTGCATTTGGCGGAGCTGTTACAGCAACGTTCGATGGAGCTGGAAGGCCCGGCTGCGCTTATTCGTTATCTGGCCGAGCATTTGGCGGGGCAAGGTGATTTAGCGGCTGAGCAGCAAAAACTGCGGTTAGAAAGCGACGAAGCCCTGATTAAAATTGTCACTATTCACAAATCCAAAGGTCTGGAATACCCGCTGGTGTTTTTGCCTTTTATCGCCTTAGCCCGAGCTGTCGATGCCGACAAAGGCCCTGTCAGTTACCATCAGGACGGTGAGCTGATGGTGGTGCTGCAAGCCAACGAGCAGCAAGCCCAACAAGCAGAGCGGGAACGTTTGGCCGAAGATATGCGTAAGTTGTATGTGGCCTTAACTCGCGCCCGGCATTATTGCTGGGTGGGCTTGATGCCAGTGAAAGAGCAAAGCGCCATAGGCTATGTGCTCTCAGATGATGCGCTGGTATCGTCTGTGGCTTTGCAGGAACAGTTAGCGCCTCTGGTTGCACAGCCTGATATTGGCCTTGCCGAAAACTTATCAGAGCAGCGTACGCAAGTGCTGATGTTGGACCAGACGAGTGAGCTATTGCCTTATGCTCAGATGACCCGTTCTGTGAAAGAGCTCTGGTGGATAGCCAGTTACAGTGCTTTGCTGGAGCAACATCAGCAGGACAGCAAAGCGGCTGAGCTGTTTCAGGAATTACAGCAAGAGCTTGCGCCAGAGCAATTGCAGGATGCTGCTGAGCCAACAGAACCGCAGGTTATCACATTGGCTCAGGGTTTTGTCCGGGGCAGTCAGGCCGGTACTTTTTTACATGATATGTTGGAGTGGGGCGCGGCACAGGGTTTTGACGAATTAGCGCAGCAGCCACACTTATGGCAACAGGGCTTAACGCCCTTGATGCAGAAATACGGCTTATTGCAGCAATTACCTGACGACAGATGGCAAATCCGCTATTGGGCTGAGCAACAAGCGCCTTACCCCGAAACTGCAGATTTAGCCAGCGCTTTACTGCCAGTGCAGCAGTGGCTCGAGGAGCTGATAAAAACCCAGCTCTGGCCGAATCACAACAGCAGCTTAAGCACACTTAACGAAGGCAGTTACCGCGCTGAACTTGAATTCTGGTTAGCAGTTCAGCACTGCAGCAGTGCGCAGCTGGATGCTTTAGTGCAGCAGTATTTATGGCCAGAATGGCCACGACCAGCGCTTCGTACCACTCAGTTGCAGGGGATGCTGAAGGGCTTTATCGACTTAACGCTGGAGCAGGATGGCAGATACTGGGTGCTGGATTACAAATCGAATTTTATCGCCGATGGCCAGTACGACAGCACCGCCTTAATTCAGCAAATGCTGGCGCACCGCTACGATGTGCAGGCGGCTTTATACGCTGTGGCCATTCATCGTTTATTACAAAGTCGTTTGGCGGACTATAAGCCACAGGAACACTTAGGCGGCGCTTTGTATTGGTTCCTGCGTGGTGGAAATGCAGTAAATAAAGGTGTGCTGGCGGTGGATATTCCGCTGGACTTAGTGAATAAACTGGATGCGTTGCTGCAAGGTCAGCTGATCACGAAGGAGCTGGCTGATGTCTGATATTGAATGGGCTGAGAAACAACTTGAACTGCAGATGCAGGGCAAGGACTGGCGGGCTTTGGATAAAGCTCTGGTGACTTTTTTCCGCGAGCAACAGCAGCTACCCGCTGCGCTTGCGCTATTGATCGGCCAATGCAGCTTTGCGCTTTCTGCCGGTCATTTGTGTTTATCAGTTAAACGTATGCCGCAGCAGTCCGAACAAGACTGGCAGGCTTTGATGGCGTTGTATCCGGCTTTGTTTCAGCTGGAGCGGGATGATAATCAGCCTTTTGTTTATGCCAATAATGCCTTGTATATGCGGCGTTATTATAGTTATCAGCAGCAGATAGCCCAGTATTTACAGCAAAGCAGCGAGCGCAGTCAGCAGCTGCGTCAGGCTATCAATCCGGCTCTGCTGAATCAGTTGCTGGAGCCGTTATTTCCTGCCACTGCAGCAACACAAGTTGAACCTGACTGGCAACGTTTATCCTGCGCCATAGCTGCCAGCAGTAGTTTTAGTGTGATCACTGGGGGCCCCGGTACTGGCAAAACCACCACAGTCGTCAAGTTGCTGTTGGTATTGCAGCAATTGCAGCAACAGCAAGGTGCTGCGCCTCTGACCATTCAACTGGCTGCTCCTACGGGCAAAGCGGCAGTGCGGCTTCGCAGCTCGATTCGTAACACCTTAGATAAGCTGCCAGCTTCGGCTGAGATCAAAAGCCAGGTGCCGACCGATGTGTCGACCTTGCACAAGTTGTTGGGGGCCAGAGCGCAAAGCCGACAGTTTAAACAAAATGCACTGGAGCCTTTGGCGCTCGATCTATTAGTAGTGGATGAAGCCTCTATGCTGGATGTCGAGCTGATGGCGGCTTTATTGTCGGCCTTACCAGCTCATGCGCGGCTGATTTTATTGGGCGATAAAGACCAGCTGGCGTCGGTTGAAGCGGGCGCTTTAATGGCAGAGCTGTGTCAGTGGGCTGAGCAAGGGCAGTATTGGCCCGCAACTGCGGCTTGGCTTGAACAGTTGTCCTCTGCGGCGATTCCAGTGCATTTAATCAGCCAACAAGGCAAAGCGCTGGAGCAGCAAATTGGTATGCTCAGAGTTAGCCACAGATTTGACCCACAGAGCGGCATCGCCAAACTGGCGACTGCGGTCAATAGCGGTCAAAGTACGGAAGTAGCTGCTATTTGCCGGGCTGAGTATGCCGATCTGCAGTATCTGGCGGCAGCAGAATTTCCGCAGCTCAAGCAATTGGTGTTGACCGGACAGGTGCAAAAGCAACGACCAGATGCTGCGGGTTTTAGTTTTTATCTGCAGATTGCAGCACAACCCCCTGCTTTAGATGCTACAGATTTGCAGATTGATCATTGGGCGCAGCAGGTGCTCACGGATTTTTCAGCTTTTCAGTTGCTTTGTGCTGTGAGACAAGGACCTTTGGGGGTGGAGCAGCTGAATCTGACAGTAGAGAGAATTTTGCATCAGGCTGGACTTATTCACTATAGCAGCCAACACAGTGCCAGGCAGGGCAGTCTTTGGTATGCCGGGCGGCCTGTAATGGTGATGCAAAACGATTATGCGCTTGGCTTAATGAATGGTGATGTCGGTATTTGTTTAGCTCGGCCTTATCAGGGCAAATGGATACTGGCTGTGGCTTTTGCTTCTGAGGACAGCAGCAAAGCGGTGCGCTGGGTTTTACCCAGCCGTTTGCAGCAAGTCGAAACGGCTTATGCTATTACGGTACATAAATCTCAGGGCTCAGAATTCCGTCATGCGGTCCTGGTTTTACCGGATCAGTTTAGTCCTGTATTGACGCGTGAACTGATTTACACCGGCATTACCAGAGCCGCAAAATTATTTAGTTTAATTTGCGGCAAAGCAGAATTGTTAGCCAAAGCTGTGGAGCTAAAAGTACAGCGCCAGGGCGATGTGCGGCTTTAAGGATTTTCTTGTTGTATGGCGATAAGCAATTCCTTTAGTTGCTCTAAAGGCCAGTTGTTTTCTGCCAGAGCTCGTTCAGCTGCTGCGGCCAGACTACTGATACGATTGAAACCAAAGCAGGCTGAAGTGCCTTTGATCCTGTGCAATAGTGCAGCAGTAGGGACAGGGTCCTTTACTTGCATGAGTTTTTCCAGGTCTAGTGCTACCGACGGCAGGCTTTCACGATACATCGCTGTCAACTCATCTAACTGTTGCTGAATAGCAGTTTCTGCCTTCTCTGATTGTTTGACAGGCAGAAATTCAGCTATTTTGCTGTACAAATGTTCTGCTTGTACAGGTTTAGTCAATACAGTTTGGCAGCCCGCCTGCAGGCAAAGCCGCTTTTGTTCAGCCTGAACATCCGCAGTGAGTGCGATAATGGGGATTTGATAACCAAGCCTTCGCAATTCTAAAGTTGCAGTTAAGCCATCCATGACAGGCATGTGCATATCCATCAAAATTAAATCAAAAGTCTCTAAAGTTACTTTTTGAATCGCATCTAATCCATTGAGCGCTGTTTGTATCTCCAATCCAGTGCTTTTGAGCAAAGTACTGAACAGCAGACGCAAATCTGGAACATCATCGACGATCAACACTTTACCAACAAAGGTAGGAAGTTGTTGCTGAGCTTGCATACTGTTTCTGGTGCTTTGTAGTGGCGCCTTTAGTAAAAGCTCAGTGTGAACTGTCAAAGGAATGGCTAAAGTAAATTGGGTGCCTTGCTCCAGAGTACTGTGTAAAGTGAGTTGATAGCCCAATAAATCAGCTAGTTGCTTACAAATGTACAAACCCAGCCCTGTCCCCCCAAACTGGCGACTAACACCAGGATCACCCTGCTCAAAAGCGGCAAAGAGTTTTTGCTGCATCTCAGAGCTGATCCCTGGTCCTGTATCAGAGATCACCAGATGCAACTGGTTTTGCGCTATGGTAGCAGATAGCCGCACTTCACCTTGCTGCGTAAATTTGAGTGCATTACTTAGCAAATTCATCAGAATTTGTTTCAGTCTTAGCGGGTCGCTGTGCAAAGTGCGCGGTAATGGATATTTAATGTCCAGGCAGAAATTTAAAGCTTTAGCCTGAGCTGCAGGCAACAAACTTTGGTGTAATTCATTCAGCAGTTGCTGTAATTCAAAATCCAATAACTCAAGTGGTAATTTACCTTCATCCATTTTGGCGGCATCGAGAATGTCGTTGACAATTTGTAGTAAGAATTTGCTCTGACTATCAATAGTTTGTAGCTGACTTTGCAGTAAAGAGTCGTGAGGCTTGGTCATAATTTGTTGAATAAACCCCAGGATAACAGTTAAGGGAGTACGCAACTCATGACTCATATTGGCTAAAAATCTGGTTTTAGTGGACGCCAGTTGTTGTGCTTTATCGCGTTCAATGGATAATTCAGCGGTGCGTTCTGTGACTCTTTGTTCCAATTGTTGGCTCAGGTTTGTTTTTTCTTCCAGAGCAGACTGCAGGGCTTTATGACCGGATTGTAAGCGTTGCTGCAATGAGGTAAAACTTGCCAATAAGTGTTCAAATTCAAGGGCTGAGTTTTTTAACACGAGTTTAGCGGGTTCAACAGAGTGCAGTTGCATGTTCTCAATAGCATTCATCAGTTGTTGCAAAGCGCCGGTATAACCGCTGGCAAAACGCCGGCTACTGCGGGACAACAACTCAAAACCAGCCAACATCAATAACAAAGCTGCTAACGTCAGCAACTGATAAAACAATGCCAGATGGCTGTAGTCCCATAAAAGCAGCAGTGGCCAGTTGGTGCCTTCTATTTGGCTTTCTAATCTGATTTTATTGCCTTGCTGATTAAAATACAGTTCGCCGGGGCTATGGAAGGGGCTGTGGGTCAAATAAGCTTTGGATTTGGCCACAGACGCATGATCCAGCGCCATTTTTTGCCCTGGTAGTTGTGGCGCGGCATACCCCCAGATTTTGATCTGTTGACCATCCATCAGTATAACCTGAAGATGATTGTCCTGATAACGGGGTTTAAGTGCAGTGGTCAGCCGCTCAAGAGCAACGGATAGTTCCAATACGCCTGCAAACTGTTGCTCTTGAAATAAAGGTAAGCTCAAGGCAAATAGCAGATCTGTCCCCAGTCTCTGGCCTTGAAATACGTCGCTGATATAAGCCTGGCCTGTGCGCTGTGGTTCGATAAAGTAGTCTCTGTGAGCTACTGAATGTCCTGCTATATCTTGTGCTGCCTGTTCTTTAAAAAAGGAGCGAACTATACCAGCAGCATCTGTGCGTAGTGCCGATATAAACTCAGGTTGACTGTAGACCAGTTGCTGCAAGCTTTGTTCATCTCCAACCAAACTGGCATAACTGGACGCAAGTCTTAGTTCCGCCTGATAGGACATGAGTTTTTGTTTTAACTGGCTTTCTATCTGTTGCTGTTGCATTGCAAGTTCATTGACATAACCTGACAGATTCAGCACTACAGAGCCATGCAGTAGCGCGCTAATCATCAATGACCAGGGAATGGCTGCCATAATTGCGATTCGGCTACCTAGCTGCTTTTGCAGAGGTTGCTGTCGTTTTGTTTGCTGGCTTGCTGATTGAAATATAAAAAGTCGGGCGAAATGTTGCAGTATCATTAAGGTACTTGTCAGTATCAGAGCACTTAGCAACACTGCGATAAAAGGTTGTTTTTGCACAGGAAACCAGAATAACACCAGCAGGCAACACAGGAAATACAACAGGAGCAACAGCCACTTTCTGCGGGTAACACGACTGAATAGCAGAACTGTCAGCAGTTGCAATAATGAGCACAGCCAATACAAGGGCGAATCCAGAGGAAATAACACCAGAATGGCCGACGCCAAACCCCACCAGAGGCCATGGCGCTGCAAAATAACAATAAATGCCAGATTACCCAACAACAGAGGTGTGGTGAGTGGCAGCTCAAGAGCCAGTAGGTTAGCAATGAGGCCAAATAAACTCAGAGCAGCAACACTGAACAGTTTATGTGGCTGAACCATGCTCTTGTAGGGGTCCGGTACTATTGACATCGCACATTAAAATTATTTGAAAAAAATGATACTTAGATAGTAGAGGTTTTGTTTGAAAATTACACCGGGTTTATACGATTATTTTGTCTAAATTTCTTGAAAGCGGATTTTTCGTTCGAAAAGCGTCATTCTTTGCGCCATTTCATAGCTGTAGCCTTGTTTGTAGCAGCAATTGAGAGGGGAGGATTCAAGCAAAAACCACACCGTTAAAGCTGAAGCTTCTTGTCTGTGAACCGAAAGACTTGGACAAAAAGCACAAATTCTGTGCTGGTGCTATGTAAAACGCGGCACAAGGAGCTATGGCTCTCACACTATTTCTCCATAGATCTGCCAGAACTTAACCTTGTACCAAGGCTAGGTGATAGCATCTGCTAAAGAGTAAAATCTGCTGGAGCTTGCTCCTCTGAGGCCGGCTATGACTTCAGAGGGGGCAGGGTGCAGAGGTCTGCAGTACAGGCCGGGTTTAGGATTCGCTCCCTTTTGTTTTACAACAGAGGCACACAGATATCTAATACACGCTCTGGTGAGCCATTATTCAATCATGTCGCCCACTCAGCTGGTTTTTAGTCCTGTAAGCAGCTCTGTCCATGCGGAATCGAGCTGCAGCGATTCGACTATATGTTGATCCACCTCAGTGAGTTGGTAATTTTTGTGATGCACTACTTTATGCGCCAACCAATGCACCACGCCAGGGATTGAGGTACAGTCTGCCAAATCCTCAGGCAGTATTACGGCTTGCACTATGCTGCGCTCAAAGCCCCAGAGTGTCAGTAAATACGCTGAGATCAAGGAGAAGTGGCAGGAGTCCTCATCTGACATAGAGGGTTGCTGTAAGTGTTCAGCCATCCAGCCCAGACAGTCAAATAACGACGCCAAAAAGGCATAATCCTGTATTTCGGCACCAAGCCCAGCTTGCTTGCACAGATAACGAGCCATACAAGCCTGATGAAAAGCTTTCTCTGTTATTCGTTGATGCTGCTCCACATTGATAGGGCCCTGGTAGGCCAGACTGCTCTTCAGCGCCAGTACTATAGATTTAGTCATATCCAGTCCCAGCCGACTAATGGCTTCAGTTAAAGACACTGTGGAACGGGAGAAGCCCAGAAAGGCAGAGTTGGCTAATTGTAGCAGCCTGCTGCTGACGACAGGGTCGTGGCTGATTAGTTCAGCCACATCTTTGAGCTGAAACTCAGTGTCATTCAACACATTCTGTATTTTCTGGTACAAAGGCGGTAGCACTGGCAACACCGCCAACCGACCGAGAAAAGCACGCTCTGGTGCAGGGAAATCTAAGCTGTGTAATTGTTCTGCACAGGAAAAAATCTTCAGTAACTGCTCGTCGGTAAAAGGCTTGGCCAGATAAAAGTGAATTAAAGCACTATCCTGCAGCAGCAAATCCGCAGAGTTGTCCGCTGTAAGTATGCAGCGAAGCGCAATAGGGCAAAGTTGCTTTGCTTGTAATAACAGCTGTTCACCATTCAGGCCAGGCATTAATCTGTCCGTGATAACCACGTCCGGCTGCAGCCCCTTGGAGACTACTTCTGTCATTAAGTGTCCATCTTGTAAGGTTTCCACTCTCCAGTGCGGCACTAAACGGCTGAGCGTGCGTTTTAATGCTCTTAAGATTAATTCTTCATCGTCGATCAATAACACCAGAAATTCTTTAGTTGACATCGGAGTGTTCTCCAGCAAAAGGTTGCTGTTTTAGTATTTCTACAAAGTGCTGCATGTTCAGAGGTTTGCTGTAGAAATAGCCCTGAATCAGGTCGCAGTCCATCATCTGGAGTAATTGCTGCTGTTCTAATGTTTCTATACCTTCCGCCGTAACCACAAGGCCAAGCTCATGCGCCATCCGGATGATATTCCTTACCATTCCCTGACTCTGGAGATCACTGCTTAATTCGGTAAGCAATGAGCGGTCAAGTTTAACTTCATCAATAGGCAACTTGGTCAGGTAAGCCAGAGAGGAATAACCAG
This sequence comes from Rheinheimera sediminis, assembly GCF_004005375.1. Classification (GTDB taxonomy): domain Bacteria; phylum Pseudomonadota; class Gammaproteobacteria; order Enterobacterales; family Alteromonadaceae; genus Pararheinheimera. Next base: position 117,364 of record NZ_RZUF01000001.1, on the reverse strand, counting down.
TTCCAAAGTCGTCCATTGAAATTCTTACACCAGTTTGATGTAACTCAGACAAGACTTTGTTACTTAGCTGCAAATCTTCCATTAAATAGGTCTCTGTCACTTCTAACTCAATTTGCTCAGGCTTGATCTGGTATTTTGTGAGCAGGTGCTGCAATTGGTCGCTAAACGCCGGATCTTGTAATTGACGTCCCGACACATTGACGCTTAACCAGTCAATCTCCAGTCCTTGCTGATAAAAAGAACGAAGAGAGAGTAAGGCTTGCTCAAGCACCCAGAATCCAATACGAATGATTTGTCCATCCCGTTCGGCAATTGGCACAAATAAAGCCGGAGAAATACTGCCAAGTGTCGGATGGTTCCAGCGCAGTAAAACCTCAGCCTGGCGTATTCTGCCGTCACAAAGTGATATTTTGGGCTGGAAGTTCAGGCTAAAACCATTATTTTCCAACTCGCCATAGAGCGCATTACTGATTTCAAACTGCTGTTGTTTGCTGTCCAGAATGGCTTGTTCAAACCGCATGTAAAAATGATGCTGGTTGCTTCTGTTGGTTCTGCAGGCCAGATTAGCGTACCACAGCAGTTTTTCCGCTACAGTGCTGTCCTCTGGGGCTATGGCATAACCCAGATTGAAATTGAGTTGCATGAGTCTGTCTTCATGTAACAGCGGTTGATCAAAAACAGATAAACACTCTGTGATCTGAAGTTGTAACGCCATTTCATCAGCACAGTTGGTAAATATCAGCGCAAATTTGTCGCCAGATAAATAAGCCAGGTGTTGATCAGCTTTCAGTTGCTGTAACAACAGAGATGCTACTTTGTTGATCAGCATATCTGTTTGGTCATAGCCCATGGTGTCGTTGATTAAACTAAAGTTACCTATATCAAGCACTGCAACGGCTATAAGTCCGGGTTGAGCTGAGATATGAGAATCTATCAACTGACAGACATGCTGGTGGTTTAACAGGTTACTCAAATTAGACAAATCTGAGTTGAACTGCGGCAAGGGGGTCAATCTTTCCAGTTTTAGCAGTAATGTATCTTCTGTAGAGGATCTGTGGCTTAACTCAATTTCATGTTGTTGGCGGTCTAAACACAGTATCGTAGTTTGTGGCTGGGCCAGAAACTGTTGCAGTTGCACTGCTGATAGATTGGGCAAAAAATCTGATAACTGGCTGTGACTTACATCTGTTGCATTGAGTTGCCACAATTTAGCCAAAGCTGCATTGATCCGCAGGATATCACCTTTTTCATCCAACTCCATCAGAGCATCCTGACTGCTGATCAATAGTTGAGTGTGTAAATCGGGTTGGGTTCTGCGTTTATATTCAGTTTCTGCCAACCGGATCTCAGACAGCAATAATTCGTCTGTCCAAGGCTTTTGCAGAAATTTGTAGGCTACACCTGAGTTTAATGTCTCCACCACAGCATTAAAGTCGGCATAACCGCTTAAAATTAAACCTACTATCTGTGGCTCACTCTGTTTAACTTCTTTAAGCAGCTCGTTACCACACATCAGAGGCATCCGAAAATCTGTCAGGATAATCTGTATCTGGTGCTGCTTGAGTAATTCAAGTGCTGCAGCAGCGCCACAAGCGGCAATGACCTTGTAACCAGCCCGAACCAATAGACGCTCCAGGCTCCGAAGCACCGCGGCTTCGTCGTCAACGATCAGTACTGTACTTGTCATCCTAAGCTCCGATTTATTTCCTTAATCAAGCAAATGTGCTATTGACCTGAGTAACAACGCATTATCAAAAGGTTTTGCCAAAGTTGCGTTCGCTCCGGCTATTCTGGCTTGCTCCAGTTCAGCTTGACCCAAACCTGAAATCACCAGAATTTTTGTATGTGAGAGATCTGGATGCTGGCGAATAAATTTAAGTATTTCAAAACCGTTGAGTCCAGGCATCTGTAAATCCAAAGTCATTAGTCTGGGTTTATTTGCTAACAGTAGCACTCCAGCCTGAAAACCGTCCGCTGCCAGTAAAACCTCGTAGCCAGCAGCTTTCAGCACACGCTGTATAGCGTGCTGATAAGCCACTTCATCATCCACCACCAGCACGGACGTGGCCTCACTTAATTCTGGCGGCACGGGGATCCTTTGCTTTTGTAAAAATTCAATAAAATCAGCCAATACTACTCTATAATTTCCTCTACCCGGAAGTTTGAAGCCCTTTAGTTGTCCACAGGCTATCCATCGACTGACTGTGCGTTGATGCACATCACAATACTGGGCTATTTCACCTGGTGTCAAAGTTTTCATGGTGGTTTTTTGACCTTGTTCTTGCACTCAGACTGAATTTAGCATAACTTTAAGCTAAATGCGACACAAGAGACAGAAGAGACGAATTATGTCGAGCCGAGGTTCCAATGAATTCTGATCAACCACTAAGTCACGTTTCATCTGCAGCGCCGCCAGTACTTTGTGTTGATGATGAAATCAGTATTCTCAAGTCGTTACATCGTTTACTGGCCAGTAGCGGCTTAGAGGTAGTGACTGCTGCCGGAGGGGAGCAGGCCTTGTCTCTGATGGATAAACAAGAATTTTCGGTCATTATCAGTGACATGCGCATGCCTGGTATGACCGGAGAAGAGTTTTTGCAAATTGCCGCTCAAAAAGCTCCGGACAGTCAGCGTTTGGTGTTAACAGGCTATGCCGATATAAGCTCTACCATCATCGCTATTAACAGAGGACAAATCCAGCGTTACATTCAAAAACCCTGGCGTAATGAGGAGCTGATAGTACAGGTCAAAGACTCGGTAGAAAAGTACCAGTTGGTCAAGCAAAACAGAGAGTTGCAAACCAAACTGAGTATTCAGAACAGTAAATTAAAAGAGATGAATCTTCAGCTTGAGCAACATGTGACCAAGCGAACCAGCCAGTTACGAAATGTGTTGAAGCAGCTAGAGAAAGAGCATCAATCTTTACTGGACTTATTGTTTAACTTTATTAGCATTAATCCTAATTTGAACGGCCATTTTGCTCAGCACATCGCCAGAACCTGTCATTTGCTATGTGTACATTTGCAGCTTGAGCCAAAAGAGAAACAGCAAATTGTTATGGCGGGTTTACTGTCCCAGCTTGGCTTACTTGGAATGGACACTGCGCTTTACAATAAACCCTTCCATGAACTGGACGGTTCTGAGCGGCAGCAGTTTTTGACACATCCAGCTATGGCCCAGTTAATGCTATTGCCTGCAACTCATCTGGCTCTGATGTCGGATGCAATTTACCATCAGTTTGAGCGTTATAACGGCTCGGGTAGCCCAGACCATCTGGTCGGAACCGATATACCTCTGGGAGCTCGCATTATTGCGTTAGCCAGAGACTTTTGGCTAATGTTGGAGAAGCTTGGCGCCCATAATGACAGCGATTTTTCTAACGTGGTACAGCAGTTAAAAATGCAACAAGGCAGCTCGTACGACCCTGTGCTACTGCAGATACTGTCCACTTTGTCGTCAGACGAGTTGTTTGGTGCAGAAATAGTATCTTCTTCGCATAAGGAGCTGACGATAGAGCAGCTTGAAAAAGGCATGGTGCTGGAACGGCCTTTATACAATGAAAACAAAGTTTTACTTTTGCCCCGAGGTCACGTTCTGACTGACGCTAGTATTGCTAAATTGCGTCAGATTGAATCAAGAAGACAGAAAAAGTGGCTGTTTTTAGTCTCATCAGCTAAGGCTAGTGTGGAGTCTTAATCTATGTTTGAAATAAAAACTGCATATAGCAAAGCAAAGGAACCAGACGCTATGTTGCGAGATCTGGAGAGTCAGCTCGGTAAGCAAAAGTTTGATTTTGGTTTAGTGATGGGGCACCACAGCAGGATCCGAATTCTTCCTGAATTATCTTTGACTGATTATGCTGAGCAATGGCTGGGCGGTAGCTCCTGCTTAGGTGTGATGACTGAACAAGGGGTATTTTTAGATCAGGACAGTCTTGCTGTTTTGATGATTACTGATGAGAATGGCCACTATGGCAGTGGCAGTGCTGTGATAGAAGGTCAGGACATCGCGAAGGCAACCCGAGTTGCGCTGGAAGCGGCCTTAAACAAAGCAGGACGTCCTTATGAAGTGCCAAAGTTAGTCTGGTGTATGCAGCCACCCGGCACCGAAGAAGTGGTGTTGTTAGAAATAGAACGGATGCTGGGTAAAAAAGTGCCGGTGTATGGCGGCAGTAGCGCGGACGACGATGTTTCAGGTCAGTGGTTGCAGTTTGACGGACAATCGATTTATCAGGAAGCTATTGTGATAGCCGTCTTTTACCCATCCGTGGCTATTAGCCACTTTTTTCACTCAGGTTATATTCCAACAGAATCCAGAGGTATAGTGACCAAGGCTCAGGGGCGCTTATTGCAAGAGATAGACGAAAAACCAGCTATTGAGGTTTATAGTAGTTGGTTAAACAGGCGTATTCATAGTAATTACATGCAAGAGACAACTCTCAGCCCTCTGGGGTCTATTATCGAACAAGAGCAATTGGGTATTCCTTTGTATATGCTCAGTTTACCCACCAATTTTCATGCTGATGGCAGCATAGAGTTATTCGCGGAAGTGCAGCAAGGTAAAGAGCTTTGTCTGATGACCAGTGAAATTCCCCGGCTGCTGAGTCGGGCCGGCACTATGTGCGAATGTGCCCGAAGTTCATTACCCGAACAAAAGGTAAGCGGAGGTATAGTTATATTTTGTGGTGCTTGTTTGCTGAGTATCAAAGAACAGATTTCAGTGGTTCACACTAATGTACTTGAAGCTTTGAATGGCGCGCCTTTTTTAATAGCTTTTACTTTTGGCGAACAGGGGTATGCTGTTGACCAAACGAACAGACATGGGAATCTGATGTACGCTACCGTCTTGTTCGGAGAAGTAGATGGCTGACATTGAAAAGCTAAGAGAAAAAGTTCTGGAGCTGACCTTTGAAAGAGATAATGCGCTACTGCATGTAAGATTGAATCAGCTTCTGCAAAAAGGCCTGGATGCTATTCTGGGATCAGATACGCTGGAGGATACCTTTGCTAAGTTTTTTGGCGTCATGGCTGAGTGCGTGCAATTTGATACTGCGGTGTTACTCAGATTAGAGCCAGAACATTTTACGCTGATAGCCAGTCAACATGCGCCGGACTGGCCAAGTCAAGCGAATTTAGGAACTGAAAGTTTAGCCGGTATTTTATCGAAGAGAAATGTCGTGGCCATCTTTAACCTTGGTCTGTTACCTCGTTGGGGCGAATCAACACTGCATTGGTGGCCTGGAGTTCACTCAGCATTATTTCAGAGTATCCAGACCAGAGATCAACGATTCCTATTGATATTAGGCTCCTATTCTATCTCTGCTTTTGGTCCGTCTGATGAACGTATTGTCAGTCAGTTCATTAGTTTTGTCGCCAGTACTATTGCCAGTGTTGAAAACAAGAAATTGTATCTGAGCTCCCAGGCTCTGAAAGACCGCCAGCATCGAATAGAGCAAAGTTTGCTTCATTCAGAGAAAATGGCCTCTTTGGGGCAGCTGGCTGCCGGTGTTGCGCATGAACTAAACAACCCTATAGGTTTTTTGTTAAGCAACATTCACATGTTTGAAACCTACATGACAATCTTTAAAAATTTACTGGTGAATTATCAATTGCTTTGTGACGACCAACAGACTGAAGAGGTAAAAGAAAAAGCTAAGTTGGAAATCAAGACCCTGCGTGAGAATGAAAACATCCCTTTTTTACTTGAGGATAGCAATACTTTGATAGCAGACTCAGTTGAGGGTGCTATCAGAGTGAGGGATATAGTCCAAAGTTTAAGACGTTTTTCTCACCCTGATACTGATCAGGTGGAATTAGTGAATCTGAATGATAATCTGGAGTCGACCATTAAGATGGTCGGTGGCGAGATCAAACATTCGTTGTTACTGAACAAAAATCTGTATCCTGCAGCCTTGTATGTCACAGGTAAATCGAACCAGATCAGTAGGGTATTTTTAAATATCATTGTCAATGCCAGTCAAGCTATTCAGCATGACCATGGTGAATTGATCATAAGCTCTGGTATAGCGGGGCAGGAGGCTTGGGTCTCTTTTCGGGATAATGGAATGGGGATCGCAGCTGAGCATATCACCAAAGTGTTTGACCCTTTTTTCACCACTAAGACGGTAGGCACTGGCACCGGACTTGGTTTATCCCTTTGTCACAGTATTATGATGGAGCACAGCGGTCGGATTGACGTTGAGAGTGAGCTAGGGCTGTATAGTCGTTTTACAGTATATTTTCCACTGACGAATCAGCTTCAGGCTGCTCCTCATGCTGCTGGTGCAAAGGCAATAAAATAGTAAACTCTGCGCCTTGGCCTATCTGGCTCTGCACACTAATTTTACCTTTATGCTTTTGTACTATGCTGTAAGACAGTGAAAGACCCAGACCTGTGCCTGCTCCGACGGCTTTCGTGGTAAAAAATGGGTCAAAAATCTTATTTAAATGCTGCACTTCTATGCCAGGACCAGTGTCCCGAATACTGACTTTTGCGAAATCCCCTTCAGTGGCAATATCTATGTAAATAAAGCCCATCTGCTCCATAGCTTGTGCTGCGTTGAGCAGAATATTCATAAAAACCTGATTGATCTGCATCGACTGGCAATAGACCAGCGGCATATCCTTTTGGTAGTTTTTATGTACTTCAGCCTTATATTTAAGTTCATTGTTGATGATTCGTAAGGTACTTTCTATACCATCGATCAGATTCGTCTCTTTCCATTCAGAACTATCGACATGAGAAAATTCGCGCAAACTTTTTACGATCGACATCACTCTGCCAGTGCCCTCTAAAGACTCAGTGATAAGCTCTGGCATGTCCTGCAGTAAGAAATTCAGGTTACGTTGTTTGCCAAAATCTGCAAATTGTTTAGATAATTCAGCTGAATTACTTTGTGAGATCAGTGAGCCTGCGAAGTTGATTGCCTGGATCAGGCTTTCGCAGTAATGCTGCAAAGTTTCCATGTTAGAAGAGATGAACCCAATAGGATTATTGATTTCGTGGGCTACTCCAGCAGCTAACTGGCCTATAGACGCCATTTTTTCTGCCTGCAACAGTTGATTATGTGCCTCTTCTAGTTTTCTGATTAATTCAGCCTGAGCTTTGTGTTCCTCTTCAAGTTGACTAAGCGCTTGTTTCAACGCCAGGGAGTATGAGGCTGTGGTCGTTGCGTCCATAATGGCAATAAACAGATAACTCACATCACCTGCTGTGTTTGTAATAGGCAAAATCTCCATGTTTTGATACATGAGTTCTTCATGCCCTGTGACTGGCCTGGAGCTTTTAAAATGAAAAATATGTGGACGTTGTTCCCAGTAACTGAAGCTGGTATTTTTTAGCACGAGAACTGAATCAAGTTTTCTTTTCAGGAATTTACTTTGCTCCGGGAAGAGTTCAAGTAGGTTTTTCCCCAAGGCTTGCTCAGGCACTAGTTGCAAACGTTCAGAAAAAAAATCATTCCACAGAAGAATAGTGTAATCCGTACTAACTAAACACGCGCCTATAGGTAATTGCCTGATTAGTTGCAAAGCTAACTTATCATCTATCATAGGCCCCCCTTGACCGCTGTTACTGCAGCAGCATGTCTAAATGGTTTTTTAAAGGTAACAAAGAGTCTTGCTTTAAACAGATCAGTATCTCTGCATTGAAGCTGCTCTGTGGTATTTGAAAGCAAATTTCCATCAACAAAGCTTGTTGCCAGCTCAGTTGCTCAATACAAATGGAGGCCGGGTTAAGCAATACGGGGGCTGCAAGTTGGATTTTAAAATTGAGCTGAGAGATCAGGCCATGCAGACAGGCGCCGGCCAATATATTGGTTAGCTCCAGCATGAGCTCCTGTTTTTCGTGTTCGACCAGCGGAATGTCGTAGTTCATTAATTCTGCAATGGCGGCATTATCACCGTCTGACATCAGAGATATCATTTCGCCACTCAGCTCACCGAGGAATGATTGTTGCGCAAGTTGTTGATCCGGATTTTTGAGGCGCTCTATAAAATGGTCGCTGCTACTTTGCTTGATCGAAGGAATAGACAAGTGCACCTGGGTTTGTATGAGCCGTGCAAGAGCATCTGCAGCTTGCCCCATAGAGATATTCAATACCTCTTGCAGCGCATCTTTTTGCTCTTCAGATATGAAGTAGCTGCTCATAACAAACCAAGCTCTTTGAGGGTTTGGCCTAGTAAAGCAGGTTCAAGTGGCTTTTTCAAAAATCTGAACGCGCCAAGAGCGTTAACTAGAGCTTGAGCCTCAGGTTGAATATCAGCGCTGATCACTATAACCACGGCTTTTTCATGATGCTGCTTAAGATAAGTGAGCACCTGATATCCATCCATTTCAGGCATTTGGAGGTCAAGAAATAGCACCTCTGCCAGACCATTTTCAACAGCGGTGATTGCTTCTTTACCATTAGTAGCCTCGCAAATGCTGACTTCCCATTCCGGAGGTAAGGCGCGCCTTATTGTTTTTCGAGACAGCGCAGAATCATCTGCAATAGTAATTGGTATAGCCATATACAGCTCCTTTAATTTTAACTAAAGCTTAGACCAATAAATGGAAATGTGAAAATATTGAAATGTATTTTTCTCGAAAAGTTTGAAAACAGTGATTAAATGAAAAAACTGATAAGGGAAGTTGCAGCCTGCTATGCAATCGCCTGCAGGGTGCAACTCCATTGATACATCTTTTAAGCCTCATTAATTGAGGTTAACTGCTAAAATATTTATCCAGCGTGTTATACAACCCCTGCCACATAGTCTGATTTTTTTGTTTAAGTTTAGCAGCATTTTCTGCCAGACGAGGTGCTATCTCTTGCTGTTCAGCCAGCAACTGACTGACCTTTTGGGTCAGACTAACAGCAGAAAGTTGCTCTAAACAATAATCCGCCATGCCAAAATCTGACATCATGGCGTGGTACTTATGGCTCCAGCTGGTGGCAATACAAGGTACACCCTGACTCAGCGCATTAATAGCACCGTGGAAACGTGAGCTGATTGCTACAGAGCTTTGGCCGATAAAGGCTTTAACAGCCAAGGGGTCTTCAATCTGAATAATCTCACAAGGCGCTAAGCGGGCAATTTCCTGACACAACAGCTGATCTTCTTTGCCTTCATGATTGACCAGAACTACTGCATAACCCAACTCTACTAATTGATTCGCGGCGGCAGCAAAAGCTTCAACATAGTTGGTGCGCTCAGCTTCAGCATTAGCGTGGTTAAACTTAGACACTACTTTGCTGTTTGGGATCAGAGCTGCAAATTTACCTTCAATTTCAGGTAATGCCGCGCTGCTGTGGCCTTTTAAACCCACAGTAAAGTCAGGCGTTAACTTGACGGTATCCGGCAGATTGGCTTCACAACTTTGTAAATGGCTGAAGGACACAGGGTCACGCACATAAATCAGTGCAGCGCTGTGAATAATATCGCGCATCGCCGCTTTACTTTCGTCACTGCTAAAAGGCCCAAAAGCCTGAGGCATAAAGACAAAAGGCTTGCCTGCCTCCTTAAAACGTTTGACTTCACGGGCGGTATTTTGCAGAAACTTCAAAGGCCACTGATCGCCATACGCAAAACCGCTGGCTTCTAAAATCACGTCGACATCACGTTCAGTCACCATGCCATAACGTTTCATCAGATTTCGTAATGATACAGGCAATTTACCGAACCATGGGGTTAAATCCAGAGCTTTACGGCGAAATGATACCTTTTGCCAGGCACCTAATAATGCTCGTTCGCGGTAGGGCAGGTTAGGGCCAGGCGATAACACCAACTCGGTATTGTTTAAGGTTTTTAAGCCCTGTAAGCAAGCCAGCAACATCAGGTAAGCGCCTTTATTGCGGAACTGCACCCCTTTGATTTCGACTAATAGGGCTTTTGATTCAGACATAAGTTAATAACTCCGTAGCGGTTTTCTTCTCGGAGTGAGGGATCAACGCCTGCGGATCAGGGTAACCCACAGCAATCAGCATCACGACTCGTTCGAAAGGTTGTAATTTCAGTAGGCGGCCAATTTTGGCTTCGTAGTTTTCTATATCAGGCCAGTTGATGGAACAGGAGGCCAGACCCATAGTCTCTAACGCCAGCATCAGTTGCATATTGGATAAGCTGGCGTCGATATAAATCACGTGGCGGTCGCGCTCAAAAGGATAAGCACTTAAATCACCAACCACAGCAAGCAGCGCTGGAATGCCATTGGCATAACCCACAGTACCCATAGGTAAGTTGGCTAACTTGTTTAGCATCTCGCCTTCAGTGGCGGCGATATAACGAAAGGGCTGACGGTTACAGGCACTGGGTGCCTGAGCTGCAGCGGCAACTGCTTGTTCAAGAACTATTCTAGGCACGCTCTGAGGTAAAAAGGTACGGACTGAACAGCGCTGCTGGCACAAAATCAAAAACTGCTCGTAGCTGATGTCAGCCCGTGGTCTTTGTACATAAGGTGCTGGTGCAGAAGGACGGCTTTGTGCTAAACGTGGTGCTATCTGTGCTTTTAAGGCGGCAAAAATCACAGGTTGACTGGCACCCTCCGGCCACTCTGTCACAGAGAAGTAGCTGTCCATCACATCGTGACAGTATTTCAGCAGTACTAAATCCAATGCCTGATGATCGGCCAACAGGTTTTGCAATGCAGTTAAAGTCTCATCAATATAATCCAACGCAAACAATGACTTGCGCGGAACCATACTTAAACCTTTTTCCAGCCGATGAATATTACGGCGTAAAATTACTGTCGCTATACTGCTACTTTCTTCATGCAGGTGATAGTGATGACGGCCCGCCGCTGTGGCATGTTGCTCACGGCGAAAATGCGGGTTAAAAAATGCGTAATACAGCGTTGCCGCCAGACGGCTTTTGGCTGCGTAAGGTAATAAGACCTTATCGAGCTTTTGCCTGATTTGTTGGAGTTGTTTTTTCATACCGTCTCTTTCTCTACCACCACACCGGATTTGTTTACCTTGATCAGTTGCCACAACTGACGACGGGTTCTGCCGGAAAAAAATAAAAAGAAAAATGAAGCGTAGGCATAAGAAATCAGCGTTGCCCAGGCCGCACCATCAATGCCCATAATGGGGATGAGCCACCAGTTCAGCAGTACGTTTAACACTGCCCCTACGCCATGACTGGCCAGAGACAAAGGCTCCTGACCGGTAATAATTAAATGTTGTCCTATCAGGTAACGGATAAAAATAAACACACCGGCCCAGATATGAATTTGCAGTACTGAAATACCTGCCTGAAACTTGTCACCAAAGATCAGTGGCACCAAAGGAGGAGCCACAATAAATACAACCACAGCTATAGTCAGCGCCATTGCAAAAAAGTAACCGCAATATTTGCGCAATAGTAATAAGTAACCTGACCAGCTGCCCTGATGGCTTTTCAGAAGCTCAGGATAATATCGCACTGCCAATGTCGCTGGTATGACATACCACAGTTCTGAAATACGGCTGACAGCAGCGTAAACACCAGCGGCTTCAATATCAAGCAGGCGTTCAATCATAATCAGATCAATACGCAGATAGACCACAGATAAAATACCAGAGACCCATAACCAGCTGGAACGGCGTAATAAGTCTTTGGCGTGCTGCCAGTTAAACCAGGCTGGGGTTAAACGGCCCGTTTCTGCTTTTGCCTTTGTGCTGTGGCTTTTATAAATCTGATACTGCAGCACGCCTGTCGCTGCAAACTCCAGACCTACAATCCAAAATAAAGCGCCTATACCTAAGCCATACCAAAGTACTGCTAATTTAGCGGCCAGACCTAAAATGCCCAGTCCCAATTTGCTGTAGGCGAGGGTACGGAAATGGCCTAAATAATTCTGGTGGTATTCAAATAAAATAAAAGCATTAAACAACTGGCCGACGAAAAGCACCGCGGCGCCCAACTGATAAGGTTCAAATTCTGTGGGCAGATACCAGCTAAAAGCAACAAACATCAATGCAGCGAATACAAAGCCTGCTATTAATCGAAGCCAGGTTGCGGTAAATAAGATTTGCTGGCCTGTGCGCGGGTCAGTGGCAGACTGCACCGACTTTTGCACCAGATTGTTTAAGCCTAAATTGGCTAAGGGAGCTAAAAATGCACTCCAGGTCATCACAATAGCGTAATAGCCCGTGGCTTCCGGCCCCAGCATGCGCGCCACAATAATAGTGATTAACGCCCCTGCAGCCAGCTTAACTAAACGTTCACCCAATAAAGCAACAGCCTTGGCTTTGGCGATTTTAACTAAAAACTTAACCACGACGTTTCGCTTTGTAACGTTTTATCGCTCTGCTAATACGCCAAATATGCTGCAAAGTGTATGAATAAACACTGAACACTAGCAGGAATAGTATCAACATAATCAGATCCGGTATGACCAGGTACTCGCCAATAATTCCCAAGGTGGCCAACATACAAGAGAAGCTAGTGATCACGACTAATGCCTGACGGGAATTTAAGCCAAGACGTAAGAAGATATGATGCAAATGTTCACGGTCTGCTAAAAAGGGCGACTGACCTTTACGAATACGGCGCAGCATAATAGCCACCATATCCATCAGCGGCACTGCAATCACCCACAAGGCAGTGACAGGGCGAAAACTAGCGGAATCACTTTGCGTGCCTATGATTAGCAGCCAAATTACGGTCAATCCGATTAGCATACTGCCGGCATCACCCATAAAAATTTTGCCTTTGCCTTTTCCTACTATATCCAGGTTAAACAGCAAATACGGGATAAGTGCAAACACCAGTATCATAGGCAAAACAGCTTGTTCCAGTTGTCCGCCTATGCCCATCATCAGAGTAACAGAGACAAAAGTGACACCACTGAGCATGCCGGCCAGACCGTCTATACCATCAATCATATTAAAGGCGTTAATTGCGGCAATAACGGCGATCAAAGTGACAGGAATGCCGAGGTAGCCCAGATTTACATCGCCCAGAGCAAACAAATTACCTAAATTGCCCAGATGCAGTTGCAGGCCGTAGACCATGGCGGAGCCAATCAGTAGTTGGACACAAAGCCGTAATTTAACGCTAAGGTCTATAAAGTCATCAAATACGCCCAAAATGACAATAGTGCCGCCACACAGCAGGTAATAATAGTGAATATCTTCCGGCAGCCCGAACCAGGCCAGGGTAAGTCCTACGCCGATGAATATAGAAATACCGCCTATCAGTGGCACAGAACCTGTGTGCTGTTTACGGCCCGCGGGTTTATCTACCAATCCCACTTTGACGGAGAGGGGGATCAAAATAAAAATGGCAGTCAGAGTGAGAACAAAAGTGGTGATAAACAGCTGCAGATGTTCTGTCATGAAGTTTCCATTGGCTTTTTTGCCTGAAATAATGCGAACCGACTCAAACGAATTTGGCCTGATTATAGGTGAAGAATGCTGTGCTGACTACGGCACGCCAGAGATAAAATTGAAAGGAATAACGACTTTGTCGGAAAATAATGCTCTAATTGTTATTTCTACCACACTTGGTATAACTGCATCAGGGACTGATGGAATTTTACGCTGTTAATCAAGGTGTTGACTAAACCTAATTCTATAGAAGAGCACAGCATTTCTGGAGTTTTCATCCCCAGAAGCCGTGCTGTTGACGCAGGATACCTACTGTGACCAAAGCAGTGTTAGTTGTTACTAATATGGGGCCTAAGCCCTCTTCGCCTTTTCAAGGCCAGTTTGTAAAGAATCAGGTGCATGCTCTGCAGAAACGCCTGGCACTGAATTATTTTTACATGAGCTGGCATAATGACAGCCCGTTGAATCGGTTGTTGAAGTACCCTGTGCTCTTTGCACAATTTTTTTGGTCTTATATTCTGAGTTTTAAAAGTTTCGATATTATTCATGTGCATTTTTATTATCCAACTATTTGGTTGGCTTTAGCTTATAAGTTTTTCCGCAAGCCTTCGGTCAAAATAGTAGTGACCTGCCATGGCAGTGACATTTATCATTATCAGCCTTTTAGTTTTTTGTATCGTTACTGCTCTGGTTATGTTGATCAGTGGATTTTTACCAGTGAAAAACTTCAGCGTAAAGCTTTTACCTCGGCTCCAAAAGCTATGGTCTTGTCCGCTGGCATAGCGCAAAATTACGCCCAAGCAAGACTGTTCGCCAGAGCTGAAAAGGATATCGACTTGCTCTATGTCGGAGCTTTAGATAAAAACAAGGGAATGGACAGGTTGATAGCGCTGTTACCTGAATTAAGAGACAAAAAAATATGTGTCGTTGGTACAGGAGTCTATCAGGCCCAATTTCAGCAACTGAGCAAAGACTATCCAAACTTACAGTTGGAGGCAGGGCAAAGTGCTGAGCAATTAAAAGAGTTGTATCAACGTAGCAAATGTTTCCTGAGCTTATCGCGCAATGAATCTTTTGGTTTGGTGATGACAGAGGCCATGGCGTGTTACACCCCTGTGATTGCTACCCTGACCGATGGTTCGACAGAGCAGTTAGGTGCAGACTCATTTTGGGTGTTAGATCAGGCAGATGAGCATGCTTTGCAGCAAAACCTGCTTAAAAAAATTCAGCAGCTATTAAGTTTGTCAGACTCAGACTATACCGCATTACAGCAGTCCGCTCATCAGCACGCAAGAAACTGCCTGGTCGATGATGTGGCCGCGAAAATACTGCAGCTGTATCAAAATTTGTTTTCTGAATAACAATCATAGAATAAGGTAAATACAAGTATGACAGTTCAACCTGAAGTGGTACCAGTTGGTGGCATTGGGGTGATGGCGTTCAGCAATATGGCGGAATTGGTCAACTACATTATCGGGGACGACGGAAGTATCTTTGCTGGTTCTGCGATAGCAATGAATCCGGAGAAGGTGATAGCCGCCAGTAAAAACGCTGAACTGATGGCCATTTTGAATAACGCTGATATTCGCTATGCGGACGGCATGGGCGTAGTGAAAGTGATGCGGCGTAAATTAGGCCGTAAAGTAGAACGTATTCCTGGTTGTGAGCTTTGGCAGGCATTGATGGCCAAGGCTGCTGTCACTAAGACACCGGTATTTTTAGTCGGGGCCAAGCCTCAGGTTATGACTGAAACCTTAGAAAAACTGCGGGCTATGGGCGTCAACGTGGTTGCATCGCAGGACGGTTACTTTAAAGATGAAAACGAGCTGATCAGCCGTATAGCTCAGAGTGGTGCCAGAATAGTCACAGTAGCTATGGGATCGCCAAAGCAAGAGATTTTTATTGGTAAATGCCAGCAACAATTGCCCGATGCTTATTACATGGGGGTGGGCGGAACTTACGACGTGTTCACTGGGCATGTGCAACGAGCGCCTGCTTTGTGGTGTAAGTTACATTTAGAGTGGGCTTATCGCTTATTGTCTCAGCCGTCCCGCATTGGTCGTCAAACTAATCTACTGACGTATGCCTGGCTGTATTTAACCAATAAACTCTGATCATATAACTATTAAAGAAAACGAATCACAGAGAGAAACTCAGTGCAGCAACAGTCCGACTTACCTATGATCAGCGTTTACATGCCCACTTTTAACAGGGTTGATATGGTGCAGCGTGCCATTGCTTCGGTACTGCAGCAAGATTACCCATGTCTCGAGTTATTGGTTGTAGATGATGCTTCTACAGACAGCACTTGGGCTACGTTAAACCGGCTGTACTCTGACGAACCACGTGTGCGGTTGTTCCGCCAGGACAAGGGCCAGGGCGCTTGTGCCGCACGCAATCTTGCGATCACTCAAGCCAAAGGTGAATTTGTCACCGGCCTGGACGATGATGACGAGTTCTTGCCCAACCGCCTGAGTTCGCTATTTCAAGCCTATGACGATCAATATGCCTTTGTATGTTCGAGCTATTTTTGGGACTACGGTACTGTGCGTAAACAGCTGTATCCGGATTCAGCTATTGTGGGTTTAAATGAGCTATTGGATGTCCACTGTTTATCCAATCAGGTTTTGGTTAAACGCAGTCGCATGTTGGCTCAAGGAGGCTTTGACACTGCTCTGGCTGCTTTTCAGGACTACGACATGTGGATCCGCTTAGTAGCCGCCTATGGTAAAGCGTTGCGTTTGGCTGAAGCCACCTATGTTGTCCATGTCGGCCATGAATTGGGCCGTATTACCACCTCACCCAAACGTCTGGTTGCACAAAGTTATTTTGTTGAAAAACATCGTCCTCTGATGAATGAGCGTAACATTCAAAACCAACAGTTTTATCGGCTGGTGATGGAGCAGCGAAAGCTCTCATTTGGTCGTCTGCTGTTTTTTTGCCGTTATGGCTTGTGGTCCACTAAAATCCGCTACTACCTGAAGCAAAAACTGCAATGGGCGATTAAACTCCGCCAGCAGCTGTTGAGCAAAGGCATGAAAGGGTTGTTTTCAAAAAAATGAGTCAGAATTTATTAGCTCAGTCCAATTTTATCAGCCTGAGCGCTGTATTGCTCAGACGGTTTTGGTTGCTGTTACTGGCTGCAGCGGTTTTAGGCGCGGCAGCCTTGTATATAGTGCAACTTAGTACCGCTGTGTCTTATCAGGCAACTGCTGTTGTCACCTTAACCGACTGGCAAACTGAACGCTTAACGCGACGTGATGATCCAAACGATAAAAATCCGGCCAATGTAGGTGGCGCTTCAGCAGATGCCATGTCCAGAGCTTTATTGTGGTTAAAAGACCCTGACTTTTTTCAGTCGCTGGCCCGTTCAGCCAATGCGCAGCAGTTAAGTGTGGAGCACAAAAGGCGCGGTAATCTGGTGACCTTGAAGTGGAAAAGCAATTCAGCGACCAATGCAGAAACTGAACTGGCGTTGGTGCTCGGACTTTGGGATCAGCGTTGGCGTCAGCAGTTTATTCAGCAAAAACAACAAGAGTTAGCGACCTTACAACAAGTTCCTATCACCGATCTGGTGCTGCAACAGCAAAACCGCACAGTGTATGAGCTCGACTACGCGAAAAAAGCTCAACCTTTTGCGTTGCACCAGTTAGAGATCCCAAAAGCACCAGAACAAAGTGAGCGTCCAGCCTTGTGGCTGATGTTATTGTTTGGTGCATTTTTTGGCTTTAGCTGCGCTTTTATTTTGTTGATGTTATGGCGGCTTTAATGCGGTTATCTGCATATTTCCAGCAGGTGTTGCCGCTGGATAAACTGATCCTGTTATTGTGCAGTTGCTATTTATTAGTGGATGCTTTTAATGGCTTTTTACTGAATCAGTTTGGCCGTAGTTTCGGTTTGTCTGCTCTGTACAAGCTGTTGATCCTGAATCTTATGCTCATCTGCTTAAGCCTGCGGACTAGAAAGGCCTTTTTGCTGTTTCCAGCCCTGTTTGTGCTGCTGGTGCCAGGGCCTTTCTATAGCTGGCTACAATTGGGCGGTTCTTTAGCTGCAGATATGGGCTTGATGCTCAAACTGATTTCTCCTTTTATCGCCTTTTATTATTTGCTCAGTCTGGCTCAGCTGGATAAAGCTTTTGCGCTGAAATCCATGCATCAGGTTTTCGTGGTTAATTATCTAATTGTATTAGTTAATTTTGTTCTTGGTGCCCTGGGTTATGGCTACACCTCTTATTTGCCGCAAGAACATCTGACTCAGGTCGATTTGGGCAGCAAAGGTTTTTTTAATGCAGCGAATGAGTTGTCTGTAGTGCTTTTGGTGTTATCCGCTTGGTTATTGCAGTACTACTGGCATCAGCAAAAGCTGTTTTTTTTGGCGGTAGCTGTTAGCTCAGTCTGGTGCGCCAGTTTAATGCTGACTAAAACGGGGTTGCTTGGAACTGCGATTTTGGTGCTGTTGATCCCGCTGATGCCGCTGCTTATCCGTCTGAACTGGTCGCGTTTGGCACTGATGGTACTGCTGTTGCTGGTTACGGCCAGCCTACTGCTGTGGCAGGCGCCTTTACTGTTAACTCAGCTGGGACTGGCTGAAAAATTACAGCACATTTATCAGCAGCAAGGTTTACTGGGTGTCTTGTTATCTAACCGCGACAAATATGCTGCAGAGATCTGGCATGTGGTGAGTTTTTATTACAGCGAAGGCCACAGATTTTTTGGGGTTGGGCTTATTGGTGTCTCAGAACATCTTTGGAAGTACTGGGCTGAGTCGGATCCTTTTGATTTATTTATGTTTTATGGTGTCGCTGGTTTGATGTTTTTTTTGTGGATTTTTATCGGTTTTATTGCTCAGAATTTAAAATTAATCCGGCTTTTTTCCAGCGATTTAGCTGCAACTTTGGTGTTGTTAAATCTGTTATTGCTGCTGGTGGCCTGTATTGCAGGTCATGTTATTAGCTCTGGGATGTTATGGCCGGTCTGGGGTTTTATCAATGCAGCGGCGTTGATCCATTGCTCTGTTGATACAACCCCAAAAAAAGTGGAGTTTGCTCATGTTACGCAGTGATTTTGCGCAAAAGCTGCTGAATAACAGCCTGGCACATGGTCTGAATTTTGGTTCCCGCTGGCTACTGAATCTGCTGGTCGCGCGACAACTGCTGGCGAACGATTTTGGAGTCTTCAGTTATGTCTACATGCTGGCCAATTTGTTTTTCCCAACCATAGCTTTTGGTGTCAGTTTTTACCTGATCCACTATTCAGCAAAGCAGCAGCAAATCAGTTTGTTATTCAACAGCCTTGTACTGAGTTTTACTGTGTTTTTGCTGTTGTGTTTTGCGGTGGTCGGTATTGATTATTGGGTCAACGACAGCGTGCCTTATTATCTGTACCTGCTGAGTTTGTTGATAGGTTTGGTTTGGGCTGTCAGTCAGGCTATATTCTGTTACCTCAAAGGCCGTCAGCAGTTTTTTGTCGAAGTAAAATCTCAGTTTATCGGCGCTTTAAGTTTGCTGGTAGTGGTGGGGTTGTTATTCGGTGGAGTGATTACAGAACTGGACGCTATGCTCGAGGCTGTGTTGCTGGCGAGTTTGCTGCCTGTGGTGATGGGGCTGAATGTGCTGTGGCCCGAGCTAAAAGCTGGCGTGGGGCCTTACTCCCGCAATTTTTTCAGCTACTTTGGCTGGCAGGATATACGACATCGGCTGCATTTTGCACTGCATGATGTATTCGCCATTATTATGACCAATATTCCTTTTATCTTTCTGGCCTTGTTCAGCACCTTGCTGGCGCTTGGGCAGTTCAGAAAACTGTTTATTTTGTTTATGCCGATCACCTTGTTACCGGTCATTTTTTCGCAGGTGTTTTTAAGCCGGTTAAGTCGACTGACCGAACTGACAGCCAAACTGCAGTTTTTCCGTAAGGTGTTTCTGTTCACTCTGCCGGTACTGTCGCTGCCTTATCTGCTGATGTGGCCGCTGGGTGACTGGTTGTATCAAATTTCCTTCAATGAAGCCTTGGATCCCAGTCATCTGTTAATGCTGCATCTGGTACTGGCAACCTTGTGGATCACTTTGCTAAAAACCTACTTTGAAGTATTGCTGACCTCATTAGGTGCGAACCATTACAAGGCCATGCTGGTGACATTGGCTGTGATCTTCACTGCTTTGGCCTATTGCTGGTTTAACTATGACTTAACAGTTGAGCTGACGGCCTGGTTATTTTTAAGCGGTAATCTGTTGATCACCTCCATGTTGGTCGTCGCTTGCTTGTGGCAAATCAGACAACAACAAAACAGTAAAGGCAGCGTCTCGCTGAGCTAATCAGTCTTCAGGTTTTTTCTGCTGTCAAAACACTATGGAAGCACAGGTGACCAGGCTGAAAACGGATTGGTTTCCTTATCAATTCACCAGGGTTTTGTATCAGCATCAAGGTACTTTTGATAGGCCAGCAAAAGTTGGTGATGGCAGGTTTAGTTCATCTGACACATCAGGTGAAAGTGGTTAACTTTCCAAGACTGGAGCAAGCTTTTCTGCAGAACAGCCAGAATCTTTGCAGCTTTGGCGCACTTTTTACCGGGAAAAAGCAGCAACCCGCAGCTATTCGAAAGCTGTTGCCGTGCTGTCAGGTTTGGCTGTGCATTTCATGTAAAGCCCGGATTTAAAATAGCATCAAGCCATTCAGCGCAACTGCAGTGTCGATTTGCTTCAGTTGGTGCAGGATAAAACAAGACCCCGGGTGTATCAGCCAAATCGATCTTATCCATCCTCAGTGCTGGATGCTGTGTAGCATGCCAACGCTATTTCACAGAAGTTCATCAGCCAAATCAATGCCGCTGCTTTACTATTACCGAGGCGGGTAGATTATGTTGTGGAGTAGCAAAAGCGACTGGCGTTTTTGCCAGAAGTAGAATCAACAACATGAACAAAGTCAGTCGCAGAGTAGGGCAGTCTCAGATGCCTCTCCTGATGCTGTATCCTAAATGACTTGCAACAAAAGCCCTCAAGGAGAGCAACTTATTGCTCAAATAAATAAGGTGCTGGATATTGTGTGGCAATAGAGCAACGTCAAGATCGCTATGTTTTCTTGGATGCATGAGGCAACTAAATCCTGGCGGGAAAGTGCTTATGCAGAAGTCCGGCAACAGGTATTGCGCAGATCTGAAGTTTCGAAGCGATAAAAAAGGCCGATTTTGATGAATCGGCCCGGTGCAGATCTAACAGGTTAGCTTAATGCGCAGAGCGCAGTGGGCCAACCACGTTGATCAGGCTGTTTTTGCTGAAGTCTAAATCGCCAAACCCTTTGTGATTCACCAGGATAACGATAATGTCGGATTTTAAGCCTTGTTCAACAGAGACCAGTTCGACATTGTCAGCCAGCTTATTGGTTTGATCAACGTTAGGTTCCACTGCGTAAATCTTACCTTGATAGGCTGAGGCTAACTCATTCACAATGTGCAAGGCTGGGCTTTCACGTAAGTCATCGATATCCGGTTTAAAGGCTAAACCAAAACAGGCCACAGAAGGCTTGTGTAACGAGTGATTAGCTACAGTAGATAAAATTTTCTGCAGTACCCATTGAGGTTTAAAATCGTTCACTTCCCGGGCTGTGCGAATTAGTTTCGCTTGCTCTGGTGCTGAGTGCACTATGAACCAAGGATCAACAGCGATACAGTGTCCGCCTACACCAGCGCCGGGTGTGAGAATGTTTACCCGAGGGTGACGGTTGGCCATTTTAATCAGTTCCCAGACATTAATGTCCAGCTCATCACAAATTAAAGACAGTTCGTTGGCAAAAGCTATATTCACGTCACGGAAAGCATTTTCGGTCAGTTTTGACATCTCTGCAGTGCGAGCGTCAGAAATTAAACAATCCCCAGTAACAAAAGTCTGGTAGAGCATTTTGGCTTTTTCAGAACAGGCTGGTGTTAAACCACCGACTATACGGTCATTGGCAATCAGTTCATACACAACACGGCCTGGCAATACACGCTCAGGGCAATAGGCCACGTGAATGTCTGGCTGGGATGAGTCTGTAGGTACTGTTAAATCAGGACGGGCTTCACTGATCCACTGACAGATTTTTTCAGTGGTACCGACCGGGCTGGTTGATTCCAGTACCACTAAGTTACCTTTTGCCAGCACTGGCGCAATAGATTTAACCGCCGCTTCAACATAAGTCAAATCTGGCGACAGGTCATCAAAAAATGGCGTTGGGACCGCAATCATAAAAGCATCAGCAGCCACTGGGTTGGTTTGAGCTGATAAATAACCTCCAGTCACGGCAGCGTGAACCAGCATATCCAGCTCAGGTTCTACTATATGAATTTTACCTTGATTGATGGTATCTACTGCGTGTTGATTCACGTCTATACCAATAACCCGCAGCTTGCGTGATGCCAACATGGCTGCCGTAGGCAAGCCTATATAGCCTAAACCAATCACCGATACCGTTTTAAACATACTGAACTCCATTAACCTGCAACATGGGTTTTTATTTGCCAACATATTATCACAGCACGCCAGAAAGCTTAGATGACAGATGGCTGCTTCTGGAAAATTTTTAATAAAATAACAGTGTTAGCTGAATGGTGACTGATTCTGTCTGTGGTATCGTGATAGCCTACTTACTTAAAGCTGCAGCTTTATTGATTGCATGTCTCGCCCCGGTAATGTGTGGTACCTGATTGTTGGCATGACCAGCGAGTTCTCGCTTCAATCCAATTGCTCATAGGAGTACTATGCTGCTCGGGGTTTGCAAACTTGTCGCCTCGCTACAACATCAATTACTTTGGGTATAAGTAGTGACAGATCCAGTTCAGTGGAAGGAATCAAAGTGAAAGATTTTTTAGAACCCTTTTTATACCCACAGAATATATTTCTCTGGTTGTTTTTTTTCGCCTGCCTGTACTATCGCCGCAAAGGGTTATGGTTGTTGCTGATTTGGTTTTATCTGGCAGGCAATACGCTGGTTGCCAATCAGGTGCGGGATTGGTACAACACGCAAATCAGTACGACGGCGCTGCCAGCTAATTTTACCGGTGAATATGTACTTTTAGGCTGTGGAGGCAATGAACACAGCTTGCCAGATTGCGCCAGTAATCGAATTAATCAGCTGGCTCTGATGATTAATGCTCAGCAGCGGCCAGTCAATATTTATATGACCACCTTGCACTGTGCGCCTTACGAGGAGCTGTTGAAACAAAAAACCGAATATGCGGCTATCCAGTGTTTTGATGGTGGCTCAACAACTTATCATGAGTTTGCCGCTTTATCGCAGAGGTTGGATAAAACCAAAAACTATTTGTTTATCAGCAGTGATTATCATGCGCTCAGAGTAAAAAAATTATCGCAAATGCATCAGTTGAATGCGCAGGTGTATGCGGCTTCCAGCGCAACCTTCAGACCAGTGAATTGTGGCTGGAATTGTTTATTGACAGTGAATTTATCGAACTATGATTTGTTTTCTAAGCTCGCTGCTGAAACTGCAAGTTTACAAGTCTACTGGCTAACGAAAGACTGGACTGACTGGTATACCCCGCGTTCTTGAATAGTAGCGTCAGGCCTTGAATGTTGAATTCAACATTCAAGGCCTGACCCTTTTACTGTTAACGAGCGTTACGGATAATTTCCTGCGCCATTAAATCAGCTACTTCATTGGTTGGTTTCAGTTGTGCGTCTGCTCGTTCGAAGATATTAAGCAGCGTATGGTAAATCTGGTTCACTTTGGTGGTGGACTCTTCTTCGTTATAACCTTGAGCACGCATTTCCATCGCCACATTGATAATACCACCTGCATTGATCACATAGTCAGGTGCATACAGAATGCCTTTCTGGCGCAACATTTCACCGTGACGGCTTTCTTTCAGTTGATTATTTGCGCAACCAGCAATAATTTTGCATTTCAGTTCAGTGATAGTGATGTCATTAATAGTGGCACCTAAAGCGCAAGGAGCATAGATGTCAGACTCTACAGCATAGATGTCATCTAAGCCTACAGCAGTGGCGTTAAACTGCGTTACGGCGCGGCTGACAGCGTCCTGATTGATATCAGTGACGATCAGTTTGGCACCTTCTTTATGCAGGTATTCACACAGATAAAAACCAACACTGCCTAAACCCTGAACGGCAACAGTCAGGCCATTTAAATCATCTGTACCAAACTTATGCTTTGCAGCAGCCTTGATGCCACGATAAGTTCCAAGTGCTGTAAAGGGGCCCGGATTACCACTCAAACCTTCTAAGCCAGCCACATAAGGCGTTTCTTTATTGACGATCATGATATCACCGGTTGTGATATTCACATCTTCAGCGCTGACATAACGACCGCTTAAGGAGTGTACAAACTGACCAAATTTACGGAATAAGGCTTCAGATTTGATTTTCTTTGCATCACCAATAATAACTGCCTTGCCACCGCCTAATGGCAGGCCTGCCATAGCGTTTTTGTAAGTCATACCGCGGGATAAGCGCAGTACGTCGACTAATGCATCTTCATCCGCAACATAATCCCACATACGGCAGCCACCTGTTGCAGGACCGAGGGCTGTGCTGTGAATCGCAATAATGGCTTTTAAGCCAGTGCTTTCATCACTGCAGAATACGACTTGTTCATGGTTATCAAATTCAGGATGGTTAAATACAGCCACGACTTGTTCTCCGTTGATATAACTCACTGCACCTTGCAGGGCAGGATAAGGGACTTTTTGCGCCGCGGAATGTATCATTTCAATTAGACTTTCGCCATCGTTCTGTAAAAACAAAATCTGGTAAGACCAGGTGATTGTCGACAATTAAAGCCAAGCCTTGATTGTCTGGATTGAGTCACATAAAGTAGCGCGACTTTAGCAGAGGAAAATGTAATGACTGATCAGATAAATCCAGAGCAACAAGACCAGGCAAACAACGACTGGGTTCGTGCTCAGTTTCAAAAAGCAAACCAATACCTGGCCGAAAAAGGCATATTGCCTGACAATGTTGCTGTGTCAGAATCTCGTTATTTAACACCAATAGTAGCGGTGTGGAAGATTACAGCACAAAACCGTCAACAATATTGGGTAATAAGTGGTGATTTACCTACAGACCATTTGCCCCTCTCTGCAGCAAAAGATGCTCGGGAGGCTGTGCGCGCTTTTTCATTCAATTGGCAATTAAAAGCTGAACAACTGATAAATGCAGGTACTTTGGATCAAACTAAAGTGGATTTTGCCAATCTATTAGTTCAGCGTGCCCATGGTTTGTATGAACTCTTTGATAAAGAAGAGTTATGGGGCAAGCAGAGTTAAATGTGCTGCTAGTATATAAATCTTTACATGCGTTCGAAGACAAAAAACCGCCATCGGCGGTTTTTTTCTTCAGGTCACCAGCAGGTCAGAAGCTATTCAGTAAAGTACCAGTAGCCTTTATTGATCAGCAGTGTTAGGAGCTGTAAGCGGCCGTTATCAGCAGCAAAATGCTGGCAGTCTTCCTGGCTAAGGCTGATCTGATCGGTCAGTTTTTTCACGGTCTCAAGCTCTGTCACCGGTACCAAGAAGCGGTCGCCATTAATAAAAAGTTGAATATCTTCAGCTGGATTGCTCTGATAGTACAAAGTGCGTAAGCCACCTAATTTGGCGAGCACTGAACCTTCTTCCAGATACTCTGCAATTTCATCAGTTTCATAATGAGGATCAGGCTCTGTGGTATCCAGTTCATGTTTAGCATGGCTGATATAACTGCCAAACCACTGAGCGGCAAGATTTTTGTCTTCTACTAATTGACGTAGTAAATCCTGAACCTGACTCAGATCCTGTTCGCTGATCGCTCCGACTGACGCTGGTATTTGACGCTCTGGATCGGTGAAACGACGGCCAGTGATGTCTTGGTCAATCAGATGATCAGCCAAACCTGTCAGTAAATCTTTTTGCGCAGGAGCGCGGAAGCCGACAGAGTAGTTCAGTGACGGGTCCAAAGAGATACCATCGTGTGGGCAACCCGGCGGGATATATAAAATATCGCCAGGTTCAGTGATCACATCAATGCAGTCGATAAAAGGAGTGACCTGCAATAAACGTGGGTGAGGACAGTGCTGTTGTAAGCTGCTGTCTGGCATACCCACGCGCCAATGGCGTTTGCCCTGGCCCTGGATAATGAAGACATCGTATTGGTCCAAGTGCGGGCCTACACCACCACCAGCGGTAGAAAAGCTCACCATCAAATCATCAATACGCCAGTTTGGAATAAACCGGAACGGCTCTATCAATGCAGCAGAGTGCGGATGCCAGTGATCGACAGCCTGCACTAACAAAGTCCAGCCTTCTTCGCCTAAATGGCTGAAATCTTCAAAAGGACCGGTTTCCATATCCCATACCGCATTTTTATTACTGACAATACGGGATTCGATTTCTTCTTCACCGGCAAGACCAGCCAGTTCATCCGGACTGATAGGGTCGATAAAGTTTTTAAAACCGGCTTTGATCAGCAAAGGGTTTTTTTGCCAGTACTCTGCTAAAAACTGTGCTGGAGTTAATTCATTTAAAAATAATTGGTACATAGTTCTGATTCACCATAAAAACAGGGCGATTGAATCGCCCTGTTGAAGGTTCTGAAGTGCTGATTAGTTTAGTTTAATAAATCAACAAGTTCGATTGCTGCGCCTAAGTAGTTATCAGGACGCAATGCTTTTAATTCTGCTTTTACTTCTGCAGGTAGCTCTAATTTATCGATAAACAACGCTAAGTCAGCTGGTGTAATACGTTTGCCGCGGGTCAGCTCTTTCAGCTTTTCATACGGCTGTTCAATGCCATATTTACGCATCACTGTTTGTACCGGCTCTGCCAGTAATTCCCAGTTCTGATCCAACTCGCTGAGCAGGTTGGCTTCGTTCACTTCCAGTTTGCTGATGCCTTTAAGGCTGGCATGGTAAGCAATGACAGTGTACGCAAAACCTACGCCTAAGTTACGCAGCACAGTCGAGTCTGTTAAGTCACGCTGCCAGCGCGATACCGGTAACTTGGACGATAAATGCTGGAATATGGCGTTAGCCAGACCCAGGTTACCTTCGGAGTTTTCAAAGTCGATTGGGTTCACTTTATGCGGCATTGTAGAGGAACCAATTTCACCGGCAATAGTGCGCTGTTTGAAGTGACCTAAAGCGATATAACCCCAGACGTCACGGTCGAAGTCGAGCAGTATGGTATTAAAACGCGCGATAGCGTCAAACAGCTCTGCAATATAATCATGAGGTTCAATCTGCGTAGTGTAAGGGTTCCAGCTTAAACCAAGGCTTGTCACGAACTCTTCTGCAAATTGATGCCAGTTCAGGTTAGGGTAAGCGGATAAATGCGCATTGTAGTTACCTACAGCGCCGTTGATTTTACCCAGCAATTCAACCTTGGCAATTTGCTCACGTTGACGCTTTAAACGCATATACACGTTCGCCATCTCTTTACCTAAAGTGGTAGGAGAGGCTGGCTGACCATGAGTACGGGCCATCATAGGGATAGCTTTGTACTTATGAGCTAAGGCTTTGATTTCGTTTAATAACTGATCGCAGAGTGGCAGCAGCACTTCATCACGGGCTGCACCTAACATCAAACCGTGCGACAGGTTATTGATGTCTTCTGAAGTACAGGCAAAGTGAATAAACTCACTGACTGCTGCTAATTCAGCATGATCTGCTACTTTTTCTTTTAATAAATACTCAACAGCTTTAACGTCATGGTTGGTGGTGCGCTCAATGTCTTTCACACGCTGTGCATCAGCAAGGCTGAAATTGTCGACAATTCCGTTTAACAGCGCATTGGCACTGTCGGATAAAGCCGGAACTTCAGTGATAGCTGCTGTGGCTGCTAATTTTTGCAACCAACGTACTTCCACAGTCACCCGGAATTTGATTAAACCATATTCACTAAAAAACTCACGCAGCTCGCTGGCTTTTGAGCCATAGCGGCCATCTACAGGGGAGATGGCGGTTAATGCTGATAATTCCATTAGGTGCTCCTATGAATGGGTTGGGGCAATAGTGTGTAAAACGGATTTGGCTTCATTCAGCAGGGCTTTGCGTTTGAAGATAAAATGCAGACGGCTGCCACCGGACTGGCGCCATAACACCACAGCTCGAATAGCGGCCAATAGCAAAGCGCGAACTTTATGCTGTACCAATTGCTGTTTTAGCAGTTCTGGCTGACCAGCGACCTGAATTCGGGTACCTAAAGAACTGATGCATTCGACATAAATATCGGCCAGATTGGCAATAATGTTTTCATCGGTAATAGCAAAATGCTGCAGTTGCTGCTCTAAACGGGATAAGCGTTTACCCAGATTATCCAGATTGTCGCGGTTTTTTGTCAGCTTACGCTCCAGTGCAATGACGGACACCACATAACGGGTCAGTTCCACATCTTTGCGTTGATTGTCACCTAACTGATCCACCAGACACTGATAACCTGCGCGCAAGTTCGCCAGATCTTTACCATAAATATCCAACGGCTCAGCCGGGGATAAATTAGCGATACTGGCTAAACACAACTGCAAATCAGCCAGTGCTACATCGTTGGTACGGGTGACTTGCTGTAATAGCTTGAGTGCTTGGCACATACCGGCCAGAGCAAGGGTTTGAGTCTGAATACTGTGTTGCATAGTTTACTGTATGGCCGAATTAATAATGCCACCACCCAAACAAATCTCGTCGCTGTAAAACACAGCAGACTGACCAGGAGTAACGGCTTTTTGAGGCTGATCAAATACCACAACCACAGTGCCATCCGGCATAGGGGTCAGGGTGCATGGAATATCGGTCTGACGATAACGGGTTTTGACTGTGCAGCGCAGTGCCTGCTGTGGGCCTGTACGATCGACCCAGTGCAATTGGTTCGCAACTAACCCTTTGGAGAACATACTTGGATGGTCATGGCCCTGAGCAACAATAAGACGGTTATTGCTCAAATCTTTTGACACCACATACCAGGGCTGATCATCACCATCTTTTAAGCCACCAATACGTAAACCTTTACGCTGGCCTAAAGTGTGATACATCAGGCCATCGTGCTGACCAATTTTATCGCCGTCTACTGTGTAAATATCACCAGGCTGAGCCGGCAGATATTTTTGCAGGAAATCTTTAAATTTACGTTCGCCGATAAAACAAATGCCTGTGCTGTCTTTTTTATCGTGCGTAATTAAACCTTGTTCTTCCGCAATAGCCCGTACCAGAGGTTTTTCCAGATCACCGACAGGGAACAGGGTTTGCGCCACATGTTCTTCACCTATGGTATAGAGAAAATAGCTTTGATCTTTATTGCTATCCAGGCCCCGCAATAACTGCCAATGACCTGCGACTTCACGGCGCTGTACATAATGGCCTGTAGCTATGTAGTCGGCACCTAAAGCTTCGGCAGCAAATTCAAGGAAAGCTTTAAATTTAATTTCCTTGTTGCACATGATATCTGGATTAGGCGTACGGCCGGCTTTATATTCCTCAAGGAAATATTCAAACACATTATCCCAGTATTCAGCGGCAAAGTTGACTTTATGCAGTTTGATACCCAGCTTGTCACAGACCGCCTGAGCATCTCTTAAGTCGTCAGCAGCAGCGCAGTATTCGCTGTCGTCATCTTCTTCCCAGTTCTTCATAAACAGGCCTTCTACTTGATAGCCTTGCTGGATCAAAAGATAAGCGGACACTGAGGAATCCACACCACCGGACATACCGACAATGACTTTTTTGCTGCTGTTATCTGACATTACACCGCACTTTTTACTGGCTGGATGGGAACGGGCGCGGATTATAGCACCAAATTCTTTAGCAAAAAATGTTAATAAGCCGGAATATGCGACAGTGTTTCTAATCTGAATGGATGATCGGGTTTTTAATCTGACTCAGTGGCAGCAACTGCTTTTGCTCAAACTGCGTAATGGCATCAAGCACCAGTTGACTGCGTACGGGCAGGGGATGTGCGTTCAGCTCAGCCAGACTTAACCAATGCAGCGCCAGAATATCAGAGTCTTGCGGCTGATAAACAACGGGTAATTTGGTGGGGGTAAAGACAAAATTCACCCGCACATAAAAATGGCCATTGGCAGCTTTGAGTTGAGAAATACCAAGCCAGGCATCAGGCTCTAAGCTCAGCCCGGTTTCTTCCTGTAACTCCCGCTTAATAGCACTGATTACATCCTCATTTTCCTCGACGTGGCCTGCAGGCTGATTCAGTACCAGGCGGCCGGAGCTTTTATCTTTTTCTTCCACCAGTAAATAACGCCCTTGAAAATACAACACAGCGGCGACAGTTAAATGTAATAAAGGACGAGACATAAACAGCAGGCTCCTTAAATGAGGACTTGGAATTAAAAGAAGACGACGAAAAAACAACAAGACAGTCTATTTATGCCATATATGAACAAAAAAACCGATCTTTTGTTGTAATTGATGCAAAACGCCCATAAATCGTTAACGTTGCTCAAGTGGTCGGGCCGCATAACTCTGTTTTCCGGCTGACATTTAAGTAATATAAAGCGCGTCAGAGTTTGGGCATCTACTACTTCTGTCGTAAAGCGCATGTCCTTGACTAGGCTCTTAGAATGAGCGCTGTTATACTCGAACACCACGAGTAACTGTAACGTTTTAAACAGCATAGGCCGCATCAAGTGAGACGCGCCTGGCTAACGACTCAATTTTGCTGTAAATCCAGGAAACGATATGACCACCTCAAAAATTATCTACACTATTACGGACGAAGCCCCGGCACTCGCCACCTATTCTTTTTTACCTGTAGTGGAAGCTTTTGCCAAAACTGCTGACATTGACGTTGAAACTCAGGACATTTCTCTGGCTGGCCGTATTGTTGCCTTGTTCCCTGAATTTCTGACTGAAGCACAGCGTCAGCCAGATGCCTTAACAGGTTTAGGCGAGCTGGCGAATACGCCAGAAGCCAACATCATCAAATTACCGAATATCAGTGCTTCCATCCCACAGTTAGTGGCTGCTATTAAAGAATTGCAAGCCAAAGGCTATGCGCTGCCTGATTACTCAGAAGACCCAAAAACAGCGGAAGAAAAAGAAGCCCGCAGCCGTTACGACAAAGTCAAAGGCAGTGCGGTGAATCCTGTATTGCGTGAAGGTAACTCTGACCGTCGTGCTCCGGCTTCTGTTAAACAGTATGCCCGTAAGAACCCACATTCTATGGGTGCATGGAGCAAAGAGTCGAAATCTCATGTGGCTCACATGAGCGCTGGTGATTTCTACGGCAGCGAACAGTCAGTCACTATTGCTGAGGCAGGTCAGGTGCGTATTGAGCATGTAGCAGCTGATGGCAGTGTGACAGTTCTGAAAGAAAAAACCGCAGTAAAAGCCGGCGAAATCATTGATGCTTCAGCCATGAGCAAAAAAGCTCTGCGTGATTTTATCGCCGCAGAAATTGCGGATGCCAAAGCCAAAGACGTATTGCTGTCTGTGCATTTAAAAGCCACCATGATGAAAGTGTCTGACCCTATTATGTTTGGTCATGTGGTGACTGTGTTCTTCAAAGACGTGTTTGAAAAACACGCCGCTACTTTTGCTGAATTAGGTGTCGACGCCAACAACGGTTTAGGTGATGTCTACGCAAAAATCGCCAAACTGCCAGCTGAGAAAAAAGCTGAAATTGAAGCCGACATCAAAGCTGTGTATGCCACGCAACCCGCTTTAGCGATGGTGAACTCTGATAAAGGCATCACGAACCTGCATGTGCCAAGCGATGTGATTATTGATGCTTCTATGCCTGCTGCTATCCGTTCTTCTGGCCAGATGTGGGGCCCGGATGGCAAGTTAAAAGATACCAAAGCTATTATCCCTGACCGTTGCTACGCAGGCGTATATCAGGAAACCATCAACTTCTGCCGTGAACACGGTGCTTTTGACCCTCGTACTATGGGCTCAGTGCCAAACGTAGGTTTAATGGCGCAAAAAGCCGAAGAGTACGGCTCACACGACAAGACCTTTGAAATCAAAGCAGCAGGTCAGGTGCGGGTAGTCGATGCCGCTGGTACTGTGCTGATTCAACACAATGTTGAGCAAGGCGATATCTGGCGTATGTGTCAGGCCAAAGATGCTCCAATCCAGGATTGGGTCAAACTGGCGGTTAACCGTGCCCGTTTAAGCAAAACTCCTGCGGTATTCTGGTTAGACAAAAACCGTGCTCACGATGCTCAGCTGATTGTTAAAGTAGAACGTTATTTAAAAGATCACGACACCAGCGGTTTAGATATTCAGATCATGTCACCGGAAGACGCAACCCGTCATACGTTAAAACGTATCAAAGAAGGTCTGGATACCATTTCTGTCACAGGCAACGTGTTACGTGACTACTTAACAGACTTATTCCCAATTCTGGAATTAGGTACCAGCGCCAAGATGCTGTCTATTGTGCCTCTGATGAACGGTGGTGGTTTGTTTGAAACTGGTGCCGGTGGTTCTGCTCCTAAGCACGTTGAACAGTTTGTTGAAGAAAACCACTTACGTTGGGATTCGTTAGGTGAATTCCTGGCTTTGGCGGCTTCTCTGGAGCATTTAAGCCAGGTCACGGGCAATGCCAAAGCTCAGGTACTGGCTGACGCCTTGGATCAGGCAACCGCCAAGTTCTTGGATAACGATAAGTCACCAACCCGTAAACTGGGGCAGTTAGACAACCGTGGCAGCCACTTCTATCTGGCCTTCTATTGGGCTGAAGCTCTGGCCGCACAAGGCAAAGACGCAGCCTTAGCTGCTCAGTTTGCTCCACTGGCTAAAGCTTTAGCTGAAAACGAAGCCAAAATTGTGCAGGAATTAAATTCTGTGCAAGGTAAAGCAGTAGATATAGGTGGTTATTACAAACCAGACGAAGTGTTAGCGTCAAAAGCTATGCGTCCAAGCGATACCTTTAATCAGGCATTAGCTGCACTGTAATTCACTGTAGGGGAGAGGCTTGTCCTCTCCCGTCTAATGATACCGCGGTGCTTATGGACGGGCCGGGACAAGCCGCGGCCCCTACAACCTGCCCGTATCAAATTTTAAGACGAACCATAGTTAATTAGAGAGCAAAGAAAAATGCCGGCTTTAGCCGGCATTTCATATGGATATGTGAGCTTCAGGTGGTCATTCAGGCTTCTCGCCATCTGGCAGTGCTATATTTACTGCATGTAAACCTTTTGGGCCCTCAGACAGGTCAAACACCACGTCCTGGCCGGCCTTCAGCGTACGGTAGCCATCCATGTTAATGGTTGAATAATGGGCAAAGATGTCTTCGTCACGACCATCTTCACGAATAAACCCAAATCCTTTGGCATTATTGAACCATTTCACTTTACCGGTAGCCATACTACTTCCTTCTCTAAGTTAGCTAAATTCTGTATTCTAAAGCGGAGCAACGGGGAGCTGCTGGCAGACTCCACTATTCACTGTAGATAATTTGTGCAACTAGTCAAGTTTTTTGCAGACTTGTAAACAGAGGCCGCAGATACTATCTATAAGATACAGAATACATGTGGCCGTAAAGGTCGTAGTGGCTTTAGGTCCAACAAAAATACATCAATGCAATTTTGATGCTTTGAACAGGCGTAGCTATAGTTTATGAGCGGTTATAAAGAAAACAACGTACTAGATCACGGAGTGGTGGATAAAACCCGGCAACAGGTTAAACCACCCTCTATGTATAAAGTGATACTTCACAACGACGACTATACTCCAATGGATTTTGTCATTGATGTGTTAACCCGGTTTTTTAATATGCAGTATGAAAAAGCCAGTGAAATTATGTTGCAAGTGCATTACGAGGGTATGGCGGTTTGTGGGGTGTTCACAGCCGAGGTAGCGGAGACCAAAGTTCAGCAAGTGTCCATTTATGCGAAAGAGCACGAACATCCATTGTTATGTACTATGGAACGAGCTTAACGCCAAACAACTGCTGTAGTAACTCAGGTGGATTAGGAGTGATGTTGTATGTTGAACAAAGATCTTGAGTTAACCTTAAATCTGGCATTTCGATTTGCGCGGGAAAAACGTCATGAATACATGACGGTAGAACATTTATTGTTAGCGTTATTGGATAACCCGGCAGCAGGCGAAGCATTAAAGTCTTGTGGAGCCAATATAGACCGTCTGCGGCTCGATTTATCGCATTTTATTGATACAACCACCCCTCTGTTACCAGAGGACGATACGGACCGCGACACGCAGCCTACGCTTGGATTTCAGCGTGTGCTGCAAAGAGCTGTGTTTCACGTGCAGTCGTCGGGGAAATCCGAAGTTACGGGCGCTAATGTATTAGTCGCTATTTTCAGTGAGCAGGAATCACAAGCTGTTTATTTGCTGAAAAAAATCGATATCAGCCGGTTGGATATCGTTAATTACATTTCTCATGGTGTGATTAAAACCGAAAAAATCGAGCAGCAGGATGAGCAGCAAGATGAAAATGGTGATGTGCAGGTTGAAGAAAACAAATACCTGGAAAGCTTCACAGCCAATCTGAATGTGCTGGCAAAAAATGGTCAGATCGATCCTTTGGTTGGCCGTGATATGGAGCTGGAACGAACCATTCAGGTGTTGTGCCGTCGCAAGAAAAATAACCCGTTACTGGTAGGGGAAGCGGGGGTGGGTAAAACCGCCATTGCTGAAGGTCTGGCTTATCGCATCGTCAACAAACAAGTCCCGGAAGTCATAGCCAACGCTACTATTTACTCGCTGGATATGGGCTCTTTGCTGGCAGGCACCAAGTACCGTGGTGATTTTGAGAAACGCTTAAAATCCTTGTTGAAAGAAATCGAAAACGAAAAAGATGCAGTACTGTTCATCGACGAAATTCATACGGTTATTGGTGCTGGTGCAGCGTCCGGTGGGGTAATGGACGCATCCAATCTGATTAAACCGCTGTTATCCAGTGGTCGTTTACGTTGCATAGGTTCAACCACCTATCAGGAATTTAAAAACATCTTTGAGAAAGACACTGCGCTGGTGCGCCGTTTCCAGAAAATTGATGTGGTTGAACCAAGCGTCGATGATACCACGCAAATTCTGCAGGGTTTAAAAGAGCGCTACGAAGCGCACCATGGCGTCCGTTACACCCAAAAGGCCTTGCGTGCTGCAGCTGAGCTGTCGGCTAAGTACATCAACGAGCGTCATTTACCGGATAAAGCCATAGATGTGATTGACGAAGCCGGTGCCAGTCAGCGCTTGTTGCCTGTCTCCAAACGTAAAAAAGTCATTAATGTGCCAGAAATTGAGCACATTATTGCCAAGATGGCGCGGATCCCTGAAAAGTCAGTGTCTGCCTCAGATAAAGATGTGCTGGCGAATTTAGATCGTAATCTTAAACTTGTGGTCTTTGGCCAGGATGAACCTATTGAAGTGTTAACTTCGGCTATTCGTTTATCCCGCTCTGGTTTAGGCAACGAAGAAAAGCCTATTGGTAACTTCTTGTTTGCAGGCCCAACAGGGGTAGGTAAAACCGAAGTCACTAAACAGCTGGCCAAAATCATGGGTGTAGAGTTGTTGCGTTTTGACATGTCCGAATACATGGAACGTCATGCCGTCAGCCGTTTAATTGGTGCGCCTCCTGGTTATGTAGGTTTTGATCAGGGCGGTTTGCTGACCGATGCAGTATCAAAACATCCGTACTCAGTGGTACTTTTGGATGAAATTGAAAAAGCCCACACTGATATCTATAACATTCTGTTGCAGGTGATGGATCATGGTACTTTAACCGACAACAGCGGCCGTAAAGTCGATTTCCGCAATGTGATTTTGGTGATGACCACTAATGCTGGTGTGCAGGAGACGGTGCGTAAAACCATCGGCTTTAAACAACAGGATCACAGCCACGACGCTTTAGCCGAAATTAACCGCACTTTTAGTCCTGAGTTCAGAAACCGTCTGGATGGCATCATTTGGTTTAAACATTTATCCCGCGACATTATTCTGCAAATTGTTGATAAGTTTGTTTGCGACTTGCAGGTGCAGCTGGATAAAAAACAAGTGTCGATGGAACTCAGTGGTACTGCCCGTCAATGGCTGGCCGATAAAGGGTATGATCAGGCAATGGGTGCCCGTCCTATGGCTCGGGTGATTCAGGAGCAACTGAAAAAACCTTTGGCCAACGAAATTTTGTTTGGACGACTGGCGCAGGGTGGTGATGTGCGGATTGATCTGAAAGGCGATGAGTTGGAATTTGATTACAACGAAGAAGAAGCTTTAGTCTGATATACCCGTCGTTCTTGAAGCTGCAGCTTTGTTGACTGCGCCATCTCGCCCCAGTCACATAGGTGAACTATGCTCCTGGGGTCTCTCTGGCTTGTCGCCTCCCTTCAACTCCCATTACTTGGGTCTTTATACCCGTCGTTCTTGAAGTTGCAGCTTTGTTGACTGCGCCATCTCGCCCCAGTCACATAGGTGAACTATGCTCCTGGGGTCTCGCGCACTTGCCGCCGCGCTGCAACTGCAATTACTTGGGTATAAAACAGCATCACACATCGAGAATACGAAAAAACCCGGCTTGCCGGGTTTTTCTTTAGAAAAGCAAATAGCGTTAGCGCTATCTGGTTCCGTCAAATCTTAACGTTGACGGAACACGATGCGACCTTTGGTCAAATCGTAAGGAGTTAATTCAACAGTGACTTTGTCACCTGTCAAAATGCGAATGTAGTTTTTACGCATTTTGCCTGAAATATGGGCAATAACTACGTGGCCGTTTTCTAACTCGACCTTAAACATGGTGTTTGGCAGGGTATCTAAGATAGTCCCTTGCATTTCAATTACGTCTTCTTTCGCCATTCAGCGTGCCAGCCTCTTATTTAAATTCAGTAGTTCAAAAAACTGCCGCAGATTTTGCCGAAAAAGGGCAGATAAGTAAAGCAACATAGACAGATTTAGCGAAATGAGTGCCATTCTCCTGCTATAAAGCGTTGCTGTGGCAAAAATTTTGCCTTGTAGTTCATTTTTTGGCAGTGCTGGATGTAATAACCAAGATAAACAAAATTGATGTTTTCGATTTTGGCTTGTTCAATCAGTGCCAGAATTGCCAGGGTGCCAAAAGCCAAAGTATGACCAGTCTGGTAAAAAGTGTAGACAGCAGAAAAGGCATCGGCAGTAGTGTCGACTACGGTCACAGCCACTAGATCGTCGCCCATATATTGCTCTAAAAACTGTATCTTCAGCCAGTTGGCTTGCCACAAGTAAGTCATTTGTTCCGGACTGGTCGGAGACATCGAACTTTCGGCGTGTTTGCTGTCGATATAGCATTGATACAGGGCATAATACTTTTCTGTACAATCTTCGGTATTGCTGTGCTGTACTAACTGATATCGCCAGCTCGTGCGTTTGGCTTTATTCCAGACCCGACGTTGGCTGCTGTTGAATTGAAATGCTGTTGCCTCGAGCCGCACCGACTGACATTGCTGGCAGCCTTCACAGTAGGTGGTATAAATCTGTTCACCGCTGCGCCTGAAATTCAGCGTCAGTAGTTGCTGATAAAACTGAGCATCCAAAGGCTCATCCGGCAGAGTAAATAACAAACGCTCCTGTCGGTCGGGCAGATAATTGCATGGCTGTTGCTGACTAACTCCCAGTTTTAGGCCAGACATCTTAAAGCTCCAACTGAATATCCTGCTTACGCCAACTATCAGCGGGGCAGAACAGTGTTTTATGGTTCGCCAGTAAAGTCAGGTAAGTTCTGCGAGCCAAAGGCTCTGCTCCTAACTGCTGTAAAAAAGGATTCATCATCTGACAATCAATATAGCCTGTTGCAAAGCTTGATAAATGCTGTTGTAAGGCCGCAAGCGCAATTTTTGCTGTATTAGGCAAAGTGTTGAACATGGATTCACCACAAAACAGCTGGCCGACCATCACGCCATAACAGCCACCGACCAGTTCGCCATCAGACCAGACTTCAATACTGTGAGCATGACCTTGCTGATGCAAAGCAATATAAGCCTGTTGGATATCCGGTACTATCCAGGTGCCTTGCTGTGAGGGCCGTGGTGCACTGCAGGCTTTGATCACCAGCGCAAAAGCTTTGTTGATACTGATTTGGAAACTGGAATGATGCAGTAGTTTTCGCAAGGTACGGTTAGGTTTTAATACACCAGGCTTAAAAATGGCGCGTTGTGACGGACTCCACCACAACAGTGGATCGCCCGGGCTAAACCAGGGGAAAATGCCGCTTTGATAGGCTTTTAACAAACGCTCTGGCGATAAATCACCACCCATGGCCAATAAACCATCCGGTTCAGTCAGAGCCTGACTGACCGGAGGGAATTCAAGCGACGCTTTTGACAATTCGGGTAAATAAATCACCACTATTTACCCTTTGAAAGGTCGGGATAGTTATTTAGCTAAAGCGTCTAAATAACGCTCAGCATCTAAAGCAGCCATACAGCCAGTGCCTGCAGAGGTAATAGCCTGACGGTAGATATGATCGGACACGTCGCCTGCTGCAAATACGCCCTCAATACTGGTTTGAGTGGCGTTACCTTCAGTGCCACTTTGCACTTTCAGATAACCGCCATTCATTTCCAGTTGACCGGCAAAAATGTCGGTATTTGGTTTATGACCTATGGCGATAAACACACCAGCTACGGCTACATCTTCAGTTGGCTGGCCATTGGTAGACTTTAAGCGCATACCGTTGACGCCCATATCGTCACCCAAAATTTCTTCCAGTTCACGGTGGGTGTGCAGAATAATGTTGCCTGCAGCGACCTTCGCCATTAAACGGTCAACCAGAATTTTTTCAGCTTTGAAGGTATCGCGACGGTGCACTAAATGCACTTCTGAAGCGATATTGGCTAAATACAGAGCTTCTTCAACTGCAGTATTACCACCACCTACCACTGCAACTTTTTGATTGCGGTAAAAGAAACCATCACAGGTGGCGCAGGCAGACACACCACGGCCGTTGTAGGTTTCTTCTGAAGGTAAGCCTAAATACTTGGCTGAAGCGCCTGTAGCGATAATCAGCGCGTCACAGCTGTACTGGCCGTTGTCACCTGTCAGGATAAAAGGGCGCTGTTGGAAATCCACAGTGTGGATATGATCAAACAGAATTTCTGTGTTGAACGTTTCAGCATGAGCTTTCATACGCTCCATCAGCGCTGGTCCTGTTAAACCATGTGGGTCGCCCGGCCAGTTTTCTACTTCAGTAGTGGTGGTCAATTGACCGCCTGCTTGCATACCAGTCAGCAGCACCGGGTTTAAATTGGCGCGCGCAGCATAAACAGCCGCAGTGTAGCCCGCAGGGCCTGAACCTAAAATCAATAAACGGCTGTGTTTTATCGTCGACATGCATTACTCCGGCATTTTAAATCAGTGATCACATAGTTGATCATTCAATGGGGCCGATTTTATGGCATTGCAACAGCGAGATAAAGCATAACTGCATTTTTTCCATTTCAGGCTCTGGTCAAGATCCGTTGCTATGGTATTGTTTGTTTACACCTATTTGCTGCAGCTGCTCTACTTATGCTGAAATTGCGTTATCTGTATTCTGTTTTTAATACTGAAAAGGGCTGAATGAATGAAAGTCAGGCTCCATCATTATATTCTGACCCTGTGGCTAGTGAGTTGTAGCTTTATGCTCTGTGCTGATGCGCAGTTTACTCGTATTAGTGTGGATGATGGATTGCCCAATGCCAGTATTTATAAAATACTGCAGGATGATGACGGCTATATTTGGTTGGGTTCGACCAATACGGGCTTACTGCGATACAACGGTTATGAGTTGGAAGCTTTTGATGTACTGCCGTCTTCAGTCAGCGAAAATATGTTGGTGCCTGATATTGATGCCTTGTTAATAGATAAAAACCAACAACTCTGGGTCGGTACCTGGGGTATGGGGTTGAGTAAAATTGATATCCGGACAGGTCACATCACTCATTTCTCCGACCAACCTCAAAGTGTGCTGCCTTTAGTCAGTAATTATATTCAAACTTTATTACTCGATAAGACCGGAGCTTTATGGATAGGCACAAACAATGGTCTGCAACGTTTATCACCCGATGGACAATTGCAGGTTATAGGTGAAGCGCAGAGTGCTCGACCTCTTATTCATCAACGAATTTGGGCGCTGGAGCAAACACAAGATGGCACTATCTGGATTGCCACCAGCAAAGGTTTACATCAATGGACAGTCAATGATGGACTCAGTGTTGCCTATCAGGCCTATGGTCCGCAAAGCGCTGATAATGAAATGCGCGCCTTGTATAGCGATGGCTCGCACATTTGGGTCGGGGGTCGCACAGCTTTGCTCCAGTTCGATCCTGCCTCTGCAGAGTTTCGCACCGTGCCTTTTTATGGCGATGCCAAAACGCCGATTATCAATGTGCTGATCGATGATCAACAAGGCAATCTGCTGGTAGGGACTTTTGACGGCGTCTACAAATTAGCTTTAGCTACCGCTCAGTTTGAACCTTTTGGTGAGCGTCCTCAGTTATTACCAGGCATCAATGTACGATCC
Organism: Rheinheimera sediminis; assembly: GCF_004005375.1. Classification (GTDB taxonomy): domain Bacteria; phylum Pseudomonadota; class Gammaproteobacteria; order Enterobacterales; family Alteromonadaceae; genus Pararheinheimera. Next base: position 77,652 of record NZ_RZUF01000001.1, on the reverse strand, counting down.
TTATTGGTCGACCGAAGTGGTTTATTGTGGATTGGCAGCAGAGAAAGAGGTTTGTTCTACGGCAGGCATCAGCCTTCTGCTTTTACTGATTTGAGGCAGTGGGGCCAACAAGCCGCTGTCCTGGCTGCGAAGCCACTCACAGCGGTAAAAGTCGAAGACAATTTTTTATGGTTAGGTGCTGCCGATCAATTTTATCAGCTCAACCGCCAAACAGGTGCTGTCGCCTCTTTTGCAACCTCAGCTCGGGTTAATGCAATCACCAGAACTGCTCGGGGAGAACTTTACCTTGGGCTTGACAATGGCTTGTGGCAGTTTGATGAGCAAAGTCAGCTGTTGCGTAAACTTGACTCAAGTCAGAACAAAGAGGGGGTTCAGTGGCAAAATGTTCGGGACCTCATTAGTCTGTCCGATGGAAGTTTATGGCTAGGATTGTGGCAAAACGGTTTGATGCGATGGGATCCGGCTGGAAACCATCAACACTGGTTGCAGGATATGGCTCAGAATAAAGTTGGGGATGCGGTGCAAGTAGTACAGCAGATCCAGGGCAAAATCTGGTTGGGTACCCGCTACTCCGGAGTATTTGTAGTGGATCCTGTCAGCATGCAATTGGAGTCCCTAAACCCAAAGTTACCTCAGAAGCACGCTGCAGATATTCAGTGTATTACGCCGGGCCCAGACAATACGGTACTGATATGCAGCCGAAATGGCTTGCTCAGTGTAGATCTGGATACTGGCGCTTTGTCGGTGCTGATTGAAGCGGTAAAGCTTCCAAGCACTGAGTTACTTGGTGCTTATACAGATAAACAAAACAATATCTGGTTGCTGTCGGCTTACGGTTTAACTTTAAAACCTTACCAGCAGGGGCGTTTAATTACTTTTACTGAGCAGGATGGCCTAAATAGCAAAGAAATGATTTTTAAAGCATTTTCAGTATCAACTAGTAATGATTTATATCTTGCTACTGCCAAGGGCTTAGCCATAGTGAATACAGACCGTCTTTGGCTTAATAATTACAAAACCACAACCCGGGTTTCAGGCATCTGGGTTGACCAAAAAAAGTTGAAACCGGGTTTAATGCAAAAACCGTGGTCTTCTGTTGAATTAAAACCCGGACAAAGTATCAGTCTTGAGCTTGCCAGCCTCGATTTTCATGACGCTAAACGAAATCAATTTATGTACCAGCTGAAAGGCGTAGATAACGATTGGCAACACAATACTGGCTATACCAAAGTAAATTACAGTCAGTTAGAGCCGGGTAGCTATCAATTTAATGTGCTGGGCTCAAATCAGCATGGTTTGTATGCAGCTCAGGCTCAAACTCTGCAAATCGACGTGCTTCCTTTGTGGTGGCAACGAACCTGGGTCATAGTGATATTCGTGCTGGCTTTGCTGTTGCTGCTGTTAGGAGGGCATGCTTATCGATTACGGCATATGCGGCAAATTAACAAGTTATTGCAACAATCAGTGCAGGAAAGAGCGACGAATCAGACGGTGTTAGAAGCTATGGTGGCCGAACGTACCAAAGCGTTGCAGGATAGCACTGCGACCTTGTCCTTGCGCTCTAAACAGCTCGAGCAGAGCCTGTTGCAACTGGCAGAAAATAACAAAGAACTAAAACGATTGAATAATCTTAAAGATGAGTTTATTTCCACTGTAAGCCATGAGCTGCGAACCCCTTTAACTTCCATACGAGGAGCTGTTGGTTTACTTGCCAGTCATGCTGTTGACCAGAGTTCTGCGCATTACCAGCATTTGCTTCAAACAGCCCTGGGCAACAGTGAAAGATTGTCTCAGCTTATTAACGACCTGTTAGATTTACAAAAGTTTGAATCCGGTAATTTCAACTTATCGTTGGAGCTAATAGAGTTAAAACCTCTGATACTGCAGGCCTTGGATAACATTGCGCCTTATGCTGCTAAATATCAGGTAAGTTTTCAGACGATGCTTGTTGAGTGCCAGGTGGTGGCCGATCAGACCAGAATACGGCAGGTAGTCGATAATTTATTATCCAATGCGATTAAGTTCTCTGGCTCGGGTCAGACTGTGAGGGTGCAGTTGATGCAACAGACAAGCGTTGTGCGCTTTGAAGTGCAGGACCAGGGCTCTGGTATTCCGCATGATTTTCGCGACCGTATTTTTGAAAAGTTTTCTCAGGCTGATGCCTCCAGCAGTCGGAAAGCTGAAGGCACAGGACTGGGATTAAACATTTGCAAAACTATTGTTGCAGCTCATCATGGCACCATTGGTTTTGACAGTGAACCTGAGCATGGCGCCTTATTTTGGTTCGAACTACCTGTAAAACCACCTATCCAGACAGTGGTAGTTTAACCAACCACTGTCTGGGGCAAAACATACCAATACACGGCCAGGAAATGGCAAACACTGCCAGAGAGTACAAATAAGTGCCAGATCAGATGATGCATAAATAAAGTTTTTTGCACATAAAACGCTACGCCACCTGAATAGAGTACACCGCCGGCCAATAGCCACCACAAGCCCGCTGCTGGCACATAGGTTAGCATAGGGTTAATAGCTACTATCACAGTCCAGCCCATAAGCAGATACATAGCCAAAGATAGTTTCTGGTATTTTGCGCCGGTTAAAAGTTTCAACAGCACGCCAATCAGAGCAACAGTCCAGACGAATGCAAAAAGCCACCAGCCCCAGTTCTCTCTTAAACTGATCAAGGTAAATGGGGTATAGGTGCCCGCAATCAAAACAAAGATCGCCGAATGATCCAGCTTTCTCAGCCAAAGTTTGTGCTGCTGATTGTGGATGGCGTGATATAAGGTTGAACTGCCATAGAGTAAAATTAAACTCAGACCAAACACCCAACTGCTTATTTGACGCCATATATCGGCTTCGGCGCTAAGCTCCAGCATCAGATACAAGCCAATGAGACTTGCGAATACTCCTACACCATGACTGATGGCATGGCTTACTTCTTCCGTTGCGCTATAGCTGGTGACTGCTTTCATGATCTGTTGTATCTGGTCTGAGCTGTAAAGTGCTATGGTAACACTGAGCTAGGAAAAGCATCCAATGCAATTCGTTATTTTCCGGAGATAAAGGTAAACTAGTTATCTTTGTTTTTTCAGGATTAAATCGGCTTTATGTCTGTGCTTTTAGTGGTGGGTTATGTGTGGCCCGAACCTAATTCTTCTGCTGCCGGCAGTCGCATGTTGTCTTTGCTGGCGATGTTTCGCCAGCAGAACTGGACTGTTATTTTTGCCAGTCCAGCCGAAAAAAGCCCGCACCGTTTTGATTTAAGCCAGTGGCAAATTGCTGAACAGCAGATCCAGTTAAACGACAGCAGTTTTGATAAGCAATTAAAACAGTGGCAGCCCACAGTGGTGATGTTTGACCGGTTTATGCTGGAGGAGCAGTTTGGCTGGCGTGTTGAGCAGCAATGCCCTGATGCGCTGCGATTATTAGATACTGAAGATCTGCATTTTTTACGTTTAGCCCGTCAGCAGGCTTTTAAAGCAGGCAGGGCTGTGACACTGGATGATTTACACAGCGAGCAGGCGCAGCGTGAAATAGCTGCTATTTACCGCTCTGATCTGACGTTGATTATTTCAGAAGCGGAAATGCAGTTACTGATCGAACATTTTAAGGTGCCAACAGAGCTGCTGTGTTACAGCCCGTTTTGGCTTGAAACATCAGCAGAAGCAGAGCTTCTGACTGAGTTGCCGCTATTTGAACAACGTCAGCATTTTGTCTCTATTGGTAATTTTCGGCACGAACCGAACTGGCAGGCTGTGCTTTGGCTTAAACAGCAGATCTGGCCTCTAATCCGTAAGCAGTTGCCCAAGGCTGAGCTGCATATTTATGGCGCTTATCCGCCGCCTAAAGCCACGCAGTTGCATCAGCCTAAAGAGGGGTTTCTGCTCAAAGGCTGGGCTGAAAGCGCAGCTGAAGTGGTTAAAAGTTGCCGGGTGTTATTGGCTCCTTTGGCTTTTGGTGCTGGCCTGAAAGGCAAATTTATTGACGCCATGGTGCAGGGCACTCCTAGTGTCACCACGGCCATAGGGGCTGAAGGCATGGCGCATCATGGATTATGGGGCGGGCTTATTGGCGAAACTGCTGAACAAATCGCTGAGGCCGCTGTGCTTTTGTATCAGGACCAGGTTTTATGGCAGCAAAAGCAGCAGCAAGGCTTTCGCATTCTGGCAGAGCGTTTCACGTTGGTACAACATCAGCCCCGCGTCTGGCAGCAACTGATGGACGTGCAGCAACAGCTGTCACAGCACAGATTAATGAACTTCACTGGCGCTATGCTCAGGCATCATCAGCATCGCAGCACACAATTTATGGCGCAGTGGATCGAAGCAAAAACTAAATTGGCAGAGCTGAAACACAGCCTTGCACAGGAGACAACAGATGAGTGAAATCAGCCGTCAGGCGTTAGTTCAACTCTTGGATCTGGAACTACAAAGCAGCCTGATCAAAGACTATTGCCCCAACGGTTTACAGGTTGAAGGCAAAAGCCAGATAAAAAAAATAGTGGCTGGAGTCACTGCTTCTCAGGCTTTGCTGGATGCAGCTGTAGCAACTGGTGCTGATGCCATTATGGTGCACCATGGTTATTTTTGGAAAAACGAAGACTATGTGATCACTGGCATCAAAAAACGCCGCTTACAAACCTTGTTAAAACACGATATCAGCCTGCTTGCTTACCATCTGCCGCTGGATGTGCACCCGCTGCTGGGTAACAATGCCCAACTGGCATTAAAGCTGGGCTTAACCCAGTGGCATGCCGTGCCAGGTGTCAGCCCGGCAGGCGTCTTGATGCGTGGCACTTTAGCTAAGGCGATGACCAGCCAGCAGATTGCAGATCGATTGCATTATGAGCTCAATCGCGCTCCGCTGTTGCACACAGTGCTGGATAAGCCTGTAACACAACTGGCCTGGTGCACGGGCGGTGGTCAGTCTTATATCGACCAGGCTTATGCCGCAGGCGCAGAACTCTTTATCAGCGGTGAAGTGTCGGAACAAACTATTCATAGCTCCCGCGAGCTGGGTATCGACTTTATTGCCGCTGGCCACCATGCCACTGAGCGTTATGGCATCAAAGCTTTAGCTGCATATGTGCAGCAGAAAACCGGTGTGGTCTGTGAATTTATTGATATCGACAATCCGGCTTAAGGGTTTTACCAAGTGAGTAATAAACAGTGACTAAAAAGCAGCAGGACCGCAATTTTGACGGTATAGCGGGCAAGTTTCAGAAAAACATTTACCAAACCACCAAAGGCCGGGTGCGCCAGGCCGTGCTGTTACGGGACTTTGCTGAATGTGCCGATTTACAGCAGCCCAGCCGTATTCTGGATGTAGGTGCAGGGCAGGGCCAACTGGCGCTGGCTTTAGCAGAGCAAGGCCATCAGGTTACGTTAACTGATCTGTCGCAGGATATGCTGGATATGGCGTTGCAGGATGCCAAAGATCGCGCAGTGGAAACGCAGATCCAATGCCATGCTCTGGCCTTGCAGCAGTTGTCTGAGCAAGAGTGGCAGCCGTTTCCTGTGGTGTTATGTCATGCGGTGTTGGAATGGCTGCATGAGCCGGCAGAGGCGATCAAGCAGTTGCGTGCTTTAGTACAAAAAGGCGGTTTGTTATCACTGATGTTTTATAACAAAGACGCTAAACGTCTGAGCAATATTATTTATGGCAATTTTAACTATGTGCTGCGTGATTTGGCCTTTAAGAAAAAAGTCAGTTTAAGCCCGCAAAATCCGCTGCAACCTGACGACGTCTATCGCTGGTGCAAAGAGGCTGGTTTTGCGATTGAAGGCAAAACCGGAGTGCGTTGTTTCCATGACTATCTGCGTGACCGCTCTGAGCAGGAAACTGAATTTGATAAGTTGCTGCAGCTTGAACTGCAATACAACAGACAAGAACCTTATGCCTCTATAGGGCGGTATCAGCACCTGTTACTTCGGGCTTTGTAACCTTTTTCCTTAGTCGAAAATTAAATGTGAAAAAACAGTTGCGGTGCTGAATAAAGCTGTTATGATTAACTTCGTAATGCGAACGGTTATCATTTGCAAAGTATGCAATCAAGTGGGAAGTCTGCACCCTGCCAGGAAGGCGACTTGATTTCGTAGGCGGATAAACGCTCTGTTACTTGTAGTGACCCTATGACAACAACTGTTCTGCTGTTGTTGTCTGACTCCGAAGTCTTTGCCCATCCAAAGACCACGTTCTGGCCCGGCCTTATCAGCCGGGCATTTTTTTATGTACCCTATCCGCTATCATGAGTTTTTTGTTGTAGATAAAAAAATCGCTGACAAGCAGCGATTTTTAAAGCCTGCGATAAACTACAGAGAGGCGTTTATTTTCCCAACTGAGTGGGCATAGCAGGAGCCTGACGATGATCTTCAGGCGGATTGGCTTTGAGTTCTGCTAAAGTGTGAGCTATAGCCCGCTCCAGCTGTACATCACGGCCTTTGTTCACTGCAACAGGGTCTAATTCCACTTCGATATCTGCAGCAACGCCTTCGTTTTCTACACGCCATTCGCCATCAGGTGTATAAAAACGGAAGAAAGGAACGACGTGGAAGCCGCCATCAATCATATCAGGGTTGGTGGAGATGCCGATTAAGCCCCCCCAGGTGCGGGTTCCGATGGTTTTACCTAAACCCAGACGTTTAAAAGCCCATGGCAGGAAATCCCCCCCTGAACCTGCATCCTGATCAATCAGCATGGTTTTTGGACCATAAATACCAGCACCAGGTGTAGTGAAGACTAAACCATCCCGATCTTTCCAGCCGGACAGGAAAGGGCGGCCTAAAATTTCAGTGATATAGTTTGCCGCCTGACCGCCACCGTTTTTGCGTTCATCAATAATGACGGCTGCTTTGTCAGTCTGAGCAAAGAACATACGGTTAAAGAAATAAAATCCACCCTCTGCTGTATTCGGCAAATACACATAAGCGATTTTTCCATCGCTTTGTTTTTCAACGAGTTGCCGGTTTTTTTCCACCCAATGCCACAAACGTAGCTGACTTTCGTTTGCTACCGGTTCAACGGTAATAGAACGGCTATTTTTGCCACTGGCATTGTCTGCGATGGTTAGCACAACTTGTTTGCCCAGCGTGTTATCCAGAAAGGCGTAAATATTCTGCTGTTCAGTCAATTCACGGCCATTGATGGCTAAAAGGTAATCACCGGCTTTGGCGCTCGCTCCTGGCACATTTAATGGTGCCTTTAAAAATGGACTCCAGCGATCGCCTTCAAACACAGTTTTAAACTGATACTTGCCATCGTTAATGACAAAATCAGCACCTAACAAACCAGCTTTACTTGGGGTTTCCTGATGCACATCACCACCACCAATCCTGTTATGGCCGACTTGCAACTCTGCAATCATCTCCACCAGCAGCTCGTTTAAATCTTCACGGCGTTGCACATCTTTCAGTAGCGGCTGGTATTTAGCATAAACAGCCTGCCAGTCCACGCCATGCAGTTTTGCGTCATAGAAATAGTCTTTTTGCATACGCCAAGCATCGTTGAATATTTGCTGCCATTCCTGTTGTGGGTCAACAAAGCTGCGTACATCCGCCAGATTGACAGCTTTTGCATCCAGTTTCTCTTTGGCATCAGCCACTTGCAAGCTGTTTGGCATACTGATCAAAAGCAATTTTTTACCATCGTTACTCAGGTTATAGCCGGCTAGGCCCTCTTTGATGCTTGCTGACTTTTTTTCTTCAAAGTCAAAACGATACAAAGTGCCGTTGTTCTGGCCGTTGCTGCCAGGCAGTTCATTGCTGGCTCCTGCTTGTGGCCGCTCTAGATAAAACAAAGCGCCATCGCTTGCTACACCTAAGCTGTCATAGTTACGCTCAGGCAGGGGCAGGGCGACAATGCGGTTTTGCAGTGAGTCCAGATCAATACGAACTGCTTTTACGGCTTTATCGTCTTTTTTATCTTTTGTGTCGTCTTTCTCAGTGCTCTTTAATGGTTCATCCCCTGTTTTTGCTAATAGCGGGGATTTGCCTTCAGCGGACAGAACATAAGCATAAAGGGCTTTACGTACTGGGCGTTCACGGGTGGATAAATCCAATCCAACCTGAGCAGGACCTGTATTAACCGAGGCGGTAAAATACAGATAATCCTGAGTGAATACAGGATCATCAGTCTGACTCATGCCGTCAGTGATCAGAGTGCTTTTGTTATTTTGAAAATCAAAGAGTTTGATTTGGCTAAAATAATTTGCAGCTGAAACTGTATAAGCCAGATAACGACTGTCGGGTGAAAAGGAGACTTTAAACTCGGTACGGCGTTCAGAGTTGTCCACTTTTCTGCTGCTTTTGGTGTTCAGATCAAAGACATAAAGGTTCAGATGATTGTCATGGTAGGCAATCAGCTTACCGTCAGGTGAAAAGCTCAGCAGGTTAAAATAACCTGTATCAGACAACACAAAGGATTCAGCTTTACTTAAACCATCCTGAGCCTGCAGTACTAAATGATGTTTATTAGTTACATCTGAAATAAAAGCCACAAAACGACCATCCGGGCTCCATAAACCATCGAATTCCCTGATACCGCTGCTTTGGGTCAGATTGCGGGTACTGCCATCTTTTACTGGCACAGTAAACACATCACCGCGGGCGCTGATGACAACACGTTGACCTGTGGCAGACAAACGGGCATTCGTCAGCGTTTTGCTGGCATCCTTCCACTGCGGACGTTTTTGCACGGATTGGCTTTGAATATGAACTGGGATAGGTGTGCTTTGACCGCTGCTGATGTCATAGCTATGTAAAAAGCCGCCAGCTTCATACACTATTTGATTGTTATAGCCTGCTGCACTGCGCAGGTCCCAATCGGTGTTCTTAGTCAGCTGTTCCACTTTTTTCTCACTGTAGCGAAACAGATTCACCGCAGTATTGTCGCGATCAGACAGGAAATACACATTGTCGCCGAGCCAGAACGGGCTAAATTCATTGGCATTAGGATGAGGGATTTTTTCCAGCTGCTGTTTTTCTAAATCGATGATCCACACCGGAGGCGTGCTGCCACCACGATGCAAACGCCAGCCACTAGGGCCACTGTAGGCCATATTGTTAGGCCTGTAGACCAGTTTCTTACCATCGGCATGCAAGTCGCCTTCAAAGGCAACGGCTTCCATCAGCTTGTGCTCAAAACCACCTGTGACAGGCACAGTATACAGCTGATTGCTGCGGCTATTGGCTATCTCGCGGTTGGATGCAAAAATAACACTGTTGCCATCAGGGCTCCAGCCATTCACTGTATCCGCGCCCGGATGGAAGGTAAGTCGGGTGGCCGCTCCGCCGCTTGCTGGCATCAAATACACATCAGTATTGTTATCGTAACTGGCAGAGAACGCGATCCACTTGCCGTCAGGTGAAAATTTAGGCGCAAATTCGCTGGCCGGATGGCTGGTCAACTGACGAGGGTTTTGCCCATTTTTATCGCTGATCCAGATGTCACCACCGTAAACAAAAGTCAGGGCTTCTGCCGAAATATCAGGCTGGCGCAGCAAGGCTGTGCCCTCAGATGCCAATACAGAGGTGCTGGCGAGTGCACAAAATAGCGCAAGGTAACGAGGTTTAAACATAGTCTGTCCCTAGTGTGGTTCTGATTCACTGACAAGTAAACCACATTAGGCGCGTCCGGCAAAACCTAAGCTTGTAACAAGAGATGAACAAAGAGGCAGTCAGAGGGCACTGAGTAAGCATTACTGCGGGCTTGTAACATAACAAAGCCGCAGATGAGCTGCCTGAAACGTCAACAGGCCCTAATCAAACTCAAACTTGTAAAGTACATCCACAGCACTGTCTAAACCTTGAACAGCTTCCAGGTACAGATTTTTCATTAGCTCGTAGCGTAGGGTGAATTCGCCCAGAGAGTTAAAAATGCCCATACCATATTTCAGTTGAAGCTTGGGTGATAAATAGCCACTGACGGTCACTTGTGAGTCATCGCCTGTGCCAGCAGTATCGAGTGTAAATTGTTCAAATCCTAATGCCTGGCCTAACTGGCTGACCATACCATTGCTATTGGCAATACCAAGGCCAATTAAACCGCTGGTTAGTGGGTTACTTTTGCTGTCGCCGCTGCCTGATAAGTCCCTGCCCATTAAAAGATAAGACAAGGCGTTGGCCTGAGGTTTGGAAGGCTCAGAAAAAATTACCACAGAGGCTTGATCGGCAGGGCCGTTGACTCTGATCCCTGCTATGACGTCATCTTCAGTGGAAGAGGGGTTACGAATGGCTTCAATGTTTAAAAAGGGTTGATCAACAGGGCCGTTAAAGGTCAGCTTGCCTTTGCGGATCAGTAAATCCTGTCCGTAAGAACGGAAAGTACCGTCCAGAATATTCACTTCACCTCTTAAGCGTTGTTGCTGCTTATTCTGACTAAACAGCAACTGGCCTTTGAGTCTGCTTTTTAAGCCAAAAGCTTGCAACTTTACCTCATCCCCTAAAATCAAACGCATTTCAGTGACTAATTTAATAGGACTGGTGACAGCACCACGGCGGACTTCCAGCTCTTTATTCAGCAAAATTTCGTCATCTGAAACCTGTACAGCATTTTGCGGTAAGTCATCTATGGCCAGATCAGCACGTGGGATCTGTACTGTGCCTTGTACCGCAACCACCTGATTTTGCGCCAGTACTGTCACTTCTGGATTGATATACACCACACCTTGCGACAAGTTCAGTGGTAATGCCTGGCCAGTTAAAGCAAGCCGGGCCTGATAGTTTTTTAAGTCAAACCAATCGGCATAGCCTGACAACTGGGCTTTGCCTTCACCACTTTGAATATCAGCGGTCAATATGGCCTTTTGCTGTAAAAAATCCAGCCGCATGCTGCCTTGCTCTATGTCCAGTGGCGCATTAATGCCATGCAGTCTTACCTCACTGACGGTCAGCTGACCTGATAACAAAGGTCGGTTCAGCGTACCGCTGGCACGAACCTGACCGTTTAAGCTGGCGACAAATTCGCTTTGCTCTGGTAACAAAGTCCGTAAAAAGCTTAAATCCAGTCGGCTTAAGGTGAGTTCTGCTTCAAGTTTTTTATCCTTTGCACTTAAATCCGGTAATGAAGCCGAGCCTTGAAGAGAACGCTCTTCACTAAACTGCATGTGCCAATCGCTGGATAGCTTTTTTGGCGTCAGTTGCAAGGCTGCATGCCAACTTTGCCACGGCAGTTGCAACGGATTCACATCGGTTTGTTGCCAACGGCCAGCTGTGCCTGTGAGCTTCACTGATGCATTTAAGCCTTGTTTTTTACCCCAGTTCAGTTTCAGATCTGCACTTGCTTCACCCGCTAGTTGCTGGGATTCACCAATAAAAGGCTCTAACAGTGCGAGTTGAAACTGCTGTAGTCTGACTGATAAATCGCCTTGGCTAGTACTTATTTTGCTTGATTTTTCCAGGCAAAGCTGGCCAGGTTCAGAAGTCCAGCAATGCGCAGGTAACGCCAGTTGTTGTTTAGGCCAATCCAGTGCTATTAGAAGGGAGTCGACCAAAGCCCAGTGACCTACAGGGGTTTGCAACTGAGCTTGCTGTAGGCTGATCTGCCACTGCTGTTTAGGTTTAGCAGTGGCTGCTGCCTGTAGTTGGGCTTTGTAGTCAGTAGCATCCAGTTGCAGCACCAGATCACTGCTGTTTTTATTGCCTGTCATTAAGACTTGGGCAGAGTTTAAGGTCTGGCCTGACAGTATGCCTTTACCCAGGGTCAGTTCGAGTTGATGATCCAGGTTATTGCTGTTGATTTGCGCATTCAGACTCATGCTCTGCAGACGCAGCAATTTTTTATAGCGCAGCTTTTCAGCCAGTAATTTGATATCTACAGCAGGGTGCTGTTGTGGCCCTGTGACCTTCGCTTCTGCAGTCAGGCTGCCCTGAGCGCCAACAATTGAACTTGCCAGATCTGGTGCTGTGACAGAAAACTGCATTTTCCATTGATCCGTCACTTCACCTTCGGCTTTGATGCTGTTGTTGCCATGTTGCAGTATCAGCGTTTTGCTGCTGAGTGTTTCCACAGATAAGGCTTTTCCTTTGGCGGCCAGTTGACCGGACAAAGACAATGGTTGCTGACGCACCTGGCCCTGAATAGCTAAAGTAGGCAAGTTTAGTTGCCACTGCTGCTGGTGGTAACTGGCTTTGAGCGCGACATCACCACTGACTTGGCCAGGATACTCTTTTAGCCAGGGGTCTAGTTGCAGTTTGTCCAGTGCCAAGGTAGCGTCAAGGGCTAAGTCTTTAGTTAAATCCAAAGTTCCGGCACTGCTGACTGAGCCCAAAGAAGAGGTGAGTGTCAGGCTTGACCAACTTAATAGTGGCGCCTGCCATAACGCTGTCAGTTGTAGCTTGCTGTCTGGCAGTTGTGGCAATTGCTGCTGGCTTTGCACTGAAAGTCGCAGCTCTGCTAATGAGCCTTTTGCATCTAAAGCCACTGAATGTAATTTGTATAAGGCATCGCCTTGCAGTGGCCACTGCAAATTGCTGGCGTTCAGTTGCAGTGACAGTGGTAATCCGATGCTTAGCGGTGCAACTTCTAGCTGTGCTGTGGCTTGTTGTGCGCCAGTTAACGCGAGCTTGAGTTGTAACTCTTTAAGTGAACCTGCAATGCTGCTGTCCAGCACTAATGAGCCACTGTCTGCTTTGATAAAACCCTGCAGTGTAAAAGGACTGGCGTTGGTCAGGCTGAGTTGTGCTTCGGCATTGAAAACATAGCCTTGCAAGTCGGGCTGGCTGGTTTCCAGTCCGGTCAGTTGCAGCGCTGTTAATTCAAACTGATCAGGGGTGGCTTGCAGTGAAAAACTAAGCTGCTCTGCTGAGAATTGTTGAACACCACTGACTTTAGGTTGCAACAGAGTAAGTTTTTTTACACTGAGCCATAAAGGCAATTCAATACGCTGAAGTTCTGGCACCTGATAATGCCACCAGGCTTGCGTGCTGGCAGTTGCGCGTGTTGGCTCAGACGTTTCTGGCAACTGCAGTTGGAATTGCTCCAGCAAGGTGTCCCCAAGCGATATCTGCTGACCACCTAGTTTCAGCTCTGTGCTGAAATTTTTCAGGCTAAGTTGCAGATCACCTTGTAGCAAGCTCAGATCACTGACGTGCAACTGGCTAACACTGACTTTGGGTAATTCCAGTAGGCTATCTTCCGATTGTGCTTCGGGTTCAGCAGCCGGACTGAGCACAAGATGCACACCTTGCACTGTGGCTTTATCTATACAAACCTCGAGGCGGCCTAAACAATACCAGCTCACTTTCGCCGTCAGAGTGTTAACCCTGAGTTCAATGCCGTTTTGTGCAAATTGTAAATCAGTCAGCGTAAAACCTTCCGCCAGAGTGCCGCTGATCTGGCTCACTTGAACCGGGCTATGCTCTGGTACTAGTTTGAGTAGGAGTTGCAGGGGTTTGTTGGTATAAAACAACGCAATAAGACATAACAACAGCATTAAAAAACAGGCTAAAAAGAATTTTTTAACACTAAAAGCTGAACTGACGTTCTGTACATCAGATCCTGTATTCTTCTTTTCGCTCATAACTCAGGCCCCAAGCTAAAATGCAACTGCAAGGCCTGATTGGAGGGCAGATCCAATCCCCAGGCCACATCAATACGAATAGGGCCAACAGGGGAGGCCCAACGCACACCTAAACCTACACCCCGGTAAATCTCAGCTTTATCATTCCAGGCGCTGCCTGCGTCAAAAAATGCGGCTGCCCACCAGTTACCCGATACTCTATACTGGTATTCCAGTGCTGCAGTGGCCAGGTAACGGGCGCCCAAGAGGTTGTTATCGGCATCGACAGGAGAAATAGACTCGTAGGAATAACCTCGGATGCTGTTATCACCACCGGCAAAAAAGCGTAATGAAGGCGGCAGTTCGGTAAGGGTTTCCCTGAGTATGGCTCCTGCATCAAAACGTACCAGATAACGATGGTCTTCAGAAATGGAACCTATCCAGCCAACTCTGCTGCGTATCCGCACAAAGCTGCTGTCTGAACCCCATATAGGATCTGACACTTCAGTATTAATCAAGTAGCGGCTTGCTTCGGATGGCATGCTGCCGCCACTGTCCCAACTGCGACTAAAACTGATACCAGGCATAATCAGATTGGCACTGCCAGAATCCAGTCCTTGCTTGTAATCTTCGTACAACCAGCGCAGAGATACTGTTCTGTACCAGTCGTCTGCCAACAACCAGTGTCGTTCCAGCGCTGTGTTGTACTCTTGGCTGCGGGTATCTTCCAGATCTTTATTTTTTATACCAAAGTTCAGTTTGTAAAAGTCGTTACTGACGTTTTTCTTTGGCCATTTGTAGCCAGCTTCAACCGTTTGCTCAGGACCAGATAACGCCATTTTGCTGTTAAAACTATGGCCTCTGTCATTCAGCCAGGGTTTGTTCCAGTTCAGCTTGACGCGTGGACCTAAATCGGTGGAGTAACCCACACCAGTTTCTACTGTGTTACGAATTTGTGGTTCTACTTTAACAGTGACCGCCAGTTGCTGTTCGGAGTTTTCTGGTTCATCTACAGTGACATCTATACTGCGAAACCAGTTACTTTCTGCCAGTCGTTGATTCAGTTCGCCCAACTGACTCGACAGATAAGGTTCGCCTGGTTTGAAAGGCAGTAAAGAACGAAGGCGTTCATTACGAATTTGGCTGCCTTCAAACGCGACTTCCCCAAAGTGATAACGTGGGCCAGAATCAAATTGAATATGGATAAAGCCCTGCAATAGACGCGGTGCAACTGAGAGTTCTTGTTTTACAAATTTCGCTTGAAAATAGCCACGTCGAAGCGCCAAAGAGTTCAACTGGTTTTTAATTTCTTCATAGCGGCCATGGTGCACTCTGTGATTTACCTTGGGTCCAACTTTTTTTACTAATTGGATAAATTCAGCATCAGTCGATGCCTCACCTAAGATTTCTACTTTGACAGATTTTAAGCGCAAGGCTTCGCCAGGCTTAATGGTTAACCGCAATTTTTGTTTGTTAGCTTTACCAACCAGGCTGGGCTCGATGTTCATACGATAATAACCTACAGCCCGGGCTGCAAGTTTGACATCTTCAATCACTTTGTTTTGAAAGCGTCTGGAGCCCAGGTTATTTTTAGCCGGTAGCCGGTCCAGATAAAGTTCGATGTTCTGCGCAAGGGAACCTGAAACGCCCTTGAGTTCAATTTGGGGATGTGCTGCGGCGGCAGAGGCGGCAAGTAGCGTAAGAATGAGCAGAGTCCTGTACAACAAAATGCGAACTGTCCTTTGTGTTAATGCCGGACCATCGAGGTCCGGCTTGGCTTTAAGAGTATAACAGCCACAGAGAGTTCAGTGCGTTTTCAAACGTTTAACAGACCAATTGTGTAGACTAATGCTTCACCCGGGCAAATAAAAAAGTTTTTAAAAGCAAGGACCATTCGGGCTCTTTTCCATACATACGAATGCCTAGTTCAAAGACTCTACTGGCGGCATTTTTCAACCAAAACAGACAGGCAATCAGCAAAACTAAGGACAGAACCCACTCCCACCAAGGCACTGAGACTGTTGCCATCCGCATCGGCATTGCAGCGAAAGAGGTCAGAGGAAACAGGCTGAGAATATGCATCAAGCTGCCTTCTGCATTATCCATAGCGCTGTACACTATACCCAGAGGTACGCTGGGTAAAAACATAATGATCGAACGGCTGGAATGGTTGGGGTCGTCAATAGTTGCAGCGAAACCCGCCATAAAACTGTTGATTAACAACAAGCCTAAACTGACAAAAATAAGAGCGCTAGCCAACTCTGCAACGCTGATAGGCAATACAAACATACCTTTGCCTTTCATCATAGAAATGGCTTGCAACATGATGTAAAAAAATAAACCAGTAGTGACCATACTTTTTAAACAAAATAATGAAATACCCAAAATTTTGCCGTCAATCCACTCTTTTGTGCTGATCAGCGTTAGTAATTGTTCAGTCACTCGTTGCTGTTTTTCAGTGGTGATGGCGGTAAACATAAAACCAAAACCTGAAAATACCCCTATTATCATCAGCAGCAACAAACCACCACTGACCAGTTTTTGCTCTTTATTCTGTTGTACAGAGTCCTTTTTCAGAAAAACCAGTTCTGTGTCAGGCAATTGATCTACGACTTTTTTCTGCTCAGCGCTCAGAGGCAATTCACTAATACGTTGTTTTTGTAACCAGTTCTGCAGCTCAGGCCCCAATTTTTCCTGCCAGCTGGCACTAAATTCTGCTGTCATAAGCAGCTTATTGTCTTGTACCTGCACCACTAAGTCCCAAACATCCCCTACACCGGCAAGCGCTGTGGCCACTGAGTCAGCGGGGATCTGGCTAAAACTGTAACCACTGACCTTAGGTGCTGCCACCTGACTGACCAATGCTATTTTATAATCATTATCCAGCCAGGTTTTTACTACTGGCCAGAAGGCAGAAAACACTAAAAAGGCCGCCATTATAGCGACAGTGATCAGCTCTTGTTTCCATTTAAAGTATCGTTGAAATTCAAAGACAGCTATGGTCCATAAGTTCATGCTGCAACTCCTTCTGCATCTGCTGTGGTTTGTTGATTGTGTTGCTGTACTGCGGCCAGATAAAGCTGATGCAAACTGGGCTGAATACGGCTGAAATCTGTCAGCTCCGCCACAGAGCTCAACTGCTGTAGTAATTGACTGACGCTGGAGCCTGGCGCTAATGTCAGCTGAAATTTGTGATCATCGATGAGCTTTGTTGCTGCTATTGCAGATAAAAGCTGCAATGCCTCAGTTTGCGGTTGCTGCGCAAAGCTCACTTCAAACCATTGTTGTGGATCCAGTTGCCTGCTGACTTCGGACAGGCTGCCCTGAGCGACCAACTTTCCTTTGTTCAATAGCAACATCTGATCAGCTAAACGTTCAATCAGCGCCATCTGATGTGCGCTTAAAATCACAGTAGTACCACCTTGTTTTAATTCGGTCAGGATAGATAGCACATGTTCCTGATTGACTGGATCCAGCCCTGAAAACGGTTCATCCAATATTAACAAATCAGGTTTGTGCATCACACAGCTGATCAACTGGACTTTTTGCTGATTCCCTTTGGATAATTTCGTCAGGTTGTCATCCATTTTTTCTAGTACATCAAGTCGGGTACACCAATATAATAAAGCCTCGCTGATGTCTGTCGCACTCATACCGCGTAATTTACCAATGTAGCTAAGGTTTTGCCGTACAGTTCTGTCCAGATACAAGCCTCTGTCTTCTGGTAAATAGCCGTAGCAGCGCTGTGGCAATGTGCTGAGTTTTTCTCCTTTGTATTCAATGCTTATTTCGCCGGCATCGGGTCGGGTTAATCCCACAAGCATACGGATCAGTGAGGATTTACCTGCACCGTTAGGGCCAAGCAGTGCAAAGATCTGGCCTGACTGAACCTCAAAGCTAATACCATTTACAGCTTTGACTGTGCTGTAACTTTTTTCTATTTGATCTGCAGAAATCCTGAGCATGATCTGTCCTTGTAAAATGGCGGAATATCAGTTGATGTCCAGCATATCAATGGCAAAGCCGGACTAACAGTAGAAAAATGTGACAAATTATTAACTTTGAACTGGTTCATGGCGTCTGTCAGCACTTTGTCATCTGCTAAGGTTAGAATGAAATACTGGGTTATCAGAGCGGGAAGGGACTTATGACTATCAAAACCCAACTGAAGATCGTGCTATTGCCGGGCCTAGACGGTACTGGCACTTTGTACCAGCAACTGGCTGATCAACTGGCACCTGAGTTCGAGTTACAGGTAATAGCTTATCCTTTGGATCAGTTATGGGGTTATACAGAGTTGCTGGAGTATATCCGCCCGCAGCTGCCAAAGTCTCCCTTTGTGCTGTTAGCTGAATCTTTTTCCGGTCCACTTGGCATAGTGCTGGCAGCAGAAAAGCTACCCAGTCTGAAAGGTCTGGTACTCTGCTGTACTTTTGGCCGCAATCCGCTGCCTGTGATCAAAGGATTGGTGGGTGCTGTAGACAAATTACCATGGAATGAACTGGTCCATCACTGGACAGCCTTATGGTTGCAAGGGCGTTATGCCAGTCCAGAGTTATCCACTTTAATGGGCAATGCGCTCACCATAGTGCCAGAACAAGTGATTAAGCACAGGGCAAAACAAACATTAGAGGTGGATGTACTGGCTGAATTTGCTGGTTTGACCTTGCCTTTGTTGTACCTGCAAGCCAGGCATGACCGACTGATCTGGGCTTTTAATGCAAAAACACTACAGCAGCTGCAGCCTAAAATGCAACTTGTCAGATTGGATGCCCCGCATTTTTTACTTCAGGCCATACCTGAACAGGCGGCATGGCAACTCAAGCAGTTTATCCGCGAGCATCTTGTGCCTGCAGCACCACAACAAGCTGTTGTGGTGAACTGAGCGTTCAGTGCGCCGGGTTTTTATCCGACTGAGTTGTCAGCAAAAACAGGATCTTATCCATATTCAGCTTCTCATAAGGCATTAAACGTTCTGGTTTGCCTTCGCGCAAAATAGATAAATGATGTGCAGTAAAAGCTAATACTGCATTAGAGGTCGTGATGGTGTTACCTTCAATTTTGTACTGGCAGTGTGCCAGATCTAAAAAAGCCAAAATACGGTTACGGATACTTGTCATCATGGGTTGAGCTCCGGTTTAGCGCTTTTTAGTAATGGTCCCTGGTGGTGTACTACTTCTCTCACTCCGGGAGGAGTTCTCATTCCTGTGCTCTGACCTCACTCAAAGTGGCTTGGTTCCGCTGGTTAGATAAAAAAGCGAAAAAAATAAACATAAATTCAGGGCAAATTCAGCTGAAGCCATCCGGTTTTTTGCTTGATTGGGTTTCTTGCTTGAATTGAAAGTAAGGCTCGTTTCTTCATTTTTAGCTTTGGGGGCAGTAGCAGAGTGAGTTGTGTCATTAAGGTAACAAAAGGCAACAGGAAAACAGTGCTGCAATGGGGGATTTCGATGATTAACACAGCGTCAGGCCAGTATAGCTGCGCTTCTCTGTTAAGCATGTTTTCGGACTATTGTTTTACATTTTGCCAGCTACAAGGCTATTTATTGTCAATTGGAAGATAGTGCTGCCAGTCAGTAAAATTTTATCTTAGAAGGAACCTAATGCTTTATCCTGAGTCTGGTGTCTCAGGTTGTAAACTTTAAGCTGGTAAAACAGCTTGATACGAGGAAAATAGTCAGGTGAAAACAAGGTATTGGATACTCTGCACAGGCGCAGCTCTGTTGCTGATGGGATGTTCGTCAACCTATCACAGACGTTCTGACGCTCCTGCAGTTTTTACTGCTTGTGTGCATCCGGATCAGAGCAAACAATTTAGCTACCGCAAAGGTCGTCCTATGCACATAGAGCAGAAAGTGATGCTGCAGCGCATAGCCACAGAACGACAAATGCAAGGTCGAACAGCTCGCAGGGCCATTGCTGAACCCTATGATAAGGAACCTGGTGAAGGTCCTTTATACGAAGAACTGGCCGAATTTATGCAAACCAAAGCCTTTTGCAAAGAGGGCTATTTTGAACTCGATAGTCGTTTTGAGCAGGGGTACGAGCGCATCATTGGTGAATGCAATGATAGCGCTACGGAACAGGAAATGAACACTTTAGCTTTATGTGGTCCAGCCGATCGATTGTAATGTTGAATCCCTGTGATAGCACGGAATAATGAGTGTAGAACGCACCAGAGTTCATTTCACATTGAAGCAGAGCTGTGCTGTGGTGCAGCTTGTTTTAGTGTTCTAAGCCTTGTCTGTTGGTGATACTGAGCGCCCCGCACAGTGAGTTGTTTTCCGTTGCTTTTGCCAGTTCATCTTTTGTTTTATCTTAAAGAGCTTTGCACTTTTCTTCTGTGACTGACAGTGATTTTACTGCAGTCTGGCTCCTCACTCTCTGTACTTTAGCTTCAGACATGCGGCCGGTTAGCATTTTGCATGCCTTAAATGATAAAAGTGATACCTTTCTATTTTATTGTATGGTATAAATGATAAAGTCGATACATGGTCAGGTGTGGTATGAACTTCAATAGTATTAGGGTAAAAAGTAGTATTCCGACAGCCTTGATGGCAATAACAGTGGTGGTCGTGATAGCTCTGTTCAGTTATCTGAACCTACTACAACGAAACGCTTTAAAAATTGAGGCCGAAAACTTCCTGCCAGCCGTATCTGCAGTGCTGAACGCGGATCGGGACTTGTATCAGGCGAAAGTCGCCTTAGCTCATGTCCAGGTTAGTTCGGATACGGAGCAAGATGCTGCTCGTCAGGACTTTGACGAAAACGCGTTACAAGTCCAGCAACGTTTCGCTGAATACCTGGCATTTTTATCAGCCTACCCTGATATAGGCATTAAATTTACTGACTTTGAGACCAGCTATAAAAGTTGGCTGGTTAGTGCTGAAAGCTTATTGGTAACTCAGTCTGAAACAGACCTTAATGAGCTGCAATCAGAGGAACAGCGTAAATTTACCCAGTTGCGGGCCATACTCAATCTGGCGGGTGAGGCTGCACTCGAATTATCAGCATCAGAGCAGGCTCTGCTGCATGAGAAAATCCAATTTTTTAACCTGCTAACCTACAGCTTTACACTGATTTTACTGTTGATCTCAGGCTGGTTCAGTTACCAGGGGCCGAAAGCTCTGACTCTACAAATCAATGCTTTAACTCAACGCTTATCCGAGATAGCCAGTGGCGACGGTGATTTAACCGCTCGTCTTGAGATTAGCAGCAAAGATGAGTTTGCTGACCTGGCCTGTCAGTTCAACCACTTTATTGCCAATCAGTGCAATATGATTGCTGCTATTTTGCAGCAGGCACGTCAGTTAAGTCAGTTAACGACAGAGCTGTCAGACTCAGCGCTAAAAAGCAATACTATTACCTCCTCGTTAAATATCGCTTCTGATTCTATTGTCAGCGCTGTTCATGAAATGACGGTGGCGAACAAAGAAATGGCTCAAGTGGCAACAGAGACAGCTGGCGAATCGGATCAGGCGCGCAAAAGTGCAGGGTTAGGTTTGGAAGTGGTCGATAAAGTCACGGGTAGTATGGGCAAGTTGACCGCTGACGTGGATGCTGCCCTGGGGTTCTCAGCCGATTTAGAAAAAAGCTCCGGTACTATCAGTTCGGTGTTGGAAGTGATCCGCAGTATTGCTGACCAGACCAATTTACTGGCACTCAATGCGGCTATAGAAGCGGCAAGGGCAGGTGAACAAGGTCGTGGTTTTGCTGTGGTTGCAGACGAAGTCAGAACCTTAGCCTCCCGTACTCAGCAAAGTACCAATCATATTCAGGACATTATTGCCCAGCTGCAAAAACGTGTAAGTGAGTCGACGCAGGCCATCAATAGCGGTAAACATAACGCCGACTTAACAGTGGCTAACTTCGCTCAGGCCGAACAGGTATTTCGTCAGATTATGCAGTCTTCAGTCCAGGTGAATGATATGGCAATCCGAACCGCTGCTGCGACAGAAGAGCAAGCTGTAGTTTCGGAAGAAATCACTAAAAACTTATATGCTTTGCATGACCAAGCCAGCGCAGCCGGTGATGTGGCCAAGGAAAATACTAAGTTATCAGGAGATATAAGGCAGTTGTCTGATGTACTTTTTGGTTTAGTGGGAAAGTTTAAAATCAACTAAAGCTGGTTTTGGGTATAATCCATAGCGACGCAAGCCATCCAGACCGGGATGGCTTTTTTACAGGCTGGTGATCACTGCGAATGCAGGGTACTCTGCTGTATTGTTCGGCCTTTGAATTCCGTGAGGTAAATGATGCAGTTATCGGAAGTTGTGATTTTGGCGGCGGCCCGAACTGCTATTGGCAGTTTTGCCGGCGCTTTGTCCTCGCTAAGTCCTGCAGAGTTAGGCACTGTGGCCGCTAAAGCCGCCATCAGTCGCAGTGGTGTGGCCGCAGAGCAAATCGACCATGCGGTTTTTGGTCATATTATTACTACAGCAACTGCAGATGCCTATTTAGCCCGTCATATAGCGCTGAGCTCGGGCTTGCCTGTGACCAGTGCTGCATTTAATGTCAACAGATTATGTGGCTCTGCCTTGCAAGCCGTGATTTCTGCTGCCCAGTTGATCCAACTAGGGCAAAGCCAGATTGCTTTGGCTGGTGGCGCTGAAAGTATGAGCAATGGTGCTTATTTGCTACCTGCGGTGCGCAGAGGTTTACGCCTTGGTCATGCTGCAGTGACAGATTTAACCCTGGGGATTTTGTCCGACCCTTTTGGCTCGGGTCATATGGGGATGACTGCTGAAACTATTGCGACTCAATACGGCTTTAGCCGTAGTGAGCTGGACGCTTATGCCTGCGAAAGTCAGCGCCGTGCAGCTTATGCGAAGCAGCAAGGCTATTTCGACGAACAAATTGCACCTGTAGTGCTTCAATCCCGTCAGAACGAATTGTGGGTCACACAAGATGAACATATCAGGCCGGATACCACAGAAGAGAGTTTAAGTCGCCTCAACGCTGTATTTAAAAAAGACGGTCTGGTCACAGCTGGTAATGCCTCTGGTTTAAATGATGGTGCGGCTGCTTTGGTGTTAACCAGCGTCAGTGAAGCCAATCGTCTTGGTGTAAAAGCCGCAGCCCGTTTAATAGGTTATAGTTTTGCTGGTGTGGAACCCGCGCTGATGGGGCTTGGGCCTATACCCGCAGTGCAAAAGTTATTGAGTCAGACCGGCCTTTCGCTGCAACAGATAGACGTGATTGAATCCAACGAAGCTTTTGCTTCACAGGCGATGGCAGTCAGTCAAACTTTGGGGTTTGACTGCAGTAAAGTAAATCCAAACGGCGGCGCTATAGCACTTGGGCATCCAGTTGGAGCGACTGGGTCTATTTTAGTGGTAAAAGCTTTGGCTGAATTACAAAGAACGGCAGGGCGTTATGGCTTGATCACCATGTGTATCGGAGGCGGGCAGGGCATTGCTTTATTGATTGAACGACTCTGAGAAAAGAAAACCCGGTTTAGTTTTTGTCCGCAAAGGGACTCAAAAGTCTGAACCGGGGTTCCAGGGGACTTATCAGAACTGGTATTTCAGACCCAGAGCCAAACGGCTATTGTCCATATCACCTTTTTCGTCTTCGATTTCTATGCTGTATCGCATAAAGTCAGCGCTAAGCGTGATATCCAGTTGTTCTGTGATGCTATAAGCAGCGACTAAGCCGGCAGAGAACGCAATGCCAGAATCAGAAGCCACAGTTCCGCCTGCTCCGGTTTGTTCAATGGCTAATTTAATATCTGTATCCCAGCGAACCACTCCGGCCCGGCCGCCAAAAGACCAGTGTCCTGCCACAGAGTCTGTCATATACTGAGCATGCAAACCCAGTCCGGAGCTGTCTGCTGATAGAGTGGCGTGGTAAATAATATCATCACCGAAGCTGTCAGAAAATTTAAAAACATCAGCATTACCATAGTCGATGTAGCTCAGGCTGGCAGACCAGTTAGGGCTGAATTGGTAGCTCAGGCCTAAAGAAGCTGAAGCTGCATTGCCTGCATCTCCTTCGGCAGACTGGCGGGCAGAACCCAGATCCGCAATAACAGCAAAGCCTGTTGTTTCAGCTAAAGCCAAAGGAGCAACAGAAAGTAAAGGTAGTGCCATCAATAACTTACATATGTTTCTCATTACAATTCCTTGTGTGTTTTTTTTGCGGGCGAAGTGTAAATTGATTGATGTTAAGGTGTAAATTGTTGTTTTAAAAAAGTTTGTAAACATTTATGTATTAGAAAAACAACCAGAACAGAGCATCTGTTGATCCTTATCAGTATTTGTCTGATAAAAACCAACTAGACTGCAGTCATCCTTCATTGATAACTCAGGACTTTTATGCGTTGTTATTCGGCCGAACAAGCACTTTCGTTAATCCAAAATGATGAAATTATCTGGTGTCATTCGATGGCGGCCACTCCCTACGCCATGCTCAATGGCCTTGCCCGTGTTGCGTTGGACAAACACAATCTGACCTTACTTAGCCTGCATACAGAACACAGCGAAGCTTTGTGTGCTCCTGAGCTCAAAGGTCATTTACGCCAACGGGTGTTTTTTGTCGGCAGACCTAGTCGTCCTGCAGTGAACACTGGTCTGGCGGATTATGTACCAGCTTTTTTATCTGAGATCCCTAAATTATTCCGCAGCGGGGAGCAAAAGCTCGATACCGCTATTATTCAGGTATCGCCGCCGGATAAACATGGCTTGTGTAGCCTTGGTATTTCAGTGGAAGCCACCAGAGCGGCTTTGCAGTCTGCGAAAAAAATCATAGCGCAGATCAATCCGAATATGCCCCGTACTCATGGCGATTCTTTTGTGCATCTGAAAGATTTTGCGGCTTATGTAGAACTCGAGAGTCCGATTCCTTTGCATTTACCTGCTGTTGTTGATCCTGTGACAGCTCAGATAGGCCGTCATGTCGCCAGCCTGGTGCGCGATGGCGATTGCCTGCAAATGGGTATAGGGGCTATTCCTGATGCCACTTTAGCTTGCCTTGGCGACAGGCAACATTTAGGTATTCATACCGAAATGTTTTCTGATGGTGTTTTGCCTTTGCTGGAAAAAGGTGTGTTTACCAACCGAAATAAGAAAAAACATCCGGGCAAAATAGTCACTACTTTTGCGATGGGCAGTCAGGCCTTGTATGACTTTGTGGATGACAACCCTGAAGTGGTGTTTTTAGATGTGGCTTACACCAATGACACTGCTGTGATCCGGCAGAACCCGCAGGTGATGGCGATCAATAGCGCTTTGCAGGTAGATTTGTCCGGTCAGGTGTGTGCGGATTCATTGGGAACCCGTATTTATTCCGGTGTAGGTGGCCAAATGGATTTTGTCCGTGGTGCAGCTTTGTCTGAAGGCGGGCGTTCTGTGATTGCTTTACCAGCCACAGCAGCTGGCGGCACAGTATCCAGAATCAGTTCTTTATTGGCGCCTGGTGCTGGTGTGGTCACCACCCGGGCTCATGTGCACTATGTGGTTACAGAGTTTGGTGTGGCTAATTTGCGGGCGCGTAGTTTGACCGAAAGAGCCAGAGCGTTAATTGAGATAGCAGCTCCACAATTTCGGGAACAACTGGCTAAAGAGGCTTATGACGATTGGGGGTTGCTGGTGTAACAGGCTTTAGTGGCAAGGCTCTGACTAGTCAGAGCCAGCTGCTGATCTAAATTCTGTGGCTACCCAAGCGCTTGAACCTCTGCCATCACAGCTGTTGTTAAAACCTGCCATTTGCCTTGGTGTTTCGATACAGCTCTAGCTGGTCAGTCAGAGTTAATAATGCCCACTTTACAGTTTATGTTGCCAGGTTCATATTCTGTGAACAGTATCGAAAAAACTGAATTTTTTGAATTCAGTAGTCAATTAACATAAATAATAATCCTCTAATTAGCCATCTATCCTGCTGAGCTCCCCATTTATCCCGTTTTTCCGCTTGAAATTTGGCCTGAGCTTGGTGTTGCGTTACCCTATAAAAGCGTTCTATGCCCAAAGTAATGTTTGTTTAAAGCAAACAATAACAGCGTTGTTGACTCAGCTGTTTCTGTACTTGGGTATTTCTTCTCACTACTTACCAAAGGTTATTCAATGGTCAAGCCCACACTTCTGGCTCTGTCTATCGCAGCGGCCTGTCCTTCTATTGTTTATGCAGCAACGGATGCTCAGCAGGACTTAGCGACACAGCTACAGCAACTTAAACTTCAGGTTGAGGCTTTGGAAAGCCGTTTAGCAGAGCAAGCTAAACAACAAACTGCAGCGGAAAATCAGCAAAATGCTGCACCAGTTGCAGTTGAAAAAAATGTAGATGAAAAACCGGCAGACGGCATCGAGGTTGGTGGTGCAGTGCGGACAAATTTCAGCCATACCTCCTATGATGAAGGCAATAAAAACCGCGGTGGCGATTTTGACTTCGACCTGCTTCGGTTAGATTTTCGCGGCACTGTAGGGGATGTCAGCTTAAATGCCGAAATTCGTTTTTTTGATTACATGACTGCCGTAAAAAAAGCTTATGTGGCTTATCAGTTGGATGAGCTGTGGCAAGCCCAGTTGGGGATCACTCAGGTGCCTTTTGGCAATTGGCCTTACAACTCAAATAACTACTTTTTCAGCAGTAATTATTACTTGGGTTTAGAAGATGACCACGATTTGGGTTTGCTGTTTAAACGGCTGAGTTCTGATCAGTGGCAGTTGGATATCGGCTTTTTCAAAAACGATGAACTCGGTGGCATAGATGGTTATGTTGGTGATAAAACCGACCGCTATTCCTACGATATAGTCGGCGCTCGCGGTGCGACCGAAGATATTTATGGCGAACCTGTTCAGGCCTTGGCTGAAACCAATACCTTTGCCAGCCGTTTTGGTTATCACGTAGCGCAAGGCCAGTTAAATACCGAACTTGGTTTTTCTGTGCTTTCCGGCAAGTTGCACCATGGTGCTCGCAATGCTGGCGATTATCAGGCTTTTGCCTTGCATCTGAACAGCCGTTATCAGCGCTGGCAGCTACAACTGCAACATAGCCAGTACCATTATGATTTGGATGACATAGAGCGCGTCGCTGTTGGGGCTTATGGTTTTTATGACTCGATAGCAGCCGAAGCAAAATCAGCCACAGTCAACCTGGCCTATGACTTACCAGTGCAGTGGGGCCCTATCACAGATTTGCAGTTTTATAACAACTACAGTTTGGTGTATGACAAATCCGATCAAAGTCGCAGCACTTTGATGAATGTCACAGGCTTCTCTATTGCTGCAGGTTCACTTTTTACCTATGTGGATTACGCGCACGCCCGTAACCAGCCTTTTGTCGGTGGCAGTATGGCCGGAAACAGTAGCGACGAGGAACAACGTTTTAACATCAACATTGGCTATTACTTTTAGCCGGTCTTTTTCCTGACATTTTAACCGCGTGATCCGCACTAACTGCTCACTCAAAAGGGGAGCGGTGCAGGCGCACATTAAAACTACAGCAGGTACAGAATGAACGAACAAAAAGATCCGATGATCCCCGATGGCAGGGTCAATGCTATCGACACCGACTATCAGGTCGGGCAAGACAATATACTGGTGAAACTTGGCCCTTTTGGTCTGGATATTCATAACAGAGTATTTTTGATCTCAGGCCTGAGTATTGTGGCTTTTGTCATTATTACTTTGTTATTCCAGAACCAGACTGCCCCAGTGTTTTCAGCTATGCGTGGCTGGTTGACCAGCAATCTGGACTGGTTTTTTATCAGTGTCGCCAATATTTTTGTGCTGCTTTGCCTGGCGCTGATTGTATCGCCACTGGGTAAAGTGCGTCTGGGCGGCACAGAGGCCACACCCGATTACAGTTATTTGGGCTGGTTTTCGATGTTATTTGCCGCCGGTATGGGCATAGGCCTGATGTTTTATGGCGTGTCAGAACCTTTATCCCATTTCAGCAGCGCTTTAAGTGGGCCAGCACTGGAAAACGGTAGTCGTACTGACTGGGCGCCCCTTGCTGGTGCTGTCGGCGATCCTATCGAAGCTGCACGTTTGGGCATGGCAGCGACTATTTACCATTGGGCGCTGCATCCCTGGGCCATTTACGCCATTTTAGCGCTGGGCTTGGCGCTGTTTTCCTTTAACAAAGGTTTGCCGCTGACGATACGCTCGGTGTTTTACCCCCTGTTAGGAGAGCGAGTCTGGGGCTGGCCGGGCCATTGCATTGATATTCTCGCTGTATTTGCCACTTTATTTGGTTTGGCTACGTCGCTTGGGTTGGGGTCTGCTCAGGCCGCCGCAGGTTTGCATTTGTTGTTTGGTGTGCCTGAAGGTCAGACAACCCAAATCGTATTAGTGGTGGTCATTACGCTGATTGCTTTGGTTTCAGTAGTTGCAGGTTTGGATGCTGGCGTAAAACGGTTATCTGAAATCAATATGGCTCTGGCGGCACTATTGTTGTTAGCTGTGATAGTGCTTGGGCCAACGCTGGTGATTTTAACTGGCGTGTTGGATAACCTTGGGGCTTACTTGCAGTATTTGCCTGCGCTAGCCAATCCTGTCGGCCGTGAAGATACCAACTTCTTGCAAGGCTGGACGGCTTTTTACTGGGCCTGGTGGATCAGTTGGTCGCCTTTTGTCGGCATGTTTATCGCTCGTGTATCCAGAGGCCGTACTGTGCGTGAGTTTTTAATTTCAGTACTGCTGGTGCCTTCTTTCGCTTGTGTATTGTGGATGACAGTCTTTGGTTCTACTGCTATTCATCAATTAGTGCAGGATAGTTATCAGGCCGCGGTCTCTGCCGAATTGCCACTGCAGTTATTTCAAATGCTGCAGGCTTTACCACTGGCCAATATCACGTCCTTTATTGCCATAGTGCTGGTGGTGGTGTTTTTTGTTACCTCCTCTGATTCAGGCTCACTGGTGATCGATACCATAGCGGCTGGAGGTAAAGTGAATGTACCTGTGGCGCAGCGGGTATTTTGGTGCACCTTCGAAGGCTTGGTTGCTATAGCGCTGGTGCTGGGCGGTGGCTTAGTGGCATTACAAGCCATGGCTGTCTCTACAGGCTTTCCTTTTGCTTTGGTGTTATTAGCCTCTTGTGTGTCTGTTGTGATAGGGCTGAGATCAGAGCCTCGTAGTTAACCGCAGGATGATCAAAGTGGGAGGATATCACTCCTCCTGCTTTCATGGAGAAGGCAAGCGAATGCAGATAGAACAAATAGAAATTCTGAATTTCTTAAAGCGCTACAGCCCTTTTAAAGAGCTGCCGGATGACTTGTTGCACCAGACTGCACTGCAGGTAGATATTGGTTATTTTAAAGCCGGTACGCCGATATTGCGTTTTGGTGAGCCGTTACAGGCTCTGCATCTGGTTCGCAGCGGTGCAGTCGAAACCTACAGGCGCAACGGCGTGTTGTACAACAGACTTAGCGAAGGCGGCATTTTTGCTGAGCAAGGTTTGTTGCGCGATAAAACTGTTATTTTTCCTGCAACAGCGATAGAAGACAGCCTGATCTACTTTATTCCTGTGGCCTGTTTTGAATTGCTGTATCAATCCGATGAAGTCTTTGCCGATTATGTTGAAATAGGTGATACCCAACGCAAAAAGAGTGGGGTTCTTGCCGACAAAAGTAGCAATGATTTAATGAGTTCAGAAGTTCGCCAGTTGATTGGCAGAGCTGCTGTGACTTTAGCCGCAGATGCCACAGTGCAGCAGGCAGCGCAATTGATGCAACAAGAGTCGGTGTCTTCTTTACTGATTGTGGCGGACCAGTCAAAAGACGCTGCTCTGGTCGGCATAGTCACTGATCGGGATCTACGTAACAGACTAATAGCAGCAGGTTTGGATTATCAGCAGCCTGTTTCCGT
The DNA here is from genome assembly GCF_004005375.1 of Rheinheimera sediminis. Taxonomy (GTDB): domain Bacteria; phylum Pseudomonadota; class Gammaproteobacteria; order Enterobacterales; family Alteromonadaceae; genus Pararheinheimera. The sequence goes on along the minus strand of NZ_RZUF01000001.1, from coordinate 48,348 downwards.
TATCATGACGAAAGAGCTGGTGTGTATTGAATCAAACCAGTTTGTATTTGAGGCCATGTTAGTGATGCTGCGGCACAATGTGCACCATTTGCCCGTACTGGACCAAGGCAAGGTGCTTGGTATCATCTCTATTGCTGATGTGATCCGTTATGAATCGCAAAACAGCCTGTACATTGTCAGTAGCATTTTCCGCCAGCAGACTGTAGCTGAGCTACAAAGCCTGAGCACTGAATTAGCCTCTTGTTTTGTCCGCATGGTGAATGAAGATGCCAACTCCAGAATGATTGGTGCTGCTATGGCGGTGACAGGCCGTAGTTTTAAGCAACGTTTGCTTGAGCTGGCAGAGCAGCACCTGGGGCCACCGCCTGTGCCTTATTGTTTTTTGGCCTTGGGTTCTATGGCGCGGGATGAACAACTGATAGTGACGGATCAGGATAACGCGTTGGTGCTGCACAATGACTACGACCCTCTGTTGCATCAGGATTATTTTGCTGCGCTGGCTGAATTTGTTTGTGATGGTCTGGCCCTTTGTGGTTACAGCTATTGCAGTGGCGATATTATGGCCACCAATAGCCAATGGCGACAGCCGCTACGAGTCTGGCAGCAGTATTTCACCGACTGGATTGAGAAACCTGATGCGCAGCGATTGCTCAACAGCGCTATATTTTTTGATTTAGAAGGGGTCTGGGGTGAGTTGCACTGGGCTGAACAGCTGAATCAACAAATCAGGCGTCAGGTCAAAGCCAATGCGGATTTTTTAGCCTGTATGGCGCGCAACGCCATTAGCCGGACGCCACCTTTAGGTTTCTTTAAAGATTTTGTGCTGGAAAATGATGGTCAGCAAAATAACTCACTGGATATTAAACGCAGAGGTACAGCGCCATTGGCCGATTTGGTCAGAGTGCATGCTTTGTCTATTGGCTGCGCTGCAACCAATACCTATGAGCGTTTATTGGCAGTCAAAGCGGCCGGAATTTTACCCAAGGGCAGGGCTGATGATTTGATTGATGCACTGGAAGTGATAGCTATGGTACGAATTCGTCAGCAAGCCAAATCCTTACAAGCGGGCAGATCGGCAGATAACAAAGTCAAACCTGAAGAACTCTCTGCCTTTGAACGTAAAACCTTAAAAGAAGCCTTTCAAATTCTAAGCTTCGCGCAAAAGTTTCTGAAGTTTCGTTACCCTGGCGGGCGACAGTAACAGAGGTGTTATGTTTTATCTGAAGAAGCAGGAATTAAAAACAGATCCACTGCAGATGCTGAGCAAAAATTGGCAAAACACCATGCAGCAGTTGGAGCTAAAAGCCAAAGACGCCAGGTTAAAGGCGTTTTATCAGGCCGGAGCTGTAGCTGCTGATACTGCTTTGCAAGATATCTGTTTTGTCGCTTTAGATTTTGAAACCACAGGCTTAGATCCTGTGCGTGATGGCATCGTCAGCATAGGGCTGGTGCCGCTGACGTTGAATCGAATTCACAGCAGTAAAGCTCAAAGTTATCTGGTAAAACCCAGAGTACAGCTTAACGAACGTTCAGTCATAGTGCATGGCATTACCGACAGTGCTATAGCGCAGGCTGCTGATTTAGAACTCTATATTGAGCCTCTATTGCAGGCTTTGGCAGGAAAAGTGGTGCTGGTGCATCATCTGCCTATCGAGCGCGCTTTTTTGTATCATGGTGTGATGAGTCGTTTAGGTGAAGGTGTTATTTTTCCAATCATTGATACTTTGGCGTTAGAACGGGGTTTTACTCAGTCAGGTTTACAGGGCTGGTGGCGAAGTATGACAGCCCAAGCCAAGCCATCTTTACGACTGGCTGATTGCCGGCAGCGTTACCAGTTACCTGCTTATCAACCTCATCATGCGGTGACAGACGCCATTGCCTGTGCTGAATTATTTCAGGCTCAGGTGGCTCAACATTTTTCGGTATCAACTCCAGTTGGCAAGCTCTGGAGTTGATACCGTTTTAACCTGCTCGTGCTACTGAGGTTGATAAGGCAAAGACGAGTGGTGCAGTACTATGCGTAATTTACCATCAGCATCTTTTTTAAAGCCCCAGCTTTTATCTACAGTGGTAACTTTACCATTTTTATCTCTCAGCATCACATGACCCATGGTCAGAGCCATATCACCATTGATATAAACCGCGGCATTTTTATAGTCGTAAGCTATCCAGCCTTTGAGTGCAAAACCTGTGTCTGCAGGAAAGTTTTTATCGTCACCAACAAAATACGACAATGCTCCCTGATAGGTAGGACGGAAAGTTTGAGCACCTGTGGCCAGGGTTGGCTTAAATAACACTGGGGTTATATTGTAACCATAAGCCGTGTCCAGCACAGTTTTTGCGGTGGTTTTTGCTTTTTCAAGCCCAGATTTTTCGTAATCAGAGCTGATCTGGATCAGCGCTTTTCCCCAGGCGTCCTGGGCCGCCTTCACCTCGGCTTCCGTTATGGTTGTGTTGGCATAGGCCAGTGGAGCGCACCAGGCTACAAAAGTCAGTCCGAGTATGCTGTTCATTTTAAGGTTCATATGTTTTCCTTGCTCTATTCAATCTTTGGTCCGGGCTTAGTATCGGCCAGTCAGCTGTGCAATTGGCTGCATCTGACATGAAGTTTGTCTGCACTGAAGATTAAAAACAGATGAACAAAGCAGCCTTTGAGCATGACTTGCATTACTCTGTCAGCATAGAAGGCGCTAACTCGGAGGCGTTGTGTTTCGAAGTAAATTGTATATTGCGTTTTTTTTGTTGCTGGCAATCACCTTAGTGCAGGCTGGCCTTGCGATATGGGCTTCCGGTGTAGCCAGTTATCATGTAGAGCGCAGTCGGGTTGCCAATCAGATGCTGGCTGAATTTATTACACTTGGAGCTGATAAACAGCGGCTTAAAGTCTGGCTTGCCCAATCGTTATTGACCAAAGACAGCACTGTAGAGCAACGGGATAAATACCTTGGGCAAATGCAGCAAAGTTTGGCTGGTTTAAATACCTTGTTGCAGCATGATCAGCGTTTGTCGGAACATTTGGATGACTTTGCTGCTATCAGCCAGCAGCTAAAGTCCCTGTCTATTCTTGAGACGAACGTCGCAGCTTTGGAGCAAAGTTTAAAGAATAAGCAAGTCAGACCCGAGCATGAAGCGCAGATATGGCGGTTGCTGATCCAAACTTTCGATAATCTGGAAGGGCTGGATTTGAAGCATCTGATTGCTGACTCTATTGAATTACAACGCCAGCGCTCAGAGCAAGCCGAAGAAAAAGCGGCGACAGCATTGCAACAGGTCAAGGTTCTGGTCGTGGTTGTGTCTTTGTTTGGCGTGGCTTGTGCTGTCAGTCTTGCACTTGTGTTATCCAGAGCTTTGTATCAGCCAGTGCAGCAGTTACTGACAGGCACTTCAGCTCTGGCTGATGGCCAACTGAATTATCGTTTGCCAGAGCAGGGGCCGGCTGAGTTCAGCATGCTCGCTCGTAGCTTTAATCTGATGGCTGCAGGTTTGGAGCGAGCCAGACAACAAGAAGAAGATCATACCCGCAGAGTTGAGCTTGAGGTCGCAGAGCGCACTGCGCAATTGCGACATGCGGTTGAACAGCTACAGCATGCAGAACAGCAACAGCAACGTTTTTTGGCTGATGTTAGCCATGAGTTGCGTACTCCAGCGACAGCGATTCGGGGAGAAGCCGAAATCAGTCTGCGTGGTGCAGACAAAACCGCTGATTTTTATAAGGACAGCTTGTTGCGGATAGCTCAAACCAGTGTGCAGTTATCCAGTCGTATTGATGATCTACTGATGTTGGTGCGAGGCACACAACAACTGCAGTTGCGGCCTCGTACTTTAACTCTTGGCGAGTTATGGCAACAGATCACTGCATTAGCCCGGCAGTTGTCTGCCAGCCAATCAGTGCAGATCCAGTGTGTAGAATTACCTGATAACGCAGCCACAGAATTGTTATGGCTTGATCTGGATAAGTTGCTGCAGGCATTACAAATTATCTTCGATAATGCAGTGCGGTATAGTAGTACCGGGCAACAGGTTGAATTAAGTGTCACAGTGGCAGAGCAGTGCACTATTCGGGTGCAGGACCATGGTATAGGTATTTTGCCTGGTGATTTACCTCATGTGTTTGATCGCTATTTTAGAGCAGATAATGCGCGCCAGCTCAGGCCTGACGGACTTGGGATAGGTTTATCATTGTGTCAGACCTTAGTACAAAGTCAGCATGCAAAGCTGACAGTGAGCAGTGATTATCAGCAGGGGACCTGTGTCACTGTCATTTTACCTTTAGTTGAAGAGGACAACGCATGCATATCCTGATTGTAGAAGATGAAAAAAAAGTGGCAGATTTTCTGATCAGAGGGCTGAAAGCTGAAGGTTATTTTGTCGATTGGGTGGGAGATGGCAGCGAGGCTTTGCCAGCTCTGCTGGCACAAAAACCAGATTTAGTCATTCTAGACCGGATGCTGCCGAGAATGGATGGACTGCAGATCTGTCGTTTAATACGTTCACAACAATTACCGGTAAAAGTATTGATGTTATCTGCTTTAGCTGAAGTCTGTGACAGGGTGGATGGTTTAAAAGCTGGTGCTGATGACTACCTGGTGAAGCCTTTTGCTTTTGAAGAATTACTAGCAAGGATTGAGGCGTTATCTAAACGTAATCCTTTTGCTGCGGTTCGGCGCCAACTGACAGTAGGTGATTTAGAATTAGATTTGGACAGTATGCAGGCCAGACGACAAGGCCAACTGTTGCAGCTGACCGCCAAAGAGCTGGCTGTACTGGAGCTACTGATGTCCAGCCCACAAAAAGTATTTAGTCGTGAACGAGTGCTGGCAACGGTGTGGGGTATTAATGAAGATCCGTTGACTAACGTGGTCGATGTTTATGTCAGGCGTTTACGAAAAAAAGTGGATGAGCCGTTTGGCCAGAGTTACATCAGAACGTTAAGAGGCATAGGGTACTATTTATCAGACGAAAGCTGACGCCATCTGACCATCAGCTCAACCGCTTTCTATGCTAAAACGGCTGAGCTGATGGTGTGTTTAGGATCAGGCAGGTTCTGTTGCTGCCGAAACTTGTTCTTCAATTTCACCCGCTACCGGAATTTTTTCACATAAAATCCAGTCTTTTTCATCCACCCAGTTTTGTGCGCCACCAGCTACAGTGCGAATTGGAACTATATAACGGCACGAGGTTTGAGGTTTCACCGAAGCAAAGATCGGCACAAAACCAAAGTTCAGCGCTGTTTCGATCAGTGCCTGCTGGTTATGTGGGTCAATATCAGCCGCTTCGTCGATATAAATAGGAATACGGTATTTACCGCGTTCGCGCTCGGACAATAACTGGCGGATAAACAACATACCGCACAATAACTTAATGGTAATACGTGTCCCGTTGGAGCCTGCCGAGTCAATTTTGTCGAAGAACTCTATTTCACCAGCACGGTTCACTACTTTAAAGCGGATATCAAACAAGTCAGATAAAGTTAAACCACCTTTTTCACTGGCAGCCTGAATTAAATAGTCTTTCGCAGCTTGCACTTCACGCTCGTTGCTGCTGGCGTTGGGTGCCAATAAGTCCAGCGTATCGCCTTGCTGATAAGCTTCTGAGGTAGTCAGGATGGTATCTATATGACCAACCAATAAAGCGCGGTCAACTATTTCAATTTTAAAATCCTGCAGGTTGGAAATTTGATGACGCCAGATGCCCCGGTTAAAGCTATTCAGCTCACGGTGCAGACGGTTTAAGTCATCACGTAAACCTTTGAGCGTGGACGCTACTTCAGTCAAAGCAACGCGGGCACGACGTTCAATAGCTTCCCGCTCTTTGTCCAGATGATGGAAGGCGCTGATCAGTTTTTGGAACTTCAGCTCTTCGTCCGTCTCGACTTCAAACTTGGTGATACCGGCGTTAAAAATAAACAGGTAGGTATTTTTGATATTGACATCAATCAGTTTGAGCTCATTACACTGCTTATTAAAGTCGCGTAATACGTCGGCTAAGTTGTCAAAATCCAAAGTCACTTCAATAGGATAAGGTGTGACTTTACCGGAGTAGAAGTCGAGCTGGAAGTCGATACGCTCTTTTTTCTCCTGCTCAATACGTTCGGCCTGACGTTTAATTTGCTCCTGCTTATTGCCGACTAAGTTGCGGCGATCAGATAGGGTCGAGGCTTTGTGCTGTACTTCAGCCAGCTGCTCTTGCAGCTTGTCTTCTTCAATTTCAAGTTCGGATTGAAGCGCCTGTTGCTCGTCACTGATTTCCAGCATTTGCTGGTAGCGGCCAAACTTCTTAATGTCCTCTTCGGCTTGCAACAGATCCTGATACAAGCGGTCTTTTTCGCGGGTTTTACCGGCCAGGTCGCCAGCAACAGCGAGCTGCTGTTCCAGCGTATGCAAGGTCTGCTGCAGCGCGTCTATTTGCTCTTTTAGCTGGATTTTGTTCTCTAAGCTATTTTGCTCGACCGGCTGCAAATGATGCAGGTCAATCACAACTCCAGGTAAATGCAATTTGCCTTGTTTAAAGCAATCGGCAATTTTCTCCAGTTGCTCTGAAAACAGCGCATCGTCCAGAATTTCAATATCACCGCCACCCGTAGTCGAAAGCGACAACAAATCCGGATTCAGAATGCGGGTCATTTGCTGTACTTCCGGCAGGCTTAAGTCTTCGCGTAAACGGGAATACAGGTTAAATTCCAGGTTTTTCAGTTGCAGCTTTAAGCTTTGCAGCTGCTTGGCACTTTGGCTTTTTTGATGCGCTAAAGTGGTGGCATTGACCTGACTTGCTCCTTGCAAGCTATGGCTTAACTGCTCGTAGGCTGCGCGGATATTGCTTAAGTTCGTCTGTAAGGTCGCTTCGTTACTTAAGCTGAATTTTTGTGACAGACCATCAAATTCGCCAAACCATTGCTGCAACTGCTGCTGACGGCCAGACAATTCTTTAATCTGACCAACATACAAACGCTGACGTTCTTCCAGCTGGCTTTTCTCTGCCAATAAGCCGGTCAGCTGCTCGTTCAGAAGCTCTTGCTGATCGTCAAAGTAGCTATGAAATTCAGTTAAGGCCACATCCAGTTTAGGCGCATAAGTGGCTAAGCGACCTTTGAGCACTGAGCGGTTGTCGAGCAGACTCTCTAAAGCTGTAACAGCTTCCTGTTGATTTTCCAGCGCTTTGAGTTCACGTCTGTCTTTATTGACCTTTTCAAAAGCGTTGTGCCACACCTGATAAAAGTCGACCTTAGGATCGCCAAGATGCCTTGCAAATACCGGCAACAGCAGACGTTTTACATCCTGTGCTGTTAAGCGGTGCAGGTTCAGAATACGGCGGAAAATATCCTTGTATACCGGCGCATCAGACACGTTTGCCAGTGGGATCATCCGAAGATTAATGCGGCTGTCAAAAGGCGTAGCTCCACCTGTCAGCATGGCATTCAGTTCAGACTGTTTTAACTCAATAGGGTCAAAGCCTAAACCACGTAAATGATGGTCCAGCTTGTTGTACCGCACATAACTTTTGCCGTCTAAATAGTGGTTTAAATCCAGCTTGCCTTTGTAGCAAAAATACTGGAAGGCATAACCTGCAATTTTACCGCGACCTGCTACACCTATCACCACAGGGCCGTCTGGCAAATTGGCTTCCAGCAGGATGTAGCTTTGGTCTGTGCCGAAGTAAAACTTACGGGTTTCGTCTAAGTCGTGACCATCCCATTCGGTTAAACGCAAATCGTTAATCAGCGGGAACTGCAGGGCGTTGATCACCGAACTTTTGCCCGTATTATTGGGCGCGCAAATGGACGAAGAGTCATCCAGAGGGATCACACATTTGGCGTAGCCAGCAGTGTTGAGCAGTGCCAGTTTGGTTAAGCCATACAGCTCTGATTTTGTTAAATTAAGCTGCTCAGACATCTGCATTCTCCTCTGTTACAGCGCTGTGATCCACATCCATCAGCGCGTCTAAATAACGATACACAGGGGATAATAATTTGATTTGATCGCCGCTTGGCCGCGCCAGGCCGTAACGCAAGAAGCGGTTGGCTATTTCACGTTTCATATCTGTGACTGAAAAAATTTCCAGTTGTTCAAATAAGTGGTATTGCTGCTGCAGCAACTGGCCCCAGATTTCTGTGGTAATTTCATGTTCAAACAAAGCCCGCAGCGGATCCTGGCCTTTGTCGGCATAAAACTCCACTAAAGCGAATAAGGTGAGGGCAAAAAGCCTGGAGATTTTGCCCATGCTGGCAGTGGCATCATCCACTTCAAAATAAAAGAAACCACGACTGTCGCGTTTTAGCGTATTACCTAAAGCACCAAACAGAGCTGTGTAGGAGTCTTCCTGCTGATCCAGTTCCTGCCACAAGGCAAAATCCTGTTCGCTGATATGGTAACCGTTCGACAGCTTTTTGCTGATTTCAGCCAGCTGAGTCAGTTCATCTAAGTTTAATTGCATTTATAAAGTCCCGGCTTCGCTGCTTTGAAAAGGGTGTAAGGTCAGCTTATAGCCATTGAGTGTCAATTCAGTGTTGTGTTCGCTGTGTTGTAGTATCAGCTCGTCTGAGCGAGAAAGCTCCTGATACAGGAAAAGCAGTTCATCCACTGGCAATTCAGGGTAACTGTCTGCCAGCCAACGGCTTAAATCAGGCAGTTTTTTTAAGGCTTTGGCTTTGTGTACTACATCTTTTAATTCAGGTACTTGCATCAGCATACTGTGATTGCTGAGGATTTCTTCAGGTAACTGATAGGCATCGTGTTCGTACTGACACAGCTCTGCCATATAGCTGGTGATTTGATTGGCCGAACCTAAGGAGAAGCGCTGGCTGTCAGAGCTGATGGCTGGAACTAAAGGTTCCAGCGTTAGATCTATACCCTTTTTGCGCATCTGTCCCAATAAAAAGCTGGCATTACGGGAAAGTAGTGTGTTTCGGCGCAGTTCATCACGCAGTGGCATCAGCAAATCCGCACAACGACTTAAACTTTCACGGCCCAGCTGATTCATTTCAATTAAACGAGTTCGCAGCTGAATTAAAGTTTCTTTTTCTGTATTCAGTGTGCCTGTCACTTCTATGATTTGCAGCAAGTCGCTGAGCATAGCCTCCACATCTGACACAGTTTTCTGGAAAGGGCCGTTGATATCCACCAGTGCTAAAACAGGATCTATATAGTCATCAAAAGCATCCATCACAGCGGCATAACGCCGAGCCAGGCTCAATTTGCCTTCGTCTGCTTTGGCGCGCTCGACAAGTGATAAAATGGCGCTTTCATTTTGGCCAAAATGCTTTAGTACTTCACGAATACGTTCATCCATCACCCTGGAGAAGCGGCGCAGCTCGCTACTATCTCGACTTTGTGCCGCTTCTCGCATGCGTTCTGATAAACGTTTTAGCTCCAGAATTCGGCTTTCGATATCGGTCGCTAACCCCAACTGCTGTTCCTGCATTAACTGCTGGGCAAATTCCAGCACGGAGCGATTCAGCTCCAACTGGCTGGATTTAGCCAGAGGGATCAGAATTTCGAGTTGCAAAAAACGCTGGGCTTCACGGAACACCTGCTCACTGCTCATGCCATTGTTATGGCGCAGGATCAGATGCTGTACATCCTGGAAACTGAAGTTACCGTTGGCACTTCGTTCGACCAACTGCTCAATGACAGTCCAGTGCTCATCTAAGCAGCGGATAATTTTACGTGGCGCTATCATTTGTCCTTTCTTTTCATGCTTTTCATCAATATTTCACAAATCTGACTTTGGTAGGGTAGTGGCATGCGGTTTGGGCTGTTAGAATACGACCCCGCAAAATCCTTCCTTTTCCACAACAATAAAGCTGGTACTACATCATGGTAAGCGCAGTAATTTTGGCTCTGGTGGCAATAGCCTTTGTGATGATCGTTATAGAGGATATTATCCACGTAAACAAGGCAAAAACGACACTTTTTTTCGGTACTCTTTGCTGGATCCTCGCTTTTATATTTCCAATGCATGGCGCTACAAGTAGCGAAATCAGTGAGCAGTTGAACCATAACTTATTAGAAATAGCCACTTTGTGGTTGTTTCTGATGTCAACTATGACTTTTGTCGCTTATCTCAATAGTAAAGGCTTTATTTCTCAAATTGTGCAGCGTTTATTACCTGCCGAGTTATCTGAACGCCGTTTGATGTTTATCATTGCTGTGTTTGCTTTTATTTTCTCGTCATTTGCCGACAACGTCACCGCGACTCTGGTGTCTATCGCTGTCATCAGCAGTATTAAATTGGAAGTGAAAAAACGTATTCAATACGCCACCTTGATTATTTTTGCGGTCAATAGCGGTGGCGTGTCATTGATCACAGGTGACGTCACTACCCTGATGTTGTTCTTGGGCGGTAAAGTGACCATCACTAACCTGTTATTGTTAATTCTTCCTTCGTTATTTGCCGTTGCTGTATTGGCTATTCTGTTGTCACGCAAAATGACAGGCCGTATTGTGCTGGAGAAGTCCCCTAGACCAATAGAAAAAGCCGATGTCATTATTGCAGGTATTTTTGCTGCGACTATAGGTGCAACGTTGGTATTTAATATCCTGTTCCAGATCCCGCCTGTACTGACATTCCTGTTTGGTTTAGGCGTGATGTTTTTAGCGGCTCAGTACCTGCTGCGTAAAAAGACTGGGGTAAATATTTTGAATTACATCCGTGAGGTAGAGTTTGATACCTTGTTGTTTTTTTTAGGGGTTTTGCTGCTGGTTGGCATTCTGAAAGAAATTGGTGTGCTGACCAATATTACGCATTTGTATCAGTATTTAGAGCCAGTGCAAGCCAACTACCTGATGGGTGTTTTGTCTGCGATGATCGACAACGTGCCTTTAACTGCGGCTTTGTTAAAAGCAGATTTAACCATGACGACAGCGGAATGGCTGACTTTAACTTATGCCACTGGGGTAGGTGGTTCTATTCTGATCATAGGTTCAGCGGCCGGTATTATTGCCATGAGTAAAGTTAAAGAACTGACTTTTGGTACTTACTTCAAAATGGCAGGTTATCTGTTGGGCTGCTACAGCCTGGGTTATGTCGGCGTCTATTTTGTCGGGCAGTTTGCTTTGGCTTAAGGATGAAAAACTGTAACTAAATTACAGTTTTTCTGAAAAGACGGCTAAACGGCTGTTGCCTTTTGTAAAAAAGTCACTTAAGCTCTGCGCCGTCAATCATACGTGATTATGAGATACCCGATGTGTGTAGGGGCGGGGTTTACCCCCGCCCGTGTAATGCCAACGGGTATAGACCAGAAGAGGAGCGTTAACCAGGTAGAACATCTCAGGCTGCTACAAGCCGCAGGATGTTTGAGGGGGATTAACGCCGAGGACCAGATGCTGTAGCGGCAGATGGTCCGGTTGTTAAGGCTGAATCCTTACGACTGTCACCTGTTTTTTGTGGTGGAGAGCTTCTGGCCTTTGTGTGTCTGTGATCAGTTGTATGCAGCATCATGCCTGCACCACAACTTTATTTACTGCCTGCAAATGCCATGCTCTGCCTTATGACTTATTGATAAGGAGAGACTCGAATGTCTAATCAACTTATTGTCGCCAAATTTGGCGGAACTTCAGTGGCCGATTTTCCGGCTATGTCCCGTTGTGCTGATATTGTGTTAGCCGACTCTAATATTCGTCTGGTCGCCGTCAGCGCCAGCTCAGGCGTAACCAATTTATTGGTCGATATCACCAAGCAAACTGAAATTCAGGCCCGTTATGCCTCTTTTGAGGGCATTGAGCGTATTACTTTGGCTGTGCTGAATGCTCTGCAACAACCCGAAGCTGTGGCTGCGCAAATCAATACTTTATTGGCTGATTTACGTAACCTGATTGAAACTGGGGGAGCTGTGTATTCCGGTGCTCATAAAGATTTGATCCAGTCCTTTGGTGAGCGTTTAAGCTCCGTATTATTTACTCAGGTGTTGATAGAGCGAGGTGCTGCAGCACAGTGCTTTGATGTACGCCGGGTGCTTCGCACCGACAGTCGATTTGGCAAAGGTGAACCCCAAATAAAGCATATTGCTGATTTAGCGCAAGCCCATTTGCAGCCTTTATTGTCTGAGCAGATAATCGTGACTCAGGGCTTTATTGGTGCTGATGAAACAGGGCAAACTACAACTCTGGGCCGCGGTGGCTCGGATTATAGCGCAGCCTTATTGGGTGAGGCTTTAAATGCGCACATCGTACAAATCTGGACTGATGTAGTTGGGATATTTACTACAGATCCACGTCTGACATCAGATGCCCGCTGTATCAATGAAATCAGCTTTGATGAAGCCGCCGAAATGGCGACTTTTGGCGCTAAGGTATTGCACCCAGCCACCTTAATTCCGGCGATGCGCCGCAATATCAAAGTCTTTGTCGGTTCCAGTCGTGAACCTGAAGCGGGTGGCACCTGGATTGCGAAAACTGTGGAACATAAACCAGCATACCGCGCTATAGCACTGCGTAAATCACAAACTCTGATCACGGTGAAAAGCCCGGAAATGCTGCATGCAGCAGGCTTTTTGGCCCGGGTTTTTGATATTTTAAGTCGTCATCAGATTTCGGTAGATTTAGTCACTACGTCGGAAATTTCAGTCGCCTTAACGCTAGACGAGTCTTCAGGGAGCGCTTTTAATTCGGCGATTGAACCTGCGCTAGATGAGCTAAAAAGCTTCTGTGAAGTGACGGTAGAGCAGGGCTTAAGTCTTGTTGCTGTGATAGGTAATCATTTGCACAGTACCAAAGGGGTGACGGGTGAACTGTTTAGCGCCTTGGAGCAAATTAATATGCGATTGATTTGTCATGGTGCTTCGCGCCACAACCTGTGCTTTTTAGTACAGGATGCGTCAGCTGCTGCAGTAGTGAAAGAGCTGCACCAGAAGTTATTTAATTAAAAACTAAAATGGGGTCAGATCACATTGTTAACAGTTAACAATGTGATCTGACCCCATTTTCAATTAAACAAACAGCTGCTTCATCTCTTGATAAGTCACAGTAAATTCAGGTGAGCGATAGAAATCAACACCTGTGATTAAACCACGGTCCACAAAAGGTTTTAACGCCAAACGAGGTTCCGTTTTATCTTTGGCAAAGCCTTTTTGAATGGCAGCAATACGAATAAAGTCCAGATAATTTACTTTGTCAGCGTGCGGTAATTTGGTATTCCATTGCTCTGCAACTTCGACCAATTCATCCGGGAATTCCCACTTACGTAAAATACTGCCACCTATGCCGCTGGCTAAATCTGTGATGCAACCTTCAATAAAGTCTTTGTTACCAAACTGACCCTGATATTTTTCGGCTTTAGTCAGAATAGGCAAAGCGCCAATATTGTGAATTAAACCAGCTAGAGTCATGGTGTCAAAATTTACCGGGCTTACTTTTAAGTTGCTGTTGTATAACTGCATCGTGGCTAAAGCTACTGCTGCGACTTCTAGGGTGTCTTGCCAGACCTTGCTCATCATGCCTTTGATTAAACTGGAATGAGAGACAAACAATTGCTCAATAGCCATGGCTGTGACTATATTTTTGATGTAACGCAGGCCAATACGTGTGACGGCTTGCTGCAGTGAATTGATAGGGACAGAGCGACCTAAAAACGCACTATTGGCAATTTTCATCATACGGGCAGACATGGCTGGGTCGTGAGAAATAATGTCCGCCATCTGGTTTAAATTTACATTTGGATCTTCCGCCATTTTGCGGATCCGTAAAGCAATTTCGGGAAGACTTGGCAGCACCAAGGTATCATTTTGAATTTTCTCAACCAGCAAGCTTAATAACGCGTTTTCGTTTGACATAAACTGCGACCTTGTGAAAAAAAGAGAACTATCAGTGTGGTGTAATAATTATTGCTAATTGACGAACAACTTGATTATTAGTGAGTTTTATCAGCTTTGGCCAGTAGTTAACCAAAAGAATTTTTTATCTTGTTCATAAAAGGGGATTATTCAGCATCTTTCCCCTGAATTTGAAACAGCTTGTCACGAATTTGCCAAAAACGCCCGTCCTTGCGCGCTATGATGGCCTCTGGTGGTTGCAGTCGATGAACTTGTTGTAAGACTTTATTGACTGTAGCTGCAGTAAAGACTCTGTGCCTGTCGACCAGATGAGGTGGCACAAACAACGTTAGAAATTTTTGTTTTTGCGCCTTAGTCTGCAAACTCCAGTATTCAGCTATTTCAGCGCCTTCATCAGAAAAGTAACTGACTTTGAGTGAGGTTTTACCTTCTTTGTTTTGATGGCTTTGTAGCTGCATTCGTGTTACGTAAAGTACTAAGGCGTCTTTTAAGCTTAAGGCTTCTTTCAGTTTTTTGTCCGGATCGACCAACACCAGACCACATTCGCCACAATGACGGGCGGCTATATCGTTTTCAGCACCACAATCAGGGCAAAACTTGGCTTTAAAACGATAGCCACAAGCTAAAGGCTGACCCAGCTCATTATCTTTATAACCCTGACAGCGGCGACCGTAATGTTCCAATACCAGGCCTCTGTCGTCGGTTTTGCCCCAAAAGTTATTAAAAAAACCACAAAGTGGGCAGGGGACTGTGACCAGCTCTGTACCAGGCTCAGGTCTAAGTTCGCCTATATCAGGTTGCTCCAGATTAAACCTGTTTCCAGCATAATCCAGCACCAGACAATCGGTTTTTCCCGGACTTAAACGCAGTCCACGACCTACAATCTGTTGGTACAAAGTGACAGATTCGGTGGGGCGTAAAATAGCGATTAAATCTATATGTGGCGCATCAAAGCCCGTAGTTAATACCGCCACATTGACCAGGTATTTCAGCTGTCTTTGCTTAAAGCTGTGGATCAGTGCATCCCGCTCTTTTTGTGGAGTATCACCTAAAATCAGCGCAGTTTGGCTGGCAGGTAAATAACCTAAAATTTCGCGGGCATGGGCGGTAGTCGCTGCAAAAATCATCACGCCCAAACGGCTTTGTGCCTGATGTATCACTTGCTGAATAATTTGTGGTGTAGCACGTTGCTGCTGGTTAATGCGCAAATCCAGATCGGCTTCTTTAAAGTAACCGCTGGCTGTAGGTTTCAAGCCAGCAAAGTCATAACTTAGCACTGGCGCATCCATCAGGACAGCTGGTGTTAAATAACCTTCACTCAGCAAAAAACGGATTGGCAGATCAAAAATACAATATTTAAAAAAACGCGGTTCACTAGTGCGGACCAGACCTCTGCTGTGATACTGATAAATCCAGCCAGAGCCCAAACGATAAGGCGTTGCTGTCAGTCCTAGTACTTTTAACTCCGGATTTTCGCCCTGCAAAGCCCGGATCACTTTTAAATAGCTGCTGTCTTCGTCATCGCCCACTCTGTGGCATTCGTCAATCACCAATAAGCTGTACTGTTCAGTAAATTCATTCAGGTTACGGGCGACAGATTGTACAGAAGCAAAGACCACCTTAGCTGCAGTTTCTTTACGGCCCAGACTGGCAGAAAAAATAGCAGCCTCTAAACCATAACTTTGGTATTTGATATGGTTTTGTTCAACTAACTCTTTGACATGAGCCAGCACCAAGACACGGCCACGAGCTAATCTCGCCAGTTCAGCGATCACCAGGCTTTTGCCCGCTCCAGTCGGTAGTACCAGTACTGCAGCATCCTGCTTCTGACGGAAATGCACTAAAACAGACTGTACTGCTTGTTGTTGATAAGAGCGAAGCTCAAACATAAGTCAAAGCTCACAGAAAAAAGGCGGCAAAAGCCGCCCGGTTCAATAAGGGGGATATCAAAACTTATTGAATACCATGGTTAGAAAATACTGTAGCGCGGTCCGCTAAAAAGGTGATTTTGATATTTTTCGCGTCATCCCCCCAGCGACAGCTTTTAGTGCCTACAGCCTCGTCACAATGAGTAGCTTTCCCTAAAATACGGCTCACTTCATCATAGGTCATACCCGCTTTTACCTGGTCATAATTGTCTTGGGTCAGCTTGCTGCAGGCAGCAACAGATAGCAGAACTGCCAACAAAATCACGATTTTTTTCATAACAGATTCCTTGTGTTATTTATAGCTTAAGGTGTTCTCGCCAGAGTTGTATCTGGCGGTGTATAGCGTTTCACCTGGATAATCACACCTAAACGTGGATGATCCAAATAATGAATTTGGCCTAAAGTTAAGCGGTTACTTTGTTTAATTGCAAGTTGTGCCGGCTGATCCGGGTCTTCAGTTTGACGCAAGTAAAAGGTGCCATCAAATTGAATAAAGCGGCCCAACCGCAGTTGAACTAAGGAGTCGAACTGCCACGGACTAAACCATTGCTGCAAACTACTCTGCCCTTGTTGCACTGCGTCCAGTTGTTGCTGTACTTGTTGCATCAAATCAATCTGCAGTGTTGTGTCCGTCTCACTTTGTAATGTCCTTTCATCGAGATACAAACCTGCATACCAGTGAGTACGGCTGTTACGTCCAGAGATCAAGGGTTGACGCCAGGCCGTGTGCAGCAGTAGTTGCTTGCCTGCTTCGCGTTGTAACTGATAGGCCAGATTTTTAAGGTTCAAGTCATTAGGACCGACCAGATAAGCACTATTTTTCGTTAAGCCATCCCCGGTAAAAGTTGCTGGAATTTGCGCTGGAGCTGGTAACTGCAACGCTAATTCTTCAGCACTTAGGGGACGACTGATCAACTGGCCATCCAGGTCCCATTGTTCCATCAGACAGTTTTGAAAATTCAGCTGAAACAAAGAGGTGAAAGGGAGCTCTGGCTCTAATTGCACATCGAGTGAATCCTCTACAACTACTGCTACTGGTTGTTTGTTCTGCTGATGCTCGGTTAATAGTTGCTGAACTTGCTGTTGGACAGCATCAGATACCGGGGTTGCAGCAGGTGGAGCAGGCAGTGTTGGATCGGCTTGTGCAGGTGCACAGGCTGGGATAGTTTTTATTAAGTCTGCTACCGCTGGTTGCACATATGGACGCATTAAGTCCATCGCATTGCTGGTTTTCAGCTCCTCGGTAGGTGCTTCAAACTGTTCTTTTAAACTTTTATCCGTAGTGCGGCTAAAAGCGATCAGCTCAATTTCATACCAGCTGTTGGCAAAAACTGTTGTAGTAGTGAATAAACCCACTAAACCCACTAAAGCCAAACCCAGCGATGTTAAACGCAGATGTTTCATGGTGCTCCTATCTGATGTTTAGCAAAGTCTTCGAGCATAAAGCTGACAAAGGCGAATCTGCTATTGGTATCAGGTAAATCTTTAATAAATTTCAGTTTACTACCACCTTCGAGCTTAAAGACTTTCGACTGAGTCTGGATAAGCTTGATAATGTAAGACGGGTTCACTGACGTCCGTTCGGCGAATTCTAGCACACCACCTTTGCTGTTGGCTTCCAAACGTTTTATTCCAAGCTGCTGAGCCTGCATTTTTAACTCTGTGATTTTGACTAAGTTTTTCGCAGCATCTGGTAACAAGCCAAAACGGTCAATCAATTCTACCTGCACGTCATCCAGTTCCTGCTCGTCGCGGCAGGAGGCTAACCTTTTGTAAAAGGACAAACGTAAGCTGACATCAGGAATATAAGCATCCGGCAACAGGGCAGGCAGCTTCATATCCAGTTCGGTTTGTTGGGTTAAAAGGGCATCCAAACTAGGCTCTTTGCCAGCTTTTAACGCCTCCACAGCTTGTTCCAGCATTTCCATATACAAGCTGAAGCCGACAGATTCAATCTGGCCACTTTGTTCATCTCCCAATAGCTCGCCCGCGCCACGAATTTCCATATCCTGACTGGCCAGCGCAAAACCTGCGCCTAAATCTTCTAAAGCGGAAATAGCTTCCAGGCGCTTTTCGGCGTCTTTGGTCAGGCGTTTTGGCGGGGGAGTTAACAGATAGGCATAAGCCTGATGATGCGAACGACCAACACGGCCTCGTAACTGGTGTAATTGCGCCAGACCAAAGTTATCTGCTCTGTTGATAATAATGGTATTGGCAGTGGGCACGTCGATGCCGGTTTCGATAATGGTGGAGCAGAGCAGCAGGTTAAAACGCTGATGGTAAAAATCCGCCATGATTTGCTCAAGCTCTCGTTCCCGCATCTGACCATGAGCTATGCCAATTAATGCTTCAGGCAGCAGCAAGGCTAAATCAGCAGCGGCTTTTTCTATAGTTGCTACGTCATTGTGCAGGAAATACACCTGGCCACCACGGGAGATTTCCCTAAGCACTGCTTCACGTATTAAGCCTTCTTCATGCTCCCGCACAAAGGTTTTGACGGCTAAACGTTTGGCGGGCGGTGTGGCAATAATAGATAAATCGCGCATGCCGGACATCGACATATTTAAGGTTCGGGGAATAGGGGTGGCTGTTAAGGTCAGAATGTCGATATTAGCGCGCAAGGCTTTGATTTTATCTTTTTGCCGTACGCCAAAACGGTGTTCTTCATCAACAATTAACAGGCCCAAATCTTTAAACCTAATATCGTCCTGTAGCAGCTTATGAGTACCAATTAAAATGTCTACTTTGCCTTGTTCTGCTTCTTCCAATATAGCTTTTTGCTCTTTAGCGCTGATAAAACGCGACAGTACAGCCACTTTCACCGGCCAATTAGCAAAGCGGTCACGGAAGTTTTCAAAATGCTGTTGTGCCAAAAGCGTGGTCGGTACTAACACCGCCACTTGTTTATTGTCGTTGACTGCGACAAAAGCAGCACGCATTGCGACTTCAGTTTTACCAAAACCTACATCACCACACACCAGTCGGTCCATAGCGCGTTCGGCCTGCATATCGGCCAGTACTGCGGCAATGGCGTCAAGCTGATCGACCGTCTCCTGATAAGGGAAGCCATCGGCAAAAACCTCGTATTGATCGGCTTCGATTTTAAAGCCATAACCTGTCTGGGCGGCGCGCTGGGCATACACATCCAGTAACTCTGCTGCTACATCCCGCACTTTTTCTGCTGCTTTGCGCCGCGCTTTTTCCCAGGTGTCGTTGCCAAGCTTATGAAGCGGTGCATTGTCCTGATCAGAGCCTGTGTAACGGCTGATTAAATGCAAAGACGACACTGGCACATACAACTTACTGCCACCTGCATATTCAATGGTGACAAATTCTGCGCTGATGCCCGCAGCATCCAATACCTGCAGTCCTTGATAACGGCCTATACCATGTTGTAAATGCACCACAGGCTGGCCAACAGACAACTCAGCCAAATTGCGGATTATAGTGTCGCCAGAGATTTGTTGGCTGTGTTTACGTTTACGTCTTTGGGTAACTTTTTGACCAAATAACTCGTTTTCGCTGACTAAGGCTAAAGGCTCTTCACCTGCTTTGGCCTTGGCTTTACCGGATACTGCTTGTGAAGAGCTGGCTTGCAATAAACAACCTTGCTCCAACGACCCTATGACTATGCCTAAATCTACCTGATCTGTTAAAAACTCTTCGACCGAGGCAAATTGCTGCAAGCGAATTTGATTACGCTGCATCAGCTGCAACAAGCTTTCGCGCCGGCCTTCAGATTCGACAAAAAACAGCACACGGCCTTGTTGCTTTTTGGTCTCAACAATAAATTGCTGCAGCTTTTCCAGCGGGTTTTTCAACTGATGATTGACGGTAAGTTCAGGCAAATCAGCCACAGCGGCGTTGGATTGCCCCGCGCGTTCCGGCAATTCAGCCCGGCTTAACCGCAGGCGTGGCCATTGTTTTAACTGAGCAAAAAACTCATCCACCGCTAAATACAATTCTTGCGGTTTTAAAATAGGCTTGAGTAAATCGATAGCCCTGTCCTGATAACGACGTTGTAAGTCGTGCCAGAAACGCTCGGCTGCAGCTTCCAAATCACCTACAGCCAGCATCACTGTGTTTTTGGGTAACATTGAAAACAAAGGTGCGGAATGTTCAGCAAACAGCGGCAGGTAATATTCAATACCAGCAGGCATCAGGCCCTGGCTGACTTGCATATAGAGCGATTCTTTTTCGCTACGCGCCGGGAAGCGCTCACGATAACGAATACGGAAGCGTTCTATTGCCGCTTTGTCCTGCGGGAATTCGTGGGCAGGTAAGAGTTCAATTTCATGGACTTGCTGCACTGTGCGTTGGTTATCCGGATCAAAGAGGCGAATACCGTCAATTTCATCGTCTAAAAAGTCGATGCGATAAGGCAGGCTGCTACCCATAGGATAGAGATCCAGCAAGGAGCCACGCACTGAAAATTCGCCATGTTCCATCACCTGATCCACAGCACGATAACCGACAGCGGCCAGTTGCTGACGCAGTGCTGTTAAATCCAGTTGCTGGCCTTTTTTCAGTACCAGGCTGTGTTGCTGTAAATAGCTTGCGTCTGTTAGACGCAGCAATGCCGTATTGAGCGGCACTATCACTACACCGTGCTGCAAACGAGGCAAGCTGTACAGAGTTTTTATACGCTGGGAAATAATATCCTGATGCGGTGAAAAAACATCATAAGGCAAAGTTTCCCAGTCAGGAAAAGTCCAGACATCAGGAGCGTTTTCATGAAAAAACACCATTAGCTCCTGCTCTAAGCGCAGCGCAGTGGTGGTGTCCGGCACTATGATGACATACAGGCCCTTCTGGCGTTGATACAGCTGATAAATAGCCCAGGGCAAGGCAGCGCCAGTCAGGCGGCCCCATTGTTTTTGATCGGTGCTGGAGGTGGGGGCTGGTAATGCTTCAATGCGGATCATCAGGGAAATTCTTTACTCGTTATTAAAAGACGGTCCATTCTACGGTCAGTCTCGTTGTTTGGGTTTAGTCCGTTACATTCGGCCTTAGCCAGGCTGCTTTATCGCTGATTTTGCTGAGCCTGTAATTGCCGTTGTTCAGCTTTGCGTTTTAATTGTCTGGATTGTTCATGCAAACTGGCGCGAACCACCATATCTCTGTCTTCATCCCGAATACGGCGAAACAAAATCTTGACCAGATAGCGAGCTTTTTGTTCTGGTTGTGTCGTGGGTTGTTCTGTCAGGTCCAGCACCTGGCCTAAACAAAATAACGCGCCATCATTATTATCTAAAAACAGTTTCACTTCATAGAGTTGGCCTAAAGCCACTGCTTTATCCATCCAGACCTGAACACCTGAGCCACCATAGCTGAAGGTGAAAAATCGACAGGCAGCATCATCTTGAGATCGCAATACATAGTGAGTGAGCGCATCGAGTTTACGGGCTTGCTGCTGTAAATAATGCGCTAAATCAACAGATATATCTTTTACTGCGTTAAAGGTGCGAATTGAAGAATTATTCAGCAAACTCAATTCACTGGTCATTTTAAATGCATCAGGGATCAGACGTAAGAAACTGTCCTGGTCCGGCAAAGGCTCGGGAAAGGGGACTAAATTCACAGTAGTCTGATGCTCAATTTGAAAGTAGTCCGCAAATTCGTCTACTAATTCTGCGGCTAGGGTTGTAGTGCCTGGCTGTTGCATAAGGATACCTCGGGTAGCAAGCTTGTAACCTTAACGGATAATCACTATTATCGCAGCAATTTCTTCACCAACCCAAGTGGAAGTCTGTGAAAAGCTTGCAATTCCCTCTGAGTGTGCGCATAGGTTTGCGTTACAGCCAAAGCCGCAAAGGACAGGGTTTTTTATCCTTTATTACGCTGTTTTCGGTCACTGGTATTTTTTTGGGGGTGATGGCCCTTACTATTGTCAGCTCAGTGATGAATGGCTTTGAGGCAGAACTGAAAAAACGTATTTTGGGTGTGGTCCCTCACCTGATAGTACAAAGCTCGGCAGAACCAGAGCTTGATATCAGTGCTCTGCAAAGGCAGTTCCAACAAATTCAGCAGGCCACGCCTTATTTACAACTGGAGGCTCTGGCACAAAGCCCTGGCCAGCTGACCGCTGTTTTACTGCAAGGTATAACACCTGGCCAAATCCCGATATTTTTGCAGCAAGCGCTGGTGTCCGGTGACTGGTCTGCCCTAACGACTCAACCCTATTCAGTGATTTTGGGTGCTGGTCTTGCTGATGAGTTGAAGGTTGGTCCTGGTCAACAAATTCGTTTATTGCTAGCCGAAGGAGGTAGTTTCACGCCGATGGGCTGGTTACCTCGCCAACGCTTATTCACTGTGGCGGGTTTAATTAACACTGGATCTGAAGTAGATAATAGCGTTGCCTTAGTGCATTTACCTGATTTAAAACGATTAAGCAGCAGGCTGAAGGAGGCTCCGCAGTGGCGTATTAGTTTAGCTGAGCCTTTTGCTGCTCCGGCTTTAGCGAAGGACATCATCAGATTTCCTGCTGTAGAAAAAGTTACAGACTGGCGGGACAGTCATGGCAAATTATTTGCTGCCGTGGCGATGGAAAAAGCCATGATGTGGTTGATGTTACTGCTGATTGTGGCAGTTGCAGCTTTTAATATAGTCTCTGCTTTAGTGATGATGGTGACAGAAAAACAACGTGAAGTGGCTATCTTAAAAACTCAGGGCATGACAGACGCTCAGCTTTTTGCCGTTTTTGCCGTGCAGGGTATGAATAACGGCTTGCTTGGCACTTTAAGTGGCGCTATGGCTGGTATCGTCATCGCATGGCAGCTCAATGATATTTTATCGCTTTTGGGTATTAGCGTGGTGGCCGGGGTGGCTTTGCCTGTGGATATTCAGCCCGTGCAGATCTTTTTTATAGTGGTATCAGCTTTGGTGCTGACGGCCTTGGCTGTGGTTTATCCAGCCTGGCGGGCAGTGCAAGTACAACCAGCAGAGATTTTAAGAGATGAGTAGTTTCCTCGTCGTTCTTGGCGCCGCAGCTTTGTTGACTGCGCGCTTTCGCCCTAGTCACATAGGACTACTATGCTGCTGGGGTCTCAATCTCTTGTCGTCGCGCTGCAACTCCAATTACTTAGAGGAAACAGAGATCGCAGTTTTGTTTACCGGGCGCTCTCGCTCCGCAACATCAATTACTTTGGGTAGAGTTTAATGACCAGTATTTTAACGGCCCGTCACATCAGTAAAAGTTACAGAGATGGCGCAAATGTCACTCCGGTGTTGCATCAGGTCAGCCTTGAAGTCAAAGCCGGAGAAATGTTAGC
Source organism: Rheinheimera sediminis (assembly GCF_004005375.1). GTDB lineage: Bacteria > Pseudomonadota > Gammaproteobacteria > Enterobacterales > Alteromonadaceae > Pararheinheimera. Next base: position 25,384 of record NZ_RZUF01000001.1, on the reverse strand, counting down.
CATAGTTGGCAGTTCCGGTTCAGGCAAAAGCACTTTGCTGCATATTTTAGGCACTTTAGATCAGCCAGACAGTGGTGAACTCACCTTGTTAGGCAAAGCTGTAGCTAAGTTATCAGCCAATGCGAAGGCAAAGCTTAGGAACGAAAAACTGGGTTTTATTTATCAGTTTCACCATTTGCTGATGGATTTTACTGCGCTTGAAAACGTGGCTATGCCGCTGCTTATTCGTGGAGAGAGCAACGAAAATGCGCAGCAAAAAGCGGCAGCTATGCTACGACGCGTAGGTTTAGGCCACAGGGTGGCTCACAGACCTGCTGAATTGAGCGGCGGTGAGCGTCAGCGGGTTGCTATAGCCAGGGCTCTGGTGGGTGAGCCTGCGTTAGTTTTGGCTGATGAGCCTACAGGCAATCTGGATCATCAAACGGCAGAAAGTATTTATAAGTTATTACGTGAATTAAACCGTGAGTTGAAAACCAGCTTTATTGTGGTGACCCATGATTTGGCGCTGGCGAAAAAGCTGGATCAACAATACTGGATGCGTGATGGTCATTTAGGCAAAACGATGGATGGCTTACCTCATGGCTAGTTTGTCCTGGCAACTGGCGCAGCGTTATCGCAAAAGCCGGAACAGCAACGCTTTTATCCGTTTTATTGCGGCGTCGTCCACTATAGGCATTGGCCTTGGTGTGGCTATTCTCATTCTGGCTTTGTCTGTAATGAACGGCTTTGAGCTGGCATTAAAAGATAAACTTTTGTCTGTTATTCCTCATGTAGAGTTGCAGGCGGTGTCGGACCCTATTCAAAACTGGCAGAAAAAAATTAAGCCGTTACAACAGCATTCTGGCGTTGTGGCGGGAGCGCCTTATATCAAAACCAATACCATGATCCGCAGTGGTGCTAAAGTCAAAGCTGCAGCGTTACGCGGTATTGATGTGCAGTTAGAGCAAGGTATTAGTGCTTTAGAGTCTTTTGTGGTGGCTGGGGATCTGACTGAAATCAGCGAGCACCAGATTGTGCTTGGCAAAGGCATAGCCGAAGAAGTGCAAGCCAAAGTTGGCGATGAAGTGCAACTGATGCTGCCGCAAGTCACAGCGGAGGGTAAGCTTGCCAGTCACAAGCACGTCAGCTTAACAGTCTCCGCAATCGTCAGTATTGGTGGGCAGTTAGATTATCAACAAGCCTGGGTTAATATCAATGCATTAGGGGCATGGCTGAATTACCCACAAGGGGCAGTTCAAGGCTTTGCGTTTAAAATTGACGATATTTTTGCAGCGCCGCTTTTGTCGCGTGAACTTGGCAATAGGGCGACGGACTATGTGTATATGCTGGACTGGTTTCGTACCCAAGGGCATTTATACAATGATATTCAGATGGTGCGAAGTATTTTATATCTGGTGTTAGTCCTGGTGCTGGCTGTGGCCTGTTTTAATATTGTTGCAACGCTGGTGATGGCCGTGAGGGAAAAGCAAGGAGATATTGCTATTTTGCTGACCATGGGCATGCCCAGATCTAGCATTGTGAAAGCTTTTATGTGGCTAGGCTGGCTTAATGGTTTAACAGGCACTTTAGTGGGGGGCTTAGTGGGTTTAATATTGGCTTGGCAAATCGAACCACTATTTCGTTTTATCACCGATCTGACCGGTTTTAGCTTATTGGATTCCAGCATTTATTTTGTGGATTACGTTCCTTCCCAAATCGAAGCTGTGCAAGTGGTAACGACTATAGGCATAGCGCTGATCATGAGTTTAGTTGCTACTATTTACCCTGCGTTAAATGCCAGCAAGGTACAGCCAGCTTTTGTCTTAGGTCAAAGATAGCTTCAAAGCCAGATTTAAAAAACGTCAGAGTGAGTCGGTCTCGCTCTGACGTTTTTTTGTGCGGTTTTGCCAGGCTTTTTTGGCCGACATACACCAGAAGTAATCTACCAATGTATAACTCAAGGCTGACAAAGTACTGCCAATCACCAGGCAGCCCAGCAGAAAAGGTTTACCTATGGTGTCCAGGCTGTCGATGAGCCAGCTTAAACTGACCTCGGCTCCGACATGATGTCCAGGATGCCCCAGGATCAAGGCTCCCAACTGATAGCAAATGAAAAATATCGGTCCCATGGTCAATGGATTCGTGACCCAGACTAACGCAACAGACAGAGGTAAGTTCACTCTGAATAAAATTGCCAGAGCAGCAGCTAACACCATTTGAAACGGCATAGGTATCAAGGCAACAAAAAGCCCCACAGCAAAAGCTCCGCGCGCTGAGCGGCGGTTAAAATGCCATAAATTGTTGTCATGCAACAAAGCGCCAAAGATTTTTAGCGAAGGATGTTGCTTGATTTTTTCTGTATCTGGTAGATATTTCTTAATTATATTCTTTGCCATTACAACTCATTCATGAAAAATTAACGTGAACCGTTTTTTCATCGGTGCGATCAGCGGATGCCTATTGTCATTATTTTTACCGATAGTGCCAGCACTTTTATGGCTTATTTTTCTGTTCTCTCTGTTCCTACTTTGTTTGCATTACCGTCTTTTGGCTTTAGCCGGCTGTTGCTGTGCTCTCAGTCTGTGGCTGTGGCAAGTGCAGCAGCATCAGTGGCAATCAAAACAGCTACTTCATTTATCTGAACCTTGGCTACAAGGGCAGGTCGTGGGGATCAGACAACAGGATCAAGACTTCAGCAGATTTTTATGGCAAATCGATGAAGGGCCATACCGGGGTTACCTGGTCCGATTGCGCTGGCAAGAAGCGCCAGAGCTTTTAGGTCAAGGCCAACGCTGGTGGCTGAAACTAAGGTGTAAAGCGGTTCGTGCCCCAGCAAATCCAGGCTCAGTTTATGCAGAGGCTAATGCCTATGTGCTTGGCATCCTGGCCAATTGCCTGGTAAAAGAAGCGCTTTTGCTGGATCCTGTATGGGACCACAGGCAGCAGTTGTATCAGCGTTTAAAAGCAAAAATCGGAGATTTTTCAGCTTTTGCTCTGATCACGGCTTTGACTCTTGGAGAGCGACCTTTTAGTGATGAGCTCTGGTTGGGTTTACAGGCAACAGCGCTGGGGCATTTAATTTCGATATCCGGTTTTCATATTGGGTTGTTGTTTGGCTGGGTTTATGGCCTGATGGTGATATTGTCGAAAAGTCATGCGTTATTATTGCTGTGTCGGCAGCTAGCCCCATTTGTCGCCCTGAGCGCAGCCTGGTATTACAGTTTGCTGGCAGGCTTTGCCATTCCTACCTTACGTGCTCTGGTTGCATTGGCCTTGGCTGTATATTTAATGCAGCAGCACAGACGTTTAAGTTATAGCCAAAGCTGGCTTCTGGTTTGTGGTCTGTTACTATTGCTCAATCCTTTATGGGTGATGAGCATTAGTTTTTGGCTGACGGTCTATGCGGTGGCACTTATATTTTTGTTTGTCTGGCGCTATCCATTGTTAGACCATAACTTCAAAGGCCGGTTTCTGCTGGCAGTTAAGTTTCAGGTGTTGATGACGTTGTTAATGAGTGCACCTACGTTGTTATTTTTTCATGGTATCGCGCCCCTTGCTTTAGTTTCTAACCTGATCTTTGTGCCTTGGTGTTCTTTACTCGTGATCCCTTATTTGCTGATTGCTTTGTTGCTCGAGCTGGTATTACCGGCGGAAATGCTATGGCATTGGCAATTGGCCGAGCTGATTTTAGCACCTCTCTATCATTGGTTGCTCTACGGCGCTGCTATGGATTATTGGTGGTTGCTGCCTGCTCAAACTATGGTTTCTGCGCTTTTAATTGCCTTACTGTTAGCTGCGGCTTTTTTCCTGCCAGTCCCAGCCTCCAAGCGGTGTCTGGCTTTGTTGTTGCTCCCTTTCACATATTTGTTATGGCCCAAAGCCCCGCAGTGGCAGTTACATCTGATGGATGTCGGGCAGGGCACAGCTCTGCTATTGCAAAAAGGTGACAGGGGGCTGTTGTATGATGTTGGTCCTGTCTATGGCAGTTTTAATGCCACTGAGGCTTATGTTTTGCCCTATTTGCATTATCAGGGCATTCGGCAGCTGGATTATTTAGTCTTAAGCCATGCCGACAGCGATCACACTGGTGCTTTTGCAGAAGTGCTAAAGGCTTATCCTCAGGTAAAGTTGATTGCTGATTTTGACACAGGATTCTTGCAGCAACCTTGCCACGCTTTGCCTGCTGCATACCTCAACGCTCAGTTAAGGACTTTTCGAAGCACTGCAGCAAGACAGGATAGCAATGATTCGTCCTGTGTACTGGCCGTAGCTGTGGATGGATGGACTATATTATTGACCGGTGATATCAGTACAAAAGTAGAAGCTGAACTGCTCACACGGGTTCCGGAGTTAAAAACGGACCTGTTATTGTTGGGGCATCACGGCAGTAAAGGCTCAAGTCACTTGAGGTTTTTGGCTCAGGTGCAGCCATTAGTAGCTCTTAATAGTGCCGCGGCGAATAATGCCTATGGACACCCAAGCAAAGAAGTCCAAGCCCGGCTGTCCTTGCTGCAAATCCCCCTGTTCAACACTGCAGAGCTTGGGGCTATTCGGCTGACCATAACAGAACAGCAGCTGGCGATCTGGCCTTACAGACAACAGACTTTACCTTTTTGGCTGCAAAAGCAGTGAACAATTGCTGAAAGAGCAGAGACAACAAGGTAGAATGACCGCGGTTTTGATATTCTTTTGGGGTTAGATTTGTCTTCACAAACAACGGGTTCAATCAGTACCTTTAAGCGCTTGATGCAGTATTTAAGGCCCTATAAAGCTGGGTTTGCATTAGCTATGTTAGGGATGGCAGGTTATGCCAGCGTGGATGTGTATTTTATTTCGCAGTTTTCCAGTTTCATCGACAGAGGCATTACTCAGAAGGACATGAATTACCTGGCCTGGGCGCCGGTTTTTGTGGTGGCTATGTTTTTCTTACGGGGTGTTTTTCATTTTATTTCCAGCTATTGTTTAACCTGGGCTGGTACCCATATAGTCAAAGACTTACGTCAACAACTTTTTCGCCAAATGATAGCTTTGCCAGTCAGTTACCATGACAAACATTCTACAGGCGAGCTGATTTCAAAAATCACCTATGATGCAGAGCAAATAAAACAGGCTTCCAGTAAAGCACTGGTCGTGCTTATCCATGAAGGGGTTTTTGTTTTAGGCTGTTTGGGCTTGATGTTTTATAACAGTTGGCAGTTGTCCCTTATTTTTATATTGATAGCGCCTGTGATCGCCTTGATTGTGACTCATGTCTCAAAACGTTTTCGTAAAATCAGTAGCAATATGCAAAACGCCATGGGTGATGTGACGACCAGCTCAGAGCAAATGTTAAACGGCCATAAAGTAATATTATCTTTTGGTTCCGCAGAGCTGGAAAACGACAGATTTAAAGCTGTGAACAATCGTAACCGCCAGTTGGACGTAAAAATGGAAGCAACCCGGTCCATCAGTGTATCGCTGGTGCAGCTCATCGCTTCTTTTGCTTTGGCTTTTGTGATTTATCTGGCCAGCTTTCCAGCTATGCTTGAAACTCTGACGCCAGGTACGTTCAGCGAAATACTCGCTGCTATGATGTTACTGTTAAAACCACTGAAACAGCTGACTACCGTCAATAGTGATTTCCAGCGAGGTATGGCTGCAGCCACTAATGTGTTTCTGGTACTGGATGAAAAACCAGAGCAAGATACTGGTACTTTTGAATTGGTGCAGGTAAAAGGTGCGATCGAAATAAATAACTTGAGCTTTCAGTACCCTGGTCATGAAAAGCAGGTACTAAAAGATATCTGTATCAAAGTAGAGCCTGGCCAGACCGTTGCATTAGTTGGCCGTTCTGGTAGTGGTAAAACTACCATCTCCAGCTTATTGCCGCGCTTTTATGAAATAGAGCAAGGTGAAATCTTACTCGATGGCATCAATACCAAAGCTTGTACGCTGGACTCATTGCGCGCTCAGATGGCCGTTGTGTCGCAACAGGTGGTACTTTTTAACGATACCATCGCCAATAATATCGCTTATGGTTATCGTGGCGAATTAAGCCGTGAGCATTTAGTGAACGTGGCAGAAAAAGCCCATGTGATGGAATTTGTCAGCCAGATGCCGATGGGGCTGGATACACAAATTGGTGAAAACGGTGTGACTTTATCTGGTGGTCAACGCCAGCGTATTGCTATAGCCCGTGCTTTATTACGTCAGGCGCCAGTGCTTATTTTGGATGAAGCCACTTCAGCTTTGGATACGGAATCAGAGCGCAAAATACAGGGCGCCTTAGAAGAGTTATTTAAAGGCCGCACTAGCATTGTGATAGCGCATCGTTTATCGACCATTGAGAATGCGGATCAAATTTTAGTCATGGACCAAGGCCAGATTGTAGAGCAAGGCAATCATCAATCCTTGTTGGCGCAAAATGGTTATTATGCCCAGTTGTATAAAATGCAATTTAGCGAGGCCTGATGAACTGGTGGGAGAAAGGCTGGTACCGTCAGCACCCTTTTACTTTGTTATTCTGGCCGCTGAGTCTGCTCTACCGGCTGATTGCTCTGCTGCGTCGTTTGGGCTATCAGCGCGGTTGGTTTAAGTCTTTTGCAGTGGAAAAACCTGTGGTTATCGTCGGTAATATTTCAGTCGGTGGCACCGGAAAAACCCCTTTTACCTTGTGGCTCTGTGCCTTTTTAACCTCGCAGGGCTTTACGCCTGGCATTGTCAGTCGGGGATATGGTGCACGAATTACCCAACCTGTAAGAGTGACTCCCTTGCATCTCGCAGCTGATGTTGGCGACGAACCCTTACTTTTGGCAGCTAAAAGCTTGTGCCCGGTAGTGGTTTGCCCTGACAGAGTTGCTGCGGCTGAATATCTGTTGGCGACCACAGACTGCGATATAGTCATTAGTGATGATGGTTTGCAGCACTACCGCTTACAACGGGATTTAGAACTGGTGTTAATTGATGGCCAACGTGGTTTGGGGAATCAGCACTTATTACCTGCAGGTCCTTTACGTGAGCCGGTTTCACGTTTGCAAAGCGTTGATGCGGTCATTGTGAATAGCGGTGACTTTGCACTGGCGAAGCACAAGATGCAGTTAAAAGCAGTGACACCGCAAGCTCTGGACGGTCAGAGCCACTGGCCAGAACAAACACAAGCTGTGACTTTAGTGGCAGCCATAGGCAATCCACAACGTTTTGTCGAGACGGTCAAAAGTGTGGGCATTGAGATTAAAGCTACTGCTTTTTTCCGTGACCATTTTGCCTTTGATGAACACAGCCTGGCGGATATCGAAGGCCCAGTGCTGATGACAGAAAAAGATGCGGTCAAATGTCGTGCTTTTGCCAAAGCCAATTGGTATTACCTGCCGGTGGAGGCCGAACTTTCAGATGAATTTAAATTCTGGCTGCGGCAACAGCTGCGTCAATGGAGAGATTAATATGGCTTTAAATATCGCCTTACTGGACATCATCGCTTGTCCGCTGTGTAAAAACAAACTGAAACTGGACAAGGAAAAGCAAGAGCTGATTTGCACAGCAGATCGTTTAGCATATCCGGTAAAACAACATATTCCTGTGTTGTTAACTTCCGAGGCACGCACTCTAAGCTTAGATGAGGCGGAAAAATGGCGGGCGTAAATCCGGCGTTGATCAACTCGGGTTTTCTGGTTGTTATTCCGGCTCGCTACGCCAGCAGCCGGTTGCCTGGCAAACCACTGGCTGATATTGCTGGCCAAAGTATGATTGAACGGGTCTACCGCCAGGCCATCAAAAGTGGCGCTGAACGTGTTGTCATCGCCACAGACGATGTTCGTGTACAACAGGCTTGCGAATGCTTCGGTGCTGAAGTTTGTATGACAAGCCCGGCCCATAACTCTGGCACTGAGCGACTGGCCGAAGTGGTATCTTTGTTAGGATTGGCAGATGATACTGTAGTTGTAAATGTACAGGGTGATGAACCTTTTATTCCTCCTGCCATTATCCGTCAGGTTGCAGAAAATCTTGCCAGTCAAAGTAAAGCACGAATGGCGACTTTATCTGTGCCTATCGAGCATGCAGACGAAGTACAAAATCCAAATGTGGTGAAAGTACAAAGCGATAAAAACGGCTATGCACTCTATTTCAGCCGTTCTGTGATCCCTTTTGACAGAGATAAAGCTTTTACAACACAACTAGCGGACATCTATCGTCGCCACATAGGTATTTATGCCTATCGCGCTGGTTTTATTAAAGATTATGTCAGTTGGCCAGCGTCTCAGCTTGAGCAGATTGAATGCTTAGAGCAGTTGAGGGTGTTATGGCAAGGCGAGGCTATTCATGTCGCGACTGCGCTGGAAACTCCTGCTGTTGGAGTAGACACGCCCGAAGATTTAGAACGCGCCCGTCTGGTTGCGCGAGCTTTATAAATGAGCTTGAAACTGGTGTTTGAACATGCGGATTTTCTGGTGCTGGATAAACCATCTGGTGTCAGTTTTCATTCCGAGTTTGAACCTGGCGTAGTCGCTTTGGCCGAACATCAGTTTGGCATCAAGCTTTATGCTGTGCATCGGCTGGATAAAGGCACATCGGGTTTATTGCTGCTGGCAAAAAGTAGCGAGGCTGCAGCAAAATTGTCAGAGCTGTTCCAAAACCAGCAGATCCAAAAGTTTTATTTAGCGCTGACCGACCAAAAACCGAAGAAAAAACAAGGCTGGGTGAAAGGCGATATGGTGCAAGCGCGCCGTTCGGCCTGGAAGCTAACCAGCGGGCTAACGAATCCAGCCGTCAGTTATTTTGTTTCGGCTTTTTACGAGGTAGAAGGACGCAGAGCTTTTCTGGTGAAGCCTTTTACCGGTAAAACCCATCAGGTACGGGTGGCGTTAAAAAGTGTCAGCGCTGCTATTCTGGGCGACGAGTTGTACCAGGGGACAGCTGCAGATCGCCTCTACCTGCACGCTTATGCGCTGTATTTCAGCTGGAACGGCGCTGATATTCAGCTGGTGTTGCCACCCTCTGATGGTACAGAATTTTTATCGCCACCCTTGTTGCAGCACCTGAATCAGCATTGGGCTGAACCCGTATTGCTGGATTGGCCTTCCTATCAAAAACCAACAACGTCTAAAGTTGTTGAGTAAAAGAGTAATTCACGTGTCCGATTATTTATTACGTTTTGCCGGCATAGGCCGTTTGTATGGCACCAAAGCTCTGGAAGCTTTTCAGCAGGCCCATGTCTGTGTAGTGGGCATTGGTGGCGTTGGTAGCTGGGCCGCTGAAGCCTTAGCGCGCTCTGGCATTGGCGAAATTACCCTGATTGATTTGGATGATATTTGTATCAGTAATACTAACCGACAGTTACACGCCTTGTCGGGCACTATAGGCCAGGACAAAGTGGCGGTGATGGCTGAACGTATCAAAGCTATTAATCCGGATTGTGTTGTGCATCAGGTGGAAGACTTTGTCACACAGGACAATTTATTTCAGTTGATGAGTACAGATTTTGACTACGTGGTGGATTGTATCGATTCTATCAAAGCTAAAGTCGCGCTGATAGCACACTGTAAACGCAATAAAATTGCGATAGTTACTGTAGGCGGAGCTGGCGGGCAGGTGGATCCGACGCAAATTAAGCTGGCCGATTTAAGCCAGACTGTCTATGACCCTTTATTATCCAAAGTGCGTAATACGCTGCGACGCGACTACAACTACAGTCGCAATACCAAAAGGCGTTTTGGCATAGATGCGGTGTTTTCCACTGAACAATTGGTGTATCCAAAAGGCGACGGCACCGTCTGTCAGACTAAACCACAACTGGAAGGTCCTATGCGATTAGATTGCAGCGGTGGTTTTGGTGCTGTCACTGTAGTAACAGGCACCTTTGCTTTTGTGGCTGTATCCAGAGTGCTAAAAAAGCTCGCTGAAAACATGGCCAGGAGTAGTGTTTAACAACGCGGAGCCTAGGTCCTTTAGGAAGAACGCCATGGATGGCGGTGAATAAAATCAGATCACAGCCTTTATTTTATTTAATACAGCCAGTAAGCCATTGCTGCGCGACAGACTAATATTTTGTTGCAGCTGTAATTCGCTTAACAATAACTCTGGTGTCGCCTCAGCCAGCTGTTCTGCTGTCAGGCCATTGAGTTGTACTAGCAGCAGAATTATTAAGCCCTTTACAATACGGGCATCACTGTCAAAGGCCCAGAAATGCCGAGCTGTAATAGGATCCTGATAATGTAACAGCCAGGCTTTGCTTTCGCAGCCTTGTACCAGAAACTCATCTCTATGCCACTCTATGTCAAAAGCCGGTAATTCTTTGCCAAGCGTCATTAAAATTCTGTATTTACCTTGCCAATCTTTTGTTTGACGCAACTCTGGCAGTTGCTTGTCGTAAATGTTTTTCAGCACAACCGCAGTTTTTGTAAAGATATCTGGTCGGATCATTCGCTAAGTAACTCCACTGCTGTAGTTAAGGCGGCTAAAGTTCGGTCAACTTCGTCGAAACTGTTATAACAAGCAAAGGAGAATCGTACAGAACCCTTTACATTCATTGTGTTAAAAAGCGGCATAGCACAGTGAGTACCGGCCCGAACTGCGATGTTTTGCTGGTCTAGCAGGGTTGCAAGGTCGGCAGGGTGCTCATTTTTCAGGTTGAGCGCCACAATTCCTGCGTTAGTTGTCGGACCAGATAACAAATCTAGCAGCGGAATTTGCTTACAACCGTCATAAAAGCGTTGTACCAAGGCAGTTTTATGTTGCTGGAACGCAGTCAAATCTTGTTGTTGTAGCCACAAAATAGCGGCGCCTAGGCCCACAGCTGCTGCAATATTGGGCGTACCTGCCTCTAGTCTGTAGGGTAAATCGTTCCAACTACTCTGGGTAAAACTGACCGTTTTAATCATTTCGCCACCGCCCAGCAGTGGTCGCAGCAGTGCTAAATACCTGGTTTTACCATATAAAACGCCGATGCCGGTTGGCCCATACAGCTTGTGGCCTGAGAATAGATAAAAATCTACATCCAGCGCCTGTACATCAATCCTTTGCCAAACAATGCCCTGTGCTCCGTCTAATACCACAATAGCGCCTGCAGCCTTGGCAAGCCGCACTATATCCGCTACCTGCTGAATATGCCCCAGCGCATTGGATACATGACTGATACTAACCACTTTGGGTTTGAGTTGTAATAATTCTTCAAAAGCAGCCATGTCAAAACGGTGATCAGCTGTTAATGGCACTACATCCAACTCCACACCAAAGGGCAGGGCGTGAATATGCCAGGGCACTATATTGGCATGATGTTCCATAGATGAAATTAATACACGATCACCTGACTGCAAAACAGGCCCCATCAGGCCAAATACCAGCTGATTAAAACCTGCTGTGGTACCACTGGTCCAGATAATTTCATGCGAAAAACGGGCATTTAAAAACTGAGCTACTGTAGTTCTGGCCGTTTCGAAAGCAGTTGTGGCTTGTTGGCTTAAGCCATGGGCAGAGCGGTGTACGTTGCTGTTTTGGCTGCGGTAAAACTCATTCATTGCATCAAACACCGCTTGGGGCTTATGCAAAGTGGCGGCATTATCCAGATAAATCCACTCTGGATGAGCGCTAAAAAATGGGAATTCTTGACGTAAAGCAGATAAATCGAAGTTCAAGGTTGCCAACCTAAAGCAAAAATAAATGAGGCCGGATCATAACATCCGGCCTCATCAGCAGGTTAGGCTTTTTTGTAGTCGCGCTTGGTGTAGCCAGTGTACAGCTGACGCGGACGACCAATTTTGTGGCCCTTGTCGGACAACATTTCGTCCCAGTGAGAGATCCAGCCGACAGTACGTGACATCGCGAAAATCACAGTAAACATACTGGTTGGAATACCTATGGCTTTTAAAATGATGCCTGAGTAGAAATCTACGTTTGGATAAAGTTTCTTCTCGATGAAGTACGGGTCTGACAGCGCAATACGCTCCAGCTCCATTGCAACATCTAGCAGAGGATCCTTAATATTCAGCTCTTTTAATACCTCGTGACAGGTTTCACGCATTACTTTGGCGCGAGGGTCAAAGTTTTTGTAAACACGGTGACCGAAGCCCATCAGACGGAAACTATCGTTTTTATCTTTAGCGCGAGCCACAAACTCTGGAATACGCTCTACAGAGCCGATTTCCTGTAACATTTTTAAGCAAGCTTCGTTGGCACCGCCATGAGCAGGACCCCACAGAGATGCAACGCCAGCAGCGATACAAGCGTAAGGATTTGCACCTGAAGAACCAGCTAAGCGCACTGTGGACGTTGAAGCGTTTTGTTCATGGTCTGCGTGCAGCATAAAAATGCGGTCCATTGCTTTGGCAACAATTGGACTGACGTTGTAGTCTTCAGCTGGTACAGAGAACATCATATGCAGGAAGTTTTCTGCATAAGTTAAGTCATTGCGTGGGTAAACAAAAGGCTGACCTACAGTGTATTTATAGGCCATCGCAGAGATAGTCGGTAGCTTGGCAATTAAGCGATGAGCGCTGCGTTTACGCTGCTCAGGGTCATTAATATCCAGGTCTGAATGATAAAAAGAAGATAGAGCGCCAACTACACCACAAAGCATGGCCATAGGGTGAGCGTCAACACGGAAGCCTTGGAAAAATGAGGCAATTTTCTCATGCACCATAGTGTGGCGCGTGATGGTATGCACAAATTCATCGTATTTGGCTTTTGCAGGCAATTCACCTTCCAGCAGCAGATAGCAGGTCTCCAGATAGTCTGAATGTTCTGCCAGTTGCTCTATTGGGTAACCCCGGTGCAACAACACGCCATTGTCACCATCGATATAGGTGATTTTTGATTCGCATGATCCCGTGGCCATGAAGCCCGGATCGAAGGTGAAGTATCCTTGCTGACCTAGAGCACGAACATCAATAACATCAGTGCCTGCAGTGCCAGAATAGATAGGAAGCTCAAATGGTGCCTGTCCTTCGATCTGCACGACAGCTTTTTTATCTGCCATTGGATTTCTCCTGTTGTTTTAATTGGGTTAAACCTTTTCGCACCTATTCTAACTTCAAGTGCTGCCTAAAAGTCAATTTTAATGCGTGATTGGATAATAAGTATTCGACTCTGGTCGTATTGTCAGCACTAGCGAATACTGTACTCTACCAATACGCAGAAATTCGATAACCAAATCAAACATAAATTGTAATCCGAACTACTGAATTATATACTGTCGCGGGTTTTAAACCTGTTCAGCGTTTGATAGATCAAAAAACAGGCTGAACCACTCTGAGCTGTAGCCTGTATATCCATTGGGCGTTGACTGATTACTCAGCAACACATAATGACAACAAAGCTCTATAAAGAGCGTCGATGGGCAAGAAACTGTGAAAAAGCAAAGACCTGTAAATCTAGACCTTACAACAATATCTTTTCCTGCTCCTGCGTTAGCATCGATCCTGCACCGCGTAACTGGCGTCGCCATGTTTTTCGCTCTGGTGTTTGTGATCTGGGCTTGGGCAGTCTCTTTGTCTTCTCCGGAAGGCTTTGAGCAAGTCAGACTGGTATTACAATCCTTCATCGCCAAGTTTATCGCCTGGGGTACTATCACAGTATTGCTGTATCACATGATTGGTGGCATTCGTCACCTGATTATGGACATGGGCCACTGGGAAGAACTGAAGTCCGGTAACCTGAGCGCAGTCGTCACTATCGTACTGTGGATTGTATTAGCTGTTTTAGCAGGAGTTTGGTTATGGTTCTGAATCAAGCCAGTTTAAGACGCGACGGTGTGAAAGACTACGTCTCGTTACGTGCTACAGCCGTTATTTTAACGCTGTATACATTGTTTATTCTGGGATTTTTCCTGGTCACTCCTGAAGTGACTTACGATGTCTGGAAAGCCTTGTTTTCCGGCCTGTTGATGAAAGCTTTCACTTTGTTAACCTTAGCTTGTATCGCAGTACACACCAAAATTGGTTTGTGGCAGGTATTAACTGACTACGTCAAAAACGCAGCATTGCGTGGCGTGTTACAGTTCCTGTTATACACCCTAGCTTTTGGCTATGTGGCTGTTGGTCTCTTTGTTCTGTGGGGTGTTTAAGTGAATATTCCAGTACGCGAATTTGATGCCGTAGTAATAGGCGCAGGTGGTGCAGGTATGCGCGCCGCTCTGCAAATTACTGAATCAGGTTTAACCTGTGCTCTGTTATCCAAAGTATTCCCAACCCGTTCTCACACTGTATCTGCGCAAGGTGGTATCACAGTTGCGTTAGGTAACTCTCACCCGGACAATTGGGAATGGCACATGTTTGATACCGTCAAAGGTTCCGACTACATCGGTGACCAGGACGCTATTGAATACATGTGTAAGACTGGTCCTGAAGCCATTACAGAACTGGAAAACATGGGCTTACCTTTCTCTCGTTTTGAGAATGGTCGTGTTTATCAGCGTCCTTTCGGTGGTCAGTCTAAAAATTTTGGTGGCGAACAGGCCGCTCGGACCGCAGCTGCGGCAGACCGCACTGGTCATGCTTTATTGCACCTGCTGTACCAACAAAACGTAAAAAACAAAACTCAGGTATTTTCTGAGTGGTATGCACTGGATCTGGTGAAAAACCAGGACGGCGCAGTAGTAGGTTGTACTGCTATTGAAATCGAAACCGGTGAAATTGTTTACTTCAAATCCCGAGCAGTCGTATTAGCTACTGGTGGTGCGGGCCGTATTTACGCCTCTACCACCAATGCGCACATCAACACTGGTGACGGTGTAGGTATGGCCTTACGTGCCGGTGTGCCGCTGCAGGATATGGAAATGTGGCAATTCCACCCGACAGGTATTGCAGGTGCCGGCACGCTGGTGACTGAAGGTTGTCGTGGTGAAGGCGGTTACTTGTTAAATAAAGACGGCGAGCGTTTTATGGAACGTTATGCTCCAAACGCCAAAGACTTAGCGGGTCGTGACGTTGTAGCTCGTTCTATGATGACTGAAATCCGTGAAGGCCGTGGTTGTGATGGTCCATGGGGCCCTCACATCAAACTGAAACTAGACCACTTAGGTGCTGAAGTTTTAGAAAGCCGTTTACCAGGTGTCTGTGAGTTGTCGAAGACCTTTGCTCACGTTGACCCGGTAAAAGAGCCAATTCCTGTCATCCCAACTTGCCACTATATGATGGGCGGTATTCCAACCAACGTCCATGGTCAGGTGATTCATCCGAAAGCTGACGGTTCTGAAACTGTAGTTGCAGGTTTATTCGCTTGCGGTGAAATTGCATGTGTGTCTGTGCACGGTGCTAACCGCTTAGGTGGTAACTCTCTGTTGGACTTAGTTGTATTTGGTCGCGCTACAGGTTTACACCTGGGTGAAGCACTAGCTGCAACCTCAGAACAACGGGCTGCGTCTGATTCCGATCTGCAAGCCGCTTTAGAACGTACACAACGCTGGGAAGCAACCAAGCCAGGCCAGGGTGAAGATCCGGTTCAAATCAAGAAAGACCTGCAGACCTGTATGCAACTGAACTTCTCGGTATTCCGTGAAGGTGCTGCTATGGCTGAAGGTTTAGCAGAGCTGAAAGAAATCCGTGAACGTCTGAAATATGCACGTCTGGATGACAAGAGCTCAGATTTCAATACCATGCGTATTGAATGTTTAGAACTGGACAACCTGATGGAAACCGCATTCTCTACTGCAGTTGCTGCTAACTACAGAACAGAAAGTCGCGGTGCCCATGCTCGTTTTGACTTCCCGGACCGTGATGACGAAAACTGGTTATGCCACAGCGTCTACACGCCTGATACTGAATCAATGTTTAAGCGTAAAGTGAATATGGAACCTAAGTTCCGTGACGCTTTCCCGCCTAAAGCACGTACGTACTAAGAGGGATGCAGAATGAAGAAGTTAGTATTCTCTGTCTATCGTTACAACCCTGACGTTGATACGGCACCACGTATGCAGGACTATACTCTGGATAATCCAGAGGGTCGCGACATGATGGTGTTAGACGCATTGTTGAAATTAAAAGAACAAGACCCAACCTTATCCTTCCGTCGCAGCTGCCGTGAAGGTGTTTGTGGTTCAGACGGTCTGAATATGAACGGTAAAAACGGTTTAGCTTGCATTACTCCATTGTCTGCTTTGGGCAAGGGGAAAGGCGGCAAACTGGTGATCCGTCCATTGCCAGGTTTACCTGTAGTGCGAGACTTAGTTGTAGATATGACTCAGTTTTACACTCAGTATGAAAAGGTAAAACCTTACCTGATCAACGACGATTTACCACCAGCAGGCGAATACCTGCAATCGCCCGAAGATCGTGAAAAGTTAGACGGCCTGTACGAATGTATTTTATGTGCCTGCTGTTCAACTTCTTGCCCTTCATTCTGGTGGAATCCGGATAAATTTATCGGACCAGCTGGTTTATTACACGCTTACCGCTTCTTAGCCGACAGCCGTGATACTGCCACTGAACAGCGTTTAAACGATTTAGATGATGCGTTCAGCGTGTTCCGCTGCCATGGCATCATGAACTGTGTCAACGTATGTCCAAAAGGTTTGAACCCGACCAAAGCCATAGGTCAGATCAAGTCTATGCTGTTAAATCGGGCGCTTTAAGCGCCCTTTGTCAGAGCTAATTAGCGCTGATTGGTATAAAATGAAGTGGGCCTGAACCATCAGGCCGCTTTACGCGAATTTTTTCCAGGTGCTTCGAATAAGGGAAACTAAATGCACGAAGGTGTAATGAAGGCGTGGTTAGAGTCTTCTCATTTAGGCGGTGGCAACATGGCCTATGTAGATGAGCTCTATGAATCCTATTTAGCTGAACCAACCAGCGTCAGCGATGAATGGCGTGAGTTTTTTGCCAGTCTGCCGAAGATTGATGGCGTAGAACTTGAATCCCGTCACAGCGATATCCGCCAGCAATTTGCTGAACTCGCCAAAAACAAACACCGTGAAGTCATTACGGTCAATGCTGGTGGTTCGGATCAGCGCCAGGTGAAAGTTCTGCAACTCATCAACGCCTTCCGTTTCCGTGGTCATCAGCATGCAAATCTCGACCCGCTGAATCTGTGGAAGCAGCCGCGCGTGCGCGATTTGGAATTGTCTTATCACGACCTGACTCAGGCTGATTTTGATACCGAATTTAATGTCGGCTCTTTTGCTGGTGGCGAAACCAGTATGAAGTTAGGCGACTTATACAAAGCGCTGGAGTCCACTTATTGTGGTTCTATAGGTGCCGAGTATATGCACATCGTTTCGACGGACGAAAAACGTTGGATCCAACAACGCTTAGAAAGCCAACAGGCTTCACGTGCGCTCGGAAAAGAAGAAAAAACCAAACTTTTGCAAGGCTTAGTGGCTGCAGACGGTCTGGAAAAATACCTGGCTTCTAAATTCCCTGGCGCCAAGCGTTTTGGTTTAGAAGGCGGTGACGCCATGGTGCCAATGCTCAAAGCTATGATCCACCGTGCAGGCGAGCAGGGCGCTAAAGATTGTATTATCGGTATGGCGCACCGTGGTCGTCTAAATACGTTGATCAACGTGCTGGGTAAAAACCCGGGCAAGCTGTTTGACGAATTTGCTGGTAAATACGAAGTGGTTGGCGCTGGTGATGTGAAATACCATATGGGTTTTTCATCAGACTTCGAAACCAAAGGTGGCAACGTTCACCTTGCGTTAGCGTTCAACCCGTCGCACTTAGAGATTGTGAACCCTGTGGTGATGGGCTCTGTACGTGCCCGTTTAGACCGCCGTGGCAGCACAGACGGTACTTTAGCTCTGCCTATCACCATTCATGGTGACTCAGCTTTCGCTGGTCAGGGCGTAGTTGCTGAAACTTTCAATATCTCTCAAACCCGTGCTTTCAAAGTGGGTGGTTCTATCCGTCTGGTCATTAACAACCAGGTAGGTTTCACCACATCTAACCCGGAAGACACGCGTTCTACGCCATACTGTACTGACATCGCCAAGATGGTTCAGGCTCCAATTTTCCATGTCAATGGTGATGATCCGGAAGCTGTGATTTTTGTCGCTCAGTTGGCTGTAGACTACCGCAACACCTTTAAACGTGATGTGGTGATTGATTTAGTGTGTTACCGTCGTAACGGTCACAACGAAGCGGATGAGCCGAATGCAACTCAGCCGCTGATGTACCAGAAAATCAAAAAGCACCCAACTCCACGTGAGTTATACGCTCAGAAGTTAATTGCTGAAGGCGTGGTGACTGCTGAACAAGTGCAGCAGATGGTGGATAGTTACCGTGACGCCTTAGACAAAGGCGACTGCGTAGTTGAAGAATGGCGTCCTATGACTGAAGTGTCAGTCGACTGGACTCCATATATTGGTCATGATTGGACTGCAGCTTATGATGCAAGTATGCCAGTAGCTGAACTGGTAGCTTTGGGTGAAAAAGCCATTGTCGTACCAGAAACTCATGCGCTGCAACGTCAGGTGGGTAAGGTCTACGAAGATCGCGCTTTAATGCTAAAAGGCGAGAAAAAGATCGACTGGGGTTTCGCTGAAATTCTGGCGTACGCTTCTATAGTGGGTGCAGGAAATCGTATCCGTATCGTCGGTCAGGACTCAGGTCGTGGTACTTTCTTCCACCGTCATGCAGTACTGCACAACCAGAACGATGCAAGCACCTATACACCACTGGAATATATCAGTGACTCACAAGGTCCTTTCCAGGTGTACGACTCAGCCTTGTCAGAAGAAGCTGTATTGGCTTTCGAATATGGTTATGCCACAGCTGAACCTCGTGCTTTAGTGATTTGGGAAGGCCAGTTTGGTGACTTCGCTAACGGCGCTCAAGTGGTAATAGACCAATTTTTAAGCTCGGGTGAGCAGAAGTGGGGCCGTTTATGTGGTCTGACGTTATTGTTGCCTCATGGCTACGAAGGCCAGGGCCCTGAGCACTCATCAGCCCGTTTAGAGCGTTTCCTGCAGCTTTGTGCTGATCACAATATGCAAGTTGTGGTTCCAACTACTCCGGCTCAGGTGTATGCCATGATCCGCCGTCAGATGGTACGCCCAATGCGTCGTCCGCTGATTGTGATGTCACCGAAATCGTTATTACGCCACCCGTTAGCTACTTCCAGCTTAGAAGAAATCGCTTCTGGTGTATTCCAGAACGCCATCGCTGAAATTGATCCAATTAAGCCAGCTGATGTGAAACGTGTGGTGATGTGTAGCGGTAAAGTGTACTACGATCTGCTGGAAGAACGCCGCAAACGCAGCATCACAGACATTGCTATTGTCCGTATTGAACAGTTGTATCCTTTCCCAGCGGAAGAGATGGCAACCATTATGAAAGACTACCAGCATGTAAAAGATTTTGTCTGGTGTCAGGAAGAACCTCAAAACCAGGGCGCCTGGTACTGCAGTCAACACCATTTCTGGGCTTCAATCCCAGCAACTGGAAAACTGACGTACGCTGGCCGCGAAGCTTCGTCTTCACCTGCAGTAGGTTACTTGTCTGTGCACAACAAACAGCAACAGGCTTTAGTCAACGCAGCTTTAACTATTGCTTAATAATTTGGCACAACTTCGGTTGTGCCGTTTTTGTATTCAGTCAGTGCTGCCGCAAGGCGCTCTGACTTTAGTTTAAGTAACGATTCAGAACCCAATTTTTTAAAAAAAGGTGACAAAGTGGAAATTAAAGTCCCGGTACTACCAGAATCAGTTGCAGACGCAACAATCGCCACCTGGCATGTAAAAACAGGTGAAGCCGTTAGCCGTGATCAAGTCCTGGTGGACATTGAAACAGATAAAGTTGTACTTGAAGTCGTGGCTCAGGCCGATGGCGTCATGGGTGAAATCGTTCACGCTGAAGGTGCAACTGTATTAGCTGAACAAGTGATTGGTCACATGAACGCTGGCGCTGCAGCTCCTGCCGCCGCACCTGCTGCTAAAGCTGAAGTTGCTGTGGCCGCTGCTGCTCCTGCTGCAGAGTCAGATGAGGTGTTAACTCCATCTGTTCGTCGCCTCATTGCTGAAAAAGGCTTAGACGCTGCTAAAATCCAGGGTTCTGGTAAAAATGGCCGTGTGACGAAAGAAGACGTAGAAAAATTCCTGGCCGGTGCACCAGCTGCTCCTACTAAAGCCGCTGCTGTTGCTGCACCAGCTCCGGTACAAGGCGATCGCTCACAAAAACGTGTGCCTATGACACGTTTACGTAAGACTATCGCTAACCGTCTGTTAGAAGCAAAAAACTCTACAGCCATGTTAACAACCTTCAACGAAGTGAACATGAAACCCATTATGGATCTGCGTAAGCAGTACCAGGACGTGTTTGAAAAGCGTCATGGTATCCGTTTAGGTTTTATGTCTTTCTATGTGAAAGCTGTGACCGAAGCGCTGAAACGTTTCCCTGAAGTGAACGCTGCTATCGATGGCGATGATATCGTGTACCACAACTACTTCGACGTCAGCATCGCCGTGTCTACTCCTCGTGGCCTGGTTACTCCAGTTCTGCGCGATTGTGACAAAATGAACCTGGCTGAAATCGAAAAAGCCATCAAAGACTTAGCTATCAAAGGCCGTGACGGTAAGCTGTCTATGGACGACTTAACAGGTGGCAACTTCACTATCACCAACGGTGGTGTCTTTGGTTCTCTGATGTCTACTCCAATCATCAACCCACCACAGTCTGCTATTCTGGGCATGCACAAGATCCAGGACCGTGTGATGGTTGTTGACGGCAAGATGGAAATTCTGCCAATGATGTACTTAGCACTGTCTTATGACCACCGTATCATCGATGGTAAAGAGTCAGTAGGCTTCCTGGTCACTATCAAAGAGTTACTGGAAGATCCAACCCGTATTCTGCTGGATATCTAATATCTGGAAAAAGTAACTAAAAGTGCTGTTGTTTTCTGGCAACAGCATTTTTTATCAGACTGATTGGCACTATAATACGCGCCGATCTAAAGGTCAGGTTACACCTTCGGTGTGGCCTTCAATGTCAAAATGAACGGAAAATAGCCATGAATTTGCACGAGTATCAGGGTAAACAACTGTTTGCCCAATATGGTTTGCCTGTATCGAAAGGCATCGCCGCAGCAACTGTTGAAGAAGCGGTAGAAGCTGCAGATAAAATCGGCGGCGACATGTTTGTTGTCAAGGCTCAGGTTCACGCTGGTGGTCGCGGTAAAGCGGGCGGTGTGAAGCTGGTGAAAAGCAAAGAAGATATCCGCGCTTTCGCTGAAAAATGGCTTGGAAAAAACCTGGTGACTTATCAGACAGACGAAAAAGGTCAGCCTGTAAGCCGTATCCTGGTTGAACCTTGTACTGACATCGCAAAAGAGTTGTATTTAGGTGCAGTAGTAGACCGTTCTTCACGTCGTATCGTGTTTATGGCGTCTACTGAAGGCGGCGTGGAAATTGAAACTGTTGCCCACGAAACTCCGGAAAAGATTCTGAAAGCTGCAATCGATCCACTGGTTGGTGCTCAGCCATTCCAGGGTCGTGAATTAGCATTCAAATTAGGTCTGGAAGGCAAGCAAGTGAACCAGTTCGTGAAAATCTTCATGGGTTTGGCTCAACTGTTTAAAGATAAAGATTTAGCTCTGCTGGAAGTGAACCCTCTGGTTATCACTCCTGCTGGCGATCTGCACTGCTTAGATGCCAAACTGGTGATCGACGGCAATGCTCTGTATCGTCACCCTGATTTAAAAGCTATGCAAGATCCTTCACAGGAAGATCCACGTGAAGCACACGCTGCTTCATGGGAATTGAACTACGTAGCTTTAGGCGGCGACATCGGCTGTATGGTAAACGGTGCCGGTTTAGCTATGGGTACTATGGACATCGTGAAATTGCACGGTGGCCAACCAGCTAACTTCCTGGACGTTGGCGGCGGTGCGACCAAAGAACGTGTAGTTGAAGCCTTCAAAATTATCCTGTCTGATGACGCTGTGAAAGCCGTATTCATCAACATTTTCGGTGGTATCGTTCGTTGCGATATGATTGCTGAAGGTGTGATCGGCGCAGTGAAAGAAGTTGGCGTTAAAGTACCAGTTGTAGTTCGTCTGCAAGGTAACAACGCTGAACTGGGTGCTAAAGTGCTGGGTGAAAGCGGCCTGAACATTATCGCTGACACAGACCTGACAAGCGCTGCACAAAAAGTTGTAGCTGCTGCAGCGGCTAAGGCATAAGGGGTAATCCATGAGCGTTTTAATTAATAAAGATACCAAAGTAATTTGTCAGGGCTTCACTGGTGCTCAGGGTACTTTCCACTCTGAACAAGCCATTGCTTACGGCACTAAAATGGTTGGTGGTGTGACTCCTGGTAAAGGCGGTCAAACTCACTTAGGTTTACCAGTTTTCAATACAGTAAAAGAAGCAGTAGAAGCGACTGGTGCAGAAGCATCAGTGATCTATGTACCAGCTGCTTTCTGTAAAGATTCTATCCTGGAAGCTGCAAACGGTGGCATCAAGCTGATCGTTTGTATCACTGAAGGCATTCCTACACTGGATATGCTGGACGCTAAAGTACGTTGTGACGAATTAGGCGTACGCTTAATTGGCCCTAACTGCCCAGGCGTGATCACTCCAGGCGAATGTAAAATTGGTATCATGCCAGGCCACATTCACTTACCAGGTAAAGTAGGTATTGTTTCACGTTCAGGCACTCTGACTTATGAAGCAGTAAAACAAACTACTGACTACGGTTTCGGCCAGTCTACTTGTGTAGGTATAGGTGGTGACCCAATCCCAGGTTCTAACTTCATCGACATCCTGAAATTATTCCAGGACGATCCACAGACTGAAGCCATCGTCATGATCGGTGAAATCGGTGGTTCAGCTGAAGAAGAAGCTGCTGCTTATATCAAGCAACACGTGACTAAGCCAGTTGTGTCTTACATTGCCGGTGTAACTGCACCAGCTGGTAAGCGCATGGGCCACGCAGGCGCCATCATCTCTGGTGGTAAAGGTACAGCTGACGAGAAGTTCGCTGCACTGGAAGACGCAGGCGTGAAAACCGTGAAAAGCTTAGCCGATATCGGTAAAGCACTGAAAGAACTGACTGGCTGGTAATTAATTTGGGGGATCTCTCCTCATTATCCAGTTGCCGTAGGGGCGGGTTTTATACCCGCCCTTATTATTTGTGCATATAGGTGACTGTTCGCAGATCCAGCTTGAATGTCATTTATGATGTGCTACTATGCCTTTGAGGTGACCAAATGAGCAAATCTTCAACAGCTAAGCAAGATAAACCAATTAAAACCATGCCTGTATTTTCTGCTGCAGCTATTAAAAGGGCAAAGGCCGCAAAAGTGTCCGACAGACTGCTGGATGCTATTAAATACATCCAGGCGCAAGGCAAAACCCAGTAGTATTTTATGATAGTCTTCGAGAAACAGGATGTTTCCAGGTCGTTTCGTTTACCAAGTGTGGTGAAGAAAGAGGTTCGCAGGCTGTCGCCTCAGTCGGAATATGAACGCAATTGGCTTAGGGCTTGTTTTCAACAGGCCGAGAGTAAAGAAACCACTCTTTATTACGCTAAAGCTCTGGATACACAAAACCTCATAGGAATTTTCAGCTTATCTATTTCAAAGCCGGACAACAGAACAAGCTGGATGGTAATTGAATACCTTTATGTTTTACCTGATTTTCGCGGTCAGTATTATGAGCAATCTCAATTCAAAGCCTCTGAACTTATTGTTGCCGAAATTATTCTTTTAGCCCGCAAAATTTCATCCATTGTTAACTTAGAGCTCATCGCTTTGCAGCTGGCTCATGATCGCTTACAACCTTCATATGAAAACATGGGATTTGTCGTAATTCAGAGAGCTACAAAAAAACACAACGAAGTTTGGATGGCTACTCCTGTAATATAAAACAGGCCAATTGAGCAATGTCTTTAAGCTTTATCGTTGAGAAATAATCTGATCATTTGCCTTAAAAACATGTTGAAATACTGGTACATCAGCGTTAATTTGGTACAACAAACCAATCGAACAGAACTAAGGCTTTGGTTAAAGTTTCTCTGCTCTTGCCTTATTGCATCCCGGAGCTCATCAAATGAAATCCATACCCGAACGAGACTGGAAAAGGATCAGAGATTTAAAAGATGAATTACTCAACGTCGCTTGTGAACAAATTTTCCAGCGTATTGAAAAGCTTTCAGCTGATAGAGCAGGGCAGCAGCATAAAACTTACCTTGAACTTTACACTTTGATCAAAGAAGAAGATAAGGCCATAGCCGACATGTTCGATGGACTGTCACGCAATAGCGCCTTCTTCAAAATTGCCGCGCTTAAGCATAACGGCGTATTGACTGATAAACAGATGGAGTTATTTTCTGAAGAAACTCAAGCCGTTGTGAAAGAGCTTTGCCAGTTCAGGCGATAAGTTAGTCGTTGTTGGCAAGGGGCAACACCTGACACTGGATTCCATTTACATTCACAGAGGACTCATGGCAGATATTTTTTATTCTTTTCGTACGGTATGGTTTGAATTGTTAATGTCGATCATTTTTATCGTTGTAGTAGTGATTGTTATTGCGATGTCTCTAAAAAGTGATAGTTCGAGCTACCTCATTAAATTAAAGCCTTATGCGCAACCCGTTCTCATAGCATTACTCGGAGTGGTTGTTTTTTCAGTGATAGTGCTTTATTTGGACACATTCGGGACTAGAGACTTTAGTTCAGACCCTGAACAGTGGGGCCAGATGGGGGATTATTTTGGTGGTATGCTAAATCCTATATTGGCTTTTGCTTCATTTATCGCACTGCTCTACACCATCGGTATTCAGTCTGATACCCAAAGAGAGTTTACGTCAAATGCAAAAAATGATCGTTATTTATCACTAGCCATACCGGAATATCAAAGATTTACGGCGTCAATGGAACTGATTTTAGAGGGTTTAGACACAACCATAACTTCAGAAATTGCGGCAGGTCCCTCATCGTACATTTCGATTGCTGAAATATTTGGTAATTCAATACGAGAAGCTAGACATATGCAGGAAGGCCGAATAACTGAGTTGTGTCTTGAAGAACAAGTTAAAAAAATTAGCCAAAATGAAGCTATCGATCTCATCATAATTACTGAATATTTACATGATGTCGCAAGATTAAAGTTGCTAGCTATGAGAATTGATAAAAATTATGCGAGATTGTCCGAATTAACCGAAGCAGAGGATTTATTTTCCGATGGTTGGTATCGAATTGCAAAACATCTTATTTTTGCGCAGACGCTTTCTTTAGCCCCTAGATATTTTCATGCAGGCCCAGCAATAAGCTTCATTAGTAATCTTCCCGCCCATCTTAAAAATGAAGTTGATAGAATGGCAAAGGATTCTTTCAGGATTGAACTCGATAGTTAGAAATTACGGTAACCGTTAGCAGCTTTAATCAAAGCATTTTACAAAAAATCAGTCCGTGTTCCGACCCCGGCAAGTTAGAGGATATGGGTAGTGTATGTTAAAAGTCATAGATGTAGAGTGGATTGGCGAGCAGAAACTGGAGCTGACCT